>CAYSVH010000071.1:0-1502 GCA_964434425.1 uncultured Bifidobacteriaceae bacterium | reverse complement strand
GCGGTCACTAGGGCACCATCCTTTCTGCGGATGCCTTGATGGTGTTCGTTGATGGGACTCGGCGAGGGCCGAGGTGACGGCCGAGTGCGGTCGCCCTTCGAGGGCCTGCATGACACCGCCGCCCTCGGTCCTCCCGGGGTCGCAGACCGGCTTCAGGGAGACGCGCCGCAGAGCGCCAGTTAGTGACCGTCCGGCAGTCGATTCCGGGGGCCTTGCCGGGTCGTCGCTGCCAACCTGAGGAGAGAGTGTGTCGCTGGATCCTGCCCTGCTCGCTGTCTACGTCGGCCTGGACTGGGCTGCGGAGATTCACGCCGTGTGCGTGCTCGACAATGCCGGAAGGAGACTGGCCTCGTTCACCGTCGAGCACAGCCGCGACGGGATCGCGTCGCTGATCGCTCGGCTCGCCAAACACGGCGACCCGGCCGACATCCAGGTCGGGATCGAACGGCCCAATGGCCGCTTGGTCGACCTGCTGCTCGAGGCCGGGCACCCGGTCGTGCCGGTCAGCCCGAACGCGATCAAGACCTGGCGCGAGGGCGAGGTCGTCTCCGGCGCAAAGTCCGACGCCGGAGACGCCGCAGTGATCGCGGAGTACCTGCGGCTGCGCAACCATCGGCTCCGACCCGTGGCCCCGTACTCGCCGCAGACCAAGGCGCTGCGAACCGTGGTCCGCAGCCGTGACGACCTGGTCCAGATGCGGGTCGCGGCCACCAACCAGCTCGACGCGCTGCTGGACGCACATTGGCCCGGAGGCAAGGCGATCTTCGCCGATACCGAGTCCGCGATCACCCTGGCGTTCCTGCGCCGCTACCCGACCGCGGCCGCTGCCGCGCACCTGGGCGAGAAGCGCCTGGCAGGGTTCCTGGCCAAGCAGGGCTACTCCGGCCGTCGGCCCGCCGCACAGCTGCTGACCAGGCTCCGCAATGCCCCCGCCGGCACCACCGACCCCGCACTGAGCGTCGCGGTGGCCGACGCGGTGCTGGCGATGGTCGACGTCGTCGAGGCCCTCAACCACGCCATCAAGAAACTCAGCAGCTCGGTGGCCGCCCGGCTCGGGGAGCACCCGGACGGCGCGATCTTCACGTCGCTGCCAAGGTCGGGTCAGATCAACGCCGCCCAGATGCTCGCCGAGTGGGGCGATGTCCGCGAAGCCTACGACTCCCCCGACGCCGTCGCCGCGCTCGCCGGGGCCACCCCGGTCACCAAGGCCTCCGGCAAACAGCACGCCGTGCACTTCCGCTGGGCCTGCAACAAACGGTTCCGCGTCGCTCTCACGACCTTCGCCGACAACAGCCGTCACACCAGCCCCTGGGCCGCCGACATCTACACCCGAGCACGAGCCCGCAACCACGACCACCCCCACGCGGTGCGCATCCTCGCCCGCGCCTGGATCCGCGTGATCTACCGATGCTGGAACGACCACACCCCCTACGACCCCAACCACCACGGAGGAGCACGCAGGCTCGCATCCGCGGCCTGAGGTTGACTCAGGAAGTGTCATG
>CAYSVH010000070.1:0-1565 GCA_964434425.1 uncultured Bifidobacteriaceae bacterium | reverse complement strand
CGGTCCCCGCACTCTTCCTCGAGTTCGGGTCCAGCGGCTCGACATCCCTGCCGCCGGACGCACCCTCCATACGCGCGGCCGCGGTGATCGCCGACCTGGGTGGTGCCGGAGCCGTCGCACCCATCCGCGTGATCGTCGACGGCGACGACGGGGTGCCGAGTGACGCGGCTGTCCGGGCCGTCATCGCCGATGCGTCGCGCGATCCGGATGTCGTCGCGACCCGCGAACACCGGTGGAGCGACGACGGGCACGCCGCGGTGTTCGAGGTGATCGCGCGCTACGACGAGGACGATCCGCGTTCCCACGACCTCGTCGCGCGGCTGCGGGAGAGCCTGACCAGCCCGCCGGGATCAACGGTGTTCGTGGGTGGGGCACCGGCACAGAACCTGGACTTCAACACCACCGTCGGGACGAGCCTGCCGCGGGTCATCGCGCTCGTGATGGTCCTGACGTTCGCCGTCCTCGTCGTGCTCTTCCGGTCGGTCCTCCTGCCGCTGAAGGCCGTGGTGATGACGCTCCTGTCGGTCCTCGCGACGTACGGGGTCCTGGTGGTCGTCTTCCAGTGGGGTGTCGCCGACTCCCTGCTGGGGTTCGAGAACCTGGGTCACGTGACCGCCTGGGTCCCTCCGTTCCTCTTCTCGATCATGTTCGGCCTCTCCATGGACTACGAGGTCTTCCTGCTGACCCGTGTCCGGGAGGGTCGCGACCTCCTCGGCGACGACCGGCGTGCCGTGGCCTGGGGACTCGCCCGAAGCGGGGCGATCATCACCGCCGCCGCCGCGATCATGATCGTCGTCTTCCTCTGCTTCCTCTCCAACCGGCTGATCCCGATCAAGGAGACGGCCCTCGGCCTCGCGGTGGCGATCTTCCTGGACGTGACCATCGTGCGGCTGATCCTGGCGCCCGCGTTCATGGTCATCGCCGGCCGATGGAACTGGTGGGTGCCGCGATGGCTCGACCGCATCCTCCCGAAGCCGGTGCACTGACAGAGCACCACGATGTCAAGCTTGGTGTCAGTCAATTAACTTGCACGACTCGGGCGTGACGTCACGTTAAGTGCCTGACACCAGGCTTGACGGGCTTCCCTGCGCCGGCGCCGCGTCATCGGGGTGAGGCTGAGGACCGCTGCGTGTCTGACAGCGCAGCATCAGGTCAACGGCAACGCCACAGGCGGCGTCCGGCGACGATCACGAGCAGGGCCAGCGGCGGCGGCCGAGTCGTGCAAGTTAAGTGCCTGACACCAAGCTTGCACGCCCCCGTTTCCGGCACGGAACCCCGTCAGCGGCGACGCCCGAGTCGGCGACCGGCGACGACTACGAGCAGCACCAGTGCGCCTCCGGTGACGCCGGCGAGCCATCCGCGGCGGGACGACGACCCATCGTCTTCCGGGGTGGTGTCCCGCTCCCCGGACGTGCCCGTGACGGTGCTGGTGGTGGCCGATGGCGGGGGCGTCTCATCGGCGATCGCGCGCTGCACCTCGGCGGGCAGGGGCACCCAGGTCACCGCTGTGCCCGCCCCCTCGGTCGAGATGTACACGCCGCGGGTGCCGTCGACGGCGAGCCCCT
>CAYSVH010000069.1:0-1568 GCA_964434425.1 uncultured Bifidobacteriaceae bacterium | reverse complement strand
AGGGGCTCGCCGTCGACGGCACCCGCGGCGTGTACATCTCGACCGAGGGGGCGGGTACAGCGGTGACCTGGGTACCCCTGCCCGCGGACGTGCAGCGCGCGATCGCCGATGACACGCCCGAACCACCGGTCACCACGTCCACCGATACGGGTGAGTCCACAGACCGGGACACCACCCCGGAAGGCGATGGATCATCGTCCCGTCGCGGATGGCTCGCCGGCGTCACCGGAGGCGCGCTGGCACTGCTGGTAGTCGTCGTCGCCGGTCGCCGACTCCGGCGTCGCCGCTGACGGTTTCCGTGCCGGGAACCGGGAGCGTGCAAGCTTGGTGTCAGTCAATTAACTTGCACGACTCGGCCGTTGCCCCCGGCCTTGCTCATAATCGTCGCCGGACGCCGCCTGTGGCGTTGCCGTTGACCTGATGCTGCGCTGTCAGACACGCAGCGGTCCTCAGCCTCACCCCGATGACGCGGCGCCGGCGCAGGGAAGCCCGTCAAGCCTGGTGTCAGGCACTTAACGTGACGTCACGCCCGAGTCGTGCAAGTTAATTGACTGACACCAAGCTTGACATCGTGGTGCTCTGTCAGTGCACCGGCTTCGGGAGGATGCGGTCGAGCCATCGCGGCACCCACCAGTTCCATCGGCCGGCGATGACCATGAACGCGGGCGCCAGGATCAGCCGCACGATGGTCACGTCCAGGAAGATCGCCACCGCGAGGCCGAGGGCCGTCTCCTTGATCGGGATCAGCCGGTTGGAGAGGAAGCAGAGGAAGACGACGATCATGATCGCGGCGGCGGCGGTGATGATCGCCCCGCTTCGGGCGAGTCCCCAGGCCACGGCACGCCGGTCGTCGCCGAGGAGGTCGCGACCCTCCCGGACACGGGTCAGCAGGAAGACCTCGTAGTCCATGGAGAGGCCGAACATGATCGAGAAGAGGAACGGAGGGACCCAGGCGGTCACGTGACCCAGGTTCTCGAACCCCAGCAGGGAGTCGGCGACACCCCACTGGAAGACGACCACCAGGACCCCGTACGTCGCGAGGACCGACAGGAGCGTCATCACCACGGCCTTCAGCGGCAGGAGGACCGACCGGAAGAGCACGACGAGGACGGCGAACGTCAGGACCATCACGAGCGCGATGACCCGCGGCAGGCTCGTCCCGACGGTGGTGTTGAAGTCCAGGTTCTGTGCCGGCGCCCCACCCACGAACACCGTCGATCCCGGCGGGCTGGTCAGGCTCTCCCGCAGCCGCGCGACGAGGTCGTGGGAGCGCGGATCGTCCTCGTCGTAGCGCGCGATCACCTCGAACACCGCGGCGCGCCCGTCGTCGCTCCACCGGTGTTCGCGGGTCGCCACGACATCCGGATCGCGCGACGCATCGGCGATGACGGCCCGGACGGCCGCGTCACTCGGCGCCCCGTCGTCACCGTCGACGATCACGCGGATGGGTGCGACGGCCCCGGCACCTCCCAGGTCGGCGATCACCGCGGCCGCACGTATGGAGGGTGCGTCTGGCGGCAGGGATGTCGAGCCGCTGGACCCGAACTCGAGGAAGAGTGCGGGGACCG
>CAYSVH010000068.1:0-1590 GCA_964434425.1 uncultured Bifidobacteriaceae bacterium | reverse complement strand
ACGGCCGAGGAGCCCATCCTCCGGAACGTCGACACGTGGCGCATGGGGGAGCCCGGGCACCGCGAGGAGGTCATGGACCGCCTCCACGAGCTGGTGCTGAAGCCCGTCGACGGATCCGGCGGCGCGGGCATCGTGATCGGCCCGCGGGCGTCCGGTGAGGAACTCGACGCCCTCCGCGCCGAGATCCTGGCCGATCCGCGCTCCTGGATCGCGCAGCCCGTCGTCCAACTCTCCACCGTCCCGACATACATCGGCGGCAGCATGGTCCCCCGTCACGTCGACCTGCGCCCGTTCGCGGTCAACGACGGGCAGCGCGTGTGGGTGCTTCCCGGCGGACTGACGCGCGTGGCGCTCGGTGAGGGCGAGCTGATCGTGAACTCCTCGCGCGGAGGGGGCTCCAAGGACACCTGGGTCCTCGCGGGGGACGGGACGGTGCCCCGTCGCAGCACCCCGCAGATCCCCATGATCGCCACCTCGCCGCCTGTGAGCGGGCCCGCGCTCGACGCGCTGACGGGAGGTTTCGACTCGCAGCAGCAGCAACAGCAGCAGGTCGGTGACGACGGTCCCACGGTGGACGACCGGGCGGCCGGGCCCGGCCCGCCGGCGGGGAGCGACGCGTGCTGAGCCGTATCGCGGAGTCGATGTTCTGGATCGGCCGGTACGTGGAGCGTGCCGACGACACCGCCCGCATCCTCGACGTCCAGACCCAGCTCATGCTGGAGGACCCCATGGTCGTGACGGCGACCTGCCGGACGCTGCTCTCGATCATGGGCGTCCCGTACGACGGCGAGGCCCCGCTCACCCGGACCCTCATCCTGGAGATGCTGGCGTACGACCCGACCCAGCCGGCGTCCATCGCCTCGGCCCTCGGAGCGGCGCGGGAGTCGGCGCGGCGTGCGCGCGAGACGCTCTCGGAACCCCTGTGGGAGGCGGTCAACACCACCTGGCGCGCCCTTCCCTCGGGGCGCTTCCGCACGTTGAATCCGCCGGCGGCGCTGGGCTGGGTCCGGGATCGGGCGGCGCTCATCAGCGGGACGGCGGAGGCGACGATGACGCGCGACGAGGGCTACCAGTTCCTGGTGCTCGGGCGCAGCATCGAGCGCGCCGACATGACCGCGCGGCTCGTCGCCACGGCCGCGCTCACCGGGTCGACGGCGGCGTCGGCGTGGACCAGCACCCTCCGCGCCTGCGGTGCATACGAGGCCTTCCTCCGGACCTACCGGGGCCTCGAGACCGATCGCGCCGCCGCCGAGTTCCTCCTCCTGGATCGCCTCTTCCCGCGGTCCATCGTGCATTCGATCACCCGCGCCGAGCACTGCCTCGACAACCTCGAGTCCTCCAACCAGCGCACCGGGTTCCAGAACGACGCGCAGCGGCTCCTCGGGCGCACCCGGGCGGATCTCGAATACCGGACCCTCGCTGACGTCGTGGCGCAGCTCCCCGTGGAGATGGAACGCCTGCAACACACCTGCGCCGCGGCGACCGAGTCGGTGACCCGCCGGTACTTCGCCGGCGCCGAGGCCACGAGCTGGCATGGAGACGCCCTGTG
Source organism: uncultured Bifidobacteriaceae bacterium (assembly GCA_964434425.1). Lineage (GTDB taxonomy): Bacteria > Actinomycetota > Thermoleophilia > Miltoncostaeales > Miltoncostaeaceae > CALMEC01. The sequence goes on along the minus strand of CAYSVH010000068.1, from coordinate 41 downwards.
AGCATGCAGCTTCGCATCAGCCACACCACCGACTACGTGTA
>CAYSVH010000067.1:0-1613 GCA_964434425.1 uncultured Bifidobacteriaceae bacterium | reverse complement strand
GGTGGCCGGGTGGTGGTGCCACGATGACCGACAACGGTACGCGCAACGTACGCACACCCTCCACACACCCCGCCGCTGCGGGCGTCCCGGAGGGGTCGGGGGATTCGGTATCCCAAGGGACGGCGACGGAACCGACGCCGAAGAGCGGAGCAGTGACCTCCCACGGACCGGCACGCGGGTACTCGTGGCCGCAGGCGGAGGCAGGGAACACGCTGGCGTTGAAGCACGGCGCCCAGTCCCGCTACGTCATCCCCGAGGCCGACGCGCTCGCTGACGTCATCCTCGACACGACGCCGCACCTGTCAGACGCGGACTTCCCCGCCGTGCGGGACTACTGCATCGCGCAGGTCCGGGCGTGGCGGTTCGCCGCGTGGCTGGAGCAGCAGCCGGAAGACGAGGCGAACACGGAACGCACGTCCCGTGAGCTTCACCGGTGGCTCAGCCGGGCGGAGAAAGCCCGGGCACGCCTCGGCCTAGACCCAATGTCCCGTGCAGCCCTCGCCGTTGACGAGATCACCGCCCGCCGTAACGCCGGTGCCCTCGCCCGCGAAGAGCTGGAGGAAGGCCGACGCCTGCGCCAGCAAGCCGAAGCGCGCCTCGCAGGCGACACCACCGACCCGGAGCCCGCCACGTGACCACTGACATTCCCTCGATCAGGGACGCCGCCCTGGACTGTCTGAGCACCCTCGTGCAGGAAGACGGACGCCGGTGGGCGGAGATCGCCTACCCGTTCCAGTGGGAGGACGCGCAAGCTGTCCTCGACCCCGACGGCGGTGTGCCCTACCACTTCCTCACCCGCGGCCGCGGCGGCGCGAAGACCAGTGACCTCGCCGCCATCCTGATCGCCGTGATGATCGAGCAGGCCCCACCCGGGGCGATGCTCTACGCCATCGCCGCCGACCGCGACCAGGGCCGCCTCCTCGTGCAGGCGATCGACGGGTACCGGGCCCGCACCCCCATGCTCCACGATGCACTGAAGGTCGGTGCCTTCCAGGTGTCCGCACACCATCGCGGCGTGACCCTGGAGGTACTCGCCGCGGACGCCGCCGGCGCGTGGGGCCTTCGCCCGTACTTCGTCGTCGTCGATGAGGTCGCCCAGTGGCCATCCACCCCGTCGGCCCGCCAGCTGTGGGAGGCGGTCACCACCGCAGCAGCGAAACGCCCGGACTGCCGGATGGCGTGCCTCACCTCCGCGGGCGACCCGGCCCACTGGGCGCACACCGTCCGCGAGCACGCACGCGCCTCGGACCTGTGGCGGCTACATGAGGTGCCGGGCCCCGTGCCGTGGCTCGACCCCGCCCGCCTTGAGGAGCAGCGACAGCGGATCCCGGAGTCCAGCTTCGCGCGCCTGTTCCTCAATGAGTGGACGACGGCGGAAGACCGCCTCGCGAGCCTCGATGACCTCACCGCATGTGTCCTCCTCGATGGTCCCCAACCCCACGACCCCCGACACCGGTACGTCGTCGGCGTGGATCTCGGCATCAAGTCAGACCGCACCGTCGCCATCGTCGGCCACGCGGAGGGCATCGACCGGCCCGACACGGATGTGCGGCCACCCTTGTTCCGTGGGGATAAGCCACGGCGCCGTAACCCCCCGTCGGATCCGTGGGCGG
>CAYSVH010000066.1:0-1761 GCA_964434425.1 uncultured Bifidobacteriaceae bacterium | reverse complement strand
CTGTGGACCAGGATCGTCGCCCACTGTGCACGGGAGATGGCGACGTTCAGACGATGGCGGTCGATGAGGAAGTCGAGACCGCGCGGGACGTCCCGGGCGCTCGACGCCGTCATCGACACGATGGTGATGGGCGCCTCGCGCCCCTGGAAGCGATCGACGGTGCCGACCGGGGTATCGGTGAAACCCGCCTCGTCCAGCAGTCGTCGGATGGCCGCCACCTGCGCGTTGTAGGGAGCGACGACGATGACGTCATCCGCGGTAACCGGCCGCGGCGTGACCTCGGGTCCGTCGGCCCACGTCCCGGTGAGGGCGCTCCGCACGATGTCGACGACCGCCTCCGCCTCTTCGATCGAGACGACGCTGTTGCCCTCGTGCGCCACCACGAACGGGTGGAGCCCAGGTTTCACGCCGACGAGGGAGCGTGCGTCCGTGACCTCCTCCGTCGAGAACAGACGCCCCTCATAGGCGAGATCCGAGACGCGGCGGGTGAGGTGGCTGTGCATGCGCCAGGACCGGGCCAGGAAGTATCCGAGGTCGGGAGGGATGGTCTCGTGCCCCTGGGTGAGCCAGGCGAGGGCGGACGTCTCCACCGGCTCGGGGTGCATGCCCTGGCTGACCTGTGGAAGCTGCTGCGGGTCGCCGAGGAGGAGCAGGCGCCGGGCGGCGCGCGATGCAGCCAGGGTGTGTGCAAGAGAGAACTGACCGGCTTCGTCGATGACCAACAGGTCCAGGCCACCTACCTTCGGATCGGCGAACAGCCAGGCCGTACCCCCGATGACGCGTCCGCCTTCCTCGACGAGGAACGCGTCGGCATCCGTGTCCACCCGCACCCACGGACGATCGGAGCGATCGCCCTGCCTCGGCTTCTGCCCGATCCGCATGGGATCGACGCCGGCGTCGAGGACCGCGTGGAGAAAGTTCTCCACCGTCGCGTGCGACTGCGCCACGACACCGATCCTCCAGCCCCGCTCGACGAGTTCGGCCACCGCGCGCGAGCCCAGATACGTCTTTCCGGTACCGGGCGGACCCTGGACCGCCAGATACGAGTCGTCCAGATCGCCCAGGGCGTCGGCGAGGCTCGTCGGTGTGACCGTATCGGTGGCGGACGCGTCGAAGGCACCGGTGAGGAGGCGCGGCGAGCGGCGCACGAGGACGTCCGTGGCCGCGGTGTCGGGAAGGGTGCGTGGCGTTCGGGAGCGCACCTCGTCAGCCAGTTCGGTGATGGCGGCCTCGAGCCGGGCGGAGTTGATGAACGTGTGGACGAACACCGCCATCGGAAGTTCGCCGAACGGCTCCCATCCCTGCTTCGTCTTCTCGTCGATGTGCACGGCGAACCGCCCGTCACCGTACGGTGTGACGGATGTGACCGTCGCCGTGTGGCCGAACGCGCGGAGGGCCCCCGGCTCCAGCGCGAGGCACGGCGGGACGTCCTCGTACACCCCCACCACCTGTGCGCCCTCGGTGATCGTCGTGCCGTCGGGCAGCTCGCCGATGAGGCGGAGCGTCCGGGTGACGGTTCTGGCGCGCTCCGTGGCCTTGGCCCAGTCCGCCACGACCTCCGCCGACTCCACCACCAGCGTGCCGCGGGAGTCGAGCCACTCATCCACCGGGGCGACGAGCCGGTCGAAGTACACCCACCACATCGGCTTGTCCTCACGCCGGTAGAAGCCGAGCGCGGCGGCGAGCAGGGCCACACCCTGCTCCTGCGGGGTCCTCTCGGACGGCTCCACCGGCACGTCGACGAGGAGGTCGTCGGCGATC
>CAYSVH010000065.1:0-1766 GCA_964434425.1 uncultured Bifidobacteriaceae bacterium | reverse complement strand
GTCGGTGCGTGGACGACGAGAGGGTGGCGGTCTCGCGAGGAGCGGTGCTACCGTCGCTCACGTGACCGGTACTTCGGATCCAATCGATCGTCGCGCGGCGGCATCCGAGAAGCTCGGTCCCGATGTGATCCGCATCGGAATCGTGGTCCTGATCGGCGCGTTCATGTCGATCCTGGACACGACCATCGTGAACGTGGCCCTCGACCGGCTCACGCTCGACCTCCACACCGACTTCTCGCAGATCCAGTGGATCGTGACCGGGTACATGCTCGCGATGGCGGCCGTGATCCCGCTCTCCGGATGGATCACCACCCGCTTCGGCGCGAAGCGCGTCTTCATCTTCGCGCTCGTGGTCTTCACCCTGGCGAGCACCCTGTGCGGGCTGGCATGGAACCTGGAGTCGCTGATCACGTTCCGCGTCCTCCAGGGCGTCGGCGGCGGGCTTCTCATGCCGGTCGGTCAGATGATGCTCGCGGAGGCCGCGGGTCCGCACCGGATGGGCCGCGTGATGAGCATGGTCGCCGTTCCGATGCTGGTCGCCCCCGTGGTCGGACCCGTGCTGGGCGGACTCCTCGTCACCAAGGCGGGCTGGGAGTGGATCTTCTTCATGAACGTGCCGGTGGGGATCATCGGCGTGATCCTGGCGGTGCGGCTCCTCACCGACGACCGCGGCCGGGAGACCTGGCGACTCGACGTGGTCGGTCTCGTCCTCATGGCGATCGGCATCCCGCTCCTCACCTTCGGCCTCGCGGAGACCGGGATCACCGGTTCCATCACCGCCCCGCGCGCATGGATCCCCATCGTCGTGGGCCTGGGCCTCACGGCCCTCTACGTGGTCTACGCACTCGGTCGTGAACGACCGCTCATCAACGTCCGGCTGTTCCGGAACACCGCGTTCGCCGCCGCCTCCGTCACCGCGTTCGCACTCGGCGCCGTCCTGTTCGGGGGGATGATCCTGATGCCCCTCTACGAGCAGGGGCCGCGCATGCACACCGCACTCGAGACGGGACTGATCATCGCGCCCATGGGGCTGGGTGCCGCCCTCGCCGCCCCCATCTCGGGGCGTCTGGCGGACCGCTACGGAGGCGGGCACGTCGCCGTGGTCGGGCTCAGCATCCTCACGATCGCCACGATCCCGTTCTGCTTCCTGACGGCGACCACCCCGCAGTGGCTCATCATGGTCGCCCTCTTCTTCCGCGGGCTCGGCGTCAGCGGATCGATCATGCCCGCCTTCGCGGCGGCCTATGCCGTGCTCGAGCACCGGCAGATCCCGGACGCCACGTCGCAGTTCAACGTCGTGCAGCGGGTCGGCGGATCGATCGGCAGCGCGCTCCTGGCCGTCATCCTCGCCGGCAAGCTCGGCGGTGGAGACGCGGCCCCGCCGCCGGAGGGCACCGTGCTCCCGCTGCCCGTGCGCGAGCACATGGCCGAGGCGTACGCGTCGACGCACTGGTGGGTGGTGGCACTCACCCTGGTCGCACTCATCCCCGCCTTCGCCCTGCTGCAGATCGAACGCCGGCGCCGCTTCGGTGAGGCCCCCGCGCACCCGGCATCCGTCCCGGCCAGCGACTGAAACCGTGACGGGTCCCGTGCGATCGCCCGGTGCCCGAATGAGAGGACACGACCCCATCCGACGTCTGCCGGGGAGATGTCCTCCGGGCGCCGGCGAAGACGCGCGTCGCACGCCGGCCGCGCGCGTGACGCTCCACTCCGACGCCGGGGCACGAGATGGCTGATTCCACGATCTCGCGGCCTGGTGCACGCAC
>CAYSVH010000064.1:0-1823 GCA_964434425.1 uncultured Bifidobacteriaceae bacterium | reverse complement strand
ACAGGACGAACACGTGGTAGTCCATCGAGAGCCCGAAGAGCACGACGAAGAGGAAGAGCGGCAGCCAGGCCACGATCGAGCCCGTCGTCGCGATGCCGATGACCCCGTCGAACCAGTGGTGCTGGAAGACGATGACGAGGAGCCCGTACGCCACACCCACCGACAGGAGGTTCAGCAGCGCCGTCACCGCCGCCAGCCATGGGCTGCGGAACGCGAGGATCATGAGGATGATCGTCAGCGCGATGACGAAGCCCATGATGAGTGGCAGGCGCTCGGTGATCAGGGCGGTGAAGTCGCGCGAGCCGGCGGCGTCGCCTGTGACGTAAGCGTCGGCGACACGGCCCACCGTGGCCGGGATGATCAGATCGCGCAGGGCGGTCAGCGACTCCGTCGCCGCCGGCGCGGTGTCATCGCCCAGGTACGGGACATCGATGTACATCGCCCGTCCGTTGGGTGAGACCTGCGGTGCCGGCGTCCAGTCCGGTGCGATGCCCGGAGTCTCGCGCACCTCGGCCACCATGGCGTCCACGGCCTCCTGGACATCCGGCTGATCGACACCGGCCGGGGTGCCGATGGCGATCCGGTGCACGCCGCCCTCGGCCGGGAAGGCCTCCTGCATGGCGTCCATGGTGCGCATCTCCGGGATCGTCCGCGGAAGGTCCTGGAGGTCGGGCAGCTTCGTCGTCATCCCGAGCACCGGTGCGGTGACCGCGAGCATGAGTCCGCCGACGACGGCGACCGTGACGCCCGGACGGCGGGTCGCGCCGCGGACGACGGCGCCCCAGAGCCGGTTGTCGCCGTGGGTCTCACGGCGGTGGCGGGCGAGCCACGGGACGCGGAGGGTGTCGACCCGGTCACCCAGGAGGACGAGGATCGCGGGGAGGGCGATCATGGACCCCAGGAGCGCGGTTCCGACGGCCACCATGCAGCCGACGCCCATGGACGTGAAGGTCGAGTCTCCCGCGAAGAGCATCCCGGCGACGGCGATCATGACCGTCAGTCCGGAGATCACGACGGCACGACCCGATGTGGCCGACGCCGCCAGGACGGCGTCGCGTGTGCTGCGGCCCTCGTAGCGTTCGTTCCGCGCGCGGCGCACGATGAAGAGCGCGTAGTCGACGCCGACGGCGAGGCCGATGATCAGCATGACGCTGCCGGTCGTCTCGTCCCATGCCACGAGCGGGCTGAGGGCGGCCGTGATGCCGAAGGCCGCGATCAGGGACGTGAGGGCGAGCGCGAGCGGGACGAGCGCGGCGACCACGGCGCCGAAGACGACGATGAGGATGAAGAGGGTCAACGGGATCGAGAGCACCTCGGCCCGCTGGAAGTCGCTCCCGTACATCTGTCCGATGGCGCGGTTGAGCGATCCGTCACCGACCTGCTCGATCGAGAGTCCCGGTGTCGAGGCGGCCGCACGGGCGGTGGCGGCGATCATGGGCTCCACCCGGTCCTCCGCCGTGTTCGGATCGCCGGCGATGTCCCACCGCATGAGCGCGGCGCGCCCGTCGGCCGAGACGACCGGTTCGGCGGAGAGGTTCTCCACCGCCGGCACGGATCCCAGCTCTCGGGTGACGGCCTCAGCGGCGTGGGATCGATCCTCGGCCGTCAGCTTTCCGCCGTCGGCGCGGCGGATGAGTGCGTGTTCGGCGGCCGGGCTGTCGGGGAACCCGGCGTCGTGGAGCAGGCGTTCGGCCCGTCCGGAGTCGCCGGGTGCGGACCTGCTGTCGGTGCTGTGGGTCCCCACCATCCCGCCGGCCACGACGGCCGTGGCGACGATGACGACCCAGGTGACGATGGCCCACACCGGATGGGCGACGCTCCAC
>CAYSVH010000063.1:0-1824 GCA_964434425.1 uncultured Bifidobacteriaceae bacterium | reverse complement strand
ACGCGATGCGCATCGGTGCGCTTGCGCCAGACGCGCCGCGCAATGGTCTCCGCCAGGGTGAGGTCATCGCAGTTCTTCAGCAGAACGTGGAGATGGATACGACGCTTGCCGGCGCTGCTTCGACCCTGCCCCGACGTGAACTCCACCAGCGCCAGATACTCGAGCGCCGGCCATCGACGCCGCCAGGCTCTCACGACCTGCTCGACGCTCTTGTTCAGCGTGCCGTCATAGGCGGTTTTCGGGTGCTTCGTGGTCAGTGTCGCGATGCCGTCGGGAGGCTGCGCGAGCCCGTCCAGGAACATCACTTCCCGGAGAAGTTGAGCAGCTTTCGCGTCGCACGACGCGCAGTCTGCGCGACACCCGCAGTCGAGCAGCCGTGAGACCTTCCCATCCCCGGAGCGAAGGGCGAAACCACGCACCGGACGCTCGCACGAAGTGCTCGCATCTGGGGTCGTAGGGTGGGACTTATCCCATTGATTGACAAGGAGCCCGTTCCGGGCTCTAGCCAGGAGGTCGTCAGACGGCCTTGGAGCATCGAGAACAGCCGCGTTAGACTCCACGTGAGCCCCTCACTCCACGCCTGGACGTTGATGCTCGTTTTCGGGGGACCCCTGCTCGGGTCCCTCGTCGCTTTTCACGGTCGATCGCTTCGCACTCCAGGTCGAGGACTCGCCGGAGGACGGCGGTATGCAGATCGCAGACCGGGCCGATCGTCAGACCGTGCAGGTAGCACGTCGCGTACCACCTGGAGGGTGTCTCGCAGACCAGACACGGGCGACCTATACCTCGATCTTCATCTGGTCGCGGATCCGCTCCTGCGCCTTGTGGAGGCTTTCCAGGTACAGCGTCGCGCCTTCCTCTAGTGCTCTGCTCATCGTCACATTGCATTTGGTCGACATCTCCTCGATGTACGCCTTCCGCTCTGGCGTGACGCGAGCCGTGAGGACCTCGCTACGGAGAGGGCGGTCAGCTGATTTCTTCATGGTCATGAGCCCTTTCGTAGAGGCGCGGGGGAGCGTTATCGCTTCAATGCCCGCATGTTTTTGGTGGCGGTGGAATCTCATACCCTCGATCGGAGGGAACCGCGTCGAGAACCTTAGCAGTAGCGTCAGACGTTCGTATGTCGCAGAAGTCTCCGCTACCCCTGATGGACAGCCCGAGCTATCGCACGGGCTCAGGCTGCCCACAGGACCGATAACGTTCCGCGCACGGTAGGTGCCCGATGCGTGCACCAGATCAGCGCCGAACTTGGAACCCGGATGGCCGACTTGCTCAGACGCCACCGGGGGTGCCTGATGAGTGCTCCTGACCGCGCGGTCCGCGCGGCGCGCGCGGCCTCCTAGCGGAGGCATGCGAGCGCCGGGCGGTCCGGGCAGACGGATCAGTCCGGCAGGACCGGCCGGATGCTGCCGCCCAGGTGCCAGTCCCGACGTGCGAGAGCTTCGAGCTGCTCACCGGCCAGGGCCTGCCACTCCTGATCGCCGACCTGGACGACGTCCCAGGTCATCGTTCGCCACTTCGAGACCAGGTGCTCGGCCGCCAGGGCGTCGTCCGGGCCGACCTCCCGGATCGCGCGTCGAAGCAGACGCTTCTCCCGGATCGTCGCAGCGGCCTCGTCGCGGAGCTCTGCGATCGGCCGATGCCAGTAGCCGCGTGACGCTCGTTCCCGCCGCCCTTCCCACCAGGAGGGCGGCCGCTGCTCCGGCTTGCCGTGGTGGTTCGCCAGGTAATGCGTCAACGCCGCCAGCGTCTTGATCGGCTCGACCGCGACGCGATGCGCATCGGTGCGCTTGCGCCAGACGCGCCGCGCAATGGTCTCCGCCA
>CAYSVH010000062.1:0-1835 GCA_964434425.1 uncultured Bifidobacteriaceae bacterium | reverse complement strand
ACCAGGCGAGGTTGGGCGACGGGAGCCCCGTCCGGTGCGTGTGAACCGTCGCGTGTGCGTGCACCGTCAGCGTGTCGTGCGGGTCGAGCACCTCGAACGCCGTCACGAGCGTCCCGAAGTAGTCGCGGTAGGTGTACGTCCACGGCGTCGGGGTAATGTCCAGGCGTGTGTGCGCCACGATCTGCTCCGTCGAGGTGAGCGGGGTGAGCCGCGCCTCGTTGTACGACGTGACGGCCTCGCCGTCGTAGACGTAGTCGGTGGTGTGACTGATCCGAAGCTGCATGCTCACAATGTGCCTCCTTGCCAGCTCGTGGCCTCCGCCCCGGCGAAGTAGCGGCGGGTGACCGACTCGGTGGCCGCGGCGCACGTGTGTTGCAGACGCTCCATCTCCGCAGGAAGCTGCGCAACAACATCCGCAAGGGTCCGGTATTCGAGATCCGCACGGGTGCGTCCAAGGAGCCGCTGCGCGTCGTTCTGGAATCCGGTGCGCTGATTGGAAGACTCCAGATTGTCGAGGCAGGACTCGGCGCGGGTGATCGAATGCACGATGGACCGCGGGAAGAGGCGGTCCAGGAGGAGGAACTCGGCGGCGGCGCGATCGGTCTCGAGGCCCCGGTAGGTCCGGAGGAAGGCCTCGTATGCACCGCAGGCGCGGAGGGTGCTGGTCCACGCCGACGCCGCCGTCGACCCGGTGAGCGCGGCCGTGGCGACGAGCCGCGCGGTCATGTCGGCGCGCTCGATGCTGCGCCCGAGCACCAGGAACTGGTAGCCCTCGTCGCGCGTCATCGTCGCCTCGGCCGTCCCGCTGATGAGCGCCGCCCGATCCCGGACCCAGCCGAGGGCCGCGGGCGGGTTCAGCGTGCGGAAGCGCCCCGACGGAAGCGCGCGCCAGGTGGTGTTGACCGCCTCCCACAGGGGCTCCGAGAGCGTCTCGCGCGCACGCCGCGCCGACTCCCGCGCGGCTCCGAGGGCCGACGCGATGGACGCCGGCTGCGTCGTGTCGTAGGCGAGCATCTCGAGGATGCGGGTCCGTGTGAGCGCGGCCTCGTCGTCGTATGGGACGCCCATGATCGAGAGCAGCGTGCGGCAGGTCGCCGTCACGACCATCGGGTCCTCCAGCATGAGCTGGGTCTGGACGTCGAGGATGCGGGCGGTGTCGTCGGCACGCTCCACGTAGCGGCCGATCCAGAACATCGACTCCGCGATGCGGCTCAGCACGAGTCGCTCCCCGACGGCGGACCGGGACCGACCGTCCGGTCGTCCGCCGCGGGATCGCCGTCCCCGACCTGCTGCTGTTGCTGCTGCTGGGAGTCGAACCCACCCGTCAGCGCGTCGAGCGCCGGCCCGCTCACGGGTGGCGAGGTGGCGATCATCGGGATCTGGGGCGTGCTGCGACGGGGTACCGTCCCGTCACCCGCGAGGACCCACGTGTCCTTGGAACCGCCTCCGCGCGAGGAGTTCACGATCAGCTCGCCCTCGCCGAGCGCGACGCGCGTGAGGCCGCCGGGAAGCACCCACACGCGCTGCCCGTCGTTGACCGCGAAGGGGCGCAGGTCGACGTGGCGCGGAACCATGCTGCCGCCGATGTAGGTCGGGACGGTGGAGAGCTGCACGACGGGCTGCGCGATCCATGAGCGTGGATCGGCCAGAATCTCGGCGCGGAGAGCGTCGAGCTCCTCGCCGGACGCCCGCGGGCCGATCACGATGCCCGCCCCGCCGGATCCGTCGACGGGTTTCAGCACCAGCTCGTGGAGGCGGTCCATGACCTCCTCCCGGTGCTCGGGCTCCCCCATGCGCCACGTGTCGACGTTCCGGAGGATGGGCTCCTCGGCCGT
>CAYSVH010000061.1:0-1848 GCA_964434425.1 uncultured Bifidobacteriaceae bacterium | reverse complement strand
GATGCGCGGGATGGGCGCGATCCTGGCCCGGATCAAGCGCCTGGTCGTGGAGCAGACGGGCGCAGCCGACACGTCGTAGTCGGTCCGGCCGCCACGAGCCCGGCTCGGTGACGATGGAAGCGCAGGCCAAGGCACCGGTCACCTCCGTCACGAGCCTCTACGGGATCAGGACGATGCGATCGCCGCCGGCCGCAGCCTCGGACCAGGCCTGCCGGACATCTCGCAGTGGCACAGCCTTCGCCCGGACATCGAACGTCCCCCGCCCGACGGCCTGCACCAGTTCCGGCAGTTCCTCCTGCCAGTCGCGCCCCGGGACCGAGCCGATCCCGCTGCCCACGATCTGCAGGCGAGCCGCGCGCAGCACGGCAGAGGGAATCGGGCAGGTGGCACCGGCAATCGACCCGATCTGGATCCACGTGATCTGTCGCCCGCGATCCGGACGTGCCGTGATGAGTCCTGTCATCGCCGCGGCAGCGGGCTCGCCCCAGAGATAGTCGATCACCACGTCGACGTCGGCGGCCTCGGAGACCCGGTTCAAGGGCAGCACCGCATCAGCGCCCAGCGGGACGAGCGACGCGAGCGCCGTCGCGTTACGAGCGGTGCCGATCACGCGGGATGCGCCGAAGAGGCGGGCGACCTGTACCGCCATGCGTCCGGCGTTCCCGGTCGCGCCGAGGATGAGGACGCTCTGCCCCGAACGGAAGCTGACACGACGCCGCAAGGCGACCCACGACGACATCGCCGGATTCATCGCCGCCGCCAAGACCACGGGGTCGACGTCATCAGGCACCGGGACACTACGCCTCGTGTCGATCACGGTTCGCTCGGCCATCGTCCCGAATCGGGTCTCGTCGAGCACCACGTATCGCAGCTGCCCGTCCGGATCTCGGACCACCCCGTCGATCCCGGGTATCAGTGGCAGCTCGCCGGCACTCGAATAGTGCGAGCCGTCCGCCTGGGAGCGAACGCGCGGATGAAGCCCGGCGGCCACAACCTCGACCACCATCTCGTCATTGTCACGGGTGACGGGATCGGAGACCTCCTCGTAGTGCGGCGGGGCGTCGAACGCGGTCACGACGGCGGCATGCATTTGCCACTCCGTTTCGATCGGATGATGCGGACCATCCCGAATTTAGTTGGTAATACGAACAACTGCACGTAGGGTGGGCACATGGCACCCCCGAAGTCCACGGATTCCGCCGATCCTGCCGAGCTTCTCGCGCAGGTCGCCCTCACCGTCACGACGGTGCTCACACGCCTGGCCGCTGTACACGACATGTCTCTGACACAGCTTCGCGTCCTTGGAATCCTGCGCGACCGCACACCGCGGATGACCGAGCTCGCGGACCACCTCGGATTGGAGAAGTCCACGATATCCGGGCTCATCGTCCGCGCCGAGCGACGCGGTCTCGTCACACGCGTGCCCGACGCCGATGACGCGCGCGTGACCACGGTCGCCATGACCGAGGCGGGTCATGTGCTCGCCGCACGTATCGTCGAACAGGTTCACCACGAACTTCGGCCACTCGTCGATCGGCTTCCGGCCGAGGAGTGGCGCGCGATCCTGCCGGCCCTCATCCATCTGGCTGGACCGAACCGGTGACCGCCCGTCACGCGACGGCGTCACACGATCACCGGTTCGTCGACGCTTCCCGCATAGCGGTCACACGAGATCCAGGCGGTGCGCCTCCCCGATCCTGCGGATCGCCTCCTCCGGCACCCCGGCCTCCCCACCGTGTTGCGGCCAGTCGCGGACGGCCGCGGCGACCTCGCGGATGATGCGCTGTGGTTCACCGACCTTCAGTCGCGCGTGGGTGGCGGCGGCGAGAAGATCGTCCGTCGTGAACC
>CAYSVH010000060.1:0-1876 GCA_964434425.1 uncultured Bifidobacteriaceae bacterium | reverse complement strand
GGTGACCAGTTCGATGGCAGTGGTTCCCGTGCGTCGGGCACCAGGAAATGGATGCGGACGACCTTGCCGTCGGATCGCATCTCGAACCGGTAGCAGCCCGCCCCGGGCACGATGATGCCCGCACGCAGACCGGTGACCTCTCCGGCCGCTTCGCGAGTCGCACGGCATATCCGGTGTAGCGATCATCTCCGCGTGGACCGGACCAGTACGCGGGCCGACCCGTGTCGACGCGCACGATCCGAAACGTCGCGGGAGCACCCCAATTCCTCTGGAGCGTGAGGTTGAACTTGAGGATCCGCTTACGCGTATCGCGCATCGGCGGTCCGAGCCGGGTCACTCCCCCGTACATCACCGCCGTCGGACCCCGGAACGCGCCCACCTCGACCGGGCCCTTCCTGACCACCCCGTAGTCGCGGCTCAGCCGCCGTGTCACACGGTCCGTGCGACAGACCGGCGTACTCGGAGGCGTAACGGTCATCGCACGGTTCTCACCACAAGCACCACCCGGAGCAAGGCAGCTCGCAATCACACCCACGGTGACACCGATCATCGTCGCCCTCCGAGGAACAGGTTCCTCGAATGCTATCCGCCAGATTCCGTCTCCAACGGGACTGAGGTGCCAGGCACCCGAGTCCCGTTGGCGGTGCGGTCTGGGGTCAGAAGTATCCCAATTTGCAGGCATTCCGCTGCCGTGATCGGAGAAGAACGGGACTGAGGTGCCTGGCACCTCAGTCCCGTTCACCCGGTTGACAACTGCCAATCGTCCCTTCCGGCGTACTCTCCGCAGATGTCCCGGTCCGCACCTGCGGCCAGTCCCAAGGAACCGTGATCCGATGCCGACCCTCGATGACGTCGCGCGCATCGCGCTCGAGCTCCCCGAGGTGGTCGAGGGCCAGCGCCGTGAGGGACGCGCGTGGTCCGTGGGCGGTACCGTCTTCGTCTGGGAGCGGCTGTTCAGCGCGGCCGACATCCGGCGCTTCGGCGACGAGCCGACGCCCTCCGGGCCGATCCTGGGCGTGCGGGTGGCGGACCTCACGGTGAAGGAGGCAATCCTCGACGCCGGGCGCCGCGGCGTCTTCACGATCCCCCACTTCGACGGCTACGCCGGCGTCCTTGTCCGGCTGCGCGCCGTCGGCCCGCGCGTACTCCGCGACCTCATCGAGGAGGGATGGATGGCCTCCGCGCCACGACGACTCGTCGAGGAGTTCCGCAGCCGCTGACCGCCGGGCCGGGTCTCGCGGGGCCCGGGTGCGACGGTGCGCCACGCGACGCCATGTGATGGGCTGGAGGGGGCCGAATCCGTCCTGTCGTGGTGACAGTATCCCGCGGCCGTACATTCGACGCGAAGGACCGCTTGCATCGCAGCCCTGACGGGCGTGGGCGATGGGTGGTGAGGTGCCTCCACGACCCGAGCACGGCACCGAACACACCATCGATCGCATCAGGAGCACGCATATGCGCCATCTCGGCACCGCCCTCAAGGCCGTCGGAGTCGTCGCCGTCGTCGGCATCCTCGGCAACTCCGTCTCCCTCGCCGCCACCGGCCAGGGGTTCATCCTCGGCAAGAGCAACAAGGCCAACAAGGCGACCACCATCCAGCGGACGACGAACGGCCCCGTCCTCGCCATCCGGACCAAGCGCGTCACCGACGCGCCGTTCAGCGTCAACGGCCGTGGCTGGATCCAGAATCTCAACGCCGACAAGATCGACGGACTCGACTCGAGCCTGCTCACCCGTGCGAGCACCACGACCGCCCTCCAGAACCGCGTCGGTGCAGCCGAGGCCGCCATCGGAGCGACGACCTCCAAGGCGGACACCGCTCAGGCGGGCGTCAACGCCATCACCCCGCAGCTTCCCATCGCCCAGGCCGTCATCC
>CAYSVH010000059.1:0-2043 GCA_964434425.1 uncultured Bifidobacteriaceae bacterium | reverse complement strand
CCGGGTTTGCGGACCGGAGCAACGGGACTGAGGTGCCAGGCACCCGAGTCCCGTTGATGGGTGCGATCGAAGGTCGGGCAAGGTCGCTTTGCAGGGTGTTTGCAATTACGACACAGAAATCACGGGACTCGGGTGCCTGGCACCTCAGTCCCGTTGTGGCGCCTCAGCTCACAGGCCCCAGCTACCCAGCGCTCCACACCAAACCGTCGTGCCACCGATGGACCACCAAGGGGGGACTTCGGGAGACGGGATTTCCCGAGTCGTGGCCCGGGTAAATGATCGGCGACGCCCGCGCATCTGTTGGATGTGACCGTGGATGAGACACAGGCGTATGGATCGGACGTCTCGGACGCCGGTGGTGGTCTGCACGACGCGCTCGGCGCGCTCTACCGATCCGGCTACGCGCGCATGGTGCGGTTCGCCGCCGCCCGCCTCGGGGATGTCGAGGCGGCACAGGACGCGGTGAACGACACGTTCGTCACCGCACTTCGACGCGGCGACGGTCTGCGCGATCCGGGATCACTGGAGGCCTGGCTCTGGTCGATCCTCATCAACCACACGCGGATGGAGCACCGCCGCCGGAGGTGGTTCACGGGGAACCCACCGGATCTTTCGCGGACCGAAGCGCCCGAACCCCCGATCGTGGACCGGGAGGTTCGTTCCCTGCTGCTCGGCCTCCCCACCCGCCAGCGCACCGTGCTGTTCCTCCGCTACTACGGCGACCTTCCCAATACGACGATCGCCGAGGTGCTGGGCATCAGCCCGGGGACGGTCGGGGCGACCATCCACCGGGCACAGGAGACCCTGCGACAACTCATCGAGGAAGGCAACGAGTGATGCGACCACCCTCATCCACCGACCAGATCGATGCGACCACGGCGCGAGTCCTCGACCGCCTGGTGCGTGACCACCGATGGGAGGGAGACTGGAGCCGCGTCAATGCGCGTGCCGATCGATCGCGGCGACGGCGTCGCCGGATGCCGCTTGCCATCAGTGCGGTGGCGGCGGCCGTCCTCGTCGCGCTGGTGATGGTCCTCTCGGTCCGAACCGATCCGCACGCCGCCGGGAACCACCGGTGGTCGGATCCGGTCAACGGGATCAGCATCGATGTGGAGGCACCGTTCCAGCGGGCGTCGCTGGCGCTCGCACCCGCATCTCACGAGATCCTCTCGCTCAGCACCGGACCGCTCCTGATCGGATCGCCGACCGACCGTCTACCGACGAGGGCCGCGGAGGTCATCGGAGATCACGGCATCCTCATCACGATCGACGAGCTGGAACGCCCCGAGGATCTCGCACCGACCGGCGGCGCGACGCCCGCCATCGGCTTCCAGGAACGCCCGGACTCCTTCGACCTCAACAAGTACCCCGAGGCAGGCTCGACCCTACCGGAGACCCGATCACTCACCCCCGGCGGGGCGGGGATGCGCCGCTGGGCGATTCCGTTCACCGACCACGGCCGCCGGCTGACCGCCATCGTCGTCGCGGGTGCCGACGTCACCGAGGCGCAGTTAGATCACGCGAGTCGGATGCTCGACACCCTTCAGGTGGATCCGCGGCCGATCGTCGATCAGAACGCGTCCTTCCTGTTCCGGTCGATCGGTGCCGGGCGGGTGCGATACGTGGGCATGGCCGACGGGCACGCGGCCTATGTCGGGGTCGCGAATGACGGGACGGTGTGCACACTGCTGGTCGCAAACGGCCTGAGCTGCACGACACGAGCGATCTTCGACGAAGCGGGGGGAGCCAAGGCCCTGAACCGCTCAGACGCCGGCGAGTGGTTCGGAGTGATCGTCCCACCCGGCGTCGGCACCGTCACCGCCAACGGCACACCCATCGGCGAAGGACCACAACCGGTCCTGATGGACGGCATCACGGGCGACACCCTCGTCATCAGGCAGGGCGATCGCACACTCATGGACACGCGACTCGGAGGCGGCTGAGCGCTTCGTCCTCAAGCGCAGTCAGGACTTGGAGCAGCCGTGTCACGGCACCCGTGCAAGCTTGGTGTCAGTCGATTAACTTGCACGCCACCTCGCACCA
>CAYSVH010000058.1:0-2095 GCA_964434425.1 uncultured Bifidobacteriaceae bacterium | reverse complement strand
GAAGGAACCACAGGGTCCACCACCGTCCCCACCAACTGGTGGACCTGACACCTCATCCCCCGGACAGGAAGCACTAGTCGGGCAGATGACACCCTCGGGATGAAGACACGGGGCCTTCGGCTTCCGCCAGGATCAGCCTGGTCGGCTCTGGCCCCAGACGGACAGACGCGAGTGTCTTCACCGCTCCGGATCTCGTACTGCTCGCCCGACGGTGCACCGCGGCCATGGACGGCCACCAACGGCAAATGGAAGGCCGACGCCGTCCACCCCTTGACCAGATAAGGCTGTTCTGGTCCTCGCCAATTTATCGAGGCGCCCCCGGCAGGACTCGAACCTGCGACGCACGGTTTAGGAAACCGACGCTCTATCCACTGAGCTACGGGAGCTGGTTGTCATCGCCCAGCGTACGGGGCTCGACCACGATACTCGGCGAGGGTTGGGAGCGTCCCAGACCTTCTCCAGACCGTGGGAGATGACGGACGGACCCTTAGCCTCGATTCACCGAACTGCTTGGTGTGAGGTGATGCGCGTATCCGCGTGAAAGGCCTCCTGAGCTGGGACGATGTTGGTTGCTTACGCCACGTCGTTCCACTGCTCGGGAGGCACTTTCAGTGACGCGAGTATCGCAGCCGCTGGACCGGATCGAGGTCATCTTCGACGACGACAATCTGGTCGCCAACGCCGGGCTGATCGTGCCGGCAACGCTTGCCGGTCGGCTCGGGCTGGAGCCGTTGATCAACGACACCGTGAAGCTGACGGGGCGGGTCGGCGGGGCCAGGCCGGGACGTAAGGTATTGACGTTGGTGCATTCGATCCTCGCGGGCGGGTCGCATATCGATCACGCTGACGTGCTGCGCGCTGGCGCGACAGCGGCGGTGCTGGGTCATCGTGTGATGGCCCCATCGACGTTGGGGACGTTCTTGCGGTCGTTCACGTTCGGCCACGTTCGTCAGCTCGAAGCCGTCAATGGTCTCGCCCTCGAACGCGCTTGGGCTGGGGGCGCCGGCCCGGGCGATGGGTCGTTGACGATCGATCTCGACTCGACGATCTGTGAGGTCGCCGGACATCTCAAGCAAGGCGCCGCGTTCGGCTACACGAAAGTGCTCGGCTACCACCCGATCCTGGCCACCCGCGCCGACACCGGTGAGATCATCCACGCCCGGATGCGCAAAGGCTCGGCGAACACTCAGCGCGGCGCCCGCCGGTTCATCGACGAGCTCGTCGCCCGCGCCCGACGCGCCGGCGCCTGCGGTCCGATCGTGATGCGGATGGACTCGGGGTTCTGGGCCCAGGACACGATCACGGCGTTGAAGCGGCTCGACGTGCGCTTCACGATGGCCATCCGCTGCGGCATCTCGACCGTCGCGGCGGCGATCGAGCAGATCGACGAGAACGCATGGATCGACATCACCTATCCCGACGGCGGAGTCGCTCAAGTCGCCGAGACGACCTACACCACCGGCCATCACACCCTGCGGCTGATCGTGCGCCGCACCCGCCTGATCGGCCGCGCGCAACAGCGGCTGTGGCCGGACTGGCGTCACCACGCGTTCCTCACCGACCTCACCGGCGACGTCGTCGAAGTCGACCGGTTCCATCGCCAGCACGCCACGATCGAGCTTGCGATCCGCGACCTCAAAGAAGGCGCCGGTCTCGAACACGTGCCGTCGGGGAAGTTCCACGCCAACTCGGCGTGGCTGCAATGCGCCGTGCTCGCCCACAACCTGACCCGCTGGACCGCTCTGCTCGGCGAGGTCCGCGTCGAGGATCAACTCGTCGTCGCACGCAGCATCCGCAGCCGACTCCTCGCCTTGCCTGCCCGGCTCGTCAACCGCTCCGGCCGACCGACGCTGCGCATGCCCAGCCGCTGGCCGTGGGCCGACCAGTTCGTCACCGCGCTCAACGCGATCCGCGAGCTGACACCCGCCACCGGATGACAGCAGGCTCGCGGACCGGCGCGCCGCCACACTGACCTCGCGCTGACAAACCGACCGCCCACGACCGCTGCTTCAACGCGAGCCCACCCCGGACCACGTCGCCCTGTCCTTTCGCGAGACATCCCTGACGGTCCCTGTCGCGCGACATCCCTGACACC
>CAYSVH010000057.1:0-2305 GCA_964434425.1 uncultured Bifidobacteriaceae bacterium | reverse complement strand
CCGTCGACATGAGCGCAGTCCGTGCGAGGGACGGCACGTCGAGCGGCCGCGCGAATTCCCGGTCCATCCGGTCACGCGCACGGCAGAGAAGGCGCAGCTCGTGTGTGTCGACGCTCATGGTCGGATGGTACGTCCGACGCCGAGGAGATGACAGCGATGGGGCCCGATTCAGGAACACGTCCGGCCGCGGACGGGAGCAGACCTCGTCATTACGATGGGCCCATGGCGACTGGGGAAGTCAGAACGAAGCCGTGGGCACGTTGGGCCGGAGGCACCCTCGGCCTCGTATCGATCCTCGTCGGCGCGTTCCTCACCCTGCATCCCTTCTCGTCACTTGCGGTCCTGTCGGTCACCGTCGTGGTGGCGCTGATCGTCATCGGACTCGGTGAGCTCGTCGCCGCCGGCCGGACGGACGGTGACACGGTGGACGAGGACCCGGGCGATGATGTGTGGGACACGCCCGCACGGCGCCGGGTACGTGCCGGCATCCTCTTCGCCGCCGCCATCGCCATCCTCGTGTGGCCGGGCGCCACGATCCGGGTCATCTCCGTCGTTCTCGGAGTGGCTCTCATCGCCGGCGCGGTTCTCGACGGGCTCGAAGCACGAGACGCCCACGGAACCCGGCTCTGGAACGCCGTTCTCGGTGCCGCCTCGGGATTCGTCTTCGGAGTGCTCGCGCTGGCCTGGCCGGACATCAGCGTCCTGGCCGTCGCCGTGATCTTCGGCATCCGCCTCATCATCGCCGGATTCCGGCTCATCGCGCGTTCGATCCGGGGACGGCGACACTTCACCGCGGCATCTGAAACCGCGACGGTGCCACGGGTCAGGGGTGGAGGATGGCGGCTTGTCGGCAATATCCTCGCCCTGGTCGTCGCGCTCTGCCTCGGGTTCCTCGGGATGATCGTCGGTGACCGCGCATCCGCACCCGACGCCTTCTACACCGCACCCGCATCCGTGCCGGACACGCCCGGCCAGCTGGTGCGCTCCGAGCCGTTCAGGAGCTCGGAGAGCCCGGAGGGCGCCCAGGCGTGGCGCATCCTCTACACGACGACCCGTGACGAGAGCGGCGCACCGGCCCTTGCCAGCGGCCTCGTCATCGGCCCGGCCACCGCGACGGACGCCCCGGTCCCGGTCATCGCATGGGCGCACGGCACGACGGGGTACGCGGAACGATGCGCGCCGTCACTCCTCGACGACGGCCTGGCCGCCGGCGCGATGTATCTCCAGACGACCGTCGCCGACCAGGGCTGGGCCATGGTCGCGACCGACTACACCGGCCTGGGCACCGCGGGACCGCAGCCCTATCTCATCGGCCAGGGCGAGGGCCGCTCCGTTCTCGACGCCGTCCGTGCCGCCCACCAGCTCACGGACATCAGGCTGTCGACGCAGACCGTCATCTGGGGCCACTCCCAGGGCGGTCACGCCGCCCTGTGGTCCGGCGTTCTCGCCCCGACGTATGCCCCGGATCTGACGATCGACGGCGTCGCCGCCCTCGCCCCCGCGAGCAACCTGCCGGGTCTGGTCTCATCGCTGGACAGCGTCACCGGCGGCGAGATCTTCGCCTCCTTCGTCGTCGCGGCCTATACGGCCACCTACCCGGACGTCTCGTTCGTCGGACTCGTCCGTCCCGGTGCGCGGATCATCATCCGCGAGATGGCCGACCGGTGCCTCGCCGAGAAGAGCTCACTCGTCTCCATCGCCACGGCGCTCGCCCTGGACGGGCCGATCTGGAACACCAGCCTGGACCGGGGACCCATTCACGATCGGCTCGCGGCCAACGTACCCGTCGGCCCGATTGCCGCACCCGTGCTCATCGGGCAGGGCGCAGACGACACCCTCATCACCCCCGCGGACCAGGCCGCCTACGTCAAGGACCGGTGCGACGCCGGATACGCCGTCGACTACCGGACGTACGCGGGTCGCGACCATGTCCCCCTCATCGAGCCGGACTCACCGCTCGTCCCCGACCTTGTCGCCTGGACCGCGGACCGGTTCGCCGGGAAACCGGCCGGTAGCACTGCTGACCACAGCGGGCGGCACACCGCTCGCGTTCACTGCATCGGCTGATCACGGTCGACCAGCCGCAATGCCTGATTACGTTCCGCCCGCCCTTCCTCCAACGCTGCCACGATGGCTGCCGGGTCCACGGGGCGATCGGACAGGGACGCGACCGGATCCACCAAGCGCAGGAAGGCACCCATCCGCTCCAGTCCCGCCACGCTCGTCGGCAGCGCATCGAGCAGTCCAGGACTGTGGACCAGGATCGTCGCCCACTGTGCACGGGAGATGGCGACGTTCAGACGAT
>CAYSVH010000056.1:0-2310 GCA_964434425.1 uncultured Bifidobacteriaceae bacterium | reverse complement strand
CGCCGATCCGGCCGTGCTCGACGCGCTGATCGAGAACCGCCGGAGCGGTTGACGGCGTAGCGGTGGCTCACGGCGGGCGGGCACGTCAGCCGTCGCCGTCCGTCAGGCGTCCTGGCCTGCGTCACTTCGTGCGTTCCGGCCAGGAAGCCCAGGTTCGCGATGTCCTACGCCTCGGCGGCGATGGAATGCCGTCTGCGCATCCTCGTCGCGCGGGCCGCGGTGATCGCCCTTGTGCGCCGGATGACTCGAGAGCCGTGGGACGCACCGCGGACTTCGGTAAGGCGCGATCGGCCGTTCCCGGCCTCTGACTCTCCTCCACCGCGACCCGCGGGTCCTTCCATCCTCAGGGGAATGCGTCCCGAAGCGGCTCTCACGATTCGCTCGGATGTCACCCCCGCGATTCTGGCCGATGGCATGCGCGTGTGTGGCGATACGGATTCGACTCCGGCGCGATTCGACATGAAGGGCTTCACAGGATCCGAGGCCGATCCCGTGAGGCGAAGAAGCGCTCTATGACGTCAAGGACCGGTGTGAGCCCCTTATCCGGGCGTGCAAGTTAATCGACTGACACCAAGCTTGCACGAGTGCTCGCGGCCAGGTCGGCGTGTCTCGGCTAACGCTCGGTCGCCGCGTGCACGTGGTCTACGAGCCGCGCCAGGATCGCGGGGTCCGTGTCCGGCAGCACGCCGTGTCCGAGGTTGAACACGTGGCCCGGACGGTTCGCGGCCTCGCCGATCACGCGGTCGGCCTCCCGTTCCACCGCGTCCCATCCGGCGAGCAGGACGGTGGGGTCCAGGTTCCCCTGGATGCCCCGCTCGTGTCCGATCCGGTTCCACGCCTGCTCCAGCCCGACGCGGTAGTCGACGCACACGACGTCGGAGCCGGCCGATGCGATCTCCTCGAGCATCCCGCCGGCGCCGGTGCCGAAGTGGATGGTGGGGACGCCGAGGTCCCGGATGCCGTCGAAGATGCGGCGGCTGTACGGGAGCACGTGCTCGGCGTAGGCGGACGGGCCGAGATCGCCGATCCACGAGTCGAAGAGCTGGAGCACCTGGGCGCCCGATTCCACCTGCGCGCGCAGGTACCGGATGGTGACCTCGGTCAGCGTCTCCATGAGCGCGGCCCACAGATCCGGCTGCCCGTACATCATGGCCTTCGCGCGGGCACGGTCCTTGGTGGGCCGACCCTCCACCATGTACGAGGCCAGCGTGTAGGGGGCGCCGGCGAATCCGAGGAGCGCGGCACGTCCGTGGAGCTCGGCGCGAAGCGTGCGGAGCGCCGCGAAGATCTCCGGCGTGGCCTCCTCGGCGTCCGCGATCCGCAGCCGCCTCACGGCATCCGCGTCCCGCACCGGCTCGTGGACCACGGGACCGACGCCGGGGTCGATGGTGAACGGGAGTCCCATGCCGTAGAGGGGCATCATGATGTCCGCGTAGAGGACGGCCCCGTCCACGCCCATGATGTCGACGGGCATCAGTGTCACCTCGACGCAGAGATCCGGTGTGCGGATCATCTCGAGGATGCCGTGCGATTCACGGAGCTTCCGGTACTGGGGAAGACAGCGCCCTGCCTGGCGCATGAACCACACGGGAGTGCGGTCGACCTCTTCGCGCCGGCAGGCGGCGAGCATGCGGTCCGCCCCGGTCATGGTGGACGGGCTCGGTGCCACGTGGGTGCTCCTCGACGGTGACGGGTTCTCGGACATCCGATGGAACCTAGCGAAGGACGGGGAGTCCGACGGCCCTCCGGCGGGAGACGGTCGTCATGGTCCGGATGAACGGGACGTGGAGGACCGACAGCCCGGCCGGTCATCTCGCCGACACGGCAGGGCCCGGAATTGCGACGGGGGCACCGTGTGGTGCCCCCGTGGTTGGTTGGTTGGTGGTGTGGTGTGTTAGCCGGTGACGGCGGGGAGGTTGACTCCTGCGACTGTGGCAGGGGTGACTCCGACGCGGGCGGTGGCTTTGACGCGGTTGGCGTTTGCGGAGGTCGCGGTGACGGGGTTGCGGATGGATCCGCGTGCGGTCAGGGCGACCCGGGTTTGGATGGTGATGCGTGCTGTCTGTCCGACGGCGAGGGTGCGGAGGGTGACGCAGGCCTGGCCGCGGGTGACGGTGATCCGTGTGGTGGATCGGGTGGTGCGGCGTCCTGTGATCAGCTCGATGCGTGCCGTGGTGTTGGCGAGCGTGAGCGCTCCGGGGAGGGTGTCGCAGACGCGGACGGTCTTGGCGGCGATCTTCCCGCGGTTGCGGACCTCGATCCGCCAGCTCATCACCGTGCCGGCGACGGGCCTGCGGGTGATCGCGACCT
>CAYSVH010000055.1:0-2312 GCA_964434425.1 uncultured Bifidobacteriaceae bacterium | reverse complement strand
GTTCCTCCGTAGACGGCACCGCCCGGATAGGCCTTCAATCCCGCGACCGACGAGATGGCGACCACGTGACCGGACCGCTGCTCGATGAAGGTCGGCAGGACAGCCGCGATGCCATTGAGAACGCCGGTGACGTTCACGTCGACCATCCGGTGCCATTCGTCGGTCTTGAGTGCGGAGAGCGGACTGTTCGGCATGAGACCCGCATTCAGGACGATTGCATCCAGACCGCCGAAGGTGTCCTTGGCGAGCCTCACGATCGCGTCGTTGTCCTCCTGACGCGTCACATCCAGGTGCGTCGAGACGGCGTTGCCACCCTCGGCTCGGATGTCGTCGGCGATCTGCTCGAGGCGGTCGGCGCGCCGAGCACCGAGCACCACTCGGGCACCCGCCTGCGCGAGGAGTCGGGCGGTCGCCTCTCCGATTCCGGACGAGGCGCCGGTGATGATGACGACCCTGCCGTTGATTCTGTCTGCCACGGTGCCCCCTGAGTAGATGATCACTTCCCTCAAAGAGGATGGCCCAGTCCGGTCGTCCGCGCCGCATCGATGCAGGTACCGACAGGACCCCCTTCGCCGCGGGGTGACGGCCTATCGTTCCTGCATGGACAATCGAGCCGAGGTCCGTGAGTTCCTCATGACGCGTCGCGAGCGGGTGACGCCCGAACAGGTCGGGCTGTCGGCGGGATCGAACCGGCGTGTCAAGGGGCTGCGACGTGCGGAGGTCGCGGAACTCGCGGGGTGAGCGTCGACTACTACACGAGGATCGAGCGTGGCTCGATCACAGGGGTGTCACCGGAGGTGCTCGACGGACTGGCGAAGGCGCTGCTGCTCGACGACGCCGAGCATGCGTACCTGCTCGACCTGGCGCGGGCCGCGAACCGGGTCGTCACGCCGACGCGACGCCGGGACGTCGGGACCTGGGTACCGCACCGCAGCCTCCAGTGGGCGCTGGATGCGGTCACCGACGGGGTCGCGTTCGTGCGCAATGGTCGCATGGACCTGCTCGCGGTCAACCCGCTTGCACGGGCCTTCTACGCCCAGGTGTACGACCTGCCACAGCATCCGCCGAACATCGCGCGACACGCGTTCTTCGATGAGCGGGCACGTGCCTTCTACCCGGATTGGGACGGGCTCGCCGACATGACGGTCGCGATACTGCGCACCGAGGCCGCTCGCGATCCGAAGGACGCGGATCTGCGCGCCCTGATCGGGGAGCTCTCGGAACGCAGTGCTGACTTCCGCCGTCGCTGGGGCGCCCACGAGGTGCGGCACCACGGCTCCGGGTTCAAGACCTTCGTCCACCCGGCCGTCGGTGAGATGACGCTGGCCTACGAGGGGCTGCGGATGGAAGATGACCCCACGTTGACGCTCACCATCTACTCGGCGGAGCCCGGTACCCCGTCGGCCGACCGATTGTCACGGCTCGCATCGACGGCGAGGAATACGCCGAGTTACGTGCGCCCCGGTGAGCCGGAGGCACGTCGATGAGGTCGTCAGGATCACCCCGTGTTTGGGGAACCGCCGCGCTGCGGGTGGTGGGTCTCGCCCTCCTGGCGGGCTTCGGCCTTGTCGCCTGCGCGTCGGAACCGGACCGGGCCGCGGACGTCTCGACCGGATCGCGATCCACGCCGGCCGGATCCACCCCGGATCGCGAGGGTGTGGCCGGGAACCGGCTCCGGATGACGGTCGGCGACGAGGCGTTCGACGTGATGATCGACGAGAACCCTGCGGCTGCGTCTCTCGTCGAGCAGCTTCCCCTCACATTGACATTCGAGGATTACAACGGGGTCGAGAAGATCGGAACGCTCCCCCGAGCGCTCACGATGGAGGGAATGCCCGAGGGGGACGATCCTGAGGTCGGCGACCTCGGCTACTACGCGCCGGATGGGGTGCTCGTCATCTACTACGGGGACGTCGGGTACTGGACGGGGATCGCACGCCTCGGGCGCATCGCGGGCGATCTCTCAGGCATCGCCGACCGATCCGACGCATTCAGCGCCGTCATCGAGACGGCGGAGTAGCCGCGGGTCCATCCGGTGTTCCCGCCGCGTCAACCCTCTCTGAGTG
Source organism: uncultured Bifidobacteriaceae bacterium (assembly GCA_964434425.1). Lineage (GTDB taxonomy): Bacteria > Actinomycetota > Thermoleophilia > Miltoncostaeales > Miltoncostaeaceae > CALMEC01. The sequence goes on along the minus strand of CAYSVH010000055.1, from coordinate 246 downwards.
CGTGCCCCGTGACGCGGAGGAACACGTCCTCCAGCGTCGCCCGGCGGATCGCGCGGAGCGCGATCGGGATCGCCGTGTCCCGGGCGGCAAGGTAGACGGCCTCGCCGTCCGCGGCGAAGAACGACACGACGTCTCCGCGACGGTGATGGCCCCGCGTCGCGTGTGCCAGTGCGGTGATCAGCCGGTCCGCGTCGCCGTCGGCCACGATGAGCTCGACGACCTCCCGTCCCACCTCGGTGTCGATCA
>CAYSVH010000054.1:0-2379 GCA_964434425.1 uncultured Bifidobacteriaceae bacterium | reverse complement strand
TGGTGCACGCACCCGGCGGGGCATCCCCCGTCGACGCACCCTGCATCCACGACCCCGCGGAGTCGGCCATCTAGGCTGAAATCGCCGTGGCCGAGCACCGGACCAGCGCACCCGATCACCGGACCCAGCCGGCGGAGTCCGCGCGGTTGGCACCGTGGCGGCTCACCTTGGGCGTCGCGGATCGGGTGCGGCGCTACACGGCGGGGCTGGATCGCGTGGGCCTGTCGGTGGCGGTGCTGTTCTTCGTCCAGTCGCTCGCCCCGTCCCTGCTCCCTCGCGACTGGGCCGTCCAGGCACTGGTGTCGGGCATCGGCCTGGCCGGTGGATACGGCATCGGCGTCGCGATGAGCTGGCTGGCGCGGACGCTGCGGGTGCCCTCACCTCCCGAGCCCGTCCGCATCTGGATCTGGCGGGTGCTCGGGGTGCTCTCGGCCGTCGTGATCCCGGTGTCCCTCTGGCTGAGCGCGAGCTGGCAGTCGGACATCCGGCACGCCGTCGGCATGGAGGAGGTCCGGCGTCACCACTACATCTGCGTGCTCGTCCTCGCGACCCTCATCGCGATGGCCCTGCTGGAGACGGCACGGGGTCTGCGCGGGCTCTGGCGGATCCTCGACCGGCAGATCCGGCGGTTCCTGCCGCCGCTCGTCTCGGGGGCGATCGCCGCGATCGTCGTGGCCGCGGTCGTCGTCGCCGTCGTCAACGATGTCGTCGCCGCCGAGGTGCGACGGGTGGCCGAGGCGACGTTCTCCGCCTCCGACGAGCTGACGGCACCCGACGTCGTGCGGCCGGCGTCCGCGGATCGGTCCGGGGCGCCGGGTTCCCTGGTCCCATGGGACACGCTCGGCAAGGACGGCCGCACATTCGTCGCGACGGGGCCGTCGGCGGGCGACATCACCGCCCTCACCGGACGACCGGCGAGCGCGCCCATCCGCGTCTACGTCGGCCGGGCCTCGGCCGACACACCGCAGGAGCGTGCCGACATGGTGGTCGCCGAGCTGAAGCGCACCCATGCGGACCGGCGGGCGGTGCTCGCCGTGGTGGGCACGACCGGTCGCGGCTGGATCCCGCCGCAATCGGTCGACACACTGGAGTACACCAACGCGGGCGACACCGCCGTCGCGGCGATGCAGTACTCGTACTTCCCCAGCTGGGTCTCCTTCCTGGTCGACAGCAGCGTGTCCCAGGACGCCGGCCGGGTCCTGTTCGACACGGTGCACGCGTACTGGGCGTCGCTCCCTCCGGGGAGACGCCCCAAGCTGGTCGTGTTCGGGAGCAGCCTCGGAGCGTTCGGCATGATGTCGGCCTTCGACAGCGTCGAGGACATCGCCGCCCGGACCGACGCGGCGCTCTTCATCGGTCCACCCCACAGCACCGACCTGTGGCGGTCGATCGTCGCGAACCGGGTGCCCGGCAGCCCGGAGGTCCTCCCGGTGATCGGTGACGGGAAGGAGGTGCGGTTCTTCTCCGACGCGTCCGACCTGCGCGAGCCCGACGGCACGCTGAGCCATCCGAGGATCGCCGTCGCGCAGCACGGATCCGACGCGATCGTCTGGTGGTCGCCCACGCTGATCTGGAGGAGACCCGACTGGCTGAAGGAGCCCCGCGCCGGCGACGTGAGCCCGTCGATGCGCTGGTTCCCGTGGGTGACCTTCTGGCAGCTCACCGCCGATCAGACGGTCTCCATGAAGGCGCCCCCGGGGTACGGGCACAACTACGGCCCCGAGCTGATCACCGGCTGGCTGGCGCTCCTGCATCCGGCGGGCTGGACGGCGGCGGACACCCAGAGGCTGACCGAACGGATGCTGGCCGAGTGACGGCGTTCGTGGCCTCGACGCCGTCCTGCGGGGCGCTGGACGGGACGGTATCCGCCTCGGTGCGATGAGTTGCGCCGGTTCCGGCGGTCCATAGGTCACCACCATCCCACTCTGAGGAGCCCGCCGTGCACCGGATGATCTTCGTCAACCTGCCCGTTCGCGACATCGAGGTCAGTCGCGCCTTCTTCACCACCCTCGGCTACTCGTTCAACGAGGGCTACTCGGACGAGAACGCGCTCTGCCTCGAGCTGGGCGACAACCTCTGCGCGATGCTGCTCAAGCGGGAGTTCTTCCAGACCTTCACCCCGCGTGAGGTGGCCGACGCCCGCGCCACCACCGAGGTGCTCGTCGCGCTCTCGGTCGACGGACGCGACGACGTCGACGGGCTCGTCGACCGGGCTGTCGCGGCGGGCGGGACCGAAGCGCGGGATCCCCAGGACCTCGGGTTCATGTACGGCCGCTCGTACGCGGATCCGGACGGTCACATCTGGGAGATCCTCTGGATGGATCCCGCCGCCGCATGATGCTCCGCGGCCGACGCCCGGCATCCGGGCGGACGCGCGGT
>CAYSVH010000053.1:0-2422 GCA_964434425.1 uncultured Bifidobacteriaceae bacterium | reverse complement strand
CACCCCTGCGGCATCCCGTCGCGGACGGCGCCCCGGATCGAGCGGTACCCGTGAGGCCATCCTCGACGCCGCGCGACGGAGCTTCGCCGCGAAGGGGCTCGACCGGACGACCGTCCGGGGGGTTGCCCGCGACGCCGGTGTCGACCCGGCGCTCATCACGCACTACTTCGGCGGAAAGGCCGCCCTGTTCATGGAGGCCATGCGGCTGCCCTTCACCCCCGAAGAGGTGATTCCAGGGATCATCGGAGGCGACCGGGCACAGGTCGGGCGACGTCTCGCGGCGTTCGCGCTCGGACAGTGGGAGAACCCCGCGTCGCGGGAGCGGCTGATCGGCATCATCCGCGCGGCGTGCAGCGACCCGGCGGCGGCCGCGCTGCTTCGCGACCTGATCGAGCGGGACCTGTTCGCGCCGCTGGCCCGTGCCCTGGATGTCCCGGACGCCGAGGTCCGGGCGGGGCTCTGCGCATCGCAGATCGTCGGCCTCGCCGTGACCCGGCACATCGTCGGGATCCCGGCGCTCGCCACGGCCGACCCCGCACACGTGGCCGAATGGATCGCGCCGACGCTCCAGCGCTACCTGATCGGTGACCTGCCGTCCACGGAGGAGACATGAGCGCGGTGAGCACTCGGGAGACCGCGATCGTCGTCGATCGCCTGCGCGTGACGCGCGGTGGTGCGGTGGTCCTGCACGACGTGTGCCTCGAGGTGCCGACCGGGGTCGTCACCGGCCTCCTCGGACCGAGCGGCTGTGGGAAGTCGACGCTCATGCGCTCGATCGTGGGTGTGCAGGTCGTCGCCTCCGGCGAGGTGACGGTGCTGGACCGACCGGCGGGCTCGGAGGATCTCCGCTCCCGGATCGGCTACGTCACGCAGAGCCCGTCCGTCTACGTCGATCTGACGGCACGCGAGAACCTCCGCTACTTCGCCCGCCTTCTCGATGCGTCCACGGCGGCGGTGGACGGCGTCCTCAGGGACGTCGGACTGACGGAGCTCGCCGACCGCCCGGTGGGCGCCCTCTCCGGAGGACAGCGCTCACGCGTGTCGCTGGCGACGGCGCTGCTGGGCAGCCCGGAGCTCCTGGTGCTGGACGAGCCGACCGTGGGCCTGGACCCGGTCCTGCGACGGGATCTCTGGGAGATGTTCCACCGGCTCGCCGACGACGGATGCACGCTCATCGTGTCGAGCCACGTCATGGACGAGGCCGAGCGGTGCGACCACCTCGTGCTGATGCGCGACGGCCGCATCGTGGCATCGGAGTCGCCCGGACATCTCCTGGAGCGGACCGGAGCGCACGACATCGAGGACGCGTTCCTCCGGATCGTCGAGCACGACGGGGACCGCGCGTGAACCCGCGGGCGACCACGGCGACCGCCGCCCGCGTGCTGACCCAGCTGCGACGCGACCCGCGGACCGTCGTCCTCGTCCTCGCCGTGCCTCCGGTCCTCATCGCGCTCTTCCGCTGGGTGCTGGACGGGCAACCGGAGACGTTCGACCGCATCGGCGTCCCGCTCGTCGGGATCTTCCCGCTCATCTCGATGTTCCTCGTCACCTCGATCACGATGCTCCGCGAACGGACGACGGGCACGCTCGAACGCCTCATGACGATGCCCCTCCGCCGCGGAGACCTCCTGTTCGGATACGGCCTCGCGTTCGGTCTGGTCGCGGCGATCCAGGCCGGTGTGACAGCCGGGGTCGCGTTCGGCGTCCTCGGTCTCGACGTGGTCGGCTCACCCGCCCTCGTGGTGTGCCTGGCGGTGGCGAACGCGCTCCTCGGCATGTCCCTCGGACTCTTCGTCAGCGCCTTCGCGTCGACCGAGTTCCAGGTCGCCCAGTTCATGCCGGCGGTGATCATGCCCCAGATCCTCCTCTGCGGCCTCATCGTCCCCCGCGACCAGATGGCCGGCGCCCTGCAGACCGTCAGCGACGTCCTGCCGATGAGCTACGCCGTCGATGCGCTCACCCATGTGGCGACGTCGGCCACGATCGACCGGTCGCTGATCGTCGACATCGTCGTCGTGCTGGGCGTGACGGTCCTCGCGCTGGCGCTGGGCGCCGCGACACTCCGCCGCCGCACGCCCTGACGCCAGGGGGCGACGAGGGAGACAGAAGCTTGGGTATGTGGAGCCGCAAACTCTCTCGATGGACGAGTGCGCCACAACTGAGGCCTGGCACGCCACCCACACCTCCCTCCTCCGACGGGGGCCCGGATCACTCTCCCGAGTGAGCCCGGTTGGCCCACCCGGCCGACGCGACGGCACGGGTCACCGGCGGATGCTCCCGACGTGAACGAACGTCCGGGAGGTTGGACATGTCAGAGCAGACCGTGAGTGACCGGCGCATGCGTCGCCGGGCACCGCACATCACACGGTGGAGCGTCGCCCATCCGGTGTGGGCCATCGTCACCTGGGTCGTCATCGTCGCC
>CAYSVH010000052.1:0-2491 GCA_964434425.1 uncultured Bifidobacteriaceae bacterium | reverse complement strand
GCTACTCGCGGTTCCAGAACGAGGAGTTCGCCGATCTCGTCTGGGCGCTCGGGGCCATGGCGGCCGAGGTCGTCTTCTTCGGGGAGAACAGCAACGGCGTCTCCGGTGACACCGCGGCGGCCACGACGAAGGCCGCGATGATGGTCGGAGCGATCGGCATGGCGCCGGTCCCCCCGCGGCTCGACGCGATCGCCGACCCCATCGAGCGGGAGATCGCCGAGCGGAAGATCATGCGGCGGTTCGAGCGCGTCGGTGCCCGCATCGTCAACCGGTCGTCGGGCGGCAGCGTATTCGAGGGCGACCCCGTGACCGCCGCACTGGACGACCGCGACAAGCGGGTCATGGTCAACCAGTTCCTCGGCCAGGCCTTCATGACGGCCTACTGGTTCATCCGACACAACCGCGAGGGGACGGAGGCGGTCGCCGACGCGCTCATCGAGAAGCGCGAGCTCTTCGGCGACGAGGTCGTCTCCCTCATCAAGAGCGTCGATCTCACGGCCCCGATCATCGACCCGCAGGACGAGGACAATTGGCCACGCTTCTGAGCACTCAGCGCGACCATCGGCCGCGCTTCCTCGTCCTTCTCGTCGCCCTCGGCGTGATCCTCGCCGGCGCGATCGTCGCCACGGTCGTCCTCGCCCAGCGCGACCGCCCCGCGCCGTGGTCGGACTTCACCGCGGTGGACGACGATCCCGTCGCACGGGCCATGATGATCGGTGACCACGTCCAGGGCCTCTATCACGATGATGCGGGGCAGCCGCTCACGGTCGTGACCGCTGGAGAGGACATGGTCAACACGATCTCCGCCCCGGCGCAGACCGTCGCCGTTGCCGCGGACGCGAAGGGCGCGCCGGTGTCCTTCGAGCAGCAGAACATCCTCTTCTACCGACTGTGCGGTCCCCTGCCGGACTGCGGGTTCGGGTCCGGCGACGTCACACGGGAGCTCACGGTCTCCTCACGTCAGGCGCAGGAGCTGGCCCTCCGGGGATTCAAGGACGTCCCCGAGGCCACGGCCGTCATGGCTATCATGCCGCCCGGCTTCCTCGAGATGACCGGCCCGGTGGGCGAGCAGCCCGACACCGTCCTCTACTTCCGGCGCTCCGATCTGTCGGGCGAGCTCGACCGTCCCCTCCGTGAGACCGTGCCCGCGCCCGTGGCGCCTGCGAAGCTCACGGACGCCGCCGTCTCGGTCACCAGGGACGCCCTTGTCCCGGCCCTGTTCTCGATGCGCAGTCACGAGTCGAGTGACGGCACCGGGGTCATCTACCAGCTGACACCGCCCCCGAACGGGTGACGACCCGCCGCCGCTCCGGCGTCGGCACCGTCCATCTCCGCGCGGACCATCGGCTCCTCACACGGCCAGCGGCATGACGTCCGCCAGCCCTCTCCGGGCGACTACTCGCCGGCCTCCTCCGAGAACCCCGCCGACGGGAGCCGCGTCCGGCTCGCCTGGACCTCCGCCGTGTTGCCGCGCGCGGCGAGCGCGTCCCGCAGGGCCTCCAGGGACTCCGGTTCGCCGTGCACCGTCACGAAGTGGGCGGCCCGGCCCGCGCCGGCCGACCAGCCGAGGAGCTCGGTGCGGTCCGCGTGGGCCGAGAGACCGTTGATCGTGACCACCCGCGCCTTCACGGCCAGTGCCTGGCCGAGGACCCGGACCTCCCGGGCGCCGTCGACCAGCCGGCGGCCGAGGCCGCCCTTCGGCTGGAACCCCACGATCATGACCGTGGTGTGGGTGTCCTCGAGGTGGGCGCGCAGGTGATGCAGGATACGGCCGCCGCTCATCATCCCCGACCCGGCGATGACGATGCACGCCTCCGGTGAGGCGTTGATGGCCTTCGAGTCCTCCACCGACTGGGTGTAGCGGAGCTTCTTCGGTGCGAAGGGATCGCGTCCCGTCGCGGCGATCGCCCGGACTTCGTCGGAGAGCTCGTCCATGCACTCCTGGTAGACGTCCTCGACGCGGTCCGCCAGCGGCGAGTCGACGTAGACCGGGATGACCGGGATGCGTCCCTCGTCCTCGAGGCGCGCGATGTGGAAGAGCACGTCCTGGGCGCGTTCGAGGGCGAACGACGGGATGAGGATCTTCCCCCTCCGGCGGACGGCCTCCTTGAGCACCTCGGCGAACTCGTCGATGGTGGCGTCGAAGTCCCGGTGGTCCCGGTTCCCGTAGGTCGACTCGATGAGCACCACGTCGGCCTCGGGGCACGGCGTGGGGTCCGGCAGTACGTCCTTGCGCGCGTTGCCGACGTCCCCGCTGAAGACCACCCGGGAACCGGCGACCTCGACCAGGAAGCTCGCCGAGCCCGGGATGTGCCCGGCGGGCTGGGCGGTCACGCGCACGCCGGCGACCTCGAAGGGCTCACCGTAGGCGATGGGCTCGATGGCCTCCAGCACGCCCCACACGTCGTCCTCGTCGAAGAGCGGCTCGTCGGGCGTCTCGTCGCGGCGCAGCTGACGCTGCCGGTCCTCGTACTGCAGCTTGGCCGCGTCG
>CAYSVH010000051.1:0-2892 GCA_964434425.1 uncultured Bifidobacteriaceae bacterium | reverse complement strand
CGCCCCGCACCACCACGCATCCGAACCCGCAATCCCTACTCCGATGCGTAGAGCCGTTTTCCGTCCCGCATCATTGTCGTTGTGTTCAGAGAGTCCTGGGTCGAGGCCGCGTAGTCACGCCAGAACCGCTTGGACCGATCGCACCGCGCCCGCTCGGTCTCCGCGACCGGTTGCGGACGACGCGGTGCCGGTCAGCCGGCGAGATCCTCGTCGTCCAACGGATAGCGCACGCCCACCAGGGTCAGGGGAAACGCCGGCGCGGTCGGTCCGGCCTCCGGACGCGCGGCGCCGTCCAGGAGCGTGACGAAGCGGTCCACGGTCCACGCACCGAGGCCTACCCGCATCATGCTGCCCACCAGAACACGCACCATGTTCCGCAGGAATGCGTCTGCCTCGACCGTGAGCACGAGTTCGTCACCTCGTGCCTCCCACTCGCAGCGGAGGACCGTCCGGTCGAAGAAGACATGCTCTGTCCTGGTCGGCGTGAACGCGCGAAAGCCGTGCTGCCCGACGGCATGCGCGGCGGCGGTGTTCATGGCCTCGATATCCAGTGGACGGGCCGACCAGAGAACCCGGTCACGGCGCAGCGGCGATCGCACACCGGTGAGCACCCGATACTCGTAGGTGCGGGCCAGCGCGTCGCGACGGGCGTCGAAGCGCGGACGGGCGACCGTGGCGTGACGGATGACGACGTCGTCGGGCAGCACGCCGTTGACGCCACGCTGCATCCGCAGCGGGTCGGGCGCGATGTCGTCGTAACGCACCGAGACCACCTGGCCCGTCGCGCTGACCCCGGTGTCCGTGCGGCCGGCCACCTGGAGGTCGTCGGGATCGGCGCGCATGACCACCGCGAGCGCACGCCGCATCTCGCCCTCGACGGTCCGCCGGTCGGGTTGCGCCGCCCAGCCGGAGAACCGGCGACCGTCATACTCGACGTCGAGACGGAGTGTGCTCACGCCGCACACACCGCCGCGCCGGGGCGAACGCCGCCCGGGTGGGACGAGCCGACGGCTCGGGCGCCCGGGCGGACGCGCCGATCAGTCGACGGAGGCGGGAACCTCACGGGTGAGCTCGAGGACGACCATCGGGGCCCCGTCGCCGGGGCGGGGGCCCAGCTTGGTGATGCGGGTGTAGCCACCGGACACGTCCTCGAACACCGGGGCGATCTCGTTGAAGAGGCGGTAGCTGACCGGCTTGTTCCGCAGCAGGGCGATGGCCTGCCGACGGGCGTGCAGGCTGCCGTCCTTGCCGAGGGTGATGGCGCGCTCGGCCACCCCGCGGGCGAGCTTGGCCTTCGCCTCGGTGGTCTGGATCCGTCCGTGCTCCAGAAGAGCGGACGCGAGGTTGGCACCAAGGGCCGTGCGATGAGCACTGGTGCGGCTGAGCTTTGGTCCCTGTCGGCGGTGGCGCATTTCGGTGATTCCCCTCGGTTCTTCGGGCGGAGCGTGGTCGGTGGTGTCAGTCGTCGGCGCGGAGGTTGAGACCCTGGGAGGCCAGGACCTCCTTGACCTCTTCGATGCTCTTGCGACCGAAGTTCGGAATGGCGCCGAGTTCGCCCTCGGTCTTGGAGAGCAGGTCTCCGATGGTTTCGATGCCGACGCGGCGGAGGCAGTTGAAGGCCCGGACACCGAGCTCGAGCTCCTCGATCTCGACGTCGAACAGCTCGCTCTGCGGCGACTCCTCGTCGACCGGCTCGATCTCCTGCGCGGTGACGGGGTTGGCGAACATGGAGAGGCGGGCGATGAGTGTCTCGGCGGCGTGCGCCATGGCGTCACGCGGGATCACCGATCCGTTGGTCTCGATCTCGATGGAGAGCTTGTCGTAGTCGGTGCGCTGACCGACGCGGGCCGGGCTGACCTCGTAGCGCACGCGGCGGACCGGCGAGAACGCCGAGTCGACCGGGATGACGCCGATGGTGCCGGCCGAGCTCTTGTTCTGCTCGGCACGCACGTACCCGACGCCGCGGGAGATGGTGATCATCATCTCGAGACCGGCGCCCTTGTTCAGGTTGGCGATCTCGAGCTCCGGGTTGAGGATCTCGAGGTCGGACGGGCACTGGATGTCGGCGGCGGTGACCGTGCCGGGCCCCCGCTTGGTGATCTCGACCTCGACGTCCTCGGCGTCGCCGTGCAGGCGGCAGACGAGACCGCGGAGGTTCAGGATGATGTCGGTGACGTCTTCACGGACGCCCTCGATCGTCGAGAACTCGTGCTGCACCCCGTCGATCCGGATGGACGTGACCGCCGCGCCTTCGAGCGACGAGAGAAGCACGCGTCGCAGGGAGTTGCCGAACGTGTGACCGAACCCGCGGTCGAGCGGCTCCACCTCGAAGGTGCCGAGCGTGTCCGAAACCTCGTTGTAGGTCATTCGGGGGGCGAGAGTGTCGAGCAACGTATGCCTCTTTTCCTTCCGGCCGAACCGGAAACCGGGATGAACGCGGATGCCGGACCCCCGCCTCGGCACCCACCCCCGCGTCAGGAGTGGGTGCCATCGCAGTGGAATCCGGCGGATACAGCGGTTACTTCGAGTGGAACTCCAGAGTCAGCCGTTCGCCGGCCGGGGGGTGCTAGACCCGCCGCCGCTTGCGCTGGCGGCAACCGTTGTGGGGGACGGGGGTGACATCGGTGACCGAGGCGACCTCGAGGCCGGCGGCCTGGAGCGACCGGATGGCCGTCTCGCGCCCGGAGCCCGGTCCCTTGACGTAGACGTCGACCTTCTGGAGCCCGTGCTCCATCCCCTTGCGGGCGGCGGCGTCGGCGGTGATCTGCGCGGCGTACGGCGTCGACTTGCGCGACCCCTTGAACCCGGCCGATCCCGCGGTCTCCCACGCGATGACGTTGCCCTCGCGGTCGGTCAGCGTGACGATCGTGTTGTTGAACGACGTCTTGATGT
>CAYSVH010000050.1:0-2927 GCA_964434425.1 uncultured Bifidobacteriaceae bacterium | reverse complement strand
TCACCGTGCGCGAGAACCTGCAGGTCTACGCCCGGTACTTCGACCTCGACCGCGCGGTGACGGCCGAGCGGATCGAGGAGCTGCTCGACTTCGTCCAGCTGCGCGACCGCGCGGACTCGGCGGTCCTGACGCTGTCGGGCGGGATGCAGCGGCGCGTGCAGATCGCCCGGGCACTGGTCAACGATCCCCGGGTCATCCTCCTCGACGAGCCCACCACGGGACTCGATCCGCAGGCCCGCCATCTCGTCTGGGACCGGCTGCGTGAGCTCCGGAGGCGCGGGGTCACGCTCGTGCTCACGACGCACTACATGGACGAGGCCGAGCAGCTCTGCGATCGGCTCGTGGTGATGGATCACGGGGTGATCGCGCGCGCCGGACGGCCTCGCGATCTGATCGACACCGAGGTGGGACGGGAGGTCGTCGAGCTCATCGTGGCCGACGGCGATGCGGACCGGCTGGTCGCGGCGCTGGCCGATCAGACGCGTGGTCATCACCGTCGCGGGGAGGTCGTGTCGTTCTTCGCAGCGGACGGGGAGGCCGTCTACCTGGCCGCGCGGGAGACGGGCATCGCGATCGAGCTCCGGGCCATCCGCCGGGCGACTCTGGAGGACGTGTTCCTCCGCGTCACCGGGCACGCGCTCAGGGAGGGCTAGTGTCCTGCGCGCGACTGCGCGGACCGTCCGGGTGCCGCCGATCTGCTCTGTTCAGCATCCGGCAGGGCTGACGCCGACCCGAAGTCGGCCCGCGCCGTGGAGCTACTCCGTAAGAAAAGCTTACGGGCTATCCTTTCCTATCGGGGGACGCGATCGGATAGGCTCCCGTTAGGAACGGATAGCCACTATCCTTTCCTAACGAACGCACCAGGGGAAGGATCGACGTGCGCGGACGGCAGGTGCATCAGATCTGGCAGGCCGACCCGACGGCATATGCGCCTCCGCGCCACCGTCGCGCGTGTGCGTATGACGCGTTCATCCCGGAGACGGTCACCGGCATCGAGGTCGCGCTGCCGGGCCATGTCGCCGGCGTGGTCTCCGACGCCGAGAAGGCGATCGCCGCCCTCAACCGCGAAGCGAGTCCCGAGTTGACGCCGCTCGCGCGGCTGCTGCTGCGAACCGAATCGATCGCTTCCTCGAAGGTCGAGGGCATGCAGGTCGACGCCCGCAGCCTTGCTCGCGCCGAGACCAACCAGGAAACGGGCCGCACAATCGGCCCGGGGGCCGCCGAGGTCCTCGCCAACATCGACGCGATGCAGCTCTCGGTCGAACGCGCCACCGACCTCGATGAGATGCGCCCCGAAGACATCCTGGACATCCACCGGGTGCTGCTCGAACGCGCACCGAACTCGCAGATCGCCGGACGATTTCGCACCACACAAAACTGGATCGGCGGCAACGACTACAACCCGTGCGGTGCGGCGTTCGTCCCTCCACCGCCGGACGAGGTCGATCGCCTGCTCGGGGATCTCTGCACGTTTGTCAACGATGCCTCACTTCCACCGCTGGTCCAGGCCGCCATCGCGCATGCCCAGTTCGAGACCATCCATCCATTCGACGACGGCAACGGCCGGACGGGTCGCGCACTGGTGCAGGTAGTGCTCCGCCGACGCGGGTTGACACCGACCTTCGTCCCTCCCATCAGCGTGGTGCTGGCTCGCGACAAGGACCGCTACCTCAACGGCCTGACCCTGTTCCGAGAGGATCGGCTCGCCGAATGGATCGAGTTCTTCGCCGCCGCCACGGCCGAGGCCGCAGCACTCGCCGCGCGCTACACGCACCGCGTGGGCCGGTTGCGGGACGAGTGGCGCCGGCGGTTGCGTGAGAGCTCCCGTCCTCGTGCCGACGCCGCCGCATGGGCCGTGATCGCCGCTCTGCCGGCTCATCCGATCATCACGGTCTCGGTCGCCGTGGCCGCAACCCACCGAACCAAGCCGGCCGTGGCGAACGCGATCGTCCAGTTGGAAGCCGCCGGCATCCTCACGCGCCTTACCGAAGGGCCGCGCAACCGTGCATGGGAGGCCGAAGGCCTCATCGACCTGATCGCCGAGATCGACGGCTGATTCCGGGGCACTGGCTCCCGGCAAACGCGAGATACGCCGAGTGATGAGGACCGTGCGACGGGCTGGGACGGCCTGGTGTCTGACACTTTCCCGTCTCACCGCAACGGCGGCGAGACGAAATAGTCCGTGTGTGCAGGTTGTTTATGGATACCCGCTCAAGTGGGATGCTCGGGTGTCTGACACCAGGCCGTTTCGGGCCGTCGCCCGGGCCCCGGCATCCACGGCGGCACGCACGATCGGAGGGGGCTATTCCCGATCGTCCATCCTCCGAACGATAGGCGTCACTCCCCTGCGGGGGCCCTGCCAGTACCCCCGTGGTCACGGCATCCGCGGATCGACTGCGCAATGCTCCGTCCACAAGAGGACCGGGACAACGACGCGGGGCAGGAGTCACCATGGCGGACAACATCGCGGGCAAGATCGTCGTCATCACCGGCGCCTCGTCCGGAATCGGTGAGGCGACGGCGAAGTCGCTGGCGGCGGGGGGCGCCCGGGTCGTGCTCGGCGCACGGCGCGAGGACCGGCTGGAGCGGATCGCTGACGAGATCAGGGAGGCCGGCGGACACGCCGTCGCCCACGTGATGGACGTGACACGTCAGGAGGACAACGACGCCGTCGTGACGCTCGCGCAGGAGACGTTTGGGGGCCTCGATGCCATCGTCCTCAACGCCGGTCTCATGCCGAACAGTCCGCTCTCCGCGCTCAAGACCGACGAGTGGCACCGCATGGTCGACGTGAACGTCACCGGCGTTCTCAACGGCATTGCGGCCGTCCTGCCGACGTTCATCGAGCAGCGCTCCGGTCACGTGGTCGCCGTCTCGTCGGTCGCGGGATTGAAGGCCTATCCGGGCGGTGCCGTCTACGGAGGAAC
>CAYSVH010000049.1:0-3044 GCA_964434425.1 uncultured Bifidobacteriaceae bacterium | reverse complement strand
GACGCTCCCAAGAGGCGGGACGTCTCAGCCTCTGCCCCGCGGCTAGTCGGCCGTGTGTTCGGCGTCCAGCACCGCCCACGCCGCCGCGAACCGGGCGATCGGCACCCGGTAGGGAGAGCACGAGACGTAGTCCAGACCGAGCGACTCGAAGAGTGCGATCGACGCCGGGTCACCGCCATGCTCGCCACACACGCCGAGTTTGAGGCCCGGCTTGACCGAGCGGCCGCGCTCCGCCCCGAGGTGGACGAGCCCGCCGACGCCGTCGGCATCGATCGAGGAGAACGGGTTGGTCGCGAGGATTCCGGACTCCACGTACCGGCCGAGAAAGCTCCCCTCCGCGTCGTCGCGCGAGATCGCGATCGTCGTCTGGGTCAGGTCGTTGGTCCCGAAGGAGAAGAAGTCCGCGTGCTCGGCGATGCGGTCGGCCACCACCGCGGCCCGCGGAACCTCGATCATGGTCCCGATCGTGTGGTCGAGACGCCGGCCGGCGGCGGCGAACTCCTCCTCCAGGGTGGTCTCGATGACGGTGCGCATCCGCTCCAGCTCCTCGGGGAACGCGACGAGGGGCACCATGATCTCCACCACCGGCTCGCCGCCTCGGTCCTGGACGGCGAAGGCGGCACGGGCGATGGCGCGGACCTGCATCGCGGGGATCCCCGGGTGGAGCAGGGCCAGCCGAACGCCCCGGGTGCCGAGCATGGGGTTCATCTCGGTCAGCTTCGTGATCTGTGCGAGGAGGGCGCGTGCCGTCTCCAGCTCCGTGTCCGATCCGCCCGTCAGCTCCAGACGCTGCACCGTGAGCGCCTGCTCCGTCAGGTCCGGGAGGAACTCATGAAGCGGGGGATCGAGCAGCCGGATTGTCACCGGCAACCCGGACATCGCGGAGAGGATCGCCTCGAAGTCCTCCTGCTGCATCGGGAGGATCTCGTCGAGCGCGGCGGCTCGAGCCGCGTCGTCGGCGGCCAGGATCATGCGGCGTACGGCGGGCAGCCGGTCGTCCGCCATGAACATGTGCTCGGTGCGGCACAGGCCGATGCCCTCGGCCCCGAACTCACGGGCGCGGGCGGCGTCCTCACCGGTGTCGGCGTTGGCGCGCACCCCGAGGCGGCGCACGTCGTCCGCCCAGCCGACCACCTCCTGGAAGGCCTCGTCGATCTGCGGCGGGATGAGCTCGAGGGCACCCAGGAAGACCTCGCCGGTGGAGCCGTCGAGCGTGATGACGTCGCCCTCGGAGACAACGGTGTCGCCGACCGTGAATCGTCGTGCGTCGGCGTCGATCTTCAGGGCCGACGCCCCCGCCACGCACGGCTTGCCCATCCCGCGGGCGACCACCGCCGCGTGCGAGGTCATGCCGCCGTGCGCCGTGAGCACCCCCTGCGCGGCGATCGTCCCGCCGATGTCGTCGGGCGTGGTCTCCCAGCGCACCAGGACGACGGCGTCTCCGTCGCGCCCGCGCGTCTCCGCGGTCGTGGCGTCGAAGACGGCCTCGCCGACGGCCGCGCCGGGCGATGCCGCCAGCCCCGTCGTCAGCGGGTCGGCGTCGTTCTCCGGATCGATGGCGGGGTGCAGGAGCTGATCCAGCTGCCCCGGATCGATGCGCCGCAGCGCCTCGTTCCGGTCGATGACGCCCTCGGCCACGAGGTCACGGGCCACCCGGACCGCCGCCTGGGCCGTGCGCTTGCCCCGCCGGGTCTGCAGCAGGTAGAGCGTGCCCTCCTCCACCGTGAACTCGATGTCCTGCATGTCGCCGTAGTGGGCCTCCAGGCGGTCCATCGTGTCGCGCAGCCGGGCGAACGCATCCGGCAGGACGTCCTCCAGCTCCCGGAGCGGGCGGGGGGTGCGGATGCCGGCCACCACGTCCTCGCCCTGGGCGTTGACGAGGAACTCGCCGTAGACCTCCTTGGCACCCGTGGCCGGGTTGCGCGTGAAGCAGACACCGGTGGCCGAGGTGTCGCCGCGGTTCCCGAAGACCATCTGCATGACGTTCACCGCGGTGCCGAGGTCGTCGGGGATCCCGTTGGCCCGGCGGTAGACGGCCGCGCGGGGGTTCTGCCAGGAGCGGAAGACGGCGTCGATGCTGTGGCGCAGCTGCTCGCGCGGGTCCGACGGGAGCTCGCGTCCCATGTGCTCGCGTGAGACCTCGCGGAACACCCGGACGAGATCGCGGAGGTCGTCCGTGGTGAGGTCGGTGTCCGCGGCGACGCCCTTGCGCTCCTTCGCGGCCGTCAGCTCGTCCTCGTAGACCTGCGCGGGTACGCCCTCCACCACCTCGCCGTACATCTGAATGAACCGTCGGTAGGAGTCCCAGGCGAAGCGCGGGTCGTCGGCCTCCGCACCCAGCGCGTCGACGGACTCGTCGCCGATACCGAGATTGAGGATCGTGTCCATCATCCCCGGCATGGAGAACACGGCCCCGGATCGGACCGACACCAGGAGCGGGTTCTCGCCGGCACCGAGACGGCGGCCGGTGCGCTCCTCCAGTCGCTCCAGGGCGGCCAGGGTGTCGGCCCACAGCCCGTCGGGCCACGTGCCGTCGGCGGCCATCGTGTCGACACAGGCCGTGGTGGCCACGGTGAAGCCATCCGGCACCGGTATCCCCAGCCGCATCATCTCGGCGATGTTCGCGCCCTTGCCGCCCAGAAGTGACGACATCGACGCATCGCCCTCGGACAGGTCGTAGAGATAGCGGGTCGATGCGGCGCTCATGTCCGGGCTCCTGTGTGGGCGGGCGTCGAGGAGATGGTACGGAATGGAGTATCCGCCCCGGACGGGGGATTCCGTAGGTCGTCCGTACCCCGGACGTGGACCTCGATCGCTTCGTCCCCGCATCGGATCTGGGATGCGGCAGAGACCGCGAGCATCATGGGTCGGCCGTGGCTCGGGGGAGACCGGCTACGGGAACCGTCCTGCCCTCATTGGGGCGGGCAACGGTCGATGGACACCCGGCCGTCTGCGCGGACGCCGTGCGTCCGGAGCGGCACGAAAGTGCCTAGATGTAGTCCTTCCAGTGCGTGATGGCGAAGAGGAACGCCATCCAGCAGCTG
>CAYSVH010000048.1:0-3069 GCA_964434425.1 uncultured Bifidobacteriaceae bacterium | reverse complement strand
GCACCAACGCGGTTTTCAGTGAGCGCGAATCGCGGTTCTCAGCGAGCGCTCACACAAGTTGTCCGAGGGGATGGACGTGCCCGCGGAACTCGCCTCGTTCAAGTTCGCCCGGCAGAAGTCGAAGCTGGCCGGCACCATCCGCGGGTCCTACTTCGTGATCAAGAACGAGTACTGACCGCGGAGATCGCGCTGGCCGCTGGCGAGCGGGCGCAAGAAACCCGACGGCTGGACGTGGTTTGGCGCGTCCGTCGCGCCCGGCCGGGGGCGTAGGCCACGCACGGTCTACCCTCGCCGCGACGCGGGCCGCAGCTGGGAGGCGGAGGCGTCATCGGAGCCATCGATGAGAGTTCGCCACGGCGATGAGACGGCGTCATCATTCGCGCGCTTGGCGCCGTAGTCCTGCCCTCCTCCGACGACACGTCGTTGTCCAGTTCGCTGTCGGCGCTGATGAACCGCAAACGGCTGATGTGGGACGTCGTGCTGCGGGCGTTGATGATGTTCTGCATCAGCGTCGTGAAGATCGAGTCACGCTCGAACGCTGAGAACCACCAGGACGCGACCACGATTCGCGACTGGTGTCGCGCCGGCCGCCGCCGCTGCCCGACGTTCGAGTTCGTCGACAAGACCGCGCCAGTGACCTGGCTCGCGGACGCGGCGTCCGGAATGTGGGCGGACACCCTGCGGGGCATGCCTTGTGGGATCGAACGGCTCGCCATCGCAGGACGGCTGACTCAGGTGACCTGGCGGCCGAACTAACGGACAGATGCGTCGGCCCCGCTCCGACCCCTAGTTGTGAACCGCGGGGACGTTGTCCGTGAGGGTGGCGAGGGCTTCGGCGGGGGTTGACCAGCCGAGGGCGCCATGGGCGCGGTGGTGATTGTAGAAGTGCATGAACCGGACGTAGGCGTGGGTGCGTTGTCGTTCGGATTGCCAGGGCCGGATGTAGGCCCATTCTTCGAGCAGGATCCGGTGGAATCTCTCCACCTTGCCGTTGGTCTGGGGTCGGTAAGGGCGGGTCCGTTTGTGGACCACGGCGGTGTTGGCCATGGCGGCAGCCCAGGCGCGCGAGCGATAGCAGGCTCCGTTGTCGGTGAGCACTCGCTGGACGTGGATCCCGTGGATGGCGAACCAGGCGTGGGCGCGTTCCCAGAACGCTGCCGCGGTCGGGCCTTGTTCGTCGTCGAGGACTTCGGAATAGGCGAGCCGGGTGCGGTCATCAAGCGCGGTGTGCAAGAACCGGTAGCCGATGCTCGAGCGCTTGGCGGTTGGGGCGTTGCCTCGGCCGTGGATCTTCCAGCCGCCGCCGTCGCGGATCGCGCCGAGCTTCTTCACATCGACGTGAACGAGTTCGCCGGGTTGGTCGCGTTGGTAGCGCTTCGTCGGCTCCGCCGTGGCTCGGTCACCGCGATCCAGCCGGCCGACGCCCTCGGACCGCAAGATCGCCTGCACCGTCGACGCCGCGAGGCCGGTCTCATGGGCGATGTGGTCGGCGCCCCAACGATGCTGACGGCGCAGCCGCAGAACCGTGTCACGCAGCTGTGCACGGGTCCGTTTCGGTGACCGATGCGGCCGCGAGCTGCGGTCGAGCAGCCCGCCATCGCCTTCAGCGAGGAACCGGTCGCGCCACTTGCGCACCGTCTTGGCGTCGACCTGGAAACGCTCCGCGGTCTGCTCGACCGTCCAGCGCTGCTCGAGCACACAGGCCACCATTCGACGGCGGCCCTCCGGGGTCAACGGCGCGTTCGGGTGCTGCCTCGTAGCGTGGGCCACGAGCTCCTCCTTGTGGGGTCTGCGAGTTGTGGAAGACCCACAGACTCCCAAGGAGGACTCACCTCAACCGCGGACCCCCCACACCCCACCGGCAAGGACAACGTCTCCGGTCGTCACACCGCAGATGACACCCTTGGGATGAAGACACGGGGCCTTCGGCTTCCGCCAGGATCAGCCTGGTCGGCTCTGGCCCCAGACGGACAGACGCGAGTGTCTTCACCGCTCCGGATCTCGTACTGCTCGCCCGACGGTGCACCGCGGCCATGGACGGCCACCAACGGCAAATGGAAGGCCGACGCCGTCCACCCCTTGACCAGATAAGGCTGTTCTGGTCCTCGCCAATTTATCGAGGCGCCCCCGGCAGGACTCGAACCTGCGACGCACGGTTTAGGAAACCGACGCTCTATCCACTGAGCTACGGGAGCTGGTTGTCATCGCCCAGCGTACGGGGCTCGACCACGATACTCGGCGAGGGTTGGGAGCGTCCCAGACCTTCTCCAGACCGTGGGAGATGACGGACGGACCCTTAGTGAAGGTGGTTGGTGTGCGCCAACCCGACGAAGTCGCACACCAACCACCCGGCCTAGCCGCGACGGATGCTCTGAAGGATCTCCCCGGTGTCCGCGACATTCCAGAACGACCACCCGTTGCGGTTCGGGTCGACAGTCGGGTTGAGCTCGGATACCACGGCGATGGCCGCACCGCTCGGCGACTTGAAGGTCCGCCGATTCTTGATGCCCGACGTGATTCTGATCGCTTGCGTCCGGGGGTCGTACTCGCCTGTCACTCGGACGCCGCCGTAGTCCGCGTACACCTCCACGCGATCTGCGACCGGTCTCGCTGTCGCAGCAGCACTGCGCATCTTGGGTGCGGAGCCACCCGTACGAAACGCAGCGATCAACCGATCAACCGCTCCGCTGTGATCGACGCCCCACGCCTGCGCCAGCAAGCTGAGGTCGTTGTAGGACTCGTTGCTGAGTTCCACGGTCTCCATGTCCTCTCCTCGTTGCACCTTGGTTCTGCTGTCAGCAGATCACAGCAGTTTCAAGCAGTCAACCCAGACTCCCAGACCGCTGAGGACTACCTCGCCGCGGTGCTCGAACGCGAGGTCTCGGCCCGCAACGCCTTCGCCTCGCGCTCGACGCCGAGGACGGTTGCGAACTCGTCGTTGATCCCTCCATACCCCGGGCCAGTAGATGCGCGCCCGAGTGATGGGGCAGAGCCACCACAGGGCCCCGCGCGCTCTTATTGGTGACACTGCGGCAGGTGCTCGACACGTCCGCGGTGGGCCCTGTCTTC
>CAYSVH010000047.1:0-3074 GCA_964434425.1 uncultured Bifidobacteriaceae bacterium | reverse complement strand
CGCCCGGTCGACCATGTCCGCCACCTCGGCGGGATCGAACCGGTCGATCGGCCGGGTCCAGGCCGCGAGCCCGATGTCGGCGGCCTCCAGGTCGACCTTCCAGTCGTATGAGAGGGCGATCGTCGGCACTCGTCGGATGTGCGCGAGGATCGCGCAGTGCAGTCGGCTGACGACCGCGACGTGCGAGGAGTCCACCACCGCGAAGAGCTCGTCCACGGTCCTCGTGTCCACCAGCTCCACACCGGCTGCGCTGCGCGCGTGGATGTATCGGGCCGGGCCGAGATCGGCGGGGCTCGAGACGAACATCCGGATGCGGTGGCCGCGGCTCGTCAGGTGATGCGTCAGGTCCACCATGCGGTCGAGATATTCGGTGAAGCGCCGGTGATCGGATTCGGGCCACACCGCCGGGTCGAGATACGCGATCGGGCTCAGGGCGACCACGGTGCGGTCGTCCGGCGGTGGCCGTAGCGAAAGTGCTCCCCCGGGATGGCCGAACGCCAGGTCGGGTACGCACGGCGGCGGCTGGCCGCCCATGAGTTCGCTGACGATGTTCGCCGAGCGTGAGTCGCGGACCGAGACGTACGCCGATCGCGCCAGGACGAAACGGAGGAACCGCTTGGCCAGAGGTGACGTGACGGTGCCCACCCCCACGCTGAGGGTCATGAGCGGCGTCCCCGCCAGCCGGGCGACGAGCGCCCACTTGGCCAGGGCGAACGGCTCGGCCCACACACCGCCCCAGAACTGGTCCAGCTGCCCGCCACCGGAGATCACGAGCAGGTCGGCGTCACGTGCGATGAAGAACGCGGCGACCGTGTGGTACGCCTCGCGTCCGAGACGTCGAACCGGCTGCCACGCGGCACGGACGGGTGAGAGGACTCTCGACCGCCGCACCCGGTGATGCGACCCGGGCGTCGAGGTGGGGTCCGGCGGGGAGTCGGATCCGGTGGACCTGTTGCGGCGGAGGAGTCCCGGGCTCGTCGCCTCCATCGGGAAGGCCGGAACGCGGTGGCGCCGCTCGGTGTCGGTCGGATTGAGGGTGATCCCGGTGATCTCGACGTCGTCGGCCAGCCGCTCCCGGGTGTTCTCGACGAACGAGTCCTGGATCGCGGCGTCCCCGAGATTCCCCCATCCGCTCGGGCTGATGAAGGCGATCCGCGTCATCCTGAACGTGTCCCGGGCCGTGGTGATCGGCGTCGCCCGCTCGTCTGAGATGGGGCGCTGTTCAGGAGGTCCCCGTGACGAGGGGACTGGACGCCATCGTTATGCACCTTTCATAAGGTTATGTGGTTTCCGCAATTTGCGCAACCGCCGGTGCCGGACCGAGATCCAGGGCCGGCGGGGCGCACTTCCGGGCGGCGTCGCCGGGTGGTGACGCCGCCGCCGATCCGGTGTCACGGGCAGCGCTTCGTGAACGAGCGATTGGTGACCGAGGCCCGCTGGAGGGGGTCGATCCGGACCTTGGACGCCGCCACGGGGATCTCAGCCCGGAAGTTGATGTCGTAGTAGGCGTTGTGGGTGCGACCGAAGCGGTTCGCGCGCACGCAGATGTTGCGCGGCCAGGACCGGGAGGGGTCGGCGCGCGCCCCGTACCACGAGAAGAAGATGTGGGCGGTGGTGCCGTTGTTGACGAACACGTTGTGGTCGATCATCCCGCTGCCGGAGAAGCCGACGAAGAGCGCTTCGGAATGCGTGTCGGGATTGGCGGCGTCGTAGTAGTTACGGAGGACGTTCTTCCGGATCACGTAGCGCTCGGGGACCCCGCGGTCCGAGTCCCAGATGATGTTGTTCGCGACCCTGCCCCTGCCGTCGAGCGTGTTGCCGGAGATGACGATGTCGTCCGGGCCGATGATGCTGAAACCCAGTGCCGAGCTGCCGATCAGCCGGCTCCCGCCCGCCGACGGGCCGAAGTTGACGACACCCTCGAAGCGGATGCCCGCGAGGGTGACCCGGCCGCGCGGCACCTCGAACTCGTCGCCGGTGACGGTGAGGCTGCCTCCGGCTGTGGGACGGACCTCCACCGGTCCGGACGGCGCGCTTCGGATCTGCGCCCGGAGCTGCCGGGTGCTGATCGTTCCGTTCAGCCGGATGACGCACCGGACCACTCCGGCCGTGCGGGTGCAGGTGCGGGCGTTCGTCGTGTGCACGCCGTCGTCCACGCCGGCGGTGTCCGCCCTGGTCGTCCCCGCACAGGCCGTGGCGGTCAGGCCGGCGCAGCTCAAGAGCACCCCGGCGAGGATGGAGGTCAGGTGATGACGCGGTGATTCCACTTTTTGTCCCCTCGGTCCGCGGCGGCGTCGCTCCGGAGTGAGGCGACAGCCGGCGGGAGGTTGCCGACGCGAGACAGCATAGGACCCGCAGTCCCCGCCGCAAGTTCGGCGGGGCCGTTCACACTCCGACGGCGACCCGCTACTCGACCCAGGTGAGATCAGAGGCGAGGCGGCCCTCGTCGCTCAGGCGGCTGATGGTCCGCAGGCGCATCAGCTGGGACTCGCGGAAGTTCGCGTCGGAGAAGCCCATCCTCGTGAGGCCCGCCGCGATCTCGGCGACCGCCTGCTGCAGGGAGACCTGTGGCACGTGGTCGGGAGCGATCTCGCGAAGGCGCGCGAAGCTGACGCGGTAGGAGCGCTTGTCCGGCGGTGCGTCCGGGTTGACCGAAACCGTCGTGCCCGGCACCTCCTGGGCCACCGCATCCGCCAGCTCACGGATCTGGTAGTTCCAGTCGTCGGAGCCGACGTTGATCGCGAGGAAGTCGCCGGAGTCGGCGGAGCGGTCGACGGCCCAGTCGATGGCGCGCGCCATGTCCGACACGTGGATGAGCGGACGCCACGGCGTCCCGTCGCTCAGGATCTCGATCTGCCCGGACGTGAGTGCGCCGGCGACGAAGTCGTTCAGCACCAGGTCCAGACGCAGCCGGTCGCTCATTCCGCAGGCCGTCGCGAAGCGCAGGCAGGTGACCGTGAAGTCGTCGTCGGCAAGGGGCGCGAGGTCGCGCTCGCTGAGGGCCTTCGACTTGGCGTATGCGGTGAGCGGTCCCAGCTCGGACTCCTCGGAGCGTGCGGAGTCGTCGGCGGCGC
>CAYSVH010000046.1:0-3270 GCA_964434425.1 uncultured Bifidobacteriaceae bacterium | reverse complement strand
GCCGAGGAGGTCGCGGAGGCCGACGAGGTGCTGCGCATCGAGCGGCTGGTCACCGCCGAGGGCGAGCCGCTTCCCGAGGAGGAGTGGCCGAACGTGCCCGGTGCTCGCGTCCAGGTCGTCAAGGAGTGGGTCTACCCCGAGGACCAGTACGAGGAGGCCGACGAGGGCGAGGACAGCGAGCAGGACGACGAGGAGTGCGAGCCCGCCGAGCCCTACCAGCATTACATGCCCGTGTGGGTCGTCACCGACCTCGACGCGTCCGGCCTCCGGCGTCGCGGACAGACCGGCGCGAGCGGCCCGGGCAGCACCAGCGACGACGGCGAGAGCGAGGAGCAGGCCGAGGCCCGCCGCGAGGAGCGCCGCCGCGTCATCGCCAACAACAAGGCCTGGTCCAGTGCGGAGACGGTGCGCCGCGAGTGGCTGGCCGGGTTCCTGACGCGCAAGACGGCCCCGAAGGGTGCCGAGGCACTGATCTGCGAGGCCGTCGTCACCGGCCAGCACTTCCTCTACAAGGCCATGGAGGCCAACCACCCGATGCTGCGCACGCTGCTCGACCACGGTGCGGACAAGTCGCGGTGGGACTCCGCGACCGAGGTCGCCAGCGTCGCCACCAAGGCCAGCACGCCGAAGGCCGCGACCATGACCACCCTCGCCGCCGTGGTGACCGCGTGGGAGACGACGACGGGCAAGCACTCGTGGCGCAACCCGAGCCGCTGGGACGCGCGGATGCTGGGGGCGCTGATGGAGTGGGGCTACCAGCCGAGCGAGGTCGAGCGGCTCCTGCTGGGCGAGGAGCCTGCGAGCGTCGAGGCCGAGGCCACCGACGAGGCCAGCGACAGCGCGGCCTGATCGTTTCCACCCCTCCCCCTGCTGAGGGCGGCTTCTCCTGTGGAGAACCGCCCTCAGTTGAATATAATAGATATAGACTGGTCCTACACGCATTCACCAGCACAGGGAGGACCCCGACATGTCACACGAGATCGAGACCCACGGCACGCAGGCAGCAGCCGTCTTCGCCCGCAAGGACGCCTGGCACCGGCTGGGCACCACAGTCCGCGACCGCGCGTTCACCGCCGAGGAGGCCATGAGGCTCGGCCACCTGGGCGGCTGGGACGTCCGCAAGTTGCCGCTCACCACCGCCGAGGTCAGCGAGGGCGGCGTCACCCCGATCGAGGTCCCCGGCTTCGCCACGGTGCGCACCAACCCGTTCACCGGAGCGCCCGAGGCGCTCGGCGTCGTCGGCGGCGGCTACACCCCGCTGCAGAACGAGGACCACGCCGAGTTCCTGAACCTGCTGGCCGACGAGTCCGGCGCGATCTTCGACACCGCCGGGTCGCTGCGCGGCGGACGGCAGGTGTTCATCACGATGCAGCTGCCGAACTCGCTGACGGTCGGCGGCAGCGACCGCGTCGACCTCAACATCGCCGCGCTCAACAGCCACGACGGCACCAGCGCGTTCCGCATCCTCGTCACCCCGGTCCGCGTCGTGTGCGCGAACACCCAGAGCGCCGCCCTGCGCAACCACGAGTCGTCGTTCTCGATCCGCCACACCCGCAACGCCAAGGCCGCCGTCCAGGCCGCCCGCGACGCGCTCGGGCTGACCTTCACCTACGTCGACGCGTTCCAGGTCGAGGCCGAGCGGCTGATCCAGGAGACCATGACCGACGCCGCGTTCGACGACCTGATCGACGCCACCTTCGGCAAGGCCGAGGCGAACGCCACCAAGCGGGTCCGCGAGACCGAGCGCCGTCGCCGCTCCCGCCTGCACTGGCTGTTCGCCGACGCCGACACCCAGGCCGGCATCCGCGACACCGCGTGGGCCGGCTACCAGGCCGTCACGGAGTACATCGACCACTACGCCCCGGTCCGCACCAAGGGCGACGAGCACACCGCCCGCGCCACGCGCGTGCTCACCAGCGACGACCCCGACCGCATCAAGCGCCGCGCGTGGTCCGCGCTGGTCCCGTCCTGACCCCCATTCCTCCGGTGGCGGGCTGAGACCCCGAGTCCGGCCCGCTACCGGCTCAATTGAAGGGAAGCAGCGTGATGACCGACACCGTCGCCGCCGCCACCAAGGACCGCCGCACGCTGGCAGAACTCGTCTGCGATCTCACCGTGGTCGAGCACAGGCTCCGCGACCTGCGCCGCTGGACCCCCGAGGGCGCCACTGCGCACGTGGACGCCGCACTGGCCAGCGTCGGCGCCGCGCTCGACAGCGTGCACGCCAAGGTGACGCAATGAGCGCGCACATCGAGTGGCTGGCCGCCGCCGAGACCAGCGTCCAGGTCTTCACCCCCCGGCGAGGACTGGGTCGGCGCCGGACAGCACCGACGCCCGGTCCTGACCCTCGCCCAGGACGACCTGATCGCCTTCCAAGGCACACCCGCCGAGTTGCATGCGCTCGCCGCGCGGATCACCGCCGTGGCCACCGCCGCGTCCGCACGGCTCGACATCACCGCCGAGGCCGGGTGACGCTGTGGCCGCCACCCGGCAGCCGGGCCGCCCGCGGTGCTGTGGCCATTGCGGGCGGCCCCTGCGCCGGAGCAACTTCCTCTCCGGCGTCATCGGCCCCAGCCGACCCCCGTTGGTTCGGATCGAGTGCGAGCACTACGCCTGTCTCGACGCGCTGTGCTGGTCGACCAGCGACGGCCGCCCCCTGATCGCGACCGACTGTGCCCAGCACGCCACGGCCGGTACCGGAGTCCAGGTGGCGCTGTGGTGACCAGAGCCAGGTCACCACAGGGTCAGTTGCTCGCCCAGCAGCTCTTGGAGCCGCGCGAGGTCGTCGGCCACTAGCTGCGGGTCCTCACGCGCGAGGTCGCGCAATTCCCGCGCCCGCCGACGCGGCCCGCGCGGGTCGGCCAGCGGGCTGTGCGGCAGCCGCCGCTGGACCGACCACTCGCGCCGGTTCTGCGCCGCGCTCGACACCACCACGTGATCGGGTGCGATCCGCTGGCACAGCGGGTTGTGACACCGGTGCCCGAGCAGCCGCGCCTGCGCGAGCGCCTCCACTCCGTTCATCACCGCGAACGCGAACCGGTGCGCGATGATCACGCGCCCCGGGGCGTACCAGAACCGGCCATGGCCGCCGCCGTCCGTGCGCTCGCGCTCGGACCGACCGGCAACCGCCCCGGTCCACCACAGGCACTCGCTGCCCGGCACGGTCGCCACCTTGGCCCGGTACCGCGCGAGCACCCGCGCGTCCGCGATCGCCGCTGCCACCGCCGCGAGGCCGGCGTCATCCAGCCGCCGTACCGGCACTCACTCCCC
>CAYSVH010000045.1:0-3317 GCA_964434425.1 uncultured Bifidobacteriaceae bacterium | reverse complement strand
ATCGGGTGCCCATCGGCGGAGACGACCCGCCAGGACACCGCATACGAACCGCGGACGTCGGAGTCGACGCCGACCGATACCCTCCGGTCCACGGCACGTGCCGCACCGTCGTCCACTCGATTGCCTGAGGGCCCGTACACCTTCACGCCGCCGAGGTCGAGGCCGACGTTCTCGTCGAAGGTCAGCGTCACCTCCGCCGGAGACGTCTGCACCGTCGAATCGATCACCGGCGACGTGCTCTCCAACTGGGCGTGTGCGGACGCCGATCCAGGTACGACGACCTGCAGGATGACGAAGGCCGCGCAGATCGCGAGTATTCGCCATGAGATGCGCAGCAGGCGGGGGAGTGGGGTGTCAGGAACGGTGGTCATTCCGCACCGGCCCGTTTCCTGTGGATCGCCAGCCAAAGACCGCCGGTCAGGAATAGGACGAGGACGCCTCCTCCGATCACCAGCGTCCTCATGTGCCCGGAGGAGGCGAACGGGTCGCTGAAGGCCGGGTCTGTCAGGAACCGTTCGTCCGTGAGCGTGTTCAGGAACGCCACCAGGTCGTCGCGTTCGGAGGTGTCGAGATCGTTCCCGGCGATGAGGCCGTCCTTGTGGGGATTCGTTCGTCCGTCTCCGGCGTTCGGTCCCGACGCGATTTCACGACCGCCGTCGGCGTAGAAATCCACCACCTCGCGGAGGGTCGCGATCGACCCGTCGTGCATGTACGGTGCCGTCTTCGCGATGTTGCGCAGCGTCGGGGCCCGGAAGGCCCCCATGTCGGATGCCTTCCCCGTGATCTCGTGGACACCCGTGTTTGGCTCCGGGTAGGCCCCCGTGCCGCCGACGTTGTAAAGGCCGGTGTTGTGGAAGAGAAGGCGCTCGTCGAAGCTTCCGACCCACTGCTGCTGGTCGGCCATGTTGATCCCGTTGTGGCAGTGATGGCACTCCGCGCGCTCGCCGAAGAAGAGGTCCATGCCACGCTGCTCCGACGCGGTCAGGGTTGCCGTGCCCCGGAGGGCGCGGTCGTACGTGCTGTCACCCGAGACGAGCGTGCGTTCGAAGGTGGTGATCGCCATCTTCACGTTGTCCCATGTGAAGGGATCGTCGGCATCGGGGAACGCGGCGGCGAACATCTCCGTGTATCTCTCGTCCGCCCGGAGCCGGTCGATGATCTCGGCCGAGTTCTCATCGGTGACACCCATCTCGATCGGATGCTGGTTGAAGAGGGGGACGAGGATCTGCTGCTCCAGGCTTCTCAGCGCGGGATTCGCCCACGCCAGCGTCCGGTTGTAGACGACGTTCGTGAGCGTCGGTGCGCTGCGATCCGTCTCCTGACCGGTTGAACCGACCGACTGTGCGCGTCCGTCCGTGAAGGCCCGGGACTGCATGTGGCAGCTCCCGCATGACGTGGTCCCATTACCCGAGAGGCGACGGTCGTAGAAGAGGAACCTGCCGAGCGCGACCTTCTCCGAACTCATGGGGTTGTCGGCGGGCACCCGGGGTTCGGGAAGGCCCTTCTCGTTCAGATCCCAGTGCCAGGCGCCCGTGTCATGGGCGTCCGCTCGGGCGCCGAGGGCGTCTCGAAGCCCGGTGATGTGGATGAAGGCGAGGAGGAAACCGGCGGCCACGATGATCGTGGCCGCTCGGTTCGCCACACGTCGCCAGTCGACGTGTCGCATGGACTACTTCACGACTCGGAAGAGCCGCTGCGATGCTCCGTCGCCGACCGTGCGGCCGGTTCCGGATCCGTTGGCGGCCCAGTTCAGCCCCATGGCACGGAAGACCCCGCCGCATTCAGGGTCGGTCGGCCCGGACATGCAGCCCGAGGCGCCGCCACCGTTACGGGTGACGTCCACCGTCGACGTGAGGGCTCCGATGTCGAGCGCGATCCTCTGAGTCGCCGGGTTGAACGACCGGAGCAGGACCTTGGCGCGGTTCGGCGCCGTGCAGGTCATCGCGTTGGTTCCGGTCGGAACGCCTTTGCAGCCGGTGCTCCCGAGGTGCACGAAGAAGTCGGGGCCCGTGACGCCGCGTGCGGAGGGCGCGTCCAGCTCGATCTGCGTGAACTTGCGACCCGACTGCCAGCTCCAGGTCATCGCGATCAGGTTGAGCGGTGCGGGAGAGGACGTCGGGTCCGTGTGGTTGAGCGCCAGGGGCATCCCGAGCGTGTAGGTGATCCCGGTGTAGGTCCCCTTGGGCACGGTTCCGGTGATGACGGTGTTCATGCGTGCGTCGCCCGCGCAGCCCGAGGTGCCGTTCTCCAGGTCGATCAGGGTCACGGCCTGGCCGCCGCGCGTGAGATTCCATGCGTCGTTGCGGCGGAGTTGCAGCTTGACGCTTGATCCGTCCCTCCGAACGAGCCGCACGTTGCTGACATAGAGCCGAAGATCCTGCAGACGGGTCGTGGCTTTCGTCGTTCCGACGCCGGTGAGCCTGGTGCCGCACCGGATCGTGCGCGCTCCCTGGATCGCGGTGAATCGGATGGTGACGGCCTGTCGTTTCGCCGTCGGGGCGTGGCTGCGGGCAGGTGCGGTCGTCGTCGCGGTACGCGCCGAATCGACGGTGGCCGCCGACGTGCCCCCGGGGGAGCCGCCATACGCCATGGCAACGGCGGAGATCGCGAGCGCAGCACCGAGCGCGCTCACGGAGAGCAACTTCTTCATTGTGTTCCTTTCGGATGTCCTGTTCGGGCGCGACCGAGACTTCGGTCAGCGCAGGCCGGTGCGAGCCGGGCCGAATCGGACGTCCGTCAGGAGTTGAGCGGCGGTCCGATCAGGCCGGGCGGCCGCGCGGCGGTCCGCGCGATCGGAGCGCGTCTCCGATGAGACGGACGGCGTAGGTCGCATCGTCGATGCAGTGAGAACCGCGTGGGGACGTGCCCGGAACCACGCGCTCGAATGCGTCGCGGACCATGTGCGCGACAGATCTGACGAGCCGTACGAGACGGTGCTGCGCGGAGCGAAGGAGACAACCGATGATCGTCGCCGCGACGATGTGGACGATCAGGGAGCGCAGGTCGAGGACGGCAGCCGCTTCGTGGTGGTGGTGGCCGGAGCCTGCGGCAGTGGTGAGACCGACAAGCCATGGGGCCGCGCCGAGCACGAGGTGGGAGGCGATCTGGGTGCCGGCCAGGAGGGCGACCACCCGCGTTCCGCGCCAGATCCGGAACTGCCTGACCGGTACGCGTGATCCGATCGCGAACGCCGCGGCGAATACGGCGATCCACAGGAGGGGCGCAGCCGGTGCGAGGTGGACCGCGTCACTCGTTGCGGCGTGCGCGCACACGGTCACGGCGAGCGCACACATGGCGAACCATGCCCGACGAAGCGA
>CAYSVH010000044.1:0-3434 GCA_964434425.1 uncultured Bifidobacteriaceae bacterium | reverse complement strand
GGATGCTCCTCTCACCGTCGACGGGCCGGATGGTGGCCGAGATGATCGTGGACGGTGAGTCGAGCTCGGTGGACGCCACGCCGTTCTCCCCGTCACGCCTGCCGGCGGCACGGATCTAGTGACGATGGTGGATACCAAGTCTCTTCACGTCCGGTTCGCGGAGTCATCATTTAGGTTCGTCGCGTCTATCACAGCCGCGCATGCTCTCGTCGCGCTCGTCGAGAGAACGGAGAGTCATGAACGTGAGCGATTGGACCAACTCTTTGGAGTAATGGACGTTCCGGCCGATCACGTCCGATCGGTAGTGGATGTCCTCAATGAGTTTATAACTACATCTGAGGAGCGAAGGTTGGAGCCTGACGGCGACGATGGGCGATCATATACACGTAAGATTGATGATCCCGCACTTGCTGGAACGTTCCTTACTATCCTCCGCTTCTGGAAAACGTTCCACACGGATATGTCAAGCGCGACAATGCTTCAGAACTCATTGCTGGTGACAATGGTTGGCGCTTTCGAGGTTCAGGTATCGGATGCGCTTCGAAGTGCGATGACCGCCAAACCGGAGGTGATGAATGCGGGAAAGATGGAGTTCACATTCGACCGTCTTCGGGTGCTCGGATCGTTTGACGCAATCCTCAGTGAGACGGTTGAGCGTACCGTCGACTCCTTAATGCGTGAGGGACGCCGAAGCTGGAGCAACTGGTTGAGGGACCGAAACGTCCATGCGGGGAGTGAGGTGCTCCGCTGGCCCGACTTGCGTGAGGTTATCGAGCGGCGTCACGCGATCGTCCATAACTCTGGGAGAGTCACGTCGACTTATATATCCGCGTTGGATGATGAGCAAAGGGAGTCTCTGCGGGTTGGGGAAGTTCTCGAAGTAGACCAAAGCTATATGGACGACGCGTTTCAGGTTCTTCTGGCTGCTGGCACTATTCTGGTGTGCGACCTGTGGAAGAAGTTCGCGGAGGATTCGGATGCGGCTGTCTCCCATCATCTAGAGTTTCTCTTGGAGCGTATGGCGCGCGAGCGGTTGTGGACGGTGGTAGCGCAGTTGGCCGAGTTCGGTCAAAGGAATCTTCGATCGATGCCCTATGAGTTTTGGTTGTATAGAATGATGGTGAATAAAGAGCGTGGCTTACCAGTCTCAGAATACGGCGGCCAAGATCAAGAAGTAGAGTCAGGGCCCAGTGAGGAGCGAACGAGACTTGACAATGCCATTCTGCGTGGCGCGCTGAGCGATGCACGTGAGATTGTCCGGAGTGAAAACGTGCTTAGCTCTGAGGAGCAAGTGAAGTTGGGAACAAAGGTGTTTTATCGGGAGGCTCTTGAAGTCCCGAATAATGATTAGGAAGATGCGCGACGCTGCAGCAATTCCGCCACCTTGAGGGCCGTCTTTCGTGCCGAGCCGGGATTCTGTCCCGTGACGAGGTTCCCGTCGACGACCACGTGGGAGACGAAGGGGATCACGGCCCTTCGATAGTGGGCGCCGCGGTTCTTCATCGCCTCCTCGCCGTTGAAGGGGACGAGCCGGTTCACCCGGGCGAGGATCTCCTCCCGCCAGGAGAAGCCGGTCACCGTCCGTCCTGCGAGCAGGTACGAGCCGTCGGAGAGCCGGGTGTTGAGCAGTCCGCAGTAGCCGTGGCACACCGATGAGACGATGCCGCCGCGTTCGAAGATCTCGCGCGTGATCCTCTGCAGGCCCTCACTGCCGGGGAAGTCGTACATCACCGCGTGACCGCCGGTGAAGAAGATGGCGTCGAAGTCGGCGGAGCCGACGTCGTCCGGGGCGGCGGTGCTTTGGAGAAGGGCCATCCTGCCGGGATCGGCGCGCCATGCCTTCGCGGTCCGGTCGTCGTTGGGGAACCTCAGCGAGCGCGGCTCCAGAGGGACGACCCCGCCCCTCGGGCTGACCAGGACCTGCTCGTAGCCGTGTTCCTCGAACACATGCCAGGCGTGCGTGAGCTCGGACAGCCAGAGACCGGTGGGATGCGAGGGATCGTCGTAGTGCCCGACGTTGGTGACGACGTTCAGGATGCGCTTGGCCATGGATGAGCCGTTCGTGGTGTCGTGCCCTTTGCGCGCAGGCTAACAACGAACGACGCATGGGCGGCCCTTGAGATTCAGCTCGCCGGCGTCCTCAGCTGGGTCAGGCGCAGGTGGTTGCCCGAGGGGTCGCGGAAGCCGCAGTCGATCCCGTAGGGGCGCTCCTCGGGGACCTCGATGAACTCGACGCCACGGCCCAGGAGTTCCTCGTAGGAGGCCTGACAGTCGTCGGTGGTGAGGAAGACGGTCGCGGCGTTCCCCTTGCCCATCAGCTCGCGGATCTGCTCGGCGGTCGCCTCGTCGACCACGGGCGGGCCGGGGATCGCCATGAGCGCCAGGTCCAGGTCGGGTTGTCCCGGCCATCCGACGGTGAGCCAGCGGAAGTCGCCGTACTCGGCGATCGTCATGTCGGCGCGGGTCTCCATCCCGAGCTTCTCGGTATAGAAGGCGTGTGCCTCGTCCTGGTCGTGGACCCACAGGTGTGCGGTCGAGATGCGGATCATGGTGTGCCTCGTTTCATGCGTGGTGTGCGGACCAACCTAGGCCTCGTTCGCCCGCGGGACTTCTCGAAACGTGCGCATCCGGGCGATGACGGGACCGTGCGCATGCGGTTCACGACGTCCCAGCCCGCCCTCTCCGCTCACTGCCCGTCGGCGGGATCACCCGCCCGATCCGGGCGCACCTGTGGGCGGCCGTAGGCCCGGATCACGCAGGCGGCCAGTCGTGCCCTCTCCTCACCGCCGGGGTGCGCCGCACGGTAGGCGGTCGGCGACATCCCGAAGGTGCGGGTGAAGCTCGTGGTGAACGAGCCGAGGCTCGTCAGGCCGACGGCAAGGCAGATGCGCGTGACCGGCCAGTCCGTGCTCAGGAGGAGGGAGGCGGCTCGTTCGAGGCGGCGCGTCAGCAGGTACGCGTGCGGCGTCTCGCCGAAGGCCCGGCGGAACTGCCGCGCGAAGTGTGCACGGGAGAAGCCGGCGGCCCTGGCCATCTCGTCCAGATCGATCGGCCGCGAGTAGTTCGCGTCGACAAGCTCCTTGGCGCGCAGCAGATAACGAGAGACTGGGACGGGCGCCCGCATCACCCCGACGATATCCGCGGGACCGTGTCGATGCGACGTCTGGTTTCCGTGGACCGCATGATCAGGTCGATGTCGACAAGCGGCCCGTTGCGATTCTCGGCGTGACGGGCCGGCGCCGTCAGGACGATCGGCATCCGGCTGTCAGCGATCGAACCACCCCAGTGCACGAGAGCCAGGGCCCGAGCGCGGCGTCAGTTCACGGAATCCGAGTGGATGTGAACCAGCGATCGGGACGGACGATCGAGCCCCGACTCAGGGTTCCTCCCGGAGAATGGCGGAGGGGGAGGGATTTGAACCCTCGAGGGGCGTG
>CAYSVH010000043.1:0-3571 GCA_964434425.1 uncultured Bifidobacteriaceae bacterium | reverse complement strand
CCTTCGTGGACGAGGGCGAGATCCGAGAGGTGCTCGACCTCGAGCCGAACGACGATCTCGTCGGTTTCGTCTACCTCGGTCTCCCCGACGCGCCCCCCACCCCCCGCACCCCGCCGGATCCCGAGACGCTCACGACCTGGCTCGACGCCTAGGAGTCTCACCGGATCACGCGGGGCGATCGCCGGTCCGGTGAGACGAGCGCGGCCGGTGTCCTCCCGGCGCGGGTCCTCACCGGATCCGTTGCGTGTGGATCATCGGACGGTGATGCGACCATCATCGCGCCGATGAAAAGCAGGGAGCGCCTCGCGGCACGTGACCCACGGTTGTCGACGATGAGGCGGTCGGATCGCTGAGACCCGCGATCCGTCCGACGCGCCGTCGTTGCCCTTCGCGGGCGTCTGTGGTTGTCTGGTGCGATGGACGATGCGATCCCGCCTCGGAATCGGGCCCGACGCCCACGGGATCTCCTTCGCAGCGCGCCGCACCGCCTCGGCCGGCTCGCACGGGCACGCACCGCCACCGTGCACCTCGGATCCCGGCGGTCAGGGGCCGGGCGATGACCGTTCTCGAGATCCCCCTGATCGAGACGAAGCTGCATGCCCCGCGACGCCGACCGGGGGTCGTGCCGCGGACCGGCCTGGACCGGCGTCTCGAGACGGAGCTTCCGGCGGTCGTGCTCGTGTCGGCCCCGGCGGGATTCGGGAAGACCACGCTTCTGACCGAGTGGTACACGGGATTCGAGCGCCGCGGATCACGGGTGGCGTGGGTCGCCCTCGATGCGGGAGACAGCGACCCGGCGGTTTTCTGGACGTACGTCCTCACCTCGCTGCAGCGAATCGACGCCGGGATCGGTGCCGACGCGCTGGCAAGGCTGGAGGCCGCACCGACCGCACTCGAGAGTGTGGTCGGCTCGCTGGTGAACGACCTCGCCGCCGCGGGGTCGGAGACGGTCCTCGTCCTGGACGACTACCACGCCATCGCGTCACCCGACGTCCATCGGTCCCTGCTCTTCCTGATCGACTACATACCCGCACACGTCCACCTCGTCCTGGCGAGTCGTTCGGATCCCCCCTGGCCGATGGGACGGATGCGGGTCCGCGGGGATCTCTACGAGGTGCGGGCCGCCGACCTGAGATTCAGCATCCAGGAGGCGGCCACGTATCTGAACGACGCGATGGGGCTCGCCCTCACCGAGGGTGACGTCGTCGCCCTGGAGACGCGGACCGAGGGGTGGATTGCGGCACTGCAGCTCGCGGCATTGTCGCTCCGCGGGCGCGAGGACGCGTCCGGCTTCATCGCCGGTTTCGCCGGTGACGACCGCTTCGTCGTCGACTACCTCATCGACGAGGTGCTCGACCGCCAGCCGGACGACATCCGGTCGTTCCTCCTCGACACGTCGATCCTCAGCCGGTTCACCGCGTCCCTCTGTGACGAGGTCACCGGTCGTAAGGACGCGCGTGCCGTGCTCGACGCCCTCGAACGGTCGAACCTGTTCTCGTCGCCCTCGACGGCCGACGGGAGTGGTACCGCTATCACCACCTCTTCGCCGACGCGCTACGAACGCGCCCGACCGATCACCCGGATGCCGGGCGGATCACACTGCATCGAAGGGCCGGCGAATGGTGGGAGGCGAACGGCGACCGCGCGGAGGCGATCCGCCACGCCCTCGCTGCCGGGGACGCCGCGTGGGCGGCCGAGCTCATCGAACTCGCGGTGCCGAGCCTGCGCCGGACCCGTCAGGACTCCACCCTCCGGACCTGGATGGATGCCCTTCCGGAGGAGGTCTTCGCCGACCGCCCGGTCCTCGACCTCGGCCGTGTCGGATCCCGGATGGTCACCGGCGACATCGAGGGCGTCGGTGAGATCCTCGACCGGATCGAGGGCTGGCTGGGCCACGATCGTCCCACTGACACGATGGTCGTCCACGATCGCGACGAACTGGCCCGGTTGCCGGGACAAGCGGCGATGTACCGCGCCGGGCTCGCCTTGCTCACCGGTGACGTCGCGGCCACCGTCGCCCATGGTGAGCGCGCAACGATGCTCAGCGATCCTGGGGACCACCTCGGTCAGGGGGCCGCGGCTGCACTGATCGGCCTCGCTCAATGGACGTCGGGCGATCTCGGGTCGGCCGCCCGGCGGTATGAGGGCGCGATCAGTGCATTCATCGCGGGAGACCAGCTTCCGGCCGTCCTCGGTTGTTCCCTCGCCCTGGCCGATCTGCAGGTCGGTCAGGGACGACTGGACGCGGCCGAGCGCACCCTGACAACGGCGGTGGAACTCACGGCGCCACACGGACCACAGCGCGGCATCGCGGACATGCACATCGGCCTCGCCGAGGTGCACCTCGAACGCAACGACCTCGCCGAAGCGGCCGGCGAGCTTCGGATCAGCCGCCGGTTCGGCGAGCACCTGGCCCTGGCACAGCACGCCCACCGGTGGCGGATCGTCGACGCGCGACTCCGAGCGATCGAGGGCGATCTCACCGGCTCGCTCGCACTTCTCCGCGACGCGGAGCGGCACTACGACACCGACTACTCGCCGAAGGCGCGTCCGGTCGGCGCCCTGGCCGCCCGGATGGCCCTGATGGCGGGTGACGTCGCCTCAGCCGAGGAGTGGGCGCGCTCCACCGGCATCGCGGAGGACGACGAGCCGGACTACCTGCGCGAGTACGAGCACCTGACGTTCGCGCGAGTGCTGATCGCGGGTGGTCGTACCGGCGACGCGATCGCGCTCTCCGAACGCGTCCTGATGGCCGCGGAGATCGGTGGCAGGGAGAGTGCCGTCTTCGAGGCGCTCCTGCTCATCTCCCTCGCACACCACGCCGACGGCCGGCGAGGAGAGGCGATCGCGACCGTCGCCGACGCCCTCGACCGAGCCGGCGCGGAGGGCTTCGTGCGGCTCGTGCTGGATCTCGGGGCGCCCATGAGGGCGCTCCTCACGGCAGCCACGTTTCACGGACGCTCCGCGGATCGGGCCACGGCCGTCCTCGCCGCCGCGCG
The DNA here is from genome assembly GCA_964434425.1 of uncultured Bifidobacteriaceae bacterium. Classification (GTDB taxonomy): domain Bacteria; phylum Actinomycetota; class Thermoleophilia; order Miltoncostaeales; family Miltoncostaeaceae; genus CALMEC01. The sequence goes on along the minus strand of CAYSVH010000043.1, from coordinate 572 downwards.
GTCGCGGGCTCCCATCCCGGATCCCCGCAGCCGGATCGATCCGCTCAGCCCGCGTGAGCTCGACGTCCTCGCGCGCCTGCGAACCGAGCTGTCGGGTCCGGAGATCGCAGCCGAGCTTTTCGTGTCGCTCAACACCGTCCGGAGCCACACGAAGAGCATCTACTCGAAGCTCGGCGTGACGAACCGGCGGGCGGCGGTGCGCAGGGCGGACGAACTCGGCCTGTAGCGGGCCGCCCCGCAAGATCACCACATCGGCTCACCACATGTGGTGAGGACAGCCCACCACATCGACTCGTACGTTCGCTCCATGCAGTACGAGATCGTCATCGAAGGACACCTCGGAGCCCACTGGGCCGCCTGGTTCGACGGGTTCACCGTCACGAACCGGGCCGACGGCACCGCCCTCCTGCGGGGAGTCGTCATCGACCAGGCCGCGCTGCACGGCCTCCTCCAGCGGCTGCGCGACATCGGCATCCCGCTGATCTCGCTCACGGCCGTCGAGGACACATCCCACGGGCGCTCTGCGCCGAACCACGAAGGAGGCTGATCATGGCCAGCACACCGACCACCAC
>CAYSVH010000042.1:0-3952 GCA_964434425.1 uncultured Bifidobacteriaceae bacterium | reverse complement strand
CCGGCGCACGGCGCCGACCTGCGAGAGGAAGTCCATCTGGTCGCTCTCGGCCCAGGTACTCGACGATCTTTCCGTCGACCGCCTTCGTGAGGCTGCCCCATCGACGCTGAGTAATCTAATCGATCTGTATGCACTGTCGATATACACTTTGACTACCAAAAGGACGCCTAGGTCAAGGACATCGCGACCAGGCGACGACATGAGGGGATCACATGCGACACTTGGGACGCACCGGGGTGGAGGTGTCCGAGCTCTGTCTCGGCACCTGGATGTTCGGCACAAGGGGGAACAAGGACCACGACGAGTGCGAAAAGATGATCAACCGCGCTCTCGATGCCGGGCTGAACTTCATCGATACCGCGGATTCGTACTCGAACGGTGAGGCCGAGGAGATCGTCGGCCGCGCGATCAAGAACCGTCGCGACGAGGTCGTGCTGACCACCAAGTTCTTCAATCCGATGGGGCCCGGCCCGAACCGCCGCGGAGGCTCACGTCGCTGGATCGTCCGTGCCGTGGAGGAGAGCCTCCGGCGGCTGCAAACCGAGTGGATCGACATCTACCAGATGCATCGTCCGGACCCTTCGACCGACATCGATGAGACGCTCGGCGCGCTGAGCGATCTCGTCCGTCAGGGAAAGATCCGCTACTTGGGAAGTTCGATGTTTCCGGCGGAGCAGATCGTGGAGGCGCGATGGGTCTCCGAGTCACGTGGGCATCACCGGTTCCTCTGCGAGGAGCCTCAGTACTCGATCCTCACGCGCGGCGCCGAACGCGCTGTCCTGCCCACGTGCCAGAAGTACGGAATCGGCGTCATGGTGTGGAGCCCGCTGGCTGGCGGCTGGTTGACCGGGAAGTACCGTAAGGGAGCGCCGGTGCCGGCAGGCAGCCGGGCCGAGTGGAGTGCGTGGATCGACCCCACTGACGAACGCAAGCTCGGCGTCGTCGAGCGGCTCGTCGAGCTCGCGGCAGGCATCGGCCGGCCACTCGCCCACGTCGCCCTTGCGTGGGCGCTCAACCATCCGGCAGTGACGTCGACCATCATCGGCCCCCGCACGCCGCAGCAGCTCGAGGAGCTCCTCGGGGCGGAGGAGCTGCGGCTTGACAGCGACGTCCTCGATGCGATCGACGCCATCGTCCCGCCGGGAGTCGACGTCGATCCGTCCGCCACCGGCTTCGAGCCGTGGGGATTGGCCCGGACAGCCCGGCGACGCTGAGGCGCACGGCGCACGGCGCACGGCGGGACGAGCGGGGGGCCTCGTCCCGCGGCCGTGCGCCGGTGGCGTCAGACGATGACGCTGCGAATGACCTCGCCCGCCTCCATCGCCCGGAACGCGTCGTTCACATCGTCGAGGTGAATGTGTCGGGTCACCATCGATCCGACGTCCAGGCGGCCGGCCTCGATCAACTCGACGAACCGCGGAAAGTCCCGCCGCACTTGGGCGGACCCGTACACCGAACCGAGGAGCGCCTTCTCATCACTCATCAACTGGAGTGTGGGGAACGTCACCGTCTGGTCGACTTTCGACATCCCGACGAACACGACGGTGCCACCCCTCCGCGCCGCTTTGAAGGCTTGCAGGAAGGTCTCCGGACGGCCAACTACCTCGAAGCAGTAGTCGACACCGCGGCCACCCGTCGCCGCACGCACCTGTTCGATCGGGTCCGCCGCCGCCGGGTCGACGAGATCCGTCGCCCCGAACTCCTCGGCCGCTTTGCGCTTCATTTCGACCGGATCGATGGCGAAGATCCGTGACGCTCCGGCGATGCGGGCGCCTTGGATCACCGACTGCCCCACTCCACCACATCCGACCACAGCGACCGTGGCACCCGGCTTCACCTTCGCCGTGTTCAACGCGGCGCCGAGCCCGGTGGTTACGCCGCAGCCGACGAGCGCAAGCTGTTCGGCAGGGAGATCCGTCTCGACCTTGACGACCATCGACTCGTGAACGTTCGCCTCGTCGGCGAACGTGCCCAGGTTCGTCATCGCGTATACGGCGGTGCCGTCGGGCCGACGGGCCTTCGCGCTCCGCAGATCCATCGACAAGTTGCACAGGTTCGCTTGATCGTTCACACAGAAGAAGCACTCGCCGCACGCAGCCACGAACGAGAGCACGACACGGTCACCGGTGCGCACGCGCGTGACGTCGGAGCCGACCTCCAGGACGGTGCCTGCGCCCTCGTGCCCCATGATCATCGGTAAACCCATGGGGACTGCGCCCCGCATGACCGAGAGGTCCGAATGACATACGCCACTCGCGTCGATGCGCACGCGCACTTCACGCGCGCCGATTGGCAGCGGCGTCACGTCCTCGATGAGGAGCGGATTGTTGTACTCGGTGATCAACGCGGCCTTCATCGCCCCCCCCTCTCCACCGGCCTGGCGCGCGAGCCGACGCCCGGCGCGGTCACCTCGAAGATCCCATCGTCGCCGATCACGAGACGGTCCGTCAAGTCACACACCATATTAATTTGTCATTATGCATCTTTTCCTTACTTTATGGCTATTATCGAGACAGTTCGCTTAACAACGACGTGTACGGTCAAGTAGGTGGCAGGTCGAGTGGACCAACCAACGCTCCAACGAACATCGGCAACCCTCGGCTCAGTCGGCAGGCGTACGTTCTGCCGCTTGCACGAGCCGGCATGCCGCTGGATCGCGCCCCGTCACCGACGGGCGGGTCGACCAGCTGCGGCTGCAACGGGGGCATCGGTTCGCGTGTCACAGCGGCCACCGCACGCAGCCGCGACCCCGGGCGTCAACGTAAACCGGCTCAGGCCCGCTGCCTCCCGCGGTTCGTTCAGCAGCAAGCCGCAGCTGTCGGGGGACGCCACTCGTGGCGAAGGCCTCGCGGCGGCCTCGACGACATGATGGAGAATGTCCTGCAGATCGGCCTCGGCATCCCCCACACCGGCCCGACCGCGTCGCCGCCGTTCATCCGGCGATACTGCGAAGCCGCCGAGGACCTGGGCTATGGGTCCCTGTGGACGGTCGACCACGTCGTGCTCCCGCAGCACGTCAACTCCACCTACACGCTTGGCCGGGCTCCGCGCCGCGTCGAGCCCGACGCCGTCGAGCGCCAGTTGGCCCCGAACTTCGAGTCCGTGTCGACGCTCCTGTGGGTCGCCGGATTCACGTCCCGGGTGCGGCTCGGCACCGCCGTGTCGATCCTGCCGCTGCGGAATCCGTTGCTCAACGCCGCCATGTTGAGCACGCTCGACGCGTACTCCGCAGGTCGGCTCGTGTTCGGGGTGGGCGCCGGATGGCTGGAGGAGGAGGCGCGCGCGATGCAGGTCCCGTGGGACCATCGCGGCGCTCGCACGGAGGAGCACATCGAGATCCTGCGCCGCTTCTGGCTCGCCTCGGAGGGCTCGGTGGCGTTTCGGGGCCGTTTCTACCAGTTCGACTCGATCGCGCCCTATCCGCGCCCCGTCCAGCAGCCGCCGCCGATCGTCATCGGGGGCCACAGCGACAGGGCCATCGAACGTGCGGCCCGCTTGGGCGACGGGTGGATCGCGGCGTCGATGTCGCCGGAGCGCCTCCGCGAGCATTGGGCACGCGTGCAGCAGGCCGCCGAACGACACGGCCGTGACCCGGCGTCCTTGATGCTCGTCAACAGCACGAAGGTCCGGATCACCGACTCGGCTGCCGACCCCTTGGCCGACGCGATCGACGCCCTGCGGACCCGGGTCGACGAGTACGCGGCCATCGGCGTCGATCATCTCAAGCTGACGATGAGCTCCAACGACCCCGACGTTCTGCTCGCAGCGACCGAACACCTCGCCCAGCTCGGGCGTTGACCGCCACGTTCGAGACGAAGGAGGCAGATGACGAACCATGCGGCGGTCGCGCGCGTTCGAGCTCGCTTCGGATCGGGTGGGCGATCGGCACGCATCACCCACCCGATCGACGCCTCCCTCAGCGCCGGGATCGACGACCTCGCTGCTGTCGCCC
>CAYSVH010000041.1:0-4284 GCA_964434425.1 uncultured Bifidobacteriaceae bacterium | reverse complement strand
GTCGATGTGGTCATTCGTCCTCGCTTCCGGGATGCGTGTCCACTCGCCGCCGTCGGTGGAGGCTTCCGATGATAGGGCCCGCCGGTGCGACGGCCGGAGCGCTCCGGGTCCTGACGTCCGGGGCGCTCCGGCAAGCGCGCGTGCCGTGCGCGCCGGTCCCGCCGTCGACGGGTGGGCGACCGTCGTGGCGTTCATCGGCGGCGCAGGGCCTTCACGAGGCCCTCGCCCCATTCGCTGGTGAGGAGTCCCTGGTCCTCCAGGCGGCGCAGGAGGGGACACAGGGTGTTGGCGTCCACGGCGATGCCCGTGCCCGCCGGTTCCTGCCCGAGCGCGTACGCGTATCCGGGTGTCCGCAGTGCGGCGAGGCTCGTCACCGCCACGGTGCCGCGGCAAAGCTCCTGAAGGTGGGTGCGAAGCAGATCGACCCAGCCCAGGCATCACACGATGCCCTGTGTCACAGGGCATATGAGGACGGCCGGTCACGCGGTCACCCGCCGTGGGCCGGGGCGGCCGGGACGACCACGTCGCGCTTCCGGTCGCGGCGCATCATGCGGCGGCGGGGTCCATCCAGAGGATCTCCCAGATGTGGCCGTCCGGATCCGCGTACGAACGGCCGTACATGAACCCGTGGTCCTGGGGCTCCCGGGCCTCGGTGCCGCCCGCCGCGACGGCCCTGTCGACGAGGCGGTCGACGTCGTCGCGTCCGTCGACCGAGAGCGCGACGAGCACCTCGGTGACGACGCCGGCGTCGGCCACCTCGCGCGGGGTGAAGGTCTGGAAGAACTCGCGCCTGAGCAGCATCGCGCAGAGGTTGTCGCCCAGCTCGAGGCAGAGCGCGTTCTCGTCCGAATAGCCCTCGTTGAACGCGTAGCCGAGGGCGGTGAAGAAGGCGCGACTGGCGTCGATGTCGCGGACGGGCAGGTTGACGAAGATCATCCGGTGCATGGGTGCTCCCTCTGGAATGGCGGATGATCAATGGACCGCCGCGGCCGCCGGGATTCATCGCTCGGCGGCTCCCCTCCCGGCGCGGGACCTCGTCGCCGGGGACGACGCGGCGGGATGTGCGGCGTCAGTCGCCGGGCGCGACGACGGGGCGTGCGGGCGTGGTGGCGCCGACGTGACGCGGCCGTCCCCGCTCGATGCGCAGCAGGACGATGGCGGGGATGAGCGCCACCAGGCTGAGCGCCACCACCCACCAGTGCGTGGACGCGTACGCCTCGGCCATGTGCTCGCGCACGGGCAGCGGGAGCACGGTCCCCTCCGGCGGCGGGGCGGAGCCCCCTCCGCCGAGCTTGCCGGCGAGGATGACGGCCAGGAGCGCACTGCCGATCGATCCGCCGACCCGCTGCACGACGTTGAACTGCGACGTGGCGTCCGGGATCTGCCGGTGCTCGAGCACGGCATAGGCCGCCGCGAAGGCGGGCATGATCGATCCGCTGACGCCGAGCCCGCGGAAGAAGAGGGCGACCATGATGAGCCACTGCGGGGTGGTCGCCGTCAGGAAGCAGAACGGGATCGTGGCGATCGTGAGGATGCTGAGCCCGACCACGGCGACGTGCCCGCCTCCGTAGCGGTCCGCCAGACGCCCCGAGATGGGGGCGGCGAGGGCGGCACCCAGCCCCATGGGCGCGATGATCAGTCCCGTCTCGAGTGCGGTGTGCATGCGCGGCCCCTGCTCGTAGAGGGGCATCAGGATCATCCCCCCGAACAGGACGGCGCCGAGTGCGAACGCGGTGACCGATGCCGCGGCGAACGCGGCGTTCCGGAACAGCCGGACGTTGATGAGGGGCCGTTCGCGACGCAGTGCGTAGACCACGTAGAGCGCGGTGAGCCCGACGCCCGCGACGATGGGTATCCAGGCGCGGGGCGCGGTGATCGAACCCGTGATCCCGGTCTCCGCGAGGCCGAAGGTGAGGAGCGGGATGCCGACGGCCATGAGGACGAGGCCGACCGTGTCGAGTCGCCACGTCTCCCGGCCGCGATCGTCGGCGAGGAGCCGCATGGCCAGGACGACCCCGACGATCCCGACGGGGACGTTCATGAAGAAGATCCACTCCCAGCCCGCCTTCGTCACGAGGAGACCGCCCAGCACGGGCCCCACCACCGGGGCCACCAGCATCGGCACGGCGACCATGCTCATGACGCGGCCCATCCTGTGCGGGCCCGCGGTCTCCGCGAGCATCATCTGACCGACCGGCATGAGCAGCCCGCCGCCGACGCCCTGCAGGACGCGGAACACGATCAGGGACTCCAGGTTCCACGCCAGTCCGCACAGCGCGCTCGCCAGGGTGAAGACCACGAGGGCGAAGATGAACACGCGCTTCGCCCCGAAACGCGTGGTGATCCATCCCGAGAGCGGGATCACGGCCGCCATCGCGAGCATGTACCCGGTCACGATCCACTGGATCTGCGAGAAGTCGGTGTGGAGGTCGAGCGTGAGCCGGTCGAGGGCCACGTTCACGATGGTCGTGTCCAGGATCGACATGAACGCGCCGATCAGGACGACGACCCCGATGCGGATCACATCGGGACCGAGTTTCTCGGAGGCCGCCGCGCGACGGTCGATCGGATCCGAAGCTTCGTCCACGTTGCGACGCTAGCACCGCTCCTCGTGGGCCCGCCGCACCCTCGTCGTTCACGCACCGACCGTGAGGCGGACCCGGCGACGTTCGCCTGAGGCGATAGACTGCGGGCCACGCTGGCATGAGCCCGTGGCGTCCAAAAGATTCAGCCCGGGCGGACCGTCGCTTCTCGAGGAGAGAGACACCCATGCCAGTCCCCACGCAGAGTACCGACACGGATGTCGAAACGGCTGCCCCCGCCTTCCCGGTCCACGTGCGGGCGTATGCCGAACTGGCCCACACCGTCCGCGAGGCGGGCCTCCTCGGGCGCGCCGGGTGGTTCTACCTCCTCGTCGGGATCGGCCAGGGCGTCCTTCTGGCCGCTGTCGTCGCCGGCTTCCTCCTCCTGGGCGACAGCTGGTTCCAGCTCCTGATCGCCGGCGCGCTGGGCATCGTCATGACCCAGATGGCCCTCCTCGCCCACGAGGCCGCCCATCGGCAGGTATTCGCCGGCAAGCGGGCGAACACCGTCCTCGCGCGGATCATCGGCAACGGGGTGGTCGGCGTCAGCTACTCATGGTGGAACAGCAAGCACACGCGCCACCACAGCAATCCCAACCAGGTCGGCCTGGACCCCGACATCTCATCCCAGGTCGTCGCCTTCGTACCGGAGGACGCGGCGCGGTCACGGGGTCTCTTCCGGGTGATCATCCGCCACCAGGGCTGGCTGCTCCTTCCCCTTCTCACCCTGGAGGGGCTCAACCTGCACGCGCAGAGCGTGCGTCACGTGATGTGGGGAAGGGGCGTCGAGCGGAGATGGACGGAGCTCGTCCTCCTGGTGGCGCGTTTCGCGCTGCTGCTCGTCCCGGTCTTCGTCCTGCTGCCGCTGGGCCTCGCGTTCGCGTTCCTCGGCGTCCAGTTCGCGGTCTTCGGCGTCTACATGGGGGGCGTGTTCGCCCCCAACCACAAGGGGATGGTGGTGTTCGAGCGCGACGCCGCGATCGACTTCTTCTCCCGGCAGGTCCGTGGATCCCGCAACATCCGGGGCGGATGGTGGCTGACGAGCCTGATGGGCGGGCTCAACTACCAGATCGAGCACCACCTCTTCCCCGGGATGGCCCGGCCCAACCTGTCACGGGTGCGCCCGCTCGTCATCGAGCACTGCCGAAGGTTCGACGTGCCCTACACCGAGGTCGGCCTGCTGCGGTCGTACGCGATCGTGGTCGCCTACCTCAACCGGGTCGGACTCTCGGCACGTGATCCCTGGGAGTGCCCGCTGATGGTCGATCGCTTCCGCGGCTGACCGGCCGGGCGATGTGTCCCCGTGGACGTCGGGCTTCATGGTGAGGAGGTGGCTGCGGCATCTGACGTCCGCTTCGATGTGACGAAATACCCGTGCGCCACCGATCGGGCCCACGCACACCTTCGTCGCATCGCCCTCAGGCGTCGACGTTCATCGGCGCCGCGACCGGGCCCCCGACGCGCCGTCCGCCCCGCGTCTACGGCCAGACGTCGCTCTCCGGACGGAGGTCGAGGGGCCCCCCGTTGACGCAGTCCGACGTGGTGTAGTCGGCCGGCATGCTCGGATAGACGGTGTCCCAGTAGAACTCCGCGAGTTGCTGCGCCTGCATCGGGGTCGCCCCGAGTGCCTCCGCCACCTGCGCGGAGTACTGCATCCCGTAGCATTCCGTGACCGCTTCGTTCATTTCACCTCGAAGGTGAA
>CAYSVH010000040.1:0-4557 GCA_964434425.1 uncultured Bifidobacteriaceae bacterium | reverse complement strand
GCGTCTCTCTGAAGCTCTCCCAAGGGGCCAAGCCGGGACTGGGCGGGATCCTGCCGGCCCCGAAGGTCAGTCATGAGATCGCGGAGATCCGCGGCGTCGCCGAGGGCGTGGACTGCATCAGTCCGTCGGCGCACCGGACGTTCACGACCCCCGTGGAGCTGATCGAGTTCGTGGCCCGTCTGCGTGAGCTGTCGGGAGGAAAGCCGACGGGCATCAAGCTCTGCGTCGGCTCACGTACGGACGTGCTCGCCATCTGCAAGGCGATGCGGGAGGTGGGGACGGCTCCTGACTTCATCACCGTTGACGGCTCCGAGGGCGGGACCGGTGCGGCTCCCCTGGAGTTCGAGGACAACGTGGGCATGCCCCTCACCCAGGGGCTCATGACCGTGCACAACGCACTCGTCGGAACCGGTCTGCGCGATCACATCCGCCTCGGCGCGAGCGGGAAGATCGCCCGCGCCAGCGACGTCGTGAAACGCCTCATCCAGGGAGCCGACTTCACCAACTCCGCGCGGGCGATGATGATGGCGATCGGGTGCATCCAGGCCCAGAAGTGCCACACCGGCAAGTGCCCGGTCGGCGTGGCGACGCAGGACCCGTGGCGTGCACGCGCCCTCGACGTGCCGAGCAAGGCCGAGCGCGTGCGCAACTATCACGACGCCACGGTGAAGGAGGTGGCCCGCCTGATAGGGGCGATGGGGGTGCACAGCCCGACGGAGCTCCGCCCGTGGCAGCTGCGGCAGAACATCAGCCTCCTCGAGGAACGTTCGTACGAGGAGCTCTACGAGTGGCTGCGGCCGGGGGAACTGCTGGAGGGCGCGCCGCGCGAATGGGCGGCGGCATGGGAGGCGGCGGACCCGCACAGCTTCGAGCCACCCCACAACATCGGGGTGGAACGGTGAGGGTGATGGCCGGCCGGGACCCCCTACCTGAAGGATGCGTCTCTGCAGCCCAGGGATCCGCGCACGGTGGTGACGTGTCGGAGTGTGTGTCCCACGTGACAACGGTGCGCGGGCGAGAGTATGCAGGGCACTGCCCTTTGACCCATCGTCTCGACGTCCGGGGCACCTCGTAAGCTCGATCCGTGAATCCCCTGGAAATCAGGAAAGAAATGTTCATGGAAGGGCGATGATGAATACGGCAGAGAATGCGCCTGAGGGCGAGGATCCGCCGACAGCCGTGCGTGAGCGCGTGGCGAGCCAGGTCGTATCGTCGCGGGCTTGATCGTGCGGAGCCCCCTGGGTTTAGAGCTGTGTTTAGAGTGCCGACCCTTTTCCGCTCACTACAGGACTTTCGGTGGTTGACAGCCTTTCGAGTCTCTAACTCTTGAGGCGCCAGTACGCGCGGGGGTCCTTAGCGCTCGTTCCCACGCGCTCAATGATTCCCTCGTCGGCGAGCTGTTTCAGCCGCCGGATGGCGACCGGTCGGGAGATCTGTATCGCTGCCGCGATATCTCCGGTGCTCGGCCGCGTCTGATCTCGAATGAAACGCACGATGTCGCGGGAGCGCGAGGGCAGGCGGGCTTCGAGTTCCCGGTCGACCGGCTCCGACGAAAGCGTCAGATGGACGCTCCCTGACGTCTGACGGTAGAGGGGGTCGGCAAGGCCCGCGAGCCTCATCTCCTCGAACATCCTCCTGATCCCCTCACCAAGTTCTTGACCGAACCGGAGATCGGCGCAAACGCGAGCGATGCGAGGGTTCCGAGCGAAGCGGGTCACCGCAAGAGGATTGGTTGGGTCAACCAGACCCGGGAAGCGCCCGGGGCTTTCGATCTCGATCCGATCATCGAAGATCTCAACGCGGATGTGGTCGCCCATGACACTGTACGAGCGGTGGACGACGGCGTTGACGACGCCTTCAAGCCAGGCGTCCTCCGGGACGATTCCGACGGGGCCGAACCGTCCGTCTGCGCCCAGGGCCTGACGGGTCGGAATGTGAGTTGCGATCGCGCGTCTGGCGCAATCGATCACTTTCGGGATCGGCCCTTCGCAGCGGGTGTCGTCAATGAGCTGTTGGCGAGCGCCTGTGCCCCGTTCGGTCCCCCGGTACCGGAGGATGCGGACGCACGCCTCGGGATAGTGGTCCTGCGGATGCAGGCCGAACAACAGGAGTGCTCCGATCGTGAGGCGACCGTCTGCCCGAGCCAGCCCTCGCGCACGCAGAAGGCGCGTTGCGTCAGGGTGCATGACGGCGTCGGCGTAGCTTTCGAGGAGCGGCTGGTCGAGGTCGCCGAACCCGGCATCGACAGGAGAGGATTCGAAAGTCGCCTGGCCTTTGTCGTAGGTCAGCTCTTGGACCTGTGCCGGGTTCAGCCGACGTGTTTCGTCGCCAACGCGCAGATACACCTCACTACGGTTGTTTTCGTGTACGCGCTCGCTCGCGTCGACTTCGATGATGAGGAGTTCGTCAGCTTCGCCGCGTGAGTTGACACAGGGGACTTCTCGGAACCGCGCGGAGACAGCCGGCCGGGTAAAGTCGAGAGGTACCTGTCTCCAGTCGCTGAGTCGTTTCGGGTTGGCGGGGCGACCCTGAACGTCGCCGTTGTGAAGGCCGATGACGATGACTCCGCCCTCAGCGTTGGCCAGGCCGATGAGATCCTTTGCAAGGTCCGCTGGCGAGATCCTGGCGCTCTTTCGATCGAACCACTGGTCCTCGTGGATTGCGAGCAGTTCGTTGCCGATCTCTTCCGGACCAGATGCGAGTGCGTTTTCGACGGCGACTGTCCCCATGAATGTACTCTAAACAATTTAGAGTACATTCGAGCAAGGTGGGTGCAGCATGGAAGAGAGGGCGTTCTACTCCCTCCCGCCATGGGCGCGGCAGGACTCGAACCTGCGACCCGGGGATTATGAGTCCCTTGCTCTGACCAACTGAGCTACGCGCCCGCGCGAGGGAAGAGTCTAGTTCCCCGCCCCAGGAGCGGGCGGCGGGAGGACGAGGCGGGTGAAGAGGCGCCGCAGCTCGTCGGCCGGGTCGTCGCAGATGCCGCCGTGCACGGGGCCAGGCTGCACGATGGTCGACCGCGGGGCGAGGATCCAGCCGAACCGCTGTCCGCGGCTGGCCAGGTCTGCCGGTAGGTCGGCCAGCTCGCCCCGGCAGATGAGGGCGACCCGGTCGAGCGTGGCGCGGACGCCATCGATGTCCACACCCGGCGCGAGGGCGGCGATGCGATCCTCTCCGACGTGGCTCGCGACCTCGAGGAAGGCCGCGTCCTGGCAGTAGAGGACCACGCCGACGTTGACGCACTCCCCGCGGTCGACGTGCGGCACGAGGCGCAGCACGGTGTACTGGTAGCCCTTCGTCATCGGTGTCCCGGAACCCATGCGGAGGGATCGGCCAGACGCGCGCCGAGGAGGGTGCGGTACGCGTCGCGGTTGGCTGCGGCGTCGGGGAGGTCGGGAGTCGGCGCGAGCCAGTCGTCCGGTACGGCGTCGACGGCGGGCTCGAGTGCCGGAGTCACGAGTTGGGTGAACTCCTCGTGCCGGTCGACCACGGACGGTGCGATCGAGTGGAGCACGTGAGTGGACGCGTCGTAGGGCGTCCGGGCGAAGCGTGTGGCGTCCGGTGCGGACGACTCCCAGGAATGATGCTGGTACAGCGCGGCTCCGTGGTCGATGACCCACGGGGCGCCGTGCCAGACCAGCAGGTTGGGGTTCTTCCAGGTGCGGTCGACGTTCGTGGTCAGCGCGTCCAGCCAGACGATGCGCTCCGCGGTGTCCCGGTCGGGCGGGAACGAGCCGTCGTAGCCGAGCGCTCCCGGCAGGAAGTCCACGCCCAGGTTCGATCCCAGTGAGGCGTTGAGCAGGTCCTGCACCTCCTGGTCGGCCTCGTAGCGCGCGATCTCGCGCCGCAGATCGATGACGGCGAGCGAGGGCACGTTCAGTCCGAGGGCGCGTGCGAGCTCACCGACGATGACCTCGGCCACGAGCACGCGCCGCCCCTGCGCGGCGCCCCGGAACTTGAGCACGTAGGTCCCGTCGTCGTCGGCCTCGACGATCGCGGGAAGCGATCCGCCCTCGCGGAGCGGGGTGACGTACCGGGTGGCGACGAGTTCGGGCAGCACGCCGGGAGACTACGACGAGCGTGGAGGCGACGTCCGGTGACCAACTCGTCCCGTCATCCGTCCGGACCGATTGCTCCTCGCCAGACCCGAGAGCGCAAAGCCGTAGGTCCGACGAGGAGGGAGGGGAGGAGCGCACCTCCCCGGGGTCGGTCAGTAACCGAGCAGGAGCATCGCGTCGGCGACGCGCATGAAGCCGGCGATATTGGCGCCGACGACGTAGTTGCCCTCGTGCCCGTACCTCGTGGCGGCGTTCACGCACCGCGTGTGGATGGACTGCATGATCGACGTCAGTTCGACGTCGGTCTGCTCGCGGGTCCAGGTCGCGAGTGCGGCGTTCTGCTGCATCTCGAGCCCCGACGTCGCAACGCCGCCCGCGTTGGCGGCCTTGCCCGGTGCGAAGGTGACGCCGGCGTCGTGAAAGGCCTGGATGGCCTCCGGAGTGCACGGCATGTTCGCGCCCTCGGCGACGATCTGGCAGCCGTTCGCGATCAGCG
>CAYSVH010000039.1:0-5160 GCA_964434425.1 uncultured Bifidobacteriaceae bacterium | reverse complement strand
ACGAGATCGAGGACCTCCTGAAGGAGGCGGAGCGGCGCATCGACCGCGCGCAGCTATGGGTCAACCCGGACTGCGGTCTGAAGACCCGCCGGTGGGAGGACGTCCACCCCGCGCTGATCCACCTGGTGGAGGCGGCGAAACGCCGGCGGGAGGCGGTAACCGCGAGGACCTGATCGAGCGAGCGCAACGCCCGGACCGACCTTCCCACATCGCACTACGGTCGGGCTTGAATGCAGCGATTCACAGGCGCCGCGACACATATTCACTGAGGGGGTCGGCATGCCCAGTCCGACCCCCGATCAACCGTTCGGAGCACCGAGCCGGCCTATGGAGGTCCTTTGGCTGGTTGGCTCCCTCCTCCCCTCGCCTTAGAGTGCCAGCGTGGACGAAGGCCTCTACGAAGCACTGATCACCGACTGTCTCCTGCAACGGTTGCGAGACGTTCCCGATGATCTGGTCGATCGACGAAGGCTGCACAGCGCAGAGGCGCCGGATCGCATCGCCATCCACATCAGCCGAGAAGTGGAACGAGCACTGGCCGATGTTCCGGAGAAGGACCGCATCGCCGTGGGTGTAACAGTCGCGCGCGCCATCGTCGAACGCCTGAGCGAGATCTCTGCCGAAGCCGGGATCGAGCAACCGATCTCAAGTGGAGAGGTCCTCCAGCGGGTCATGGGGCGCAATCCCGACGGAACCCCGCGGAGGCTCGCCGCACCGTTGACACCGTTGCTCGACACCGCGCTCCTGACCAACGCACCGGGCGAGCCAAACCTCTGGCGGCAGATCCAATCGGAGATCGAGTCTGCCGACGAGATCGACGTTCTGATGGCGTTCGTCCGCCGGAGCGGAATCAATCCACTCATCGATCAGCTCCGACGCCACTGTAAGGATGGCAAGGCACTTCGCATCCTGACGACCACCTACACGGGATCTACAGAGCGAGCCGCCCTGGATCAACTCAGAGACCTCGGTTCAGAAGTCCGCGTCTCTTACGACACCACAACCACCCGTCTGCACGCGAAGGCATGGATCTTCCACCGACGGTCCGGTTACTCGACGGCACTCGTGGGGTCATCCAATCTCACCCGCTCTGCTCAGGCCACTGGGCTCGAATGGAACGTACGAGTGTCCGCCGTGCGAAACCGCCCGGTCATCGACAAGTTCGCCGGAACCTTCGAGTCGTACTGGTCGAGCGGCGAGTTCGTCGACTACGCGCCCGCACAGTTCGAGGAGCAGACGCGTGCGGCACGCCCCGAGGCGTCTGGTCCAACTGTCGTCCTCAGCTCGATCGAAGTGACTCCGCGTCCCTTTCAGGAACGACTCCTTGAACTCCTGGCCGTTGCTCGTCTGCAGGGACGCCACCGGAATCTTCTTGTCGCGGCGACAGGAACAGGGAAGACGGTTATGGCCGCGGTGGACTACGCGCGGCTTCGGGCAGCACACCCTCGATCACGGCTCCTATTCGTCGCACACCGCGAGGAGATCCTGGACCAGAGCATCGCGACATTCCGGCATGTGCTGCGCGACGCATCATTTGGAGAGAAGTGGGTTGGTGGTCACCGCCCGCGGGACTTCGAGCATGTCTTTGCCTCAGTCCAGAGCCTCAACGCATCCGGCATTGACGCCATCGCCGCCGACCACTTCGACGTGGTGATCGTTGATGAGTTTCACCACGCGGCAGCCGCCTCATACGATCGGCTGCTCCAGAAGGTGAACCCGCAGGAACTCCTGGGCCTGACCGCAACGCCGGAACGATCGGACGGTCTCCCGATCCTCCACTGGTTCGGCGATCGAATCGCCGCAGAGCTGCGGCTGTGGGATGCCATCGACCAACAGCACCTGGTGCCATTCCTCTACTTCGGCATCGCCGACGACACCGACCTGAGCGACATCCCGTGGAAACGTGGCACTGGGTACGACGTCACCGCGCTGACCAACCTGTACACGTCGAACGACGCCTGGGCGCGATTGGTGATCACCCAAGTACGGCGGTACGTTGACCCCGAGACGATGCGATGCTTCGGATTCTGCGTGAGTGTGGAACACGCACGCTTTATGGCAGCTCGTTTCTCGCACCACGGAATCCCCGCCGTCGCCGTCTCGGGCCAGTCGTCGAGCAGCGAACGTGACAAGGCACTTCGTGATCTGGCGGCGGGCACAACCAAGGCGGTGTTCTCAGTGGATCTTTTCAACGAGGGTGTCGACGTCCCGGACGCCGACGCGATCCTCATGCTCCGGCCGACGGAGAGTCCCGTTCTCTTTCTGCAGCAGCTCGGCCGCGGACTCCGGAAGGCCCGTAACAAGAGTCTGTGCACCGTCCTTGATTTCGTTGGGACGCACCACAGGGAGTTTCGCTTCGACCGCCGGTATCGGGCTCTGCTCAATACAACACGCCGCGGGCTCGAGAACGCCGTGGAACAGCAGTTCCCGTATCTCCCCGCCGGGTGCAGCATGCAACTTGATCGCGTCGCCGCGGACATCGTGCTTCGCAGCATCCGTGAGGCGACTCCATCCCGGTGGCCGGAGAAGGTGGAGGAGCTCCGATCAGTGCGCCGCCAGATACCGGATGCGGGGCTGGCAACCTTCCTCGACGAATCCGGGCTCGATCTCGAGGACGTATACGACGGCCGGCACTGCTGGTCCGATCTCGTCGACGACGGTGGCGGGTCGACGTCACCGGTGGGACCTGATGAGATGCCCATCCGCCGCGCTATCGGCCGCACGTTGCACATCGCCGATCCGCTACGGCTCACGTTCTACCGCGAGCTGGTCCGTCAGGTGAAGGCTCCCGACGTCGCATCGATGAACACTCTCCAGCGTCGGCTGACGCACATGCTCGTATCGTCGCTGGTGCACGATCGGGTGTCGAAGTCCGACACCCTCCAGGTCGGCGTCGATCTACTCTGGAGGCACCCACAGGTTCTCGCAGAGCTCGGTGAGCTCTATCCCCTGCTGGAGGACAAAGCCGATCACGTCAATCTGCCGTTCACGGCTGTCCCGGACGTGCCGCTCATGATCCACGGCAAGTACACGCGCCGTGAAATCCTCGCCGCCTTCTCCACCACCGGCGCAGCCAAGGTGCGCGAGTGGCGCGAAGGAGTCATCTACCTCCCTGACGTCACATCGGATCTCTTCGCCTTCACGATCGACAAGACGGACGGCAACTTCTCGCCAACGACCCGCTACCGCGACTACGCCATCAGCCCAGACCTCATCCACTGGGAGAGCCAGTCTCAGGCCAGGGAGGCGAGTCCCACGGGCCAGCGCTACCAGCACCACGTGGCGATGGGCACTTCGGTGCTTCTCTTCGGGCGCCTCAACCAAAGGGACAAAGCGTTCTGGTTCCTTGGGCCGGCCACCTACGTCAGCCACGTCGGTGAACGCCCGATGGCGGTGACCTGGAGACTCACGCACCCACTCCCGGGCGACCTGTTCGCCGAGTTCGCAGCCGCCGTTGCCTAGGGCATCAGCCCTGCCACGCTCGCCTTTCCCAGGACAACCGACGGGCGTAGGTTCGCCCGCATCACGAGTAGCACGCCACCACTCCCGCCCGGAGGTCGGTCATGTGCAGCTCATCTCACTCCACGATCCGCCGGCTCATCGCATCTTCAAGTCTCGTTGCCGCGTTCGCACCGGCGCAGAGTCCCTTCCGGCCCACCACGCCCGCATTGTTGACGCAGGTCACCACCTGTTTCGCTCCGGTGACCTTCACAGGGCTGGTCAACATCGAGGGAACGACGAAACGGCACGGAACGACGGGGTCCGTGAGCTACACCGTCTGCGTCTCCCGAATCTGACCGGCGCGCGGAATCCCAGCAGGTCCGCCGCACGGCAGGTGGCGCGCCACAGCTGGCTCACCGCGTTGCGAAACCCGCACGTCCAGCCCGCGTGCACTGCCTGCGGCATCGTCATCGCTCCCGCCAAGACGTCGGTGGCGGCCGCTAGGGCCTCCCGCAGCACCTCCAGGCTGCAGTAGCCGGAGAAGCTCGACGGCGTGGGCCCGTGCATGAGATGCACGTCGTCCGGCTCGGTCATAGGGAGAGGATCACGCGGTCGGCGATATGCAGCGTGTAATCATGATCAATGGCGTCGAGGACCTCGCGGGTCACGCGGAACTCGTCCGCGCTTCGTGCGACATGACGCCCGGGCTCTAGGCCCGCAGGACACCTGTCATCTCACCGATTCGGTCAGACGCGCGGCTCGATAACGTCGAGCGCCACCGTCGTGACGACCGGCCAGAGACGCCGGCCACTTTCGACGTACAGGCGATAGAGGTCATGCGATGTACCGTCCGTCCCCCAGCATGTTCCGGAAGCGGGTTCGAGTGCCAGCACGGGGTGGCCCGCGCGGATGACGAACCAGAAGCGATACTCAGGATGTTGTCCCGGGTCATCCGGAAGGCATGTCTCTCGTCGTGACCGGAGCGCCCGAAAAGGAGTGAACAGCTCTTCCCTAGGCCCTCCTCCATAGTCGGAGTCCAGATACCCGTTGCGGACGTCCACAGCATCGAGATTGAACATCGCGGCGACGGTGATCGCCGCGATGACCCGATAGGTCAGCGACGCCGAACCTGTCGGCGGAACCTGTGGGGGAGGTAGGAGCCCCACACGTGACTCCACTTCCCGGACGACACGCTTGAGATCCGCACCGGAGGACGGATGAGCATGAGACCAATCACTCCAGATGGTCGACCACATCCACTCGTCATCCGGCACTTCGCGACCGTCGAGTCGATCGAACACATGCATGCTCCCGGGGCGATTGAAATCGCATGCGGGCCCCGATCCGTGACCGGGGGGAAGGAGCACCAGGCTGTCTGACTGACCGCCTCCGAAGTGCATCTCTGCAACACGAAGCTCCGGATGACGCCGCACGATCTCAGAGACCAGTCTCCACGATGCGGCTTCGAGCACCCGGCGGGCCTGCATGTCGTCCGTCATTGACGCCCGCTTCGGTCGTCGTCGCGAGGTCCCTGGTCCGCCGTAACGAGCCCTGCCACGTCGAGTACTCGCGCCACCGCCTGCGGCACCGTCGCCGCTCCCGCCAGGACATCAGCCCGTGCGACCGTCAGGGCCTCCGCGACGCCCGGCCGTCCGTCGACCGCCGCCAGCACCGCCTCGTTCAGCAGTGAGCGGAGCCACGAGAGGAGCTGGTCCTGGC
>CAYSVH010000038.1:0-5520 GCA_964434425.1 uncultured Bifidobacteriaceae bacterium | reverse complement strand
CCAACGCCGATGCACCGCCTCCGATGACGCTGGAGGAGAAGAAGGCCGCCGCACGCGAGCGTGCCCGTGCCGCGAAGGCCGCCCGCGAGGCCGGCTCCGCCCAGATCGAGCTGACCGACAGCGCCGCCGCCTACATCCGCGAGGTGGCCGCGAAGCAGGGCAAGGCCGACGGGGTGCGTGTGCGCATCCTGGCCGGCGGGTGCTCCGGCCTGGAGTACCGGATCGACCTGCTCGATCCGGACGAGGCGCCGCGTGAGGGTGAGCGTGACCTCGTCGCGAACGGCATCCGCCTGCTCATCGACCTGAAGAGCTCCATCTACGTGACCGGCTCGGTCATCGACTACGAGCGCACGGTGATGCGCCGAGGGTTCAGGATCAACAACCCGAACGCCACGAGTACCTGCAGCTGCGGCGACAGCTTCGGGGTCTGACCGAGCGCGCGAAGCCACAACAGACGTTGGCGCCGTTCCAAACTGCCCCGGGTCCACTCCTTCTGGAGAGCATGGAGCGCATCGCGCGATCTCCTACACAGACATCCTCCAGACAGTTGCCGGATCTCCTGGCGCGGTCGTGGCGAGAGGCGAGAGGCGAGCGCTCGCGCCGCGCACACGGAGGAGAGTTCGTCATCTGCATCGACCGTGCTACCCTGACCTGCATCATGATCGGCCCGCTCGCTTAACAGCTCGGGCCGATTTTCATTTGGCGCGGAGGAACAGGTGGAGTACACCAAGCCCTGGCTCTCGATCGACGAACAGATCGACAAGCTCCGTGACCGAGGCGCCCGAGTCCACGACCGCGATCAAGCCGCCGAACTCCTTCGGACGATCGGCTACTACCGACTGACCGGCTACCTCTATCCGTTCCGGGAGTCGGAACACGTTCACGACGACGGCCGTGCGCGAATTCGTGTCTTGAACCGCTATCGCCCCGGCACCACAGTTGAGGATGCAGCGAGGTTCATCGAGTTCGATCGAGTGCTCAGGCTCATCGTTCTCGAAGGCGTCGAACGAATCGAACTTGCTCTACGGACCCAGATCGGATATGTCCTCGGCCGATTCTCGGCCTTCGCTCACGAGGATCCCGCCATCTTTACTCCGACGTTCACTGAAACGCGCACAGATTCGGTCCGAACATCGATGCCGAGTCGTCACCAAGAGTGGACCCAGCACGTCTCGGAACGACAAAATAGCTCCGACGAGGCGTTCGTCGCGCATTTCCGAGACAAGTACGACAACAGGATGCCGATCTGGGCGCTCATCGAGATCCTCGAGTTCGGGCAGGTCTCGCGGCTCTACGCAGGACTTCGCAACGACATTGCCACCGAGATTGCCCACGCCTTCAAGGTACCCACGAAGAAGCTGACGACGAGTTGGATCGCGTCAGTGAACTACGTTCGCAACCTGGCGGCACACCATGCTCGGCTGTTCAATCGAAAGCTTGTTGCCGCGCCGAAACGTCCACGCCACGAGCAGACGCCGTTGCTTGCGCACCTCACACGTGACGACGCTCCCAAGCAGTTCGGCACCTACAGCGCCCTCGCGGTCATGGCGTACCTTCTTCGCTCGATCACTCCGGACGGAGACTGGGCACCACGTCTCGCCATGCACCTGCGGTCCTTTCCGAAGCACCCGCCGGTCGGAATCGAGTCGATGGGCATGCTTGAAACCTGGCTGGATGAAGATCTCTGGACGAGCTGACGTCCGATTCCTAGACGAGACGGCGCATCCATTCCACCATGGCGGACTGACCAGCCCGCAGGTGATCGAGAGACTCCCGGACTCTTCAGGCGTTCTATTACATGTATGGCCCGGATCCGGCTCGGGGCGCGCGGAAAACGTCCAGGGCGTCCCCGAACGCGGACGCCCTGAAGTACGGGTTCCGCACGGTGCTTGCGACGACGAGATCCACTTCACGGCCCACAATCTCGACGAGAGCGTCCCGAAGCCCGAAGTAGTCGGTAAACCGGTCAGCCCGATCTGCTTGGAAGTCCACCAGGAAGTCGACATCGCTCGTATCGGGGTCGAAGTCGTCCGCGAGGACAGAGCCGAAGACCCGAAGCCGTTCGACACCCTGGACCACGCACGCACGTGCGATCGCGTGACGATCAAGGAGTGCGAGACCGTTCATGCATGCATTATCCCAGGCACCGGCGGCAGAGGCCAGAGCCCGACTTGGTTCTACTGATCAAGCGGTGTCGTCCGCGTGGTAGCAATCCGTGCGCCTGACGCCACCGTGCGGCGTCGCCCGCCCTGGTTGCGATCGCGGAATGTCTGCGATGCGCATCTCCAACGCCCAGGCGCTCGGTGAAGCTCGCAGCCCCACCTCGACGATGGCCGGCTGCAGGTGTTGCGGACGCGGACGGACGGAACCCGGTTCAGCTCATGCCCGCACGGGAAGAGACAAGAAACGAAGCGCTTCGCGCCCCGAACAGTCCAGTCGCCCCGCTGCATCACCGCCTGTCACCGGCAATCGCGCGCCCCGGCCACAGGTGCGGGGAGATTCAGGGCGGCTCACGACTTCACCATCCTCGATCTCGATCCCCTCTGTTGAAACGACTCGAGCGATCTGAACGCCTCCTTCTCCGCCTCCATCTCAGGACGCGCCGGAGTGTCGTCCCACGAGAAGTCGAGGATGTGCTTCGCCTCATGCATGAGGACCGCCACGAGTTCGTCCTGCCAGCATTCGTAGCGAAACACCGGCCAGCCGCGTGGCTTGTGGTCGGGCGGCTTGGTGTCGCTGTATCTGCGCGGGCTCCCGTACTCCCACAGCGGCCACTCCTGATCCGGACCGTCGACGGGTAACCACAGGGCGATCTGATATCGCACACTGGGGCGCAGGGGCTCAGGGACCTCCGCCCGACAGTTCGGGAACGCACAGCCGACCGCAACCTGCCGTCCTCTCTCCCAGTCGGTGGTGCCGCCCTCATAGTCGTCGCACGGAAGGACGGTGATGAGGACGCTGTCGTCGAAGTGCAGCTTGCGCAGATACAGCAGCCCGCGGATGATCCTCTTGATCTCCTTCGCGCGATCCCCGAAACGAGGGTCGACGCGAACCGTGACGCTCCTGTGAGTCCTCACGAAACCATCGCTTGGTTCGCGTCGCGGACCCTCATACGAGGGTCCGCGACCGAAGAAAGAGGCGATGGCGTTCGCCCAGGTGGGCTCATCTCCTGGATCAGCATCCGTCGGCAACCGATGCTGATCCGACCGCGCGTAGTACTGGCACCCTGTGTCATTCGTTCACGCCTCCTGTCTCCAGCATCTCGTCGGTCTGACGCAGTATCGGCAGGTCAGCGTCGCATCCGGAACCGCGGCGCCGACCTCCCCGCTCACGGCGTGTACAGGTCCTGCTGCAGCCGCTCCATCTCCTGGTCGATCTTCTCCATCTCCCGGTCGTAGTCGTCGGACGCCTTCTGCATGTCGCGGTCGAACTCCTCGATCGTCTGATCAAGTTCGGTGACGACATCGTCCATGATCACCGCGCCCCAGCATCCGAGAGCGATGGCCCCGGCACTGATGATGGTCCCGGTCCAGGCCATCACCCCGCTCTGCTTGGTCCGGCGCGCCCGCAGGATGGCGGGGATGCCGAGCACCAGGCCGACGAGGCCCAGCGCCAGCGCGATGAAGAACGTGAGCGGGATGAAGCCGAACACGACGCCGATGATTCCGAGCACGAGCGACGCGACCGCGAGCCCGTTGCCTCCCTTGCGCTCCACGTAGACGATCTTCTGCTCCTCGACGGAGTCGCTGAGGTTGTTCAGGTCCATGTGTCTCTCTCCTTTGTTGTGTGAGGGTGGCTCCACCGGACCCGCCCTCATCGCCGGTGCTACGCGAGCACCACGTCGAACGCCGTGCCGGTGATGTTCGAGCCGCGCGTCAGGCCGGCGAAGCAAACCTCCGCCGTCGCGGTGACCCGGCGAATGCGGGAACCCGTGATCCTGTCCATCCCCCTCGCCCTCCTGCGGGTCACCTCCGCTTCCGCCGGTACGCCTCGACGGCTCGATGCGCTGCGCGCTCCGCCCCGACCTCGGGGTGGTGCGGGAGTGGGTGCCCGCTTCGGTGGCGGGAGTAGTCGAGAACGTGCTTCGCCTCATGCGCGACGATCGACACAAGTTCCTCCCGCCAGTCGTCGTAGCGATGCACCGGCCACGCCCGTGGGCGTCGCGACGGCGGATTGCGTCTCGTCCAACGACGCGGCGATCCCCAATCGAAGTAGGGCCAAGCCGCCGCGGCGGGGTCCATCGGGACCCACAGTTCGATCAGGTACACCGCGCTCACAGGCATCGTGTGCGGCATCGAGATCCAGCCGTCGCGGTACGCGACCCCGGTCGGCACGACGCGCGCACCGCGACGACGTCGCCAGTATCCGTCCCCGTACTCATCGTGTGGCGAGACGATGACGAGCACGCCCGCGTCATAGGACGGCAGGTACTCGCGCATCACGTCCCCGACGATGTCCCGGATCTCGTCTCCGCGCCCCCCGAAGCGCTCGCTGATACGCATCGTGAGGCGCTTACGACGTCGCGGCGCCTGCTCGAGCCCCTGCGACAGGAGCGTCGCCCCGCGGTCGGCCCGATCGGACTCGCACGAGGAAACACCGTTCGTGATGCTCGGGACGGGCTGATCCAACCAGACCGCCCCGGCCATGCTGCCACCCTGTGTCATTCCGTTCCCTCCCCGTCCGATGCCGTGTCTCACTTGCCTGACCAGCATCGATCCGCTCGGGATCAAAGTCAAGATGATCCTCTGATAAATCCACTTATCAGATATCAGTTGCTCAGATGCTCCCAACGCGCTAGCGTCGTGCCGACAACGGTCCGGGTGAAGGGAGGTGGAAACGTGCCGACGCTGACCATGCGGGGGATCGCCGACCTGGCTCAGGTGCGGCGACCCGTCGTGTCGATGTGGCGCTCGCGCTTCGCCGGCTCCGACCACCCGTTCCCCCAGCCCGAACAGGAGCGCCCCCTCCTGTTCGATGCCGCCGAGGTCGCCCGGTGGCTGCGCGAGACGGGGCACGGCAACAACGCCGAGCCGGACGCCGAGTCGTCGCTCCACTCCTCAGCCCTGAATGAGGTTGCGCAGAAACCCGACCGTGCGTCAGCGCTGCTTCTCCTCCACCACCTGCGCGGTGAGCCGCTGTCCGGTGTCGACCCCGGTGATCTCGTCGCCGACCTCGACGATCACCCGCTCTCCTGCCTCCTCGACGGTGAGACCGCGCTGCAGGCGCTGGGCGACGAGACGCTCGTGGCGGCGGTCGACGAGCTGGCGGAGGCGGCCTTCACGGCAGCCCGCGTGCTGGACCGCATGGTGGAGGGTCTCACGGACCCCGACGGTCCGTGGGCCGATGACGCGCTGACACAACCTGGGCGCCGACTCCTCGGCACCATCCTCGCCGAGCTCATGCGGCTCACCTCGCGGGTCGTCGCCCCCGCGGGACCCGGTGGCCTGTTGCTGACCCAGAAACTCGGGTTCTTCTGGCATTCACGTGGGTAGTTTCACTGGGATTCGGCCGCATATGAGT
>CAYSVH010000037.1:0-6255 GCA_964434425.1 uncultured Bifidobacteriaceae bacterium | reverse complement strand
TGGGGGGATGGTTCCGGCGGGCAAGTGTTCGGGGTGCTGGGCGGGCACCTCGTCGATGGTGTCGGTCATCGGATCGTCGCTTCCCGGTGGACACGGACCCAGTGCTCGTCGGTGCCCCACACCTCGTCGCCATCGGCCGCGAATACGGCGTCTGGCTCCGCTTCTTCGTTCTCCTCGCGGCTCCAGCGCTGCCCCCATCCACTCGCCTGGGCGGACAGTTGCGGTATCTGATTGTGGCCAGCTTCGATCGCGGCTTCGTAGTCCTCAGCTTCGACTTCCACGCCGATTGACACGATCTTGGTGTAGTAAACGGTGAACTTCGGCATTGGGGCAGTCTTCCTGTTCGCTGTTGGGCGGGTCAGCGGGTGGTGGCGCAGAGCTGGGCGTTGGGGAACGTCTCGACCCTGGTCTCGTGGTCGATGCGGAAGCGGACGGTCTCGGTCGCGTCCTTGCTGTCGTAGGGCGTGGTGTCGCCCTCGTACCAGGCGGAGTAGTTCGCGAGGGTGATCAGGTCGCCCTGGATGGCCTGGACCTCACCGAGGTAGCGGTCGCCGCTGGCGAGGTCGAAGCGGGCGGTGGTGGCGATGACGATGCGGCTCATCGGGGTTCTCCTGGGCGGGGAGGGGGCGGGCTGTTGTGTTCAAGGTAGGCCGTACCCGCAGGTTTGTCAACTACTGATTACGGCGCGCCAGCCACCTGGCAACCATCCGCGCCACCAGCTGATTCACCGTCACCGACACCCCCTCCGACCCCGACAGCCGCGCCGCACGCGCCTCCAACAACTCCTCCTGCCCAGGCCCCCACGTCACCGACACCCGCACCGACCCCACCGACCGCCCACCAGCAGGCCGGCCACGACCAAACCCCGCCGTCGCCCACCGCGCACCCGGCCCGACACGTCCGAGCTCGCCCGCCACGATCCGGCGCAGCAGGTCAGCCCGGTCCATGCCGACCATGCCCGCACGCTCCCGGTCCAGGGCGTCGACGAGGACAGTGGGGAGGGTGATGGTGGTCTGCTTCGACCTGCGTCGTTTGCCTTCCTCGACTGGGGTGGGGACGCCGACGCGGGGGCGTCCCCACGGCTGCTTCTCCCGGGCCACGGTCACCTCCTCGACGCTGGTCATGCGGCAGCCTCCCACGAGGGTCCGTAGGTCCAGACGTCCAGCCACATGCCGCGCGCGGGCGGAGACACGATGACCGGTGCCAGCTTCGTGAAGTAGGCCGGGGTGTCATCGGGGACGAGGTCCATGCCGACCCACGTCGCCCGGCCGCCTCGTGCGAGGGCATCGGAGGCGACCTTCAGCATGGGCCATGCGTTGTCGGCGTCGCGGCGCCTGTTGTCGCCGGGTGCCCATCGCAGCTGCACGGTGACGTGCGTACACGGGCGGAGGCGGGCGGAACGTGCCAACAGGTAGACGGTCTCCCGGACCTCGCGGGTGTCGCGGGACCGTGCCCGCCAGTGCGCCCGGCTGTTCCCGGTCAGCGAGGTCAGCGGACGCGCCCACGGCAGCGTCAGCACGTGGTGGTCACCTGCCGGCGGCTGTACCCCGGCAGGCCACTCGACAGGTGGGGGAGGGGTGTTCACGCTGCTTCCCCCTCGACCGGCTGCCCGTTGACGGCAGTGGGGTTGCACATCGGGCAGTCGCCGGTCGGCGAGTGGTACCGCTCGTCAGGCCCGGGCCCGCGCAGACGGCGGCGGAGCGGGCCGACAACACCGCGCCACCACACCAGCATCGCGACGTCCCATGCGGCGCCCGGCCACATGCGGTGGACCTCACCGGTGTGGACGGCGTGGCGGCGGGCCGCAAGCAGGTGGCGGATGGGCACGGTCACGGGGTGTCCTCGGCAGCGGAGACCGGGCGCAGCCGTCCGTCCGACTCCAAACGGTTGAGCACCATGTCCAGGACGTTGTGCGATTCCTCCTCGTCCATCAGTCCACGGCACTCCCACGTGAACCAGTCGAGCAGGTAAGTGCAGCGGTGGTGGCAGCGGTCGTCGGTCATCCCGGTGGCCTGGTCGAGTTCCTGGCCTGTTGTCCAGCGGTCGGGGTGCATCGGGTCGGTCACGGGTTCAGTCCTTGTTCGGGGTGGTGTGGGCGACGTCGAGTCGGAGGCGTGCGTGTGGCGGGGTCGGACGTCACAGGCGGTACCTCGCTCGGTGGACGATGACCGCGACCCAGGCGATCGACCAGAACGTCACGTTGAACGAGGCGATGCACAGGGCGATGGCCCAGGTGGGGTGTCCGGGTAGGAGCTTCGCGAGGACGGCGAACACTGCGGTCGGGAACAGGGCGAGCACGGCCAGGTGCATGAGGCGGTAGACCGCGCGGGCGGGGTTGGGCGTCACGGCTGCTGCCCTTCGGGCGACCACCAGTTGGGCCACGGGAGCGGGGCAGCTTCGAGCTGGATGACGCGGACGGTGCGGGCTGGCTGGTCGCCGGATGGGTCGATAGCGATTCGTCCGGCTTCGTCGAGCTTGTAGGCCTCGTACGCGAGCTGTCGCTCCAGCTCGCGTCGTTCGACCCAGCCGGGCAGGGCGACGTCGGCGGGGTCGACGCCGTGCTGGCGGAACCATTCGCACCAGGTGTGGCGCTCGGTCTCGTCCAGGTGTGCCGGGAAGAACGTTCGGCTGGCCTCGCACATCACGTCTCCTCGGTGGTCGGTGTCGTCGCGTCTCGGGGCGGGGCGGGGGCGTGTGGTGGGGTCGGGCGTCACACGTCCTCCCGCAGGTCGCGCCAGGTGCAACGAGACCGACCCGCCTCCCGGGCGAGATCGCATGACCGTCCCGCAATGAGGTCAACGGCCCAGTGACTGAGGTTGGCGAGAAGCCATTCCCACCTTCGGCCCGGCCTCACGTCGTCTCCTCGTTGTTCGGGGGCTGCGGAGCGGCAGCCCCAGCCAGCCACTCGGCAACCGCGTCGAGGTCGGTTGAGGTCAGCCCGACGGATGGGCTGACGTGGTGCAGGAGCGTGGGCAGGTCACCGCGGTCAGCGAGGAACTCGTCTCGCGCGGCGACGGGGTCGGCAAGGTCGAAGTCGTCGTCGAGCCAAGCGACGGGCCGGTCGGCCGCGTAGGCGAGGACCGCCGGGTACTTCCAGCCCCTGATGGAGCCCGGGTGCTTCCCGAACTCGATGACGGGCAGGTGCGGCAGGCCGATGAACTTGCCGATCAGCCGGTTCGCGTCGTGCTCCCAGGTGGTCGCCCACACGAGCTCGACGTCGTGCTCCTCGGCGAACGCGTTCAGCAGCTCGCCGTGGACCTTCGACAGGAACACGCGGAAGCCCAGCATGCGGCGCACGTAGTACGGCAGCGGCATGCGGTGCTTGTCCACGTCTCCGCGTGTTGCGCCATACGGATTGAGGGGCCCGTCGACGTCGAGCAGCAGCAGGGGGCGCTCAGGCATCGGTCGGCTCCTCGGTGTCGGCAGCCCCAGCCAGAGCGGCGCCCACCGGGTTGTCGACGGGCTGCCACGGCGTCGTGATGGTGCGCACCGTCCGGGTGACGACCACCGCAGACGTGACCTGATCCGGGAACCGCCGCAGCACTGCCACAGCCTCGCTCCGTGCGGCCTCCTCGGTGGAGATCGGCTCGTCGACGTCGCCCTCGTCGCTGTACTCGACGCCCCACTCGATGCGGGTCTCGTCGGTCGCATCCGGCTGGGCGGGGGCGCCCGCCTCGGCCAGCGCGCGGGACGGCCAGTCGAGCAGGATGTCGACGGCACTGGCCGAGCTGAGCTGACCCAACTCCACCCTGCGCAGCACCTCCCGCATTGCAGGGGCGGCAGCGTCGACGAGGTGTGGACCGTCGGGCTGTGTGTCGTCTCCGGCCACAGAGACAGGAGCAGCGGCAGCCTCGTCGTATCCGTCTTCTTCCGCGATGCACACCCCGCCGCAGTGGTGGCAATGCCAGGTGTCGTTGGTCCGCTGGAGTTTCCCGTCGCGGTACCAGGGCCTTGCCCAGGCGTGTGCATGTCCGATCAGGCACCGCTTCCGGTGGTAGCCGCAGCACTCGACCGGGCCAGCTCCTCGACGGGGCTCAGGCAGGTCGGCGTCAGGCACCAGCAGCACGGGCGATGCGGGCTCGTCTGCCTCGGCGGAACCACCCAGAGCGGCCCGGTAGGCGGCGAGCGCCTTGTCCAGCGCTGTGAACGCGTCCATGCGGGGCGACCCCGGGGGAAGCGAGCAGTACGCCTGGGCGGCGTCGATGACAGGGCGGACGGCCTGCTCTCGGGTGCGGGCCTGGGCCAGCTCGGCGCGGAGAGCGTCACGCTCGGCCAGCAGGGCGCCGACGGCCTGCTCGAACCGGTGGTCGGACACGCGGATGCCGTGCTCGGCCATCGCCTGCAGCAGCGCGGCGGCCTCGTCCGGGGTCGGGTCAGACAACGGTCTCTCCATTCACAGCCATCACAGCGTCCCGGCACTCGTCGACCCGGATGCCCTGCGCGTACGGCCCGACCTGGTCTGCGGCGGCC
Source organism: uncultured Bifidobacteriaceae bacterium (assembly GCA_964434425.1). GTDB lineage: Bacteria > Actinomycetota > Thermoleophilia > Miltoncostaeales > Miltoncostaeaceae > CALMEC01. Next base: position 1,785 of record CAYSVH010000037.1, on the reverse strand, counting down.
AGCATGGGGGCGAGCGCTTCCCGCAGCCGCCCGTTCTCGGCTCGGAGAGCGTCACGCTCGGCCAGCACGTCGCGGACCGCGTCGCCGATCCCGCCGCCCAGACCGGCCACCCCGCGCAGCGTCTCCTCCGCGGTCATCGGCTCGGGGCAGATGCAGCGGGTCCGGTACACGGTGCGGTCAGGGTAGACCTGGCACTTCTGGCACGGCGCGGCGGCCTCGTCCGGGGTCTGGGCGGTCATGGCAGCTCTCCATCGTCGATCAACTGTTGGGTCGCAACCTCAATACGGTGCTGTTCACCCGCCGCTTCCGCCTCAGCAATAGACGGGAAGCCGTCCTCTTCGTCCTTGCAGGTGAAGCACGACCAGCCCCATTGCCGGCCGAAGGTCGTCCAGGTCTCGACGTGGCAGATCACTGGTCGTCTCCCAGTTCCAGGTTCGGTTCGTAGCCCGTCGCGTCCACGAACAGGCTGTAGAGGCGGTCGTTACGGAGGGACAGCGCGCGGGCCTGCTGCTCGATCCCGCGCAGCCGCTCCAACTCGGCAAGCTGGTCGACCAGCGCCGGGATGCTCCGCAGCGAGAAGCGCTGACCGCAGGCGCACTCGTGCTCGTAGGTGGGCAGGCGGGCGCACCAGTCGCGGTACATGGCGACGTCCGCACGCAGCCGCTCCACGTCGAGCACCTCGGCCACCTGCCGGGCCGCCTCCCGGCACTCCCCGCACGCGTTGGCGGTCCCGGCCCGGTGCCGTTGGTGGATGAGCTGCGCGGCCGTCTCGACCGCATCCGAGGTCACGACGACACCGCCGTGGTCATCGCCTTCGCCTTGCGCTCACACGTCCGGCACGTCGGCAGGTCACCGAACGTCCGCTCATACCGGCCATCCCGGTCCCGCCCGCACAACGTCGTCACGTCCCAGTCGGTCCGCCACTGGCGGTACCGCTTCGACTCCGCGCCCTCGGGGACCGGCGGGACCTGCACGAGGTGCGACCGGCGCTGCCCGTGGGCGTCACCCCACCCGTAGCCGTCCGGTACCGGCACCTTCTCGACACCCAACCTCGGGGTGTGCGGGCACTCCTGCGGCGCCTTGAACCGGGCGATCGCCTCCTCGGTATTGACCAGCCGCAGCACGAACCCGGCCGCCTCATCCCGGCGTCGCTGCTCCGCGTTCGGCACCAGGTGCCTCGCTGCGGCCTCGCGGTCAGCCCCGATGTACGAGGCGATCGCCACCCCGCACGTGCAGCCGCACGGAGCCAGGGTCTCCCACGTCAGGTCCGACAGCGGCAGCGGCTCGCCATCGATGCGGATCAGGATCTCGGGCTGGGTGGTGGTCATCGTCTGGTCCTCTCGTGGTGGTCGCGGCAGGTCACGCCACATCCCCTGTTTGTCGCGCGATGCGTGCCACGTTCTGCATGACCGCACGGATGTCCGAGGCCCGGAACGTCGATGGCCGGCGGCTGATCAGGTCGGCCAGGAGCAGCCACGCCCGGTCGCCGTCAGCGTGCGTGATCGCGGCGATGGCGCACGCCTCGTGCCGCCAGTGCCCGTCGACGTAGCGGACCGGGTCGCCGTCGTCGATCGGCTCGGGGCAGCTGGCGCAGTACTCGGCGGGGTGGATACCGGAGCTGCCTTCGGGGTGCGGGTCGTACCAGGCCGTTGCCTCGCGGGCGGGTGGGAGGGTGATCGTGATCGGGCTGGTGTCTGTCATTGCTCGCATCCGTAGTCGTGGGGGTAGCTGGGGCAGTGGAAGCACTCCGGGCACGTGTTGTGGGAGTCCGTGTCCTGGCCGCAG
>CAYSVH010000036.1:0-6399 GCA_964434425.1 uncultured Bifidobacteriaceae bacterium | reverse complement strand
TCGCGACGGCACGGGAGAACCGCGCGGACATCGACTGGCAGTCCGCGGATCTGCCGACGCCGCCGTTCACCGGCACGCGCGTCCTGGAGGACGTGCCGCTCACCGACCTGGTCCCGTACATCGACTGGACGTTCTTCTTCTACGCGTGGGAGATGCGCGGTCGCTTCCCCGGCATCCTCGACCACCCGCGTTTCGGCGAGGCTGCCCGCGAGCTCTACGCCAACGCCACCGCGCTGCTGGATCAGATCATCGCCGACAAGTCCATCCGGGCACGCGGCGTGTACGGCTTCTGGCCGGCCAACTCGGAGGGCGACGACATCGTCCTCTACACCGACGCCGACCGCAGCGCCGAGGTGGCACGCTTCCCGATGCTCCGCCAGCAGCGGGAGAAGGCCGAGGGCAAGGCGTCACTCGCGCTGTCCGACTTCATCGCACCGATCGAGAGCGGCCGATTGGACCACATCGGGGCCTTCGCCGTCACCGGTGGCATCGGCGCCGCCGAGCTCGCCGCGACCTACGTTGCCGACAAGGACGACTACTCGGCCATCATCGTCCGCGCACTGGCCGACCGCTTCGCCGAGGCGTTCGCCGAGATGCTCCACCACCGCGCACGGCGTGAGTGGTACGAGACCGAAGACATCCCGATGGAGGACCTCACCGCCGAGCGCTTCCGCGGCATCCGCCCGGCCTTCGGCTACCCGGCCTGCCCGGACCACACCGAGAAGCGCACCCTCTTCGACCTCCTGCAGCCCGAACGCGTGGGCATCAGCCTGAGCGAGAACTTCGCGATGATGCCGCCGGCCTCCGTGAGCGGCATCTACCTGGCGCACCCGGACGCCCAGTACTTCTCACTGGGAAAGATCACCCCGGAGCAGGTGGCCGACTACGCCGCCCGCAAGGGAATGTCAGTGGAAGAGGTCGAGCGGTGGCTCGCCACGCATCTGGCGGAGGAGCGTCCGGCGACGACGGTGTAGCGGGCTTCGATGTTCCGGCAAGCGGACGACGGCACTCGACGGATCGGGACGGTGCTCGACGCGTCGGACCGTCCTGTCCTCTGTGATCCCGTATGAGGCCCGACGATGGAGTGTCACCGGCCCTGCGATGCGTCACTCGACGGTCTCATGCACGCGCAACACTCCTGCGACGGCAACCCTTCTCAGGCACCGGGGCGTCCTATCCTCATGGTTCCATGTCCGCCACTCCACCCCTAGCCGCCGGAGATCGTCCCGGTTTCACCGCTCGCGAAGCCTTTCAGGCGGCGGCGCGGGATCTCACTCGGGTGCTTTCCGCGATCGACCCTGACGACCCTCATCATCGGTTTGCGGTGGAGACGATGGGTTCGATCGCGATCGACCTCCGAGCGTGCGGCGAGCATCTGCCGCCGTCGTCTTAGCCGACTTCCCGGCTTCCCGCGTCCCGGATGGAGTTCGCGCGTCGGGGTCGTCGTGGAGGCCGAGAAGGTAGTCGGCCGATGCGTTCGTCTCTTCGCAGAAGGCGTACAGCCGGTCGAGCCGAGGACGGACCTCGCCGGACTCCCAACGCTGCAGCAGACGTACGCCCATGTTGAGCGCTCGGGCGACCGCCTCCTGGGTGCCGACGCTTCGCCGAGCCTCGGCGAGTCGTTCCGCGAACTGCGCGTTGTCCACAAGGTCACTCTGGATGACTCGCGCCGCTTATGCCACGGCATTAGTTGACACGGCAAAACAAGCCGCGCTACGCTTTGCAGCGCGAGAACACGGTGGCCCGGATGGAGGTCGCTTACTGGTCTGTCGAGCACATCGATGGGGCGATGGAGCCGGGTATTCGATGGCCGGGAATGGCTTGGCCTGTGAGGGATACTGGGGATGGATCGAGTGCTCTCTGTCATCGGTCGGGAGGGTCGCGTGGTCGGTTCGATGGGTCGCATGACGGATGTCGTCGATGCTCGGGACGCGCGGACGAACGCAGCCGACGCGTCTCCTCGCGGGCGTCGATACACGCACCTTCGTGGGGGCGACGTCCTTGCGTAGGAGTGAGCAGGTGACGAGAGTGATGATCGTCGAGGACCACTGGGTGTGGGCGAGTGCCGTTGAGACGCAGCTCGCTACGGTCGACGGGATCGACGTCGTGGGAGTCGCCACCACCGCGGACGAGGCGATCGCCATCGCCGAGGAGCAGCGGCCCGATGTGGCACTCATCGACCTGCTGCTCGGCGATGACTCCGGGCTTCGCGTCGCGCGTGTCATCAAGGCACGCGGGTCAGACGCGCAGATCGCCATCATCACCACCGATCCGTCGCCGTGGGCGATCGCCGAGGCCCGGGATCTCGAGCTTCAGGGATTCGTGTCCAAGGACGACCTGATGAGCCGTGAGGAGATCACGAACGTGGTCTTCGACCTCGCGGCCGGACGGCGCGTCATCTCGGCCACGGTCCGTGGCTTCGATGCACCGGCGCGGTTGCCCTACGGATTGACGGCGCAGGAACAGGAGATCATCCGGTGCTGGGCGGAGGGACGGGGCACGCCGGAGATCGCCGCCCGCCTTTGCGTCGGCCAGCAGACCGTCCGCAACAAGACCAGTGCCATCGGCCGGAAGATGCGGGTCTCCGGCCGCCTGGAGATCGTGGCGAAGGCGCGCGCCGAACGGATCATCGGCGCCGCTCGTGCACCCGCTGACTAGGTGCACCTGATCGACGGACCGCGTCTCCTCACCGGTGAGGCGGTAGACACCCGGATGGATGCCGGGATCGAGCGGCCGGCCACCGACCGGTGGGAATCCCAGATCCGCCGGGCGCTGCTGATCGCGCATTCGGTTCCGGCCCTCTTCGGGCTGATCGCCGTCGTCGTCGCCGTCGAGGAGGGGCAGCGGACGCTCGACATCGTCGCGTGGTCCGTGGTCGTGCTGTGGTGCGGGACCCTCCTTCTCATCGGCTGGGGCCATGTGGGATCCGGCGTTCGCCTCGGGCGATGGATCATCGCCGACGCCGTCGTCATGGCCGGGCTCATGTTCGTCGGCACATCGGTCCGAACCGTCGTCCACTACGTCGCCATCGATGGAGCCCTCTATGCGGCCGCGTTCGTCTCTACGCGCCTGGGGCTGACACACCTGGCGATCGTCTTCGGCGGCCTCGGCCTTGGCGCCGTCACACTGGCTGCGGGAAGCGAGTTGCCCACGCCGCTCGTCGGATGGGTGCTCCCGCTCGTGTTGCCGACGCTCGGCGTCATCGCCTTCGGCTTCCTCCGAAGCGGACTCAACCACATGCGAATGATCATCCGGGAGCGTGATCGCGCGTTGGAGGAGCGCCGTCGGCTGACGGAGGACGTCGCAGCACGCGGAGCCATTCTCAGCGGCCTCGGCGCGATCAACGAGACCGTCGGTCCCGCGATGTCGGAGATCGATCTCCTCGTCGAGACGTACGCCAGCCTCAGCGAGGGAGTACCCGACGCCGACGCCGAGGTCGACTGGCTTCGCCTCTGCATGGAACGCGCCACCGCGGATCTCGACGGACTGAGGGAGACCCTGACCGATGCGGTCGAGGGCGAGACCCTGGCCGAGGCGATCGACACGGGTGTTCTGGGTGCCAGCGTCGTCCACATCCTGGCGCTCGACGTCGACCGTAACGTCGATGACCCGTTGGCGCGCCGGCTTGACGGTCCTGTCTCCGCGGCCATCGCCGGATTCGTCCGGGAGGGCGTGTCGAACGCGGTGACCCATGGGAGTCCTCCTGTCGGAGTCGTCGCCCGGTGGCGCGATCCGGGCACCTTCGAGGTGGCGGTGACCGATTGTGGGGACGGGCCGAAGCCGTGGCACATCACCGGCTCATACGGCCTGGGCATGTCCACCCTCCGCGACTACGGCTCCGCGGTGGACGGACGGGTGGAACATCGGCGCCGTGCACCGGGATATGCCGTCGTCCTGATCGGCTCGGCCGACGGTCGTCGTGTCGTCACCGCGGACATACCGCCGTCCCGACATGCGACGTCCGGTGACGCATGAGCGCATCGGAACCTCAAGCCGGAATGCCGGGGACGATCGCCCAGGCGCGCGCGGAGTTCGACCGCGGCGTCAGTCACTACGTCCGTGCGATCCATCTCAGTCGGATCGCCATCGCCGCGGTCACCGTCATGGTCGCCCTCGTCACCGTCGACGAGATCCCCGTCGGTCACCCGTTCGCCATCGGTGCACCGATCGTCGGACTTGTATGGATGATCGTCGTCGCGGCGTGCTGGGACGAGATCCGGCGTCAGCTGGTCATACGCCCGTGGATCATCTGGATGGACCCGCTGGTTCTCCTCGGACTGATGGTCGTCAACAAGCCGTGGGACAGTCTGATCGTCCTGCCGTACTGCTCGTTCGTGCTTCTGGTTCCCTTCGTCCGGCCTCGGGCGATGGCTGTTCTTGTCGTGGTGACAGCAATCGCGACGTATCTGCCGAAGATCCTGCTCACGCTCGTGGGTTGGCGCTACGCACATCTCGTCCCGCCGGTCACCACGACGGACTGGCCCACGGTCTACGTAGGGCCCGCCTTCTGCGGGACCGTGTCCTGGGCACTCTGTTCACTGCATGCGGGCGTTCAGTCGGAGCTGACGGCCCGGGAAAGCGCGGAGCGATCGCTCATGGACGCCCGCGCACAGGCGTCACGTCTCGTCGCGCGTCAGCGACTGGCGAATCGTCTTCACGAGACGCTCAGTCAGGTCGTCCGCGCCATCCCGCTGTTTCTCGACGGTGAGGCTCCGAAAGGCATCACTCCGGCGGCAACCGTGGTTCGCCGTCAGATCGTCGAGCTGGCCCTCGACACCCGTCCGGCGGTGCAGAGCGTCGCCCGTGAGTTGAAGGAGGTCGCCGAGGATGGGGCGGGGACGGCCGAGACGACGGCTGCGCACTCGGCGCAGCCAGGCGTGTCGTGACGTGGGGATCGGATCGATCAGGGATCGATCCGATCCCCACGGTCCGATCAGGGATTCGACAGGCTGGTGGTCATCGTTGCCGCACCTGGTGTTGGGAGCGTGGATGTCTTTGTCAATGTGCGCTCCTCCATCTCGTGCATCCGGATCAGCGAGACGTTGCTGAACGGCTGCCGCACGGACTGGGGAGTGCCGTCGAAGGCGACACCGCCACTCGCGGTTCGTGCGATGAACTCCGGGTCTCGGGAGCGATCGTCTCTCGTGACCGACACCCCAATGACGAACCAGCCGTTCTTCGCCGAGCCTTCCGCGGTGGTTCCGCCGGGGAAGCGAACCGTCACGCCGGTCACGTCCGTCGCTGTCCGTCCGAGATAGGTCACGAACGTGGGACCCGGGTCGGGGCGCATCGACCTCGACAGCTGACAGACCTGGATCACCGGTGCTCCGAGCCCCCGCTCGCAGGAGCTCGTGAGAATGACGACGGCGCCGGTCCGTTGCTGCATGAGGACGGCGGCCGGCGGTCCGTCCGCTCGCGTCCCGACCGCGAACACCGCTGGTCCGAAGGTCGCATCGTCAACGGTGAGGTCCGTCTTTGTCCAGGTGGCGTCGGGGGCCGCCCTCACCGGATCCATCGGCGAAGGGGTATCGCGGGACCTGGGAGGCGTGAACGGCGTGCCGACCTCGTCCGGCGGACTGCCGTATCGGGCCACCGAGGAGACATCGACGGTCGCCTCGACGCCGGGTTGCCCGTTGCTGTGGACCAGGGTCTCAGCGGCGAAGGGGGTCGGGAGGTCAAGGACGAGCGTGTCGCCCTCAAGGTGAATCGATCCCTCGGTGATGCTCAGGCCCCCGTCTATCTCGGTCGTCGCGAGGGCAAGGGATCGCGCGGAGCGAAGCCTCCCGAGCGCTGATGGCGAAAGAGTGGCAATGACGCGATCGCCGTCGATACGGAGGGACTCCATCTCCGCGCTCGTCGCCAGTCGTTGTCGATTGACGAGTGCATAGGTGACATTGATGCCGTCGGCAACGACACCGTCAGCGACGAAGGATGCCGCCGTCAACGTTGACGGGATCGCGATGGGAGTGACCGGATCGTTGGGAGGGCGGGTACGCGCTTTCCGTGCGGCGGCGACGGTCGGGAACCCGGCCGGTGCGTAGAGCCTGTTCATCGCCGATCCCAGCCAGTAGCGCACACTCCCGTCGGAAGCGGGGTGGTCTGCGGCGATCCGGCCCAGCCTTTTCAGGGAGTTGTCCGTCGCGACGATGCTCGCCTCCGGGTCGATCACCGCGATGCGCTCGAACGCCGTCAAGTCCATCAGCTGATTCCTGTCCTCGGCGGCGGGAACCCGGATGCCGATGGTGCCGTCGGACACGGCTGTGGCCTCGAAGCCGGCGATGTCGCGCTGCCCTGCACGGGCACGCAGTGCCGCGATCAGGCCGTTCCGTGCCTCCGCCATCGGCACACCGGGATCGGGCTTCACGCGCAGGGTGGCGGTCATGCCCCAGTCCACACGGG
>CAYSVH010000035.1:0-7399 GCA_964434425.1 uncultured Bifidobacteriaceae bacterium | reverse complement strand
CGGTAGCGGGTGACGATCGCGGCGAGCGCGGCATCGGGATCGGCGTGGACGTCGTCATATGTCACACCGATGCACTGGGCGTAGTCCAGATCGACGCCGCCGTGGTGCAGGAGGAACTCCAGTACGGAGTCCCGGGCCTCGCCGCCCTTCGTGATCGGGCGGAAGACCCCGACGCGCACCTGGGGCGCGAAGAGCTCGATCAATCCGAGTGCGACCGCCGCCTTCCCGGTGTGGCCCTCCGATGAGGTGACGTACACGCTCCGTGCCATCGGCATCCGCTCCTGTCCCAGTGTCCGCGAGCGGATTCTGCCCGTCGCCCTCGGGGTGGGGCCGCTCACCGGTCCGGATGGAGCGTCGTCCGTGACGCTCGAATCGGGAGCGATGGGAATGGTCTGCGGGGTGGTCAAGGGCGGGCCGGGATCCATGGGGGACGTACTTGTCGATTGTCCAGCACTCCTGCATTCCGTGTGGGGTCAGGGGCGCTGCCACTGGGTGACACACCGGTGACGGCGTGCGCCCGTTCCGGATCCGAGGTGGTCCGGAGCACGAGAGTGACCAGCCCGCTCGGCATGCCGCGTCGGATCGCCCTCTACTGTGTGGACGATGACGCGTGTTCCACCCGCATGGTGGCGTCCCGGGGCACCGGCGGCCGTCGCCGTCGACATTCGCAGCATGCACAACGTGGGGGCGATCTTCCGTACCGCCGACGGTGCCGGGTTCTCCGGCGTCGTCCTCGCCGGTATCAGCGGGGCCCCGCCCGATCCGCGCATCGCGAAGGTGGCTCTCGGCGCCGAGGAGTCGCTCCCGTTCCTCGTGGTGCCCGATGCCGATGACGTGATTCCGCTGCTCGACGGAGCGTGGGTCGTCCTCCTCGAACAGCATGCGGATGCCATCTCGGTGACGACAGCACCGGCGCCGCCTGCGGGGACCCGTGTGGCGCTCGTCGTGTGTGCGGAGATCGGCGGGGCACCGCCCGCGCTCGTCGACCGGGCGGACGTCATCGTCGAGATCCCCATGCTCGGCGTCAAGGAGAGCCTCAACGTCTCCGTGGCCTTCGGAATCGGCGCGTACTCGTCGGCCGTGCTCAGCGTCGACGACGACTCCGGACTCGTTCGGAACCGCGGACGTCACCCCGTCCGCGACGGCGTGCTCACCCGTGGGCTGACGCAGGGGGAGGCGAGGACACCCGGTCCTCGTCCGTAGCAATCGGGAGAACGGTCGTCGGACGGCTGCCCCTGCCGGTCCATCACGCTGCGCGCGTCGCGGACGGTCCCGGCGGCCTCGCCCCCCTCATGAGTGCGGCCCGGTCCCCCGTGTCGATCACGGGAGCCGGGCCGCATATGGTTGTTCAGTTTCTGGCGCTCAGCGGGTGGACCCGGGCGCCGGGTGGGGGTCAATTGGCACGGGCGACTCCTCTCCGCACACCCCGTCCCGCGCGGGACGGACGGTTCGGTGGCTGGTCCGAGTTACTCGTCTCAGGATGCATCGACGAGGTACGCACGCTTCCCATTCGTCGCATGTCAGACCGGGACGCGTTCGCGCCGTGGGATGACGGGGTCGTGGCCGTCGACCCGATTCTGTTCCCGTGACATTCGATCTGAACGGACGTGGTCACGTGGTCCTCGCTTCGCGGCGTGTCCGTCGAGGTCGACGAACACCGATGCACCACCAGTCTCGCGCCTCGGGGACCGGACGTCAAGGCCGGAAACGGAGGGCCCGCCGAAGCGGGCATGAGAAGGTCAGCCCTTGGAGTCCGTGGACTCGCCGGCGGGTGCGATCACCTGGTCGATGAGCCCGTACTCGGCGGCCTCGGCAGCGGTGAAGAAGCGATCGCGCTCGGAGTCCTCGTGGATCTGCTCGGGGGTCTTCCCCGTGTGCTGGGCGAGGATCTCGTCCAGGCGGCTGCGGATCGCGAGCGCCTCACGCGCGTGGATCTCGATGTCCGTGGCCTGACCGGAGAACCCACCCGAGACCTGGTGGATGAGCACCCGGGAGTTGGGGAGCGCCATGCGCTTGCCCTTCGTCCCCCCGGCCAGGAGGACGGCCCCCATGCTCATGGCGACACCGACGCAGATGGTCTGCACGTCCGGCTTGATGAACTGCATCGTGTCGTAGATGGCGAGACCGGCGTACACCGAGCCACCCGGCGAGTTGATGTAGAGCGAGATCTCCTTGTCCGGATCGTCGCTCGACAGGTGCAGGAGCTGTGCCACGACGAGGTTGGCGATCTGGTCGTCGATCGGCGTGCCCAGGAAGATGATCCTCTCGTTGAGAAGACGGGAGTAGATGTCGAACGAACGCTCGCCGCGCGAGGTCTGTTCGATGACCATCGGGATGAGTGGGCTCATGCCGGGCTCCTTGTGACACGGTTGCGGGGGGTTCCGCGGTTTCCAGAGGGTAGCGAGGTGGCGGCCGGCGACGCCCACCACCCTGAGGTCATGTCCGACCCCGGGGTCCTACCGAGGGCCCCGCCTGTCGGGCGGGCTTCCCATCTGACGCCACATGACGGCTGCGAACCCGACGAATCCGGCCACCAGGCTCGCTCCGAGGAACGGGACCAGGACGGTGGCGACGCCGACGTTCCCGCTGCGTGAGACCACGAGCGCAAGGATCGCGAACGCGATCACCCAGACGATGGTCACACGCCCGAAGAGGCCCATGCGGACACGCTGGCCGGGAGTCCGCTTCGCGACGTCGACGACCACGACGACGATCAGCGCCAGGACGCTCGCCATCATGAAGCCGGCGGGGAGCGGGATGCCCGTGAACTCCTCGTTGAGCACGGCGAGAAGGACGAGCCAGGTGGGGATTCCGACGAGCGCCGCGCGGGCGCAGCGCTTGGTCAGGCGGTCGATCAGATCCCAGTCGTCGGGTGGCCGCTCCGGCCCGCGTCTCTCCTCCGATTCCATCCTGGGAAGCCTAGTGCCTGTCAGTGGGTACGGGGGCGTGCAAGCTTGGTGTCAGTCGATTAACTTGCACGACCCGGCCGCACACGCACGGATCCGGCCGAATGTCGCGCGTCCAGACCGAGGATCAGGGCGCACCAATGTGGAGCGTTCATCCCATGGAGCTGGGTGACCTCGGATGACCTGCCGCACACTTGTCCGACGCTTGACCGATCGCGCCTTGCGGCCCCCGACACGCCGGGCATAGCGTGCCCGCATGAAGACGACGGTGCTACGACCATTCCTCATCGCGGGCGTCCTGGCGTCAACGGTCGGCGTCGGAGCCCCGGCGGCGCTCGGAGCCCACTTCACGAGTCCGTCGCGCAACATCGACTGCCGGGTCTCCGGCACGGGTGGCGGCGTCGCCACCTGCAACGTGGCGAAGCACAACTGGTCGTCCGTCAAGCGCAAGCCGGCCTCGTGTCGCCTCGCGTGGTTTCCCACCGACGTCAGTCTCGTCCGCCGCGCTACCACGGTCGGCGGATGCCGCGGCGACATCGGGCCGATGTGCCTTCCCGGCAGTCCGTGCACGGTGCTCGCCTACGGGCGCAGCATCACGGTGAAGGGGATCCGTTGCACGTCGCTCACGTCCGGCGTCGTCTGCCGCCGCACGGACACCATGCGCATGCAGGGGTTCAAGGTCTCCCGCCAGCGCGTGACGGTCTACCGGTAGCCTGCGCCCACGAGATGATCACGATGTGGCCCCGGGCCGCACGCGGAAGGCAGGTTGTCGAGTTCATGAAGAGCATCCGAACCCTTCTCATCACCGTTGCGGTGCTCGCGGGTGCCGGAGCCGCCGCGCCGGCGGCATTCGGCTACATCCAGATCACGAGCCCGACGGGGAACATCGACTGCATCATCGCCTCGTCCTACGGCGGTAGCGCATCCTGCCTGGTCCAGAAGACCAGCTGGGCGAGGTACCCGGCGCGACCGAAGTCGTGCGATCTCGACTGGGTCCGCAGCCAGGTGACGCTCCAGAAGCGCAAGGTCGTCCTCGGCGGATGCCGCGGTGACATCGGGCCGCAGTGCATCGCGGGGTCGGCCGTCAAGTGCCGCACGCTGGCGTACGGCAAGAGCGCCACGCTGGGCACCATCCGCTGCACGTCCCTCACCACCGGGATGATGTGCCGCCGCACGACGGGGGCCACCAAGCCGGGCTTCAAGGTCTCCAAGCAGGGGTACACGCTCTACCGCTGACCGTCCGTGGTGGTGCTCGGCCGTGGTTCGGTCGCCGCCGAGCACCCACCGACCGCGAAACGGGTGGCGCCGCACCCGTGGACCCGCGTACCATCGAACGGTGATCCTCGATGGTCTCTCCCCCGAGCAGCGTGATGCGGTAACCCACGGCGGGGGACCGATGCTCGTCGTCGCCGGCGCGGGCTCCGGCAAGACACGGGTCCTCACGCACCGTCTCGCGTGGCTCGTCGAGAACGGCGCGGAACCCGATCAGATCGTCGCGCTGACGTTCAGCGCACAGGCTGCCGACGAGCTTCGCACGCGGGCCGAGGCGCTCCTGGGGCGTGCACACGACTCGCTGCGCGTGATGACGTTCCACTCGTTCGCGGGTGAGCTCGCCCGTGTCCACGGAGTGGAGCACGGGCTCCTGCCGCCGGCGGTATGGGCGACCGAGGAGGAGCGCGCGCTCCTCATGCTGGACCGCATCGGCGAGCTCGACCTCATGCGCCACGACCTGCGGAGCGGGGCGGGCGGGGTGGTCGACGACATCATCCGCCGGATCGAGCGCTGCAAGAACGAACTCGTCACCGCCGAGGACTTCGTCCGGTACGCGACCGTCGCCCTCGAGGAGTCGGCGTCCCGCAAGGAACGGGTCGAGCGTGAGCGGGATCTCGAGTTCGCCCGTGCGTACCGGGCGCACGACAGGTGGCTCGCCGAGGAGGGGCTCGTCGACTTCGGAGAGGCGATCGTCCGTGCCGTGACCGTGCTGCGGAGCAACCCCGACCGGCTCGCCGCGGTGCGCGAGGGCGTCCGCCACGTCCTCGTCGACGAGTTCCAGGACACGGACTTCGCCCAGTCCCAGCTGCTCTACCTGATCGGTGACGCGGCCGACAGCGTGGTGGCCGTGGGCGACGACGACCAGGGGATCTACCGCTTCCGCGGCGCTTCCACAAAGAACATCATGGACTTCCGGGCCCGGTACCCGCACCGGCGCGAGATCCGGCTGGAGCGCAACCATCGGTCCACCCAGTCGATCCTCGACGCGGCGCATGCCCTCGTGGAGCCGCTGCCGAACCGGGCCGACAAGCACCTCGTGGCGCGTGAGGACGCGACGGGTCCCTCGCCGCAATTCTGGATCGCACGGGACGAGGACGGGCAGGCGCGCGCGGTGGCCGAGGCCATCCTCCACAACCAGTCACAGGGCATCCCGCTGGAAGAGCAGGCCATCCTGATGGACTCGGTGCGCACGGAGGCGCCGGCGTTCGTCCGCGTGCTCGAGGCGGAGGGCATCCCGCATCAGGTCCACGGAGGACTCGGCCTCTTCGAGCGGCGTGAGGTGCGGGAGACGATGGCGTGGCTGCGCGCGCTCGCCGACCCGGACGACCCGCAGGCGCACCTGCGTCTCGCCGGGGACCTCGGGCTTCCCTGGGCGGAGAGCACCGACGCCGTACATCTGGCTGAGGAGCGGCACGAGACCGCGACCCTGGCGCTGGCGCGTGTGGCCGAGTCGGTGGACCGCCCCGAGTTCTCGGAGGTGCTCGACGCCATCGGCCCGGCCATCGTCGGACCGCCCGCGGATCTCGTGCGCCAGGTACTCGACCTCACCGGGGTCCGGACGCGGGCTCTCGCACTGGGAGGGGCGGAGGGCGCGGCGCGGCTCGCCGGACTGGCGGCGTTGGAGCGCCTCTCCATCGAGCTCGCCGAGCGGGACCCGTCGGTCGACGGCCCGACGCTCGTGGCACGTCTGGTCGGGCTCTCCGAGGTCGGCCACCGAGGACGGGTCGAGCGGAGCTCGGAGCGGACGGGTGTCCAGGTCTCGACCATCCACCAATCCAAGGGTCTCGAGTTCGACGCCGTGTTCGTGGTGGGTCTCGTCTCGTCGCGCGTGCCCGGACGCGACCGCCGGGGTGCGGACATCCCGGACGCCCTCCTCCCCGAATCCATCGAGCGGGGTCGCGACGCGCACGTCGCCGAGAAGCGGCGCCTCTTCTACGTCGCGCTCACGCGTGCGCGCCGCCATCTCGTCCTCTCGACCTACGAGCAGGGGGAGCGCAGCGCGCAGAAGCCGTCCGTGTTCTTCGAGGAGGCACGAGCGGCCGTCGGCGACCCGGAGCCCGAGGCCGTCGGGGCCGGTCCGGAACGCTCCATCCTCGATGCGATCGCCCAGGCACGCCGCGATCTGGAGACGGTCGTCCAGAAGGCCGCACGCATCCGGACGGAGGGCGGGGACGAGACCGCCGCGCGCGCTGCCGTCGACGAACGCATCGAGGCGCTGCTCGTGGCGCAGACCGTCGCGTTCGATCCTCCCCGGCTCGGTCCCGCGGCCACGCCTCCGCCGAATCCGTCGCCGAGGGCCATCGAGATCTCGCCCAGTGATCTCCAGGCGTATCGGATCTGCCCGCTGCGCTATCGCTTCTCGCGGGTGGACCGCGTCCCGTCACTCCACCGTTCGTCGGGCTCGGTGGGCACCGCCCTCCACCTGGCGCTCGAGACGCACTATCGCCCCGGCGGACCCGGCGGCGACGGCCAGGATCTCGTCAAGCGCTTCGCCGAGCAGATGGAGCGACTCGGGGTGGCCGACACGCCGGAAGGACAGCAGGCGATGATCCGTGCGCAGGAGCAGCTGCCCAAGTACCACGACAAGCTCCGGCGATCGGACCGCGACGTTCGCGGCGTGGAGCGGCGCTTCACGCTCCCGCTCGGGCGTCACACGGTCCGTGGACGCGTGGACCGCATGGACTTCCGCCCCGGCAACGCACCCGGCTTCCAGACCGTGGACTACAAGAGCGGCAAGCCGCCGACCTACCAGGGCGTCGGCGATGAGGACATCGTCCTCGCGCTCTACATGGAGGCGGTGCGGGCCAACGGCGCTCCCAGCCGTGGCGCGCAGCTGGACTACGTCCTCGACGGGGACTCCCGTCCGTTCGACCCCGATCCCGGCGAGCTCCGGTCGCTGCTCGACGAGGCGGAGATGCTCGCCGATGCCGCCGCCGACGGCCGGTTCGACCCCACCCCCGGATTCCACTGCCGCAGCTGCGACTACCAACTCCTGTGCCCGGAGCGTGATCGATGAGCGTGACCGTCGCGACGATGGAGGTCGGCCAGCCGGTCGAGGGCGTGTTCGCGGTCCGCTCCAAGGAACGACGTCTCTCGCGCCAGGGCACCGCGTACCTCGCCATCACCCTCGCCGACGCCACCGGAGCGATTGCCGCGTACGTCTTCGAGCAGGCGGACTTCTTCGGTGAACAGTTCTCGGTGGGTGACCGCATCCGCGTCGC
>CAYSVH010000034.1:2699-7432 GCA_964434425.1 uncultured Bifidobacteriaceae bacterium | reverse complement strand
TCGACGCCGACGGCCGCATGATCGTCCAGGCCGCCGCGATCCCCGTGCACCTCGGCGCCATGCCGGAGGCGGTCGACGCCGTCCGTGAACGCGGCGCCGTGCCCGGCGAGGTCTGGGCGCTCAACGACCCCTACCGTGGCGGGACACATCTTCCCGACATCACGCTCGTGTCCCCCATCGCGGCGGACGGGCGCATCGTCGCCTACTCCGTCAGCCGGGCCCACCACGCGGACGTCGGCGGCATGTCCCCAGGCAGCATGCCCGCGGGCGCGACGGAACTCATCCAGGAGGGGCTCGTCATCCCTCCCACCCGCATCGTGGTGGGCGACACGACCAACGACGACGTCGTCAACCTGATCGTGGCCAACAGCCGTACCGCGCGAGAGCGGCGCGGGGATCTCGCCGCGCAACGCGCCTGCCATCGGCTCGCCGACCGGCGTTTCGGCGAGGTCGTCGAACGTCACGGACTCCGCACCGTCCTGACCGCCTTCGACGCCCTCGTGGACTACGCCGAGCGCAGGACGCGGGCGGCCGTGTCCGCGATGCCCGACGGGTCCTGGACCGCGGTGGAGTACCTGGAGGGCGACGGCGTCACGGAGGCGCCGATCCCCCTCCATGTCCGGGTGACGGTCGACGGCTCCGATCTCCACGTGGACTTCACCGGGACCGCCGACGCGGTCCGCGGCAACGTCAACTGCCCGCTCGCCGTGACCCGGTCGGCGGTGTACTTCGTCGTCCGGGCGGTCACCGATCCGGACATCCCCTCCTCGGCGGGGGCGTTCGCACCGGTGAGGATCACCGCTCCGGAGGGGAGCGTCGTCAACGCGATGTCGCCGCATGCGGTCGCAGCCGGCAACGTGGAGACCTCCAGTCGCATCGTGGACCTCCTGCTGGCCGCGCTCGGCCAGGCGTTCCCGGTTCCCGCCCAGGGACAGGGGACCATGAACAACCTGGTGATCGGCACCGACGCCTTCAGCTACTACGAGACCATCGGCGGCGGCCAGGGGGCGTCACCCACCGCCCCGGGGCCCACCGGCGTGCACGTCGCGATGAGCAACACGCGGAACACGCCGATCGAGGTGCTGGAGGTGACCTTCCCCGTCCGCGTGCGCACCTATGCCATCCGCCGCGCCACCGGCGGCTTCGGCGCCCATCGGGGCGGCGATGGCCTCGTCCGCGAGATCGAGCTCCTCGCGCCCGCGCAGGTGTCCATCCTGGCCGAACGGCGGCGCTCCGCACCGGCGGGCGCTCGCGGAGGGGATGACGGAGCCATGGGCCGCAGCCTGGTGAACGGCGTGGAGGTCTCGTCCAAGTGGCAGGGGCCCGTCCGTGCGGGCGACGTCATCGGCATCGAGACCCCGGGAGGCGGAGGCTTCGGCCGACCCGGGGACTGATCTTCCCGGTCACCTTTTCCGGCTGGGAGCGTCGCGGGGCCGCGACCACGATGGTGGGCCGGCCGTCGGGGCGCTCGGCAGACCCCCCACGGTACCGCCAAGGCGGTACCCGGACGTCACCGGGACCGCTCTCAGATGCTTACGGTCGCAACGCCTGCGCGACGTCGTCGTTGCCGAGCACGAGGATCACGTCGACGCCGACGGCGTCGTCCTCGCTCTCGAGCGAGACGCCGTCGAGCGGAGAGAGCCTGGTGATGCCGAAGTCCTTCGCCACGTTGTCGGCCACATCGATCTTGGAGGGGTCGACGTAGACGACGAACGACTTCGTGAGGTCCTGTGAAGCGGTGTTCCCGGCCGGGACGGTGTTGTAGCCCTTGCTCTGGACGAGTGGAGTGACGGCACCGGCCAGGCCGCCGATTCCGGACCCGTTCACCACCTTGACCGTGTACGCGCCCTTGCCGTTCGTCAGGGGCTTCGGGGTCGCCGAGGCCGTGGTGACCACCTGGCCCGGTGTGGGGAGCGTGCTGCTCGTCCTCGTGCCCGTGCTCGTGCCGGTCTGAGTCAGCGTCGTGGTGGGTCCGTTGGATGCGGAGGTGTCCTCGTCCCCGCGGAAGAACAGGTACCAGGTGGTGCCGCCCAGGACGGCCAGGACGGCGATGATCGCGGCGACGGGCTGCCAGCGCGGACCGGGTGAAGGCGCGCGGCGCGGTGCCTCGTCGCTCTCCTCGTGGGACGTCACCGTCGCGGTGTCGTCGAGCGGTGGCAGATCCCGATCGCCCGAGGTGGCCGGTGTGTCGGGCGCGAGCGCCGCGGCACCCCCGCGGCTACGCTGGAGCTCACGGAGCCGATCCAGCGACACACGGGCACCCGCGCCCTCCTGATCGGTGATCCGTCCCTCGAGGCGGCGGAGCGCACGACCGTGCCGGATGGACTGGATGACCAACGCGATGGCGAAGACGATTGCCAGTGCGGCCGCCGACGGGGTCAAGAGCTCAAGCCATTTATCCACGACGAACGAGGCTAGCAGCCGCGCCGGATGATCCTGCGGGGGCCGGGCGAGCATGGTCCGGGCCACTCAGAGGTGGTCGACCGAGGACATGACGGCGACGGCCGCTACCGTCGGGCACGACGCCCTGATCCGGATCCGTCGCGCCCACGCTGGAGACGCCGGGACCGCCGGGCCGTCAGGGGATCGTCAGCGGTACTCCGCTGAGACGCTCGCCGTCGGGGGCGGTCCACGCCGCGCGGAGGGTCGCGGCATGTCCGTGCGTGTCCACGGCGACGACGAACGTCCCGTCCTCACGGGTGGCGAACGTCGAGACCGTCCTCCACCGGCCGTCGATGCGGCGTTCCAGCGTGACCGTCGTCGCCGCGGTCGCGGGTCGCACCTGCCCCGCCAGGCGGACGCGGCCGTCGGACGCGTCGCTCAGACGTGCCAGCGGCAGTCCGTAGGCCTGTGCACCGGGCTTCGGATCGCTGAGCGTCTCGTCGTCGCTCGCCCGGTACAGGCCCGATGTGAACGCCGCGTTGTCCTGGAGAAAGTAGTAGGACGCCAGTTCGACCGCCGGGAAGCGGGTCAGCAGGCCGAACGTGTCGGCGATCCGCGCCGCCTGCTCGTCCGGGGTGACCGCATAGGTCAGGGACGGCGTCGACTCGGTCTGCCACCCGTACTCGGTCAGCCACACCGGCGTTCCGGCGAACGTGGTGCCGGCCAGGGCGGTGCCGAGGTCGGCGAGGTTGTCGATGTCGATCTTGCGCGTCCGTGCGGGGGCGCCGTCGGCCGGAGGGGGGGCCGACGGGTACGGGTGCGCGGCGACGACGTCGACCCACGTGTGTTCCGGGAGCTCCGACAGCGCCTGCAGGAACTGCCCCGGGCCCAGCCGGTTGGGCATACGTGCCGTGCCGGCGCAGCGAAGGAGGCAGGGATCGCCGACCGGTGCGACGCCGCCCGACACGATGACGACGTCCGGGTCGACCGCATTGGCGGCCTGGGCGAACGCTGCCAGCAGCGACGCGTAGGTCGACGGGCCCACCGCCACCCACTCCGAGCCCTCGCGCTCGTACTGCGGGCGGAGGAACGACGCGTTGTTGGGCTCGTTCCAGACCTCCCAGGACCGCACTCCCCGGGGCGAATACCGGGTCACCGCGGCCGTGGCGAAGGACCCGAACTCCCCGGCATCGGCGGGGCGGCGGTTGCCCCACTCCGGGTCGCTCGCGGTGGCGGGCACACTGGGATCGGCCGCCCAGTCGGGGGTGCCCCAGACGGTGAAGAACACCTGGATCCCGGCGCGCGCGGCCTCGGCGACGATGTGGTCGTAGGTCGTCCAGTCATAGGCCGGGTCGGCCGGATCGCCCGGATTCACGGGCCGCGAGGCGGCCACGAGGTCCCACCGCATGTCGACGCGCACGGTGCGTGCGCCGAGCGCCGCCATACGGGTGATCCGCGCGCGGATGAACGCCGGCGACCGCTCCGTCGTCGGGACCAGACGGTCGTCCTGCATCGCGGCGACGGGTGCGTGGACCGACGTGTCCACCACCTCCACCGTCGGCGCGGGCGGCGCGCGCATCGCGAGGCCGCCGACGAGGATGCCGGCACCGAGGGCCAGGACGCCGATGACGATCCACGTCCTCACGGAGAGGGCACGTCCCACGCGGCGCGCCGTCGGGCCGATCCGGTGGCGCGCGAGCCACAGCGCGGCACCGAGGACGGCGATCTGAAGCGCGATGACGACGAGAAGGGTCCCGCCGTCCCAGATCCCCCCTCCCCCGTCCTCGTCCGCGGGGCGCTCGGGACACGGGCGTTCTGTCGTACCGACGAGACTCGGATCCGTCAGCGCTGCGTCGATCGCCCCGTCGATGTCGCCGTAGGTCTGCTCGGGTGCCTCGTGACGGGCCGCCTGGTAGTCCTCCAGCGAGTGGCACTCGGAGATGACGGTGTTGTTGCGATGGAAGTCGGCGAGGACCTCGTTCACCGATCCCAGTGCGGCCGTGCTCCCCAGGAGGAGCAGGAGGAACGCGAGGAGGGCCAACGGCAGGGACCGCCCGGGACCGTGGTTGTGGGCGTCTCGTCCCGTCATCGCCCGGGACACGCGCGGGATCGGGAGCACTAGATGGGTGATCCCATGGGATCGTGGATGTGGGGTGCGTCACCGGTGGATGCGGGGCGCCGCCGGGCGCCGAGAGGCAGGGTGGTGTCCTGTCCGAGTCGCCCGGTGGCGTATCCGCGCCGCCGGGGGCGTGCACCACGCCGCGAACTCATGGGATCACCCATCTAGATACCGGGGGTGACGCGGTAGGCGTCGAACACGCCCTCCACGTTGCGCAGCCCCGAGATGAGGC
>CAYSVH010000034.1:0-2599 GCA_964434425.1 uncultured Bifidobacteriaceae bacterium | reverse complement strand
ACGCCCTCCACGTTGCGCAGCCCCGAGATGAGGCTCCGCAGCTCCTCCACGTCGCCGAGGTCGACGGTGAACCGTGCGCGCGCCATCTGGTCCTCCACCGTGCACTGGGCGACGATGATGTTGGCGCCGGCCTCCGAGACCGTGCGGGAGAGGTCCTCCAGGAGCCGGGGGCGGTCCCACCCGTCGATTGCGATCTCGACGTTGAAGCTGCGCTGCGACGGTCCGACCCAGGAGATGGTGGTGAAGCGCTCCGGGTTCTTGAGAAGGGCCCTGGCGTTGGGGCAGTCCTCGCGGTGGACCGTGATGCCGCGTCCCAGCGAGATGTATCCGAGGATCTCGTCCCCGGGCACGGGCTTGCAGCAGCTGGCCAGGCGGACGAGCACGTCCGGGACGCCGTCGACCGAGAGGCCCAGATCCGTGGAGGGCTGGGCGGAGCGCGAACGCAGTCTGCTGCGCTGCTCGAGATCGGCCGCGGGGTGCTTCTGTGCGTCGACCCCCTCCCCGGCCTTGAGGCGCGCGATGATCTTGTTGACCACGGTCTGGACGGACGTGCGACCGGACCCGATGGAGATGTAGAACTCCTCCGCCTTCCGGAACCCCATCTCCTGGATGACCTGGTGAAGGAGCGGCGAGCCGGCGATCTTCTGATTGGGCAAACCCGCCTTGCGCAGATGCTCGTGGAGGAGGTCGCGGCCCTGGTGTTCCGCGTCGTCGCGCTGCTCACGGCGGAAGAACGCGCGGATCTTGGAGCGCGCCTTGCTGGTGCTGACGAGGTGCAGCCAGTCGCGGGACGGGCCGCGGGGGGCCTTGCTGGTGAGGATCTCGACGAAGTCCCCCGAGCGGAGGCCGTGCGAGAGCGGCACGATGCGCCCGTTGACACGCGCCCCGACCGTGCGGTGGCCGACATCGGTGTGGACGGCGTAGGCGAAGTCGATCGGCGTGGCACCGGCCGGCAGCTCGCGGACCTCGCCCTTCGGCGTGAAGACGTAGACGGCGTCCTGGTAGAGGTCGGAGCGGAGGGAGTCCATGAACTCACCCGGGTCGCTCGTGTCCTCCTGCCACTCCATCATGTGCCCGACCCACGCCGGGGAGTTCTGGCCGGACGGCTGGTCCTTGTAGAGCCAGTGCGCCGCGACGCCGAACTCCGCGATGCGGTGCATCTCGGGAGTGCGGATCTGGATCTCGAGCGGGTGACCGCTGGTCCCGATCACGGTGGTGTGGAGGGACTGATACCCGTTGAACTTGGGCATCGCGATGTAGTCCTTGAACCGGCCCGGCATCGGCTTCCACAGCGAGTGGATGATGCCGACGGCGCCGTAGCAGTCCTTCACCGAGTCCACGATCACGCGCAGTGCCGTGAGGTCGTAGATCTCGTTGAACTCCTTGCTCTTGACGGTCATCTTCTCGTAGATGGAGTAGATGTGCTTCGCCCGTCCGGTGATCTCGATGGGCACGATGCCGACGTCCTGGAGCTCGCGATCGAGGAACGCTCCCGCGTCGGCGATCATGGCGTCGCGGTCGGCGCGGCGCTGGTTGACGAGCTGCTGGATCTCGGCGTAGCGGCGGGGATGGAGCGCGGCGAAGGCGAGGTCCTCGAGTTCCGACTTGAGCGCGTGGATACCGAGGCGGTGCGCGAGCGGTGCGTAGATCTCGAGGGTCTCGCGCGCCTTCTGGATGCGCTTGTTCTTGCTCATGTAGCTGAGCGTGCGCATGTTGTGCAGCCGGTCGGCGAGCTTCACCACGAGGACGCGGAGATCACTCGACATCGAGACGATGAGCTTGCGGTAGTTCTCGGCCTGGTGCTCCTCCTGGCTCTCGAAGTGGATCTTCGTGAGCTTGGTGACACCGTCCACCAGTGCGGCGACGTCCGAACCGAACAGGGCCTCCACCTCGTCGAGGCTGGCCTCCGTGTCCTCCACGGTGTCGTGCATCAGAGCGGCCTGGATGGCCTGCGAGTCCGCCCCGAGCTCGGCGCAGATCATGGCGCACCCGACGGGATGCGAGATGAACGGCTCTCCGGAGCGGCGGAGCTGACCGCGATGATGCTCCTCGGCGAACGCGTACGCGCGCCGGATGGTGTCCGCGTCGACATCGCTGTGGTGACGCCGGACCTCGTCGATCACATCGTCGACGGCGGTCGTGTCGACGGTTTCACCGTCTGTGAGGAGTTCGGACATCCATCTCAGGATATCGCGGCGCTCAAGAAGGCCAAGCCGTCGACCTCCGAGAGGAACGCGCGGGCGCCGTCGCGCCACTCGGAGACCGAACGCGCGGTGGGTGCGTCGTCGAGTTTGGCCGGCGGGGCGTCGGCGACTCCGCGCACGCCGTCCGTGGTGATCTCGAGGCGGCCGATCTCACCGAGCGCGCGGAGCGCGAGGAGCATCCGGCGCACGGACACCTCGGCCGAGGGGGCGCCCAGGAGCGCCTGGTCGAGGTCGCTCTCCCACGGATGGTGACTCCCGTCGGCGAGGACGCGCCAGATGACGGCGGCCGCATCGCGCAGCGCCGCGTCGTCCTCGAGGACCCGTTCCGCATAGCCACGCTCGTCGTCACCCCAGACGAGGTGCAGCCACCGATCGTGGGCCCGGTGACGCAGCCA
>CAYSVH010000033.1:0-8764 GCA_964434425.1 uncultured Bifidobacteriaceae bacterium | reverse complement strand
CCGTGCCCACCAAAAGGTGGACCTGACACCTCAACCCGCGGACAGGAAGCGCTAGAGCAACATGTCCAACAACTCGGCGCAGCCCGAAGCCGTCAGGTGTCCCGGCACCTGAGTGCGCTGGCGCTCGCGGCGACGACCGCGAGCGTCGCGAGGGCGAGGATCCCGAGCGATGGCCAACCACCCACGCTCCCGGCGGAAGCCGGCGACACGTCCGATGTCTGGGTGATCTTCTCCAGCACCGATGTCGGCGTGACCCCGCCGACCCACCGCTCGTAGTCGCCGAAAAGGGGCGCCAACAACGCCGGTGCCAGAAGGATCGCGAGCGAGGCGCAGATCGCCCCCGCCGAGCTGCGCAGCAGGGACCCCAACGCGACACCGATGACGCCCACGAGTGCGGAAACGCAGGCCACGCCGACCGTTGCGGGCAGCGGCTCTCCTGGCGCGTGGCCTGGGTCCATCGCGGCCGCACCGATCGCTACGGCACTCGCGGCGCCGGCGAGCCCGACCGCGAACAACGATCCTCCGATCACCACGACCTTTGCGGCAAGCAGCGTTCCCCTACGCGGGATGGAGCAGAGCGTGATCCGGATCATGCCGCTCGTGAACTCACCGGCCATCAACAACGCGCCGATGCACGCGGCCGCCATCAGAGCAAGCGTCGCTCCGGTGAGGCTGCCGCCGACGACGGTGTCGTCGTCGGCGACGCTGCCTGTCCCCGCCACGATCAGCGCCATCAGCGGCATGATCCCCGCAACGACGATGACCCCGAGAGCAAGCGACGGCAGCGACCGCAGCTTCACCCACTCGGCACGCGCGGCGCGCAGCACGCCGACACGAGGGTTCATCGCGGCCACGGCTCGCTGCTGATGAGCGCCCCGCGGAACTCGGCGCTCTTCTGGGTCAGTTCGACGTAGACATCCTCCAAGCAGGGCCGGCGGGGCGTCAGCTCGTGCAGTGCGATGCCGCATCTGGCTGCGACCTCGCCGATCAGCGACGGCTCGACGCTCTCCACCAGCAGACGCTCTTCAGCCAATGACGCCACGGCCACGCCACGCGCCTCGAGGGCGACGGCGAGATCGGCGGCCTGCGGTGAGAGCACCGTCGTGACCAGTCGCGAGTTCTGCTCGATGAAGGCCTGCAGCGGCACGTCGGCGAGCAGCTGGCCGCGGCCGATGACGATCAGGTGATCGGCCGTGAGCTCCATCTCCGACATCAGATGGCTGGACAGCAGAACCGTGCGTCCTTCCCCGGCGAGCGTTCGCAGCAGCTCTCGGATCCATCGGATGCCGTCGGTGTCCAGGCCGTTCACCGGTTCGTCGAGGATGACGACGTCAGGATCACCCAACAACGCGACAGCGATCCCGAGGCGCTGACACATGCCCAGCGAGAAGCTGCCCACCCGGCGCTTCCCGACGTCGGTGAGGCCGGCCATGTCGAGCACCTCGTCGACGCGCCGCGCCGGCAGACCGTTGCTGCGGGCGAATGCCAGCATGTGGTCACGCGCCCGCCGGCCACCTTGAAAGGCCCGAGCATCGAGCATCGCACCCACCTCACGCAGCGGGAAGGCGAGATCACGGAAGCGGCGGCCTCGGATCGTCGCGCTCCCCTGCGTCGGCGCATCGATGCCGAGGATCATGCGCATGGTCGTCGACTTCCCGGCGCCGTTCGGCCCGAGGAAGCCGGTCACGCGACCCGGCCGCACTTCGAACGACAAGTCGTCGACGGCACGATGACTCCCGAAGTGCTTGCTCAAGTGCACGACCTCGATCACGCGCACGACCGTACGGAGTCACGCGTCGGCGCACATCGTCTCGGTGGAGTCGCGGCCTACCTCTCCGGTAGTACAGCGGCCTCACCCGTCAGGAGGCGTTCGACCGCGCCCGCGCGTGGCCATCCGCTCCGCGAACCATCCCATCTCAAACGACCACAGCTGCGGCGCGAGCTCCCGTTCGAGCGCCTCTGCGTGGGTGTCCACGCCGCGAGTCTCCGCCAGGGTCGTCTTGATCCGCCTCACCAGCGCGTGCGGCGCGGCGGTCGACCGCTGCGCCAGCGCGACCGCCTCGACCAGGAGGTCCTCGTCCTCGACGCACCGCCAAACAAGTCCCCGACGAGCGGCATCCGCACCGTCCACGATCTCTCCGAACAACGCCATCGCCGCGGCGGTCTGTGACCCCACGGCGTCGCGCAACATCCACAGGTGCCCACCCCCCGGGTGGACGCCGAGCTGGAGGAAGCGGGGATCGAACCACGCCCGCCTTCCGGCGATGCGCAGGTCGCATGCGAGCGCCAGGTTCATCCCTGCGCCGACAGCTGGCCCGTTCACCGCGGCGACGGTGGTGAGTGACGACCGAGCTACGCGTGCGAAGCCCTGGTAAATCGACAGCAGTCGTTCCTTCGATGCCGCCGAGAGGTCGTCCAGGTGCGCACCGGCGCAGAACGCCGACCCTGCGCCCGTGACGACCACCGCGCCCACCGACGCGTCCGCTTCGAGCTCGTCGAATGTCGTCTCGATCTCGCGCACCATGACCGGTGTGAGCGCGTTCCGCCGATCGGGATCGTTGAGGGTGACGATCGCGACATCGTCGCGGATCTCCAGCCCGACTCGACTCATCTCACGTTCCTCCCAGCCGACCTGAGCTGGTTCTATGCTTCGGCTGCCCGCGAGAACAGCCGTGGAACTGCGACACGTCCGCGTCGCGGCCGCTCCTCTCGTAATTCCACGACTGGCGCCGCTCGCCGCTGCGCACCGCAATGGAGCGGTCGAGCCGGGCGATCCGGTCCCGCTGAGAATTCATGGGGGAGAATCAGTTGCGCAAGAAGCACATACGCCTCCTGGCGCTGGCCACGGTGTTGACGCTGGCCGCCTGTGGAAGTGATGACAACAGCGACACCTCAGGAGACATCACCGCAGCGCCAGGCGCCACGTCCAGCGAACCGGGCGCGCCGAGCGGCACGGAGGCGCCCGGCACGACCGCCGGCGACGCACCGACAACCAGCGTTTCGACCGACAGCACCGAGCCGCCGGTCGACCTGGATCCCAACGGGAGCCTCGTACACGCCGACGACGCGGGTCCGTCCGCGGGGTTCGATCCGCACGCCTCACGGCTCTATGGCGACCCGCTGTACCTCGCGCCGGTCTACGACCGCCTGATCCGCACCGATGCCAACGGAGCCCGCATCCCCGGGCTGGCGACGGCGTGGGAGTTCTCCGACGACGGACTCACGTTCGAGCTCACCCTGCGGGAAGGCGTGACGTTCCACGACGGCACACCCTTCACGGCGGAAGCAGTGAAGGCCAGCCTCGATCGTGCGAAGGCCGCCGCCCCCGGTTCGAAGACCGCGAATTTGATGGCGAGCGTCACCGAGATCACCGCCGTCGACGCCACGACGGTCCGGCTCACCCTCAGCAAGCCGGACGAGTTGGTGGTCAAGGCGATGACCGACGTTCCGGGCATGATCATCGCTCCTGCCTCGCTGGCAGCGCCCGAAAGTCTGGCGACCACCGCGATCGGTGCCGGTCCCTTCCGGGTCGTTTCCTACGAGCCTGGCGTGCGGGTTGTCTACGAGCGCTACGACGACTACTTCGAGCGCGGCAAGGTCACCATCGCGGACCTTGAGATCAAGGTGATGGGCGATTACGGCGCGCGGCTTCGTGCGCTCCAGGCGGGTGAGATCGACACCGCTCAACTGGACCCGAGCCAGACGGACGAGATCGCGTCGTCAGGCCTCAACCTCGAAACCGGCGCCGGCCTCCGCGTGGATCAGATCCTTCTCAACCGCACCCGTTCCGAGTTCGGGAACGTGAGTGTCCGCCAAGCTCTGAACTTCGCGATCGACCGGGATGCGCTGGTGGAGGGCATCTACTTCGGCCATGCCACGGCCAGCGTTCAGCCCTATCCCGCCAACGCCGCGTTGGGCCATTCACCCGAAGCGGATGACATCTACGAGTACTCCCCTGACCGGGCGCGCCAACTGCTCGCAGAGGCAGGGCTGGCCGACGGCTTCTCGTTCACGATGATGGTGCCGTCGTCGTTCCCCGCCTCGGTGTCCGAGGCAGAGGCCATCCGGGCGCAACTCGCCGAGGTGAACATCGACGTCGAAATCCGTCTCATCGATGCATCCGAGGTCGTCTCCTTGTTCTTCCAAGGACAGGAGGCGGACGCCATCCTCGGGCCGTTCCCCCTCGATCCGGACCCGATTTACTCCGCTAACAGCTTCTTCAACCCGACGTCGGTCACCAACCCAGGGGGCCACACGATCCCCGAATGGGAGGAACTGCTGGCCACGGCACGCGACACCGTCGACGACGATGAGATCCGCGCTGCGGCAGAGGCCTTCTGGCGTTCGACCGTCGAGCAGGCCGGCAACGTCATCATTGCCCAGCTGAACCAGGCGTGGACCTCGGCCGAGGACGTCGTCGGTTTCACCAGCCGCTTGGACGGTCTGGAAGACTTCACCACTGTCGGCATCGCCGCCTGACGGCGAGCCGCACCAACCGAGACGCAAGAGTACTGGGGAGCGAGACTCAATGCATCGTGTCGTGTTGCGACGGCTGGCCGTCTCCGTGCCTACCCTCGTGATCGTCTCGGTGATCGCCTTCTCACTCGTGCTCCTCCTGCCCGGCGACGCCGCCACGTCGATCGCCGGGCAGGATGCTTCCCGTGAGCGGATCGTGGCCATCCGCGACGAACTTGGACTGGACGATCCACTCCTGACCCAATACCGGGACTGGGCAGGCGACGCGGTCCGCGGAGACCTTGGCACGTCGCTCGTGTCGGGTCAGGAGGTGACGGACATGATCGCGGCCCGGATGCCGGCCACCGTGTCGCTGACGTTGTTCACGATGGCGTTCATCCTGGCCGTCTCCATCCCAGTCGCCGTCTTCAGCGCGGCGGCACAACGCACGTGGCTCGACCGGATTGTCATGGGCGGCGTGTCCGTCGTCCTCGCGATGCCCGCGTTCTGGATCGGACTGGTGCTGCTCCTGGCGTTCGCCCTCCGCTGGCATCTCCTTCCCGCCACCGGGTACGTGGCCTTCACCGAGGATCCGGTCGAGTGGGCACGGCATCTGTTCCTGCCAGCGATCGCACTCGGGGCCGCCGGCGCGGCGGAGGCCACGCGCCAGCTACGCACAGCGCTCGATGACGCGCTCTCGAAGGACTACGTGCGCGCTGCCGAGGCAAAGGGCCTCCCTCGCCGGCTGGTGATCGGCAAGCATGCGTTGAAGAACGCCCTTGTCCCGCTGCTGACGGTGCTCGGCCTCCAAGTTTCGTTCCTGCTCGGAGGGGCAGTCGTGGTCGAGAACGTCTTCGCCATCCCCGGCATGGGGCAGCTCGCGATCAAGGCGGTCCTCGACCGCGACGTCCCGCTGATCCAAGGAGTCGTCATCCTGTCGGCGGTCATGGTGTTGATCACCAGCCTCGTCGTCGACGTCTTGTACGGGATCGTCAACCCGAAGGTGCGCGCAGCATGAGCACGGTGACCCGAGTTCGGCCGTCGACCGCCGAGACGACGTGGCGTCGCTTCACGCGTCACCGCATGGCGGTCGCCGGCGCGATCTGGATCCTCCTGCTCGTCATTGTGGCGATCCTCGGCGGCGCGATCACCCCGTCCGACGCTGGGCAACAGGACCTTCGCAACGTCCTCGCACCGATGACGTTGGACCATCCCTTCGGCACGGACGAGTTAGGCCGCGATGTCCTCAGCCGACTGATGGTGTCGACGCGGCTCTCGCTGATCGCCGCGCTCCAGGCGGTCGGGATCGCGTTCCTCCTCGGTCTCGTGCCGGGCTTCGTCGCCGGCTACACACGGGGGTGGATCGATGTCGTCGTCATGCGGATCACCGACGCGCTCGTCTGCCTGCCATCACTCATCCTGGCGTTGGCGATCGTCGGCGTGCTCGGTCCCAGCCTGTCCAACGCCATGGTGGCACTCGGCGTTGTCTTCACTCCGCGGGTGATCCGGCTCACGCGCGCGACCGTGATGGCGATCAAGGAGGAGACCTTCATCGACGCATCGCGGGTAATCGGAACATCCGGCTGGCGCATCGTCATGCGCCACGTCGTGCCGAACGTCCGCTCGGCGCTGTTGGTCCAGGCGTCGCTGATGCTCGGTTTGGCGATGCTCGCCGAGGCGAGCCTGAGCTTCATCGGGTTGGGGGCTCAACCGCCGCAGTCGAGCTGGGGCCTGATGCTGGGGCGGGCATATCGCCACATCGACCGGGCCCCGATGCTGATACTCGTGCCGGGCGCTGCGATCGCGATGGCAGTGCTCGCCTTCAACCTGGTGAGCGATGGGATCCGTGGATCGCTCGGCCGGCCGCGGTAGTCCGATGACATCCGCGCCGATCGTCGAAGTCGACCACCTGCACGTGGAGTTACCCGCCGGCCGCGACTGGGTCACCGTCGTCGACGACGTCACGTTCGCAGTCGAGGGCGGAGAACTGGTCGGGTTGGTCGGCGAGTCGGGTTCGGGCAAGACGATGACGGGCCTTGCGCTGCTCGGACTGCACGACCGCCGATCGACGCGGGTGACCGGACGGGTCATGGTCGACGGGCTCGACGTCACCCGCTTGTCGCGTCGACACCTGGATGCCCTGCGAGGAGACCGCATCGCGATGGTTTTCCAGGAACCAATGACCAGCCTCAACCCCGCGTTCACCATCGGCGAGCAGATTGCCGAGACCGTCCGCCGCCACCGTGGTGCCTCCCGCCGGGCGGCGCGCGCCCGTGCGGTCGAGCTGCTGTCGCGCGTCGGCATCGCCGACGCGGCGCGAAGGTCGCGCTCCTATCCGCACGAGTTCTCGGGCGGCATGCGCCAACGGGTCGCGATCGCCATCGCTCTGTCGTGCGATCCCAAGGTGCTCGTGGCGGACGAACCGACGACGGCGCTCGACGTCACCGTCCAAGCGCGAATCCTCGACCTGCTCCAGGACATGCAGCGCGAGAATGGGATGGCGGTGATCCTGGTCTCGCACGATCTCGGCGTCGTCGCCGAGCGGTGCGATCGGGTGCTGGTGATGTATGCGGGACAGATCGTCGAGGAGGCACGCGCGTCCGACGCGTTCTTCTGCCCGGCTCATCCCTACACGGAGGCGCTCCTGGCGACACTGCCGCAGCTCGCCCCGCGCAGCGGGCAGCTGGCGACCATCCCCGGCAGCGCCCCGCGGCCCTTCGAGATGCCCGCCGGCTGCCGCTTTCACCCGCGCTGCACGCACGCGCTCGCCTCGTGCTCGGCGGCGGCGGTCGAGTTGCTCCCGTTGTCATCCACGCGTTCCAGTCGCTGCGTGCTGGGCGACGCCCTGTTGAGAAACGGCCACCATGTCACGTCCGCTTGAGCCGGCCCTCGCGATCGAGCACCTCACCGTCAGCTACCCGGCGCGACGCTCGCTCGGAAGAGCGTCGCGCTTCATCGCTGTCGACGACCTGTCGCTCCGTGTCGAGCCGGGTCAGACCTTGGCGCTCGTGGGCGAATCCGGCTCGGGCAAGAGCACCGTCGCTCGGGCAGTCGTCCGCCTGCTCACCCCGGATGCCGGTTCGATCCGGGTCGACGGGACCGAGATCAGCGGGCTGCGCGGTGCCGCGCTTCGCCGGGTGCGGCCCTTGGTTCAGATGGTGTTCCAGGATCCGCGTTCATCGCTCGACCCCGAGCAGACGATCGGGCGCTCGATCGGAGAGCCCCTCGACGTGCATATGAGCATCGACCGCGACGAGCGAGATGCGCGCGTCGCCGAACTGCTGACGCGGGTCGGCCTGTCGCACGTCGACGCCCATCGCTACCCGGACGAACTGTCGGGTGGGCAGCGCCAGCGCGTCGCCATCGCCCGTGCCCTCGCCGTTCACCCGAAGGTCCTCATCTGCGACGAAGCGGTCAGCGCGTTGGACGTCTCGACACGGAACCAAATCATCAACCTTCTCGAGGACGTGCAGGCCGAGACCGGCGTGGCCTACCTCTTCATCGCTCACGATCTGTCGATTGTTCGCCACCTGGCCCAGGATGTCGCCGTGATGAAGAGCGGGCGGGTGGTCGACACGGGGCCGACCGAGCGCGTCTTCGAGCAACCCGGTGACCCGTACACCGAAGAGCTCCTTGCGGCGATCCCCATGCCGAAGCCGTCATTTGTGTGACTCCAGCAGTGCCGCCCGGGCGGGTCCGGCCACACGCGTGCCCTCGAAGAAGGCGGGGTCCGCGCCGCCCCAGTGCTCGATCGCGTTGGTGAACACGAACGAGCGGAAGTCCTCCGGTTCGATCAGCCCGTGTTCGACGAGTTCGTACGCCTCGGGCACGACCGTGCACATGTCGACCACATCGAAGTGCCCGATGTCGGAGCCGAACATGGCGCGCAGCCTCGCGCCGCGACGGTTGACCAGCGGCTTGAACGCCCACGTCGTGATGGGGTCGTCGGCCTCGCACCCGAAAGAAAAGCGGTCGATGAACAACGCACGGATGTCATCGACGTTGTGGATCTGGCACGCCGCGAAGTCGTCCAGCTCGTCCAGGCCCCCCGTCGAGAACCCGCTCTCCCCTGTGAAGAACGCTCCCTCGACCGACGCGGCGCTGACGAGCGCGGGGGAACCATGTGCGAGCGCCAGCCGTCGTAGAGCCCCGACGTCAAGGTTTTCCGGGTCCATGTCCGCCAGCGCGGAACGATTGCGCTTTTCCCAATGACCGATCAGATCGCTGTAGAGACTGCACGCCCATCCCACGCCTCCCTCTAGTGTCGTGAGTCTGTAGTTCGTTGGAATTTTCGGGTGGTGTCTCGCGT
>CAYSVH010000032.1:0-8767 GCA_964434425.1 uncultured Bifidobacteriaceae bacterium | reverse complement strand
TCGAGGAGGCCACCCCGGTACGCGTGGTGGCCCGAGCGGGTGCACGGCGCCGACAGCCACCCCTGGGCGAGCGCGGCGTCCGAGAAGACGGCGGTGACCAGGTCGCGGTACCCGGCGTCGGCGATCTCCGTGGTGAGCACCTCTGCGAAGCCCATGAGCTCCTCGGGCTCACGATGGCTGCGGGGAAGGAGTTCCTCGGCCGCCACCTCGTCGGCGGCCGGGCGGAGATGGCGGATCCGCAGGGCGGGACGTCCGCTTCGCGCGATGACCTGTCCCGCGACGCGGATGCGATCGCCCACCGAGAACTGTTCACCGAAGAAGTCCGCCTGTTCGAAGACGTACGCGGCGATCGCTCCGGTGGCGTCGGCGAGGGTGACGGCGAGGTACGCGGTGCCCTGGCGCGAGAGACGTCGTTCCTTGTTGCGGACCGCGAACACGCCCTCGACCGGCTGGCCGACCTCCATCGTCGCGACGGTCACGCTCATCGATCACGCTCCGGGCACAGGAGTTGGTAGTCGCAGCTGCGGCAGTGGAATCCGGGGGTGGGGTCGAACCGGCCGTCGGCGGCGGCATCGGCGAGCATCTCCGCCTCGTCGAGCAGCGACCGGAGCTCGCCGGGATCGGGGTCGAACGGACGGGAGTCCCCGTCGAGGACGTAGTCCAGCTGCGCGCCACGGCTGGGAGCGCCGTTGGCCCGCACCGCCTCCATGTAGAGCGCGAGGACGATGTCCTCATCGCCGACGCCCTGGTAGGTCGGCGGCTTGCCGCTCTTGTAGTCCACGGTCTGGAAGCCGGGTGCGTTGCCGGGGCGGAAGTCCATGCGGTCCACGCGTCCACGGACCGTGTGACGCCCGAGCGGGAGCGTGAAGCGCCGCTCCACGCCGCGAACGTCGCGGTCCGATCGCCGGAGCTTGTCGTGGTACTTGGGCAGCTGCTCCTGCGCACGGATCATCGCCTGCTGTCCTTCCGGCGTGTCGGCCACCCCGAGTCGCTCCATCTGCTCGGCGAAGCGCTTGACGAGATCCTGGCCGTCGCCGCCGGGTCCGCCGGGGCGATAGTGCGTCTCGAGCGCCAGGTGGAGGGCGGTGCCCACCGAGCCCGACGAACGGTGGAGTGACGGGACGCGGTCCACCCGCGAGAAGCGATAGCGCAGCGGGCAGATCCGATACGCCTGGAGATCACTGGGCGAGATCTCGATGGCCCTCGGCGACGGATTCGGCGGAGGCGTGGCCGCGGGACCGAGCCGGGGAGGATCGAACGCGACGGTCTGCGCCACGAGCAGCGCCTCGATGCGTTCGTCGACGGCAGCGCGCGCGGCGGTCTCGTCCCCGCCCTCCGTCCGGATGCGTGCGGCCTTCTGGACGACCGTCTCCAGATCGCGGCGTGCCTGGGCGATCGCATCGAGGATGGAGCGTTCCGGACCGGCCCCGACGGCCTCGGGCTCCGGGTCGCCGACGGCCGCTCGTGCCTCCTCGAAGAACACGGACGGCTTCTGCGCGCTGCGCTCCCCCTGCTCGTAGGTCGAGAGGACGAGATGGCGGCGCGCACGCGTGAGCGCGACGTAGAAGAGGCGCCGCTTCTCGGCGACGTGCGCGTCGCGACCCCGCTCGATGGATTCGGGGAGGAGGGCGTCCGGGATGTCCGCACCCCGGCGGTCGCGTCCGGGCACGCGCGACGAGACGAGACCCACCACGAACACGGCGTCGAACTCGAGACCCTTGGATTGGTGGATGGTCGAGACCTGGACACCCGTCCGCTCCGAGCTCCGCTCGACCCGTCCTCGGTGGCCGACCTCGGAGAGCCCGACCAGACGTGCCACGAGCGTCGGGCCGTCGACCGACGGGTCCCGCTCGGCGAGCTCGATGGAGAGGCGCTCCAACGCCGCCAGTCCGGCGAGCCGCGCCGCGCCCTCCGCCCCTCCCAGTGCGAGAGCCCGCGTCCGGACCCCGGTGAGGTCGAGTACCTGGCGCACGAGATCCGCGGGCGGTCCGACGATGGCCGGGCCGATGGCGTCGAGCACCTCCGAGAACTCGGGGCGGTCCACCGACTCGGCCACACGCGCCAGCGCCAGGGTCGCGGTCTCGTGCCGCTCCTCAGCCAGATGTACGGCGTCGGTGCTCTCCGCCCAGGGAAGCCCGAGGTCCCCGGCGAGACGCAGGTGCGCCTGCGGGTCGTCCGGGTCGGCGAGCGCGCGCAGCCACGCCATCGTCTCCCGCACCTCACGCCGCTCGAAGAGGCCGAGTCCTCCGTGGACCTGATGCGGGATGCCCTCCGCCTCGAGCACGCGGACGAACGCCGGCGCCTCCGTGCGCACCGAGTCCATCAGGATGGCCTGCTCTTCCAGCGGGATGCCCTGTGACTGGTTGTGGAGGATGGCCTCGGCCACCGCGCGCGCCTGCCCGTCCTCGTCCCGTGCGATCCAGAATTGCGGCGAGGGACCCGTCGCGTCCTCACGCGCCACGAGGTGCTTGTCGGCCCGGTTCGGCAGCGGCTCCACGAGGGCATGCGCCGCGTCGAGGATCGACTGGGTGGACCGATGGTTGCGCTCCAGCCGGATCTCGCGCCGGTGCGGGTACCGGGCCCGGAAGTCCATGATGTTCTTTGTGGAAGCGCCGCGGAAGCGGTAGATCCCCTGGTCGTCGTCGCCCACGGCCACCACGCTGTCGGCCGCGTCACCGATCAGGTAGAGCAGCTGGGACTGGGCGAAGTCCGTGTCCTGGAACTCGTCGACGAGGACGTGGCGGACGCCCTCGCGCACCGCGGCGAGCCGGTCGGGGTTGCTCCGCAGCACGGTCACGGCACGGACGATCGCCTCTCCGAAGTCGACGAGCCCCTCCTCGGCGAGCCACCTGTCGTGCGCCCGGTACGCACGGGCGAACTCGAGATCCCGCTCACGCTCGACCCGTTCCTTGCGGGACGCCGACTCCTCGAGGGCGACGGTCGCGTACCGGACGAAGTCCTCGGCGGTGACGAGTTCGTTCTTGCAGCGCTCGATCCGGCGGATGATGTCGTCGACCACCCCGCCCGCCCCGCTCCGCAGGTCGTGGCGCATGAGGTCGAGCTCGCCGATGCGGTCCAGCATGAGGAGCGCGCGCTCCTCCTCGGTCGCCCATACCGCCGGCGGCAGGAGCCCGTGCTCCACTCCGTGGACACGGGCGAGCTCACCCGCGAACGAGTGGAACGTCATCACGCGCAGCGAGTCGTGTGCACGCCCCAGGAGCGCCTCGGCCCGCGTGCGAAGCTCGTCGGCAGCCTGTGCGCTGAACGTCAGCGCGACGATCTGATCGGGTTCCGCGCCGTTCTCGACGAGCCACGCGAGACGGTGCGTGAGGACCCGTGTCTTGCCGGAGCCCGCGCCGGCGACGACGAGCATCGGTCCCCCGCCGTGGGTTACCGCATCACGCTGCTCGGGGGAGAGACCATCGAGGATCACCGTTCGATGGTACGCGGGTCCACGGGTGCGGCGCCACCCGTTTCGCGGTCGGTGGGTGCTCGGCGGCGACCGAACCACGGCCGAGCACCACCACGGACGGTCAGCGGT
This sequence comes from uncultured Bifidobacteriaceae bacterium, assembly GCA_964434425.1. Lineage (GTDB taxonomy): Bacteria > Actinomycetota > Thermoleophilia > Miltoncostaeales > Miltoncostaeaceae > CALMEC01. The sequence goes on along the minus strand of CAYSVH010000032.1, from coordinate 5,226 downwards.
AGAGCGTGTACCCCTGCTTGGAGACCTTGAAGCCCGGCTTGGTGGCCCCCGTCGTGCGGCGGCACATCATCCCGGTGGTGAGGGACGTGCAGCGGATGGTGCCCAGCGTGGCGCTCTTGCCGTACGCCAGCGTGCGGCACTTGACGGCCGACCCCGCGATGCACTGCGGCCCGATGTCACCGCGGCATCCGCCGAGGACGACCTTGCGCTTCTGGAGCGTCACCTGGCTGCGGACCCAGTCGAGATCGCACGACTTCGGTCGCGCCGGGTACCTCGCCCAGCTGGTCTTCTGGACCAGGCAGGATGCGCTACCGCCGTAGGACGAGGCGATGATGCAGTCGATGTTCCCCGTCGGGCTCGTGATCTGGATGTAGCCGAATGCCGCCGGCGCGGCGGCTCCGGCACCCGCGAGCACCGCAACGGTGATGAGAAGGGTTCGGATGCTCTTCATGAACTCGACAACCTGCCTTCCGCGTGCGGCCCGGGGCCACATCGTGATCATCTCGTGGGCGCAGGCTACCGGTAGACCGTCACGCGCTGGCGGGAGACCTTGAACCCCTGCATGCGCATGGTGTCCGTGCGGCGGCAGACGACGCCGGACGTGAGCGACGTGCAACGGATCCCCTTCACCGTGATGCTGCGCCCGTAGGCGAGCACCGTGCACGGACTGCCGGGAAGGCACATCGGCCCGATGTCGCCGCGGCATCCGCCGACCGTGGTAGCGCGGCGGACGAGACTGACGTCGGTGGGAAACCACGCGAGGCGACACGAGGCCGGCTTGCGCTTGACGGACGACCAGTTGTGCTTCGCCACGTTGCAGGTGGCGACGCCGCCACCCGTGCCGGAGACCCGGCAGTCGATGTTGCGCGACGGACTCGTGAAGTGGGCTCCGAGCGCCGCCGGGGCTCCGACGCCGACCGTTGACGCCAGGACGCCCGCGATGAGGAATGGTCGTAGCACCGTCGTCTTCATGCGGGCACGCTATGCCCGGCGTGTCGGGGGCCGCAAGGCGCGATCGGTCAAGCGTCGGACAAGTGTGCGGCAGGTCATCCGAGGTCACCCAGCTCCATGGGATGAACGCTCCACATTGGTGCGCCCTGATCCTCGGTCTGGACGCGCGACATTCGGCCGGATCCGTGCGTGTGCGGCCGGGTCGTGCAAGTTAATCGACTGACACCAAGCTTGCACGCCCCCGTACCCACTGACAGGCACTAGGCTTCCCAGGATGGAATCGGAGGAGAGACGCGGGCCGGAGCGGCCACCCGACGACTGGGATCTGATCGACCGCCTGACCAAGCGCTGCGCCCGCGCGGCGCTCGTCGGAATCCCCACCTGGCTCGTCCTTCTCGCCGTGCTCAACGAGGAGTTCACGGGCATCCCGCTCCCCGCCGGCTTCATGATGGCGAGCGTCCTGGCGCTGATCGTCGTCGTGGTCGTCGACGTCGCGAAGCGGACTCCCGGCCAGCGTGTCCGCATGGGCCTCTTCGGGCGTGTGACCATCGTCTGGGTGATCGCGTTCGCGATCCTTGCGCTCGTGGTCTCACGCAGCGGGAACGTCGGCGTCGCCACCGTCCTGGTCCCGTTCCTCGGAGCGAGCCTGGTGGCCGGATTCGTCGGGTTCGCAGCCGTCATGTGGCGTCAGATGGGAAGCCCGCCCGACAGGCGGGGCCCTCGGTAGGACCCCGGGGTCGGACATGACCTCAGGGTGGTGGGCGTCGCCGGCCGCCACCTCGCTACCCTCTGGAAACCGCGGAACCCCCCGCAACCGTGTCACAAGGAGCCCGGCATGAGCCCACTCATCCCGATGGTCATCGAACAGACCTCGCGCGGCGAGCGTTCGTTCGACATCTACTCCCGTCTTCTCAACGAGAGGATCATCTTCCTGGGCACGCCGATCGACGACCAGATCGCCAACCTCGTCGTGGCACAGCTCCTGCACCTGTCGAGCGACGATCCGGACAAGGAGATCTCGCTCTACATCAACTCGCCGGGTGGCTCGGTGTACGCCGGTCTCGCCATCTACGACACGATGCAGTTCATCAAGCCGGACGTGCAGACCATCTGCGTCGGTGTCGCCATGAGCATGGGGGCCGTCCTCCTGGCCGGGGGGACGAAGGGCAAGCGCATGGCGCTCCCCAACTCCCGGGTGCTCATCCACCAGGTCTCGGGTGGGTTCTCCGGTCAGGCCACGGACATCGAGATCCACGCGCGTGAGGCGCTCGCGATCCGCAGCCGCCTGGACGAGATCCTCGCCCAGCACACGGGGAAGACCCCCGAGCAGATCCACGAGGACTCCGAGCGCGATCGCTTCTTCACCGCTGCCGAGGCCGCCGAGTACGGGCTCATCGACCAGGTGATCGCACCCGCCGGCGAGTCCACGGACTCCAAGGGCTGACCTTCTCATGCCCGCTTCGGCGGGCCCTCCGTTTCCGGCCTTGACGTCCGGTCCCCGAGGCGCGAGACTGGTGGTGCATCGGTGTTCGTCGACCTCGACGGACACGCCGCGAAGCGAGGACCACGTGACCACGTCCGTTCAGATCGAATGTCACGGGAACAGAATCGGGTCGACGGCCACGACCCCGTCATCCCACGGCGCGAACGCGTCCCGGTCTGACATGCGACGAATGGGAAGCGTGCGTACCTCGTCGATGCATCCTGAGACGAGTAACTCGGACCAGCCACCGAACCGTCCGTCCCGCGCGGGACGGGGTGTGCGGAGAGGAGTCGCCCGTGCCAATTGACCCCCACCCGGCGCCCGGGTCCACCCGCTGAGCGCCAGAAACTGAACAACCATATGCGGCCCGGCTCCCGTGATCGACACGGGGGACCGGGCCGCACTCATGAGGGGGGCGAGGCCGCCGGGACCGTCCGCGACGCGCGCAGCGTGATGGACCGGCAGGGGCAGCCGTCCGACGACCGTTCTCCCGATTGCTACGGACGAGGACCGGGTGTCCTCGCCTCCCCCTGCGTCAGCCCACGGGTGAGCACGCCGTCGCGGACGGGGTGACGTCCGCGGTTCCGAACGAGTCCGGAGTCGTCGTCGACGCTGAGCACGGCCGACGAGTACGCGCCGATTCCGAAGGCCACGGAGACGTTGAGGCTCTCCTTGACGCCGAGCATGGGGATCTCGACGATGACGTCCGCCCGGTCGACGAGCGCGGGCGGTGCCCCGCCGATCTCCGCACACACGACGAGCGCCACACGGGTCCCCGCAGGCGGCGCCGGTGCTGTCGTCACCGAGATGGCATCCGCATGCTGTTCGAGGAGGACGACCCACGCTCCGTCGAGCAGCGGAATCACGTCATCGGCATCGGGCACCACGAGGAACGGGAGCGACTCCTCGGCGCCGAGAGCCACCTTCGCGATGCGCGGATCGGGCGGGGCCCCGCTGATACCGGCGAGGACGACGCCGGAGAACCCGGCACCGTCGGCGGTACGGAAGATCGCCCCCACGTTGTGCATGCTGCGAATGTCGACGGCGACGGCCGCCGGTGCCCCGGGACGCCACCATGCGGGTGGAACACGCGTCATCGTCCACACAGTAGAGGGCGATCCGACGCGGCATGCCGAGCGGGCTGGTCACTCTCGTGCTCCGGACCACCTCGGATCCGGAACGGGCGCACGCCGTCACCGGTGTGTCACCCAGTGGCAGCGCCCCTGACCCCACACGGAATGCAGGAGTGCTGGACAATCGACAAGTACGTCCCCCATGGATCCCGGCCCGCCCTTGACCACCCCGCAGACCATTCCCATCGCTCCCGATTCGAGCGTCACGGACGACGCTCCATCCGGACCGGTGAGCGGCCCCACCCCGAGGGCGACGGGCAGAATCCGCTCGCGGACACTGGGACAGGAGCGGATGCCGATGGCACGGAGCGTGTACGTCACCTCATCGGAGGGCCACACCGGGAAGGCGGCGGTCGCACTCGGATTGATCGAGCTCTTCGCGCCCCAGGTGCGCGTCGGGGTCTTCCGCCCGATCACGAAGGGCGGCGAGGCCCGGGACTCCGTACTGGAGTTCCTCCTGCACCACGGCGGCGTCGATCTGGACTACGCCCAGTGCATCGGTGTGACATATGACGACGTCCACGCCGATCCCGATGCCGCGCTCGCCGCGATCGTCACCCGCTACCGCAACCTCGAGGCGCTCTGCGATGCGGTTGTGATCGTGGGATCCGACTACACGGACGTCACCAGCCCCACGGAGCTCTCATACAACGCGCGCATCGCCACCAACGTCGGCTCCGCCGTGGTTCTGGTGAGCACCGGGCTCGAGCGCACGGGTTTCGAGGTGCGCCAGGCCGTCGATGTCGCCCGAGCGGAACTCCGCGCGGAGCACGCCGAGGTGGTGGCGGTCGTGGTGAACCGGGCCGAGCCCGGACGCCTCGATGAGGTCCGCGACGCCCTGGCCGATGAGTCGGTGCCGACCTGGGTCATGCCGAACATCCCCCTTCTCTCCGCGCCCACTCTCTCCGACCTGATGGACGCCGTGGACGGCCGGCTCCTCAGCGGGGATCCCGAACTCCTGGAGCGGGAAGCGGAGTCGACCATCGTCGGTGCCATGACGGTCGACAACGTCCTCCTCCGGCTGACGGAAGGTGCGGCGATCGTGGTGGCCGGTGACCGTTCCGACGTCGTGCTGACGGTGGTGAACGCGCATGCCGCCGAGAGTTTTCCCTCGCTGTCCGGTCTCATCCTGAACGGCGGCTTCCTTCCCTCCGAGCAGCTCGCCCGGCTGCTGGTGGGGCTCAACCAGCGGCTTCCGATCATCTCCACGGAACTCGGCACCTACGACACCGCCCGGCGCATGGCGCAGACGGTGGGCCTGTTCTCGGAGGCGTCCCACCGCAAGATCGACATCGCCCGTGCGACCTTTGGCCAGCACATCGACGGCGAACGGCTGCTGGCCTCGGTGAACCTCCCGCGATCGGAGGTCGTCACACCTCTCATGTTCGAGTACGACCTGATCGAGCGGGCGCGTTCCGACCGCCGGCACATCGTGCTCCCCGAGGGGAACGACGACCGCATCCTCCGCCGCGGCGAGTACCCTGCTCGCGCGCGAGGCCGCCGACCTGACGATCCTCGGGGACGAGCCGCGTGTGCGTGCCCGCGCCGCCGAGCTCGGTCTCGACCTCACCGCGGCGGAGATCATCGCACCCGCCGACTCCGAGCACCGCGAGCGGTTCGCCGAGGTCTACACCGACATCCGTGCGGCGAAGGGAATGA
>CAYSVH010000031.1:0-11665 GCA_964434425.1 uncultured Bifidobacteriaceae bacterium | reverse complement strand
CGTCGAGCGGCATGACCGCGTTCTGGGAGTCCTCGATGATCTTCTCGGTGAGCGGACAGCCCATCGACGTGAGCGTCATGTCGAGCACGACGTTGCCCTCGTCGTCCTGGTTGACGCCGTAGAGCAGGCCGAGGTCGACGACGTTGATCCCGATCTCGGGGTCCTCGACCACGAACATGGCCTCGCGGATCTGTTCCTCAGTTGCCATTCTGGCTCCCTCCGTTGGTCGCAAGGGCGTCCTTCAGTGCCATCCATGAAAGCAGAGCACACTTCACCCGGGCCGGAAACTGGGCCACGCCCTCCAGCGCGATGGCGTCGCCGAGGCGGTCCTCATCCGGTGCCTCGTCGCCCTTCATCACGGCGCGCATGTGCTCGATGAGCTTCGCGGCCTCACCCACGGGCTTTCCCGTGACGGCCTCGCCCATCATGGACGCCGACGCCTGCGAGATGGAGCAGCCGTCGCCGGTGTGGGCGACGCTCACCAGCGTGCCGTCGTCCACCAGGATCTCCAGGTGGATGGCATCCCCGCAGACCGGGTTGTTGTGGTCGACCGCCGCGGTGGGGTGCTCGAGGGTGCCCCGGTGCCGCCGGTTGCGGTAGTGGTCCAGGATGATCTCCTGGTAGAGGCTCTCAAGACCGCTGGCCAACTCGACCTCCTCTGGACGGCGACGTCTCCACGTTCACTGTACCCCGAAGAACGCGCGGCACCCGTGCAGGCCGGCGACCAGGGCGTCGATGTCGTCGCGGTTCGAGTAGACGTGGGTGCTGGCCCGCGCCGTGGCGGTGACACCGAGGTCGGTCATGAGGGGTTTGGTGCAGTGGTGGCCGGCGCGCACGCAGACGCCCTGAGAATCCAGGAACTGGGCGATGTCGTGGGGGTGGACGCCGTCCAGGGCGAAGCTGATGGGGCAGCCGCGAAGGGCCGGGTCGGACGGGCCGTACACGCTGAGCCCGGGGACCTCGGCAAGCGCCTCCAGGGCGTAGGAGGTGAGCGCCACCTCGTGGTCGCGGACGTTCTGCATGCCGATCCCCATGAGGTACTCGGCGGCCGCGCCCAGGCCGACCACGTCGGCGATGGGAGGGGTGCCGGCTTCGAAGCGGCGGGGCGCCTCGGCCCAGGTGGAGCCGTTCACGCTGACGTCGCCGATCATCTCACCGCCGCCCATGAAGGGCTCCCAGGACGCCAGCAGCTCCGGCTTCGCCACGAGGATGCCGACGCCGGTGGGGCCGAGCATCTTGTGGCCCGTGAATGCGAGGACGTCGCAGCCGATCGCGCCGAAGTCGACGGGCATGTGCGGCACGCTCTGCGCGCCGTCCACCACCGCCAGGGCGCCCACCTCGTGGGCGAGCGCGGCGATCTCGTCGACCGGGTTGATCGTCCCCAGCGTGTTGCTGACCTGCGTGATGGCGACGATCTTCGTGCGCGGACCGATCAGTGCACGGAGCGCGTCCACGTCGAGGAGATGGTCCGGGGTGATGGGGCAGAAGCGCACCGTCGCCCCCGTGAGCCCGGCGACGATCTGCCACGGGACGATGTTGGAGTGATGCTCCATGAGCGATACGATGATCTCGTCGCCCTCGCCCAGGTTGCGGAGACCCCATGCGTAGGCCACCAGGTTGATGGCCTCGCTCACGTTCTTGGTGATCACCAGCCCGTCGGGATCCGCTCCCACCAGGCGGGCGATGGAGGCGCGGGCCTCCTCGAAGCGGCGGTCCGACTCGGCCGCCAGCCCGTACACGCCGCGGCGGACGTTGGCGTTCGACGTGCGGTAGTAGTCGGAGATGGCGTCGATCACCACGTCCGGCTTCTGCGAGGTGGCCGCCGAGTCGAGGTAGACGAGTGGCCTCCCCGCGAAATCACGGGAGAGGATGGGGAAGTCGGCGCGGCACTGCGTGACGGGCGAGACCGCGCTCATTCCGTGGACCCCCGACTACGATCCGGCCGGCGTGGACGCGGGCTCGGCAGCGCCGAACTCCACGTAGCCGACCTGCTCGAGGTGATCGGCGAGCTCCGGGCCGCCGGTCTTGGCGATGCGGCCCTCGAACATCACGTGCACCACGTCGGGCGTGATGTAGTTCAGGATCCGCGTGTAGTGCGTGATGATGAGCACGCCGAGGTCGTCGCCGCGCAGTGCGTTCACGCCGTTCGACACGACCTTCAGGGCGTCGATGTCGAGGCCCGAATCCGTCTCGTCGAGGATCGCGACCTTCGGCTTGAGCAGCGCCATCTGGAGGATCTCGTGGCGCTTCTTCTCACCGCCCGAGAAGCCCTCGTTGAGGTAGCGGTCGGCGAAGCTCTGATCGAACTCGAGGAGCTTGCTGGCCTCGTTGAACGCCTTCACGAACTCGCGGGGAGGGACCTCCTCGCCCCGGATCGCCGACAGCGACGAGCGCAGGAAGTTCATGACCGAGACGCCCGGGACCTCGAGCGGATACTGCATCGCGAGGAACATGCCCATGCGGGCACGCTCGTCGGCATCGGCGGTCTCGTCCTCGTCGGCGCTGGCGACCACCTCGCCCTGGAAGAGGACGCGCCCGTCGGTGATGTCGTAGCGGGGGTGACCCGCCAGAGCGTAGGCGAGGGTGCTCTTGCCGGAGCCGTTGGGGCCCATCAGCGCATGGACCTCGCCCTGAGGAACCTCCAGGTCGACTCCGCGCAGGATCTCCTTGCCGTCGACGGCGACCTTGAGGTTTTCGATCTTCAGAATTGGCTCAGCCACGTGCAGCTCCGTACTCGTTTCTCTGTAGAAGGGGATGGGGGTGGGATGGCGTCGGATCGATGAGAACCCGGTTCTCGACGACCTCGACGTGGAAGGTGGGGAGGGGCGTGTTGGCCGGAGGGGTGAGTGCGTCACCCGTCTCGAGCGAGAACCTCGCGCCGTGGCGCGGGCATTCGATGGTGCCCTCGTCGACCCAGCCGTCGTTCATCTGCGCCAACGCGTGGGTACAGGTGTTGTGGACGGCGAAGACCGCGTCGCCCGTGCGCACCAGGCAGATGGGGATCTCGTTGATCTCGACCAGGTGCGTGCCGTCCTCCGGGATGTCCGAGAACGCCGCCACGTCGATCATGTCCGCGGGAGCGGAACTCACCGGCGGACCTTCTTGGCGATGGCGGCCGACAGCTCGTCGCGCAGCTCGTCCAGCCCGACCTCGTCCAGGACCTCCTGGCAGAAACCCTCGACGATGAGCTGCTTCGCCTGGTCACGGGGAACGCCGCGCGACTCGAGGTAGAAGAGGTGCTCGTCGTCCACACGGCTGACCGCGCCGGCGTGCGAGCACTTCACCTCGGCCGTCTCGATCTCGAGGAACGGGATGGTCTCGGCGCGCGCCCCGTCGTTCAGTACCAGGTTGCGGTTCGTCTGGTAGGCGTCGGTGCCCGGAGCGCCGGGCGGGACGATCAGGTTGCCGAAGAAGACGGTGTGCGCCGTGTCCTTGATGGCGCCCTTGTAGAGCAGGTTCGAGTACGCCTGCGGCGCCTCGTGCCGCGAGATGACGCGGTGCTCGAAGTGCTGAGAGCCGTCGGCGAAGTAGAGGCCGAGGGCACGGGCGTCGGCACCGGGTCCCCGGACCAGCATCGTGGGCTCCACGCGCACCACGTCGCCACCGAGGGTGACAACCACCGAGCGGACCTTCGCGTTGCGGCCGGCCTCCGCGCGGATGACCGTGTGGTGGTGCACACCGGAACCCCAGTCGATGACCGAGACGTGCTCCACGTCGGCGTCCTCGCCGGCGAAGACCTCGACCACGCTGGACGCCGTGACGCGTCCCGAGATGTCCGGCGATCCGTACCGGTCGATGACGGTGACGTGCGATCCGCGACCCGCCACCACGAGGGTGCGGTCGAAGACCTGTCCCACCTTGCCGGTCGCCCACGCGAGCGCCTCGATCGGAAGGTCGACCCTCACACCGTCGGGGACGTAGACGAACAGACCCGACTCCCACCGCGCGGCGTTGAGCGCACCCGGCTTGTCGTCGAAACCGACGATGGAGTAGAGACGGTCACGGACGAGGTCCTCGTGCTCGGCGATGGCCGCTCCCAGTTCGCCGATGATGACGCCCTGATCGGTGACCGCCGTCTCGGCGGTCTCCGCGACGCCGTCGACGAACGACAGCCACGCCAGGCGCCCCTCGGGCGCGGACGGTGCGGCGGCACCCTCACCGGTGCCGCCCTCGGGGGGAGGGCCCTCCAGGGCGAAGTCGGTGGGCGGGGTGAATCGCCACTCCTCCTCCTGCCCGGTGAGGGCGGGGAGTTCGGTGAGCACGCCCTCGGCGCGCTTCCGGGCATCGTCCGCCCACGCCGGTGCGGTATTCGACGTCATGACCAATTCCTCCGTGGCGTCTGGCGGTGGCTGGGTGCCCCCGGCTGTTTCGGAAGGCTCGCACGGGCAACCAGCCCGCACTTCGCGTTCCTTCGTGCCAGCGACACCCAGCCCCTCGCCGGCCACTCACGGATGTCGTGTCCACGACGTCTAGCCAATCGATCCCTCCATCTGCAGTTCGATGAGTCGGTTGAGCTCGACCGCGTACTCCATGGGGAGCTCCTTCGCGATGGGCTCGATGAACCCGCGGACGATCATCGCCATGGCCTCCTCCTCGGTGAGCCCGCGGCTCATGAGGTAGAAGAGCTGGTCGTCGGCGACCTTGGACACCGTGGCCTCATGGCCGATGGAGGTGTCCTCTTCCTGGATGTCCATGTAGGGGTATGTGTCCGAGCGGCTGTCCTCGTCGAGCAGCAGCGCGTCGCAGACGACGCTGGCCTTGACGCGGCGTGCGCCCGGCTCGACCTGCACGAGGCCGCGGTAGCTGGTGCGGCCGCCGCCCTTGGAGATCGACTTGCTGACGATCGTGGACGAGGTGTCGGGGGAGACGTGGACCATCTTGGCCCCGGCGTCCTGGTACATGTTCTCGCTGGCGAACGCCACGGAGAGCACCTCGCCGCGGGCGCCGCGACCGGTCATCCACACGGCCGGGTACTTCATGGTGAGCTTGCTGCCCAGGTTGCCGTCGACCCACTCCATGGTGGCGTTCTCGTGGCAGACCGCGCGCTTGGTCACCAGGTTGTAGACGTTGGTCGACCAGTTCTGGATCGTCGTGTACCGGCAGCGCGAGCCCTTCTTGCAGATGATCTCGACCACCGCGCTGTGCAGCGAGTCGCTGGAGTACACCGGCGCGGTGCAGCCCTCGACGTAGTGGACGAACGAGTCCTCCTCGCAGATGATGAGCGTGCGCTCGAACTGGCCCATGTTCTCCTGGTTGATCCGGAAGTAGGCCTGCAGCGGGATCTCGACGCGGACTCCGGGCGGCACCCAGATGAACGACCCGCCGGACCACACGGCGCTGTTCAGCGCGGAGAACTTGTTGTCACCGGGCGGGATGACCGTGGCCCAGTGCTCCTTGAAGATGTCCTCGTGCTCGCGGAGCGCGGTGTCGGTGTCGCAGAAGATGACGCCCTGCTTCTCGAGGTCCTCACGGATCGAGTGGTAGACGACCTCGCTCTCGTACTGGGCGGACACGCCGGCCAGGAACTTGCGCTCGGCCTCCGGGATGCCCAGGCGGTCGAACGTGTTCTTGATGTCGTCCGGCACCTCGTCCCAGCTGCGACCCTGCTTGTCGCTGGCACGGATGTAGTAGTAGATGTCCTGGAAGTCGATCTCGCTGAGGTCGCCACCCCAGGTCGGCATCGGCTTGCGGTCGAAGATCTCGAGCGAGCGAAGCCGGAACTTCGTCATCCACTCCGGCTCGCCCTTCAGCTGAGAGATCTCGCGCACAACGTCGGGGTTGAGGCCCTTCTTCGGGGTGAACACCGAGTGTGACGGATCGTGCCAGCCGAACTTGTACTGGTCGATTCCCTCGAGTTCGGGGGGCGGGGGGATGGTGGACACGGCTCCTCCTGGAGGCTCGCTGTGCTCTAACAGATATCTACGTTACCGGAAACGCCTTTCCATGCGACGACGTGGGGTACCATTAACAGCTCAGCCGGGAGGGCTCGACATGATGCGGGATCGAGAACACACCGAGCAGGAGATCGAACGCCTGGCAACCGCCCTGGGCGACGGCACGCGACGAAGCGTCTTCTTCGCGGTCCGCGGATCATCCGAGCCGGTCACGCGGTCGGAGGTGGCGACGGAGGTCGGCATCGACAGCCGGCTCGCCGGATTCCACCTCGACAAACTGGTCGAGATGGGATTCCTGGAGGCCGGTCTGCGGCGCCGCACCCGGGGTGGGCCCGGTGCCGGGCGACCCCCGAAGATCTACTCGCTGGCCGAGACGGAGATGGCGGTGTCGCTGCCGGCACGCCACTACGACCTGCTGGCCCGGCTGCTCCTCGAAGCGATGACCGATGAGGGCTCCACGCCCGAGGAGCGCCTCGAGCACGTGGGCTTCGCGTTCGGGCGCTCTCTCGCCGAGGACCAGGCGGGGGACGAGACGTTCACGCCGACGCAGGCCATCGCCGAGGTCGTCCGGCTCCTCACGCGCTACGGCTTCGCCGCCCAGGTGGACGGGTCGTCGAACACGGCCATCAAGGCGTGTTCCTGCCCGTTCGAGGAGATGGCGTTCCACGACCCCGAGCGCGTGTGCGGACTCGACCGATCCATCTGGCGCGGCATCCTCTCGGTGGTCGCCCCGGGCGCCAAGATCGCCGCCACGACCACGCGGGCACGCGGCGACGACTCCTGCGTCGCGGAGGTGGTGACGGCCGCCACCGAGGGCTCGGCGACACGGGACTGACCCCGGCCCACCGGGCCGCAACGGGTCGGACGAACACCGGCATGTGATCCGGTGACGACACACATCGTCGAAGGCTCAGCCATCGGGGACCGACCACGGAAGCCGCCTCTGCCGGCCATGGGTCCGACCATGGAATCAACCATCTAGGATCCGGGGAATGCCGACCGCCGCGCACCGTCCCGCCGATCCTTTCGATGCGCTGGTCTCCGAGCGCGCCCGACGCTCCAACGCGAGCGCGATCCGCGAGATCCTGAAGATCACCGAGAACCCCGACGTCATCAGCTTCGCCGGAGGCCTTCCGGCCGCCGAGGTCTTCCCCCTCGACGAGGTGCGCGAGGCCACGGACCGCGTCCTGCGCGAGCGGGGCGCCCAGGCGCTCCAGTACAGCACCACGGAGGGGTACCGGCCGCTGCGCGAGTGGATCGCGGCCCGCGACGGGATCCCCACGGACAACGTCCAGATCGTCACCGGCAGCCAGCAGAGCCTCGACCTGCTGGCGCGCGTCCTGATCGACGAGGGCGACGTCGTCCTCGTCGAGACGCCGACATACCTCGGGGCGCTCCAGGCGTTCGCCCCGTTCGGTCCGCGCTACGTCCAGGTGCCGACGGACGAGCACGGCATCGACATGGACGCGCTCGACCGGACCCTGGCCGAGTACCCGGCCAAGGTCCTCTACACCGTGCCGAACTTCCAGAACCCGACCGGGCGCACCATGTCGCTCGAGCGGCGTCGCCATCTGGTCGAGGCGACGGCTCGGCACGGGGTGCTCGTCATCGAGGACGATCCCTACGGAGAGATCCGCTTCCTGGGTGAGCCGCTGCCCAGCCTCTACTCGCTGGCGCTCGACCACGCCGAGGGCGACGCCGACCGGTGCAACGTGGCCTACTGCGCGTCGTTCAGCAAGACGCTCGCGCCCGGACTCCGCGACGGGTGGCTGCAGGCGCCGTCCGCGATCATGGGGAAGGTCATCGCGGCGAAACAGGCCGCCGACCTGCACACGCCCACGCTCAACCAGATGATCATCGCGGAGCTGGTGGACGACGTCCTGCCTCGCCAGGTCGAGCGCGTCCGCACCCTCTACGGCGACCGCGCGGCGCACATGATCAGCGCGATCGAGCGCTTCCTCCCCGCCGAGGTGCACCACACGACGCCCGAGGGCGGCATGTTCCTGTGGCTGACGCTGCCGGATCACGTCGACACGACGGCAATGCTGCCGGATGCGGTGGCGCATCACGTCGCCTACGTGCCGGGTCCGCCGTTCTACGCGCTGGGCGGCGGAGCGCACACCATGCGCCTCAGCTTCAGCTCGGCCGACTTCGGGCAGATGGACCGCGGGCTCGCCGCCCTCGGGGAGACCATCCTGACGTGGATGGACGCGGGCCGGCGGACCCGGTGACGAAGGGCCGTTCTTCGGGGCGCGACCGCCGGGTGCACGGTGTCGACCGCCGAGCGCGGCACCGGTGTGGATCGCGGCGCGCTACGTCGTGACCGTCACGGTCGAGTGAGTTCCGCGACGAGTTCGCGTACGCGCTTCTCGATCTGGTCACGGATCGATCGGGCGGCCTCTCAGGGGGCGGCCGGCGGGATCGTCGACCGGCCGATCCCCATGGCGCTGGCCGGGGAAGATGTGGCATGAGTCCCGCAGCCCATCGTGACCACCACCTCCGCGGCCGCAGCGGAGTCGGTGGCGAGGAGCTTCGGGCGCTCGTCGCTGATGTCGATGCCGATCTCGTCCATGGCCCGGACGACGGCGGGGTTCGGTTGAGGGAGGTCGCCGGCTCGGTGTCACCTCGGCGCGGACGGGTGTGCCCTCAGTCCTCTGCGTTCTCCATCGCGGCCCAGGCGGCGGCGAACCGGGCGAGCGGCACCCGGAACGGGGAACACGAGACGTAGTCCAGCCCCAGTGATTCGAAGAACGTGATGGACGCAGGATCGCCGCCGTGTTCGCCGCAGACGCCCATCTTGAGATCGAGTGATGTGCGACGGCCGCCCTCCGCACCCATGGCCACCAGGCCGCCGACGCCGTCGACGTCGATCGAGGCGAAGGGGTTGCCCGGCAGTATCCCCGACTCCATGTACGGCGTGAGGAAGCCGCCCTCCGCGTCATCGCGCGAGACGCCGATCACCGTCTGCGTGAGGTCGTTGGTGCCGAACGAGAAGAAGTCGGCGTGTTCGGCGATCTGGTCGGCCGCCACGGCGGCCCGCGGCAGCTCGATCATCGTTCCGACCGTGTAGTCGAAGCGGCGGCCCGTGGCGGTGAACTCCTCCTCAAACGTCCGGACGACGAGCTCGCGCATCCGGGCCAGCTCCTCGGCGAAGGCCACCAGCGGGATCATGATCTCGACCACCGGGACGCCGCCCTCGTCCTGGACGGCGAAGGCGGCACGGGCGACGGCCCGCACCTGCATGGCGGGGATCTCGGGATACAGAAGCGCCAGCCGGACCCCGCGGGTGCCCAGCATGGGGTTCATCTCGGTCAGCTTCGTCACCTGCGCCAGCGTCTCGCGCGCCTCGCGCAGGTCCGTGTCCGATCCGCCGGTCAGCTCGAGGCGTTGCACCGCGAGCGCCTGCTCGGTGAGGTCGGGGAGGAACTCGTGGAGCGGCGGGTCGAGCAGGCGGATGGTCACCGGCAGCCCGGACATCGCACCGAGGATCTCGGTGAAGTCCCGCTGCTGCATCGGGAGGATCTCGGCGAGCGCGGCGGCACGCGTGTCCGCGTCGGAGGCCAGGATCATCCGGCGGACGACCGGGAGGCGGTCCTCGGCCATGAACATGTGCTCGGTCCGGCAGAGCCCGATGCCCTCGGCGCCGAACTCCCGTGCCCGTGCGGCGTCATCGCCGGTGTCGGCGTTGGCCCGCACACCCAGCCGTCGCGCCTCGTCCGCCCATCCGGCCAGCACCTCGAAGTCCTCGGTGATCCGTGGCGGGATCAGGTCGAGGGCGCCGAGGTAGACGGCGCCGGTCGAGCCGTCGAGGGTGATGACATCGCCCTCATTGACCTCGGTGTCGCCCACGGTGAAGCGCCGGGCCACGGCGTCGATCGCGATGCCGGACGCGCCGGCCACGCACGGCGTGCCCATCCCGCGCGCGACGACCGCGGCGTGGGAGGTCATTCCGCCGTGCGCCGTGAGGACTCCCTGCGCGGCGATGGTGCCGCCGATGTCGTCGGGTGTCGTCTCCCACCGGACGAGGACCACCGCATCCCCGGCGGCTCCCCGCCGTTCCGCCGTGGCGGCGTCGAAGACCGCCTCGCCCACGGCGGCGCCCGGGGATGCGGCAAGGCCGGCGGTGAGAGGGCTGCGGTCGTGACCCGGATCGATCGTGGGATGGAGGAGCTGGTCCAGCTGCGCGGGCTCGATGCGGCGGATCGCCTCTCGTCTGCCGATGACGCCCTCCTCGACGAGATCGCGTGCGACCTTCACGGCGGCGGTTGCGGTCCGCTTGCCGGTGCGCGTCTGGAGGAGGTAGAGGACACCGTCCTCGATGGTGAACTCGATGTCCTGCATGTCGCGATAGTGCGCCTCGAGGCGCGCCATCGTGTCGCGCAACTGTGCGAACGCGTCCGGGAGCACCGATCCCAGCTCGTGGAGCGGTCGCGGAGTGCGTATGCCCGCCACGACGTCCTCGCCCTGCGCGTTCACGAGGAACTCTCCGTAGACCTCCTTCGCGCCGGTCGACGGGTTCCGCGTGAAGCACACCCCCGTGGCCGACGTGTCACCACGGTTCCCGAACACCATCTGCATGACGTTCACGGCCGTCCCCAGGTCGTCCGGGATGCCGTTGGCCCGACGGTAGATCCCGGCCCGGGGGTTCTTCCACGAGCGGAAGATGGCGTCGATGCTGTGCCGTAGCTGCTCCCTCGGGTCCGTGGGGAGGTCGCGGCCGGTGTGCTCGCGCGACACGTCGCGGAACGCGTCGACGAGCGTCCGGAGATCCGTCACGTCCAGATCGGTGTCGGCCGCGACGCTCTTCCGGCGCTTCGCGGCCGACAGGACGTCCTCGTATGCCTGGCCGGGCACGCCCTCCACCACCTCGCCGTACATCTGGATGAACCGGCGGTACGAGTCCCAGGCGAACCGCGGGTCGTCCGCCTCGCCGCCGAGCGCCGCGACGGACCCGTCGCCGATGCCCAGGTTCAGGATCGTGTCCATCATCCCCGGCATGGAGACGACGGCTCCCGAACGGACCGCCACGAGGAGCGGGCGGTCGGCGCCGCCCAATGTGCGGCCGGTCCGCTCCTCCAGACGCGACAGCGCCGAGAGGACCTCGTCCCAGAGGCCATCCGGCCATTCGCCGTCGGCGTTCATCGCGTCGACGCACGCCGTCGTGGCCACGGTGAACCCGTCCGGAACCGGCACCCCGAGGCGCGTCATCTCGGCGAGCTCGGCGCCCTTGCCACCGAGTGTCGATCTCATGGACGAGTCGCCCTCGGAGAGGTCGTAGAGGTATCGGGTCGGCTCGGTGGTCATCTGCGGCTCCATGACGGGTATCCGACCGAATGCGGTACCGCTCGTGCTCGGCACACGCTCGGGTGGGTCGGACAGGACCGTGATCATCGGGTGTCGGACGGTCATTCTCGTGCATTGCGCGACGCCCGGCTCCATGACACGGGCCCCGGCACACGATTCGCGTGTATCGGGGCCGTGCCACGAAGGGCGGTGCACGGCCGTGTCAGTGGGCGACCCGCACGCGCACCGCCGTCCCCGTCGGGCAGATCAGCCGGTGAGCCGGGCGGCGGCACCCGGCGCGGCGCGCTGATCGTTGCCGACGCAGGAACGGAGCGGACGGATCAACACGTTCGCTTGAGCCCCTGGGAGACGACGGACGGGCGGAGAATCGCATTCTCTGCACGTGATCCCTGCACCCTCGACCGCTTGAGGACTAGACCGTATGGAGCGCCGGGGTCGGCGCCTCCTCATGATTGTTCGTGGGTTGC
>CAYSVH010000030.1:0-12292 GCA_964434425.1 uncultured Bifidobacteriaceae bacterium | reverse complement strand
AGATCTTCGCCGAGGACGGAAAGCGCGTCACGGTCACGGTCATCGAGGCCGGTCCGTGCCCCGTCGTCCAGGTGAAGACCCCCGAGAACGACGGCTACTCCGCGGTTCAGCTCGCGTTCGGCCAGGTCCGCCCCGACAAGATCTCGGGTCCGGAGCGCGGCCACCTGCAGCGCGCCGGTGCCGGTGCCCACAAGCACCTGGCCGAGTTCGACCCCGAGGAGCTCGGTGGTGAGGTCGCCGTCGGCGACGTCGTCACCGTCGACTCCTTCTCGTCGGGTGAGTTCGTGCGTGTCACCGGTACGTCCAAGGGTAAGGGCTACCAGGGAACGATCAAGCGCCACAACTTCGCCAGCGGTCCCAAGAGCCACGGTTCGCACAACGTCCGGCGCCCGGGTTCGATCGGCGCCGCGGCGTACCCGGCCCGCGTGATGAAGGGCGTCCGCATGAGCGGCCGCATGGGCAACGCGCGCGTCACGCAGCGTGGCCTTCAGATCATCGACGCCGATCCCGAGCGCAACCTTCTGCTCGTCCAGGGCTCGGTTCCCGGCGGCGTCAACGGAATCGTGATCGTGAGGCCCGAATGAACATCCCCGTACTGAACGCCGAAGGGCTTCCCACCGGTTCCGCCGACCTCACCGGTCGCGTCGCCGAGCAGGAGATCAAACCCCACCTCATCCACGAGACGGTCACGGCCGAGCTCGCCGGACGTCGTGCCGGTACGCACTCGACCAAGGACCGCGGCGAGGTCGCCGGTGGTGGCCGCAAGCCGTGGCGCCAGAAGGGCACCGGTCGCGCCCGTCAGGGCTCCATCCGCTCGCCGCAGTGGCGTGGTGGTGGTGTCGTCTTCGGTCCGACTCCCCGCACCCACGGTGGCAAGGTCAATCGCAAGGTCCGCGCCCAGGCGTTCCGGGCCGCGCTTCGCGCTCACGCCGAGCGTGGCAGCGTCGCCGTCATGGAGCCGACGGGATGGGACACCCCCTCCACCAAGCGCGCGGCGGACTACCTCTACCAGGCGCCGGAGAGCATCGAGGCCCGCCCACTGCTCGTCGTGCTCGACGACCCGGAGGGCGTCGAGGGGCTGTCGTTCCGCAACCTGGGCGACGTCTACATCCTCGCGGCCGGCGAGATCGAGGTCGTCGACATCATGGCCGCCCGCAGCATCCTCGTGCAGCGGTCCGTCTGGGAGCGCTGGGTCGGTGAGGAGCTGTCGGTGACCGGTCAGGAGGCCACGGCCAAGGCCGCGCCCACCCGCACCGCGCCGCCGGAGCCCAACCCCGTCAGCCGCCGGTCGGAGCACAAGCCGAAGCGCGGTCGCAAGAAGAGCGAGGCCGCCGCGACGGAGGAGGCCGAGGTCGAGTCCGACGTCGAAGCGGATCCCGCCGAGTCGTACGACGCTCCGGCCGCCGACGACGCCGAGATCGCCGTCGAGGCTGAGGCTGAGGCGGAGGCCGACGAGGCCGTCGCCGAAGCTGAGGCGGACGCCTCCGATGACGCCGAGACCGACCAGGAGGAGGGCGCATGAGCACCGAGCGTGAGGACATCCGCAAGGTGGTGGTCCGCCCGATCATCTCCGAGAAGGCGTTCCAGCTGGCGCAGCGTCACAACCAGTACACCTTCGAGGTGCTGGCCGACGCGCACAAGATCCAGATCCGTCAGGCCGTCGAGGACATCTTCGACGTGCTGGTGACGGACGTGCGGATCGTCAAGGTTCAGAGCAAGCCCAAGCGCCGTGGTTACACGCGTGGCCGCCGCCCGGGGTTCAAGAAGGCGATCGTCGAGCTGGCGCCCGAAGATCGCATCGAACTGTTCGAAGGGGTCTGATCGCGCCCATGGGTATCAAGAAGTACAAGCCGACATCGCCGGGTCGCCGGTTCGTCACCACCTCGGACTTTGAGGAGGTCACCTCGACGACCCCCGAGAAGTCGCTTCTCGACAAGGTCAAGAAGTCCGGTGGGCGGAACAACAACGGCCGCATCACCAGCCGCCACAAGGGCGGTGGGCACAAGCGCCGCTACCGGATCATCGACTTCAAGCGTCGCAAGGACGGGATCCCCGCCAAGGTCGCCACGATCGAGTACGACCCCAACCGGTCGGCACGGATCGCGCTGCTCCACTACGCGGACGGCGAGAAGGCCTACATCCTGGCGCCGCAGCGCCTCAAGGTCGGCGACACGGTGATGAGCGGTCCTGGAGCCGACATCAAGCCGGGCAACTCGCTCGCACTTCGCGACATCCCGACCGGTACGACGATCCACAACATCGAGCTCTCGGCCGGGCGCGGCGGCCAGATCGTCCGGTCCGCCGGCGTCTCCGCCCAGCTCATGGCGAAGGAGGGCGACTACGCCACCGTTCGCCTGCCGTCCACCGAGATGCGCATGGTGCACCTCGAGTGCCGTGCCACCATCGGTCAGGTCGGCAACTCGACGCACGAGAACCTCTCGGGCGGCAAGGCCGGACGGTCGCGCTGGAAGGGCGTCCGCCCCCGGGTCCGTGGTTCGGCCATGAACCCGGTCGACCACCCGCACGGTGGTGGTGAGGGCAAGAGCAACTCGGGTCGCCACCCGGTCACCCCGTGGGGCAAGCCCACCAAGGGCGCGCGCACGCGCAACACCAAGAAGGCCAGTCAGAAGATGATCGTCCGCGCTCGCAAGCGCGGAAAGCACGCGGGGGGAAACTAGGTGGGTCGTAGCCTCAAGAAGGGGCCATTCGTGGCCGAAAAGCTCATGCGCCGCATCGAGGAGATGAACGCGGCGAATGAGAAGCGGATGATCCGCACGTGGTCGCGTTCGTCCACCATCTTCCCGGAGATGGTGGGACACACCATCGCGGTGCACGACGGGCGCAAGCACGTGCCGGTGTTCATCAGCGAGAGCATGGTCGGCCACAAGCTGGGCGAGTTCGCGCCCACCCGTACCTACCGTGGCCACGCCGGTTCCGATCGAACGGCGAAGATGCGATGAACAACGCCGCAACCCGAGATCTCGTCAGCGCGACGGCGAAGTTCGTGCGCGTGTCGCCCCGCAAGGCGCGGCTCGTCGCCGACCTGGTGCGCGGAAAGTCGGTCACCGAGGCGCGTGCCATCCTCGCGTTCGCCACGCGCGACGCGGCGGTGCCCGTGCGCAAGGTCCTCGAATCGGCCGCCGCCAACGCGGACCACAACCACGGCCTCAAGTCGGATGAGCTCGTGTTGACCCACGTCACGGTCGACCCGGGCCCCACCATCAAGCGTTTCCGTCCGCGGGCCCGGGGATCGGCGTCGCCCATCCTCAAGCGAACGAGTCACATCACCATCGGATTGGCCGAGCCCGCAGCGGACTCGGAACGGAAGGGGCGCTAGGTTGGGTCAGAAAGTCCACCCAGGCGGATTCCGGCTCGGAGTGATCTCCGACTGGAAGAGCAACTGGTTCGCTCAGCGTGACTTCGCAGCCGCGCTCGACGAGGACCGCGCCATCCGCGACCACATCTACGGCAAGCTCGCTCACGCCAGCCTTTCGGACATCCACGTCCGCAAGGACCCGGCCAAGCTCACCGTCGACATCTTCACCGCACGCCCCGGCATCGTGATCGGCAAGAGCGGCCAGGAGGTCGACGCGCTGCGCCGCGATCTGCACAGCATCACCAACAAGCAGATCCAGATCAACATCAACGAGGTCAAGCGCCCCGAGCTGGACGCCACCCTCGTCGCGCAGTCGATCGCCGAGCAGCTCCAGAACCGCGTCAGCTTCCGTCGCGCCATGAAGCGCGCGCTCACCTCCGCCATGCGCTCCGGCGCCCAGGGCGTCAAGGTGCAGTGCAGCGGGCGCCTCGGCGGAACCGAGATGTCGCGCTCCGAGCACTACTCGGAGGGTCGCGTCCCGCTCCACACGCTCCGCGCCGACATCGACTACGGCTTCGTCGAGGCGAAGACGACCTACGGTCGCATCGGCGTCAAGGTCTGGATCAACCGCGGCGAGGTCCTGCCGGAGGGCGTCACCGACGCCCGCGGCCGTGTCGACTTCGACGCTCCGCAGCCCGCCCGTCGTCAGCGCCGTGAGCGCGGCGACCGTCAGGGCAACCGTGGCGGCGGTGGAGGCGGGCGCAACCGCGGTCGCGGTGGCGGCGGTCCCGGCGGCCCCGGTGGCGGTGGCGGTCCCCGCGGCGGCGGTGGCGGTCCCCGCGGTCCCCGTCCGGGTGGCCAGGGAGGAGGTGCTTCCTAATGCTGATGCCGAAGCGGATCAAGCACCGCAAGCACCACCGCGGTCGTCGTCAGGGTCTCTCCAAGGGGAACACCCAGCTCAACTTCGGTCAGTACGGCCTGAAGTCGCTCGAGGCGGCGTGGATCACCAATCGCCAGATCGAAGCCGCGCGTATCGCGATCACCCGTCGCATCAAGCGTGGCGGAAAGGTCTGGATCAACATCTTCCCGCACCTCCCGGTGACGAAGAAGCCGGCCGAGACCCGCATGGGTTCCGGAAAGGGCTCGCCGGAGGCGTGGGTCGCCGTGGTCAAGCCCGGCGAGGTGATGTTCGAACTGTCCGGTGTTCCCGAGGAGCTCGCGAAGGAGGCCATGCGCCTCGCCGCCATGAAGCTCCCGATCAAGTGCAAGTTCGTGACGAGGGATGACTTCTAGTGGCACAACGTAGTGCAAAAGAATTGCGGGAGCTCAACGACGAGCGTCTCTCCGCCCTCCTCGTCGAGGCGCGTGAGGCTCTCTTCAACCTGCGCTTCCAGCATGCGTCCGGCTCTCTGGAGGAGACCTCCGAGATCGGCCTCCGCCGGCGTGAGATCGCTCGGCTTCTGACAGTGATCCAAGAGCGTGAGCGGGAGGTTGCCGGTGCCTGAGCAGAAGACACCGCAAGAATCGGTCGCCGGTCGCAAGAGCCGGCAGGGTGTCGTCACGAGCGACGCGCGCGAGAAGACCATCACGGTCCGTATCGACAGCGCTCGTCCGCACCGCGTGTACGGCAAGACGGTGCGGCGTTCGTCGAAGCTGCACGTGCACGACGAGGCCAACGAGGCCCGCGTCGGTGACACGGTGCGCGTCGTCGAGTGTCGGCCGCTGTCCGCGCAGAAGCGCTGGCGGCTCGTCGAGATCCTGGAGCGTGCAAAGTGATCCAGCAGGAGTCCCGACTTCGCGTCGCCGACAACACCGGCGCCCGTGAGATCCTCTGCATCCGTGTCGTGGGTGGACACCGGCGTCGCTACGCGCACGTCGGCGACGTCATCGTCGGCACCGTGAAGCAGGCGACTCCGAACGGCTCGGTCAAGAAGGGCGACGTGGTCAAGGCGGTCGTCGTACGCACGCGCAAGTCGCACCCGCGTGACGACGGCACGTTCATCGCGTTCGACGAGAACGCCGCCGTGATCATCGACGGCGGAATGAACCCACGAGGTACGCGCATCTTCGGGCCCGTCGCCCGCGAGCTGCGCGAGAAGAACTTCATGAAGATCATCTCACTGGCACCCGAGGTGCTTTAGGTATGGCGGCACGTATCAAGAAGGGCGACGAGGTCGTCATCATCGCGGGCAAGGACAAGGGCAAGACCGGTACGGTTCTTGAGGTCCTCCCGGCTGAGGAGCGCGTCGTGATCGAGGGGCTCAACCTCGTGAAGCGGCACACGCGTCCCCGCCCGCCGAGCGAGCCGGGTGGCGTCATCGAGAAGCCGGCGCCGCTCCACTGGTCCAACGTGTCCCTCATCGACCCCAAGCTCCACCTGCCCACGCGGGTGCGCTTCGTCGAGGAGGACGATAAGAAGGTGCGGGTCGCCGCGCGAAGCGGAGAGAAGCTTGACTGACGAGAACACAACCCAGACCATCGAGGCCGCGGCGCCGCCGCGGCTCCTCGAGCGCTACCAGGACGAGGTCCGGCCGAAGCTCCAGGAGGAGTTCGGCTACACGTCGGCCATGCAGCACCCCAAGATCGAGAAGATCGTTCTCAACATGGGTGTCGGCGAGGCGAAGACCAACTCCAAGCTCCTGGACCAGGCGCTCGAGCAGCTGGCCATCATCGCCGGGCAGCGGCCCGTCATGACCCGGGCACGCAAGTCCATCGCCCAGTTCAAGCTGCGTGAGGGCATGCCCATCGGCTGCAAGGTCACCCTTCGCGGGGCCCGTATGTGGGAGTTCTACGACCGGCTCACGTCGGTGGCGCTCCCCCGTATCCGTGACTTCCGCGGGGTCAACCCCGACAGCTTCGACGGACGTGGCAACTACGCGCTGGGCATCCGCGAGCAGACGATCTTCCCCGAGATCGACTACGACCGCATCGACCAGGTTCGGGGACTGGACGTGATCATCACCACCACCGCCGAGACGGACGACGAGGGACGCGCACTCCTGCGCCACCTCGGCATGCCGTTCCGTGCCGATGGATACACCGCTGAGGAACGGGCCGCGCGTCGTCGACGCAAGCAGCGCTCCCGGTCCCGTAGCCGTTCGAAGAAGCGTTAAGGAGCAAAGTGGCGAAGACGAGTCTGCGCGTCAAGGCGGCGCGCCCATCCAAGTACAAGACGCGGGAGTACTCCCGCTGTCACCGCTGCGGTCGCTCCCGCGCGTACTACCGCAAGTTCGGCCTGTGCCGCATCTGCCTGCGCGAAGAGGCACACGCGGGCGTGATCCCCGGCATGACGAAGTCGTCCTGGTAAGGGGGGTGAGCGCACGATGATGACCGATCCTTTCGCGGACATGCTGACCCGCATCCGCAACGCGGCGCTGGCCATGCACGACCACGCGACCCTTCCGGCGAGCAAGCTCAAGATCGAGTTCGCCAAGCTTCTCGAGGCCGAGGGGTACATCTCCGGCTGGAGCGCCGAGGGTGAGGGACGCGATCACAAGCTCACGGTCAACCTGAAGTACGACAAGAACCGCCGCCAGGTGATCTCCGGTCTCCGGCGCGTGAGCAAGCCCGGCCGCCGCGTGTACGTCGGCCGCGGGGAGGTCCCCAAGGTCCTCGGTGGGATGGGCGTCGCGGTGATCTCCACCTCGCAGGGACTTCTCTCCGGTCAGGAGGCCCGTCGCCGCGGTATCGGCGGCGAGGTCCTCTGCGAAGTCTGGTAACGAAAGCGATACGAGTATGAGCAGAATTGGACGCACGCCGATCACCGTCCCCGACGGTGTCACGGTCGACATCACCGGTCAGAACGTGACCGTCAAGGGTCCCAAGGGCGAGCTCGCCCAGACCATCAGCGCCCCCATCACGGTGGCGCAGGAGGACGGTGCCCTGACGATCTCCCGTCCCACGGACCGGGCGCCCCACCGTGCGCTGCATGGCCTGTCCCGGACGCTCGTCGCCAACATGGTCGAGGGCGTCACCCAGGGCTTCGAGAAGCGCCTCGAGCTGATCGGTGTCGGGTACCGCGCCCAGATGAAGGGCAAGGACCTCGAGATCTCGGCCGGGTACTCCCACCCGGTGATCGTGTCGCCGCCGGAGGGAATCACCTTCGAGACGCCGCAGCCGACCGAGATCGTGGTCTCGGGCATCGACAAGCAGTCCGTCGGCCAGGTTGCGGCCGACATCCGCAAGGTGCGTCCCCCCGAGCCGTACAAGGGCAAGGGCATCAAGTACGCGGACGAGCAGATTCGCAGGAAGGTCGGAAAGCGGGCATGAGTCGTCACATCTCACCATCGGCGCCGGGTCGCGATCGTCGACGCAAGCGCATTCGCGGTCGGGTCCACGGCACCGCAGAGCGTCCGCGCCTGTCGGTCTTCCGCTCGAACGCGCGCATCTACGCGCAGGTCATCGACGACGTCGATGGCCGCACCCTCGCGGCCGCCGGTTCGATCGAGGCCGCTCTGCGCGACTCCTCCAAGACGGAGGCCGCGACCGAGGTCGGTCGTCTGCTCGCCGAGCGGGCCAAGGCCGCCGGCGTCACCAAGGTCGTCTTCGACCGCGGTGGTTACCTTTACCATGGGCGTGTGAAGGCGCTCGCCGACGGGGCCCGCGACGGCGGCCTCCAGTTCTGATCGAGAGGAACGGGTTTGTCTGACGTACGTCGAGAGCGCATCAACGCCAACAGCCTCGAGCTGGCCGAGCGTGTGGTGGAGGTCAATCGCGTCGCGAAGGTCGTCAAGGGTGGACGGCGCTTCTCGTTCTCCGCGCTGGTGGTCGTCGGTGACATGAACGATGTCGTCGGCATCGGTCACGGCAAGGCGCGTGAGGTTCCGCTCGCCATCCAGAAGGCCATCGAGGACGCGAAGAAGAACCTCTTCCGGGTCCCGAAGCACAACAACACGATCACCCACCAGATCCTGGGGCGCCACGGCGCCGGCCGCGTGCTCCTGAAGCCGGCCTCGCCGGGTACCGGGGTCATCGCGGGTGGTCCGGTGCGTGCCGTGCTGGAGCTCGCCGGCATCCACGACATCCTCAGCAAGTCGCTGGGCAGCAGCAACCCGATGAACCTCCTGCCCGCGACCGTCGAGGCCCTCAAGGGACTCCGCCGTCCGGAGGACGTCGCCGAGCGGCGCGGGAAGACGATCGCCCAGATGTTCGGCCTGGCCGACAACGCCCGTGAGCGCACCATCGACGCGGACGCCGCGCCCGCCGAGACCGAGCCGGTGGCGGTGGCCGTCGCCGAGACCGCCGATGAGGGGAGTGATGCCTCGTGATCCGGGTCACGCAGATCCGTTCGGCAATCGGTTCCAAGCAGGAGCACCGCGGCACGCTGCGGGCGCTCGGCCTGGGCCGCATCGGCCAGAGCCGTGAACACAAAGAAACCCCCGAGCTCGAGGGGCGTCTCCGGAAGGTCGCCCACCTCATTCGGGTTGAGGAGACCTCCAAATGACCGACGAGACGACCATCGACCCGAACGACGTTCGGCTCGAGACCCTCGCTCCGCTCCCCGGATCCCGTAAGGCGCGCAAGCGCATCGGGCGTGGACCCGGCTCCGGTACCGGCAAGACCTCCGGTCGCGGGCAGAAGGGCCAGGGCGCTCGGTCGGGCAAGGGGCCCATCTCCACCTTCCAGGGCGGCCAGGTGCCGATCCACATGCAGAAGGGCAAGCTGCGCGGTCCCAACCACAAGAAGTCGATGCCCATCGGTCCGTTCCGGACGCACACGATCCCGGTGAACGTCGGGCGGCTGGACGTCTTCGAGGCTGGCAGCGTCGTCGATCTTGCGGCCCTCGAGGAGCGCGGGCTCGTGAAGGGGAACGCCAATCGCGGCTGGCCCGTCAAGATCCTCGCCAAGGGCGATCTGGACCGCGCGCTCACCGTTCGGGCACACGCCTTCTCGGAGGGTGCCCGTCAGAAGATCGAGGCGGCCGGAGGCACGGCCGAGGTCGTCCCGCTGCGCGCGGTTTCGGACGACGCCTAGATGGTTGATTCCGCGGGATCGTGGATGTGGGGTGCGTCACCGGCGGATGCGGGACGCCGGCGGGCGCCGAAGGGCATGCTGGTTCGCCTGTTCGAGTCGCCCGGTGGCGTATCCGCGCCGCCGGGGGCGTGCACCACGCCGCGAGATCGTGGAATCAACCATCTAATCCGAGAACGAAGGACACGATGACCGGAGGAATCGGCCTGTGCTGAAGGCTGTTCTGAACGCGTTTCGCTCGCCGGAGCTTCGGAAGAAGCTCCTGTTCACGTTCGCGATCCTCGCGGTCTACCGGTTCGGGACCTTCGTTCCGATCCCGGGCGCGAGCTCCCACGACATCGAGGGTGCGATCGGGAGCCAGGGGGCGGCCAACGTCCTCCAGTTCCTGAACCTCTTCTCGGGTGGCGCGCTCACCAGGTTCTCGGTCTTCGCGCTGGGGATCATGCCGTACATCACCGCGAGCATCGTCATCCAGCTGATGACGGTGGTGATACCCAAGCTGGAGGCCCTCCAGAAGGAGGGCGAGGCGGGGCACGCCAAGATCACCCAGTACACGCGGTATCTCACCGTTGCCCTGGCGTTCCTGCAGTCCGTCGCCTACGTGCTGTTCTTCCGGTCGGTCGGCGGTCTGACGGACGTCAACGCCGGGCGGTTCTACCTGATCGTCATCTCCCTGACGGCGGGTACCGTGCTCGTCATGTGGTTGGGTGAGCTCATCACCCAGCGCGGCATCGGCAACGGCATCTCGCTCATGATCTTCGCCAGCATCGTGGCGTCGATCCCGCAGGGCGTCCGGCACTGGTGGCAGCTCGAGCCCGTCACCATGATCGTCATCGGCGTGATCGCCGTCGCCGTCGTCATCGGTGTGGTCTTCGTCAACGAGGGGCAGCGCCGCATCCCGATCCAGTACGCCAAACGGGTCGTCGGACGGAAGATGACGCAGGGCGGGACCACCTACATGCCCCTGCGCGTGAACATGGCGGGAGTCATCCCGGTCATCTTCGCGTCGTCCATCGTGATCCTCCCGTCGCTCATGGCGACGCTGATCGGCGGGTCCTTCTTCCAGCGGCTCGGTGAGCTCCTCGGCACGAACTCCTGGTTCTTCATCGTGTTCCAGGCCGTCCTCATCATCCTCTTCACCTACTTCTACACGGCTGTTCAGTTCAACCCGGTCGACCAGGCGGAGAACCTGAAGAAGCACGGCGGGTTCATCCCCGGTGTGCGCCCGGGGCGTCCCACCGCGGTCTTCCTGGATCGCGTCATGACGCGGCTCACGCTGCCGGGTGCCATCTACCTCGCCGCCGTGGCCAGCATGCCGTCCATCGTCTTCAAGTACCTGCCCGGCGTGAACTTCACCATCGGTGGCACCTCGCTGCTGATCGTCGTCGGTGTCGCCATCGACACCATGCGGCAGCTCGAGGCACAGCTCATCCAGCGTCAGTACGAAGGATTCCTGTAATGGCACGACTCGCACTCTTCGGACCCCCCGGCGCCGGCAAGGGAACCCAGGCCGAACGCCTGAAGGCGGATCTCGGGCTCCTGCACCTCGCCACGGGCGACCTGCTCCGCGCACAGGTCGCCGAGGGCACCACCCTCGGGCTCGAGGCGAAGAAGCACATGGACGCCGGCGGTCTCGTGCCGGACGAGGTCGTCATCGGGATGATCCGCGAGGCCCTCGCCACCCGGTCGGACTCCTTCCTCCTGGACGGCTTCCCCCGGACCGTCGCCCAGGCCGAGTCGCTCGGCACCATGCTCGGCGAGCTGAATGCGCCGCTCGAGGCGGTCATCTCCCTCGCCGTGCCGACGGACGAGCTCACCCGTCGCCTCGGCGGCCGGTGGATCTGCCGCCGTTGCGGACGGTCGTTCCACGAGACGTCGAATCCCTACGACGACTCGACCTGCCCGGATGGCGACGGGACCGAGAAGTGCGACCTGTATCAACGTGACGACGACCGTCCCGAGGCCGTGGCCGCTCGTCTCCGAACGTACAGCGACCAGACCGCGCCCGTGGCCGAGTACTACCGGTCGGCCGGCCTCCTTCGCGAGGTCGACGGCACCGGTGCGCTCGACGAGGTGTACGCGCGTCTTCGGAGCGCCATTCAGTGACCAAGCGCCGCAGGAGCCGTCGTCCGTCGGGCCCTCAGCTGAAGAGTCCCTCCGAGATCGACGCGATGGCGGCGGCTGGAGCGGCCCTGGGCGAGTGCCTCGACCTGCTGGTGGCGGCGGTCGCCCCGGGCGTGACCCTGCTCGAGCTGGACGAACTCGCCGAGTCGGCCATCCGTGAGCGGGGCGGGACGCCGGCCTTCCTCGGCTATCCGGGCGCGCCTGGAGCCGTTGACTTCCCCGGGTCGATCTGCTCGTCGCTGAACGACGTGGTGGTGCACGGCATCCCCTCGCCCGTGACGCTCGAGGACGGCGACATCCTGTCTGTCGACTGTGGCCTGATCCTTGACGGGTGGGTGGCCGACAGCGCGCGCACGGTCCCGGTCGGAAGCATCAGCGCGGCCGCCGCCGAACTGGTCTCCGTCACGGAGACCGCCCTCCAGCGCGGGATACAGGCCGCGCGTCCCGGCAACACGATCGGCGACATCGGCCACGCCGTCCAGACCGAGGTCGAAAGCGGCGGCTTCAGCGTCGTGCGCAGCCTCGTCGGCCACGGCGTGGGGCGTTCGATGCACGAGGATCCGCAGGTCCCCAACTACGGCCGGCCAGGAGAGGGGCTCCCCATCGAGCCCGGCCTCGTCATCGCCATCGAGCCCATGGTCAACGCCGGTGGATACGACGTCACCGTCGACGAGGACCGCTGGACGATCCGCACGAAGGACGGCTCGCTGTCGGCGCACGCCGAGCACACCGTCGCGGTAACCGAGAGCGGCCCACGGATCCTCACCACCGCATGAGTCGTTTCCGTGCTAAGGTGCGGGGTCCTGCGCGGTCTCGCCGCGTACGGCTACGCACGCATCGGGCGACGCCCTTCGGGGCATGAGAGGAGTCTGTGGCCCAGAA
>CAYSVH010000029.1:0-13313 GCA_964434425.1 uncultured Bifidobacteriaceae bacterium | reverse complement strand
CGCTCCGCGACGGTCACGACGGCCCATCCCGCCGGGCTCAGACGCTGGTTGGCCGGGGTCCGGCGACGTGACGGTCGTACAGGGGGCGTGACCTGGCGCTCCTGCAGGGACGTACCAGGCGACGGGTCATCTCGGGGAGGACGTGGTACGCGGCCCGGGCCGCGTCGATGACGATCTCACCGATGGTGAGCGTGGCGACCTCGTCGGCGAGTATCAACACGACGGCCTCCGGTTTGTGCGTCGCCGGGCACAGCCTGCTTCATGGTGAGCGTCGACGCCTCTTCGACCAGAGGGAATGCGACAGCACCGGAGTCACGGACCGCCCGCCCGTGTCGTCCTGGCTGCCGCCGGTAGCGGGGCTCCGACGGCGACGGCGGGGCCGAGAAGAGGTCGTGAGCGGGCCTGCCACGCCGGACCGGAGCACTCTCCGGCGCTCGGAGGAAGGAGCGTGTCGGTCGACCTGACCTCACCGTCATCGACCCGGTGCACCATGACGTCGCCCTCGACCGGTACCCGTCCTGTGAGGATCGTGCATCGTTCGGCCGGTCGTCATCGATCTCGTCGGTGGCGCACGGGGCGGCCGCATCAACGGTCGGGCATGGTCGGGTGAGACACCGCGATCCCGTTCGCCGTTCAGGGGCCGCCGTGACCATCGCGATGACGGCCTTTCATCTGGTTTTCATCTATGGAGTGTTGAATCGGAGTCGATGAGGAGAGAAACGAACGGGAGTGACGACCGGGGGGAGGCGGGTCGATCGCATACTGAGACGCGTTCGGACCGCGACCTCGTCAGAATCGAACGTCACCCGCTCGGTCCCCGACTGTACGTCGCCGGGGTGCGCATCCATGCATTCGCGACCGGATTCGCGCTCCTCCTGATCGCCGCGCTCATCGTCGCGGGTCCATGGCATCTCTCACGACATGCCGGACTGCTCCTCGGGATCACCGGCGTCTGGCTGGTCGCGAAGGATTGGAACGATCTGTTCGCCTCGCGGCGCAACACCACCCGGTGGAGCGTCGCGCTCCATCGACGAGTCCATCCGCTGAGAACATGGCGGCGTGCGGCCTGGTTCCCCGCCGCACTCGGTGCGATCCTCTTCGCGGGAGGATTCGCCGTCGCCGGATCGGCGCTCCTGCCCGGCAGCATCGGCGGTACGGACCTCGCCGCCCTTCTCGGCTCGCCGGTCCTTGAAGCGAATGCCGACGTCCTTCGACTGCCGCTCGGACTCGTGCTGATGGTGATCGCGGTGCCCGTCGCCCGCCGTCGCCGTCGTGCATGGCCCATCGCTGCCGCCGCGCTCAGTGCCATCGTCCTGCTCGACGTCCTTCGAGCGCACGCCATGGGTGAGGCGGCGGTCGCCTCCGTGCTTGTCGTAGCGACCATCGTTGCGCGTGGCGCGTTCTATGTCGAGCCGGCCACGTCGACGCTCGGGCAGGCCCTGCGCCGCGTCCCGCTGATCGCGGCGGGTGCGTATGCAGCGTCACTGATCGCGGTTTGGGCGGCGGCGGGACACGTTGCGCGGCCGGTGACCTGGCCACGCGCGCTCACGGAGGCGGCGGCGATGCTCTCGGCGACTCCGGGCCCGATCGGCTTCACCGGGCACATGCGCTGGCTTCCGGTCGCCGTCGGCATCGTCGGGATGCTCGGTCTCATCTGGATCGGCTGGCTGATCAGCCAGCCGCTGCGCGTTCCGGAGGAGCTTCCGGATGAGTCCGCCGTCCGGCGGGGCCTTGAGATCGTCCAGGCCGACGGTGCGGACACGCTGAGCTTCTTCAAACTCCGCCGCGATGTGCAGTACCTGTTCAGCGATGATCACCGTGCTTTCGTGGCGTACCGGGTACGTAGCGGTGTGCTTCTCGTGTCCGGTGATCCGGTGGGTCCCGACGAGTCGGTACCGGGGCTGATCGCGGATGCGGCGCGGCTCGCCGAGCGTCAGGGGCTCAGGCTTGCGGTACTGGGAGCCGGACAGGCCCTCGCCGACCTCTACCGCGACGCGGGCCTTCGCCGCGTGTATCTGGGAGATGAGGCGGTCGTCGATACCGCTGCCTTCACGCTCGAGGGACGCAGGATCCGCAAGGTCCGTCAATCGGTGAATCGTCTCGAGGCCGCCGGATACCGTCTGTCGGTGCGAACCCTCGCCGAGGTGTCGCAGGCGGAACTCGATGCATTCGCACGAGTCTCGGAGGCATGGCTCGGCGACGACTGCGAGCGCGGGTTTTCCATGGCGCTGGACGAGCTCGGCGGCCGTCATCAGGCCGATACGGTCGTCGCCGTCGCACACGACGGTTCCGGCACGATCCGCGGCTTCCTCCACTTCGCCCCCTGCTACGGTGCCGCCGCCGTGTCACTCGCCAGCATGCGTCGCGAGCGTGATACCCCGAACGGGTTCACGGAGTTCATGATCGCCCGTACGATCGAGGCCCTGCGCATGAGGGGGATTTGCGAGGTCTCGCTCAACTTCGTGGTCTTCGGCCGGTGGATGAGGGCGCCGAGGGGACGGATCGAGGCGATCCTCGGTCGCGTTGTGGCGTCATCCACCGCCCGGGCCACGCAGGTCGCATCGCTCTATCGGTTCAGCGCGAAGTTCATGCCGGAGTGGCGGCGTCGCGATCTGTGGTTCGAGGGGATGATGGGACTTCCCGCCGCCGCCCTCGCCAGTCTGCGGGCGGAGGGGCAGCTCCCCGCAATCGGTGCCGGCGCTCGATCCCGGCCCTCCGCGAAGGAGGTCGATGTCGGGGATCGGGTGGGATCGCACGCCTGATCCGGTCGATCCGCGCCCATCGTCACCGCCGTGTCGGCGGCCGGCTGTGACGCTCCGTTCGACGCCCCGCGATGGACGGTCAATGCGCTATGCAGCAGAGGCCCCGCTCGATGCGGTCGGACAGGTATCGGAAATGGCGCCGTCCGGCACGGTCGCTGCGGGTCGACGACTCCGATGGGTGATCGGGTATCAGTCGAAGACGGCCAGGCCCTGCCCCAGCAGAACGGCTCCGATGAGGGCGGTCACCACGATCGTGATGGTGGTCAGGTTCTCCTCCAGCCACTCGCGGAACGCGGCGATCGGTGCGTCGAAACGCTCACCGCCGACCACGGCGAGGGTGATGAGGGCGAACATGCCGATCGACGCGACGATGGCGAAGATGAGGATCGCGGCCACCGCTGCCGCGCCGCCCAGCGCAGACTCACCCAGGCGCGCACCTCCCGCGACCGCGAGGGGGATGTTCTTCACGACCACCACGGCCTGTATCAATCCGAGGCTGAAGGCCTTCTGTGGCGAGATACCGGTCAACCGGTCGAGCATCTTCCCCTTCGCCGAGGGACCCCCGTCACGGGGCCGTTTGCGCCACGAGAGCCATGCCAGGACGAGGAATCCGAGGCCGAGTGCGATCCGTACGACGTCCGTGCCGTCCTCCGTCGCGGTGGCGTCCGCCCCGCGGGCGGCATCGACCGCGAGGTACGCGATCGTCGTGATCACGCCGATGCTGATCATCCAGCCCAGAGCGAACGGCGTGGCCCGGCGGGCTCCGTTCTCGCCCATGAGAAGGACGACCGACGTCACGATGGCGAACGGGCTGATCCCGATCACGAATCCGACGGGGAGCATCTCTCCGACTGTGGTCCAGAAAATGGGGAACCCCTATCCGCGGTCTCGGGCGATCCTGGTGATCCTCATCTTGCCGGTTAGGGGTCCCGGTGGGCTTCCTTCGCGACCACGGTGTCGTAGAGGCCGTAGCGGCGAAGTCCCCCGTGGGACGCGATGCCGGTGTAGGACAGGGATGAGTCCTCGTAGCGGCGGAAGGCGAAGACGGCCTGGTTCATGTGGGTGGCGTTGAAGACGCCGAGATCGACCAGGATGTGGAAGTCATCGACGGAGAGGCCGGTGACGGCCCGGAAGAGGTCGGGTTCGAGCTTCGTGATGACGTCCTGGAGGGTGTTCTCACGGAAGTCGGTCAGGTACATGAACGCCGGGATGCGGGTGGCGAACTTGACCAGCTTCTCCTGGATCTGCTTCCGCTTTGACCGGTACTCCTTCTCCTCTTCGGTGAGTTCCTTCTTCTCCGCCGGCGTGATGTCGTCGCCCTTCTCCTTCCTGGCTTTCTTCACGGCGTCGCTCCTGTTGACGACGGTCTCGAAGACGTCGTGGCCGAGGGCACGGAACCCCTCGATGTTCATGACCGCGCTGAGCGCGTCGGGGTTGGCCATGATCCTGCGGAGGGTGTCGTTGTCGACGTTGACGAGGATCGCCGACTCCCATTTGCGCGCCAGGAGCGTCGCCGATGTGCCCGACATCGCGATGTCGAGGATGCCGCCGGCGTCCACCTGCGTCATGTTCGATCCGTCGTACGCCAGGACCGGGAGGAACCTCACGAGCTCCTCGACGGCCTGCTCGGGGTTCGGGGTCTCGGGGGAGAGCCCGGCGCCGTAGTCGGCGATCTGGCGCAGCGCGCGGGTGGGCGCGAAATCGAAGACGAAGCACACGGGTTTGAGGACGGCCTCGGCGTCCGGGTCGTCGCCGTCGGGGTTCGTGATGGACCACGGCGACTGCACGCGGAATGCGGCCTGGAAGTAGGTCTCCGGTGAGGCCAGGTTGCGCAGCATCAGGATCGACGACCACTGCTTCACCGTCACCCCCGTCGTGAGCTTGCCGCAGGACAGGGTGATGGTCTTGGTGTCGTGGCCGTCGCCGATGGCCTGCCGGACCGGCGGGAGCGCGTCCAGCCCGATACCGGCGCCGGGACCGGCGACGACGAGGACCCGGTAGTCGTGCCAGAACACGTTCTGGCTCTTGTCCAGGAGGTTCGCCATGGCGTCGCAGGCGGCGACGCTCGGGAGGAACCAGAACGAATGCTGCAGGTACGGCAGCAGCCGCACGTCGGAGTACGGGAACGGTGGCCGGGTGCCCATCCGCAGCGCGTCGCGCTGGGTGGGCGCATGATTGCCGCGGATGATCTCGAGCCACTTCTGCACGTCGGTCGCGTGGACGAACTCGGCGTCCTGTCCGGTGCCGGTGGCCTCGAAGAACGCGTTGAGGTCGAACTCGTCGAACTCCCCCTGATTCGCGACGGCGATCAGCTCGTCGGGCATCTGGTAGGTGAACAGGCGCATCTCCGGCAGCGCCCCGTACGGGTTCCCGGCGTCGGGGTGCGCCGCCGCGAAGCCGGCCTTGGCGCGCTGCTCGTCGGTGTAGGTCCAGTTGAAGATCTGCTCTTCGATGAAGTCGCCGGACGCGAGCGCCTTGAACGGCGTGCCCGAGAGGTAGAGGTAGGCGCGGGTGGTGATCGGCAGGAAGTCGTCCTCGTTGCCGCCCAGTTCGTCGAGTTCCTCGTCGAAGGTGCCGAGGCCCGCGTTGTACTCGATCGCGAGTTCCTTTCTGGCGACGGCGGCGTCCTCACCCTCGAACAGTTCCTTGGCGGAGTCGCGCCAGGCGCCGAAGTGGTACTCGTCGAAGATGACGAGGTCCCAGTTGATCGCGTGGATCCACTCGTTCTTCGCCTTGATCAGCCCGGTCCTGCGGTCGCGACCGAGGAGGTCCTGGAACGATCCGAAGTAGACCAGCGGCCGTGTCCTGTCGGCGTCGTCCGGGCTGCCGCCCGTGGCCTTCGAGAGGTACTGCCAGCCGTCGAAGTCGGCGTGCGACTGCAGGTCGGTCTGCCAGGCGTCCTCCACCGCGGGTTTGAAGGTCACCACCAGCACCCGCGTGGCGCCGAGGCGCCTGGCGAGCTGGTACGAGGCGAAGGTCTTCCCGAAGCGCATCTTCGCGTTCCAGAGAAAGCGCGGTGCCGCGTCGGCCTCCTCGGCCCAGATCGACTGGTAGTAGCGATGGGCCTTCTCGACGGCGGCGGCCTGTTCCGGGCGCATCGGGAACGTCTGGTGATGTGTGCCCGTGAGCGTCATTCCGGTGCGAAGCTCGGTGATCGCCGTGCGCACGTCGTCGGGCGTGCACCGCATCCACTCACGCGCCGAGCCGAAGATCGGGTTCTCGAACCCCTTCTCGATCAGCCGCTGACGCACATCGGAGTCGCGGAACACGGATCCGTCGTCGCGTTCGGCCAGTTCATCGACGTAAAGCGTGTAGGCCTGCTGCATCTGCCCCTGCGACTCGCGGATGCGCGTGTTCACATCCGCCTTCGTCGTCTGGCCCACCTTCAGAAGTCCCGCGTATCCGGCCGGCGGGTCATCCGGCGACCACGCGTAGATGCGCAGCCGCGCCTCGGGCTTCTCGGGGAAGAGCCCGTCGATGTCGCTACTCATCTGTGCTGAGGTCCATCGGGCGGATCGTGGATTCGATGAATGCCACTTCGTCCTCGGTCAGCTCATACTTCCGGTAAAGCTCGTCGTCTGTCCACGTGCGATCCCACGCCTGGATGGGGACCCATGAGTAGGTCGAGTGGGTCGCGTCCTGAGAGATCTTGCGCAGCGAGACAAGGAATCGGAAGAAGCGCGTCGCGTAGTACGACCGTACACTCTCGACCTCCTCCTCAGTCGCGACATGGAAGAACAGGAACGACTGGGTGCAGACCGATGGCGACGGCGCGATCAATGACGGTCCGAGAACGAGGTCAACGCCGGACTTCTCCCTCTCGCGACCGGAGCCGACCTTAGGGACAAGAAGCTTCCAGGTGTCGATGAGGTGCGCGCTCTTCGTCACCTCGTTCCGATCGATGAAGCCGATCCTTCGTTTCATGGATCGGATGTAGTGCAGAGGGACGTCTCCGGGGCGCTGGGCGTCGTGGAAGCCGGTGAAGTTGGAGGTCCATCCGAACTCCTTGTCGCGGGCCAGGATGGTGTTGACGGGCGACTCGCCATGGGCGAGGACCTTGCGGAGAATCGGGATTGCGCGCCCGTCTCGGACGAGCACGTCGAACTCGTCGAGCGGCCGCGCCGTCGGGCCGACGACCTCGCCGCCCCAGACCATCGTGACTTGGCAGTCGCCGTCGTGGAGCGAGTCCCGGAGGAAGTAGCAGGCGCCGCCGTTGATGCCGACGGATGGGAACACTTCAGCCGCGTTGGGGTAGTCGACGAGTTCTCGGATGTGACGATCGCCGAGCATTGTCTTCCTGAACTGGTTGAGGCCCAGGCCGCCGGCCATCCACCGAGACGGGATGACCATCGTCAGGAACCGGGGCTGCAAGCGCTTCGCCTGTTCCACGAAATGGTGGTAGATGGGCACGTCCCGCGTCCCGCCGTCGGACTGGAGTTGGTAGGGCGGGTTGCCGATGATGACGTCGAACTGCATGGTGTCTCCGAATAGCTCCGTCATGCGGGCCGTGATGTCGTCGGTGTGGATGAAGGCGTAGGCGTGCGTTTCGAGGACGTCGCCGCGCGAGTAGCTGTCCTCGCGGACACCGCAGTAGACGCACTTGCAATTCGGCCGTTTGCCGTCCCAGGTGTGCTCGGTGCGCTCGAACCAGATGTTGCCGTCCTCGGTGGCGAAGGACGTGGCGATCGAGTGCGGGCCGTCGGCGAACTTGGAGCAGTACACGCTCCGGCGTGCCAGGAGCGCGGTGAGACGGGTGATCCCGATGCCGAACACCTGGCGGGTGAGGATGTGATCGACGCGCTCCGCCAGGTCAGGGATGGACGGGGCGAGACCGTCAGTGAGCCGGCGCACGATCTCGCGGAGGAAGACGCCGGACTTGGTGAACGGGTCGAGGAACGTCACGCCGGGGTCGGCCCAGATGTCGGCGCCGCCGCTTGAGTCCGCCCACGCGGCGGCCAGGGTGTCGAGCATCCGGTTGGCGAACTGCGGAGGGGTGAAGACCTCGTCGTTGGAGAGGTTCGCGATACAGGTGAGGACGTCCGGATTGCGCCCTCGGATGGTGAGCGGCTGCTGCGTCATTCGACGGCCTCGGCGATCTGGCGGACGCTCATCACCGGGTAGGTCGCGGCGGGGACGAACAGCTCGTCGTCGCCGAGTTGACTGAACAGGGTCCCCTCGTACGAGGCCCGCTGGGTCAGGTCGTCGTAGCGGAAGTCGCGTCGCTGGAACTTCCCCTTACCGAGATACGCCCACTCCGGGAACGTGATGGGCGCCCCGTCCGGCACCGTCATGGTGAGCGCGTCGCCCCGGACGATGTTCACCGACAGCACCGCGCGTGCCGCACGTGCCCACTCGTCGTCCTCGTCGATGCCCAGGAACGCGCGGAACACCTCGGCCAGGTTGCCGCGGCATTCGGCGGCGTTGTCGGGGAGGAGCTCGATGCCGTAGATGCACATCAGCGCGAAGAGCGCATAATGGCGCTTCTCGAAGTCGCTCCCGCCGTGGCGGCGCTGTACGGTGGCGAGCTTGCGGATGAGGACGGGGACGAGGAAGTTCCCGGATCCGCAGGCCGGTTCGAGGACGCGCGAGTCGATCCGCTCGGACTCGTCCCGGACGAGGTCGAGCATGTCCTCGACCATCCACGCCGGCGTGAACACCTCGCCGTGATCGGCGACACGCTCCCGGGACCTCACCAGCGGCTGGGGGTCACCCGGCGTCATCGGCGACCCGCTGTCTCGACCACAGGACTCATGGGGGACAGCCTAATGGTCGGACATGGAGGGCCGGCTCGTCGTGCGACGCGGGGCGCACCGGTCCGGCGGACGGCCGGGCCCGAACATAGGTCCCGTCGTGACCGCACCCGGCACGGCCCCTGTGACGACCCGGTCGCTCACACCCGTCCTCTTGCATAGCGACACAATGTCGCTATCATGACGACATGGTGTCGATATCCCGTGAGCCGTGATGTTCCTCGCACTTCGTGATCTGCGTCGCGGTGCCCGGCGGTTCGCCCTCCTGGGGGCGGTGATCGCCCTCATCGCCGTGCTCTCGACGGTGCTCTCGGGGCTTGCGACCGGTCTCGTGACCGACGGGATCTCGGGGCTGCGTGCCCTGCCCCTCGACCGGCTCGCCCTGCAGAAGGGCTCCCAGGCCACGTTCAGCCGCTCCACCCTTCGACCTGGTGCGCTCACCCCGTTCCGGGGGCTCAACGGTGTCGAGGCCACGCCCCTGGGCGCGGGCTTCGTCAACGCCGCCGCGGCGGACGGAGGACCGAGCCTTGACCTCGCCCTGTTCGGCGTCGCCCCCGACAGCTTCCTCGTCCAGCGGGAGGACGCCCGGGCCGCACTCGCGGGCAGGCCAGGTCTCGTGCTGGGCAGCGAACTCGAGAAGGAGGGTGTCCGCGTGGGGGATCGCTACGTGCTGGGCGGCTCCGGCATCGAGCTGCCCGTCATCGGCTTCACGTTCGCCGGCACCTACGGTCACGCTCCGATCGCGTTCACGTCCCTTCAGACCTGGGAGCGGGTCCAGTACGGGCAGGGGGCCGACGGCCGCTTCTCGGCCGTCGCCCTCAGCGGGGGCGACCCCTCACAAATCACCGCGGCCGCACACGCCGCCGGGCTCGAGGTGCTGACGAAGTCCCAGGCCTACGCCGGCTCACCCGGCTTCACATCGGAGACCACAACGATGAGCCTCATCCGCGGATTCCTGCTCGTCATCTCCGCGCTGGTCATCGGCGCGTTCTTCACCGTGCTGACCATGCAGCGCACCCGGCAGATCGGCCTGCTGAAGGCGATGGGGGCGAGCAACGGCTACGTCCTGCGCGACGGTATCGGGCAGATGGTCATCCTCGTCGCCGTCGCGACCCTCGCCGGCATCGGCATCGGCACCGCGGTGGTCGCCCTGATCGGTCGCGGCGGCGCCCCCGTCGAACTCGCCCCCGCGTCCATCGCCGTCGTCGCCGTGTCGCTGGTGGCGGCGGGAGTCGCGGGCAGCCTCGTCGCATTCCGGCGTATCACCCAGGTCGATCCCGCCATCGCCCTCGGAGTCGAATCATGAACACCTCCGGCAGCGACGCGCTCGTGGTATCCGGTGCCCGGGTCGCATACCCCGACGGTCCCGACGTGCGGGTCGTCCTCGACGACCTCGACCTGTCCGTCGCATCCGGCGAGATCGTGGTGATCTCCGGGGACTCCGGCGCCGGCAAGTCGACGCTGCTCACCATCGCCGGGCTCCTCCGCCGCCCCGACCGTGGCCAGGTCACCGTCGCCGACATCGACACGTCCGGACTCTCGGAACGACGACGGACCGCGGTGCGCCGCGACCACATCGCGTTCGTCTACCAGTCCGCGAACCTCTTCCCGTCACTGACCGCCGTCGAACAGCTCGAGCTCGTCGGCCACATCCGCCGTGAACGGCCGGCATCCGTGCGCAAACAGGCCCTCGCGGCCCTCGCGTCCGTCGACCTGGCGGACCGCGCCGGGCAGCTCCCGTCGCAGCTGTCCGGCGGCGAACGCCAGCGCGTCGGCATCGCACGGGCACTGATGACCTCGCCCACCGTGCTCATCGCCGACGAACCCACCGCGTCGCTCGACCCCGAACGGGCCGCCACCGTCGCCGCCCTCCTGGCCGATGCCGCCATGACGCGTGACATCGCCACGGTCATCGTCGCCCACGACGGCGCCGCGCTGGCCCACGCCGACCGCCACCTCCGCCTGGAGGGAGGCCGGCTCAGCCCGGTCGCGGTGCCGGCGGTCCCGTCCCGCCACAGCACGTCGATCTAACGCTATGCCGCGCATCACCGCCGAAACCGTCGCCGAGCATGTCGCCAATCAACGGGCGGCGGTGCTCGACGCGGCCATCCGGCTCTTCACCACCAGGGGCTACCACGACATCGGCCTCGGTGACATCGCCGTCGAGGTCGGACTCGCCCGCAACTCGCTGTACCGCTACGTCCCGGACAAATCCCACCTCCTCCTCGAATGGTACCGCCGGGTCGTCCCCCGCCACGTCGAGCGGTGGCGCGCCGTCACCGACGGCGACGACGACCCGGCCATCCGGCTCCAGCGATGGGCACGCGCCTACCTCGAATGGGCCGACAGCCCCGAGCACCGGCTCGTCGCCCCCCTCACCGACATCATCGACACCCTCGACGACGACACGCGAACCGAGATCGCGGCCCTCCACCGCTCGATGATGGACATCGTCGCCGCCATCGTCCGGGACGCCCGGGTACCGGACCCGCAGGTCTCCGGTGTCGTCGACCTGCTCACCGGTCTCGTCCTCGGCACCGCCCGCGCCGAGGCGGCACGCGGCCCGGACCCCGCCACCCGCCACCGGCTCGACACCGCCATCACCGCGATCATCGCCGCAGCACCGGAGGATGGTCCGGCCGGTGCGTGAGCGTCCACCCTCCGGCCGGTTGAACGGAGTCGGGGCCGGCGTCGCCCCGGCCTCCGGAAGGTCCTCCCGCTTCGCGTGCCGGCGCCATCCACACGCCGGGCAGGAATCCGGGTGATGGTCGAGAGCCGACGTTCGTGATGGTGACGGTGCAGCCTCCCTCACCTCGTCGGGGTCGCCGGCCTCGGCGAGCCCGCCGGGAGGGGTCGCGAGCAGCCGTTGCGTCTCGCGGGCGTCGAGCCGTGCGACGATCTCATCGATCGGTTCCTCGTTCCGTCGGACGGCCATCGATGAGGGCGATAGCCGCGACCGTGACACGATGGGCCGCACGGCATCCCGTGCTGCGGCGGGGCGCACACCTCCTGCGGCGTCGACCGTGGCTCGCCATCTGACGGCTCGATCGCCTGGTAGCGTCGCACGCGCCATGACTAATCTTTGGA
Organism: uncultured Bifidobacteriaceae bacterium; assembly: GCA_964434425.1. Classification (GTDB taxonomy): domain Bacteria; phylum Actinomycetota; class Thermoleophilia; order Miltoncostaeales; family Miltoncostaeaceae; genus CALMEC01. Next base: position 1,714 of record CAYSVH010000029.1, on the reverse strand, counting down.
CTGCCGTCAGGGACCTGCCGATCGTCATCGAGTCATTCTCGTTCGAGGCACTCGTGCCGAGCGGACCGGTCGATCTGGAGGACTACTCGACGACCCAGCTTCGGCTTCGCGGCCGTGGGGAGGAGGGCGCCGGGGAGCAGGTCGGCATGATCGATGCTCAGAAGGAGCTTCGCGCGAGCCGGTATCCGCTCGTCGGTGAGTGGGCGACCCTCGCGGACTTCCTCGCCCACCTCGACGCCATCGACATGTGGCCGGAGCCTCCCGAGTATGAGCTGATGCGCAATTGGCGGCGCTGGACGTTCGAGTCGGCGGCCCTCGACCTGGCGCTCCGGCAGGCCGGCACGAACCTGCCGGACGTTCTCGGCCGCACCCCGCAGCCGGTGACCTTCGTCAACTCGTTCGGGCTCGGCGACCCGCCCGATATCGGCAAGGTCGCGGCACGGAGGGCGATGCACCCGACGGTCGGCTTCAAGCTGGACGTCGCGCCGACGTGGACGCAGGAGATCATGGATGCCGTTGCGGCGGTGGAGGGTGTCGCGACCATCGACTTCAAGGGGCAGTACGGCCTCGAGATCGCGGATGAGGCGGCGTTGATCGCCATGTACGAACGCACGGTGGCCACGTTTCCCGACGTCATGTTCGAGGATCCGCACGACCTGCCCGCGGTGCGCGAGCTGATGGAGCCGTTCGCCGGTCGCGTGTCCTACGACGCTCCGATCACGACCGTGGAGTCGATCGACACGACGGGAATCCCTGCGCGGATCGTCAACGTCAAACCGTGCCGGGTGGGCCGGCTGTATGAGCTGAGTCGCCTCTACGAGCACTGCGCGGCCGCCGGGATCCGGATGTACAACGGCGGGATGGGCGAGCTCGGGGTCGGCCGCGGCCAGGCGCAGCTCCTGGCGTCGCTCTTCCACCCGGATGCGCCCAACGACATCGCCCCCTGCGACTACAACGTGGCGGACCCGCCGTCCGGGCTTCCGCCGAGCCCGCTGGACCCCGCCCCTGACCGGGGCTTCCGTCGCCGCTGACGGGGCGCGGACGCTTTCAGCCCGGCGGGTGGTGTCGGCACAGCCAGTCGATCACGAGCGCGTTGACATCGTCGGCACGCCTCGGCTCCTGGACGTAGGAGACGTAGAACCCCCCCCGGTCCGCCCGCCTGTGTGAACGCATCCGCGGGCTGCGCGTCTATCGGATCGAGATCCCGTCCGGGGGTGCGCCTCACCTCCACAGGCACGACGGGCATCTGTGGCTGTACGCACTCGACGGGCGTGTGCGTCTGATCGTCGAGGACGACGATCGTGTCCTCAGGCGCGGCCACGTGGTCGAATTCGGCGCATGGCGGCCGTATTGCCGGACGGCTCAGGCGCGGGCGATCTTCTCGCCGAAGGGGAGTCCTCTGCCAGATGGAGCGCCGGTGTCCGGCACGCGCGTTCCACCGGGGTTGACGGCCGGTAAGGATCCGCCGATCGCCACCCTTCGCCCGATCTGCCATCGCGTCGGTTGAATCCCGTTCCGGATCGCGGATTCCGTCGTCGCTGACGCGAGGTCCGGTGCTGCCGGTTCTGCGGCCGCGCGGCCGGCCGGGGTCATCCGCCGTCCGGGATCAGCGGTGCTCGGGGTTCGGGAAGTCGAAGCGGCAGCCCGCATCCCATGCGCTGCGCTGGTTGCCGTGGGCGGGGATTCCCCCCGCGTCCTTCAGCAGGCGGGCCAG
>CAYSVH010000028.1:0-14437 GCA_964434425.1 uncultured Bifidobacteriaceae bacterium | reverse complement strand
GAGCTTGGCGAGCACTCGGTTGACGGGCGTCTGCCAGAGTGCCGCCATGCCCGATCCGATGCCACCCGGACGTACGCCGCGCTCGTGGAATCCCTTCCGGCCGTACGGACCGCTTCAGGGCTGGTGCCCCGTCTTCGTCGGAGGTCTCGTCGCGCTCGTCCTCCTGCTCGCCGGATGCGGGGGCGGGAACACGACGACGGCGCCGACCCCGCCGTCCACGCTCGTCGGGCAGACGACGGCATCCACCCAGGACGGCATGCGCACCGATGCCGCCGGCGCGACCGACGCGGACCCGGAGCTCTCGGGTATCCGGTACCCCGACATCGGATTCCGCAGTCGTCGCAGCTTCGAGGAGCACTTCCGCAAGCACGGCGGCGAGTTCGGTGACATCGACCGGGACACGTACCTCGCCTTCGCGCAGCAGCTTCGCGATCGACCGCTCGACGCCGAGACCCTCGAGATCGTCCGGAGGGACAGCGTCATCACCCGGTTCGACCGGCGGCACGGGGCGTTCGGGGCGTACAACTCCGACCGGACGATCCGGACCTACTTCCGTCCGAACGACGGCGAGGCCTACTTCCGACGTCAGGCGGACCGATGAGTCAGCAGGCAGACACCCCCGATACACGGATCGACGCGTACCTCCGCGCACGTGGTGCCGGCGACCATCTGCAGGGGCTCGGCCTCGCCGGTCTCGTCGCGCGGTGGGAGGTCGTGGTCGCCGACGTCGGCCGCGGAGCGACCGGCGATCTCGACGACTACCTGAACGACCTCGATCTGCGCCGGATCATCCGTGACGTGCTCGTCGCGGTCGTCGACACCCGCGGTCCCCTCCTGGCGCGGCTGCGTGTGGCCGACGGGCGGTTCACCGAGATCACCCGCCCCGTCGACGAGAACCTCTGGGGACCGTCCGGTCCCGGCGACCCGCGCACCACCCCGTGGTACTTCCGTGTGCCCCTGCATCCGTCCGCGGAGCTGGCCGAGGACCTCACCGCCCGCGGAATCTGACCGCGGCGGACGTGGCGGTCACCCCGAGTCGCGGGTGCGGATGAAGGCCGTCAGGCCGAACGTCGAGACCGGCAGAAGGCCGTGCTTGCGGTAGAAGCCCTCCGCGCCGCGCTCCGACATCAGCACCTGATGGTGGAAGCGCTCGATGGGGTAGTGCTCCAGCATGTGCGAGAAGAGCGCACTTCCGATCCCGCGTCCCTGCCGATCGGGACGCACGAGGATGTCGGCGATGTAGACGGCGAACTCACCGTCCGAGAGGGCCCGCGCGTACCCGACGACCTCGTCGCCCTCCAGCGCCACGATGGAGAGCGACGACTGTGCCACGGCGCTCCGGAGGCGCTCCGGAGAGGACGCGTGGATCCAGCCGTGGGCGGCGTAGAGACCGAGGATGGCGTCGAACATCCGGTCCAGATCGGCGTCGACGATGCTCGCTGCCGGACGGAGCGTCGTCATGGGCTCGCCGCCAGATCGCGCAGATAGACTCGCCCGACGATGTCAGAGAACACGCACATGCTCGGGGAACGCTACGACGCCGACGCCGTCGAAGCAAAGTGGCAGGAGATCTGGGACCGCGAACACGCCTTTCGCGCCGAGCCCATCTCCGTGGACGGTGCCGACGCGGTCGCACCGGACGCGCCGAAGTCGTACGTGCTGGAGATGCTCCCCTACCCGTCCGGCGAGGCCCACATGGGCCACGTCAAGAACTACACGATGGGCGATGTGGTCGCGAACTCGCGGCGCCGGCAGGGTGTCCGCGTGTTCCACCCCATGGGCTACGACGCATTCGGCCTGCCCGCGGAGAACGCGGCCATCCGCGTCGGTGAGCCGCCCGAGGTCATCACCAAGCGCAACATCGCCCGCATCCGCGAGCAGCTCCGCCGCCTCGGCTTCTCCATCGACTGGGACACCGAGATCGCCACCTGCGATCCCGAGTACTACAAGTGGACGCAGTGGCTCTTCCTCCGCTTCTTCGAGAAGGGGCTCGCCGAGCGCCGCGAGGCCGCCGTCAACTGGTGCCCCAACGACCAGACCGTGCTCGCCAACGAGCAGGTCGTGGACGGCGCCTGCGAGCGCTGCGGCGCCCAGGTGGAGCTCCGTCAGCTCTCGCAGTGGTTCCTCCGCATCACGGACTACGCGCAGCGCCTGCTCGACGACATGGACACCCTGGTCGACTGGCCCGAGCGCGTCCTCACGATGCAGCGCAACTGGATCGGGCGCTCCGAGGGGGCCCGCGTCATCTTCCGCACGGACGGGGACGCGCAGGAGATCCCGGTTTTCACCACCCGGCCCGACACGCTCTTCGGCGCGACCTTCTTCCTGATCGCTCCCGAGCACCCGATGGTGCCGACCCTGGTGGCCGGGCGCGAGGAGGCCGCCGCGGTGGACGACTACGTCCGTGCGGCCGCCCGCACCGACGTCGCCGATCGCAGCGCCACCGACCGGCCCAAGAGCGGCGTCTTCACCGGCCGCTACGTCACGAACCCGGTCAACGGCGACCTGCTGCCGATCTGGGTCGCCGACTACGTCCTCATGGACTACGGCACGGGCGCCATCATGGCCGTCCCCGCCCACGACGAGCGTGACTACGCCTTCGCCGTCCAGCACGACCTCCCGGTGCGCCGGGTCGTCGCGGCCGACCCCGCCGAGGCCGACGCGCCCCTGGACGGGGCCGAGTCCGGGGACGGGGTCCTCGTGAACTCCGGATTCCTCGACGGACTCGCCGTCCCCGAGGCCAAGATCCGCATGGGCGAGTGGCTGGCGGAACACGGTGTGGGGGAGACCACCGTCGGATATCGCCTTCGCGACTGGCTCATCTCGCGCCAGCGCTACTGGGGCGCCCCGATCCCCGTCGTGCACTGCGGGGAGTGCGGCGTCGTCCCCGTCCCGGACGACCAGCTGCCGGTGCTCCTCCCCGAGGTCGACGACTACGCCCCCCAGGGGCGCAGCCCGATCGCGGCCGCCGTGGATTTCGTCAACACGACGTGTCCTGCATGTGGTGGGCCCGCGAAGCGCGAGACGGACACGATGGACACCTTCGTGGACTCGTCCTGGTACTTCCTGCGCTACACCGCGCCGCACCTGTCCACCGCGGCGTTCGAGCGGGAGATCGTCGACTACTGGCTGCCCGTCGACCAGTACATCGGCGGCATCGAGCACGCCATCCTGCACCTGCTCTACGCGCGCTTCTTCACCAAGGTGCTCTACGACCTCGGCTACGTCGGATTCTCGGAGCCCTTCGCCCGCCTGTTCACCCAGGGGATGATCCATTACCAGGGCGCCAAGATGAGCAAGAGCAAGGGCAACGTGGTGCCGCCCGACGACATCGTGAACCGCTTCGGCGCCGACACGCTCCGGCTCTACGTGCTCTTCATGGGTCCCGCGGCCGACGACGCCGAGTGGTCCGACACCGGCGTGGAGGGGCAGCGGCGCTTCCTCGACCGGGTCTGGCGCCTCGTGCGCGGCCAGGAGGGCGACGCCCTCACCGAGCGTCCGTCGCTCGACGAGGTGCAGGGTCACGAGGCCGCGCTCGCGCTGCTCCGCCGGTCCGAGGCAACCATCGAGAAGGTCACCGCCGACATCGGCGAGCGCTTCTCGTTCCACACGGCGATCTCGGCACTCCAGGAGCTCGTCAACGAGGCCACGAAGGGGCGCGGGGACGGCGCGTACGACGACCCCGTCGGGGCACGTGCACTGCGCTACGCGACCCAGACCGTGGTCTCGCTGCTCCACTCGTTCGCGCCGCACGTGGCGTGCGAGCTGTGGGAGGCGCTCGGCGGTGACGCGCTCTGGTCGCACCCGTGGTCCGAGGCCGACCCGGCGTTCCTCGTGGCCGACACGGTCACGATCGCCGTCCAGGTCAACGGCAAGCTCCGCGACACCCTCGAGGTCCCGGTGGACGTGGACCGGGAGGACCTGGCGGTACGGGCCAAGGCGCTTCCGAAGATCGCGGCGCTCATCGACGGGAAGACGATCCGCAAGGAGATCGTCGTGCCCGGGCGCATCGTGAACATCGTCGTGGGCTGAGGGCGTAACCCCGCCTGGGCGTGGTGTCGCGCGTCTGACACAGAGGTGACACGCATCCGTGACGTGAGCCGTCCTAGCGTGGACGCATGGATCGACTGCGCCCATGGCTTCGCGACCACACCTGGCCGTACCTCGTGCTGGCGGCGGTTCTGGCGGTCCTGGCATGGCGCATCGGGATCGGCGGATCGCCGGGCGGTGAGGGCGCACAGCCCACATCCACCGCCGAACCCGTCGGCGTGGTCGACGCTCCGGCTGCGGAGTTGCTCGTCCACGTCACGGGTGAGGTGAAGCGCCCGGGTCTCTATCGCCTTCCCGCCGAGGTCCGCATCATGCGGGCCATCCGCCAGGCCGGCGGGGTCACACGACGCGCGGACCTCACGGCCCTCAACCTGGCCGCGCCGCTTCAGGACGGTCAGCAGGTCGTCGTTCCCCGGAGAGCCGCCGAGGGAGCGGGCGGGGCGGTCGCATCGACGCGTGGTGCGTCCGGTGGCGGCGGTGGCGGGATGGTCAGCCTCTCCTCGGCGACGGCCGAGCAGCTCGAGACCCTCGACGGCATCGGACCCAAGCTGGCCGCGCGCATCATCGAGTGGCGTGACACCCACGGCGGCTTCCGAACCGTCGACGACCTCAACGACGTGCCCGGCATCGGCGAGGCCAGAATGGAGGCGCTCCGGCCCAGGCTCACACCGTGATTCCCGGCGGGCGTCCGGACGCCGGTCCGGTCCGCCTCGTCCCTCATCTCGTGGCCCTGTCATTCGGGATGGGGCTCGCATCGTCCATCGTGTGGCGCCTTCCGGGGGTGGCCGGTGCCGTCGGCGTGGCCCTCGGAATCGGGATCGTGGTGTTCGGCGTCCGGCGGAACCCTTCAGTGGCGGTCGTTGGGCTCGTCGTCGGCGCAGCCCTTCTCGGTGCCACGTGGGGTGCCGTCCGCGTCGAGGGGACGCCATGGGCACCTGTCCGTGCCACCTTCCCGGTGAGCGGGATCCTGGTCGTCCAGCAGACGGCGGAGCACGCGTTCGCGGACGACGGCCAGATTGTGGCCGCCGTGGAGGGGCTGGCGGACACCGACGGGCGCGTCGCGCTTCGGCCCGGGGCGCACGTCATCGTCCGGGCGGAGATGTCACGGCTGTCCGATCTGCGTCTCGGTACGCGGGTCCGGGTGGCGGGAGTGGTTCGTCCTGTCCTCTCCCACGGCGACCCGGAGTGGTGGAGGGCCCACCTCGAGCGGCGGGGGATCGTCGCCGAGATGCGCTCGCCCGCGCTGCGCGTCGTCGGTCGGCGTGACGGACTCTCCGGTGTACGCGACCGGGTGCGGGAGCGTCTTCGGTCGACCGCCGTCGCCGGGCTCTCCGGCGATCGTGCGGCCGTCGTCCGGGGGATGGCGCTCGGCGGAGGCCAGACGATGTCGCAGGGCACGGCGGACGAGATGAGAGCCGCCGGCGTGTGGCATCTCATGGCGGTCTCCGGTCAGAACATCGCGCTCGTCGCCATCGCGGTCACCTCGGTGCTCGCGGCATGCCACGTGCGACGGCGGCGGGCGGCCGGCATCGCCATCTGTGCCATCGTCGCCTACTGCCTCGTCTGCGACGGCGGTGCCTCGGTCGCGCGGGCGGGGATCATGGGCGTGCTCGTCGTCATCGCCCAGCTCACATCCCGCATCGCGGATCGCTGGTACCTCCTCATCGTGGGTCTCGACGTCCTCCTCGCGATCCAGCCGCGGGCGATCGGCGATCCGGGGCTGCAGCTCTCCTTCGCCGCCGTGGTGGGCCTGCTCCTTCTGTCCGGCCCGCTCGGCGAGTGGTTGCAGGGCTTCGCTCCGCCCGCCGTGGCGGCCGTGACCGCCCAGTCCGTCGCCGCATCCATCGCGACCGCGCCGGTCAGCATTCTCAGGTTCGGGGAGTACTCGCTCGTGGGACTCGTCGCGAACGTCGTGGCTGTTCCCGTGGCCGCGCCGACGGTCATCCTCGCGATGGCGGGCGCCGTAGTGAGCGCGGTGGCGTGGCCACTCGGTCTCCCGCTCACGTGGTGCGCCGGTGCCGGGGCCGATGTCATCCGCATCACCGCCTCCGCCGGTTCCGCGCTCCCGGGTGCCACGGCGCGGCCGGGATGGAGCGGGGCCGCCGTGGCCATCGCCCTCGTGGTGGCCGTCCCTCTCGTGGCGCGGAGGCTCTGGCACACGACGGGCGATCCGCGCGGGTGGGTCTCCCGCCGCCGCCGACGGCTCCTTCTGCGTGTCGGAGTACCGACGGTCGTGCTCGCCATCGTCGTGGGACACGTGATCCTGCGGGAGCGTCCGCTGCCATGGCCGCTCACCGCGGAGGCCGCCGTGATCGACATCGGCCAGGGCGACGCGATCCTCCTGCGCTCACCGGACGGGCGGGCCGCCCTCGTCGACACCGGTCCGCCCGGTGAGCCGGCGCCTGTCGTCCGGGCGCTTCGGAGGATGGGGGTACGTCGACTCGATCTTGTCGCACTGACACATCATCAGAGCGACCATGACGGTGCGCTCCCTGAGATCGTTTCCGCGGTCGACGTCGGGATGATCGCCACATCGGTTCCGGCGCGCGCGGATGTCGGGGAGGCAGCGGGCGACCGCGATGTGACGGGGCTCGCGCAAGGGCAGACCCTGACGGTGGGGGAGTGGACGCTCGCCGTACTGTGGCCGCCGCCCGATCTGCGTGTGGAGGACCCGAATGACGCATCGCTCGTCCTGCATGCTCGGGCCCCGGGTGTCAGCGTCCTTCTGACGGGTGACGCAGAGGGGAACGTCCTGACACGTGCGGGCCTCCGTCGGAGCGACGTCCTCAAGGTCTCCCACCACGGGTCGGACGACCCGGACCTGATGCGCGTGCTCACCGCGGTCCGTCCGAGGTCCGCGGTCATCTCCGTAGGAGCGGGAAACGAGTATGGGCATCCGACCCCGGTCACATTGGCGACTCTCAGCGGGGCCGGTGTGCGGGTGTTTCGAACCGACCGCGACGGCACCGTCCGGATCCGGGCCGTGCCCGGTGGCGTCGCCGTGGGCGGTGACCGGAGGCCGTGACCTCCGCCGAGGACGGCGGTGCACGAAACCGGGTGGCGGGCCGCGAGGCCCGCCACCCCATGGTGCTATGCCGTGGCGCCCTCGGTCTGTTGCCGGTCCGCGGGCGTGGTGGGCTCACCCTCGACCGACACCTCGGGGAGCCATTCGAGCCACTTCGGCAGGTACCAGTTCCGGTCGCCGAGCAGGCTCATAACCGCTGGCACCAGGATGCCGCGGACGAGCGTCGCATCGAGGAGGATGGCCACCCCGAGACCGAAGCCCATCTGCTGGAACATCACGAGCCGTCCGGTGGCGAAGCCGCTGAAGACCGCCACCATGATCAGAGCGGCACCGGTGATGAGACGTCCGCTCGAGCTGATGCCGTGCGCGATCGCGGCGCGGGTGTCCCCGTTGTGGTGCACGTGCTCACGGATCCGTGAGAGAAGGAACACGTGGTAGTCCATGGACAGCCCGAACAGCACCGCGAAGAGGAACAGCGGGATCCACGCCTCGACGGTGTCCACCTGCTGGAACCCGAGCAGGTCCGCGCCGACGCCCTTCTGGGACACCAGGGTGAGGAGTCCGAACGCCGCGCCCACGGACAACAGGTTGAGGAGGATGGCGACCACCGGGACCACGATCGAGCGGAAGGCCACCAGGAGGATGATGAACGAGAAGAGAAGGACCACGGCCACGACGATCGGCAGATAGCGATCCGCCATGTCGAAGTAGTCGATGTTGAACGCCGTCGTTCCGCCGACGTTGAGGGATGTCGCCGCGCGGAGGTCCCGCACCGCCGACTCCGCGGCGGGGCTCGCGCTGTCGGCCAGGAGCGGCACGGACAGCACGCCACCGGGCTGTGACGGCGAAGGGGCGAAGACGGGATCGCCGAGCACCGGGTCGGCCGAGGCGGCCGTCCGGACGGCCGCGATCTGCGCGGCGTTCTCCGGGGAGTCGGGATCGCCCATCACGGGGATCCGGATGGGGGAGATGCCGCCCACCGAGAACTCGCGCTCGAGCGTCTCGAACGCCTGGCGGGCCTGCGCATCGTGCGGCAGGGAGGTCACCCCCGACGCCCCGGTGTTGATGCCCAGGTAGGGCGACGCGGCGGCGAGGAGCAGGACCACGGTGCCGATCAGCCACAGGGCGGGGCGGCGCATGACGGTGTGCACGATCGTGTTCCAGAAACCGCCCTCGATACGATCGGGGCTCGCGGACGCCAGCCGGCCCAGCCGGCCGGTGTTCACCCGGTCGCCGAGGAGCGAAAGGATCGCGGGGAGAAGCGTGAGCGCGGCCAGCACGGCGGCGAACGCCACCAGGATGGCTCCGAGCGCCAGGCTGACGAACACCGACAGCGGCACGATCAGGAGGCCCAGGAGCGCGACGACGACCGTGAGCCCGGAGAAGAACACCGCGCGTCCGGATGTCGCCCCCGCCCGTTCGATCGCCTCGATCTTCGGCACTCCGGCGGCGCGCTCCTCACGGAAGCGGCTCAGGATGAAGAGCGTGTAGTCGATGCCGAGCGCGAGCCCCATCATCGTGATCATGTTCTGGACGAAGAAGGAGAGCTCGCCGATCTGGCCGACGATGGCCGTCAGCGCCAGCGCGACGATGATCGACACGATGGCCATGATGATCGGGACGATCGCCGCCACCACCGATCCGAAGACCAGGAGCAGGATGATCAGGCCGATCGCGATGCCGATCGACTCTCCGACCACGAGGTCGTCCTCGGAGATGCCGTTCACCTCGTGATTCATCGACGCGATGCCGGCCATCATCACGCCCACGCCGCCCTGGCCGTCGGCGGCCGTCGTGATGTCGGTCACCTTGGATATCTGATCGTTCGCGTCGGTCAGGTCACCGGCCATCTCGACGGCGATGACGGCCGTCGTCCCGTCCTCCGACACCTGCTGGGGATTGACGCTGGGCGGGACGACCCCGGCCACGACGTCCGAGGGGAGACGTTCGATCTCCTCCGCCAGCGCGGTCGCACGGGCCATGACGGCCGGATCGCGGAAGGTCTGTCCGTCCGGTGCGGTCAGGACGACCTGCTCATGGACGGCATCGGTCTGGCCGAGCGCCGTCATCTGGTCGTCCGCCCGCACCGACTCCGGGGAGTTGATGAACGTGAACGACGGGCTGAGCACCCCGGCGAGCAGGGTGGCGATCGTCGCGATGGACACGACGAGCACCGCGATCCAGATACCGATGGCACGTTTCGGGTGTTCGGCGCTCTTACGGGCGAGTGTCTTCGTGGACAACATCAGTCGTCTCCCTTCCGGGAATCGATGTTTCGTGAAGGTGGTGGCACGGCATCGGACCGTGCGGCGCCGATGCCGTGGAGGACGAAGTCGAGGTAGCTGTCGATGTCGAGGTCGGGAGGATCGGAGCCGCGGATGCACTCCACGTAATCCATGCCCACGTAGCTCGTCACCAGGTGGAACGCCATGCGGTCCGGATCGAGCCCCGGGGCCAGGTCTCCGTCGGCCTGGGCGCGACGGACCAGATCGCCCACCGCGGCGAACCAGAAGGCATAGGGATCGACGGGCTCCGCGTCCGGCTCCGCGCGCAGTTCCATGCAGAGCCGGCCCAGGAGCACCATCGGCGGCATCTCGACGGTGGAGGCGGCGACGGCCTGCGGCATGGCGATCAACTGCTCGAATGCCGATTGCTCCGGATCGATCAGCTGCATCGCCAGGGCCTGCTGGCTCTCACAGGATCGGAGCGCGACCTCCCGCCCGAGCGCCGCCTTGCTGGGGAAGTGGAAGTAGAAGCCTCCCTTGGTCACGCCGCTCGCGTCGATGATCGCGCTGACCGGAGTCTGGGCATATCCGCGGTCCAGGAAGAGGTCCGTGGCGGCATCGAGGATCCTCTGCCGCGTCTCGGCACCCCGTTCGGTTTGCTTGGGCGGAGGGGGAGTCACGGCCGCGACCCTACAAACCGACCGGTCGGTTTGTCAAGCCTGGTGCCTGGCACTTAACGTGAGGCCTCGGCGATTCAGGGGACTGCGGCGAGCCGCCATATGGCACGGCCCTTCCCCAGCCCGTCACGCGTCGATCGTGCCTGCTGATGTCGGCCCGTCGTGCGGGTGCTTCGCCCTACCGCGCCGGTGGCCTGTGGGGCTTGCGCCGCCGGTACTCCGTGTAGGTCTTGGGGCCCGGCTGTTTCTTCAGCCACTGCCATTCCTGCAGCAGCACGTCCCGCGATATCGGTGGACTTGCTGGATCTGCCCGGAAGTCCGTGATGAAGTTGTTCATGCGGGCCGACGGGATCTGTGGGAGGCGACCCTCCGTCTGCATGAGTTCCCGCAGCCGGTTCGCGAGGTCCCGGTAGGTGAACGTGGCGCCGGCCTCCTGTTGCTTTCGCCGCCAGTCGTTGAGCCAGTACCACTGGCCGGACTTGTCGCGCAGGCCGGGGCTCTCGGCATACACGCACTCCAGCAGGAACGCCTTGGTCGCCGTATCTCCCACGTAGTTCGTCACGACCACCTCAGGCGCGAGACGATCACGGGGCTCACCGGACCGGCGCGGTGACACGGGCCTGCCGGCAGGCACCCGGCCGGTCGTGAGGTACTGCCGGATGAGCTGCTCCAGCTCGATCTTGCGGCGGTTGCCCACGGGGATGCCGAGCTCACGGGCGAACTCCTTCAACTCCGCGGCGTAGAAGTAGCCGTCGTCGAACTCCTGAACGCTCATCTGCGGACGCAACACGCCTCCGCCGTCGGAGGACCTCATGCCCGACATCAATCGATCACCTCCCGGTCGCTGCTGAACGGTGGTGCCCGGCAGCCTACGTCGGCCTCATCCACGAGACCAGTTCTGGTGAGGGATCCCACGCGCGTGAGGGTTTTCCGGGGCGCATCTATCCCGGCTCCAGGCCGGTCGTCGACGTCCACCGATGCCGGGTCGTCAACCGCCGAGACGATCGCGGGACGGGGCATCGAACGCGATGGGTGTCGGGATCGGGGGTGATCAGCGATGCCCGGTCGCGCAGGCCGGATGCACGCTCGGGTCGGCGAGCTGATGCCACCACTGATGATCGGGGTGCCTCGGTCCCGCGGGGCGGGATCCGGGCACCCCGATCATCAGTGGCCTGTGAGCTACTTCAGGCCAAGCGCGATGCTTGCCTCGCCGTCTCCCCAGAAGTCGGAGACGACCAGCTTGGATCCCGCGGTCGCATCTGCGGGGACGTCGAAGACGATCGTTCCCGACTTCGGGACATCCGGCTGCATGTCCGCGATGAGCAAGGACTCGCCACCGCTTCCCAGTACCGCGAACGTACCGTCATTGTCGGGTGAGTAGGACTTACCGTTCCCGGCGACCACATTGACGCTGGAACTGGAGAAGGTCTTCGTCTCGTCCTTGACGTTCTCGATCGTGAGATCGACGACGATGAAGACACCGTCGGCGGTCTCGCGAGTGAACTCATTATCGCCGACCGTCGGTGACGTACGGGCGCTTGTCACGGTGTACTGCGTTCCGGCGAGCTTCACCGTATCGCCGACACGGAACGTCGTCGGAGTGTCTGTCGTCTTCTTGTCCGATGAGGACTGACCGGAGACCTTCTCGGGCGTGCTCGTCTCATCTCCGCTGCTTGTCGCGCTGATGATCACGATGAGCAGAACCAGTGCGATCGGAAGGATGAAGCGCTTCTTCTTGTACCACGGGCGGGTCGCCTTCGCGTATGCCTTCGCCGCCTTGGCCGCGGCCTTCGGGTTGACGTCAGGCTGCTGTTCCGAGGGTGTGTCGGACATGTATGTCGGTCTCCGGTTCGATGAGAAACGTTGGAACGAGAATCTCTCTTGATTCTCACGTTCTCATTATCGGAGCGCGAAACCAGCGACGGAAGTTACTCGGATACTCCTCGCGCACATGAACAGCAACGGGTACTACCTGAAGGAGAAGGTGTCAGGCACGTTCATCATGAGTACCACGATACTCATGATGTTCCGTCCGATCTGTGTGGGCGGCGACGGCACCGTGGATCCTGTGGTCACGCTGGTGCCTGGGACGGGCGTCGCCGATGGCGCACGGGCCGCTCGTTCCCCCCGCTAAGCTGGCACCCGTGACGAGGTCCGTGGACACATCGAACGGTGAGCGATGAGCACCGAGCGCCCGCCGCTCAAACCGGTCTATGGCATCTGGGGTGAGGATCGCGGCAAGGTCGAGCGCGCGATCCACCGGCTGGCGCAGCGCATCACCGACGAGGGTGGGCTCCCGCCCGACGAGTTCGACGCCGCGAACGATGTCGCGGCCGACGTCGTCGGTGTCTGCGAGACGCTCTCGTTCGGCGGCAGGCGGCTCGTCATCGTGAGAAACGCCCATGAGTGGAAGGCCGGCGACGTCACCGCGCTCCTGACGTACCTGGAGTCTCCCAGTCCCGACACCTGTCTCGCGCTGCTTTCGGCGGGGCCACCCACACCGAAGCTGGTGACGGCGATCGGCGAGCGCGGGGACGTCCTCGAGTTCGGTCCGAAGCCGAAGGCCAGTCGCCGCGAGCGGAACGCGTGGTTCGTGAAGTTCGTCGAGGGCGAGTGTACGCGTGCCGGAGCCCGGCTCTCGGCGCCCCTCGCCCGGATCGTCGTCGAACGTGTGGGAGAGGACGCGATGGCGCTCACGCAGGAGGCGACGAAGCTCGCCAACGCCGCCGGCCCTGAGGGCATCGACCGCGAGCTCGTGGACCTCCTCGTCGTGCCGCACCCGGAGGCGAAGTCGTACGAGCTCGCCGACGCGATGACCGCCGGCGATCGTGCGAGGGTGTTCGAGCTGCTCGAGGAGCTTGCGACGGGAGATCATCCCAGCGAGCCCATCGTCATCCAGATGGCCCTCGCCCGACACTTCCGCGGGGTGGCCGCCGCACAGGCGCTCGGCCCCGGCGCGTCACCCGACGACGTGGGGCGTGTCACGGGGCTCCGTGGCTACCCGGCGCAGAAGGTCGTCGAACAGGCCCGGTCGCTCCCCGACGGGGCCGCCGACCGCTGCGTCGCGCGGCTCGCCGCGCTCGAGCTCGACCTGCGCGTGGGAGCGCTCGCCAACCTCGGCCGCTCACGGGACGACGGACAGCGCTTCGTCATTGAACGCGCGGTTCGCGACCTCCTCGCCGCGATACGCGGCTGACACCGCGGCCACCACCGGCGTGATGGGGTCGCATCCGGCCATTGCTCCGGATGCGACCCTGCATCACGCGGTGCGCGGGGAGGACGGGCGAGCCGTCAGTCGCTCCGCCTCTCGAACCCGTCGTATCCGATGTCGACGCGGCCGAGATCGCCCTTGAACGTCCTGAGTCCGGCGGTGCGGACGCTCTGACTCAGCTGGGCGCGGCCCTCGGGCGACGCCGTGGCCCACTGGACGATGAGAACCGTGGTGAGGATGTTGAGCCGGTCGGTCGCCAGCTGACGGCCGGCGGGCTTGACCTTCTTCATCTTCGGGTTCTTGGCCAGCTTCGCGCGGAGCCGCTTCTGGATGGCGCGTGCGCCGATCCGCTGCTTGGTCGTCAGCTCGCCCTGGTTGTTCGCGATGAGCCAGCTGGCGACGGCGTACGACGCAAGCGCGTGGGAGTAGTCGGTGTCCGACCAGCCGAGCGGCTTCACCAGCTGGAGATAGGCCTTCCGGAAGGTCCCCTTGTCGGCCTCCCTGATGAAGCGCGCCGACTTGAACTTGGCCTTCCCGAGCCGGTTCGTGAAGAGGTGCGCCATCTGGCGGTTGGCCTGCTTGAAGACGACCGGCGAGCGACGGAACCCGGTGATCGGGTCGATCTTCGCGACCGGCTTCGACGGTTTCGTCGGTCCCGATCCGCCAGGCGTGGCCGGCAGGAGGTTCAACGGGGGGTAGTACATCGGGGGCGGGTCGAAGCTGGGCGCCGGCGGCGGAACCACGGCACTCCACGGAAGCTCGACTCCCGTGGTCGGGTTGTAGTAGTCCGCATGGCCCGCGGCGGGGATCGCGAGCATGGCCGCGGCCGTGAGTGCGACGCCGAAGCGGCGCAGGCGCCGTGGTCCGGAGTCCGTCCACGTCGAGGTTCTCATGGCTTCCTGACGGTCGGGTGCATTCGATCGGACACTAACCTTCGATGGGTCGCCCGGCGAGTTCCGTGAGATCCCTCACGGGACGGCATCGGCGGGTGCGCGGCCGATCGACGGAGCCGGTGCGCAGGTGGTTGAGGACCGTCGCCGGCTGGGTCAGACGCCGTCCGCGCCGTCAGGTGAATGGGGCGCGGTATCGGTCTCCGATGCGATCGCGGCGATCACATCGCCGGTCCGGGAACGCTCACCACCGGTCTTCTCCGATGGAAGGACGCGCGGTCCGCCCATGCCGGATCTCGCGTCGGTCACGAATGGACGCGGACGGAATCTCCGTGCGGCCGATGACGGGCACGAAGAAA
>CAYSVH010000027.1:0-14530 GCA_964434425.1 uncultured Bifidobacteriaceae bacterium | reverse complement strand
GGCAGATCCGCGGACTGCCAGTCGATGTCCGCGCGGTTCTCCCGTGCCGTCGCGAGATCGACGAGCGGCCGCTGCTCCTTGCTCGCATGCTGCTCGCGGAGCTGCACCTGGTCATCGCGGATCTCGTCGCGGAAGCCGTCGCGCCGTGCGGGATCGATTAGACGGGAAACGACGTCGACCGCACGGCTGGCATCCAGCACGTGCGTGACGACGCCGCTGTACTGGGGCGCGATCTTGACCGCGGTGTGCTGTTTGCTGGTGGTGGCACCGCCGATGAGGAGCGGCATCGTCATCTCACGGCGCTCCATCTCACGCGCCACGGTCACCATCTCGTCGAGCGACGGGGTGATGAGACCGGACACGCCGACCATGTCGGCGTTCTCGTCGATCGCGGCCTGGAGGATGGTGTCGGCTGGGACCATGACACCCAGGTCGACGATCTCGTAGCCGTTGCAGCCGAGCACCACGCCCACGATGTTCTTGCCGATGTCGTGAACGTCGCCCTTTACCGTCGCCATGACGAGCTTGCCGGCGGACGTGGCACCCGACTCGGCGCGCTCGGCCTCCATGTACGGCTCGAGCCAGGCGACCGCACGCTTCATCACACGGGCGCTCTTCACGACCTGCGGGAGGAACATCTGGCCCTCGCCGAACAGTTGGCCCACGATGCGCATGCCGTCCATCAGCGGGCCCTCGATCACCTGAAGCGGAGCCGGATACTTCTGGCGCGCCTCCTCGGTGTCGTCCTCGATGTGGTCGACGAGGCCGTGGACGAGAGCGTGCGAGAGACGCTCCTCCACCGTGCCGTTGCGCCACTCGTCGGTGGCCTTGACGGCGCCGGCGCCGTCGTCCTTCACCGTCTGGGCGAAGGTGATGAGGCGCTCCGTGGCCTCGGGATCGCGATTCTGGATGACGTCCTCGACGTGCTGGAGCATCTCCTCGGGGATGTCCTGATAGACGCCCAGCTGCCCGGCGTTGACGATGCCCATGTCGAGGCCGGCGTCGATGGCGTGGTAGAGGAACGCCGTGTGCATGGCCTCGCGCACCGGCTCGTTGCCGCGGAACGAGAACGACAGGTTGCTGATGCCGCCGCTGATGCGCACGCCGGGGCACGCTTCCTTGATGGCGCGCGCCGACTCGATGAAGCTGGCCGCGTAGTCGTTGTGCTCCTCGAGGCCCGTGGCCACCGCGAGCACGTTCGGGTCGATGATGATGTCCTCGGGCGGGATTCCCGCCTTGTCGACGAGAAGCCGGTAGGCGCGCTCGGCGATCTCCAGGCGACGAGCGGTGGAGTCGGCCTGCCCCTCCTCGTCGAAGCACATCACCACGCATGCGGCGCCGAAGTCACGGAGCCGGCCGGCCTTCGCGAGGAAGTCCTCCTCGCCCTCCTTGAGGCTGATGGAGTTGACGATGGCCTTGCCCTGCACGCACTTGAGGCCGGCCTCGATCACCGACCACTTGGAGCTGTCGATCATGATCGGCACGCGCGCGATCTCGGGCTCGGTGGCGATGATGTTGAGGAACGTCGTCATCGCCTGCTCGGAGTCGAGCATGCCCTCGTCCATGTTGACGTCGACGATGTTGGCGCCGTTTCGCACCTGCTCGGCGGCCACCTCGGTGGCGGTGCCGAAGTCGCCGTCGAGGATGAGCCGGGCGAAGCGCTTCGACCCGGTCACGTTGGTGCGCTCACCGATCATGGTGAACGTGGATCCCTCGAAGATGGCGAACGGCTCAAGGCCGCTGTAGCGCGTGACGTGGGGGTTGACCGCCGGGGTGCGCGGAGTGACGCCCGCGACGGCCTCGCCGATGGCGCGGATGTGGTCGGGGGTGGTGCCGCAGCAGCCACCGATGATGTTGACGAGGCCGTCCTCGGCGAATTCACGCAGGGCCGCTGCCGTCTGGTCCGGCGTCTGGTCGTAGCCGCCGAACGCGTTGGGCAGGCCGGCGTTGGGGTAGCAGCTGGTTCTCGTCCATGCGACGCGCGAGAGGTCTTCCATGAAGGGACGCATCTCGTGTGCGCCGAGAGCGCAGTTGATGCCGACCGAGAACGGTTCGGCGTGGGCGACCGAGGCCCAGAACGCCTCCACGGTCTGGCCGGAGAGCGTGCGGCCGCTGCGGTCGGTGATCGTGACCGAGATCGCAAGAGGGACGGTGGTGCCGAGCTCGCGGCTGACGTCACGGAAGGCGACGATGGCGGCCTTGGCGTTGAGGGTGTCGAAGATCGTCTCGATGATGATGAAGTCGACGCCGGCCTCGATGAGCGCGCGGATCTGCTCAGAGTAGGCGGCGTGCACCTGATCGAACGTGACGCTGCGCTTGGCCGGATCCTCGACGTCCGGAGAGATGGAGAGCGTCCGGTTGAGCGGCCCCACCGAACCGGCGACGAAGCGCGGCTTGGAGGGATCCTTCGCCGTCCACGCGTCGGCGGCGCGGCGGGCGCACGCCACGGCGGCGTGGTTGATGCGTGTCACCCAGGCCTCGGTGCCGTAGTCGGACTGGGCGATCGTCGTGGCGCTGAAGGTGTTGGTGGTCGCCACGTCGGCGCCGGCGGCGAAGTACTCGCCGTGGATCTCCTCCAGCACGTCCGGGCGCGTCAGCGCCAGGAGATCCATGTTGCCCTTGAGCGGCGACGGATGCTCGGCCAGATCCCCGGCGCGGAAGTCCTCCTCCGTCAGCTCATATCGCTGGATCATCGTGCCCATACCGCCGTCCAGAAGGAGGATGCGGTCGCGCGTGATGGTCTCGAGAGAGGGGCGGTTGCTCATCCCATCAGGCTATCGGACCAACGCCGGTTATCCCCAGCGGGAATGCCGGGATTGGTCAGGCGGCGGCGGGAGGATCGTCCCCCGCGGGCCCGTCGAGGAGTTCCTCGACGACGGCGGGGAGCTTCCGCACGATCGCGCCGCGCGAGACCACCATGGTGGCCCCCGCCGCGCGGGCGTCCTGGATGAGGTCCTCACGGGTGTGGGCGCAGAAGCCGGCGATCGGCAACCCCGCGGTCGCCGGATCAGTGCGAAGCTCGGACAGGAGTGTGACGGCGTCGACCCCGTCGGCGTCCATCTCGATGATCAGGGCACCCGCACCGTTCGCGAGCCGTGAACGAAGGCGCGTTTCGCTGGCCGCCCCCACCGCAACGCGGCCGATGGCCTCGATGCCGGTGACGAGTTTCTGCCGCAGCAGCAGGTCCGGCGAGTAGACGATGACAGGAGCGGGCATGGACGGAGCCTAGCCCGTCGGCACCGAAGAACTACCGAGAGGGTCACCGGACGGCACCCCACGCGACCGGCGACCCGTGACCCTGACTCCAGAATGGGCTCTACACGAGAGTCGGCACACAGATCGGTTTCGCCGGATGAGCTGGGCAGTGCCAAACCTTCCGCATGGCGCCACCCGCAGAGAAGACATCGGGTGAAGCGATGGGCGTTGATCTGCATCGGTTGCTCCTACCCCGGATCGACACCTCGGAGGACGCCGTGCGGGGAATGCCGATCCTTCTCGGTCCGTGTTGCCATTCCAGACCTGAGCCGTCACAGCGCCAGGGGCACACCGCACCGCACTGACTGCCTCAGCCAGAACATCATCGAGTTCCTCGGCCAGAACGCTGCGGCAAGGCGGTCCCATCGCATGCCGCGGCGTCCAGCCGAGTCCGCATCGAGAACGCGACGGACCGATTCGACGCCGAGGGTCGGTATGTGAGTAACGTTGCCGCCGCGACGACCACGTGGCGTACTACGCCAAGTGCCGCAGACGAGGCGCCGGGTCGGGACGACGGCATCGGTGTTTCCTTCGCCGTCGCGTCCATGACGGCGGCAAGCGTAACTGACACCAACCAGCAGCTGCGACGCCGCACATTTCCCGGGCGATCCCTCAGAGGCCACCGACGAGCGCGATACGACTCACCGTCAGAACGGATCCGCTGATGCAAAGCAGTGAAATTGTTTCAGGCAACCGCAGACGTCAGTCGAACCCGATGACAACTATCGTGGTCCACCGCCGTGGAGTTCGGCGGGAGAGACTCCCTCTGATGCTGCACGTGGCGAAGTGGGGGCTATCGACCCTGGTATTGGGCTCGATAGCCCCCTCGATCGCCATCGCCGGACCAGCGTTTGTGCGATCGCCGTCGGGAAACATTCAATGTTCGATCGCCGCTCCCTCACCGCGACAATCAGTCCTTTGCCAGACGATTCGCCCACCACGGATAGTGTCACTCCAACGGAGCGGGCGTCCAACGGTTTGCGTTGGTCTTGTTTGTCTTGCGACCTTCCCCGTAAAGCCGCGTCCACTCCCCTACAACAAGCACATACGCTCAGGTCTCTATACATGCTCCTCATTAGCAACGGGGATGCGATGCACCAATGCGATAAGTCGCTACGGCTTTCTCATTCGTAAAGCGGGGGTCACCATCTTTCGTATTCCTATCACGTAGACGGCGACAACACGCCTGTGCGCGGCTCGCGCCGCCTATCCCGCCGCAGCGATTCGACCAGCGTTCCAAGCGCGATCGCCAAAGACGACACGGAGCGAACTGTATTACCCTTATCATGACCTGCAGGAAAGAGTGCGTGCGCTCGAGCATGTCTCGGCAGAGACCTATCAGCCGAGAGTGTCGACCATTATCAGAATACTCTTCCTACCATCTGGCGACGATGACACCCTGCATACGTGACACCACGGCCGAAACAGAGCGACTGCCGAGCCACGCTCGACCGACGTTCACACCCGACCCGGCATCGTGGCCGTGCCGGGCGTGACGTACACCTCGACAATCCACCCGCACGATGAGGACAGGTAGACGATGCAACGCAAGACAACGCGGACTCCGCTGAGCCGCCCCTCACGTACCGGTTCCCACGCGCTAGTGGCCCTGGTCCTCGGTCTCGTGCTCACGATTCCTTCCGTCGCGAGTGCGGCCAAGCAGCCGGTTCTCTTCTACAACGGGCGGACCGTCGTCAAACCGCATGGCATCGATGCGGCGAAGATCGCCACTCCCCACGGTACGCCGCCGTTCGACGAGACCGTCTACCTCACCCGTCGCATCACCTGGCGCGGCTGGGGGACGTCCCGGGCCGTTGGCACTGGCTGGATCACCCACTGTGTGATCGAGTACATCCCCTGCTCGACCAAGCGCGGCACCGTGGTCTTGGGCCACCTCTGGAGAAACGGCTGCGGCCATCGGTACGAGCGGTCATACCGCTACATTCGATGGCACTTCCCGGGACGCAGGGCGTCTCCTGCCGTGGAGATCGGCGCCAACTGCTAAGGGCGTACCCAGACGCGAGATCGGGCACTCGAGCCACCGGCACCGACCACAATCGTCGGTAGCACCGAACCGCCGACAGCCGGCGTGTGGCCGGGCGAGTTTGCTGGAACACTTTCCGGGCCTGTGCATGAGCGCTTGCGCCCTCCTTGCGAGGCCCGATCGATCCGCGTTCCACTGACGCAGCCGGCCCACACGCCGCGGTCATCCTCTGACCACTATCCGCTCACACCCTGATGCTGAAACAGGTGACGGCTCGGGGATACAGAGAGAAGAACGTTCGTGCTCCGCAGACGTTCGTTCCGGAGCGTACCCAGCGGTTCACCTGCCAGGTGACGCTCCGCTCGACATAGCGACTGCTGCTGGTCGGGTAGGAGATGCTCTTGTAGAAGCCGTCCCCCCATCCCTCGAGGACCCGCGTACCTGCCGAGGTCAGGCCTGCGTACCGGGTGAAAACGCGGACCTGACCGACCCACTGCGTCCGATTTCCTGTGTTCTTGCCACCCACATAACCCTTCACGCACACCTGTGCGTTCGGCGCGGACCAACCGGCGAATGCACAGTGATCCCCGGTCCACGCGTCCGCCGACGCAATCGATGGCATGGCGATGAGTCCAAGACCCAGTGTCGCCGCCAACAATGAGCGACGGGGGACGCTCGCACCGGAACGCGGGCACGACATCATGGGTACTCCCTCCGACGTGGTTCACCTGTGACGCGTTATCTACAGCCTGACGCAATAGTTCTCTCTTCCTGCGCCCTCGGCAAGGTTATGGCCATACCTCACAAAGATGCACCAAGTAGCGCGCTCGAGGGTGGAGTCGAAATCAGGTTCTTCGGGTGTTCCCGTGGGTTCCGGGGCGCCCGTCGGGGATGCTTCTTCCTGGAAATTCGGCCTGTCCCGCTTGCGCCGGTGCCGCGTCTTTCCATGCCGGCGTACCGTGCCGCTTCACACCGGGTTCGCTCGCCTCTCGGGGCGCCTCGCCCGACGTGTGGGTCATGGCCGAGTGCCGCAGAGCAAGGGGGATCGCAGGGTACCGCCGAGGAACGCGGGCAGACGACTCCCCGTGAACTGCCGGATGTACCGACCCGCGGAAATGGCCGAAGAACCCTGGGCCGGGGGGTGGCCCATCGAGCCCCGCGGATCGTTCCCGATCGATCACAGGCTGGGTACGAGGCGGCTACGTGTGCCCCGTCCGAGAGCCTTGACTGAGACCCCGCCCGATAGGACGGCGGGCGACCAGTGGGTGAGCCGTCTCGGAGCGGCAGCCTGCGCTACCGGAGAACGATCGGCCATCGCCGGACAGACGATGCCGAGCGTGGATGCTCGGACAATCGGGCCGGTCGTTTCAGCATCGCCGGATCACGCACACCGCAACGCCTCCGCATACGTGTCATGTCGCACACGCTGCTGCTGCGCCGTCCCGGTCGCGCCGGTTGATTGGCCGAGGGCCCACAGGGCGTCGCTGCAGCGCCCTTGACGCAGGATGCTGAGCCCGAGGTTGTAGTAGGCGTTCCCCTCGTAGCCGTCCCCGGTCCCGGAGAGTGCCGTGACCGCACGCTGCGAAAGCTGTTCCGCCTCTGAGTAACGGCCGCTCTGGATGAGACTCCACGCCTGGTCGGTCAATGCACGCGCCTCCGCACGGGTGGCAGGCGCATATCCGCCTCCACCGTCGCTCGGTACGACCTCCTGACGTCGCCGTTCCGCGGCTGCGGCCTGCGCGGCCGCACGTTGGGCGGCGGCCTGACGGGTCGCCGCGGCCTGTGTCGCCTCAGTGCGGAGCGCGGTCCGGACCCCGGACACGTCCGCCAAATCCGACGACGCGATCGCCTCCGCCGCGACCGAACCGTCTGCGGAGACCTTCGCCCACGCGCGCTTCGTCGTCGCACCGAGCTTCCCCGCCGACTCGAGTGTCGGCAGGCCCTTCCCCTCCTTCTGGCCCATGCCACGGGTCAGCTGCACCATGTAGCGACGCTGCGCCGTCATGGCGTTGGTAAGGCGAACGTGGCCGGGACGCGCCGCTGCGTCCTCGGGGCGGTGTGCCGCCACGGTCGTCCGGACCTCGTCGATGAGGTCGAGCTGGCGAACGAGGAGCGCCCGTGATTCGGGAAGCTGCCCGGGTGTGGACACACGGGCGAGGACGCGCTGAGTGAACTCAGCGGAGTTGGCGAGCCGCTGGATCTGCGGCTCGACACCCTGGAGGTAGGACTGGATCGGATCATCGATCGAGCCCGATCCACCACACCCCGCCATCACGATCGCGACCGCGGCCAGCGAGATTGCCGGCTTCGTACGACTCCGATTGATCCATCTCATACGCGCGATTGTCCTTACTCCTGCTTTCGCGGTAACGAGACCTCCAGATGGCAGAGATCATTCGTCGTCAAGCCGTAACGTCAGCGTCCAGACTTGCAGAGCGGGACAGCCGCCTCACCGTTATCCGCGTACCGGAAGACCGCTCGGCCCGACCGCTGGAACGGTCCGTCCGGTCGGCGCGCGACCTTCGTCGGCCGCCGGCCGCAAACGGGCCGATGAGCTGCCATCGGCACCTCCTAGCGAGACGGAGAACGGTAGGACGGATGCCGCCCCATCTCCCGCGAGACTCACCGACAGTCACCGTCCTGCGGGGCGGTCACCGGCGAGGAACTGCCCGGCATGATGAACCGCAGCCGACGGTACACGTACAGGCCCTCACCGCACCCGTCGACGCCCGGTGCGGACAGATCGACGCGTCCCGGACGCGTCACGCAGCCTCCACCGGCGGGGCAATAGGTGATGAGGCCGCTGGCCCTCGCAGTCGATGCCCCCCAATTGCGCCAGCTCAGGTTCTGCGCACGGTAGTAGCCGCCGGTGAACGGGGCGTTGCCGCTGGCGTCGATCAGCTTTCGCGAATCGATGACTCGCGGCGTCACAACCTGAGCCCCGTTGTAGAAGAGGCCAGGCCTGCCATCGGAGCGGGTCTGAAGCCGCCGCGTGACAGCCGCTGTACGTCCCGTGGATGTGTCGAGAACCCTGACCACATACGACGACGTACTGGTCGAGTAGCTCTTTTCGAGCCACTCGGGTAGCTCGACCCTGATGGTACGGCAGGCTCGGGGAACCAGCCTGACGAGCTGCATCCCCTGGGACGAGGCCTGCCGTCCCGCACGGTAGGCCGTGAGATGCACGAAGAACGTCCTGCCACCGGCGGCCCTGTTGCAGATCGTGGATGTCGTGTAGAGGACTGTTCCCGGCCCGGCCAGTCCTCCGCGACTTCCGGCGATTCTCGGAGCCGGGACCCTCCGGTTGACATTGCCCACCCAGAGACCGAAGGGCTCACCGAGGTCGCCGACCCACCAGAAGCCTCGGCTCGGACTCGGGATCACAACGGACCACTCGGTGCCGCCGTTCGCCATGTGACGCGGCGGTCGCGTCCAGCAGCGGCGCCCTGTCGGGCTGGTTATGCAGAGGTTCGTCGAGGAGTCGAGCCGGTCCGGATAGACGGAACTGAAAGTGAGCATCCCCCCGGCGGCCGAGAGGGTCATGCATGTGTCGCCCGTCTCCGAGCAGCCGCCCACACTTGCGCCCGACGCGAAGGAAGTCTGCCCCCATCCGATGAGAGCGCCAACCACCGCGGCGGTCAGATACGCCGTGGCTCGAGCGGCGAACCGCCGCCGTTGTCCGTTGAGTTCAACCTCCATGTCTCCTCAGATTTCCTTCCCGGCGAGGATCGTTGACGGCGTGCCTGGACGGCCCCACTCGAATCGCATGGTTGGCCCACACCTGGATCCAACAAGGTTCAGCGTTCGCAGGTCCACTAACACGCCGGAAGACCCATCCCCCCGCGGTGGGCGGCGTTGATCCACACCTCGCTGACGTAGCCGAAGGTGCCGTTCGTCAGCCGCACGCCGTAGTAGCGGGTCGACTCGAACCTCTGCGGATTCGCATCATCGGCCGCGCTGGTGTCGTCGCCGTTGGTGGTCCGCTCGCCGAACCTCTGGCACACCGCCGCATCGAACGTCGTGCCACTCGTGCGCTCGGTGCCCGCGATGTTGCAGCCGCGTGAGGTGCAGCGGATCCAGGGTTGGGTTGTCAAGCGCGCAGGCGCCGGGTCTTCCCGCATCCCCATGCCGTTCGTCACGCGGTTGTCGACCGTGATGACGCGACGGGCGGGGGCCGGAGGTGCGGGACTCGGCGTGGGTGCGGGAGCCGGGGTGGCCGGAGAAGTCGGCGTTCGGAATGCCCTTACGCTCAGATACCACGATGTGCCCGTTGCCATCTCGAGCGCGTCGCCCCCGTACGCGCTGAGATCGAGGCCCATGAGTGCCGCTCCAGCCGCCCTAAGGACCAGTTTGAGGCCCTTCCTGCCCTTGAGCACAGGATCGATATCGACAACGCTCAGACCACACGTCACCACAGGGCCCAGCAGGTCACGCACCTTCTGAAGGCGCGTACGGTTTCCGGAGAGGATGTGCGCGGCATCATTCCTGCAGGCGGAAAGTGTGGCGACACTCTGTATGCCGGTGTGTCCGCTCGCCTGCCCGACAGTCTCCGTGAACTTGGTTGCGATTTCGGCAATGTAGGTCTCGGAGGCTGGAGAGGATCTGATGCTCATCGTCAGCCATGACCGATCGGAGAAGCCCGCGCGGAGCTCCCCTCCGGCGGAGAGGTAGTACATCCCGGAACGGCCGTGCGCCTCCGCGAACGCGGACGAGCCGAAGCCGAGTTCCCTCTCCCACGCCCAGTCCGGCCGCACCGAGAACGACACCCACATGCCGTACGACCGATTGTTCACCATGCGGTACTCGAAGACGTTGGGGTTCTGGAGATCGCTTTGTCCACAGGTGAGCACCGGTGCGCCATAGACATGGATCGAGTAGTCCTGGATCCATCGTGGCGTCACGCCCCTGCAGGACGGTGCGGGCTGTCGGGAGCCCATGACCTGATGGAAGGCCTGGCGAAACTGGTCGACCGCGGCGACCCGAGGCCAGCCGATTCCCTTGGATTGGCGTGCGCCGGTCACTGAACCCGGCAGTACACGCAGTGAACCAACAAGGACACGGCGCCGATAGTCTGCGCGAGTCGGAAGCGCCCTCCACTTCGCCGTCTCGGGCGAGAAAATCGATACCTTGATCACGTCAGCGGCATTGACGTTACGATCGATGTCAGCCGGATTGAAGGGGATTTCAACTCTGACGGGCTTGCGGAGTCGTTTGGCTCCGAGCAACCGGATCGAGTACTGCCGGCCGCGGACCGCGGCATCCACTCGACCCTTCTTCGCCAGGGGTGTCACAACGATGCGCCCACCGGTGGGCAGTGCTCCCGCCGGAACGACAATGGCACCGCCTGACGGCAACACGATTCGGCGAGCGACTGCGTCCGCATGAGAGGCGACCACGAGAAGGCCCACGAGGATCGCGAGAAGGAGCGGCACCAGGCCGATCCGGTTTGGCCCCACACGTGCTCCAGGCACATTCATGGTCATCTCCTCGTTGTAACGGGACCCGCGGGATCCAGGCGTGTCAGCGGTGCCCCTCGACGCGCCCGGAGCGAACTATCGTGGACGTGATCGCATGGGACGAGGGTATGGACGTACCCGTGGTGTCTGCGCCACATACAACTCCCGCCACCTACCGGCGGTCCCTGCAGACGGACCCGAAGTTCGATGAGTTGCGCGTCGCGCCACAATGTGATCGTCGGTCCTCACACACCGGGTTCCGTCGTCGCTCGGGATGACGGTGAGGTCGGTCTCATGGGGCTTTGATGCTTTCTCCGCTAAGTCGGAGGATCAGTGCCTCTTCCGATCTCCAGCGCCCGAACCCGACGCGACGAAGGCCGAGAGCCGCTCCGTGGGTGAGCTCGGTCGTGGAGCCGACCCTTCGGCGGAATGAGACGAGACAGACACGAGACGCATTCGTGAAGTGCTTGTCCTGGGATGAATCCCACCACCACTCGCTCGACAACGACCCCGAACACGTGCCGAGGCTCGCGCGACTTGTTCCCCGGTACCGGAACAGCTGAGTTATCACCTCGCTGCGCCCATAGCGTAACGCCGCCGGTCGGTCTCCGCTATTCACTGCGTCAACGATCTTCTGGGCTGCCGCGCGTTCTGAGAAAACAACCTTCGATCGGAGACGCAGACGCCCGTTCCAAGTGAACGTCAGCCGCGCATCCGCGGTACCGCAGCAAGCCGCATCATCCTTCTGCCCGATCGCTACGACATCGACAACCAGACGACCGCCAGTGAAACGCAGACCTCCGATGCTCTCACGCCCACCTCGGGTCACGTTGTAGATGTTCACCGCTGCCAACCGCTTGGGCGGCGACGTGGCCGTATAGACAAGCAGCCATTCCGGCCAGCTCACCCCGCCTTGGCTACACCATCCGACGACGGCACGCACCTTGCCGGGCCGCCCTTTCAGAACGCCCGTGCGTATCGTCCCCTTCTTGATGGCCACGCCCCCGAAGTTCTCTGGAACACCAGGAAGCGAACCGTCAATCAGCCGCCCCGCCGGGTGACCGCACATCGACGGCACCGCCGCGCCATCGAGCGGAGTGGCGGCCTCGGCAGCGACCCCACCCCAAAGGAGCACCAAGGCCCCCACGAGAGCAGGCCCTGCCATCCACCGGGTCATTCCTGTCCAACTGTCGGTTGTCATACCGCGCTCCTCATCGACTCAGCCTTTCCACGAAGCCCGGGCGATTCAGCACCGAGACAGCACTAGGCGCTCTCACTCGCACACCGTCACGGTGGCCCGTATCCCGCGCCTCATGACGCGTACACCAGACCAACGGTCCCCTGTGCATTCTCGTCACGGGCGACGCAGTGTAAGAGTGCGGAGAATCGTGGTGCCTTCCGCATTCGGCGCGACCACCGAGGTGCGGACCTGGATGGTTATCGACCTTCTGAGCTTCGCCACCCTCGTTCGCCACTTGGGCGTGAGCTTGACGCGCATCAGCTTGGCCTTACCCCGTGTCACGCTCGTTCTGGCCGATCCGATCACCACCGGCTTCGACGTCGAAACCCTGAGGACGGTACGTGCGGTCTTGGGCGGCACAATCAGCCGAACGGTAACGGTTGAAGTCCGGTTCGCACTGACCCGCACCGGGACGCCGTGTCTGGACGCGCTCGTCAGGCTGGTCGGCAGACGAGTCACCGACAGGGCGATCTTCCGTCCCGTCCCCGGCATCGCCGGTGCCTTGTCGACCGACGGAACCGTCTGGGTCTCGGCCGGAACCGTCGGCGACGGCGGTGCAGGCGGGGGCGCGAGGAGGTCCCGATTTGTCGTAGCACTGACGATTGCCGAACTGTCCGCGATCCCGATCGTCACATGTCCGGCGGTCTTCGCGGTGAACGACGCACGTGCGACCGGAAAGTCTCCGGATCTCACCGCACTCGACGCGATCGGCACCCTGAGCTGTCCCGATTCGCCCGATATCGGCCCGACGATGTCCCATGCATCGTCAATGACCGTTCCGGAGTAGTCCAGCAGTAAACTCGAGTACAGAAGATCAGCCTGAACAGCGTTGACCGGCTCACCACCGCTTCTCGCACGAATCTCGACCGTCACCGTCTGGCCCGATGTCACCGTGAGGTCAGCCGGGCTCACGGAGAAGCCCACGGCCTGATCAACGGCTGTCGATCGGCCATCGCCCTCGAGGAGCATCGCTCCACCGATACCGGCGCCGACCATCACGGCGACAGCCACCACGAGGAACCCGGCGGAGCCGATGCGTCGCGCGTGGCGGTCCGGGCGGATGCCACCCTCAGCGCTCATGGCCACCACGTCCCGTAGTTCGTGCCAAGTATGCTCAGGTCAATGATATTGACCGTTCCATCGTAGTTCGCGTCCGCTGTCAGACCTCCGCTGCGCTGCCATTGTGACCCCATGATGCTGAGGTCGATGATGTTGACGGTGCCGTCATAGTTGGCGTCGCCAGGTGGACACTGCGCCCACACCCCGTTCAGGTCCGGAATCCGATTGAGCACCGCAGCAGGCTGTGGGCCCCTATCGACGATGCCTCGGGCGCGCAGACAGTTGTACGTCCTCACATCTCGTACCCATCGTCGTCTGTTGTCACGGCCCACGAGCCACGACGCCCTCTGTGCGTTCGTGTCGCCGTCCCACTGGACAATGCTCATGGCGGGAGGAAGCGGAGGTGATGTCGACTGATTGTTCGTAACACAGCAGCGCGCCAATCCGTCCGCACCCGTGGTGTGGACCGTCGCACCGTCGCTGTTGCGCGTCCACGACCCACTGTACTGGTTAACACCAGCGCGAATTGTGTAGCCACCCATCGATACCCCGTCCAGAGGCGTGGCGACTCCATTAAGAAATAGTCCGAAATGAACGTGCGAGAAGGCCGTCGGATTGTCGCAAACGAGAGCGGTCGTGCCGATGACCGACCCAGGTGTGACGGTGGAACCGTTAAGACCCGCCGGGACAGACCCCAGGTGCCAATAGCGCGTGCTCCATCCACCCCCGTGGTCGATGGTCACGTACTTGCCCCCGTTGCAGGACTCGACCCGCGCCACACCACCCGCAGCCGCCAGCACAGTTGCGGGCGAGGAACCACCGGGACCGAGGTCCACGCTGTTTCGGGCACCTGTCGAACCGTCACTGGAATGCGGACCGTTAGCCCACCACGACGCACCCTGTGCATAGGGCAGCTGAAGCGCAGGCGCTGCGACCGAGACGGCGGGCGTCACCGCGATAATAAAGAGGGCGAGACCCAGTGCTCGCACAACGGCACGACGCCAAGTAACCGGCACGCCGAGGGCGACGAGATACCTACTCATGGATGGCTCTGCCACAACGCCCCCGATCATTCCTACAAGGATTCCGATCCTCCAGATACTGCAACCGCGCCGCAAGGGTACGGAAGTACCCGACAGCCCATAACCTGCTGCAGTCCCGGCCATCAGAGGTCCAACCCGATGGTCCCGTTCGTGCCGCGCCGACATCCACGGGTGGGATAGGCGACACGTCACGCCGCCCTTCTGACGGCCGTCGGCGGACGACGCCTGCCAAGATTGCGACCATGACCGCACCTCTCATTCCGCTCGAGCACTTCTTCGACGATCCCGAGCGCGCCTCCGCGCGGGTCTCGCCCGACGCCAGGCGACTCGCCTGGCTCGCGCCCGGCGAAGGGGGCGGCCCTCTCAACGTGTGGGTGAGCGACGTCGACGGGGGCGAGGCGGTGCAGGTGACTCACGACACCGACCGGGGCGTGCGTGATTTCGCCTGGTCGCGCGACGGGTCCCGCATCCTCTACATGCAGGACACCGGCGG
>CAYSVH010000026.1:0-15191 GCA_964434425.1 uncultured Bifidobacteriaceae bacterium | reverse complement strand
ACGGAGAAATCCGCAGCCTCAACCCCCAACCCACCCAAACCACATGAACACACCCGGGTCTGCTGCACGTTTTGGTGACAGGTTGTAGTCACGCTGCGAGTGCAGTGGACGGGGTCATGATGGTCTCGTATTCGATGGGGGTCAACCGGCCGAGGCGGGTCTGTCGGCGTCGGCGGTTGTAGGTGCGTTCGATCCAGGTGACGATCGCGATGCGCAGTTCGTCTCGTGTCGTCCAGGTCCGGGTGTTGAGGACGTTCTTCTGGAGAAGGCTGAAGAACGATTCCATTGAGGCGTTGTCGGCGGCTGCGCCGGCGCGGCCCATTGACCCGACCAGGCCGAGGCGACTCAACGCGCGCTGAGCTTTCCGGGATCGGAATTGCGATCCTCGGTCTGAGTGGACGATGCACCCCGCGACCTCGCCGCGGCGTTGGGCGGCACTGGTGATCGCATCAACAGCGATCTGCGCTTTCATGCGGTCGCTGATGGAGTACCCGATGATCCTGCCGGAGCACGCGTCCTTAACGGCACACAGGTACAACGTGCCTTCCATCGTCGGGTGTTCGGTGATGTCGGTGAACCACAGATGGTCCGGGGCTTGGGCGGTGAAGACGCGGTTGACCAGGTCATCGTGGACCGGGGGTCCCGGCGTTTTGCCTTTCCGCTTCTTCTTGCCGAAGCTGCTCCACAGCCGATGGTCGCTGCAGATCCGCCACGCGGTGCGGTCGGCCATCGGCTCACCGGAAACCCGGGCTTCGTCGGCGAGAAGCCGGTACCCGAACTGCGGGTCATCTCGGTGCGCATCGAACAGGGCATCAGCCCGGTACGCACGCGCCAGCTCAGCGTGGCTGACCGGCTCCCTGCGCCACCGGTAGTACGGTTGGCGGGCGAGCTTCAGTACCCGGCACGTCACCGTGACGGGGATACCGTCGGCGGCGAGCTCGTTCACGAGCGGGTAGAGCCTTTTCCCGGCAGATTCGCCTGTGACAGGTACGCCGCGGCGCGGCGCAACACCTCGTTCTCCTGCTCGAGCAGACGGTTGCGCTTGCGAAGCGTACGCAGCTCCTCGGACTCCGCGCGCGTCACCCCCGATCGGGCGCCTTCGTCGACGGCGGCGCGGCGCAGCCACTTGCTCAGCGTCACTGGGTGAACACCGAAATCATGGGCGACCTGCTCGAGCGTCACACCCGGCTCACGGTCACGGGCCACACGCACAACATCCTCACGGAACTCCTGCGGATAGGGCTTCGGCATGGTGCACATCCTTCCCGGCCCACCCACCCGGGGCAAGCCAGATCAGTTGACACCTATCCGTGCAGCAGACCCGGCCGACCAACGACGCCGACACTGTCATCGACGTTCGCGCCAACCCGACAATCCTGAACACCTTCACCCAGGCGTTGGAAGATCTCGGTTTCCGTTCGGCGGGCATCTCAGCGGAGGGGCGTCAGCATCGGTGGACGCGTGGCAAGGCGTCCATCGACGTGCTGCTGCCCGAAGGCATCGGGGAACGAGCCAAGGAACGCAGGGGAGCGACGGGCAGCCCCACCCTCTCGACCCAGGGCGGCACGCAGGCGCTTCAGCGAAGCGAGATCCTCGCCGTCACCGTCGATGGCAGGGAGGGGTTCGTCCGTCGCCCCAACCTCGTTGGTGCACTGGTCGTCAAGGCCGCTGCCCACACCAACGCCGGAGACCACGACCCACGCCGCCACCGGCGCGACTTCCTCGTGCTCACCGGTCTCATCACGGCGAGCGACTTCGACGACGAGGAGTTGGGCAAGAAGGATCGCCAGCGCTTGCGTGGCATCGTGGCCGCTATCGAGAAAGACCGGCAGCTGATGCTCGAAGTCGTTAACGCTGCCGACTCCATTGCCCGCCTGAGGCTTGCTGCCGACCTCGGCTGAACGCCGAGCCGCCCACGATCCTCGTGCTGGAGGCCTCGGTGGCGGGCGATCCGGCCAAGGGCATCCTGGGCTGACCCCCGGCCGGTCCCGGTCGTGCGATCTCACGCGCGATCGGTTGACCGGCGACATCGAGCGGTGGGGAGGCCGGGCCCGTGGGCTCGCCCGCACCGCTCGCGGTGCCGGTGTCACCGGAAGGCGACGCCCGGCTTCACGCCCATCTTCCGGAATACGATCGCCGCGGGGCAGAAGCCGGTGAACGCGGACTGGATCAGGTTGAGGCCCACGAACGCCGTGAGGATGAGCCACCAGGTGGAGACGGTGGCGACGAGCAGGGCGGAGACGAGCACGACAAGTCCGGCGAAGATCATGACGGCGCGATCGACAGTCATCGGAGGTCCTTGGTCAGGTTGCAGACGCTGGCCATGATACCCCTATGGGTATATGAACGCCCGGGGGCCGGGGCCGTTCCCGGTCGGTCCGACTATGTGCCTCGGGGCAATGCGTTCGGCGTGGTGCCGCCGATGATCTCCGGTCCCCGGCCGTATGCGGAGTCTGCCTCGGCCAGCCACACGGAGTTCAGGCTGCTCTGCAGGTAGCCGCAATAGGCGGGTGAGATCACGATGTAGAGGATTAGCGCGATCCATCCGTTCGCGGGCGGACGTCCCGCTACGCGGGCGGCGCCCATGACACGCTGCGTGCCGCGCCAGTAGCTGATGATCGGCGGGATGATGAGGATGAACCCCGGGAAGATCGCGACCAGCGAGTTCGTGGGGTTACGCCCGAGGTCGTACCCGCGGGCCTCTCCGTACAGCTTGAGTTCCTTGTTGATCCGGTACCACCACACGATGCCGTAGATCCCGAACGTGATGAACGGCAGCAATGCGACCGCCCACGGATTGCGCACCTTGACCGTGTGGACCGAACCCGGGATCGACACTACTCTCGCCATAGACGTTGACCTTTCGTTGACTTTCCGTGGTCATCTCATCGGCCTCAGGGAACCGGACCCGAGATGTGCGACGAGGGCCGCCGAGTGTACGCAGAGCGCTGGGTCGGATGATCCGGGTCGTCCGCGAGGTCCGACGTATGACGGGCGCCGTTGTCTGTCGAGGAGCGAAGGGCCCGAAGCGGATGGGATGTAGGCCGGTGGGTGGTTCACGCACGGCCACAGCCATGGTCAACTGCCGGCGACGTCTCCGGCGGGCTCGCTGTTCTCCTCATCGAATGCCTCGGCTGCCTCCGCTGTGGCGCCGAATCGGGCGAGCGCGCGGAGGTACTCGTCAAGCAGGCCACGCCCGCCGGGCCGGGATCGGTCGTCGACCTGCTCGGAGGGGAGCTCATCGGCACGGGCCTCGTACACGTCGGCCAGACGCCGGTAGTACCAGCGTGAACCCATGGCGCCGCCTGTGAACACGTCGAAGTAGTCATCACCGACCCGCGCGTGGTCGGTGGCGATCGTGCGGGCGTTGTGGACCTTGTCGGCCAGCGACACCAGCAGCACGTCCCCCGGCGTCGTCTCCAGATGGGCGATGTAGTCCCGCTTGCGTGCCAACCACGGTGGCTTGGGTTGCACGTCGGTGTCGGAGCACGCTGCGACGATGCCCGCCACCCGCTGGCCGAAGCGGGAGGTGATATCCGCCTCGGTGGCGTCGGTGTCCTCGATGGCATCGTGGAGCAGCGCAGCGATCGCCTGATCCTCGTCGCCCCCGTGCTCGATCACGAGTCCGGCGACGGCCAGCAGGTGCGACACGTACGGGGTGTCCGAGCCCTTGCGCGTCTGGGAGCGGTGCAGCTCTGACGCCCAGACCAGCGCGTCGTCGAACCTCTCGGTGAGCCCCAAAGCGATCCTTCCTTTCGCGCCGGAGGTCGAGCCCATGCTGGCCGTCTCGTCCGACCTTCGTGTGTGCGGATCCTAGTCGGCCAGGACCGCGGTAACCCGCTGGCCGATACGACGGTGAGCCGGAGATGGGAAGCCGAAAGATTCGACCTCGTCGCCGATGCGGAGAGTGGATAGTCTGCCGGAAGCCATCTCGGTTTCCGGAGGATTGGACAGTGCCGACCTTTTGGGACTCGCTCCCCAGCAGCACACTGCACGACGTTGCTCGAGCGGCCGGGCTACGAACATCAGGCGCAGCCGCCGTCGAGGATCTGGCCGCGACGTACGGTCCTCTGCCGACGGTCGCGTTCATCGATGAGATGTGGCTGGTCCTTCGCGATGGATGGCTCACCCGGTCCCCGGCCGACCGTGAGGCCGTTGTCGCCAAGCTACGAGCCCTCGGACGTGGTCGAACGGAGATCAAGGCCCGGACCCGGGCCGGCCAGATCAAGTACCTCAAGACTGTTCGGCGCTCGCCCGCGCTGGCCGAGGCGGTCCTCGAGGTGTTCCTTTCGTCTGGCTCCCAGGAGACGGATCGACCGCCAGACGGTGAGCGAGAACATGCCGGGCGCCGAGGGGGTAAGGCAGAGGAGGCTCACCCACCGAAGGACGTTTTCATCCTGCCGGGGGATGCGGAACCGGATGAGATCCGCGCCTTCGTATCCGCGATCAAAGGGAGCGGTGACGGTCAGCGTCGCGAGACGTGGGAGTCGGACTACGAGACCGCACGGCGTCTCGCGACGGAGATCGATGAGCATGCCGGGTCGAAGGAGCCAGGTCGTCGGGTCGACACGGTGCTCGGGCTCTTCGGAATGGCGACACTCGGGGCTACCGAACGCGCCCGGATCGCACGTGCCTTCTTCGCTGTCGGGATCGAAGCCGACCCTCCGCCACACGCTATGAAGCAGGGGCAGTGCATCCAACTCGCCCTGAACGCGAGGGGGAGGAAGCAGATCTTCTCGACCGAATCGACGGCCACGTTCATCGGAAAGCAGACACGTGCTATCGGTCATCTCGTTCTTCGGGCATATGGGCCCGATCCGATCAACGATGACCACGCAGTCGTGTTCGTGAATGGCAGCGGTGCCGCGATCACGCGGCTCGAGGTGTCCAGCGTGATGTCCGCGGGGACGATAACCAGCTCCACAAGTCACAAGACGTTTGAGGACATCGAAGATGGCGGTGTCGTTGAGATTGAACGGGCGCCGGGATGGGACGATGACTACCTCGTGTCGTACTCGCTCAAACTGGCTCTCAGAGACGGGTCGACGCTTCGCGGGAGTGCATCGTTTCCCCCGATGGCGACGGTTCGATCCCCCCGTGAGTTCGTCGCCGTGCTCGATACGGAGGGAGTCGTGGTGGACGTCATGGGCTCGGAGAACGAGGACGAGGAGTAGGGAGTTCGAACGTCGCCCCGCGGTGTGCGACGTTGTCGGCAGGTGAGGCCCGCGGTGGCTCGGCGGAGGCCGCCGCCTCTTTGCCTTCCGCCCGGTTCTCCAGACGGCCTGAGGACCGGCGACCGACTACGTCTCTGGTGTGAAGGCGACCTGTTCGCGCGTGCCGGACCGCTCGATCTCGATCGTCGTGTCCCTTCCGGCGAGGGGGCGGCGCATCACGTCGAAGAGATCACCCCGCGTCGCGATGGGCTTCCCGGCGACGGAGAGCAGGACGTCGCCCCGTTTTAGCGGGTGACCGTCGGGCGACCCGGACACGCGTAGTCGCTCACACTCGACGCCGTCAGCGAGATGGTCGATGACTTCAACCGAGACACCGAGGCGCGGACGCAGGATCGAGCCGTGTTCGAGTAGCTCAGGCACGATCGATCTCACCGTTTCCGCGGGAATGGCGAAACCTATCGCGCGCCCCTTGGGATTGAGCTCCACGTTCACACCCATGACGGATCCGTCGAGGTCGACGAGCGGTCCGCCCGAGTTGCCATAGTTGATCTCGGCATCGGTCTGCAGGAGGTTCTCGATCGACTTGCCTTCATGCAGTTCTTGCGAGCGCCTGTCCAGGCCGCTGACGATGCCGAACGTGACCGACTCCGTGTACTCGCCGAGCGGGCTGCCGAATGCGAAACACAACTCGCCCAGACGTGCGCGCTGAACCCGCAGTTCGAGTGGTTCGGCCCCCGTCGGATCGCAGCGGATGACGGCCAAATCGGTGTCGGGATCGCTGCCGACAATCTCTCCGGGTATGACCCTGCCGCCCTTGAGTCGCAGCCGAACCTTTGGGCTGGGGCCGTCGACCACATGATGGTTAGTCACTACAATGTCTGGTTGCACGAACCAACCGGATCCGGTTTCGCTACCGAGCGTCGACGTCGTCAGCCGGACGGTGACGACCGACTGCGAAACACCTTCGACCAGCGAGATCAGCTCGTCACGGAACGCTTTGAGCGCCCTCGACTTGCGGCCGCTAAACATCGAACTCGGCCTTCTGGTCATCGCTGGCCATCGTGCCGCCGAAACTGTCCCGGAATCGCGTGTCGAAGTGGTCCGCGGCACCGCCGAAGATCTGCAGGCTGAAGAAGAACAGCCGGTGAC
Source organism: uncultured Bifidobacteriaceae bacterium (assembly GCA_964434425.1). GTDB lineage: Bacteria > Actinomycetota > Thermoleophilia > Miltoncostaeales > Miltoncostaeaceae > CALMEC01. Next base: position 8,868 of record CAYSVH010000026.1, on the reverse strand, counting down.
GGAAAAGATCCGCATGGAACTCCTGCTCAAGCCACACGGTGTCCTCATCCCAATAGAACTTGAGGATATTCTCGTCTGCGTTGAGCGCGTTGATCGTCATAAGCAGTTCCTGCGAGAGTTCGACGTCGGCGATCAGCGGCGAGGTGAACCGAATAAGGGGTGGAGCCGGGTTCGCTGGCGGGTCGCGGAACACGTTGACGATCGCTGAACCGAAGTAGGCTCTCCACGCGAGTGCGCCGTTCTCGAGCTGAGTTGGCGCGGTGCAGTTCGGCATGCCCTCCATCAGCTCGATGAGTAGCTCATCGAAGTCCAAATCCTCCTGCGTCGCCGGGTGCCTACCCGGTGCGCCGGGAGCCCCCTCTTCGTCGTAGAAGCGCGACTGCGCCTCCGCTATCGTGCCGGTGATTCCTTCAGGGGCGTCGTCGGTGCCGGGGTACGCCAGGTTGGCCATGAATACGGCCGCCGCCCACTCAATCAGAAAGTCGAGCGTCGCCGTTCTGTCGGCGAACGCCATTTCGATCGCGCAGGCGAAGGAGTCGATGATCTGCTCGACGGCGTCGAGGTCCGGGATACGGTCGGCGAGGCGCTCGACGATGACGTGCTGGTAGTCCTGTAGCTCCGTCGTCTCCGGCTGCAGGACCTCCGGGTCGATGAATGCCAGCATGACCGTTGCGGTGACGCGGGCGGCCGTGCCGGCGGGATCGTCGATTGGAACAGTGAGCGGCTCCATCGTCGCAACGACGGTATCGAACACCGCTCGCTCGAAGCTCTCGATCGTGTCGGCCCCGATCGCAAGCCACTGGTCACGAATCGCCGTCAGGAAGCGCTCCCTCTGCTCCTCGGCGTTCGCGGGCGGCTCGATGTAGGAGCGCTCGACGATGCGCGCCTCCGCACCCGCCTCGAGGAACACTTCGAGTACCGCCTCGTTGAGACCGGGTCCGCGTCTCAGGGTGCGCAGATACTTGATCTGGCCAGCACGACTCGCGACGCCGATGGACATGTTGCCGCGTTCGAGTGCACGCATTCTGGCCACGAGGGCCTCTCGGCTCGGAGCGTCACGGGTGAGCCAGCCATCGCGGAGCACGAACCAGAACTCGTTGACGAAGTCCTGGTCGGGTGTCGGTCCGTAGGTCTCGGTGAGGTCGGCGACGGCGTTCTTGCTCGAGACCCGCAGGCCCGCCGCCTTTGCCAGCTCGCGCACGGTGCTCCGTGCGATGGTGTCCCAGAAGTTGCTCATTCCACCCGTTCCTTCGTGTCGTCGGTGAAGTATCCCATTGGGCGCAGACTGCCCTCGAGGCCAGAGACGCTCGTGTCGGTCGGCGCGCGCAGCACACGTGGCGCCACGGCCCGCAACGTGCAGTCGAGCCGGGCCTCCAGCCCCCGAAGGGGGGAGGAGAACGGCTCTGTGTCCCTGTGCGGCCGAGCGCCACGCGCCCATGCACAGGAGGACACGGCGTTTCGCACGACACAGAAGCGTGATGGGCGTACGTGCATAACCAGCGCATGTTTCGTCACCGCGACATGCCCTCCTCCGCATAACGCGGCGCCAGCGCCTCCATCTGCTGCATCACCTGGGCGATCGCGGCAGGCTGCTGGTCGGGTGGGTATCCGTATTTCCGCAGCAGGCGCTTGATGCCGGCGCGCAGCTTGGCCTTCACGTCCTCGCGCACCGTCCAGTCGGTGCGGGTGTCACGACGCATGGTGGCCACGAGGTCGCGGGCGATCTGGGCCAGCACGTCGTCGCCCATCACGTCGACGGCCGACTCGTTCTGCGTCACCACGTCGTAGAACGCCAGCTCGTCCGCCTCCAGCGGCGGGTCGAACCGCGCGCCGCGGTCGGCCTCGGCGACGACGTCCTTGGCCATCTCCACCAGCTCGGCGATGACCTCGGCCGCCGTGAGCTGCTGGTTGGTGTAGCGGGCCATCAGATCGTTGATCCGTTCGGAGAAGAGCTTGCGCCGGACCTCGTTGCCGCGGGTGAGCGCGGCGGACTCCTCCAGCAGGCTCGCCTTGAGCGCCTCGATCGCGAGCTGGGCCTTGTTCGGTGTGGAGGCGTCGGCCTGCCAGGCCGGTGTGAGCGCGTCGAGCCGCGGGCGCTGCAGCCCCGCCGCCTCGTAGATGTCGATGACACCGGTGGATTCCGCGGATGTGACGATGATGTCGCCCAGAAGGCGCCGGATGTCGTCGGGCAGCGGCTCGCCGCGTGAGATGCGATCCTGGGCGTCCAGCTTGGCCATCCACGTGCGGACCTCCTCGAAGAACCGCACCTCGGGCCGGACCGTCTCCATCTCCGGGACGCCGACCGCCAGCGCCCAGGCGCGGGCCAGCTTGCCCGCGAGGCTCCGGAAGGCATCGGCCAGCGGCCGCACGTCGGGATCGTCGGGGTCCGTGTTGCCCGGCGTGAGGGGGGACCGCAGACGGTTGACCACCGACTGCACGGCCGTGATCCACCCGGTCTTCCCGTCCGCGTTGTACGTCGTCTTCCACTCATCTCCGACCAGGTCTCTCAGCTGGTCCAGCAGGTCGTGGACGATCTCAGCAGCCTCTTGGGCCGAGCGTCCCACCCGCTCGCCGGTCGCCTCGGCGTCGCGTGTGAACTCGGACAGGGCCCTGGCCAGGTTGTCGGCGAGAGGGGCGTAGGCCACCAGCAAGCCGTCCTGTTTGCCCCGGTAGGTGCGGTTGACGCGGGCGAGCGTCTGCATCAGCAGCGCGCCCTTCAGGGGGCGGTCGAGGTAGAGCGTGTGGAGCGCGGGGGCGTCGAACCCGGTCAGCATCATGTCCTTGACGATGATGATCTCGAGTTCGTCGTCCGCATCCTTGACCCGCGCCTTGATCGCCGCCGTGGCACTGGGCCGGCGCATGTGCTTCTTGAGCTCCGCGGGATCCGACGGCGATGCCGTGTAGACGACCTTGATCCGCCCCTTGTCGTCGGCGTCGTCGTGCCAGTCCGGGCGGAGAGCGATGATCTCCTCATACAGGCGCGCCGCGATGGCGCGGGTGGCGCAGACGATCATGGCCTTGCCGGGGACGCCGATGAAGGGCCTCATGACGTCGCGTCGTGTTTCCCAGTGTCTGACGAAGTCGTGGGCCAGTTCCCGCAGGCGCTCGGGCGCGCCGTACACCGTGTCGAGGACGGCGACGCTGCGCTGCAGGCGATCCCGGTCGGCCTCGTCCAGGGACCCGAGGGCCTCCTCGGCCCTGTCGTCGATGTCCTCGTCGTCGACACCCGCGACCCGCTTCAGCTTGATCAGCCGCGGCTCGAACGAGACCGGCACGGTGGCCCCGTCGGCGACGGCGCGGTGCAGGTCGTAGACGTCGATGTCGTCGCCGAAGACCCGGCGGGTATCGCGCTCGCCCTCGGCGATGGGAGTGCCGGTGAAGGCGATCAGGGTCGCGCTGGGGAGGGCGGTCTTCAGGTGCGCGGCGTAGCCGTCGATCGCGTCGTAGTGGCTGCGGTGCGCCTCGTCGGCGATGACGATGATGTTGCGTCGATCCGACAGCATCGGATGGTCGGCACCGGATGAGCGCTCGTCCGCGGACAGGCCGAACTTCTGGAGCGTGGTGAAGTAGATGCCGCCGGTACGGCGGTCGGTCAGCTGCTGCCGCAGGTCGTCCCGCGTCGCGACCTGTTGAGGCGATTCGGGAAGGAGGGTGCTTCGCCGGAACGCGTCGTAGAGCTGGGTGTCCAGTTCGGTGCGGTCGGTGATGACCACGATGGTGGGGTTGGCCAGCCGCGGGTGGCGCATCACCCTGGCGGTGTAGAGCTCCATCTCCATCGACTTGCCGGATCCCTGCGTGTGCCACACGACGCCGGCGCGGCCGTCGCTCGCGACCGCCTGAACCGTGCTGGCGACGGCCTTGGTGACGGCGAAGTACTGGTGAGGCTTGGCGATCCGTTTGGTGAGGCCGCCGTCGTCCTCGTCGAAGGCGACGAAGTCGCGGAGCAGCTGACCGAAGCGCTCGTTGTTGAAGAGTCCCGCCAGGTTGAGGCCGAGTTCGGTGACCGGCCGGCCGTCCTGCCCGACGTCGTCCGGGCCGACCAGGTGCCCGTCGTCATCGACGTTCCACGACGCGAAGTGGTGCCACGGGGTGAAGGGTGTGCCGTAGCGTGCGGTGACGCCGTCGCTGGCCACGACCAGAACCGCGAACCGGAACGCGATCGGGAACTCGTGGACGTAGGTCTGCAGCTGGTTGTACGCGCCCTCCGCGCTGGTGCCCTTCGATCCCGCCTTCTTCAGCTCGATGATCGCGACCGGCAGCCCGTTGATGTAGAGGACGACGTCGAATCGTCGCTCATGCTCCCGGTCGCGGATCGTGATCTGGTTGGCGGCGCGATACCGATTCTCGGCCGGGTCCGCGGAGAGGAAACGAATCGTCGGTGTGACCTGACGCCCCGCGTCATCGATGTAGGCGATGCCGCGGTATCCATCGACCAGGACCCTGTGGAGCCGGTGGTTCTCGGTGATCGCGTCCTGCGACTGCGGGGAGAGCACCTCGGCGGCCGCCTGCCGCAGATACTCCTGGGGGACTTCGGGGTTGAGGTCGCGCAGCGCGGCGGTTAGAGTGCCGCGAAGGACGATGTCGTGCCACGATTCGCGCTCGCCGGATCCGGGAGCCACCGCAGGTCCGGCCAACGGTGTCCAGTCCCAGTCGGCGAGGACCTCGAGGACCCAGTCCTCCCATGCGGACTCGTTCATCGTCTCCATGTCAGACCTCGTCTTCGACACGGCGCTCCGCGTCCTTGACGGTGATCCTCCCGCTCATAAGGAGTGGGAGGAGTTCGTCGCGAGTAGCGGCAAGACTGTCGTTCTCGGCTTGTGCGGCTTCAAGACGGTCAAGGACACCATCGGAGGCGGCTCGGAATGACCCAAGGGCTTCTTCCGTCGGCAGATCGACTGGGAGCGACTTGAATATCCCTTTCGGCAGCTCTAGGAAAGTTGCTCCGTTCGCCCAAGCGAGAAACTCGGTAGTCCGGCTTCGCATCTGCGCGAATAGCCAAGTCTGAAGCGCTTCTTCTTTGGCCTGTATGGCGATGAACCCCTGATTGACCGCGGTCGGTGCGGCAGCCAGGGCACAGTGGCCGATCGACGCTCGCGAAGTCATGAGAATCGTTCGCCTTGGATACAGCTTCGATGTGATCGCTCTGAGGCCAGCCGCTGATATGTGACGCGCGGTGTCCAACAGCCACGGGCCGTTCATCCCCGTGACGTCACTAGGCGTTGCCCAATGGTGTTCGTGGTTCCAGAGTGACGCGTCTTTCGTCGATGGTGTTCCACCGCCTCCAAGGACTGCGACGTCCTCGATGGACGTTCGCCCACGGGCCTTTCTTGCTGCCGCGTACGCTGCATCGATCAGGCCGAGACCTGTGCTCAGCACCTGTCGATTCACGGCGATCTTGTCGTCCAGCGCCCTCAGGACGTCGGCGATTGCACGCTGATGGGAAAGTGAATGGACAGGGACCTGATGCTCTCGCACCATTGAAACATTCAAGTTCTGTTGGGCCGCGCCTGAAGCGAGACGGGTCAGCCTGTCTCGGGTGTAAAGCAGGGCGTAGAAGACCCATCGGTCATCGGCCTTAGAGGGATCAGGCACTAGCCCACAGGCTGCTTGGTTACAAGCGGCCTCAACTTCCAAGTATCCGAGTCTTCCTCCCGTGGGCGGTCCGCCGTACATTGCGATCAACACGCTCCCGACGGGCAGGAGCTTCGCCGAACTCTCCGCGAGCCCCAACTTAGTGAGCGTTTCGTTCGTGGAAGTCACCGGTCCGTCATTAAGGTCCATCGTCTTGACCCACGGAATTCTTCCGCCGTAGTACGACGGGTTCCGACGGCGGGGAGTGCCTCCGGACACGACCTTCTCACACAGCTCGCCGATGGGCACCGTTTCCGTCGAGGCTGTCAACCCAACCTCCGCAACTGTGCTCGCACCACGCGATCCAGCCGAGCCGACTCATCGAGTGCCTCGGTCAACTCCTTTGTCAGCCGCGCGATCTTCTCGTCGATCGGCTCGTCATCCTCCGGGCCCTCGGCGACTCCGACATACCGGCCGGGAGTGAGCGCCCAGCCGGCGGCCTCAATCTCCTCCAGGTCTGCGCTCCTGCAGAAGCCCGGCACATCCTCGTACTCGCCGGTGGCAGACTCGCGGCCACGCCACGTGCGAAACGTGTTGGCGATGCGCTCGATGTCCTCATCCGAGAACGTGCGCTCGACACGGTCCACCATGTGACCGAGTTCGCGAGCGTCGATGAAGAGCGCCTCGCCGCGCCGGTCCACCGAACCGCGCGTCCCGATTCCCTTGTCGCGGGCGAAGAACCACACGCAGACCGGGATCGCCACCGATCGGAACAGGTTGGGCGGCATTGCGATGACGCACGACACGATGTCGTCCTGCAGCATCGCCCTGCGGATCTCGCCCTCACCCCCGGTGTTGGAGGCCATCGTGCCGTTGGCCATGACGACGGCGGCCTCACCCTGCACGTCGAGCTTGCTGATGATGTGCTGCATCCACGCGTAGTTGGCATTGCGCGCGGGTGGGACGCCGTACTTCCAGCGCCGGTCGTCCTCCGAGCGGGCCCAGTCCTTGATGTTGAACGGCGGATTGGCCAGCACGAAGTCGGCGCGCATCTCCGGGTGGAGGTCCCGGGCGAAGGTGTCCTGCCACACGGATCCGAGACCCTGCGAGTCGATGCCGTGGATGGCCAGGTTCATCTTCGCCATCTTCCACGTCCGCTCGTTGAGCTCCTGGCCGTAGACCGCGATGTTCGTCGGGTCCTCGTTGTGTCGTTCGATGAACCTCTCGGCCTGCACGAACATGCCGGCCGATCCGCAGCACGGGTCATAGACGCGGCCGTGGTGGGGTTCGAGGATCTCGACCAGGGTGCGGACCAGCACCGGCGGCGTGTAGAACTCGCCGCCCCGTTTGCCCTCGGCCTTCGCGAACTTGTCGAGGAAGTACTCGTAGACCTCACCCAGAAGGTCACGGGCCCTGGCGGCGCCCTGCCCGCTGAAGCGCGCCGAGTTGAGCAGGTCGACCAGCTCGCCCAGGCGCCGCTGGTCGACGTTGTCGCGGCCATACATTGTCGGCAGCGTGCTCTTCAACGAGGTGTTGTCCGTCTCGAGCGTGCGCATCGCCGTATCGATCAGGTCGCCGATCGTCTGCGAATGGCCCGATGCGGACGCGGCGACACCCTTCGCATTGGCGGCGATGTAGTCCCAGCGCGCAGCCGGCTGGACCCAGAACACCCCGCTGCCGGTGTATTCGTCAGGCTCCTCCAGGGTCTGCTTGACGTACGCCTCGTCCTCGCCGGCGAGCTCGGCGCGGATGGCGTCCCGTCGCTCGGAGAAGGCGTCCGAGACGTACTTCAGAAAGACCAGGCCCAGGACCACGTCCTTGTACTGGCTGGCGTCCATGGAGCCGCGCAGCTTGTCGGCCGCTTTCCAGAGCGTGTCCTTCAGCTCCTTCGGCGTCGACGGAGCCGGGGGTGTCGGTGATGGAGGTGTCACTGCGCCGCCTTCGGGTGGGGGTCTGCCGTGGGTGAGGTGATGGTCGCGGCCAGAGAGCCGGCCGATAGGCCGTCGGTCAGCTCGGATTGAAGATCGGCCAGGATGCCGATCTCATCGAGGAGTTCCCGACGCCGGTCGTCGATGCGCCGGGTGATCTCGGTGAGGGTATCGACCCGGTCGACGGGGACGAGGCGCAGGCGCCAGGTGGAGCGGTCACGGCCGGGCTGCGTGCCGATGTCGGCGGCGACCACGGCGGGGACCAGCCGCCGCCCGTCGCGCTCGGTGTCCCGGCAACGGAAGATACGCGCCGGGGCCTGTACGAGGTGGCCGCCGACCGGGTCGATCCATGCCGCCGGTCCGCCCGTCGAAACGTAGATGACGTCCCCGGGTTCGGTCAGTCGCGCATGTGGGGCCACCGCTTCGAGGGTCAGCCGATCGACGCCGCGTCGGCCGATAGATGCGGGATCGCGGACCTCGTCCGGTCCGATCACATCGACCGAGCCCGCGGCGGGCGGACCGATGTGTTCGTCGGAGAGACGCGTTCCCGGGATGTCCCGTCCCAGGTCGCCGACGTCGGTGACGCCGATCGTCCTCGGGCGTGCCTCCGCTGCGATCAGGTCGACGCCGCGGAGCACGCCCCGGTCCAGCTCCCAGACCCTTGCCAGCCGCTCCGCCCCGGGCACCATCGTGGGCGACGCCGGTGCGTCGAGCGTCGGCCGCCCGAGAAATCGCCGCGATTCGAGCACCGCGCTGGAGTGAAAGGCATGTGCGTCGACATCGACGGCATCGGACACGGAGGTCGCGACGTCGGCGGCGATGGCCTGACGGGTGGCGGCGCCGAACCTCGTGTGGGAGTGCGATCCGACCACCGTCCATCGAGACGAGGCACGGCCGAACACCCACAACGCCAGGCGACGCCGGCCCCCGTATCGACTGAGGCCCTTGGGCAGGGGCGCGACGTAGCGCAGCGGCGCGGTGTAGGAGGGCGTGGGGAGGAGCAGGCTCCGTCGCCCGGAGACGCCAGAGGGCTCCGTCATCAGTCGCGCGGGTCCGACGACGACGAGCAGGTCGTGGTCGCCCACGTCCAGGAGACGGTCCTCGACGCGTGCGAAGAAGTCGGCGGCGTCCTCGGTCCGCTGGCGGAGGATGAGATGCAGGGTGCCACGGCTCTCGGTGGCGTCGGTTTCCAAGATCGAGCATCCCTGCGCCGCCAGTCGTCGCCAGGCGAGGAGGTCGCACGCGCGATCCGGTTGCTCGTAGCGGACATCGACGTGGGTGCGGGCGGGCTCATCGAGGTGATCCACGAGTTTCGGCTCTTCGGGTATTCCCGTGGGTGGGTGCGCGTGGTGTATGGGGCGGGATGGTT
>CAYSVH010000025.1:0-15506 GCA_964434425.1 uncultured Bifidobacteriaceae bacterium | reverse complement strand
GGGATGCGCCGCGGCCACCCGGACACCCTACGCGTGAAGCACGAGGACGCGACGTCCCTCCGTGCCGGAACCGGGGCGTGCAAGCTTGGTGTCAGTCGATTAACTTGCACGGCCCGCCGCACGGGCACGAACGTCCATAAGACGACACCTCTCCGAGCCCGGAACCGGGACGACTTCACGTTTGAGAAGAACCGGGCGTGCAAGCTTGGTGTCAGTCGATTAACTTGCACGGCCCGCCGCACGGGCACGGACCTCCGTCAGACGGCACCTCTCCAAGCTCGAAACCGGGGCCACTTCCCGTTGAGTGTCAGGCACCAAGTTTGAACAGATGGCGCCCGAGAGACCCGACCAAGAGACGCCCGGACCTGATGCTCTCGCGGGCCCTGGCCGCGCCCCCGGATGGCACGACGACGCACGTCGGGCGACTCCACGATCCCTTCATGCTGAGGGGTTCTCACTGGGCGGGACGCATCACCCCACATTGCGCGCGACATCCGCGCCCGAACGAGCGTGCAAGTTAATCGACTGACACCAAGCTTGCACGGCGCCGCGCTCTGCCTGCAAAGGCGCCGGACCGGCCAGTGGTCAGCCGGCGTGCGCCTGCCGTGCGGCGTCCAGGTCCGCCTTCGTCAGGACCGGCCGGATCGAAAGGCCCAAATCGGCGAGCGGGGTCTCCCCCTCCGGCGAGCGATCGATCGCGCAGATCACGACCTCGACAAGTGCGCCGCCCTCGCGGAGCGCCTTCGTGGCGTCGCGGACGGCCCCACCCGTTGTGATGACGTCCTCGATGACGGTGATGTGCTTCCCGTCGAAGGGCGGGCCCTCGGCCAGCTTGGCCGTTCCGTACTTCTTGGCCTCCTTGCGCACGAAGACGGTCGGAATGCCGGTGATGGAGGCCAGCGCCGTCGCGATCGGCACACCGCCGAGTTCGAGGCCGGCGAGGAGCTCCGTGTTCCCGGGGAGGAGGTCGACCATCTGCCGGGCGACCCGCGCGAGGAGCGCGGGATCGGACTCGAAGAGGTACTTGTCGAAGTATTCGGAGCTCACCTGGCCGGAGCGGAGCGTGAACGAGCCGGTCAGGCGGCACACGGCGTCGATGTCGGCGGCGAGCGTTTCGTCGGTTGTGGTCACAGGCGGCAGGTTACCGATGGACTCATGCGGGGCCCCCTGAGTCTCCGTGGACGTCCGGCACCGGCCGCTCGGCGCGGTGTCCTCACCGGCGCATCGACGAACGCCCCCGCGCGCCATGACCACGTCACGACGCTTCACGGCACCGCGATCGCCGAGGGGGCATCGGACGCCAGATCTTCGCCCCATTCTCGTCAAGATGCCGCTATGACCGTAACACCACGTTCAACCCGCGGTGATGCACCCCCGTCCTATGCCGCGGCGGCCGTCACGCTCTCCCGGATCGTCCAGCTCAGCGCGTCGCGCGGATCCGTGGAGCCTCCGATGATGTCGGGGGTCGTGAACCCGAACGTCGAGGAGACGGCACTCACGACCTCGCCCTGGAAGGACTGCCGGTTCTCGTCCGTGTTCGGCGCGTTGAGCTTGTCGGCGATGCGCACCGTGACCGACGAGCGGTCCACCCGGATGTCGGTGTCCTTCTCGAGCTCCGCGGCGGCCTCGAGCAGGCGCCCGATCGCCAGCACGACGTGCTGGGCCGCGTCGCCGTCCTCGGCACGCTTCAGCGTGTAGCGGAGCGCGGGGACGCCGGTGGTCTCCTCGATGGCGACGTCACCCTCGAATCCGATCAGGATGATCCCGGGCCCGTTCGGCACGTGGCCGTAGCGCGCCACGTCGATGGGGAGCCCCTCGAGGCGGCGCTCCTTGATCCACCGGTGGAAGACCGGGATGACCGAGTCGATGTCCGTGGACGGATCCACGAGCGGCATGACGACGGAGATGCGTTGGAGCCTCATGCGGTGACCTCCACCTGGGCGGCGCGCCGTTGGTCGGCGATTCGGATCTGGCACTGGTGGGCGGCGTCGATGAAGAGCTGCGCGTCCTCCACGAGTTCGCGGACCTGCTGCGGTTCGGAGACCGGTCCGTTCTCGTGACGCTCGAAGAACGGCCGGGCGAACTTGCCGCCCATGAACCGGTCGAAGAAGAGCTCGGTGTCGATGAACCGTACCTTGAAGACATCGACCATCTCGGCGTCGGCCGGCGGCGGGTTCGGCACCTCGAGGGCGGTGATGCCGCGCGCAGCGGTCAGCATGCCCACGTAGGCGCGCTCGTCCGCGCGGACCAGGTCCCCGTCCTCGAGCGCCACGGTGGCGTCGAACACGGTGGACTCGGCCGCCGACAGGTCCATGTCGGTGCGCGAGATGACCTCGCCGGCGCACTCGCCGACCCCGTAGTCACCCATGGAGAACTCGCGCGGGTCACCCCAGTCGGAGTAGAAGCTGCGGTCCTCCTCGTAGGCCGGCACCGTCTTGAACTCCGCGATGAGCATCTCGGCGAGCGGTTTCTTGCCGATGCGCGCGCAGAAGTCCTGGAAGCTCTCTCCGTCCTCACGGTCGGTGACGTAGCTCTTGGTGATGCGGTCGACGACGTCCGGCACGCGGCGGGACGGGACGGATCCGATGGCGAGGCCGTAGGCGCCCGCGTTGTCGGTCCACTTGCCGCCGAGCACCACCTGGAAGTGCGGCACGGCGTGTCCGTTCACCTTGCGGCTGTTGCCGAAGAAGCCGATGTCCGCGACGTGGTGCTGACCGCAGGAGTTGAAGCAGCCGCTGACCTTGATGCGAAGGCCGCGGACCGCCTCGTCCAGCTCGTAGGCGGTGGCAGCGAGGCGCTCGCGAAGCTCGGCGGCGAGACCGCGCGAGGACGAGATGCCCAGCTTGCAGGTGTCGGTGCCGGGGCACGAGGCGACGTCGAGGATGGTTCCGGCGCCGGGGGCCGAGAGGCCGATGGTGTCGAGGGCGGCGTGCACCGCGGCGACGTCCTCCTCGCGGACCCAGCGCAGCACGACGTTCTGCTCGACGGTGAAGCGCATGGAGTCGCCGACGAACGTACGGCAGACGTCCGCCAGCTGACGGGCCTGCCATGAGGTCATGTCACCGAGCGGGAGGGCGATCTCGATGACGCGGTAGCCGTCCTGGCGCTGCGTGATGACGTTGGACCGGGAGAAGTCGTCAAAGCCCTCGAGCGGCGCGTCGACCGTCGGGACGTCCGTGATCTCCGGCTCCGTCTCGGTGAAGTCGTCGATGCGGTCGAGGTACGCCGTCCACCGGTCGTCGTGCGGGAGGATCTCCCGCTCCTCGAACACCAGTCGCTTGAACTCGTCGATGCCGAGCTTGGCGATGAGGAACTTGATGCGGGCACGGTTGCGGTTGGCCTTCTCGCCCAGGCGGCCGAAGACGCGCGCCACGGACTGGACGATCGGAAGGAGTTCCTCCTCCGGGCAGAAGTCCATGAGGACGTGCGCCTGGTAGGGGCTCGTGCCGAGGCCGCCGCCGACGAAGATCTCGAATCCGCGCTTGCCGTCCTTCACCTTGGCGATGGCGCCGAAGTCGTGCATGCGCACCAGGCCGCACGCCTCGCCGGCGCAGCCGGAGAAGGCGGGCTTGAACTTGCGGCCGAAGTCGCCGGTGTCGGGGTGGCCGAGCAGGAAGCGCATGAGGGCGTCGGCGTACGGGGTGACGTCGAACGTCTCGGTGCGGCAGACGCCGGCCAGGTGGCAGGCGGTGACGTTGCGGACGCTGTTGCCGCAGGCCTCGCGGGTGGTGATGTTGACCGCGGCGAGGCGCCGCATGATGGTGGGCGTGTCCTCGATGTGGATGAAGTGCAGCTGGATGTCCTGGCGCGTGGTGACGTGCAGGATCTCGTCGCTGTACTCCTCCGCGAGGTCCGCCATGACCTCGAGCTGGTGGGGCGTGACCCCTCCGAACGGGATCTTGATGCGGAGCATGCCGGGGGCGTCCCACTGCGTGTCCGGCCCCTTGGTGAGGTCGGTCGGGTACTCGATGGCCCGGTTGGTCTCGCCGTCGTGGCGGTGGCCGTTGTCGTAGCGCTGGCCGTAGGCCCCACGGCGAAGACGCGTCTCCGCGAAGACGCGTTCATCGATCTTGCCCTGCTTGCGAAGCTCGATCTGCGCCTCGAAGAGATCGACCTCGTTGGCGAGGTCGGTCGGCATCTCGTCGAGGAGGCGAGTCTTCCAGTCCTGCGCGCTCAAACGGTGGCTCCCGGGGGTGGTGAATCCATGACGGCGACCAAAATACCACGAATCCATATTGAATTAGTGGTATTGCGTTCGGAGAAATCTCCGGCGGACGAGCGACGCCCCACCGAGCCGGGCGCCGAGGACCAGGTGTGCGTGCCTCAAGGGCGGTACCAGCCATGAGCGGAGCCGGCGCGTGGGATACGCCGTCGCATCCCACGCGTCGCCCTTGGCGCCGGAAACCCAGCTTGAAAAGATCCTGCAAATTAAGGGGTTTGCTCGGACTCCGTTCCGCTACAAGCTTGGTGTCAGTCGATTGACTTGCACGCTCGCAACCTCCGCAGCGTCGAAGTCGCCCCATCTCCGGCGAGCGCCCGAGACGACGGGATTCCCGAACACCCCGTCGACACCGCCGAGTGCGCCGCCATGCCCCGCCGTGGCGGTGGACAGACCCTTGTGCGAGGCGTCAGCCCATCAGCGCGACGAGCTGGTCGAGCGCCGCGCCCCACCCCTCGGAGAAGCCCATCTCCTGGTGGCGTGTCCGCCCCGCCTCGTCGGCGTGCATTGCGATCGCCCGGTAGCGGGTGCCGCCGTCGCCATCGGGAGACAGTTCCACCCGCGCGCTGAACGGCAGATCCTCCGCCCCGTTCTCGGGCGCGGCCGGCCGGTAGTCGTCGCTCATCACGCTCGTCCACACGAGCAGGCGGTTCGGCTCCACCTCGAGGAAGCAGCCGCTGTTGTTGGGGAACCTCTCCCCCTCCGGCGACTCCATCGTCACGCGGAAACGCCCGCCGCGCCGGACGTCGATCTCGACGTCGACGGTCTTCCACGGCGCCGGGGTGAACCACTGGAGGATCAGGTCGGGCTCGGTCCACGCGGCCCACACCTTCTCGGGAGATACGGGCACGGTGCGCTCCAGCACCAGATCGAGGTCGGGGTCCGGCGTGTAGTCAGCCATTGTCGTCTCCTGTGGGACGTGGATTCTCTGATGCCCGGAGGACCTCCTCCAGCCGGTCGAGCCGCCGCTCCCAGTGGCTGCGGAACTCCGCGAGCCACGCCGACGCCGCTGCCAGCCCGTCGAGGGTCAGCTGGTAGACGCGGGTGCGTCCGCTCTTGTGCGAGCTGACGATTCCCGCTCGTTCCAGCACACCGAGGTGCTGCATGAACGAGGGCAGTGCCATCTCGAACGGCGTGGCCAGCTCGCCGGCGGAGGCCGGTCCGATGCTGAGTCGCTCCACCACCGCGAGGCGGGTGCCGTCGCCGAGTGCCTTGAAGACCTCGACGAGACCCCCACGCGATGGAGAATAGTTAGGCATTTGCCTTACTGTAGGCCACGCTCACGGTCCGGTCAAGTCCGGTGGCGCCCGACCCGTACGCGCCCGCACCATCGGATGCTCCACTTCCGGCGCACGCCCGTGCCAGCGCGCCCGCGCCGGCGAATGCCATCAGACCATGGGGGCCCCTGCCGTCACGCCGACCGGGTATCGCGGGCCTCCCATAGGATCACGGGACGATGGCCCACGACCCGGAGCGCTGAACCCGACGTGCCGTATCTCCGTCCTCCCCTGGTCGTCCGCCGGTTCATGAATCCCATCGCGATGCGCCTCGGGATCGGTGGATCCGAACGCCTGACCGTCACCAAGCGGCGCTCCCGCACTCCGCAGTCCATCCCCGTGATCCCGATCGACATCGACGGCGTCCGGTACCTGGTGTGCCCACGCGGCGAGACCGATTGGGTGAAGAACCTGCGCGCCACCCCGGAATGCGAACTCGGCCGATACGGCAGGGAACTCCGCTACACCGCCATCGAGGCGCCGATCGACGGGCGCCACGACATCATCGTCGCCTACCGGGCGAAGGCCGGCCGAGCCGTGAAGTCACTCTTCGACGAACTCCCCGACGATCGGGATCACCCCGTGTTCAGGTTGGCCCCGATCGGCTGATGCGAGCGAGTACCGACGCGCCACACGGGTGCGCCGACGACGGCGAGGAAGGATCACGGTAGGCCCGCCAACGGGCTCACTACGTGAACCGGTCCGACCGATAGACCCCCTCAGTCCGTGATGGTCGGGTGCGTCAGCACCCATCGCCACCGACCGTAGCGGACCACCTCGGCGAATCCGCCCGGACTTCACACCGATGTGACATATCGAATGAGAATCGGCACGTCTGACACCGAATCGACACACGCACACGAAAGTGGCGTGGACCGTCGACGTCATCCCCGCGGGTGCGGTGCGGGTGCGCTCCACGGCCACTGCTCCGCGGAAACACACCCACCGCACCAACCAGATCCGGCGCGCTCCGCCAAGGGGGAACGACGGTCTCCTTCACCACCCCGGATCCGGTGGACGACGTTCGACGCGCCCTGATGCGCCGACGTCGTCCACCACCTTTCCGTCACTCCGCCGCCGCGTGGTCAGGCGGGGGTCTCGGAGCCGGTCACCACTCTCCCTCCCGAGCCGCGGCGTTACTCAGTGCCGGCGGCCGGGAGGGAGTGCGCACGCGGGCTCCGTTCAGCCGGCGGGGTGGATCCGCTCGCCGAGGCCGTGGGGCATGATCTGCGCGTTCAGCGCGTGCAGCTCGTCCGGGTAGGGGCTGGCACCGATGGAGGCCGACATGCCGCCGTCCACCATGATGGTCTGGCCCGTGATGTAGCTGCCGGCGTCGGAGGCGAGCAGGAGCAGGGCGCCGAGAAGCTCCTTGGGATCGCCGAGGCGTCCGAGCGGGGTCTGGTCCTCGATGCGCTGACGGAACGGCGGGATGGCCAGCACCTGGTCGGTCATCTCGCTGGGGAACCAGCCCGGGCCGATGGCGTTGACGCGCACGCCACGGTCCGCCCATGCGACGGCCAGGTACTTGGCCATGTGCGTGGTGGCCGCCTTGGAGGTGGCGTAGGCGATCGGGATGTTGTGGTGACCGGACATACCGGCGACCGACGAGATCAGGATGATGGATCCGCTGCCGGTGCTGAGCATCTGACGGGCGGCCGCCGCGGCGGTGATGTATGTGCCGGTCAGGTTGATGTCGATGGACTGGCGGAAGAGGTCGGCCGGCATCTTCTCGGGCATGGCGATGCCCTCCGGGATGGCGCCCGCGTTGGCCACCATGATGTCCAGGCCGCCGAACTCCGCGACGGTCGCCTCGACAAGGCCGTTGACGGCGGCCTCGTCGGTGACGTCGGTCTGATGCACGAGGGCGTTGCCACCCGCCGCACGGATCCGTTTGGCGGTCTCCTCCATGGGCTCGGTCCGACGAGCGGCGAGGACGACGTTGGCGCCGGCACGCGCAAGTGCCTCGGCGAACTGGATGCCGAGACCGGCGGACGCGCCGGTGACGACGGCGGTCTTGCCGGTGAGATCGAACGGACTGTCAGACATCGATGGCCTCCGGTGGGGACGGGGAAAGTTGCGTGGATCATGCGCCCGCCCGCCGCTCGCGTCCAATAGGCAACGCCGCCCATTCGATAGGCTGTACCTATCATGCATCCGCCTGCCGATCCGGCCGCATCGTGTCCGAGCTGACCCGCCTCCAGATGCTCGTCGCCCTCGGGGAAGAGCGCCACTTCGGGCGCGCGGCCACTCGCCTGGGCATCACCGTGAGGACGTCCTAGGGCGCGCCGGCGCCGATGACAACGATGACGTTCGCGGCCCCAGCCGAGCCTCAGTCAGCAGATCGCGCGCCTCGAGTCCGATCTGGGTGTGACGCTCGTCGATCGCAGCGTGCGCCCCGTGCAGCTGACACCCGCCGGCGCGGAACTCGTCAACACCGTCGCCCCCGCCCTCCGGTCCGTGGACCGCGCCGTGCGCGCCATCCGCGTCGCCAGCGAGGACCGCACGGTGTGCCTGGCCGTACCCCGCATCCAGATGCAGCGCCACCCACCGATCAAAGCGCTGATCGACGGCCTGCGCGGTGCACTGCCCGGCTGGCAGATCGACATCTACCCGATGCTCGGGGCCGAGGCGGTGGCCCGGCTGCGCGACGGGATGGTGGATGCCGCCGTCATCTACGCACCGGTCTACGGGGACGGGGTGATCGCCCGCCCGCTCTTCATGGACACCCCCGACGTCCTCGTGCACCGCGACCATCCCCTGGCCGCCGACGATCATGTCACACTGACGCAACTGCGCGACCATTCCATCCTCACCTGGGAGTCCGACGGCCACCCGGGTCTCGTCGACACGCTCACCCTGGCCTGCCAGCGGCTCGGCTTCACGCCGACGTTCATCGAGGTGGATGTCGCGCCCGGCGCGCTGGCCGCGGCATTGGAGGCACAGCAGGGCGTCTCGATCATCGCCCACGCGTGGTCACGCGCCGCCGTGCTGCCGTCCCTGGTGGCCCGCCCGCTGCGCGAGCCGGCCATCGCCCTCTCGGCCGTGGTCGCGCACGTCGCCACCCTGCGTCCCGCCGTGGCGCGTGCCCTGGATCACGTGCTGGACGTATGAGGGGTGACCGCATGACACCCGCTTGTGACGATGCGGGCCGTCTGCGCGGGATCCACCGGACCGCATGGTCCGCTCATCCGGAGACTCAGGCTGCGACGGCCTCGTGCTGGAAGCCCGCGACCCGTATCCCCTGACAGGACCCGTTGTACCCGACCGTCAATCGGACATCGCCGCCGCCCGCCGCGGACCTGCAGACGTCGATCAGCGTCGCGACCGTGCCGTCCTCATCGATTGCGATCCTGTCGCGGACGACGTGGGCCGCGTCGGGATCGAATCTCTCCAGTACGAGAATCGTCACCGCGCCATCGTGAAAGACGACGAGGTTGCCCGCATCTCCCTCGCGCGCAATGGCATCCAGCACCTCGCCGAGCGGCGTGTCGTTGTCGGCGGCGATGAGGACGCGCTCGCCATCTCTGTTGCGCCCCGCAAGGCTGTTACGGAACCACGGTTCCTCGAAGAGCCGTACCGCTCTGCGGACATCGTTTGGTGCGTTGACAGCCATCTCCACCACCTCGCGCGGTAACTCGACCGACTGCTCTACTGAACGTCGGGGTGACGTTCAGCGTACTCCGCGACAACATCCGAGTCACGGGCGAACGCATGCTGCACGTCGGCATGCGTTCGGATCGCGCGTCCGGTCGCACGCGCGACGCCGCCCCTCCGGTGGATCTCCGGGATCCCGTGGGCCATATCCGCCCGGACGATCTCGCCCTCATCGACCCCGGTGAGGACAACGGCGTAGTCGACCAGACGGCCTCGCCGATCGTAGCGCCACCGAAAATGCAGCCGCCGACCGAATGACACGGGAACCGAGAGCCGTTCATCGACGGCCCCGTCCGGATGACGATCCCAGCCCGTCGTCTCCTCCACACGGTCCTGCCTCCCTTCGATGGTGTTCCACGACCCCACCGTACGACGCGGACCCGCACAGGATGCGCGACAGACTGTGAGTCTTCCGCAACGCCTCGCCGTTCCACCGTGCCTCCCCCGTCCCTCCCGTCGCCATGCCTCCGCGACCGGACAACCCGGCGGCGCGCCGCGACAGCATCTCCGACACCCATACCATCCCTCCATGCCCGATCCCCGCATCACCCGCGTCGACGACCCCTCCGATCCCCGCCTCGACGACTTCATCCGGCTCAAGGACCTGAACCTCCGCAAGAAGCTGGAGACCGAGCGCGGGCTCTACCTCGCCGAGGGCGCGGTGGTCATCGGGCGCGCCCTCGACGCCGGCCACAGACCGCGCGCGATGCTGGTGAGCGAGTCGCGCCTGCCCGACTGCCGCGATCTCCCGATCGGCGACGCCCCGCTCTACGTCGCCCCCGACGCGCTCATGGAGCGGATCACCGGCTACGACGTGCACCGCGGCGCGATCGCCAGCATGCACCGGCCGCCTCTCCCCGACCTCGCCGCCGTCATCGACGGCGCCCGCCGCATCGTCATCCTGGAGGACCTCACCGGCCACACCAACGTGGGCGCCATCATCCGCTCCGTCGCCGCCCTCGGCGCCGACGCCGTGCTCGTCACCCCGCACTGTGCCGACCCGCTCTACCGTCGTTCGATCCGTGTCTCGATGGGCACCGTCTTCCAGGTGCCGTGGACCCGCATCACGCCGTGGCCCGCCGGCGTCGCGAGCGTGCGCGAGGCGGGGTTCACCGTTGTCGCGCTCGAACTGTCCGACGACTCCGTCCCCATCGACCGGTTCGCTGCGGACCCGCCCGACCGCATCGCCCTCGTCCTCGGCACTGAGGGCGACGGCCTCGGCCAGACCACCCGCGATCTGGCCGACGTGCGGGTCCGGATCCCGATGGCCGCCGGAGTGAGTTCCCTGAACGTGGCATCGGCCGCGGCACTCGCGCTCTGGGAACTGAGGACTCGCTGAGGGCCGGCAAGCACGCCACTAACCAATTACTTGTACGAGTAGCTAGGGGGAGACACCACACCCCCTGAAACCGATGTACCCGACGAGGCCGAGACCCAATCCGGTCCCCCATGGCGACTCATCCGGCCGCTGGATCGAACGTCGCGACTTCCGTCCGCGAGCAGGCCGTTCTCCGACCGCGCAGCCGAGGGAGCACCGGCGCTCCTCCCCGCCACGAACGCACGACAGGCCCATCTCATCCGACGGCCCGCCCCCTGCACGCACGGCAGGCACGCTCATCCGCGGCCGACGACTATCCAGCGGACAGGGACGCACATATAGTTGCCGTGACATGCGTTGGCAACACGGAGTGGACACCGCTCCGAGAACCGAATCGAGGTCCCGACGATGTGCACGAGACTTGTCTACAAGGGCGACGGTGGCCGAGTGATCACCACGCGGACGATGGACTGGAAGTCGGAGCTTCCCACCAGTCTCTGGGTGTTCCCGCGCGGACTCGAACGCGACGGCGCCGCGGGTGACCGGTCCATCACCTGGACGTCACGCTACGGAAGCGTCATCGCGAGCGGTTACGACATCGCGACCACCGACGGCATGAACGAGGCCGGGCTCGTGGCCAACGTGCTCTGGCTCGTGGAGTCCTCGTATCCGTCGATCGACGACGGGCGCCCGGTCCTGGCGCTGTCGGCGTGGCCCCAGTACGCCCTCGACAACTTCGCCACGGTCGCTGAGGCGGTGGAGGAGTTCGCCAAGGAGGAGTTCGTGGTGGTCACGGACGCGATGCCGGACCAGGACCGGCTCGCGACGGTCCACCTCTCGCTCTCCGACGCGACGGGCGACAGCGCGATCTTCGAGTACATCGACGGCAGGCTCGTCATCCACCACAGCCCCGACTACCAGGTGATGACCAACTCACCGGTGTTCGAGGAGCAGCTGGCCATCGCGAAGTACTGGGAGGAGATCGGCGGGACCGTGATGCTCCCCGGCACCAACCGCGCGGCGGACCGCTTCGCCCGGGCCCGGTTCTACGTCAACGCCATCCCGCAGGTGGAGGACCAGTACACGGCCGTGGCCGGCGTCTTCAGCGTCATCCGCAACGTCTCGGTGCCCTACGGCATCACCACCCCGGACCAGCCGAACATCTCGTCCACCATCTGGCGCACGGTCTCCGACCAGAAGGGCCTCGTCTACTTCTTCGACTCCGCGCAGTCACCGGGCGTCTTCTGGATCCAGATGAAGAACATCGATTTCAGCGAGGGTGCGAAGAGCCGTCGGCTGGATGTGGCCGCGATGACGAAGCAGGGCCGCGCCGGGGACGTCACCGTCGAGATGGTGGAGGCGGAGCCGTTCGCGTTCGCGAGCGTCGGGTCAACGATGCAGTAGCAGGTACACACCGCTGGGGATGGCGATCGCCGCGAACACGAACAGCACGAGCGCCACGAAGGCGACCGTGTAGCAGCGGTCGCGCGGTTGCCTCCCCGTCGATCCGATGGTGCGGTACAGGGTGTCGATCGGTGCCTTGAGCGCGAGGCGGATGCGCATGCGGGCGATGGACGTCCCCAGAAGCACGATGCCGGCGACCAGGACCAGCAGGATGACGACGACCATGACCAGGACTGCCGAGAGCAGCCGGTCGTGGAGCACCGGATCGAGCAGCGTCCGTGAGGCGCTGATGAGGCCCGACAGGAAGGCACCGCTGAGAAGGAACAGCGGAAGCCCGAACCGGCCTCCGTTGACATCCTCGGACAGGGTCTGCAGCTGCGTGCGCGCCCCGGTCAGCATGCGGTGCTCGGGGCTGCCCCACTCGGAGTTGGCCTCCCGCAGCGCGTACATCCGCCGGATGGTGTTGAGGAGCGCTCGGGTCTGGCTGCGGATGAGGGCCGTGGACACCAGGCCCACGAGCGTGGTGAAGAGGGGACGGAGCGGCCCGAGGCGCGGTGAGAGGGTCGGCGGTTCGGTGCCGTTGACGATGATGGCCTCGAATCCCCGGGCCAGCCCGCGATGCGCACGGGGGAAATCCTCGGGGTGGCGGAGCGGCCGGTCGGGGGTGGCCAGGGTGCGGAGCATGGACTGCTCCGCGACGCCCTCCATCCGGCGCGATTCGGTGAGCACGCCGACCGCCTCGAGCCGGCGCATCATGCGTTCGAACGCCTCGTCCCCGGCGTTCGGGGTGTCCTCGCCGTCGGACTCGATGACCGCGTCGGTCGATGCCATGGCCGCATGCTAGTCCGTGCGCCGGCAGCAGCGGCACCGGGAACACCGGTCACGCTGCGGGTCAGGCACCGAGACGCACGCCGTCTCCCCCACCATCGCGGTACCTGCCCCGGGCGTGACGTTCTCCTCGGTCGGCGCAGGTGCCGCGCCGAGGTGCGCTACGCGATGTCGGCGAGCGGCCAGCCTCCCGCGGCGAGTCGTCCCGCGACGCGGTAGCGATCGATGGGCGTGACGTTGGCGGCGAACCTCGCGCGCAGGTCCTTCGCATCGGCGCTCTCGGCCACCGGGCCATAGCCGATGACGTCCGGCAGGACCGCGGTCAGGGCGTCCATCTCGTCCTGGGTGAGGCGTTCGTTCAGCACGCGGATGAGCCCCATGCGGTCGGCGGTGGGGACCCCGTCGGGGTAGGCGGACCGCACCCATGCGATGGCACGCTCGACGAAAACTCCGGCAGACACTGTTGCCATGCTGTCGTTCCTTCCGTTCTTCGGTATCTGTACGCGGCGAGCGTTGCGCAGGCGACGTGGACGCGCAAGAGGCCGAGGGGTTTCGCCACCAGACGCGCACCGGCTGTTCACGCGCCTCGTGGAACGGACGCTCCGACCGCTTGTGAGGATCGGGCGGCGGCCCTCGTCGTCAGGAGCCCGGGATCTCCCAGGAGGTGCGAACCGACGCGACCACACGACCGGCCCCGTAACCGGGCTTCGGTCGCGGCCCCCACCGGACCGGTCAGGCGCTCGGCACCCCGGCCGTGGTCATCCCCTCTCCCACCGGCTCGCGCGCCGTCTTCGCCCAGCCCTCGCGCCGCGTGAGGTGGCGGAGGAGCGAGCGGACCAGGACCGGCCAGAGCAGCAGCGAGTAGAACGCATAGACGTGGCCGACGAGGAACCCGCGGAGCGGACCCAGCCATCCCATGCCGCGCCGGGCGGCGATGCAGCCCATGACCGTCCCGCCGAAGCCGAGCAGGTAGATGACGCCCAGCTCCCAGGTGGGGCCGTCTCCCCACAGCGGCACGCCACCGAAGGCGGCCAGGATCACGGCGGCGATGAAGGCGACCCCGACGATGCCCTGCCACACCGGCATGAGCAGGTAGGCGAAGAGCTCCAGCCGGGCCAGTAGCGGGAACGGTGAGCGCCAGACATCACGGAGGAGGTCCATTGACTGCAGGTTGCCCTGCGACCACCGGGTGCGCTGGCGAAGCAGCGGACGCAGCCGTGGCAGGCCCTGCTGGTCGACCGCGCCGACCAGTTCCTGACGGCCGTGCCAGCCGGCGGCCAGCAGGCGCAGGCCCAGGTCCTGGTCCTCGGTCAGCCGGTCCTGCCACGGCCCCTCGTCGTCGGCGATGGCGTCGAGGGCCGCCAGGCGGTTGAACTGCCCGTTGCCGCCCATCCCGGCGGTGCCCCAGCCGTTGCGGCCGGCCTGGAACAGCCGCCCGTAGACGCCGAACTCGATGTCCTGCATCCAGGTGAAGAACCGCGAGCGGTTGTAGATCCGCACCTGCGACTGGACCCCTCCCACCCGGGGATCGGCGAAGTGGGTGGCGGCGCGGGCCGGGGCGTCCGCGGCCAGCCGGCCGTCGGCGTCCACCACGGTCACCATCGTGTCCTCGCGCTCCGCCATGGTCAGGTCGTAGGTGAGCAGCCGGTACGCCTGGTTGAGCGCCGCGGCCTTCCCGCGCTGGGCGTCGGGGTGATCGCGGCGGATGACCAGGAGGTCGGGGTGGTCGAAGCCGGCGAGGATCCGCGGAGTGTCGTCGGTGGACCCGTCGTCGATCACCACGATGAGGCGCCGGTTGATCGGGAGGGCCAAGAGCCGCGACACGCTGTCGGCGATCGTGCGCTCCTCGTTGAGGGCCGGGACGAGGAAGACCCACACGAAGGCGTCGGTGTCGGCGCTGCGGCTCATCGCCAGCTGCCGGGCCGAGCGGACGAACAGCAGCGTGGTCCACGCGAGCATGACCAGCACCACCACCAGGGCGACGGTGAAGTAGACCTGCCAGCCGGCCGGGAGGCCGTCGAAGAGACCGATCACACCGGGGCGTCGTCGGGGACGGTCGGCACGCCGTGGGGCGGTGCGGTGGGCCGCTGCACACCGGTGAGCGTTGAGAACTGCGGTCCGGCGGCCCGGCCGACCACGGCCCGGTCGTAGCCTGGACCGAACGGCGCGGGCGCCGGGCCTCCGATGAGGATGTGCTCCAGGGCGGCCACGATCCGCTCGGCGGCCCGGCCGTCGCCGTACGGGTTCTCGGCCTGCGACATGCCCGCGTAGGCGACCGGGTCCTCCAGCAGGCGCCGGCCCTCCTCGACGATGCGCGCGGGGTCGGTGCCGACGAGGCGCAGGGTGCCGGCCGAGACGCCCTCGGTGCGCTCGGTGCTCTCCCGCATCACCAGGACGGGCTTGCCCAGCGAGGGCGCCTCCTCCTGGATGCCGCCGGAGTCGGTGAGGACCAGGTGGCAGCGGCCCAGGAGCTTCGCGAACGTCGCGTACCCCAGGGGCTCGATGAGCAGCACGTTGTCCAGGCCGGACAGCCGGCGGGCGAGCACCTCCTTGACCTGCGGGTTCGGGTGGACCGGCAGGACGTAGTGGACGTCCGGGTCGAGGGCGGCCAGTCCGGCGACGCCCTCGGCGATGCCCTCGAGGCCCGCGCCCCAGTTCTCGCGGCGGTGCGCCGTGACGACCACGATCCGGTGGTCGCTCTCATAGAGCGCCTGCAGGCGCGGGTCGTGGTAGGTCATGTCCAGCCCCGACGCCCACATGAGCGCGTCGATGCCGGTGTTGCCGGTGACGAAGATCTGCTCGACCG
>CAYSVH010000024.1:0-15686 GCA_964434425.1 uncultured Bifidobacteriaceae bacterium | reverse complement strand
GTGGAGCGTCGCCCATCCGGTGTGGGCCATCGTCACCTGGGTCGTCATCGTCGCCGCCGCCGTCGTGGCCGGCGGCCTCGTTGGGACCCGCAGCACCGACAGCCGGTCCGCACCCGGCGATTCCGGACGGGCCGAGCGGCTGCTCCACGACGCCGGGTTCCCCGACACCCCCGCCACGGAGCACGCCCTTATCCGCCGCACCGACGGTGGACCGCTCACCGCCGAGGACCGCGCGACTGCGGCCGCGGCGATCACCCGGGAACTGGGATCCGCGCCGGCGGTGGAGAACCTCACCGCCGAAACGGTCGTCTCCGCCGACGAGCGCGCCGCGCTCATGAGCTGGGACATCGCCGGAGATCCCAACACGGCGGAGGACCGGGTGGAGCCGATGATCACGGCCACCGCCCGTGCCGCGGATACGACACCGGGACTCTCGATCGAACAGGTCGGCGACGGATCGCTCAACCGCGCGATCGGGCAGATGTACGGGAGCGACTTCCAGCGGGCCGAGGTGCTCTCCATCCCGCTGACCCTCCTGATCCTCATCCTCGTCTTCGGAGCGGTGGTCGCGGCGCTCATCCCGCTGGCGCTGGCCCTCACGTCTCTGGTCGCGGCCTTCGGAATCACCGCCGCCCTCAGCCCGCTCGTGGCATGGGATGAGACCACCGGCAGCGTCATGCTCATCATCGGTCTGGCCGTCGGCGTCGACTACGCGCTCTTCATCGTGCGCCGCGCACGGAACGAACGCTACGAGGGGCGAGACACACGCGACGCCGTCCTGGCGGCCTCGGCCACCTCGGGCCGTGCCGTCGTGATCTCCGGCCTCACCGTGATCATCGCCGTCGCCGGGATGCTCTTCGCGGGCGACCCGACCTTCACGTCCATGGGCGTCGGCTGCATGGTGGCCGTCGGCACCGCGCTCCTGGGGTCGATGATCGCCCTTCCCGCGGTCCTCGTCCTCTTGGGCGACCGGGTCGACACCCTCCGTGTCCCGTGGCTGGCACGCCACCGCCGCGAGACGCACGGCGACAACCGGCTCTGGGGCGCCGTCGTGCGTGGCGCGACCCGCCGCCCGGGCGTCACGGTCGCCGTCGTCGGCGGACTGATGCTCGCCGTCGCCGCACCGGTGCTCGGGATGACGACGAAGCTGCCCGACCTCCAGGACCTGCCCCGCTCGATCCCGGAGATGCGCACGATGGACGCGCTTCAGGAGGCCTTCCCCGCCGAGGGCGGCGTCCACCGGATCGCCATCGGCTCCCCCACCGGCGTCGAGCGGCCCGACGTGCAGGAGGCCGTGGACGCGATGGTGGCCGAACTGCGCGGCACGCCGGGCATCGCCCCGGACTGGACCCCGGCCCCTCGGGTCTCACCCGACGGGCGGGCGATGTATCTCGACGTCCCGTACCTGGGCGACGACACCGCACCAGGGGCGACCCAGTCGCTGGCGGCGCTGCGCGAGCTGATCATCCCGGCCACCGTGGGACGGGTCGCCGACGTCTACGTCACGGGCGACGCCGCCGGCTCGCACGACTTCACGGCCCTCATCGGCCAGCGCCTGCCACTCATCATGGGCTTCGTCATCACACTGACGATAATCCTCATGATCCTCGCGTTCCGCAGCCCATGGTTGGCCGCGATGACGGCGCTCCTGAACCTCCTGTCGGTGGGCGTGGCGTACGGGCTCCTCGTCATCGTCTTCCAGCACCACTGGTTCGACGGGGCCATCGGCATCGCGACGACCGGGTCGATCGTGGCCTGGCTGCCGCTGTTCCTCTTCGTCGTGCTCTTCGGGCTCTCGATGGACTACCACGTGTTCGTCCTGTCGCGGATCCGGGAGGCCATCGCGGCCGGAGCCACTCCGTCGGAGGCGATCGAGATCGGCATCCGCCGCACGGCGTCCGTCGTCACCAGTGCCGCGGTGATCATGATCGGGGCGTTCTCGATGTTCGCGTTCCTGTCGACCATCGACATGAAGCAGATGGGCATCGGACTCGCGCTGGCCATCGCCATCGACGCCACGATCGTCCGCGGCGTCATGCTCCCCGCCGCCCTCCGGCTCCTCGGAGAGCGGGCCTGGCGGGAGCCGGCGTGGACGCGGCGCCTCCCCCATCTGGGGGAGGTGGAATCGCTCCCACTGCCGGTCACTCAGTGAGGACGGAACAGAGCGTTTCACGGTGATCCGCGTCGCGGACCCACGGGGATGGATGCCGCTGCAGAGCACCATCCCCGTGGGGTATCCGCCGCGGGATGGCTGTTACGCTCGCCCGCATGGCCGACCGCCTCCAGCCGTACATCGACGAGATCTCCGACCTCCGTCCGTCGGGCGCCCGCATCTGGGACGCCCACACACACCTCGGCGACGACGAGGACGGCATGTCGCTGCGGTCCGACCGTCTTCTCGCGATGTTCGACCGGGTCGACGTGGCGGGCGGATGCGTCTTCCCCCTCCACGATCCGGAGCGCGCCCCCTCCTACCGGATCCCGAACGACCGGGTGCTCGCATGGGCCGCCGAACACCCCGACCGGCTGATCCCGTTCTGCCGGCTCGATCCCGGTGACGATCCGATCCCGGAGCTCGAACGCTGCCTGGAGCGTGGCGCCCGGGGTGTGAAACTCCATCCCCGCGCACAGCACTTCGACTTCACCCACGGCGCGCTGGAGGACATCTTCCGGCGTGCCGACGAGGCCGGCGTACCGGTGCTCATCCACGCCGGGCGTGGCATGGCGCCCATCGCAGAGCACCTCTGCGAGCTCGCCCTGAAGCACCCCGCGCCGCTCATCCTGGCGCATGCGGGCATCGCGGATCAGGCGGTGTTCGCCACCGGCCTGCGCGATCACCCCTGCGCGCTCTTCGACACGTCGGTGCTCTCACCCGTCGACCTGGCCGAGCTCCTCGCCCGGGTCCCTCCGGAGCGCATCGTCTTCGCGTCCGACCCGCCCTACGGCCGGCCGATCTTCGCCCTCTACATGCTGCTTCGCGTGGCGCGATCCAGCGGCGCCGATGACGACGTGCTCACCGCGATGCTGTCCGGCACCATCGAGGCCGTACTCGCCGGCGAGGCACCCGCACCGGTCACGGCGCCCATCCGGCCGCGCGCGGTCGCGGTGCCCGGAGCCCTGGCGCGTCTCTACCCCCTGCTGTACCACGCGCTGTCATCCGCGATCCATGGATCCCGAGCGGGCGTGAACGAAGCACTGGAGCTGGCGGCGGCCGTCTGCCGCGACCCCGACCCCGGCGACGCGGGCCCGGCGCTGGAGCGGATCGCCGCCGGTCTCAGCACCGTCCGCGCGAGCATCGACCGGGACGAGCGCTTTCCCGCCGACCTGCTCCATCTGCTTCTGGTCGACGTGGCGTCGGCCGCACCGCATTCGTCGTAGGCCTCCTCGACGAGACAGCCGGCTCACGTCAGGAGCGAGGCACCAGGCCTGACGCATCCCGGGGTCGCCCGGGCGAAATCCGCCGTGCACGTTAAGTGCCTGACACCAGACTTGACGTCGACCGTTCTTCAGCGCTCGAGGACCGCCAGCGCCTGGGTCAGGTCGGCGATCAGGTCGTCGGTGTCCTCCAGACCGATCGACAGGCGGATCATCGCGTCGGTGATGCCGCGCCGCTCCCGCTCCTCCACGCTGAGGCCGTGGTGGGTGGTGGTCACCGGCTGGGTCACCAGGGACTCGGCTCCGCCCAGGCTGGCGGCGAGGACGAAGAGCGTGAGCGCCTCGGCCACGCGCGACGTGGCCGCCATGTCCGCGTCGAGCTCGATGGTGAGCATGCCGCCGAAGCCGTCCATCTGACGCGCGGCGACCGCGTGGCCGGGGAACGACGCGAGCCCCGGGTAGAGGACGCGCCGGACACGCGGATGCGCCTCCATCGCCTCCGCGACGGCCTGTGCGGAGGCGTTCTGCGCCGCGATCCGGACACTCAGCGTGCGGAGGCTCCGTGAGAGGAGCGCAGCCGTCTCGGGGGCGATGGTGCTGCCCAGGTTCTTCCGCCAGTTCCACACCGGCGTGACGCGCTCGGCGGAGCCGAGGACGAACCCGGCGGTCAGGTCCGAATGACCGCCGAGGTACTTGGTCGCCGAGTAGACGACGAGGTCCGCGCCGAGCTCGAGCGGACGCTGGTTCACCGGTGACGCGAAGGTGTTGTCGATCGCCACGAGGGCACCGTGGCGATGGGCCAGTTCGGCGATCGCAGCGATGTCGAAGACCTCGAGGGTCGGGTTGGTGGGGGTCTCGAAGAAGACCAGTCCGGCACCGGCCTCCAGGGCGGCCTCGATCCGGTCCAGCTCCTGCCCCAGGAGGAACGTCGTCTCGATGCCGAGGAGCGGAAGCTGGTCGGCGAGGAGTTCGAGGGTGCCGCCGTACGCGTCACCGAGGCAGACCACGCCCGAGCGGCCGTGCTCGATGAAGAGCGCCGACTCTGCGGCCATTCCCGAGCAGAACGCCAGCGCGGCCTCCGCGCCCTCGATGGAGGCCATGGTCTCCTCCAGCGCGAGGATCGTCGGGTTGAGGCCGTAGCGCGTGTACAGGGCACCGGGCGTGCGTCCGTCGACCACGTCCAGGAGCGCCTCGGTGCTCTCGAAACCGAACGTCGTCGTGGTGTAGGTCGGCAGATGCGGAGACCCGTGCGGGTCCTTCCACGTGCCCCCGTGAATCGCGCGCGTCGCCTGCCCCTGACCTGTGCTCATCGCTCTCCTTCGGAGTCCCCTCGTGCGTTCGTCCGGCTCCGACCGCCGGCGCGCCGAGTGTGCCCGTGCGGCACGGATGGAAACGCTACGGTGCTCGCCCATCGTCTGCCCGCGATGGTTCCCTTCGCATCCACACAGGTCGTGGTGGGTGATCTCGGTCGCGCGGTGCCCTACCGGTCGGGACGGCGATGACGACATCTGTGTCGGGCGTTCGCGTCGGCGGGACGCCCGACCCGGCCGGCCGATCGCGGACGATCGCCTCCCGCCCATCGCTACGATGCCCCGCATGCGCATCGCCTGGATCGGACTGGGAACAATGGGCCACTCGATGGCCCTCCACCTGCTTGAGGCGGGTCACGGACTCGTCGTCCACAACCGCACCTCGTCCCGGACCGACGCCCTCGTGGGGCTCGGTGCCACCCGCGCGGCCACTCCGGCCGAGGCGGCCGCCGGGGCGGATCTCGTCTTCACCTGTGTGGCGGACTCACCGGACGTCGAGCAGGTCGTCCTCGGTCGTGACGGCGCCGCGGAGCGGATGCGTCCCGGCTCGGTCCTCGTGGACTGCTCGACGATCGCGCCCGCCGTGACGCGACGCATCGCGGCCGAACTCGCCGAACGCGAGGTCGGCGCCGTCGACGCCCCGGTCTCCGGAGGATCGGAGGGCGCGAAGAACGGCACGCTCAGTGCCTTCGTCGGCGGCACCGTCGCGGACGTCACCACGGCCGGCCCTGCCCTCGAGGCCTTCTGTGCATCCATCACGCACCTCGGTGGCCCCGGTGCCGGGCAGGCGGCCAAGGCCGTTAACCAGGTTCTCGTCGCCGGGACATACGCCGCGCTGGCGGAGGCGCTCGTCCTCGGTGAGCGGGAGGGCCTCCCGATGGACGACCTCGTCCGGGCTCTCTCGGGCGGCGCCGCCCAGTCATGGGTGCTGGAGAACCGCAGCCAGAACGTCGTCCGCGACGAGTACCCGCTGGGCTTCCGCGTGGCGCTCCACCTCAAGGACCTGCGCATCGCACTGGCCGAGGCGGCCGAGCTGGACGTGGCCCTCCCCGTCACCGACCTGATCGCCTCGCTGGAGGAGCGCCTGGTCGACGCCGGCTTCGGCGACGAGGACCTCTCCAATCTGGCCCGGGTCCCCCGCGGCCTCCCGACGCTCGGGACACGCGGGGAGGACGACGCGACCTGAACGTTCTCCAGTCCGTCATCGACCTCGGCCGGCCGATCTGACCGGGTTGCGTATGTAAGAGTCCACCGGCGGCACGGACGGCCGATCATCGGTGATCTGTCGCCGCGCTACGTGCTTCTCTCGTGCCGAAGAGAACCGGGATCAGGAGGAGGGCGATCACTCCGCCCGCGAGTGACAGGGTGGCGAAGTCGGTGGCCGCCATCACCATCCCGGAGGCCGCTCCCCCGCCGGCTCCGGCGAGGGCGATCAGCACGTCGACCGTCCCCTGGACGCGCGGGCGGTCCTGCGGCGCGGTGGCGTCGACGACCATCGCGGTCCCCGCGATCACGCCGAAGTTCCACCCGAGGCCGAGGAGTGCGAGCGCCACGATGATCAGGACGAGCGACTCTCCGGGGGCAGCCGCCGCGACCACACCCGCCGCGAGGAAGGTGAGCCCGGATGCGATCGCCATCGGGATCCGGCCGATCCGGTCGACCAGCGCGCCGGTGACGAGCGACGGCAGGAACATGGCACCGATGTGGATGCCGATGACGAGTCCCACGTCCGACATCCCATGATGGTGCGCCCGCATGTGCACGGGCGTCATGGTCATGATCGCGATCATGACGCCCTGCGCGAGCACCATGACGGTGGCGCCGGCCATCACGCCGGCGCCCGCTTGCGGAGCCGGCGTCCCGTGGTCGGCCGTCGCTGAGATCTCCTCGTCGAGGTCGAGGGCCCGGGCCAGGAGGTAGGGATCGGGACGCAGGAGCACGACGAGCGCGACACCCGCGGCGAGGTAGGCGACCGCGGCGAGGAGGAACGGCCCGGCCAGGGCGGGGATGCCCATGGCGACCGCCAGGTCACCCAGCGGATCGATGAGGTTGGGTCCGGCCACGGCGCCGATCGTCGTCGCGACCATGGCGATGCTGATGGCCGTGCCACGGCGTGACGGTTCGGCCAGATCCGTGCCGGCGTAGCGCGCCTGCAGGTTGGTCGCGGTGCCCGACCCGTAGACGAAGAGGGCCGCGAAGAGGAGCGGCACGCTGTCGGTGATCGCCGCCGCGACGACCCCGATCGCGCCCACTCCACCGGCCGCGAATCCCAGGCCGAGACCGAACCGGCGTCCGAGCCGGTGGGTGAAGCGCCCCACGAGATAAGCGGCGAGCGCCGACCCCGTGGTGAAGAGCGCCGTCGGCAGCCCGGAGAGGCTCTCGCCGCCCAGCATGTCCTGTGCCAGGAGCGCTCCGACGGATATCCCCGCCGCCAGCCCGGCCCCACCGAGCACCTGGCTGAGCATGACCACGACGAGAGTACGCCGCTGTACCCGCCGGATCTCATCGCTCATCGACGTGACGGCCGAGCCGTCCGCGCTCTCAGGCGGCATCGAGCACGACATCGTCCGCGGCACGGAGCTCGACGACGCCCTGATCCATGGCCACGGCCTGGAAGCCGCGATCACGCAGCCACGTCGCGCCCTCCCGCGCGAACCGGCAGAACCGACCGCGGCAGTAGAGGACGACCTGTCGATCTGACTGTATCTCGCCGAACCGCGCGGGGAGTTCCGAGAACGGAATGGAGATGGCGCCCGAGAGGTGGCCGGCGAGGTACTCATCGCGCGGGCGGACGTCGATGACCGTCATGTCGGAGGTCACGTCCTTCGGACGGATGGTGGGTGTCGCCGGACCCGCGGCCGGCTGGTCCATGAACGCCTGGAACCGGTCGCGGAGCACCGCCGACCGCCCCATCGCCACCCGTGTCATGGCGGTGTAGAGCTCGGCGACGTCGTCACCCGCCAGCCGGTGGTGGACAGTGGTCCCCTCCCTTCGGGTCGCGACGAGACCGGCGCGCTTCAGGACCTGCAGATGGGCCGACGTGGAGGTGACGCCCATCCCGGCCATCTGCGCGAGCGCCTCCACCGAGTGCTCGCCCTGTGCGAGCAGCTCGATCAGTTCGAGGCGATGGCCGTTCGCCATGGCCTTCACGACGGTGGCCAGGGCGTCCACCACGTCCTTCTTGCCCACCTCCGCACCGTCCGGCTGGCCACTTTTCCATTTATTCATGGATTACATGTTAATGCACCACTTCGTCGTCTAACCGGTCACGCCGGATCCAGCGGCGCGGTGATCTCCGTCGTTCCTGGAACCGAACCGCGGTCCCCGCGGAGCCGCTCGGCGATCCACCCCGCGGTGCTCGTCTCGGCGGCGCGCGCCATCGCCGTGGGAAGGCCGGTGAACCCGTGGACCGACTCGGGGAACACACGGAGGTCGACGCCGTTGCCCGCCGCCGAGAGACGCGCGACCATCGCGAGGCTGTCCTCCAGAAGGAGGTCGAGGGAGCCGACCACCACGAGCGTCGGCGGCAGCCCTCCCATATCGCCGAAGATCGGCGATATGTCCGGCACGGTGCGATCGGCGACATGCCCGGCGTAGGCCTGGATGAACCATTCGTCCCCGTACCGGCGGCCGAACGGCGTCCGTCCGCTCAGATCGAAGGCACCGAAGGTGAGCACCGCGCCGCGGACGGGTGCACTGAGACCGCGATCGCGCAACCGCAGCATCGCCGCCATGACGAGCGTGGCTCCCGCCGACGATCCTCCGATCACGCATCCACCCGATCCGAACCCCGTGCCGACCTCGTCCATCGCCCAGAGCAGCGCCGCCTCCACGTCGTCCGGTGCGGCGGGCCACGGGTGCTCGGGAGCGAGCCGGTAGTCGACGCTCACCACGGTGACACCGAGGGCGTCGGCGAGCCGCACGTTCCGCGCGTCCCCGCGCACCGGGGTGCCCATGGAGAACCCGCCGCCGTGGACGTCCAGGTAGACCCCACGTGAGGTACCCGACGCCGGGGCGATGACGCGCACCCCGACCCGGTGATCCCCGACGCGGACGACGCGATCCTCGGCGCGATCGGGTATCGGCACCGCCTCGAGCGCCGCGCGAGCAGCCGCGAGTTCCCTCTCGTTGGCCGGTCCCCGCCGCTCACCGGACGCCCGCCGCTGCGCGTTGAGGGTGCGGCTCTCCTCGACGAGATCGAGAAGCGCCGGATCGATGAACCGCTCGAGGCGCATATTCATGTCGTTAGGACATTTTCGCCCCGTGCAGCATGGGGATCGGAGACGGTCACCGCCGCCGGCTCCGCGATCCCCGCTTCGACGGCGTCGGCGCCGTACGCGGGGCGCGCTGGATCCCCTGGCGCTCGTCCAGCTCGATGCGCAGCGACTTGATGGCGTCCCGCAGCTCGGCGGCGCGCTCGAAGTGGAGTTCCTCCGCGGCCTTGAACATCTCCTCCTCCAGCGAGACCAGCTCCTTCTCCAGGTCCGCATCGCTGGCGCCGCTCTTCGCGAGGCTGGCCGCCTTCTGGCGACGCGTCTGCGCCGGACCGCTCGAGGTGAGCCCCAGGAACTCGGTGATGTCGCTGACGCCCTTGACGATGGTCTCAGGGGTGATGCCGTG
Organism: uncultured Bifidobacteriaceae bacterium; assembly: GCA_964434425.1. Taxonomy (GTDB): domain Bacteria; phylum Actinomycetota; class Thermoleophilia; order Miltoncostaeales; family Miltoncostaeaceae; genus CALMEC01. The sequence continues at coordinate 6,381 of CAYSVH010000024.1, read as the reverse complement.
CTCCGTGTTGTACGCCTCCTGGATCTCGCGGCGGCGGTCGGTCTCGGCGATCGCGTTCCGCATGGCGTCCGTCTCGTTGTCGGCGTACATGATCACGCGACCGTTGACGTTTCGGGCGGCACGCCCGATGGTCTGGATGAGCGCCGTCTGACCGCGGAGGAAGCCCTCCTTGTCCGCGTCGAGGATGGCGACGAGCGTGACCTCCGGCAGGTCGAGCCCCTCCCGCAGGAGGTTGACGCCCACGAGCACGTCGAACTCGCCCAGGCGCAGGTCGCGGATGATGCGGATGCGCTCGATGGTGTCGACCTCGGAGTGCAGGTACCGCACGCGGAAGCCGCCCTCGATGAGGTACTCCGTGAGGTCCTCGGCCATCTTCTTGGTGAGCGTGGTGACCAGGGTGCGCTCGTTCCGATCCGCGCGGGCGCGGATCTCGTTCATCAGATCGTCGATCTGATCCTTCGTCGGCCGCACGTCGACCTGCGGATCGACGAGACCGGTCGGGCGGATGATCTGCTCGACGATCCGGCTGGACTCGCGCCGCTCGTAGTCGCCCGGGGTGGCCGAGACGGTGACGATCTGCCCCACCCGCTCCATGAACTCGTTGAACTTGAGCGGCCGGTTGTCGGCGGCGGACGGAAGCCGGAACCCGTGCTCGATGAGCGACGACTTACGCGAGTAGTCGCCCTCGAACATGCCCCGGATCTGCGGAAGGGTGTTGTGCGACTCGTCGACGAAGCACAGGAAGTCCTTCGGGAAGAAGTCGAGAAGCGTGTTGGGCGCGGTGCCCGGCGCGCGCCCCTCGAGGATGCGCGAGTAGTTCTCGATCCCGTTGCAGAAGCCGAGCTCGCGAAGCATCTCCATGTCGTACTCGGTGCGCTGACGGATGCGGTGCGCCTCGACCAGCTTGCCCTCGCTCTCGAGGACGGCGACCCGCTCCTCGAGCTCCTCGCGGATGTCGCCGAGGGCACGGCGGATGGTGTCCTGCGGGGTGACGTAGTGGGTGGCCGGCCAGATGCCGAGGTGGTCCACGCGGTCGAAGATCTCGCCGGTGAGGGGATCGAAGTGGTCGATGGTCTCGATCTCGTCGCCGAACATGGACACGCGGTAGGCGGTCTCGGAGTTGGCGGGCTGGATCTCGAACACGTCGCCGCGCACCCGGAAGTTGCCGCGTTCGAGGACCATGTCGTTGCGCTGGTACTGGACGTCGGTGAGGTGCCGGAAGATGTCCTCGCGCTGACGCTCCTCCCCCGTCTTCAGGATGAGCAGCCGCTCGCTGTAGGTCTCGGGCGACCCGATGCCGTAGATGCAGCTGACCGACGCCACGATGACCACGTCGCGCCGCGCGAGGAGTGCGCTCGTGGCGGAGTGGCGGAGGCGGTCGATCTCGTCGTTGATGGACGAGTCCTTCTCGATGTACGTGTCCGTGGCCGCGATGTAGGCCTCGGGCTGGTAGTAGTCGTAGTAGCTGACGAAGTAGTCGACGGAGTTCTCGGGGAGGAACTCCCGGAACTCGTTGCACAGCTGCGCGGCGAGGGTCTTGTTGTGCGCGATGACGAGCGCCGGCCGTCCGGTGCGCGCGATGACGTTGGCCATGGTGAACGTCTTGCCGGACCCGGTGACCCCGAGGAGGCTCTGCATGCGCTCGCCGGCCTCGATGCCCTCCACCAGCTCGTCGATGGCCCGGGGCTGATCTCCGGTGGGCCGATACCCGGGCGCAAGCGTGAACTCCATTCCCGGATGATATCGAACAGATGTTCGCGACCGCCGGGTCGGGTCGGCATACGGGCAGCTCGACGGCACACCCCTACCGCCGGGCCGCCCATGAGATCATCGGCAGGACACGGCGACGACCTGACCTCTCCCGAAAGGAGGCCACCTGTGGCCACCGCCCTCATCCACACCATGATCCGCGTCCTCGACGAGGAGCGATCCCTGCGGTTCTACTCCGCGTTCGGATTCACCGAGCGGGGCCGGCAGCGCGTGGGGAACGACACTGCGACCGTCATCTTCCTCGCCCTCCCCGGCGACGGAGGACGGCTGGAGCTGACCGTCAACGACGGGCGCACGGAGCCCTACGACATCGGCACCGGCTACGGGCACATCGCGCTCACGGTCAACGACATGTCGGCCGAGATCGCCCGTCTGGCCGAGGCCGGCATCAGCCCGGAGAAGGACCCGTATCAGCCCTACCCCGGCGGTCCGTCCATCTGCTTCGTCCAGGACCCCGACGGGTACCGGATCGAGCTGCTCACGAAGAACCCGGACGACGAGTTCGACGCGTAGGCGTCCTCCGCGCCTGTCGTCACCCCTTTGACGGTGACGATCGGCGCCGGCCGATGGGTGTCGCAGGCCCCGGCGGCACCGTGCCGGGACGGATCACGTCACGCCGGGGCCTCGCACAGGCCGGTATCGCAGGGCGATCGCCCCGGACCGGAACTCATGACGATCCACCGGCTCGAGCTGGATGCGCTCGCGCAATCCGGCGAGCAACGTCGGCCCGTGTCCGGCGAGGACCGGCTGCACGAGGAACTCGTACTCGTCGATCAGCCCCAGATCCGCCAGCGCCAGGGGGAGTGTCACACCGCCCACGTACAGGCTTCCACCCGGTTCCTCCTTGAGTCGCTGAACCGCCTGCCCCAGGTCGCCTCGTACCAGCTCGGCGTTCCAGTCGACCTCGTTCAGCGTGCTCGACACGACGTGCTTCTTCGCCCGGTCGATGGTTTCGGCGAACGGGATCTCCCACTCATCCATCCAGTCGGGCCAGATGCCCGTGGCCGGCCGCCGCCACGCCGACTCCATCATCTCGTAGGTCACCCGGCCGAACAGCAGGGCATCGGCGCGTTCCATCTCCGCGGTCCAGTAGCGCATCGATTCTTCATCCGGCGGGATTCCCGCCTCGTGATGACAGCAGCCGTCGAGCGTGACGTTGATCGAATATCGAAGGGGTCTCATCTCGGTGCTCTCCCTGATTCGCACCGCACGTTCACCGGACCGGACTGACGGCGCCGTTTCCCATCGGGCCCACCCTACCCGGCACCGTCGTCTACCGATCCGACAGCGGACCGACGCCGTTCCCGGAACCACGGACGCGAGTGCGCCGACACCCGTCCCGGGCCACCGGCAGGACAGGACGGCACTCATCGATCCGCATCCCGCGCACGATGCTCACCGTGTAGCGCTCGGTGCCTGGCACCCGGCGCTACAGGGCCCCTTGTGGCGTGGGCCCTCTGCGACTCAGCCGCCCCGATCGGATATTTCTGTTTTCCAGAAATCAGAAACCGACGCTATGGTAGGGGCATGAAACCCTACGACCTCATCGTCACCCTACGCCTGTCGCTTGCAGACGAGTCCGCGCGCGCACGGCCGAGGTCGTGGCTTTCAGACGACCTCGGCCTGAGCACGTCTCGCATCCATGAGTCGCTGGCGCGACTGCATCGCGTGAGGATCGTCGATCCGATCGACAACCGAGTGAGCGTTCCGATGCTGACCGAGTTCTTGGAGCATGGCGTCCGGTTCGTGTTCCCGGCGGAGCTCGGGACAATCGCGCGCGGTGTACCGACCGCGACGAGTGCGGAGCCGCTCGCCAGCGTCTTCGTTGATCCCGGAGATCCCTCGGGTGCCTTCGTATGGCCGTCTGGTGGCGGAACCACGCGCGGTGTATCCATCGTGCCGCTGCACAAGCTCGCGCCGACCATCGCGCAGCGGGACGAGCGGATGCACGAATTGCTCGCGCTCGTGGACGGACTCCGGCTCGACGATCCACGCGTGCGACGCGAGTCTGCTGCCGCGCTTCGCGACCGACTGACAGTCACGGCCGCATGATGCAGGATGCCTTCGCCCGTCTGGTGGAACAACGTCTCCAACACGTCGCACCGGTCCTGTCCGATGTGATGCTGGTCGGTGGCGCGGCGATCGGCCTCGTGCTCGATGACCCCGGCGCTGCCACAGCACGGCCGACCAACGACATCGACCTCGTCATCGCAGTGGAAGATCGGACGGGATACGAAACGTTCATGAAGCGTCTGCGAGCGCTCGGTCTCGCCGAGGACAGCGCCAGCACGGTCATCTGCCGATGGCGGCACGCCGCCTCCGGCACGACATACGACGTCATGCCGACCCACGATCGGATACTCGGGTTCACGAACCGGTGGTATGCCCCCGCGTTCGCCGCCGCAGCCACGCTCACATTCACCAGCGGCATGACCGTCCGCTGTGCCACAGCCCCGTACCTGCTCGCGATGAAGCTGCTCGCGTTCGACGCCCGGGGCCACGGCAATCCCATCTCCAGCCCGGACGCAAACGACATCATCGCTCTCGTCGACGGCGCAACCACGCTCATCGAGGACACCGCCACCGCCGACGAGCACCTGCGCACGTGGCTCGCAGATCGCATCGGAACGCTCTTGGCGGTCGGGGGCCACGCCGACATGATTCTCGGCTACCTCCCACCCGATGCTGCGTCGCAGCAACGGCGCACGCTCATCGAATACCGGCTCCACCTACTGGCTCAAGCCCCCTGATCCATGCACCACCCGGCCGTACGAGACGAGCGGTCTGCGGCGCAGATAGGACTGGGCTCCCACGACCGGGAATGCCCACCTGGATGTCGCGCTCGGTAGCGCTCGGTGCCTGGCACCCGGCGCTACACCGCGACTGTGGCCTCGGCGTCGCCCGGGATCGGGCCCGGACCTCTCACCACGAATCGGATCACGTGCTCGGATGACAGAGCGACCCCTGCCCTCTGTCACCTGGTGACGGTGCCCACGGGCCCGGCCGGTGAGCAATCGCAGGTGAGGCCATCGGGTGCGATGCGCCCCGGTGCCCCCGCGACCGGGAGCGGCGATTCCGGGGACACGTCGCGCACCGCGCTGTTCACACCGCGAAGCTGCGCGGCGACTCTCAGGGCCGACGTAGGCGAGGGAGCCCAGACGACGACCGTGGCGTCCCCGGTCTCGATCTCGAGTTGTCCGTCCCCCACGAAGGCCGCCTCGACACCCCGCACCGCCCGTGGCTCATACGCGTCTCCCTGAGCCCGGTATTTGGCGAGCGGACGGAGGCATCTGGGCCATACCTGGATCTGAACGGGAACCGGGCAACCGTGGTCGCGCGTCTCGCAGGTGCCGTACATGAACCCCACGATGTTCGTCCCCTGCGGGATTCCGGGAGCCGGTGTGTTGCGCACGCGGATCACGGCACTCAGCGGATGACCATCGGCGGCGTCCCCGGCGCTGAACACCGAGAACTCCGAGAAGTCCCGCACCTCATCGGGAGTCATGGGAACGGCGGGGCGATCCCACGACGGGGGCTCCACCTCGCCACCGGCCGGGTCGGAGGCACCGGATCCAGGTCCCGCACAGCCTCCGCCGAGGGCGGCGGCAAGCCCCACGACGCCGATACTCATCAGGCCCCTGAACCCGGAACCGAACATGACGAATCTCATCCGTGCGTTCTCTACGCGATCGGATTGTCCACGTCAAGCCGGTCCACGGTGGTCGGCGTCCGGGATGCGCTCAGAAGCGGCGGGCCGGCGGCGGGCACAGTACTCGTCGTTCCGTGTCCCAGGCGCCACCGTGAACTCGCGATGTGGCGAACCTCACGCCCTGACGCTGAGAATGCCTCGCGCCGTCAGGACTCGGTGAATCCGCGAACCGCGTAGCGATCGAAGATCCGGCGAACCCAGGTGTCGAGGTCCTCAAGCGTGCCGTCGTTGACGTAGGAGTGGTCCGCACGGGCCACCTTCTCGTCCTCACCGATCTGGGTGCCGCGGCGCGCGTCGAAGTCCTGGCCGCGATCCTCCACCCGCCGGCGCCGGACGTCGTCCGATGCCGTCACCGTGACGACCGCGTCGAAGAGGCCCTCCAGCCCCACCTCGAAGAGGAGCGGCACCTCGCACACGAGAAGCGGCGGAGGCGGCGTGAGCGAGCGCTCCCGTTCGATCCATCGTTCACGTGCCAACCCCACCTGCGGATGGATCAGCCCCTCCAGGAACCGGCGGGCGTCATCGTCGCCGAACACCCGCGCACCGAGGGCCGCGCGATCGACGACGCCGTCGGCGCCGATGACCTCGTCCCCGAAGCGCTCGCGCACGCGGGCCACGATGCCGGGGTCGCCGTAGCAGTCGTGCACGACCGCGTCACTCGACAAAACGGCCGCCCCGAGACGCGAGAACGCCTCCAGAGCGGCCGATTTGCCGGAACCGATACCACCGGTGAGCCCCAGCACGCGGGGCTCACCAGAGTGGGTGCTCACTAGGCGGCGTCTCCGCCGTCGGTGGTCTCCGCGGCCTCCTCGGCCGGTGTCTCCTCGACCGGTGCCTCCTCGGCGGTTGCCTCAGCGGCCGGCGCCTCAGCGACCTCCGCCTCGACGACCTCGGCGGTCTCC
>CAYSVH010000023.1:0-19879 GCA_964434425.1 uncultured Bifidobacteriaceae bacterium | reverse complement strand
AACCATCCCGCCCCATACACCACGCGCACCCACCCACGGGAATACCCGAAGAGCCTGATTCTGGACTTGTGCGGTGAAGTGAGGATCTCCATACTGGGGCAGTGTGGTCGCCTTCCGCGAGTTGGAGATTGACACCTAAGCCAGAGAAGGAAGTTATGTCCAACCCAGACAGAGGGCAGTTGAGGTATGTAAGGCGAGGTCCTAGATTCCGCCGCAGGATTCTTCGCTCCGCGATTGTTGCGCCAATCTCAGCGCTCTTGATCGGGGCTGTTGTTCTATCGTTTTCCGCCGCAAATGCGGGAACAGGATTGGATAAAGATCGTCTGTATCCTGTTCGCGACGCAAACGCCGGACGCGCAGGTACCCCGATTCCTGAGCGTGAAGCAGAGGTCGAGCGCGCAACAGATATCGCGAGAGGTCTTGGTGCGGTTGCTGTAGGCGCGGCACGACCGAACGAGCCTATAGCACTGTTTCCTGCGGAAGTGCAGGTTCCGAAGAATCTGAATGGCATCCAGGTTCTGCAGTCTCCTTTCACCACCACCGAGTATGAGCAGGCACAAGCGCTTATCAATAGGCTCGGAGACAACGGCAGGAAGTACTCATACTCGTATGTGCATGATTTTGAATCAGGGCAGATCATTGTTGCTACTGATGCCCCTCAGAGCGATATACGGGAATTGGAGCGTGCTTTCCCGACGCTTCTGAAGATCAGGCCTGGTGACGGACCTCGACCCTTTTCGCGTCAGGCGGATGCAGCCCCACACTGGGGTGGATCGCGAATCAGCGTGGGCAGTCAGAATTGCACGAGTGGCCCTATTGTTAAGCAGGCGAATGGGAATCGGCTTCAACTGACGGCTGGTCATTGCTGGGGCATTGGACATACGTTGAATTCAGGAGGAGTGCCGTACGGAAAAGTCGTGAACTCTGCATGGCCTACCTGGGACCAAGCCTTATTCGACAATACAACCTTTGGAAACAAGATCTACTACGGCAACCCGACTACTTCAAGCTCGGTGTATCAGAAGGATGCAGGCAACCCGCAGTCGGGACTGGTCTATCATAAGAGTGGCGGCACGACGGGAACCAGCTTTCACTATGTAACATCGACACACGGAGTAACGTGTCATAGCGGTTACTGTTGGGCCATTCTTAGAGCCATGGACAATGTTTCCTATGTGACGTATGGGGACTCAGGCGGGACAGTGCATACTGTTTCCGGAAGCAATGCGGGAGTGCGAGGGCGAGTTATGTCAGGAGATAGCATCACCGTTTTTTGCTGAACCGTGGAACCGGATTGCGTCAAGGTGGGCGGTAAGTATCGTTACGTGAGCTTGTGCGATGGGATGACTGGTTCGGCAGGCGGTAAGCCGGTGGGCGCTCCGACCCGCGGAGCGATCGGCCCGGGCATGACAGCCGACGGGGATGGCGGCCCTTCGGCAGCGCCATCCCCGTCGTCCTGCGACTCATGTCAGTGCGACAGGAGGATCCCGTCGGTCAGGTCGCGACCGGCTGGGGCGGCGGCATCGACTCGCCCAGGTGGGGGAGCCTGCGTGTCCAGGCCGGCTCACGCCACGCCCGGTCACCCAGGAGCCTCAGGGCGGCCGGGAGCATGACCCCGCGCACGATCGTCGCGTCGATCGCGATGGCCAGCGCCAGCCCGATGCCCATCTGCTTCATGTCCAGGGTGGACAGGAAGGCGAACATCGAGAACGCGCCGATCATGATGACCGCGGCGCTCGTGACGACCGAGGCCGTCCGGCGGATGCCGATCTCGATCGCCTCCGCCGGGGTGGCTCCTCCCGCAATCGCCTCACGGACACGGGAGAGGACGAACACGTGATAGTCCATCGAGAGCCCGAAAAGGACGACGAACAGGAAGAGCGGCAGCCAGGCGACGATCGTCCCCGTGGTCGCGATACCGATGACCCCGTCGAACCAGGTGTTCTCGAAGATGATCACCAGGAGCCCGTAGGCGACACCGACTGACAGCAGGTTGAGCAGTGCGGTCATCCCCGCGAGCCACGGGCTGCGGAACGCGAGGATCATCAGGATGATCGTCAGCGCGATCACGAAGGTCATGATCAGCGGGAGTCGCTCGTTGATCAGGTTCGTGAAGTCCCGTGATCCGGCGGCGTCGCCGGTCACGTAGACCTCGGCAACCGTGCCCACGGTCGACGGGATGATGGTGTCCCTGAGGGCGGTGAGCGATCCCGTGGCACCGGGAGCGGTGTCGTCACCCAGGTACGGCACGTCGATGACCATGGCCTCGCGGTTGGGTGAGACCTCCGGGACGGGGGTCCAGTCGGGCGCGATGCCCGGGGTGTCCCGAAGCGCGGCGACCATGTCGTCCACGGCCTCGGTGACGTCGGGTGAGTCCACGCCGATCGTCGTGCGGATCGCGACCCGGTGGACGCCGCCCTCGGCCGGGAAGGCCTCCTGCAACGCGTCCATGGTCTGCATCTCCGGAATGGACCGGGGAAGGTCCTGCAGGTCGGGCAGCTTGGTGCTGAGGCCGAGCACGGGGCCGGCGGCCACGAGCATCAGCCCGCCGACCACCGCCACGGTGACGCCGGGGCGGCGGGTCGAGCGACGCACCACGGCCCCCCAGAAACGGCTGTCACCGTGCGTGGCGCGGCGATACCGGGCGAGCCACGGGACGCGCAGCGTGTCGACACGGTCGCCCAGGAGGGTGAGGATGGCGGGAAGCGCGATCATCGATCCGAGGAGCGCCGTCCCGACCGCGACGATGCAGCCGAGGCCCATCGACACGAAGGTGGGGTCGCCGGCGAAGAGCATGCCGCCGACGGCGATCATCACGGTGAACCCCGAGATCACGACGGCACGACCCGACGTGGCCGAGGCCGCGAGGATCGCGTCACGCGTGCTGCGTCCCTCGTACCGCTCGTTCCGCGCGCGGCGGACGATGAACAGCGCGTAGTCGACGCCGACGGCGAGCCCGATGATGAGCATGACGCTGGCCGTGGTCTCGTCCCATGCCACGAGGGGGCTGAGGGCGGTCGTGATCCCGAAGGCCGCCACCAGCGAGGTGAGGGCCAGGACGAGCGGCACGAGGGCCGCAACGACCGCGCCGAAGACGATGATCAGGATGAGGAGTGTCAGCGGGATGGAGAGGATCTCGGCCCGCTGGAAGTCGTCGCCGTACATCTGGCCGATGGCACGGTCGAGCGAGGCGTCGCCCACCTGTGCGATCGACAGGCCGGGCGTCGTCTCGGCGGCCCGGGCGACCGCGTCGATCATGGGCTCGACGTGCTCGTCGGCCGTCTCTGCGTCACCGGCGATGTCCCATTGCATGAGCGCGGCGCGTCCGTCGGCCGACACCAGCGGCGTCGGGGAGAGGTTCTCCACGGCACCCACGGAGCCCATCTCTCGTGTGATCGCGGCCGCGGCCTGTGTACGGTCGTCCTCGGTCAGCGGTGCACCGTCGGCGCGGAGGATGAGCGCGCGTTCGGTGGCCGGGGACTCGGGGAAGCCCGCCCTCTCCAGCAGCCGTTCCGCCTTGCCGGAGTCGCCGGGGGCGGACCTGCTGTCGAGGCTGTGCGTCCCCGCCATGCTGCCGGCGGCGACCGCGGCGGCGACGAGGACGATCCAGGTGACGATGGCGAGCACCGGATGTGCGGTGCTCCATCGCGTGAGGTGAGGGGCCCGGCGACGCATCTGCCGGTCGCTCACGGTCTGCTCTGACATGTCCAACCTCCAGACGTTCATTCAACGTCTGGAGGATCCGCCCGCGGGTGGGCTCGTCGCGTCGGTCGGGCGGGCCAAACGCGCTCGCTCGGGTGGACCAACCCGGGGTCACCCGTGAGAGTGAGACGCGCGTGCCGGAGGGGTGAGGGCGTTGAGCACATTGGGCGACGCCTGCCGGACGGGTGGGGTCCTCGCCGCCTGAGAGAGGATGCGGTGATGATGTCGACCGCACGGGACACAACGGGATGTCGCAGATGACCCGACGTTCGGTTGCCCGTTAAGAGGCGGTGCGTCTCGCCTGGGGACACGATCCCATGAACCCACGGTCACAGCGGGCATTCGGCGACATATTCTCGGAGACGTACTTCTCGAGCCGGTGTTCGCCGAACGACGTCCGCTGAGCCGGTTCCGTGATGCGACCGATTGGAATCATTCGGTCTGCTGGAACGCGCGCATCGGCGCTCCGGACGGCGGTGTCCACTTCGCGTTGATGTCGGCGATCGCTCCGTACGCCGTCCTGATGCACGCGGAGAATCGGTCGAGGTGGGAACCCTGCCCGCTGGGTACGTCGCCGATCGAAGGGCGGATTCGGGGGATTCGGACCTCCCACGGCGACGTCGTGCTCGGTCGGGAGGACCTGGGCTACGAGGTCGAGCTGGAGATCGAGCAGATCGACGACATGGCCTTCGAGTGGTATCCGCCGACTCCCGGTCGATGCTCGCGCTTCCAGGCGCTCTTCATCCACATCGAGGACTGGCGTTCCGCACCGCCACCGTAGGTCGTCCACCGATCGGTGAGGCGATCTCCGGTGACGATCCTCGGAGGGCGCTGACGTGGAGCGCTATCCCTCCGTCTCGCCCGGGCGGATGAATCCGGACTCGTAGGCGATGATCACGGCCTGGGTCCGGTCCCGGGCACCGAGCTTCGACAGCACGTGTGCCACGTGGGTCTTCACGGTGTGGAGGGCGACGACGAGTTCCTCGGCGATCTCGGCGTTCGAGTGACCGCGGACGAGCAGCGTGAGGATCTCGCGCTCGCGGTCGGTGAGCTCGTCGATGAGCCGGCGGCGCTCGTCGTCACCGGTGTTCGCCGTCGTGTTGAGCTCGACGAGGCGACGGGTGAGCTCGGGGAATACGAGGGACTCGCCGTCCGAGACGATGCGGATGGCCTGGATCAGCTCCTCCGGCCGCACGCGCTTCAGCACGAATCCGCTCGCGCCGGCGCGCAGGGCGTCGAAGACGTAGTCGTCGTTTTCGAACGTCGTGACGACGAGAACCCGGGAGCGGGACCCGGTCTCCACGATCTGCGCGGTGGCGGTGAGGCCGTCGGTCCCCGGCATCCGGACGTCCATGAGGACGACGTCGGGGTCGAGATCGGCCACCACACGCACGGCCTCCGCTCCGTCCGCCGCCTCACCGATCACGTCGAGATCGTCTTCGAGCGACAGGATGGTGCGCAGGCCTCCTCGCACCAGCGCGTCGTCGTCCACGATCACGACGGTGGTGCGACGCTCACTCACGAGCGTCCGCCGAAGGGGAGGGTGGCCCGCACGATGAAGCCGTTCTGGATGGGGCCCGCCTCCAGCTCGCCGCCCAGACCGCGGACACGTTCGTCGATGCCGTCGAGCCCGCGGCGGCGACCCGGGCGACTGACGGTCGCGCTGCCGCCCGCGTTGCTCACCACGATGGTCGCGTCGCTGTCCATGACGTCGATCTTGACATGCGTGGGCGCGCCGGTCGCATGGCGCATGGCGTTCGTCAGCGCCTCCTGGACCACGCGGTATCCCACGCGGCTGACCTCGTCGGGCAGACGTTCGACGTTGCCGGAGACCCGCACCGTGACCGGCTGTCCGGTCGTGCGTACGCGCCGTGCCAGGGCGTCCAGATCCGCCAGCGTGGATCCACCGCCGGAGGAGCCCTCGTCACGGATGAGCGCCAGCACGCGGTCGAGCTCCTCCAGTGCCTCACGGCCCTGGTCCTCGATCGCCTCGAGGGCGCGTCGGGCGAACTCGGGGTCGGTGTCCAGACTGCGACGGGCGGCGCTCGCCTGCAGGAGCGCGGCGGTCACCGAGTGACCCACCGAGTCGTGCAGGTCCCGGGCGAGCTCCGTGCGGGCCTCCGCGGACGCGCTGCGTGCGCGCTCACGCTTCAGCTCCTCCGACGGGTTGGGTCCGAGCAGTGCGTGCGCGGTCCTCGCATGGAGTGCGGCCAGACCGTCGGTGGCGTGCGGGATCAGGAGCAGCATCGCGACCCCGCCGACGACGGTGAGCGCCTCCGCCCATCCCGGACCTCCTGAGATGGGACCGAAGCCGGGTGCGACGAGGTTGAGGGCGCCGTGGTACGCGAGATACAGCGGGATGACACCGACACACCCGAGGGGAAGGCGCACCAGCTGCCAGACCCACGCCTTCCAGTTGGTCGTGCTGGAGAGCTGCTGGCCGATCTTGTTCCAGAACGACCCGTGCAGGACCGGCGGCTCGGGAGCCGGGATGTTCACGCCGAGCAGCGACCGGATCAACCGGCGGTCCACACCGGCCCACCAGCGTGCCTGCACCATGGTGAGGACCAGGATCGGAAGACCGATCCAGACGACGGCGGTGCCGCCGCCCACGCTGATCAGCACGACCGCGACGACGAAGGTCGCGATGCCGATGGGGAGCGAAAGGGCCAGGTACCAGAACCGCCGCCACGTCACCGCGTCGGCGAAGCGGCCGAAGAACTCGTGCAGGACGACGCTCATGGGGCCTCCGTTCCTTCGATGGTGATGGACCCGGAATCCGTGGACACGTCGATCGTCCGAGCGGACGTGCCGCTGGACAGCCGGGGATCGATGTCCTGCCGTCCCGAGTCAGTGGAGGTCGTGATGCGGTACCCGGTGACCGGGACGCTGATCGCGACGGAACCCGAATCGGTGTTCGCCCTCACGGCGTCCGGCGTGCTCCGGAGGTTCGCGGTGATCGATCCCGAATCGGTCCGGGCGGTGAGATCCGTCGTCTCGGCATCGACGCGGATGGACCCGCTGTCGGTCCGAAGCTCGGCGCTCGGTGCCGAACCCGTGAACGTGACGGATCCTGAGTCCGCACGCAGTTGTATGCCGGAGGTGGCGACGTCGGTCGCCTCGATGTGGCCGCTGTCGGTCCGCATCTCCAGCGCGGCGTATGCACCCGACACCGTCGCCCGTCCGCTGTCGCTGCGGGCGACGAGTGACGTGCCCTCCGGAACCCGGATCACGAACTCCGCGGAACAGTACGCATGCCAGTAGAAGCCGTGCCAGAACGAGCCGTCGCAGGCACGCACATTGAGCGTGTCGCCGTCCAGCACCGCCTTCGGCTCGCTGCGACGTCCGTACCACTCGGCATCGAGGGAGACGGACATCTCGTCGCGGTCCCAGGTCTCGACGCGGACGTTGGCGTCACCCGCCACTCGGACGTTCTCGACCGACGCGAACGTCCTCTCCCAGCGGGCGGTGTTCTCGGGCGCCGCGAAGTTCATGGCGAGGAGGCCACCGGCCATGAGAAGCACGAGGCCGGCGACGATCAGGCCGCGTATGAGCGGCGCGTTGGTCGGTGCGGGGGCTTGAGTCATCACGATGTGAGCGTAGAGGCCGACCAGGGGACCCGTCGTCGCCCACGGGATGGTGGTGGCCTCGCTCTCGGGAGTGATCTTTCGCGACCGTGGAGTCGACGCGACACGTTCATCCTGCACGGTGCGGTAAACCCGTGGGAGCCCGCCGCTCCGGTGCCCGGGTGGGCGTGGCGGCACCAAACAGATGTTCGCTACGATGGCCCGGTGGCACGCGCATCGCAAGGCGCCATCCGAGTCCTGGGTGCGCGCGAACACAACCTGAAGGACGTCTCGGTGGACATCCCCCGTGACGCCCTCGTGGTCATCACCGGGCTCTCCGGAAGCGGGAAGTCCAGCCTGGCCTTCGACACCCTCTATGCGGAGGGACAGCGCCGGTACGTCGAGAGCCTCTCGGCGTACGCCCGGCAGTTCCTCGGGCAGATGGACAAGCCCGACGTTGACGCCATCGAGGGACTCTCCCCGGCCATCTCGATCGATCAGAAGACCACCAGCCGCAATCCGCGCTCGACGGTCGCCACCGTCACCGAGATCTACGACTACCTGCGCCTCCTGTTCGCCCGGGTCGGCACACCGCACTGTCCCATCTGCGGCCGTCCCATCGCCGGACAGAGCATCGAGCAGATCGTCGACCAGGTGCTCGAGATCGAGGAGGGCGTCCGGTTCCAGGTGCTGGCGCCGCTCGTGCGGGGCCGCAAGGGCGAACACCGCGAGCTGATCGAGCGCATCCGCGCCGAGGGATTCGCGCGCGTGGCGGTCGACGGTGAGACGTACACACTCGACGACGTGCCCGCGCTCGACAAGCGGCGCAACCACACCGTCGAGGTGGTGGTCGACCGCCTCATCATGCGAGCCGACCTCCGGCGCCGGCTCACCGAGAGCGTCGAGACCGCCGTCAACCTGGCCGACGGCCTCGTGCGCATCGGTGAGGTCGGGGGAGAGGAGCGCTCGTGGACCTACTCCGAGCGGTTCGCCTGCCCGGACCACGGTGCGTCGCTCACCGAACTCGCTCCCCGCATCTTCTCGTTCAACGCGCCGCACGGCGCCTGCGACGCCTGCACCGGCCTGGGCTTCACCCAGGAGGTCGACCCGGACCTCGTGGTCGAGCCGTCGCGCACGCTCCGGGAGGGGGCGCTCCTTCCGTGGGCGGACCGCACCACCGACTACTACGAGCTGCTGCTCGATTCGGTGTCGGAGGAGTACGGCATCGATCTCGACACGCCGTTCTCCGATCTGACCCAGGGAGAGCGGGCGATCCTCCTGCACGGACCGCCGGGAGGGCGGGACCGCCTGCGCCTGGCGCGTGCACGGAAGAAGTCGCGGCGCGGGTTCTCGTCGACGTCCACCTGGTTCGAGGGGCTCATCCCGCAGCTTCGCCGCCAGTACCGCACGTCGCAGTCCAACCTGGTGCGCCAGCGTATCGAGGAATACATGGCGCTCGTGCCGTGCTCGTCCTGCGGGGGCGCGCGTCTCAAGCCCGAGGTGCTCGCCGTCACGGTGAGCGGCTCCAACATCCACGAGGTCACCACGTTGTCGGTGTCGGACGCGCTCGCGTTCTTCGACGACATGAGCCTCACCGAGACCCAGGCGTTCATCGCGCAGCGGGTGGTCCAGGAGATCCGTGAGCGTCTGCGCTTCCTCGACGCCGTCGGAGTGGGCTACCTCACACTCGCGCGGGCCGCCGGCACCCTGTCGGGCGGTGAGGCGCAGCGCATCCGCCTGGCGACGCAGATCGGCGCGGGGCTCATGGGCGTCCTCTACATCCTGGACGAGCCCTCCATCGGCCTTCACCAGCGCGACAACCAGAAGCTCACGGCGACGCTCGAGCGGCTGCGCGATCAGGGCAACACGGTCATCGTGGTCGAGCACGACGAGGACATGATGCGCGCCGCCGACCACATCATCGACATGGGCCCCGGTGCCGGTGAGCACGGAGGGGTCGTCGTGGCGGAGGGGACCGTCGACGAGGTCACCGCCACCGAGGGGTCCGTCACCGGCTCCTACCTCTCCGGCCGGCGCAGCATCACCCCGCCCGAGAAACGGCGGGAGCCGAAGGGCTGGCTCGGGGTCCGCGGCGCGTCCGAGAACAACCTGGACGATGTCGACGTCGACATCCCGGTCGGGGTGTTCACCTGTGTCACCGGGGTGTCCGGTTCCGGAAAGTCGACGCTCGTCAACGAGATCGTGCTGAAGGCCCTCGCCGGCCGCCTCAATCGCAAGGCGAAGCGCCCGGGTCGGCACACCGGCATCGAGGGCCTGGAGCACTTCGACAAGGTCATCGCCATCGACCAGTCGCCCATCGGGCGCACGCCGCGGTCCAACCCCGCCACCTACACCGGGCTGTTCGACCAGATCCGCCAGCTCTTCTCCCAGACCCAGGATGCGCGCTCACGCGGGTACGCCCCCGGGCGTTTCAGCTTCAACGTGCGCGGCGGCCGCTGCGAGGCGTGCACGGGAGACGGCACCATCACCATCGAGATGCACTTCCTGCCGGACGTCTACGTACCGTGCGAGGTCTGCCACGGCAAACGGTACAACCGCGAGACGCTGGAGGTCTACTACAAGGGCAGGAACATCCACGACGTCCTCGAGATGAGCGTGGAGGACGCGCTCGAGTTCTTCGGTCCCGTTCCCAAGATCGCCCGGCGGCTGCAGACCCTGCACGACGTGGGCCTCGACTACATGAAGCTGGGGCAGGCGGCCACCACGCTCTCGGGTGGCGAGGCGCAGCGCGTGAAGCTCGCGGCCGAGCTCTCCAAGGTGGCGACGGGGCGGACGCTGTACGTGCTGGACGAACCCACCACCGGCCTCCACTTCGCCGATATCGAGAAACTGCTCGAGGTGCTGCAACGGCTCGCGGACGCCGGCAACACCGTGCTCGTCATCGAGCACAACCTCGACGTCATCAAGTGCGCCGACTGGCTGATCGACCTCGGACCGGAGGGCGGATCGGGCGGAGGCCGCATCGTCGCCGCCGGGACGCCCGAGTCGGTCGCCGCGGTGGCCGACTCGCACACCGGTGAGTACCTGGCGCGTCTTCTGGAGACCTCCGCTCCTCGTCCCAAGCGTGCGTCACGAGCACGCAAGCGCGTCGGTGCCACCGCGGGCTGAGCCCGGAGCCCCGCGTTCACGGGTTCGGGAAAGGCCCGGCAAATCATCGCCCCATCCGCTTGACGCGACCCGCCCCCGGGGCGAGGGTATCGGCATCACGGCCCCGCCGGGCGCCGTACGAAGAACAACCCGGGGCCTTCGGGGCTCCGTCCTGTGAGGAGGGTGAAGATGAAACGCTTTGCAGCGGTGGCATGCGGTCTCGTCGTCGGTCTGGCGATCGCCGCGCCGGCGTCGGCGGCCGTGCGGGTGGCTCCGGCCGGCATGTTCGCGAAGCAGTCCAAGGCCCTCCACCGGGTCAACCTCCCCGTCCTCCTGCCGACGACGATGGTCCTCGACGCCTCGCGTCGGCCCGTGACCGAGGGCGGGCGCACGCGGTACGGATACTCCCTGCGGCTGGTGGGCGCTCCCGGATGCAACGGTGGCGGTGCCTGTACCCTCGCGCGCTTCACCGCCAGCGGAGGCCAGAAGGTCAGCGGCCAGCGTGTCCCGCTGCGCGGCGGGAAGGTCGGCTACTACAAGCCCATGCGGTGCGGTGCCTCCTGCGCGAAGCCGTCCATTCAGTGGCGTGAACTCGGTTTCACGTTCACCATCGAGGCTGCTGTGCTGGGAACCCCGGCCGTTCAGCGGACCAACCTGATGGCCGCGGCCAATCAGGCCATTGTGGCGGGGCCGCGCCGATAGACGGTTGATTCCGCGGAATCGACGTCTCGCGAGAGAGCCGTACCCATGCGCATCCCGGCCGGTCACCCGCGCCGGGCCGGGATGCGCGTCCCCACTACCATGGGGCCCGTGCGACGGTCCCACCTCGACACGACCCTCTCGTCGGCTCGCGTCGCGTCGTGAGGGCGCGACGCCTCCGATGGCGGAGTGAGCGTCGGAGGGACGTACGTGCCGCACGGCGGATGGCGATCGCCGTCGTCGCCGTTCTCGTCATCGGGGGCCTCGTCCCGGTGCAGTCGGCCGATTCGCAGGCTCCGGACGGACGCGAGCTCTTCCGGTTCCAGGATCCGCGCATCGCCGAGTCCAGCGGGCTGGCCGTGGTCGACGGCCTCGTCGTGACGGTCAACGACTCCGGCTACACCCCGCGTGTGTACGCCGTCGATCCGGCGACCGGTCGGACGGTGGGCGAAACGGTGTGGACGGGCCCGCTCCGCGACGCCGAGGCGCTCGCGCCCGGTGGACGGGGAGCCGTCTGGGTGGGGGACATCGGTGACAACGAGGCCGTCCGTGATTTCGTCCGCGTTGTCCGCCTCCCCATCGGCCGCGGGTCACGCACCGTGTCGGTGGATCACCACGAGCTGCGCTACCCCGACGGGCCGCAGGACGCCGAGACCCTCCTCGTCCATCCCGGGGACGGACGTGTCATCGTGGTCACGAAGTCGATCTTCGGGGGTGTGGCGTATGCCGCTCCCCCGCTGACCCCGGGGACACGGCTCACGATGCGCCGGGCCGCCTCGGGTCTCATGCGAGGGGCGACCGACGGCGCCTTCTTCCCGGACGGCCGGCATGTGATCCTCCGCGACTACGGGTCGGCGGTCGTCTACCGGCACCCGTCCTGGGAGGAGGTCGGACGATTCCGCCTCCCGGAGCAGCCGCAGGGCGAGGGCATCGCGGTGGACGCCGACGGGCGCATCCTCATCTCGACGGAGGGGGTGGGGAGCGCGGTTCTCGAGGTCGCGTTGCCCGGCGGGATCCGGCGTGCGGTTGCGGGTCGGCCGGAGCCGTCGACCACGACCGCGACCACTTCGACGACGCCCGCGTCTGGCGTGTCGGAGGAGGATCGGTCGGACGAAGCGACGTGGATCTGGATCCTCGTGGGCGGGTCGACGGTCGTCGTTCTGGCCGCTGCGGCCGTCATCCGGCGACGCCGCTAGCCCGGAGGCGGAGTGTTAAGAACGTGTTGTTGTCGTACGGGTAACACGTTAATGGTGCCAGGCACCATTAACGTGTCCGCAACATCGCGAACGATCGCCGAGGCCTCAGTGGATGGCGCGCGGAAGCAGGCGGTCGAGCCATTTCGGCAACCACCAGTTCCACCGGCCGGCGAGCACCATGAACGCCGGGGCGAGCAGCAGACGGACGATGGTGACGTCCAGGAAGATCGCCACGGCCAGGCCCAGCGCCGTCTCCTTGATGGGGATCAGCCGGTTCGTCAGGAAGCAGAGGAAGACGACCAGCATGATGGCCGCGGCCGCGGTGATGATGGCACCGCTGCGGGCCAGCCCCCAGGCGACCGCCCGCCGGTCGTCGCCGAGCACGTCACGGCCCTCCCGCACACGTGTGAGCAGGAAGACCTCGTAGTCCATCGAGAGCCCGAACATGATCGAGAACAGGAACGGCGGAACCCACGCCGTCACGTGGCCGAGGCTCTCGAATCCCAGGAGTGACGCGCCCACGCCCCACTGGAAGACGATCACGAGCACCCCGTAGGTCGCCAGCACCGACAGCAGCGTCATCACGACGGCCTTAAGGGGCAGGAGGAGCGACCGGAAGAGCACGACCAGTACGCAGAACGTCAGGATCATGACGAGCCCGATGACCCGCGGGAGGCTCTCGCCGACCGTGCGGTTGAAGTCGAGATTCTGGGCCGGTGCGCCGCCCACCAGGACGACGACACCGTTCGGCGCCGCGAGCGTGTCGCGCAGGCGGGACACCAGTTCGTGTGACCGCGGGTCGTCCTCGTCATACCGGGAGATCACCTCGAACACCGCGGCTCGTTCGTCGTCGCTCCAGCGGTGCGCGCGGGTGGTGAGGACATCGGTGTCCGTCGCCGCGGCCCGGGACACCGCGCGGACGGTCGCGTCGGTCGGGGAGTCCTCGCGGCCGTCCACGACGATGCGGATGGGGGCGACGGCTCCGGCACCGCCGAGATCCGCGATCACCGCGGCGGCCCGGATGGACGGGACGTCGCGCGGCAGTGACGTCGATCCGCTCGACCCGAACTCGAGCGCCAACGCGGGCGTCGCCAGAAGGACGAGGATCACGGACCCCGCGATCAGGCAGGTCCAGGGGCGACGCATGACGGCCTCGGCCCACCGGGCCATCGGGGTCTCGGCGATGTTCACGGTCCGGCGACGGCGGCGTCGGACGGGGAGTGCACCCACGCGGTGGTCCAGGATCGCCAGAACCGACGGGATGAAGGTGAGCGCGCAGGTGACCGCGACGACCACCACGGCGATCGAGCCGATGGCGAAGGCCGTGAAGATCGGGAGGTTCACGGCGAAGAGGCCGGCGACGGCGACGGCCACCGTGAGCCCGCTGAAGAACACCGCGCGACCGGCCGTCGCCATCGTGACCTCGACCGCGGCATCCCGGTCGCGTCCCATGTCGCGCTCCTCACGGAAGCGGCGGACGATGAAGAGGGCGTAGTCGACGCAGACGCCGATGCCGACCAGGGCGACGATGTTCCGCACGTAGATCGACATGTCGAGCATGCGGGCCGCGGCCACCAAGAGCCCCATCGTCACCGCCAGGGAGATCGCGGTCGAGACGATCGGTATTCCCGCCGCCACGAGCGATCCGAGAACCAGGACGAGAACGAGGAGGACGAGCGGGATCTGGATGACCTCCGCGCGTCGGAGGTCGGCCTCGTTCACGGTGTCGAAGTCGTGGAACACGGCGCTCCCGCCCGTGATCCCGACGTGCACACCCGAAACGGGCTCCCGGTTGAGGGCGTCGAGGAGCGGTGGCAGCTTCGGCAGCGTCTGGTCGATGCCGTGGCGCATCCCGACCTGCACGATTCCGGTCCGGCCGTCCGGGGCGATGAGGGGTGGATCCACGCCGAGGACGATCTCGTCGAAATCCCGCGTCACCCGGGTCAGCGTGGCCGCGGCACGGTCGACGTCGCGACGGGCGCTCTCGGCGTCGGCGGCATCGGCCTGGATGACGATGACGAGACCCGACGGTGCCTCGCCGGAGAAGCGCTCCGCCACGAGGGACCGCACCGCCTCGGACTCCGATCCGCGGATCTCGAAACCTCCCGGCTTCAACGTGGATGCCAGCTTCGGCGCCCACATGCCGATGCCGACGAACGCCAGGAGCCAGAGCACGACGACCAGCCGGCGACGACGGACGCACAGCCGTCCCAGCCGGACGAACACCGACGCCGCGGGCCGCTCGGCGTCGGATGCCGTCAGACGATCGTCCTCGGGCGGGCTCAGACGGAGCCCATCATGCGGGGACCCTGCGCGAACCGCGGGGCCGTCGTCGGGTCCGGGTACGGCGCGGCGGCGTCGGTCGCGGACATCCGCCGGCGACGTCCCTCCGGGATCACGTGGAACGGGAGCACGGGCAGGGGACGGCCTGCGGTGATCGGACGGGACACGCCCACATTCTGCTTGACGGCGTCGGGGTGGGGACGCGCGACCGGCCGTTCCCGAGCGGTGTCCCGGGCATCGCTCGATGCACCCGGACGACGGCCACCCGCCCGGCGTCGTCGGACGCACATGGAGCGACGTCGCGCGACCGGTCGGCCGCAGGGCCAAACGGAAGGGCGCGAAGTGTCACATCGTGGAGGAACACCCCGAGTTCGGGGTACGGGTAACGTCTCTGTGAATGACCCGGATGTTCGACGACTACGACCGTGACGCGGGATCCGCGTACGACGAGATGATGAACGAAGGAGAGGTGCGGACCCCGTACCGGCAGCTCGCCGCCTCCCTCTCGGAGATGACGGAGGCCGAGATCCACAGCCGGGTGGACGCGCTTCAGACCGCATATCTCAACCAGGGTGTCACCTTCGACATCGGAGGCGAGGAGCGGGCCTTCCCCCTCGACATCCTGCCCCGTGTCATCGAGATGGACGCGTGGGCCCGGGTCGAGCTGGGCGTGCAGCAGCGCGTGCGCGTCCTCGAGATGTTCCTGGCGGACGTGTACGACGCGGGCCGGGTGTTCGAGGACGGCGTGATCCCACGGTCGGTGGTGGCCACATCGACCCACTTCCATCGTGCGGCCGCCGGCGTCGTCTCGTCCAACGGCGTCCGGATCCAGGTGGCCGGCATCGATCTCGTGCGCGACGACGCGGGTGAGTTCCGCGTGCTCGAGGACAACGTCCGGGTCCCGTCCGGTGTCTCGTACGTGATGACGAACCGTCGCGCCATCTCGTCGGCTCTCCCGGAGACCATGGCGCGTCACCGCATCCGGTCCGTGACCGGGTATCCCCAGAAGCTCCTGTCGGCCCTCCGCGCCGCGGCACCGGCGGGGATCGCCGACCCCACGGTGGTCGTCCTGACGCCCGGGGTCTTCAACGGCGCCTACTTCGAACATGCCCTCCTCGCCCGGACCATGGGCGTGGAGCTCGTGGAGGGCAAGGACCTCGTCTGCCGCCGGGGCCGGGTCATGATGCGGACCACGAAGGGGCTCGAGCAGGTGCACGTCGTCTACCGGCGGGTGGACGACGAGTTCCTCGACCCCGTTCAGTTCCGTGCCGACTCGCTGCTCGGCTGCCCCGGGCTCGTCAACGCCGCCCGCGCCGGGAACGTCACCATCGCGAACGCCGTGGGAAATGGTGTGGCCGACGACAAGCTCGTCTGCACGTACATGCCGGACCTGATCCGCTACTACGCCCACGAGGAGCCGATCCTTCGCAACGTCGACACCTGGCGGATGGGGGAGCCCGCGCACCGCGAGGAGGTCATGGACCGGCTGCACGAGCTCGTGCTGAAGCCCGTCGACGGGTCCGGCGGATCGGGGATCGTCATCGGCCCCCGAGCATCCCGGGACGAGCTGGAGCGGCTCCGCAGGCGCATCGACGCGAACCCCCGGGAGTGGATCGCGCAGCCGGTCGTCCAGCTCTCGACCGTGCCGACCTACATCGGCGGGCGGATGGTGCCCCGGCACGTGGATCTGCGTCCCTTCGCGGTGAACGACGGCGAGCGGGTGTGGGTGCTGCCCGGTGGCCTCACCCGGGTGGCCCTGGCGGAGGGTGAGCTCATCGTGAACTCGTCGCGCGGTGGGGGATCGAAAGACACGTGGGTGCTCCTCGGTGACCGGGACGGCCTCCGTCACGTCACGCCGGAGCCCACGTCGTCGTTCGGCGCCCGCCCGTCGTCCAACGGGACGGTCGCGTCGTTCGAGGCGCCGCAGCATCACCGGGAGCGGCCCTTCGTGTCGGACCGCGCCGCGCAGCAGGAGCAGCAACAGCAGGCGCGGGAGGACGACGGTTCGTCGGCCGGCCCCTCCGAGCCACCGGGGTTGGCGGAATGCTGAGCCGCATCGCCGAGTCCATGTTCTGGATCGGTCGCTACGTCGAGCGCGCGGAGGACACCGCCCGCATCCTCGACGTGCAGACCCAGCTCATGTTGGAGGATCCCACCGTGGTCGCGGCCTCGTGCCGCACGCTCCTCTCGATCATGGGGGTGCCGCACGACGACGACACCTCACTGACGCGGACGCGCATCCTGGACCTCCTCGCCTACGACCTGGCCGAGCCGGCATCGATCGCGTCCGCCATCGTCGCCGCGCGCGAGTCGGCCCGGCGTGCCCGCGAGACGCTGTCCGAACCGCTGTGGGAGGCCGTGAACACCACGTGGCGCGCGCTGCCCTCAGGACGCTTCCGCACGCTTCGCCCGCCCGCCGTGTTCGCCTGGGTCCGCGAGCGCGCCGCCCTCATCAGCGGGACTGCGGAGGCGACGATGACCCGGGACGAGGGGTATCAGTTCATGGTGCTGGGGCGGAGCATCGAGCGGGCGGACATGACCGCGCGCCTCGTGGCGACGGCCGCGCTGACGGGCTCCACCGGGGCGTCCGCGTGGACCAGCACGCTGCGTGCGTGCGGCGCGTACGAGGCGTTCCTGCGCACCTACCGCGGGCTCGAGACGGATCGGGCGGCGGCCGAGTTCCTGCTCCTGGACCGGCTCTTCCCGCGGTCGATCGTCCACAACATCACCCGGGCCGAACGCTGCCTCGAGAACCTCGAGGCCTCGAGCCAGAGGACGGGGTTCCAGAACGACGCGCAGCGCCTCCTCGGCCGGACGCGCGCCGATCTGGAGTACCGCTCGCTGTCGGACGTGGTCGCCGCCCTTCCCGTGGAGATGGAACGACTCCAGCACACCTGTGCCGCGGCCACGGAGTCGGTCACCCGTCGCTACTTCGCGGGGGCCGAGGCCACCAGCTGGCAGGAGGACGCATTGTGAGCATGCAGCTTCGCATCAGCCACACCACCGACTACGTCTACGAGGGCGAGGCCGTCACGTCGTACAACGAGGCGCGGCTCACCCCGCTCACCTCGCCGGAGCAGATCGTGGTGCACACGCGGCTGGAGATCGCACCCACACCGTGGACCTACACCTACCGCGACTACTTCGGCACCCTCGTCACGGCGTTCGAGGTGCTCGATCCCCACGACACCCTCACCGTGCACGCGCAGGCCACCGTGCACACCGACCGGACGGGGCTTCCCTCGCCGACGCTCGCCTGGTCGGATCTGGAGGAGCCCCGCGTCAGCGACACGCACACGGAGTACCTGGTCGTCACCCCCCTGGTGGCGCCTCCTCCCGAGTTCGCCGAGGCCGTCCAGGCCATCCGGGGAAGGGCGCGCACGCCGGGCGACGCCGCCGTCGACATCTGCACCGTCGTCAACGAGGCGTTGGAGTACCTCCCCGGTGCGACCCAGGTCCACTCGGTGGCCGCGGAGGCGTGGGACCAGCGTGCGGGCGTCTGCCAGGACATGACGCATCTGGCCATCGGCGGGCTCCGCACGATCGGCATTCCGGCGCGCTACGTGTCGGGGTACTTCCATCCGCGCGAGGACGCCGAGGTCGGCCAGACGGTGGAGGGCGAGTCACACGCCTGGGTGGAGTGGTGGGACGGGGGCTGGCACGCCTTCGACGTGACCAACGACCAGCCGATCGGCGATCGGCACGTGGTCCTCGCCTCCGGGCGCGACTACACGGACGTCCGTCCGCTCAGCGGGATCTTCTCCGGTTCGCCGACCTCCCATCTGCGGGTGACGGTGAGCGTGACCCGGCTGGCGTAGCCGGGAGACCATCGGCGACGCTAGCGTAGACGCGTCCCCCGACCCCTCCTGGACGCCATGAACGACCACGAACTCGCCCGCCTCCACGCCTACCTCCGCATCCCCAGCATCAGCGCGCTTCCCGAACACGCGGCCGACATGGAGGCCGCGGTCGCCTTCGTGGAGGGTGAACTGCGCGACGCCGGCGCCGAATCCGTGGAGGTACTCCGCACCGGCGGTCACCCGTTCCTGGTCGCCACCGTGCCGGCCACCCTCGACGAACCCGCCGCCGCACGCACGGTGCTGGTCTACGGTCACTACGACGTGCAGCCGGTCGGCGACCCCGAGCGATGGGACTCGCCCGCCTTCGAGCCCACCGAACGCGACGGATATCTGTACGCACGGGGCGCCAGCGACAACAAGGGCAACTTCTTCCAGGTCCTGTGCGCCGTGCGCCGGCTTCACGAGGCCGGGGGCCTTCCCGTCAATATCACGTTCCTGGTCGACGGGGAGGAGGAGTCGGGCGGCGACTCCGCCATCCGCTGGGTCGACGCCATGGATCCCGTCGCCGATGTCGCCGTCATCTGGGACGGAGGAATGGTCAACCGCGACCTGGCGTCGGTCGAGTCCGGGGTGCGCGGTCTCATCTACCGCCGGGTGACGGTTCGCTGCGGCACGCGCGACGGACACAGCGGGCTCTTCGGCGGTGCCGCCATGAACGCCTGCCACGTCCTGTCCGACGTCCTCGCCGCCGTCCGGCCGCGCGACGGACGTGTGCCCGATGCCCTGGCCGAGGGCGTCGGACCGGTCGCCGCCGAACTTCTGGCGGAGTGGGAGCGACTCGTGGACGGACCCGCGATGCTGGCCGATGCCGGACTCGTCCCCGGCGACGCCGCTGCCTCGACCGAGGTGGCCCGCCGGACCATGGCGATGCCGTCGGTCGACGTGAACGCCATCTGGGCCGGTGAGGCGGATGCGGTGAAGACCGTCATCCCGACCGTCGCACACGCCATGGTGTCGATGCGCGTGGCACCCGGCCAGGATGCCGCCGCCATGGCCCGTGCGTTCGACGCGATGCTCCGGGCGGCATGTCCCGACGGTGCCGAGATCCAGGTCGACGACATGGGCGTGGCCGATCCGGGGGTGATGGACCCGGACCATCCGGCGATGCGCGCGGCGATGGACGCCATCGGCGAGGCCACCGGCCTTCCGGTCATCGCGATGAGAACAGGCGGGACGCTTCCGATCTTCGCATCGATGACCGCGCGGGACATGCCGACGATCCTCACCGGGTTCACGCTTCCGGACGACGCCATCCATTCACCCAACGAGCGCATGCTCATCACGAACCTCGGGACGGGTGTCCGTGCGGCGATGGCCATGCTCCAGGCGTTCGCCGAGTAGGGTTGCGGCGACCCGGCATCAGGGTTCGACGACGTAATCATCAGAGGAGGGTTCAGTGGCGAAGACCACGCAGCTGTGGGGCGGCGAGACCAAGAAGGCCGTCGCGAACTTCGAGATCTCCGGG
>CAYSVH010000022.1:0-20146 GCA_964434425.1 uncultured Bifidobacteriaceae bacterium | reverse complement strand
AACTTCCGGTCGCGGGACACTAGCATCGGAGGATGGATCAGGTCGGACTCCGTCGAGAGCTCCTCCGGGTGGCCCGCACGGCCGCCCGATCGGAGGTCGCCGACCGCGAGCTGTACGCCGTCGACGCGAGCCTCTACCGGCGGCTTCCCGCGGCCGTCCTGCGAGCGCGGAGCGCCGACGACCTGCCTCTCGCCGTCGACCTCTGCCGACGGTTCGGAGCGCCGCTCACCATGCGGGGAGCGGGCACCGGCCTGGCCGGGCAGACCGTCGGCGACGGCCTCGTGGTGGACACATCGCGCCTCCGGGCGGTGACGATCGACCCGGACACCCGCGTCGCGGTCGTCGAGCCGGGTGTCGTCCTGGACGACCTGAACCGCGCGGCCGCGTCGCACGACCTCCTGTTCGGGCCCGATGTCGCCACCGCGAACCGGGCCACGATCGGGGGGATGATCGCCAACAACTCGGCCGGCGCCCGGTCCATCGCCCACGGCATGACGAGCGACAACGTGGTGGCACTCGACGTCGTCCTGGCCGATGGATCCGAGGTGCGCCTGTCGGCGGACGACCCGCCCCCTCCCGCACTGGCCGCCGCGCGACATCTGGCCGACGGGTTCACGCCACCCGCGCTCCTGCGACGGGTGAGCGGATACCGCCTCGACGCGCTGGCCGGGGCGACGCCCCGCTGGCACGAGGTCGTCTGCGGATCGGAGGGAACACTGGCGATCGTGGTCCGAGCCCACCTGCGCCTGGTGCCGCGGCCGCAGCGGCGGGGCCTGGTGCTGCGGACGTACGCCGACACCGACGCCGCGCTCGACGCGGTCCCCGAGATCCTCGAGAGCCTCCCGTCCGCCGTCGAGCTGCTCGACCGCGCGATGCTCGACCCCCGGAGTCGCGTCGGCATCGGAGCGACGGTCGAGCGTCTGGGCCTGGGCGGACGGGCCCTGCTGATCGTCGAATACCAGGGCGACGCCGAGACGGTGGAGCAAAGGCTTGCCGCCGAGCGCGACGGCAGGGCGGTGCGCGACGCCGCTGAGCAGGAGGCGGTGTGGGCGATGAGGCGAGCCGGCATCGCGCGCGCGGTGGGTGCCGGGCGCGGACGGGAGAAGCCGATCCCCTTCGTCGAAGACCCGGCCGTCCCGCCGGAGCGGCTGACGGAGTTCGCACGCTGCTTCCGGAGGGTGCTTGACGACGAGCAAGTCGACGCGGCCTGGTACGGCCACGCCAGCGTGGGCTGCCTGCACGTGCGTCCCTTCATCGACCTGCGTGCGAGGGGTGCGCGGGCCCGTGTGCGGCGCATCGCGGAGGCCACGGCGGATCTGGTGGTGGCGAACGGCGGCTCGCTCTCGGGCGAGCACGGCGACGGCCGTGCCCGCAGCGAGTTCCTTCCGCGCATGTACCCGGACCAGACGATCCGGGCGTTCGCCGAGCTGAAGGGTCTGCTCGACCCCGACGGCATCCTGAACCCCGGCGTGATCGTCGATCCCGATCGCATGGACGAGGGAATGCGGATCGACGTCTCGCCCGACGTCCCGAGCCCGCCCACGTCCGTGAGCTTCGCCCGGGAGGGAGGTCTGGCCACGGCCCTCGAGGCGTGCAACGCGAACGGGGCCTGCCGGAAGCGCACCGTCGCGATGTGCCCGTCATACCAGGCGACCGGCGAGGAGGAGCACTCGACGCGGGGACGGGCGACACTGCTTCGCGCGGCGTTCGAGGGACGCCTCGACGGCGGCCTCGCGAACGCCGACCTCCACCGGGCCCTCGACATGTGCCTCGGCTGCAAGGCCTGCACGGCCGAGTGCCCGGCGGGGGTCGACATGGCGCGCCTCAAGGTCGAGGCACTGGCCCGGCGGCACGCGGCGCACGGTGTTCCGCCCGTCAGCCGGACCGTCGCCCGGACCGACCGGCTCCTGAGGCTCGGTGCGGTGATGCCCGCGCTGGCGAACGTCGCCGGCCGCCTGGCCGGACCACTGATCGGATTCCGACCGCCGCGCGTCCGGCGGGCCTGGCGGGCGCGTCCGCAGGCGGGTGACGGCCGCCCGGTGGTCGTCGCCGCGGACACGTTCACGCGGTTCCTGCATCCGGAGTCCGGGGACGCCGCCGTCGCGGTGCTGGAGGCCTGCGGCGCCCGCGTGACCGTGGTGGACGTCGCGGACTGCGGACGCCCCGCCTACGCCGAGGGACGGGTCGACCTGGCGCGCCGGCAGCTGTCGCGCTCGCTGGAGCGTCTGGTGCCCCACGTACGACCGGGCGTGCCGATCGTGATCCTCGAGCCGTCGGTCTGGTCGATGCTGGTGGACGACGCGGCGACGATCACCGATGACGACCGCCTCGCGCCGGTGGCGGAGCACGTGACCACCTTCGAACGGGCGGTGATCGATCTGGGGCTGCCCGACTCCCTCGTCCGATCCGATCGCGGCACCGTCGTCGTGCAGCCGCACTGCCATCAGCGCGCACTGGGCACGGCGGACGCCGTTACCGAGTTGCTCACCGCCGCCGGCTACGCGACGACCGACAGCGGGTCCGGCTGCTGTGGTGGAGCCGGCTCGTTCATGTATCGCCACGACCTGCCGGAGCTGCGCCGGTTCGCCGCCGAGACCGCGGACCCGATCGCGGCACCGGGGATCTCGTGCCGCATGAGTCTGGCGCGTACCGCCGACCCGTCGCGGATCCTCACGACGGCGGAGCTGATGATGGCCGCGGCCGAGGACCCCCGGCAGACGATCGGGAGGTGATCGCGGGGGGTGCTTGCTATTGGTCCTACGGGCGCAGCCCTGGGACTGGCGATCACGATCCTCCCGCCCACCCCGACCAGCCGCCAGTCCCTGAATGCGCAACCAGGGACCAATCGCCGTCCCCGGGTGGCCCGCCATGGTGCGCGTACCGAAATGACGAAGGGCGGCCGTACGGCCGCCCTTCCAGGATCGAAGCGGTGAGAACCCGCTACTTCGCCTTGATCTCCTCGGCGATGCTCTGCGGCACCGGCTCGTACCGCTCGAACTGCATGGTGAACACCGCGCGGCCCTGCGTCGCGGAGCGCAGCGACGTCGCGTACCCGAACATCTCGGACAGCGGCACCAGCGCCGAGACGACCTCGACGGTGTCGCGCGGCTCGATGCCCTGGATCTGGCCGCGACGACGGGAGATGTCGCCGCTGACCGGACCGGTGTAGTCGCTCGGCGTCTCGACCACCACGTTCATCACCGGCTCGAGCAGGACCGGGCTCGCCTTCTGCGCGGCGGCCTTCGCGGCCATCGAGCCGGCGATCTTGAACGCCATCTCGGAGGAGTCGACATCGTGGTACGAACCGTCGATGAGCTGCACCTTGACGTCCACCATCGGGAAGCCGGCGATCACACCGCCCTCGAGCGCCTCCTTGATCCCCTGGTCGACGGCCGGGATGTACTCCTTCGGAATGGCACCACCGACGATCTTGTTCTCGAACTCGTAGCCCTTGGCCGGCTCGTTCGGCTCCATCGCGATGTAGACGTGACCGAACTGACCACGACCACCGGTCTGACGGACGAACTTGCCCTCGACCTTCTCGACCCGCTTGCGGATGGTCTCGCGGTAGGCCACCTGCGGCTTGCCGACGTTGGCCTCGACGCCGAACTCACGGGTGAGACGGTCGACGATGATCTCGAGGTGGAGCTCGCCCATACCGGCGATGAGGGTCTGTCCCGTCTCCTCATCACTGCTGACACGGAAGGTGGGGTCCTCTTCGGCCAGACGCTGGAGACCGGTGGACAGCTTGTCCTGGTCGGCCTTCGTCTTCGGCTCGATGGCGACCTCGATCACCGGCTCCGGGAACGTCATCTGCTCGAGGATCACCGCGTCGCTCGGGTCACACAGCGTGTCACCCGTCGTGGTGCTCTTGAGTCCGACCGCGGCGACGATGTCACCGGCGGACGTGGTGGTGATGTCCTCACGCGAGTTGGCGTGCATCCGCAGCAGACGTCCAGCCCGCTCCTTGCGGTCCTTGGTCGCGTTGATGATGCTGTCGCCGGCGTTGAGGGTTCCGGAGTACACGCGCAGGTAGGTGAGGCGACCGACGTACGGGTCGCTCATGACCTTGAACGCGAGCGCGGAGAACGGTGCCGACGCATCCGACTCACGCGTGACGGTCTCCTCGGACCGGGGTTCGATGCCCTCCGCCGGGGGGATGTCGAGCGGCGACGGGAGGTAGTCGACGACGGCGTCCAGCAGGCGCTGCACGCCCTTGTTCTTGAAGGAGGAACCGCAGAAGACCGGGGTGACGGCGATGGCGAGCACAGCGGTGCGAAGCGCCTTCCGGAGGATCTCCTCGGTGATCTCGCCGCCCTCGAGGTAGAGCTCGGCGAGCTCGTCGTCGGCGTCGGCGAGCGCCTCGATGAGGGCCTCACGCGAGGCTTCGGCCTCGGCGACGAGGTCGTCCGGAATCGGGTCCTCGGTCACCTGCGTGCCCAGATCGTCGTGGTAGTTGATCGCGGTCATGGTGACCAGATCGACCATCCCGGAGAACTCGGCCTCGGCACCGATGGGGAGTTGGACCGGCACGGCGTTGGCGCCCAGCCGGTTGCGCATGGTCTCGATCGCGCGGCTGAAGTTGGCGCCCATGCGGTCCATCTTGTTCACATAGGCGATGCGCGGCACGCCGTAGCGGTCGGCCTGACGCCAGACGGTCTCGCTCTGCGGCTCGACGCCCGCGACCGAGTCGAAGACCGCGACGGCGCCGTCGAGGACGCGCAGCGAGCGCTCCACCTCGACGGTGAAGTCGACGTGGCCCGGGGTGTCGATGATGTTGATGCGGTGATCGCGCCACTCACAGGTGGTGGCGGCACTCGTGATCGTGATGCCGCGCTCCTGCTCCTGCGCCATCCAGTCCATGGTGGCGCCGCCCTCGTGCACCTCGCCGATCTTGTGGGTGCGCCCGGTGTAGTAGAGGATCCGCTCGGTCGTCGTTGTCTTACCGGCGTCGATATGGGCCATGATCCCGATGTTCCGGGTGCGCTCCAGCGAGACGGCCTTGTTGGTGGACACGGATACTCCTTACGAACGGTCGACAGGTGAACGCACGCGCGGCGACGGGGCGGCGCGTGCGAACGGTCCTCAGATGGATGTACCTACCAGCGGTAGTGCGCGAACGCCCTGTTGGCCTGAGCCATGCGGTAGACGTCGTCCTTGCGCTTGAACGCGCCGCCCTGCGAGCCGAGCGCGTCGAGAAGCTCGTTGGCCAGCCGCTCGCTCATCTGCTTCTCGCGGCGCTCCCGGGAGAAGCGGACGATCCAGCGGATGGCGAGGGTGCGGCCCCGGCGTGCGGGGACCTCCATCGGCACCTGGTACGTGGCACCACCGACGCGTCGCGACTTGACCTCGAGCACGGGGGTGACGTTGCGGATGGCCTCCTCCATGACCTGCACGGGGTCACGCCCGGTGCGGTCGCGGATGGCCTCGAGTGCGTCGTAGACGATGGACTCGGCCGTGGACTTCTTGCCGTCGCGGAGCACGCGGTTGACGAGCTGGGAGACGACGACGTTGTTGTAGATGGGGTCGGGAACGACCTCACGAATGCTGGCTGCGTTGCGACGTGGCATTACTTAGGAGCCTTTGCGCCGTACTTTGAACGTGCCTGCCGACGGTCGCTGACACCAGCGGCGTCGAGGGCGGCGCGGATGATCTTGTAGCGCACACCCGGAAGGTCCTTGACACGACCGCCGCGCACGAGCACCACGGAGTGCTCCTGAAGGTTGTGACCCTCGCCCGGGATGTAGCTGGTGACCTCCATCCCGTTGGTGAGCTTCACACGCGCGACCTTGCGAAGCGCCGAGTTCGGCTTCTTCGGAGTCGTGGTGTACACACGCGTGCAGACCCCACGCTTCTGCGGGGCCCCACGGAGTGCGGGCGTCGAGTTCGTCGACGGCTTGGGCTTGCGGCCCTTGCGGACCATCTGGTTAATCGTCGGCACGCTGGTGTTTTGCCTCTCCTCGTGGCACGTTGCTATCACCGGCTCGCCTGGGGCGAGCGGCGGGCTAGCGTATCACGTCGCCGACGTTCACGTGCGACCGCGTCAGGAAGGCCGTATCCCTATGTCACCGGGGTCAGGCCCGTGATCTCGGACACGATCCGCGACCGGTACCCGAAGGCACCGCCGATGTCGACGTCCAACTCGGACCGCACCACCAGCCGGTGGGCGGGCGACCACCAGAGGGTTTCCCGGCGCGTCCCCGCCAGCGCCCCCGTCGTCGTGGTGCCGCTCGCGATGACCACGGTGGTGACGGCGTCGCCGCCGATGGTCAGGCGCTCGCGCCGCAGCACACGGTTCTCGACCGTGTTGGTGAGGCTCCCGGTCGTGTAGCGATCGATCCAGGTCGTGCCCGGCGCCGGATCCCGACGGGGAACAAGGCGGGCAACACCTCTGATGTCGCGGCGGTCGTCGCGGCCGATGCCCGCGAAGGTGACATCCACCCGACGCCAGGTCATGCGGACCGCGTCGCCCTCCCACCGGTGGCGTGCCGACTCGATGTGCTGGCGGCTGTACGTGGTGAGGACCTCCCATCCGTCCGGGGTGCCCGACACGGCGACGGTCCCCTCGTCGGGGAGGTCGCGCGCGACGCGTATCGGTCCGGCTCCACCGTCCTCCCGTCCGGTCACCCGCAGCCGGTACACACCTGGCCGCGGTCCCCCGTGCGTGGCCGCGACCCCGTCGTCGCGCAGATCGTCGATCACCTCCGCCTCGGGCACCGGGTCGCTCCGCCCCGCCTCGCGCCACAGGATGACGCCGGCCCCCACGAGGACGACGAGCACGCACACGAGCACGATCCGCCACCGCCGCGTCCTGGGTCGCATCCGAGCCACGGGGAGGAGGCTAGTGTCCCTGAGTCAGAAGTTCGCGGTCGTTTGCCGGCTGCATCTCATCGCGAGACGGTGTCCTCGACCGCCAAGAAGACTCCCGACATTCCGGCGGTCTCTCGTCCGTGCCTCGCCGGAGATCCGCTCGGCGAACACCAAACGAACCTCTGACGCAAGGACACGACATGGTCGACGACCCGACCCGGCCGACGGCGACACCCCCGGTCCTGCCGGGGGCCGTTGCCGACCGCGTTGCGGCATTCCCGCATCGGCCGGCACCGTTCGCGGCACAGGCCCGTGCGCGAACGTCCGTGACTGTGCGTGCCCGGGCCGACGATGGATCCGTCGATGGCGGCACGGGCGCGATCTCACCGGTTCGCCGTCAACAGCCGTTGCACGGGTGAACGCAACGGTGATTTCTCGTGAATCACCTGCATCGATCTACATTTACGGGGTTGCGTCACTCCGCCCGACATCAAGCGCTCGCATGCTGCCCCGCGTGTGCCGCGTCCGTCCGCCGCCGCAAGCGGCGAAGGACTCCGCGCGCCTGGATGCTGCTGTTCGCCATTGTGGCGGCCACCATCCCCGTCGCGGCACTGGACGACCGCGGCACGACGAGCGCCGTCGCCGCGCCTGAGGCGCCCGCCCCCGCGCCGGAGCCCGTTCCCCAGCCCCGCCCGAAGCCGAAGCCGGCACCACCGCCGCCGCCCATCGAGAGCCGCATCAGGTGGCAGAAGAGCGTGTCGCACGGTTCCGCCAACGGCGGATGGCTGCAGCGCGGCGTGATGCTGCCGAAGGAGGGTCCGGGTTTCTACACGTACAACCCGAACACGCAGGTGTACCCCAACGACCCGATGCGCCGGTTCGGCACGGACCGGCTGGTGCGCGACCTGGTCGATCTCGGGAAGTGGTGGCAGACGCAGCACCCGAACGGTCCGCGTCTGGGCATCGGCGACCTGTCGTGGAAGACCGGCGGGCGCATCGACAACCACGCGTCGCACCAGAGCGGCGTGGATGTCGACATCCGCCTCCCCCGCAGGGACGGGGTCGAGGGCGCGGCGAACCCCTCCAACTACGACCGCGCGATGACGCAGTCGCTCGTCGACTGGTGGACGGCGCGCGGCAACGCGCAGTACATCTTCTACGGACCGAACCTGCAGGTCTCGGGCAGCTCTCATGTCATGGCGTGGCCGCACCACGACGACCACCTGCACATCCGGATCCGCCCCTGACCCCGTCGTCCACCGGAGAGGCGACGGCTGGGACGACGCCTCCCCGTGGGGACACCACCGCGGGCCGTCGGATGCCACGTGGTTTCGCCGATCGCCGATGAGTCGCACGGCCTGCGGCGGTCGGTAGGGGTGAGCGCGCCGACGGAGCGCGCACACGACGAAAGGCAGATCATGTCCCGGAAGATCACAGCCCACCTTTTCAACTCGGTCAACGGCGTGGTCGAAGACCCCCACCTCTGGCAGTTCGACGGTTTCGGCCCCGAGGAGGGCGAGGCGATGGGAGCGGCGATCGCGCCGGTGACCGACGTGGTCATCGGACGCAGGCTCTGGGAGGAGTGGAAGGACTACTGGCCCGCCGCCGGCGCCGACGATCCCTTCGCCGAGTGGATCAACGCCGTCCCCAAGCACGTCATCTCGTCGACCCTCTCGGGCGATCTGCCCTGGAACAGCACGCTCATCACGGGCGATCCGCTCGACCACGTGCGCGACATGCGTGAGTCGGACGGTGGCGACATCTCGGTCGCCGGGGGCATCGATACGATCCGGTCGCTGTTCCTCGCCGGGTTGGTGGACCGGCTGACGCTGACCACACATCCGGTGGCCGCCGCGGGGCGCCGCCTCTTCGACGAGAGCGTGCCGACCACCCGGCTGTCGCTCGTCGACGCCACCACCACGAGCGCCGGCAACGTGATGATCACCTATTCGCTGCGTCCCGAGGACTGAGCGGGATCGTCGAATGATGGCCGTGCGTCACCGGTCGATGCGGGGCCCCGCCCGGGACCGAGTCGACGGATCCCGAGACCACCCACGACGGCGCACTGCAGGTGCCGCGCGCACCGGGTGACCGGACCCGGCGGCCGGACGAGGGCGGGCGGGGGATTCCCTCCGCCCACCCCGTCCGCGTCCGCCGGGCGAAGCACGGATCACCCCCGGCGCTTCGCCCGGCCGGCGTCCCGCGCCTCTCGCGTGATGGTCTTCCACCTGCGTCGCTCGTCGGCGGACGCCCGCGCGTCGACGCGGCGCTCGAGGTGGGCGAGTTCACGCTGGAGCTTGAGATAGCCCTCCCAGCGGCCGGAGGCGAGCTCACCGCTCCCGAGCGCCGCCAGGACCGCGCACCCCGGCTCGGTGCGGTGGGCGCAGTCCGAGAAGCGGCAGCGAGCCGACAGCTCCGCGATGTCGGTGAACGCATCGTCGAGGCCGTCGTCGACTCCCCACAGCTGCAGCTCGCGCATCCCCGGGGTGTCGATGACGAGCCCGCCGTCCGGGAGGATCACCAGCTGACGCCGAGTCGTCGTGTGGCGCCCACGGCCGTCGTCCTCCCGGATGCCACCGGTCGCGAGGATCTCACGCCCGACGAGCGCGTTGACGAGGGTCGACTTGCCGACACCCGACGATCCGAGGAGTGCCCCGGTCACTCCCAGCCCCAGCCGGGCGCGGACCTCGTCGACGCCGGCGCCGGTGAGCGTCGTGACGACGAGCACGTCGACGCCGAACGCGACGGCCGTGATCGCGACCACCGCCGCCGGGACGTCGTCGCAGAGGTCGGCCTTCGTGAGCACGACAACCGGGCGGGCCCCGCTCTCCCAGGCGAGGGTGAGGTACCGCTCCACGCGCCGGGGATTCAGATCCTCGTTGAGGGAACTGACGATGAACACGACATCGACGTTCGCCGCGACGACCTGTTCCTCCGAGACCTGGCCGGCCGCCTTGCGTGAGAACGCGGTGCGACGCGGAAGCGCCGCCTGGATGGTGCCCGCCCTCTCGTCGGGACGCAGGGCCACGGCGACCCAGTCGCCGACGACGGGCCGGTCCCGCGGGGCGAGATCGCCGTGCAGGCGCCCGGCCAGATCGCAGCGAATCTGTCCCTCCACGGTGATGACGTCCCAGGCGCCGCGATGCTGCTGGGCGACGCGCCCAGGGATCCGCCCCTCGGATTCGTGGGATCCGAACGCCAGGGAGTGGCCGTCGTCCCAGCCGAGGACGGTGAGGTCGAACATGATGATGGGTTTCCTCTCAGGTGCGAAGTACGAAGACGCGGTGTGCCGCGCCGTCGCGAGAGGCCCGTCTCGGTGACCGGTTCCGCGTTGTCCGCGGAGTCAACGACCTACCGGTGGTGCGAAACGCACAGACCGACGGGCCACGCGGGGCGCGGCCGGGAGGAAGCGGGCTCGGTCATCGTTCAACCCCTCCTTCGTCGGGACGCGTCAAGTATGACGCACACGCGAACGGATGGCGAGCCGGCACCGATTCGCGCCGGGTGGCCGGATCACACGGGTGACAGCATGCATCCATGAGCGATCCCGACCGCCACCCACCCGATCCTCCGCCGATCGGGCCGGGCATCCGCGGCGCCAACATGCTGCTGATGTTCGTGCTCGAGATGGCCGTCTACGTCGCCATCGTCTGGTTCGCGGTGACGCTGCCGGCCGGCGCGATCGTGCGATCCCTGATCGCCGTCGGGCTCTTCGCCGCGTTCGCCACGATCTGGGCCCTCCTCGGATCGCCGAAGGCACCATGGCCCGCCCGCGGATGGTTACGCGTCGCCCTCGAGGTGCTCTGGTTCGGCGCCGGCGTGGCCGCATTCGCGTTCGCCGGGCAGCCCGGACTGGGCGCCGCACTTGCGATCCTCGTCGTCGTCAATCTGACGTTACGACGATGGTGGCGCCAGACCCCGACGCTGCCGTAGCGCACGACGCGAAGCCGCCGCCGCGGCGACGGCGGTCCATCCTGTCGCGATGGCACACCCCGGACGACGAGGTTCAGGACCCACAGCGCGCCTTTCGCCGGAGGCCACTGCGTATTGTGCGCGAGGTGAGCGGTCACCCCAACACCGCGGCCACACTCCGCATGGAGGGCGTCACCAAGCGGTATTCCGCATCCGGTCGGCCCGCCGTGGACGACCTCTCCCTCGACGTCCCGCCGGGCGAGGTCTGCGTGATCATCGGCCCCTCGGGGTGCGGTAAGACGACCGCCCTCCGGATGATCAACCGGCTCATCGAGCCGACGAGCGGGCGCATCACGATCGACGACGCGCCCATCACCTCGCTCTCACCCCACGAACTTCGCCGCAGGATCGGGTACGTCATCCAGCAGGTCGGGCTCCTCCCCCACCTGACGGTCGCGGCCAACGTGGCGACGGTGCCCCGGCTCGTCGGATGGGGCGCCGATCGCACCGGTGAACGCGTGGACGAGATGCTCACCCTCATCGGCCTTCCCCCGGACGAGTTCGCCACGCGCTATCCGGCCGAGCTCTCCGGAGGCCAGCAGCAGCGGGTGGGGCTGGCGCGCGCACTGGCCGCGGACCCGCCGATCATGCTCATGGACGAGCCGTTCTCCGCGGTCGACCCGGTGA
This sequence comes from uncultured Bifidobacteriaceae bacterium, assembly GCA_964434425.1. Lineage (GTDB taxonomy): Bacteria > Actinomycetota > Thermoleophilia > Miltoncostaeales > Miltoncostaeaceae > CALMEC01. The sequence goes on along the minus strand of CAYSVH010000022.1, from coordinate 8,737 downwards.
CGCGACTGCGGTTGCAGGCGGACTTCCTGGCCCTCCAGCGTCAGGTGGCGAAGACGGTGGTGTTCGTGACCCACGACATCGATGAAGCGCTCCGGATGGCGGATCGCATCGCCATCATGCGGGACGGACGGCTGGTGCAGTTCGCCACGCCGACGGATCTCCTCGCGAATCCGGCCGACACGTTCGTGGGCGACTTCGTCGGACGGGACCGCGCGCTCAAGCGCCTCGCGCTCGTGAGCGTCGGCGACCTGCGCGACGAGCGCCGCGACACCGGGAACGGACTCCCGACCATCGCGGCGGACGCCTCGGTCCGCGACGCACTCGCATTGATCCTCGAGACCGGTGCCGACGCCGTCGCCATCGCCCCGGAGGACGGCGGTGGGATCGTGTCGCTCGAGGCGGTCCTGGGCGCCGTCACCCCGTCCGGAAGCGCGGGCCATGCCTGAGATCCGCTGGTCGTGGATCGAGCGTCACGCAGGTGACATCGGGACCGCCACGCTCGAGCACCTGGTGCTGGTCGGCCTGTCGGTGGCGCTGGCCGCCGTCGTCGCCATCCCCCTGGCCACACTGGTGCGCCACCGGAGGCTGGGCGCGACGCTGTCGGTGGGCATCACGACCATCGTCTACACGATCCCCAGCCTGGCCCTCTTCGCGATCCTTGTCAGCATCATCGGCATCGGTCGGGAGACGGCGGTCCTCGGGCTCGCCGCGTACGCCAGCGGCGTGCTCATCCGAAACACGCTCACGGGCCTTCGCCAGGTGCCTCCCGGGACGATCGACGCCGCGCGGGGAATGGGGATGACGCGCCGCCAGCTCCTGTGGAGGGTCGAACTGCCCCTCGCGCTTCCGGGAATCCTCACCGGGCTTCGGCTCGCGAGCATCGAGACGGTCGCGATCGCCACGGTCGCCGTCTTCGTGGCCGGTGGTGGCCTCGGGTCGCTCATCTACACCGACGGCATCCAGCGGGACCTCTATTTCACCCCGATCGTGACCGGCACGGTGATCGCCATCGCGCTCGCGATCGCCCTCGACGCGACCCTGCTCGTCGCCCAGCGGTGGGCCACGCGCTGGCAGCGGGCGGCACGCGGATGAGCCTGGCCCACGACACGTGGACCGCGTTCACGGCGAACGAGGGCTGGGAGCGCGTCGTGGAACACCTTCGCCTCTCGTTCATCCCGCTCGCCATCGCGACGGGGATCGGGATCGCGCTGGGAGTGGCGGCCGCCAAGAGTTCCTGGATCGGGACGTTCGGGATCCAATCGGCCGCCTTCGTGGGGCGCATGATCCCCACCTTCGCGGCGATGGCGCTCATCATGTCGGCGACGTCCGTGGGATTCGGCCCCGCGGCGGCGGGACTGGTGCTCCTGGCGGTGCCGACGGTGCTGCTCAGCACGGCGACCGGGATCCGGCAGGCGGACGGCGCGGCGATCGACGCGGCCCGCGGGATGGGGTTCACGCGGACCCAGGTCCTCGGGCGCGTGGAGCTTCCGCTGGCACTGCCCTACATCATGACCGGAGTGCGGGCGGCGTCGGTCATGGTGATCGCCACCGCCGCACTCGCCGGGGCCATCGGATCGGGCGGCCTGGGCGTCACCATCATCGCCGGCTTCACCAACAATCAGACGGATGTCCTGCTGGCCGGCGCCATCCCCGTTACGCTCTTGGCTCTGACGGCCGAGGGCCTCCTGCTCCTCACCGAGCGAATACTCACGCCAGTCGGCCTGCGTCGGCAGGCTCCAACGAAAGGGAACCGACCATGACCGGAGCGCGCGCACTCATCACCGCAGTCGTCGTGGGTCTGACCGCAGGCGTGATCACGGGCTGCGGAGGCGACGACGCGACCAGCACGGGGCCCGATCCGGACAAGCCCGCCGTGACCATCGCGAGCAAGGGGTTCTCGGAGAGCAACGCGATCGCCGAGGCGTACAAGCAGGGCCTCGAAGCGAGGGGTTTCCGGGTCACGCTGAAGCCGCTGACCTCGACCGCGGTCGCGGACGCCGCGATCCGCAAGGGCGACATCGACCTTTACCCGGACTACACCACCACCCTGCTGACCGACGTCCTCAAGGTCGAGGCCCCGCCGACGGCCGTCGACGAGCAGGTCTCCCTGATCCGCCAGCGCTATGACGGCCGCGGGCTGACCGTGCTGGACGTCGCACCGTTCAACAACGACAACCAGGTGGCGTGCACGAAGGACGCCGTCGACGAGCATTCCCTCACGAACCTCTCGAGCCTGGGGGCCGCATCGCCACAGCTCGTGTACTCGGCCAACCCGGAGCACACGACGCGCGCGGACGGACTGCCGCTCCTCCAGAACGAGTACGGCGTGAAGTTCAAGCGGGTCATCAAGGTCGACATCAGCCTGCGATACCGCCCCGTCGAGGACGGCGACGCCGACTGCGTCTACGCGTTCGGCACCGACCCGAAGATCGCGACGAACAACCTCGTCGTCCTGGAGGACGACAGGAAACGGTTCGGCGGCGCGCCGTACCAGGGGATCCCCGTCGTCGCGAAGGCGTTCCTCGAGGCCGCACCGGACGACTTCGCCGAGACGGTGAATGCCGTCAGCGCGAAGCTCACCGACGAGGAGGTGCGGACGATGAACGCCGCCGTGGACCTCGACAAGGAGGACCCGGATGTGGTGGCCGCGGCGTTCCTGGAGCGCGCGGGCCTGAAGTAGCACGGTCCGGGGACGGGTCGGCCCGTTCCGTCTCCGGCAGAACACCCCACGGAGAGGCACCGGATGTCAGACGAGGGTGAGCCCGGCCACATGGACGCCGATCGCATCGGCCGACTCCGTACGCACATGGTCGGTCGCGGGCTCTCGCGACGCATCGGGCGCTATCTGAAGGTCCGCGGGGAGGACGCCCGCCGGGACGCCATCCAGGACGTGGTGACGTGGATGCGGATCCTCGGGCAGGTCGGATATCCCGGAGACCCGCCGCCCAGCCCGTCGGTCCTCGCACGGATCCAGCGATCGGCAGCCATCGAGGCCGATGATGACGACGAAGAGGACCTTCGCGGCGCGGGGGAACTGCGCCTCGACGCGGTGATCAACGCACGCCGCAGCAGGTCCCCCGAGCACCTGGTGGCCGCCTTCCTCTTCGGCACGTCCGGGCTGCCGGTGGGCATGACCCGCGCCGCGGACGTCGAGTTCACCCTGCCCGACCCCCTGGCCGCCCGCATCGCGGGCATCGACGCCGGGGTCAGCGGCCTGACGTCGATCGAGGTGTCCTGGGCGCTGCGCGTCGGGCTCATCGTCAACGCCGACCAGGCACTCGAGGCCGCACTCACCCGCCTGGAGAACGGATCACCCGAGGACGAGGATCCCGGCGCCACCCTGCGCTACATCCACGCCGACGTCCTGACCATCTCGTCCGCGCTCCTCACGGCGTCCCTCTGGCGCCCCATGGTGCCGACGGTCCTCGTCCACCTGATGATCGTCCACATCATCGACACCTGGCTGAAGCACGAGGTGGACGTGTTCGCCGGTGACGACGCGTTCGAGATGACGGTGGAGCAGGCAGAACGGGCGATGGAGGAACGCGAGGCGACCCTTCGCTGGCTGGACCGACTGGAGGAGTGGGTCACCCGCACCCCGGGCTCGTCCCCCGACTGACGGGGTCCGGGGCCGGGCGCCATCGCCCCACCGGAGCACCCCGCCGGCGACGGCGGAGCGGCGCGCTACCGGGAGTCGCGTGCCGGCGCGATCAGGCCGGTCGGCACGTCGGCGCCGACCACGGGCGGCGGCGCATCGCCGGTGCTCATCGCCGTAAGCGCCATGACAAGGGCGACGACGGCGGCGACAAGCAGCGTCCGTGCGCCGAGCGGTGGAGTGAAACGGCTCTGCATCCTGCATGCCTCCTCTGGTGGAATCGACGGGAACCGCGGGCCCGATGACGGCGTCATCGTGACGTGCCCTTCGCGCGAGACGCACTCCCCCGGAGGGGGAGATCCAACCTTCCCGAAGGTCCGGTCACCCGTCCGCCGCGCTGCGCGCCGGGTCCGGGTCGCCACGGCCGGCCGTCCCTTCGGTGGGGGTATCGGACGACTCGGCGCCCGCCTCGAGAGACGGGGCCGAAATCACGTGAGGCCCGGTCACCCGGGCCTCACGTGGCAAGCACCGTCCGAGGACGACGTCAGTCGTCCATCTCGCCGTCGTCATCCCCACCGGTGAGACCGAAGTCCGGCTCGAACGTGTAGGTCCCGCTGTCCCCGTCGGGGATGAGATACCCGTCGTCGTCTCCGTCGTCCACCATCGAGAACGGGGTGTCCAGATCGAACTCGAGCAGCGCGGGTGCGCGGCGGACGGGCTCGATCTCCAGCTGCCGGTAGCGACGGAGGCCCGTCGCGGCCGGGATCAGCTTTCCGATGATGACGTTCTCCTTGAGACCGCGGAGGTGGTCCACCTTGCCCTCGAGCGCCGCGTCGGTCAGCACCTTGGTGGTCTCCTGGAAGGAGGCCGCCGACAGGAACGACTCGGTGGCGAGTGATGCCTTGGTGATACCCAGGAGAAGCGGCTCGAAACGGGCCTGTGCCTCCTCGATCTGCGCCTCCAGTTCGCTCTCCGAACCCGAGAAGCCGTCGGCCAGCAGGCCTTCACGCTTCTCGAGACCGACACGGGCGTTCTCGCGGTAGAGCACCGGCTTGTCGACCAGCTGCCCGGGCAGGAAGTGCGTGTCACCGGCCTCGGTGATGCGGACCTTGCGGAGCATCTGACGCACGATCAGCTCGATGTGCTTGTCGTTGATGTCCACACCCTGGCTGCGGTACACGTCCTGCACGCCGGACACGAGGTAGAGCTCGGTCTTGGTGGAGCGCTCCCGCTTGATGCCGACCGGGAAGATCGGGTTGTCCGGGTGGACGTCCATCCCGGCGACGGGGAGCCAGGCCGCGCGGCCCACGGGGATGTGGACCCACTTGGTCTCCTTGCCGTCCGGGGTCTCGAGGTCGACCTTGTACCAGCCCTCGTTGCCCTTCTCGGCGGTCACCTTCTTGACGCGACCCTCTGCGCGCAGGAACACGCCCGAGGTGGCCTCGAGGATGTCCGGCGGGAAGGCCGAACCGATGGTGAGCAGATCGCCGGCCTCGACCCACTGGCCGTTGGTCACGGTGATCTGGGTGCGCTTGACGTGGTCGTACGCGTGCTCGCCCACCGACGCGCGCTGCTTGCCGGTACCGGCGTCGTCGGACTCGACGAACACCGGCTCGACCAGCACGATGCGAGCCGTACCCGGACGCGTCTCGTCGTCCTCGATGCGGATCCAGCCGTCGACCTTCGCCACCTGGGCGAGGGCCTTCGGGCGGCGGGCCTCGAAGAGCTCCACGACGCGGGGCAGACCCTGCGTGATGTCGGCTCCCGCCACACCACCGGTGTGGAAGGTACGCATCGTCAGCTGGGTTCCGGGCTCGCCGATCGACTGTGCGGCGATGGTCCCGAGCGCGTCACCGGGCTCGGACATCTCGCCCGATCCGAGGTTGCGGCCGTAGCAGTGTGCGCAGATGCCGACGGCGCTGCGGCACTTGAGCGGTGAGCGAACCGAGATCTCACCCTTGGGGTGCAGGTCGGCGAGACGCTGGAGCTCGTCCAGGTCGTCCGTGCCGAGCATGCGCGAGCGCCAGGCGTCCACCGCATCGGCGTCGTCCTCGTCCGGCTTCGGGCCGCGGAGGTCCGCGACGATCTCACCGGTCTCGGTGTCGACGATCGGACCGGACAGCACACGTCCGGAAAGGTTGGGGTTGAGCGCACCGTCGTCACGGACGAGCGGCAGCTCGATGCCCTCCTCGGTACCGCAGTCGCGCTCGCGGACGATGACGTCCTGCGAGACGTCGACCAGACGCCGGGTGAGGTAACCCGAGTCGGCGGTCTTGAGGGCGGTGTCGGCGAGACCCTTGCGGGCACCGTGGGTCGAGATGAAGTACTCGAGGACCGAGAGCCCCTCCATGAAGTTGCTCTTGATCGGCCGCTCGATGGTCTCACCCTTCGGGTTCGTCATGCAGCCACGCATACCGGCGAGCTGACGAATCTGCTTGAAGGAGCCACGTGCACCCGAGTTGGCCATCATGTAGATCGGGTTGAGTCGGAAGAGGTGCTCGCGCATGGCGTCGGCCACCTCGTCGGTCGCCTGCTCCCACAGGTCGACGACGGCCTGCTTGCGCTCCTCCTCGCTCATCTCGCCGCGATCGAAGAAGCCCTGGATCTCCTCGACCTGATCCTCGTATCGCGCGATGATCGCCTCCTTGGTGGGAGGGATGACCACGTCGTTCTTCGAGATCGTGATGCCGGAACGGCTGGCGAACCGGAACCCGAGCGCCTTGAACGCGTCGAGGGCCGACGAGACCGACGTCGCACCGTAGAGGTGGACCAGGTGCTCGATGAAGTCACCGAGGTCGCGCTTGACGAAGACGCGGTTCTGGTACGGGAACGGGCGCAGCTCGAACTCCTCGGCGTCGACCGCCTCGGCGAGCGCCTCGCGAATGGTCGCGTTGAAGATGATCCGGCCCGGGGTGGTGACGATCGGCTCGTCGAAACCACGGTATTCGATGATCTCCTGCAGCCGGACGGCGCCGCCGTCGAGGGCTGCCTCGACCTCGATCTGGTTGCCGAACACGCGCGGGGGAGCGGTCAGACCGAGTTCCTTGAACGGGTCCTTCGTCCAGTCGTCGTGACCCTCGATGTGCGCCTCGGTGCCCTTGCCCAGGGTCCACTTGCGCGTCTCGCGGTCGAACAGCTCGGAGACCTCGACCTCGCGGGGCTTCCCGTCCTTGCCCTCACGTACGTCGAGCGTACGCGCGTAGGTCAGGTAGTAGAGCCCCAGCACCATGTCCTGGCTGGGCACCGCGATCGGGCGACCGTGGGCCGGTGACAGGATGTTGTTGGACGACAGCATCAGGATGCGCGCCTCGGACTGCGCCTCCACCGACAGCGGGAGGTGGACGGCCATCTGGTCACCGTCGAAGTCGGCGTTGAACGCCGTGCAGACGAGCGGGTGGATCTGGATGGCCTTGCCCTCGACGAGGATCGGCTCGAAGGCCTGGATGCCGAGGCGGTGGAGCGTCGGCGCGCGGTTGAGCAGCACCGGGTGCTCGGAGATGACCTCCTCGAGCACGTCCCAGACCTCGGGGATCATGCTGTCGACGAGCTTCTTGGCCGCCTTGATGTTCTGGACCTGGTTGCGCTCGACCAGGCGGCTCATGATGAACGGCTTGAACAGCTCGAGCGCCATCAGCTTCGGCAGACCGCACTGGTGCAGGCGAAGCTCCGGACCGGCGACGATCACCGAACGGCCCGAGTAGTCGACGCGCTTACCGAGGAGGTTCTGACGGAAGCGGCCCTGCTTGCCCTTCAGCATGTCCGAGAGGGACTTGAGCGGGCGGTTGCCGGGGCCGGTCACGGCGCGTCCACGGCGGCCGTTGTCGAGCAGTGCGTCGACGGCCTCCTGGAGCATGCGCTTCTCGTTGTTGACGATGATCTCCGGCGCGCCCAGGTCCAGAAGCCGCTTGAGGCGGTTGTTCCGGTTGATGACGCGGCGGTAGAGGTCGTTCAGGTCGCTGGTGGCGAACCGGCCACCGTCGAGCTGCACCATGGGGCGGAGCTCCGGCGGGATGACCGGGACGACCTCGAGGATCATCCACGACGGCTTGTTGTCGCTGCGGATGAACGCCGACACCACACGGAGACGCTTGAGCGCCTTGGCGTGACGCTGCCCCTTCGACTCCCGGATGGTCTTCCGGAGCGCCTTCGCCTCGAGGTCCAGCTTCGTGATCCGGCGCGGCTTCCTCTCGCCGTCGCCGGACGGCTTGCGGTCCTCGTCGAGATCGTCGGCGTCGGTGACCTCGGTGTTGAGGTCCTCGAGCAGGTCACGGATGGCCGATGCGCCCATACCGCCCCGGAAGTACTCGCCGAAGCCGTACTGCGAACCGAACCGCTCGCGCATCTCGCGGAAGAGCTGCTCGTCGCCGATGACCTGGCGCACCTGGATCGTGCGGAACGTGTCCCAGGCGTCGCGCAGGCGCTGGCTGGCCTCCTCCGCGTAGCGCTCGACGTCCTTCACGGCCATGTCGGTCTCCTTGCGGAGGTCCGTCTCGGCCTGCTTCTTGTCGGCGTCGGTGAGCGTGCGCTTACGGGCGCCGCCCTCGGCGGCACGGTCGCGCTCCAGCTCCTCGAGCCAGAAGATGTCCTCGTCGTCGAAGCCCTCGGTCGTGCCCTCGCGAAGCCACGCGACGCGGCGCTCGAGGCGCTCGGCGAGATCCGCCAGGCGCTCCTCGCGGTCCTGCTGGTACTGCTCGACGGCCTCGTCCACCTGCTCCTGCAGGCGATCGAGATCCGCCTCACGGCGCTCCTCGTCGACGGCGGTGATGATCGACGCGGCGAAGTAGAGGACCTTCTCCAGCTCCTTCGGAGCCAGGTCGAGGACGTAGCCGATGCGGCTGGGCACGCCCTTGAAGAACCAGATGTGGCTGACCGGCGCGGCCAGGTCGATGTGCCCCATCCGCTCGCGACGCACCTTGGCGCGGGTCACCTCGACGCCGCAGCGCTCACAGATGATGCCCTTGTACCGGACGCGCTTGTACTTGCCGCAGTAGCACTCCCAGTCCTTCGTCGGACCGAAGATCTTCTCGCAGAAGAGCCCGTCCTTCTCCGGCTTGAGGGTTCGGTAGTTGATGGTCTCGGGCTTGGTGACCTCGCCCGAGGACCACTGACGGATCTGGCGGGGACTCGCCAGCCCGATGCGGA
>CAYSVH010000021.1:0-25529 GCA_964434425.1 uncultured Bifidobacteriaceae bacterium | reverse complement strand
ACCGACACCCCCTTGACACACACCCACCCCCCATAGATGGCACCAGCGGCCTCACGCGGCGGCGCCAGACCGTCGGAGCGGACCACGATCTTCCAGCACGAAGGCGCCGACTGTGCCCTCGTCGTCAGGGGTCGACGGTGTCCGCGCCCTCGGCGATCGCCGTGGCGGCGGCCATTCCCCTGCTGTGGGTCAGGGTGAGAACGATGCGTGTGACACCCCGGTCTTCCGCCCACTGGCGATAGTGACCGTGCAACCGGACGGTCGGGGCACCCCGTCCGCGGACGACCTCCACCTCACGCCAACGGGTCATCCCGCGTCCGAGCGCCTTCCCCACCGCCTCCTTCGCCGCGAACCGGGCGGCGTAGTGCTGCGCCGGAAAGGGCTTGGCCGAGCAGTAGGCGATCTCGTCCGGTGTGAAGCAGCGCTCCGCGAACCGGGGGCGCCGCTCCAGCGCCCGGCGGATCCGGTCGATCTCGATGAGGTCGAGGCCGACGCCGACGATCACGATGCCCCCTCGCGACCTGGCCTCCGCGCGCGACCGAAGAGATCGCCCAGGAGAGCGAGGTCGTGGGAGGGCACCACATCGTCGTCAAGCGGCGCGGCGTCACCGAACCAGCGCGACAGTGAGCGCCCCCGAAGGACCTGCCACGGCGCATCGTCATGCGTCGCCCGCCGTTCGATGATCTCGGCCCGCATCGGCGCGTCGCTCGCCGCGATCACGAGGTTGCCCGACGACTGCGCCGAGAGGGTCCTGGGGTCCGCGATCACGATGACCTCACCGTATGCCGCGGTCAGCGTGGCGGCAACCGCGCGCGCGAAGCCGAGGGGCGGGATGTCGATCATGTTCGTGATGTGGAGCCCGCCGGGACGGAGCGCCCGCCGAACGATACCGGCAAACTGACGCGTCACCAGCGGGTGCGGGACGACAAGTCCGAGGAAGGCGTCGACGATGACCACGTCGAGCGACTCGGGAGCCACATCGGCGAGGAGAGCCCGACCGTCGCCCACGCGGGGGACGATGCGGGGATGGGCGTCGAGGCCGAGATGCGTGCGTGCGACCTCGATGACACCGGCGTCGATCTCGGCCACGGTGGCCGTGAAGTCGCGTCGCGTGACGTCCAGATAGCGGGGCACGGCGCACGGGCCTCCGCCGATCTGGAACACGTCGAGCGGACGCTTCTTGGGGTGAACCACGTCGATGACCGACGCGAGATGCCGCTGGTACTCGAACCCGAGCCGGTCGGGTCGTGCGATGTCGACGTAGCTCGACTCGACGCCGTCCTGCAGGACCAGGCGCCCGGCCGGGTTCGCCGGATCGGCCACGATCTCGATCACCACCTGCTCGACCGGAATCGGATGGATCGGGAGCGGCGGAAGATCGGTCGCGCTGCTCACGACGCCCGCCCGGACATCACTCCGAGAGGAGATCGTGGACCCGCCCCTTCGGTCGCCCGATGATGGCACGGTCGCCGCGCACCACGACGGGACGCTGCAGCAGCATCTTGTGGTCGAGGAGCGTCTGGATGATCTGCTCCTTGGTGGCGACGTCCGCGTCCGCGAGCTCCAGCTTCTTGAAGAGGCTGTCGCGCCGCACCAGCGCCGTGGGCTCGTCCTCCAGGTGATCGATCAGCCATGAGAGCGTCTCGCGATCCGGCGGGTTCTTGCGATAGACGATGATCTCGGGCTCGACGCCGAACTCCTCGGCGATCGTCACCGCGTTCACCGACGAGTTGCAGTACGGGTTGTGGTAGATCGTCACCTTGTCCATCGGCCGAGCATAGCGACCGGCAGGGCGCGTCCCGCACCGGCCGGTGAAAGACCGGCCGGGGGGCATCGGCTACTCGACGGTGACAGTCTTGGCCAGGTTGCGGGGCTGGTCGACGTTCAGGCCGCGGGCGCGCGCCACCGCGTACGCGAACAGCTGCAGCGGGACGTTCGCCGTGATCGGCGTGAGGATGGGCGGGGTGCGCGGGCACCACAGCACATCGTCGGCGTGCTGCTCGATGGTGCGGTTGCCCTCGGTCGCCACCGCGATGACACGGGCACCGCGCGCGCGGACCTCCTCGATGTTGGACACGACCTTGTCGAACACGTGGCCGTCGGTGGCGACCACCACGACGGGCGATCCCTCGGCCAGGAGGGCGATGGGTCCGTGTTTCATCTCACCGGCGGGGTACGCCTCGGTCGGGATGTAGCTGATCTCCTTGAGCTTCAGCGCACCCTCGAACGAGACCGGCACCCCGACGTGCCGCCCCAGGTAGAGGAAGAACGGCTGGTCGTAGTAGCGCCCGGCGACCTCGGTCACCTGAGCCGGGGCCGGAGAGTCGAGGTACTGCCGAACGAGCCCGGGCAGCGCGCGCAGGTCGTGCGCGAGCTCGACCGCGCCGGCGGCGGTCAGCGCCCAGCGGAGCCGGCCCAGCTTCAGCGCGAGGAGGGCGAGCGCCATGATCTGCGCGGTGTGGGTCTTGGTGGCGGCGACGCTGATCTCGAGACCGGCCCGCGTGAAGATGACGCCGTCCGAGTCGCGCGTCGCCTGGGAGCCCATGATGTTGGTGAGCGCCACCACGTGCGCTCCGCGCTCCCGCGCCACGCGCATCGCGGCGAGGGTGTCGGCGCTCTCGCCGCTCTGGGTGATGCCGATGACCATGTCGCCGGGACCGGCGAGGCAGGTGCGGTAGCGGTACTCACTGGCAACCTCGATGTGCACCGGAACCCGTGCCCAGTCCTCGATGAGGTACCGGCCGACGAGCCCTGCGTGGTACGAGGTGCCGCACGCCACGATGTGGATGCGCTCGACACGCGCCAGCTGGGCGTCGTCCAGGCCGAGCTCGGCCAGGTCGACGGAGCCGTCCTCCTTGAGGCGATCCCCCAGGGTGTCCCAGAGGGCGTCGGGCTGCTCGTTGATCTCCTTCAGCATGAAGGTCTCGTGGCCGCCCTTCTCGGCGGCGTCCTCGTCCATCTCGACCTCGGTGACGGGACGCTCGACCGGGGTGGGGCCGCCGTTCAGGATGGTGGTCGATCCGGCCTCGAGGACGACGATCTCGCCGTCCTCCACCAGCTGGATCTCGCGTGTCTCGCGGAGGAACGCGGGGATGGCCGACCCGAAGAACCGCTCGCCGTCGCCGACGCCCACGATGAGCGGGCACTCCTTGCGGACGCCGACCAGACGGCCGGGCTCGTCGGCGTGCATCGCGACGAAGGCGTAGTGCCCCTCGAGGCGGGGAAGTATCGCGCGGACGGCCTCCACCATGTCACCCTCGTAGGCCTCGGCCAGAAGATGCGGGATGACCTCGGTGTCCGTCTCGCTCGAGAACGCGATGCCGTGACCCGCGAGCTCCGAACGGAGGGCGACGTAATTCTCGATGATGCCGTTCATCACGACGGCCAGCTTGCCGCTCGTGTCGGTGTGCGGGTGGGCGTTGTCGTGCGTCACCTTGCCGTGCGTGGCCCACCGCGTGTGCCCGAGGCCGGTGGTGGCCGACGAGGCGTGATCGTTGGACGCGTCACGCAGCGCCTGAAGGTTCCCGACGGCGCGGACCATCGAGACGTCGCCCTCCGTGTCGAGCAGCGCCATGCCGGCGCTGTCATAGCCGCGGTACTCAAGCCGCTCGAGTCCGCCGAGGATCAAATCCTTGCAGGACCGCGTGCCGACGTATCCGATGATTCCGCACATGTTCAGGACCTCCTGTCACTGACGACCACACATGATGCCGCACGAAGGCGGAATTGTGTCCTCGACGAGTGATTCCATGGAATCGTGGACTTGGGGTGCGTCACCGGTGGATGCTGCGGGGCGTCGCCGGAATCCGCGACAGGGTGGTGTCCTTTCCGAGGAGCCCGGTGGCCGGCCTGGGATGGACGTGTGGATCCGTCGCGCATTCCGCGCCCACCGGAGGCACACACCACGTCGCGAGACCGTGGGATCACTGGTCTAGCCGGAGGTCGAACTCCCCAGGGCGGACGTCACGGCCGAACCGATCTCGTCGCACCAGCGATCGCACTCTGCGGCCGTCGGGGCTTCGACCATGACCCGCACCAGCGGTTCCGTGCCGGACGGACGCACGACGACACGGCCGTCGTCCCCGAGCTCCTCCTCGCAGCGCGCCACCGCATCCCAGACCTCGGCGGCATCCGGGAGGCGGGACTTGTCGGCGACGCGGTGGTTCACGAGCTTCTGCGGCAGGCGCACCATGACGGACGCGAGATCGGCCAGCGTGGAGCCCGCATCGGCCACGGCGTGCAGGACCTGCAGGCCGGCGGCCAGCCCGTCGCCGGTGGGACCCGACGCCAGGTTGATGAGATGACCACTCTGCTCGCCGCCGATGGTGAACCCGCCCGATCGCATCTCCGCCACGACGTAGCGGTCACCGACGTCGGTCCATCGCACCTCGATGCCCCGATCGCGCATGGCGCGCCGGAACCCGAGGTTTGTCATCGTGGTGGTCACCACGGTGTCGTGGGCCAGTTCACCGCGATCCTTGAGGCGCAGGGCGAGGATGGCGAGGATCTGGTCGCCGTCGACGACGGTCCCGGTCGCATCGACGGCCAGCACACGGTCGCCGTCACCGTCGAACGCGAGACCCAGGTCCGCGCCCGTCTCGACCACGGCGGCCGACAGCGCACCGAGGCTGGTGGACCCGCACTCCACGTTGATGTTGTCGCCTGTGGGACTCGCGCCGATGGTGGCGAGGACCCGGGCACCCGCCCGGCTGACGACGTCCACCGCGGTCGCGACCGTGGCTCCGTGCGCACAGTCCAGAACGACCGAGAGACCGGACAGATCACCCTCGAAACGGGCGACCATGGCGTCGCGGTACGCCGTGAGCCCCTCCGGCCAGCCCCCGATGGTTCCGACGTCCCCGGCCGTGGGTCGACGCCCCTCGCCGTCCGACATGGCGGCCTCGATCTCGGCCTCCTGGGCGTCCGGGAGCTTGAAGCCGTCGGCGCCGAAGAGCTTGATGCCGTTGTCGGGGAACGGGTTGTGGCTGGCGCTGATGACGACGCCCGCAGCCTGGTCGCCCCGCGCGACGAGCTCGGCCACCGCCGGGGTGGGCAGGACGCCGCCCAGCTCGACGTGCACTCCCGCGCTCGCGATGCCCGCCGCGACGGCCGCCTCAAGAAGAGCACCGCTTCGGCGGGTGTCACGCCCGATGAGGACCGTGCTGCCCGGATCGAGGCCGACGCCCAGCCCCCGGCCGATGGCCAGCGCGAGCTCGGGCGTGAGCTCGGCATTGGCCACACCGCGGACACCATCGGTGCCGAACAGCCGGCGCACCGGCGCCGCTTCCTCGGTCCCCATGCCCCTGCCGCTGGCTAGCGCTTCGAGAACTGCGGACGCTTACGCGCTCCGCGGAGTCCGGCCTTCTTGCGCTCCTTGATGCGCGAGTCACGGGCGAGCAGCCCCTCACGCTTGAGGTCGGGACGAAGCCCCTCGTCCAGGTCGACGAGCGCACGGGCGATGCCGTGGCGCAGCGCGCTGGCCTGCCCGGTGACGCCTCCGCCGTTCAGACGGGCGCTGACGGAGACGTCGTTCTCGAGGCCGGTCACCGTGAGCGGCGAGCGCGCCGCGGTGATGAGCGCCTTGCGCGGGAAGTACTCGTCGATGGGGCGACCGTTGCACGTGATGGTGCCGTCGCCACCGCGGGTCACGATGACGCGGGCGATGGCCGTCTTGCGCTTCCCGGTGGCCTGCGGACGCTCGACACCCGGCTTGGACGGGGTGACGGGGGCCGGCGCCTCGTCGACGGCGACCTCCACGGTCACCGACTCCGCGACCGGCGTCTCGTTCGTCTCGTCCGTCGTCATACCTCGGCCTTTCGTGAAAGTCGCAGCGGCTCCGGCTTCTGGGCCGCGTGAGGGTGGTCTCCACCCGCGTAGATCTTGAGCTTACGAAGCTGGGCACGGCCCAGCCGGTTCTTGGGGAGCATGCCGCGGACCGCCATGCGCAGCACCTCCTCGGGGCCCCGCTGGAGCTGCTCGGCGAGCGTGCGCTCACGGAGACCGCCCGGGTACCCACTGTGGCGGTAGTACTTCTTCTGCGTGAGCTTGTTGCCGGTGACCGCCACCTTCTCGGCGTTCACGACGACGACGAAGTCGCCCGTGTCACGGTGCCGCGTGTACCACGGTGACCGCTTGCCGGAGAGGGTCTCGGCGATCACGGTGGCCAGGCGACCCAGATTCTGTCCGTCTGCGTCGACGATCCACCAGCTCCGGTCGACCGTTCCCAACTTGGCGCTCTGCGTCGTCACTTCACTTCCTTCGGTTTCAGCCCGATCCACGGCGCGCGTGTGCTCGCGCACCGATCTGCGGCCCGCGAATGCTAGTGATGGGCCCCTGAAATCGCAAACACCGACACGCGCGGGGGTGCGCGCCGGAAGCGGGAACCATACCGGTGTCCGGCGCCGTGAGCCCTCCGGCGGCATGGGAGGAGACTCCGGTGCGGGCCGCCGTCCGGCAACACGGCACCGGCGCCGTGGAACCCGGGCACTCATGTTCGCCGTACCCGACCTCCCACCGGCGGAGCGCTCCGACCGGCCGGTCACCGAGGAGTTCCGCCCGCACAATGCGATGAAATGCGGTGATGTCGTCGGGGGCGTCCGGTATAACAGTCACATGCTGTACGGGTACGAACGTCATGCATCACCCGGATCGGACGACTGAGCGGTGTCCGGGAGCCCCGTGCGCCGGTGCGTCGCGGTGGCCTCCCACGGTCGGCGGTGCCAACAGAGCCCCTTCCGCGGCAGCCCCTATTGCTGGCATCACCTGCAGAGCCGCAAGGTGCCCGCACCCAGCCGGCCGGTCGAGCGGCCGCGCCTGACGCCCGTCGACGAGATGCCGGACACGACGCCCGTGGTGACCGTCGACCGCACGGCGATCGCGATGCGTCTCGCCAACATCCTCGGGACGCCCACCCTCACTGCGCTCGTCGAGTTCCTTGAGTCACGCAAGGACGGCGACTTCATCCTCCACAAGGGCGAGGGCGTGATCCAGACCACCGAGCACGACCGTCCGAGGAAGCGCTCCGTCCAGAACTGACCGGGCCGGTGTCGTTTCCCGATGATGGCGGAGGGTGATCACCCGGCGGGCCCGGAGTCGTCGAAACACGGTCTCCCAGGCCCGCACCATGCTCACGACGCACCGGCCGCGGCGAGCCCCGACGATCGTGATGGGTTCCGACTCCTCCAGGGCCGCCGAGGCACTGGAGGAGGCGAGCCACGGGCGGAGTCGTCGTGGTCGACCAACGGTGCGACGCCCGGGCCCCGGCCCGGCCAGCGCCCAATCGAGCATGTCGCCGTCACCCGCTGAGTTGCCCGCGACGGGGCCGTCACGGGGCCTCGCCGTCGCATGGCGGGCTCCGTACGCAGGCGTCTCGCCGGGATCGGAGAGGTCGTGGCCACGCGCAGCGACATCGCCGGGGTGGCGGGTCTCGTGGCCGGCGCCACCCGCACCGCGCGCCGGGATCGTCAGACCACCGCGGTCAGCTCACTCCCACTCGATCGTGCCCGGAGGCTTGGACGTGACGTCCAGGACCACGCGGTTCACACCGTCCACCTCACCGATGATGCGCCGTGAGATCGACTCGATCAGGTCGTACGGAAGCCGTGCCCAGTCGGCGGTCATGGCGTCGTCCGAGGTGACCGCGCGGATCACGATCGGATAGGCGTAGGTGCGGCTGTCGCCCTGCACGCCCACGCTGCGGACGGCCGGGAGCACCGCGAAGCTCTGCCACAGGTCGCGGTACATGCCCGCACGGCGGATCTCCTCCTGGAGCACGAAATCGGCCTTCCGAAGGATGTCGAGGCGCTCGTCGGTGACCTCCCCGATGATGCGGATGGCGAGTCCCGGACCGGGGAACGGCTGACGCCAGACCATGCGCTCGGGCAGTCCGAGCTCCTCGCCCACCGCCCGCACCTCGTCCTTGAAGAGGTGGCGCAGGGGCTCGACCAGGTCGACGGCCATGTCCTCCGGGAGCCCGCCCACGTTGTGATGGCTCTTGATGGTGGCCGCCCCGTCACGTCCGCCGGACTCGATCACGTCGGAGTACAGGGTCCCCTGCACCAGGAAGCGGACGTCGCCGAGCTTGTCGGCCTCCTCCTCGAAGATGCGGATGAACTCCTCGCCGATGGCCTTGCGCTTGGCCTCCGGGTCGCTGACGCCCTTCAGCTTCGCCAGGAAGCGATCCTTGGCGTGAACCGACACGAGCGGCACGTGGAAGTGCCCGCCGAACGCCTGGTCGACCTGCTCCGCCTCGTTCTGGCGCATGAAGCCGTGATCGACGAAGACACACGTGAGCCGGTCACCAACCGCCTTGTGGACCAGGAGGGCAGCCACGGCGCTGTCGACACCGCCCGACAGGGCGCACAGCACCTTCTCGTCGCCCACCTGGGCCCGGATCCGCTCGACCTGTTCGTCGATGACGTGCGCGGCCGTCCACGTGGGGGACGCGTCACAGACATCGAAGAGGAACGCCTTGAGCAGGTCGGTCCCGAAGGGCGTGTGCACGACCTCGGGGTGGAACTGGACCGCGTACATGCGCCGCTCAGGGCTCTCCATGGCCGCCACCGGCGCGCCATCGGTGGACGCGGTGACGTGGAAGCCGTCGGGCGGACGCGTGACCGCGTCGCGGTGGCTCATCCAGCACGTGTCACCGGCGATGTCGCGGAAGAGACCGTCGCGCGATTCGATGGTGAGAGCGGTACGACCGAACTCCCCGCCGCCGGTGTGCGACACCTCGCCCCCCAGCGCGCTGGCCATGGCCTGCATGCCGTAACAGATGCCCAGCACCGGCACGCCGACCTCGAGCAACTCGGAGCGAAGGTCGGGTGCTCCCGGCTCGTAGACCGATGCCGGTCCGCCTGACAGCACCAGCCCGGCGGGCCGGAGCCGCTCGATCTCCTCCACCGAGATGTCCGAGGGGACCACCGCGGAGAAGACGCGGCACTCGCGAATGCGCCGGGCGATCAGCTGACTGTACTGCGCCCCGAAGTCGATGACGAGCACACCGCCCGACGCCTCCTCGGCGAGGAAGGGGTCGAGCGCACGCGCCTCGGGCACCTCAGCCCATCCCGACGGACTGGGAGCTCTGGAGCTTCTTGCCCTCGGTCTTGATGGACGGCGCCACCATGACCTCGACCTTCTGGAAGCTCTGCACCGAGTCGTACCCGCAGGTGGACATCGCGTTGCGCAGACCGCCCATGAGGTTGAGCGATCCGTCGTTCTCCATGGCCGGGCCGACGAGGATCTCCTCCAGGGTCCCGATGGTCTGCGTCTTGACGCGCGCGCCGCGCGGCAGGTCGGGATGGAAGGTGGCCATGCCCCAGTGGTAGCCCTTGCCCGGCGCCTCGGCGGCCTTCGCGAGCGGCGAGCCGATCATGCACGCGTCGGCACCGCAGGCGATGGCCTTGGCCAGGTCGCCACCGTAGGCCATGCCGCCGTCGGCGATGACGTTGACGTAGCTGCCGGTCTCGAGCAGGTGCTGCATGCGGGCTCCGGCGGCGTCGGCGATGGCCGTGGCCTGGGGGACGCCCACACCGATCACCTGGCGGGTGGTGCACGCGGCGCCCGGCCCGACACCGACGAGGACGCCGACGGCACCGGTGCGCATGAGGTGGAGGGCCGTCGAGTACGAGGCGCATCCTCCGACGATCACCGGGACCGGGACCTCGGCGATGAACCGCTTGAGGTCGAGGGGCTCGTCACGGGTGGAGACGTGCTCGGCCGACACCACGGTGCCCTGGATGATGAGGATGTCGAGCCCGGCGTCGAGCACGACGTCGATGTACTCGCGGACGCGCTGCGGGGTGAGCGACCCGGCGACGACGACGCCCTGATCCTTGATCTCCCTGATGCGCTGCGCCATGAGCTCGGCCTTGACCGGCTCCTGGTAGATCTCCTGGAGGCCGCGGGTGGCCTCGGGGACGGGGAAACCCGCGATCTCCTCCAGCTTGGCGTCGGCGTCTTCGTACCGGGCCTGGATGCCCTCCAGATTGATGACCCCGAGGCCGCCGATCTTTCCGATGATCCCGGCCGTGGTGGGGTTGATGACCCCGTCCATGGCGGATGCGAGAAGCGGATAGTCGAACGTCCGGTCCCCCAGCGTCCACGTCATGTCGACGTCCTCGGGGTCCCGCGTGCGACGACTGGGGACGATGGCGATCTCGTCGAACCCATAGGCACGACGGCCACGCTTGCCCATCCCGATCTCGATCTCCAAGCCCTTACCTCCCCGATCCCGGTGGATGTTCGTGTGCGACGTGCGGACACGAAAAAACCCAGGCGCATTCTTGCCGACCTGGGCTTCTGAAAGATGCAATGGAGATTCTGGAGTCCGTCACGCGCGTCAGACCCCCAAGGTACCAGTCTTGGACGACGCCGGGCGGACTCCTCCCGCCCAGGCGAACACCGAAACGACGGAATGCCCGCGTTTAGCGGCTCATTCGTCGGAGGCGGCCGGGTCGATCTCCTCGATGATGACGCGCCGCGCGAAGGCGCTCACGTCCTCCACCGAGAACACCCCCGCCCCGAGGTGGAGGGCGTTGGCCGCGCCGCTCGCCACCGCGGTGCGAAGCGCCGCCTCCGCGTCGCGTCCCGGGAGCCATGCTGAGATGAAGCCCCCGAGAAACGCGTCACCGGACCCCACGGTGGCCGCCACCTCCGGCATGCGCGGCAATGACGCCCGCAGGGTCCGCGCGCCGCGACCGTCCGGCACGCGCGCGACGGCACCGTC
The DNA here is from genome assembly GCA_964434425.1 of uncultured Bifidobacteriaceae bacterium. GTDB lineage: Bacteria > Actinomycetota > Thermoleophilia > Miltoncostaeales > Miltoncostaeaceae > CALMEC01. The sequence goes on along the minus strand of CAYSVH010000021.1, from coordinate 14,803 downwards.
GGCGTCGTGGATGAGGACGACGTCCGCCCCCAGCTGGGCGATGCGCTCCGCCGCACCGGCGATGTCCGCATCGTCCTGGAACTCGTAGCCCACCAGCTCCTCGGCCTCACGGCGGTTCGGGCTGACGATGCCGGGCTCGCCCTGCAGGCTGGCCCGCAGGGTGCCGCCGTATGCGTCGACGGCGGTCTCGAGGTCCGTGGTCCGGAACTCATCGAGGATGGTGGCGTAGAGGTCCGGCGAGGTGCCGGGTGGAAGCGATCCGGCCAGGACGAGGCAGTCCGCCCCCTTCGAGAGGTACCGCAGCTTGCTGAACAGGAGGTCGACCTCGTCGGCGCCGATGGAGGGTCCGACCTCGTTCACCTCGGTCTGGCTTCCGACCATCGGATCGATGACGGCCGTCGACACGCGCGACTCCTCCCGGACCCGGACGAAGTCGTTGAGGATCCCCTCCTCGGTGAGCTGTTCGACGATGAGGGTGCCGGTGCGACCGCCCGCGAACCCCGTCGTGATGACTGGAACACCCAACCGCTTCAGCGAGCGGGCGATGTTGACGCCCTTACCGCCGGGGAGGGCGATGGCCTGCGTGGCGCGGTGGCGATGGGCGCTCGCGAAGTTCGGAACGGTGAGCGTGCGGTCCAACGCCGCGTTGACGGTGACGGTGAGGATCACAGGATTCGACCCACTCCCGACCGGATGCGCTCGAAGACGGACGGCGCCGCGACATCCTGGTCCACGACCAGCCGGCGCCTGCCGATGATCCTATCGCCGGCGACGATCCGGACCTCGCCGACGGACGTCCCCGCGGTGATCGATCCCCGCAGTTCCCGGGGCATCACGACGGTGCGCGACAGCGGAGTGTCGGTCCGGACGGTCGCGGCGAAGGGCGCATGCGTGATGAGGGGCACGACGACGCCGGGACGATCCCGAACACGTACCTCGGCCACGACCTGTTTGCCGCGCAGCGGGATGACGCGCGCATACTGGGCGTGCCCCCACCGCAGCAGGCGCTTGGCGTCGGCGGCGCGCTGGGCCCGTGAGGGGGACCCGATCATGGCCATGTAGAGATCGGTCTTGGTCGACTCGCGCCGTGAGCGGGCCACCAGCGAGTAGCCGGCGCCGGACGTGTGCCCGGTCTTGATGCCGTTGGCCTCCGAGTCGATTCCGAGGAGGTCGTTCTCGGATTCGAGCTGGCGCGTCCCGACACCGTTCGGGCCGGGGATGGTCGTCCGCTGCCGCGAGACGACCTCCACCAGGAACGGGTACTCCATCGACCGCTGGCCGAGACGCACGAGATCGCGCACGGACGAATGGTGGCCGGGTGCGTCCAGGCCGTGCGGATTCGCGAAGCGCGTGTTCCTGAGACCCATGGACTCGGCCTCGGCGTTCATGTAGCCGAGGAACCGGTTCTCGGACCCGTCACCGATCGTGGTGGCGATGGCGATGGAGGCGTCGTTGCCGCTTCCCACCATGAGGCCGGTGAGGGCGGTCCGCATCGAGATGCGCTCGCCGGGCTGGAGCGCGGCGGACGATCCCCCCGGCAGGTTGGCGGGCACCGTGACGGTCGTGGTCAGGTTCGAACGTTGCAGGGCGACGATCGCCGTCATCAGTTTGGTGGTGCTGGCCATGGGCATCGGCCGATCCGGGTTCCTCGACGCGAGGACCTCGCCCGTCGCGGGATTGATGAGGATGTACGCCTGCGCCTGGATGGCCGGGGGCTCGGCCGTGGCCGGCATCGCGCCGACGAACACGCCGACGGCGACCAGGAGTGCTCGGATCAGACGGCGTCCCATCACCTGACACGTTTGCGACGGAGATGGGCGTTCCTGCCTGCCGTCACGCGGATGACGCACCCTGCCATGACCCCCAGACGGCGGACCTGAGCTCGTCGGCGGCGCGGGCCGGATCGTCGGCGTAGATGATGGAGCGGCTGGCCGGGATGAGCGCCCCGGCGGCACGTCCGCCGAACGCCGGTCCGAGCGCCTCCGGCGTTCCGCCCTGGGCTCCGACGCCGGGCAGGAGGAAGATCTGATCGGGCATGCGTTCGCGGAGCGCGGCGAGCCGTTCGGGGACCGTCGCACCCACCACGGCGCCGATGGCCGAGAGGCCGGACGCGTCACGGTGGGGGGAACCGATGTCGGCGACCAGGTCGGCAACGGCCTCGTGCCACAGCCTGCCGTCCTCCAGACGCAGATCCTCCAGGTCGCGCGCGCCGGGATTGGAGGTGCGCACCAGGACGAACAGCCCCCGGCCCTCCGCGACGGCGCGGGTGACGAAGGGCTCAAGCGCGTCACGACCGAGCATCGGGTTGACCGTGAGGGCGTCCACCGGGTCACGCAGGAAGGCATCGGCATACGCGCGCGCCGTGGCGTCGATGTCGCCGCGCTTCGCGTCGGCGATGACGAGGAGGCCCTGGTCGGCCGCATACGCGATGACCGTCTCGAACGCCTCCCAGCCCGCGGCACCGAACCGTTCGAAGCAGGCGAGCTGAGGTTTCACGGCCACGCACGACGGCCCGGCCGTCCGGATGACCTCGAGACAGAAGCGCTCGGCCCCGGCCGCGCCGTCCGGGATCCGGGCCGGATCGGGGTCCAGTCCCAGGACCACCTGCGACCGGCGTTCATCCACGGCGTGGGCCACGTGCTCCGCGAAGCCGCTCACAGGACCGCTCGGAGGACGGGGAGCACGATGGGTGCCAGCAGCGCCGTCACCACGACGGAACCGGCGATGACGTCGGTGTTCAAGCGGTACCACCCTCCGATCACGAGCGACATCATGGCGGTCGGCATCGCCGCCATGAGGACAACGGTACGCAATACGTCGCCGTCGAGGCCGAGAGCGACGGCGATCCCGAGGGCCACGAGCGGGCTGACACCCAGCCGGATCACGGTGGCCGCCGTCACCGCCCGCCAGGCACGTCGGACGCCGTCCCACTCGATGACGAGCCCGGCGTAGATCAGGACGAGCGGGAGGACCGCCCCACCCAGCAGCTCCAGGGGGCGGATGACCTCGTCCGACAGGTCGATGTCCAGGGCGTTCACGATGAGCCCGGCGGCCATGGCCCAGGTGGGCGGCAGGAGCAGGTTCCTCCAGACGGGCCCCGTGGCGGGCCCGCTCTGCCCGCGCTCGCCGTAGCGGGCGCTGATCCAGAAGGTGGAGGTCCAGGTGAGGATGCCGGTGCAGAACGTGTCGAACATGACCGCGGCCGGCAACGACAGGTTCGCCCCCGAGGCCGCGATGAGTGGCACGCCGAAGAAGCCCGTGTTCCCGACGGCGCAGGCGATGATGACCGCACCGGTCGTCGCCCGTGACGCACCGACGACGCGGCACACGGCGAACGCCACACCGACCAGCACCACGTGCGTGGCCATCCCGACCACCGGGACCAGCAGAAGGCTCGATTGCAGCTCGCTGGTCGCCATGATGCGGAACACCAGCGCCGGCAGCGTCAGGTAGAGGACGATCTGGATGAGGATCGGGGCGGCGTCCTTGCGGAAGACCCCGGCCGCCTTCAGCCCCCACGACGCGAGGATGATGAGGAGGGCGGCGATCGCGGTGGCGGTCACCGGGCGACGGGCGGATGGGACGGCACGCGCGAATGCTGCCGGATGCACGGCGAGTGGGCCGCGGTACAACACGTCCGCCGGGCGCGTCGCCGGATCTCGCCATGTCTCAAGGATTCCCCGGACAACCCGATGTAACGAGGCGTCGACGGGCACCGATCGGTTCGGCTCGCCTCGAGCAGCACCTCACGCCACGACCGCATGGAGGCACCGGATGGGATTCCAAACGCCACTCTACGAGCTGAGCGACTACCTCAAATGGGCGACGAGCGGCAAGATCCAGCTTCCCGACTTCCAGCGTGGATACAAGTGGGAGGATGAGCGCATACGGCAGCTCTTAGTCACCGTTCTCCGCGGCCACCCGCTCGGGGTCGTAATGCTGTTGAAGACCGGGAACGATCAGATCCGATTCAAGCCCCGTCCTATCGAGGGCACCGACATCTCACCGGAGGCCGTCGCAGAGGCCCTCCTTCTGGACGGACAGCAGCGCCTCACGTCCCTAACCCAGGCGCTGACGGGAGACGGTGTCGTGCACACCATGGACAGCCGCGGCAAGCTGATGGACCGCCGCTACTACATCGATATGCACCTAGCTATCGAAGGGGAGGACCGCATCGATGAAGCCGTGTTGTCACTCCCGGGCGACGGGGTCGAGCGCACCAACTTCGGCAAGGACATCGTTCGCGACGTGTCAACATCGGATGGAGAGCGGGCCAACGGCCTCTTTCCCGTGCGCCTCCTGTTCGACGATGCGATGTCATGGCTCTTCGAACTGGGCGATCACGACCTCGCGAAGACGTTTCACAACCAGATCGTGAAACCCGTCGGGACCTACAACATCCCGGCGATCGAACTCGACAAGGACACCAGCAAGGCCGCCGTGGCAACGGTCTTCGAGAAGGTCAACGTGGGTGGCCTCCCACTGAACGTATTCGAGCTTCTCACAGCGACGTTTGCCGGTGATGCAACCCACTTCAAGCGACATGGAACGGACTTCCGCCTCAACGACGACTGGCGGAAGACACAGGAGGTGTTCTCCCATCACTCGGTGCTAGCGGGTCTGGAGAGCACCGATTTCCTCCAGGCGATCACGCTTCTCGCCACCCGCAAGCGGAACCTCAAGGACGCGAGTAGCCGCCCACCTGCCGTCTCCGCCAAGCGAGAAGACGTGCTGAAGCTGACCCTTGACGACTATCTCGAGTGGGTCGACCGACTTCGTGATGCGTTCATCTGGGCATCGAACTTTCTCGCCGACCGGCACATCTTTACCGCCCGATTCCTTCCCTACCCCAAACAGCTTGTGCCGCTGGCCGCGATCCGTGTGGTCATGGGAAAGGACGCCGACCTTCTCGGCCCGCGGGAAAGGCTGGTCCGCTGGTTCTGGTGCGGAATCCTCGGCGAGCTGTACGGCGCGGCCATCGAGACCCGGTTCGTCCGCGACCTCGAGCAGGTGCCCACATGGGCGCGAAATGATGAGAACGCCGCAACCCCCAACACCGTCAACGATGCAACCTTCGTCGAGTCCCGTCTCCATTCGCTGCGCACACGCCAGGCGGCGGCGTACAAGGGGATCTACGCGCTCCTGCTCGGCAACGAAGCGCGCGACCTCATGGAGGACAAGGCCCTCGACAAGGTGCAGTACGTCGATCTCGCGGTTGACATCCATCACATCTTCCCGAAAAAGTGGTGCGGTGAACACGGGATCGAGGACGAACGTCGCGAGAGCATCGTCAACAAGACCGCGATTTCCGCCGTGACCAACCGGGCAATCGGCGGAGTCGCTCCCTCGACCTACCTGGGCCAGATCGAGAGGCGAGCCCAGATTCCCCCGGAGAAGCTCGACGAACTCCTCGAAGCGCACCTCGTACCATCCGGACGCCTTCGTTCCGATGACTTCGAGGGATTCTTCGTCGAGCGGCGCGCACGGCTTTGTGACTTGGTCGAGAGGGCTATGGGCAAGCTCGTCCCCCGCGACATCGATGACGGGACCGCAGACGAAGACTCCACCCGGTTCGAACTGGCGGAGATCGAGGAACTCCCGGATGAACGGGAGTAGCAGGAGTCGGGTGACCACATCCAGGCTGATGTGGCTTTCGACAGCCACACCCTCCACGAGACTGATCGCACCATCAAGCCGTCAACGACGCCCATGATTGCGACGAGCGGCGAGGCCCCCTTTACGCGACACGCAACGGCAGCGGCAACGCCCGAGGACGACTGAGAAGCCGCCCCACCACGTCAACATCACGTACGTGCGTGGTTCAGCGGGCACGCGCGAACGCTGCCGGACGCGCGGCGCGAGCGGGCCGCGATACGGCACCTCCTCTCGCGCGTCAGCACCCACTCAGATCACACGTGCGACGTGCTCTTCTCCCGGCTTCGCCATCGCCCGCCCATACGGCTCCAGGCCCGCCAGGTAGACCTCTCGGGCGACCAGTGTCTGCGACAGGTCCGCCACCAGGTCGTCGAAGAAGTCCTGCCGGAAGTCCGCATCGGTGATCGCCTGCGTCGCGAACTGGAGACCCGCGAACGACGCGATCACGACCGCGACCTTGAGCAGCTGGACGGTGATGGGCAGCCCGATCAGGAAGGCCACGTGGGTCGGCTCATGTTCCACCCAGGACGCGATGACGGATGTACGGAGCGCGATCCCGCCGAAGACGACCAGCGCGACGAACATCAGGAGCGAAAGGAAGACCACCTGGACGCCCAGGCTGACGATGGCCGTGAGGACGAGGTTCGCGCTCTCCCGCCGCCGGAGCGGATGATGGACGATCGTGCTCAGATCGACGGGCTGCGCGTACCGCTGCAGCGGCGTGCCGCCGCAGACGGCCGCGACGTTGACGGGAGAGAGGTCGGGTGGCGTCTGGAACAGTTCTCCCGGGAAGCGGGCGGCGATGAAGAGCAGGGCGGCGACCGAGAAGAAGAGGACGACACCCGCCAGCTGGAACCAGTTGAGCGCATCGGCCATCTGCCAGGCCTCGGCACTCACGACCAGGAATGCGACCAGGACGAGTTGCAGCGGCAGCGCCCGCGTCAGGAGGCGAAGCACATCGCGGACCTCGGGTATCAGCCGCTTCATCCCCCACATGACGAGGGCGCCCAGGCCCGTCCGAAGAAGGAGCCAGAGAAGGAGCGCCGCCCCGAACAGGGCCGCCAGCTCGGAGAGGAACGCCTGCCAGCTCCACGAGATCGCAAGGTGGGCGAGGGCGATCAGGGCGAGGACGGCGAGGATGCCGACCACAGCTTGCGCGCTGGAAAGTCGCTCATCGCTTCGCCGGTACCGTGCGGTGAGATGAGCGGCGACTCCCCCCGAGCACCGCCCCGCCGAGCAGCACGAGGAATGCCATCGACGCACGCAGATCCGAGGCCGTCCCGTCGACCATGCCGATCATGGTGTGCTTGTCGGTCTGCCCCAGGATGGGCCGGGCGATCAGCTCGGCCACGCCGAGGACGGCGAGGAACACGAGGCCGGGCACCATGCGCGAGAGGGTCCGCCGCCCGCCGGCGAAGCGAACCACGAACGGCACGCCTCGGGAGAGAAGCCACGCCTCGACCCGTCGGACCTCCGATCGTGCGCGTCGCCGCTCCTCACGTGCCCGGTCCCGCTCCTCACTCGCCTCGTCGTCGGGTCTGGGCGTGCTCGCCGGAGCCACGGGGTCCACGGACATGGGCGGAGGGATACGGACGAACGACAGCCGTCGCTCAGCGGCCGACGGGGTTCGGCCCGAACGTTCGGGAGAAGTCGGCCGACCGCTGCGGATCGCGCAGATGCGACGAGGTACGAACGTCTGACTGAGCCGGTTCCGTGCGCAGTCAGTCCGCCGTCTCGTCTCGGGGAGACCGGCAGGCTGGGCCGTCCTCGATGGGCCGGACATCTTCACGCATGACGCGGCCCGGCACGAGAACGCGCGCGAACGGGTGACCGGTGACCGCGCCGATGCCCGACGGTAGGCTGGGGCCGCCCAGGAGGTGCAGGCGTGTCCATCCCCGATCGATCCAGCCCCGCCGCTCTCGTGACCGGCGCCGCCCGCGGAATCGGCCGCGCGACAGCCGAGGCCCTCGCGTCCGCCGGCTGGCGGGTGTTCGCCGGTGTGCGCGATCCGGACCAGCTCGAACCGTTCGGCGTCGAGGGCATCGCGGTACTCCACATGGACGTGACGGACGCCGACTCCGTCCGGGCCGCCGTCGACCGGGCAGAGGTCGCGTCGCACGGAGCCCTGGGGTGCGTGGTCAACAACGCCGGCTGGCCCCTGTTCGGTGCGGTTGAGGACGTTGATCTCGACATCGCGCGCCGGCAGTTCGAGACCAATCTCTTCGGCCCCGCAGCGGTTCTGCAGGCCGCGCTTCCCGCGATGCGTCGCGCCGGACGGGGAGTCGTCGTGAACGTCTCGACGCTCTCCGGGCGGATCCCCCTACCGCTGTTCGGGATGTACAGCGCCAGCAAGCTCGCACTCGCCGCGATCTCCGACGCGCTGGCCCTCGAGCTCGCACCGGCCGGCATACGGGTCGTGCTCATCGAGGCGGGCGTGGTGCGCACCGAGCTCGCCCGCTCCACCGTGATCAGCGGCTCCGCCGCCGAGGCGGACTCGCCCTACTCGCGCACGCGTGACCGGGTGCTCGGCACCCTCCGCGCCATCCGCGAGGACGCCGGTCTCGAAGCGGATGAGGTCGCAGCGGCAATCGTCCGCGCCGCCCGTGACGACACCACACCCTTCCGGCTCGTCCTTGCCGACGCGGGGCTCCTCCCTCTGGCAGATGCCATCGGCGGACCCGATCCCGCTGCGCACGCACTGGTCCGTGGTGTCCTCGGACTCGACGATTCGGAGACGCCAGATGCCGCGTCATGACCGACGCGGCATCTGGCGTCACGAGCGACGCGGCTCATACGGTGTCCGCCGGTCGCCGCAGCATGCGCTTCGTTCGATGGTCATGTGCGCGCGCCGGCCGGGCCCCGATGCGGTGAGCGCATCGGGGCCCCACGGGATGACACGACGTGATCCGGTCGCAGATGGGCGTCTGATGACCTCCCGCGAACGGGTGGGCGGACGGCCGCTTCGGGACGACGGAATGGCGGCGATCCGTGGGCTTGTCGGTACGCCAGTCCGATGCGGCGTGCGACGGTGGCCTGATTCCGACAAGACCCCGAGCATCGCGGTGTTCACACCGGCGGGACGGCCCGACCTGCGCTACGGCCGACAGGCGACGACAACTATACCGCTGGCAAGTCCGCTGCGACGATCGCCCACTCCGCCCCCGCCGTCCGGCGAGACCCACAAACCACCCGGCGGTCTCGACGTGCATGCGCGGAACGCGGGAAGGGTTCACTGCCATCTGACCCGGCCTCGCCACGGGCCGTCAGGCGCCTCAGAATCCGTTCCGATGGAGCGGAAAGGACCGTCGAGGACGGCCGGTTCGAACCCTCTCCATACCGTGTCCCCACCGTTCGACAGGGGAGACCTCCGCAAGACCGCGTAGTCTATGTTCGTGGCAACTTGGTTTGAGAAGCCCCCGGAAGGACCGGGTGCCCCCTCGGGGCACCCTTTGTTGCGCCGTGCCGCCGTGGCGGCACTCTCGGTCGTCCTCCTCGGAGGTGCGGCCACCGCGGTGCTGCTCGAATCGGCCTCCGACGGTCCCGACGCCTCCACCGTGGCCATGACACCGACTCGTGTGACTCCCCCGTCGACGGCGCCGCCATCGGAACCCGACACACGGTCCGACGGTTCGTCGGTCTCGAGTCCCGGAGACCAGGCGCGGGCGTCGTCCGGCGACGTCGGCCCGAACGACATCACGCCGAACCGGTTCGCATCGTTCACGCCGCGGACCGGCACGCCGGCGGACATCCGGGGTGTGCCCACGGCGGGCACGGGAAGCCCGAACCCGACGGCTCCGGTGACACCGGGGACGGGAACACCGGGCCCGGATACCCCGGGAACCGGGACCCCCGGAACGGGCACACCGGCCACACCCGGCACACCAGCCACACCGGGTACACCGGCCACACCAGCCACACCGGGTACACCGGCCACACCCGGCACACCAGCCACACCGGGTACCGGCACACCAGCCGCACCGGGTACACCCGGCAAACCTGTGACGTCCCCGCCCGTGACGGGCTCCCAGGGAGCGGGCATATCCGGTAGCGGCACGCCCGGCATCGCCCTGCCCACCCTGCCCTCGCCCGACCAGTCGCAGACCGGATCGACACTGCGCCCGTCCCAGAACCAGGGGGCCGGCGGTCCCGGCATCGCGCTCCCCACCCTGCCCTCGCCCGACAAGTCACAGACAGGATCGGCGCTGAACCCGCCGACGAAGACGCCCGGAACTGTGGCTCGCCCCTCGGGACCCACGCTGACCCCCACGACTCCGGAACCGCAGCCCCGGCCGCCGGCACGGCCCACGGAACCCACGCCTCAGGAGCCGGCGACGGGCCCTCCGGCGATCGACAAGCCGACGCCGTCGCCGGTGGGTCCCCCGGCGGTGCCGCAGGAGAAGCCCGTGGTGTCCGAGCCGCCTCCGGTGGTTGAGCCTCCGAAATCTCCGGACGGAAAGCCGACGACGCCGGCACCCATGCCCCCGCCCGCCGTGGACCCGTGCGCCTCCGACCGCGGCACGAGCGGAGGAAGCACCGGGAAGAAGCAGGCGAAGACGAGCAAGAAGGGCACGACGAGCAGCAAGAAGGGCGGTTCCAAGAGCGGAACGGCGAAGGGCGCGAAGAGCCACTGACCGGCCATCCGGGCCCGATGGGACCGGTGTCGGTGTGAGGCGGTGCCCACGGTGTCATCCCTCGTGTCGGCCTTTGGCGACCCGGGAGCCACATCCGGTGGGACGGCGTCACAGACGACGACGGACCTGCCCCGAGCCGCTTGAGCGGGCCGGTCAACAGCACACGGGCATGCCGTTGCGGCACGGAACTTCCGTGGCGACTCGGCCCGAAGGGTGTCATCGCGCCACATAACGATGGCTTCGGAAACGGACTGAGAGGGGCCGGAAGGCCCTCCTCGTCACCCACCAGGGACGCTGCCGATGACGCCCGAGGTGCCGTCACCACATGACGATGGCCTCCGAAACGGACTGAGGGGGCCGGCCGCCCCCTCGCCACCACCCCAGGAGTTCTGCCGATGACGCCCGAAGGGTGCCGTCGCCAGATGACGGATACATCCCGAAATAGCTGAGGGGAGGCCGGACGGCCCCCTCACCACCACGCCAGGAACTCTCTGCCGATGACGCCCGAAGGGTGTCATCGCCAGATGAAGGAGTTGTTTCCGAAATGACTGAGGGGGCCGCTCACGGCCCCCTCAGCAGTTCGGAACAACTCCTGAACTACATCATTCCCCCGCCGGGCATTCCGCCACCGGGCATTCCGCCCATACCGGCCATCGCGTCGTCACCGTCGTCGACGACGAGCGCCTCGGTGGTGATGATGTTCTTGGCGATCGACGCGGCGTTCTGGAGCGCGGAGCGCGTCACCATGGCCGGGTCGATGATGCCGGTCTTCACCAGGTCGACGTACTCGCCGGTGTCGACGTTGAGGCCCATACCCTTCTTCTGCTCACGGACCTTGTCGATCACGACCGAGCCCTCAAGGCCCGCGTTGTCCGCCAGCTGACGGAGCGGCTCCTCGAGCGCACGGCGCACGATGGAGGCACCCGTGGCCTCGTCACCCTCGAGCTCGAGCTTGTCGAGCGCGGGGAGAGCGTTGATGAGGGCGACACCGCCACCCGGCACGATGCCCTCCTCGAGAGCGGCACGGGTCGCCTGGAGGGCGTCCTCCACGCGGTGCTTCTTCTCCTTCATCTCCGTCTCGGTCGCGGCACCGACCTTCACCACGGCCACACCACCGGCCAGCTTCGCGAGACGCTCCTGGAGCTTCTCACGGTCGTAGTCGGAGTCGGTGTTGTCGATCTCGCCCTTGATGGTCTTGATGCGACCCTTGATCTCGTCGGGGTTGCCCGAGCCGTCGATGATCGTGGTGTTGTCCTTGCCCACGACGATGCGGCGGGCCTGGCCGAGCTGCGAGACCTGTGTGTTCTCGAGCTTGAGGCCCATCTCCTCGGAGATGACCTCGCCGCCGGTGAGGATCGCGATGTCCTCAAGCATGCGCTTGCGGCGGTCGCCGAAGCCGGGGGCCTTCACGACGATGCCGGTGAAGGTTCCACGGAGCTTGTTGACGATAAAGGTGGCGAGGGCCTCACCCTCGACGTCCTCGGCGAGCACGAGGAGCGGCTTGCCCGTCTGGATGACCTTCTCGAGCACCGGGAGCACGTCCTTGACGACCGAGATCTTGCCCGAGTAGAGAAGGAGGTATGCGTCGTCGAGGACGGCCTCCATCCGATCGGGGTCGGTCACCATGTACGGCGACATGTAGCCGCGGTCGAACTGCATGCCCTCGGTGAACTCGAGGTCCATGCCGAAGGTCTGCCCCTCCTCGACGTTGACGACGCCGTCCTTGCCGACCTTCTCGATCGCGTCGGCGATGATGTCACCGATCTCACGATCACGGGCGGAGATCGTCGCGACGCGAGCGATGTCCTCCTTGCCCTTCACCGGGGTGGCGGCCTCGAGCACAGCCTCGGCCACCGTGTTGGCGGCGGCTTCGATGCCGCGCTTCAGGCCCATCGGGTTGGCGCCGGCGGCCACGTTCTTGAGGCCCTCGCGCACGATGGCCTGCGCAAGCAGGGTCGCGGTGGTGGTTCCGTCACCGGCGACGTCGTTAGTCGCGGTGGCGACCTCGCGCACGAGCTGCGCGCCCTGATTCTCGAACGGGTCCTCGACCTCGATCTCGCGGGCGATGGTCACACCGTCGTTGGTGACGGTGGGAGCACCGAACTTGCGGTCGATCACCACGTAGCGGCCCTTGGGGCCGAGGGTCACCTTGACGGCGTCGGCCAGGGTGTTGACACCACGCTCAAGCGCGCGTCGCGCCTCTTCGTGGAACTTGATTTCCTTGCCCATACTGGGTTGTGTCCCTTTCGTCCGTACTGTCGCTTGCTGGGTGACCGGGTCAGTCGACCTTGGCCAGGATGTCGTGCTCGTTGAGGATCAGTACCTCGTCGTCACCGACGGTGACCTCGGTGCCGCCGTACTTCGAGTAGATGACCTCGTCACCCTCGACGACGTTCAGCGGCACGCGCTTGCCGTCCTCCCAACGCCCCTCGCCAACGGCGAGGACCCTTCCGCGCTGCGGCTTCTCCTGCGCGGTGTCCGGCAGCACGATTCCGCTCGCGGTGACCTCTTCCGCGTCAATGCCCTTCACGATCACGCGATCGCCGAGTGGCTTAAGGTTCACGCTTTCTCCTCCCTACGTTTCCGCCCGAGCACCCGTTTGGCACTCATGAGACCAGAGTGCCAACAATCTAGCGAAGCGACACGGCTCGCGCCACCTCCAACTGCCCGTACGTCACGGCGCGACCGGGAGATCCGCCCGTCCTGACACCGAAACGGGCCGGCTGAGACGACGCCGCCACGCTCGCTTCATTCCGGCACCGGGTACGGCCACCGCTCTCCGCAGCAGAGCGCCCCGACAACGTTCCGGCCGCGGCCGGTGACCCGCATCAGCTCCGGGGACGCCGTGTGCGCTCCAAACCTCCCTCGAGGACGGCGACCACCAGACGCAGGGGCGCGGTGACCACGCGGACCGCCCGCCCCGGCGTGTCCGCATCGGCGCCGTCCTCGCCGTCCTCCCCGACCTCATCCGGGTCGTCGATCCCGAGCACGTCCTCGACGCCGTCGATCAGATCGTCGGCGAGTTCCTCGACCTCCTCCACGATTTCGCCGGCGCCTCGGCCGACGACCGCCACAGCCGCCTGCACCCCTCGCTCGGCCGCCGCTCCGAGCAGCGCCTCGCCCGCAGCGAAACCGGCGTCGGCCACGCGCCTCTCCGCCTCCTCGCGCTCGGCGACCGCCTCGGTCCGCAGAGCCTGCGCCGCCTCCGACGACTCGGGCCCCAGCAGACGGACGAGTGGATCGTCACGATGCCCGCGGACCAGGACGCCCAGCGCCACGACGGCGATCACGAGGAGGACGGCGGTGACGATCAGCGCCGCGCCCCAGGGTGCCATCCATGTGGAGAGAAGCGCACCGGCGGTCCAGGCCAGACCGGCAAGGGCGAGCGCCAGCGCGGCCACTCCCACGGCCAGGAGGACCGTCGCGGCGGCTGACCGCCGGACGGCGGTGGCGTTCTCCGCGAGGATCAGCCGCATCTCCGCCCGCGCGAGTTCCGAGACTGCCGATCGCAGCTCCTCCGCGGGATCGGTCTCCGGCGATGGTGACGTGGCTTCGCGGGTCAACGGATCTCCTCCCACACCCCGTCGCGGCGGGGTGATCGATCACCTGGCTGTCGCGGCCAAGGGTAGCGCTCCCCGGGCGTCACGACACGGATCGGGATCGTCCACGTCCACGGTCGACGGCCCCGGGGCCACGCCGTCGAGGACGGGGATCCGATCCCGGGGATACGTGCACAGCCGACGTGCGGTCACGTCCGGGATTTGTTACCGTCGGTTTCACACGCGCGAGGGGGCACGCGTCCATCCACCCTCACGGGAGACGCCCCATGAGCATTCTCGCCAACTCCGCCGCACATGCGATCGTGCCGGTGTCCGACATGGATCGCGCACGCGCATGGTGGGCGGGTACACTCGGCCTCGAGACCGTGCAGGAGTCCGAAGCCGGACTGTTCCTGCGGGCCGGAGGCGGCACGCAGATCCTGCTGTACGTCTCGCCCGGCGCCGGCCAGGCGCCCAACTCCATCGTCGACTTCAGCGTCGACGACATCGAGGCGGCGATCGACGACCTGGTCGGCCGGGGCCTGACATTCGAGCGCTACGACGGGCTGGAGGCCGACGCACGCGGCATCGTCCCGATGGGACCGATGCGCTGCGCCTGGATCAATGATCCCGACGGCAACTCCATCGCACTGTCGCAGCGCGCCATCGACGCCGGTTAGATCCTGCGGTCGGTCATCGATCGGTGACCGACCGCCACCACAACGGACCGGGTTTCCATCGGGCCTAAGCAGGTCCGCGAAGACGTCTGGGAGGACGTCCGCGCCCGATTGACGCCACGCAACCGCATCATGGGGTAACCGGGTGCCATGACGGCGGACGCCCCGCCCATTCCCCTGGTGCAGCGATCCGTGATGTTCTTTCGCGTCAGTGTCACGGGACACAGGCAGGAACCGGGTTTTCCGGGCCCTTCGCATTTGAGTAGGGATTGTCGGGTGGCGGCGGGGTAGGCGTCAGGGG
>CAYSVH010000020.1:0-27356 GCA_964434425.1 uncultured Bifidobacteriaceae bacterium | reverse complement strand
CCCCGCATCCACCGGTGACGCACCCCACATCCACGATCTCCGTGGAATCAACCATGGAGATGATCGATTCCACGGACCTCGCGGCGTGGCGTGTGCCCCCGGCGGCGCGGATGCGCCACCGGACACCTCGGAAAGGACACCACCCTGACCATCGGCGTCCAGCGGCGCCCCGCATCCACCGGTGACGCACCCCACATCCACGATCTCCGTGGAATCAACCATCTAGAATCGCCGCCTGTGAAGGAACCGAACGTCACGCGCGCGTTGATCCTGGCCGTGTCGTGCCTGATCCTCGGCTTCGTGGGAGGCTGGACCGTCGCCAACATCGGGTCGGACACCGTCTCGCTGCCCGACGTGAGCCTCGACACGACCGTCACCGACACCACGGCCACGGACACGACGGGAACCGGCACCGCCGCGACGGGGACGGGAACGACCACGACGACGGCGCCCGCACCCGTGACGCGATCCGACGTCACGATCTCGGTGCTGAACGGCAGCGGGGTCGCCGGCAGGGCCGCCGAGACGGCGGACCAGCTCAGGGCGAAGGGCTGGAGCGATGTGGTGCCGGGCAACACCGAGGTGAGCGCCGGGACGACCATCTACTACCGTCAGGGCGCGAAGGAGGCGGCCGACGAGGTGGGCGTCGACCTCGCGGTGACACAGGTCGCACCTCTGACCGGCTCGTCGATCGAGGCCGAGGCCGCCACCTCCGCCGACGTGGTGATCGTTCTCGGAACGTGACGGGTCTCCCGTGAGTGAGCGGTGCTCCCGTGGTGTCGGGTAGCGTGCCCGGAGGAGGTTCCGGCATCGACGTCACCGACGACACATTCAGTGAGATCGTGCTCACGGGTTCACGTGAGATCCCGGTCGTGGTCGACTTCTGGGCGCCGTGGTGCGGGCCCTGTCGTCAGCTGACCCCGATCATCGAGCGCGTTGCGTCGCGGTTCGAGGGCGATGTCGTCCTGGTGAAGGTCAACGTCGACGAGAACCCCCTCGTCGCGTCCCAGATGCGCATCCAGGGGATACCGGCCGTCCGCGCCTTCCGGGCCGGTGACGTCGTCGCACAGTTCGAGGGCCTCGTCTCGGAGGACGTCCTCATGGCCTTCTTCCAGGGTCTCGTGCCCTCCGAGGTCGACCGCCTGGTCGCCGCGGGTGACGAGAACTCCCTTCGTGACGCCATCGAGCGCGACGGCGGGCGTACCGATGCGCGGATCGCCCTGGGACGGATACTGATCGGCGACGGACGCGTCGACGAGGCCGCCGAAACCCTTGGACCCGCGCGACACGATGCGACCGCCGAGGGCCTTCTGGCCCGCCTTGCCCTCGCGTCGAACGACGCTCCGGACGTCCAAGCGGCGCTCGCCGCCCTGGGCCGCGGCGACGAGGAGTCGGCGCTGACGCATCTGCTCGATGCCATCGCCGGAAGCTCCGGGGATCTCCGCGAGACCCTGCGGCAGGCCATCGTCGGAGTCTTCCTCGAACTGGGTGATCAGCATCCGCTGACGGTCCGGTTCCGCCGCCGGCTGGCGCAGACCCTCTACTGATCCGCCGCCCTGCTGCGGCGACGTCTCGTGCCGGTCATGAATCCGCGGGGCGGTCCTCCGATGCCGGATCCGGGTCGGGATCGGATGAAGCGGCGACCTCGTCGGGGGTCGCACGCTCACCGCGTGCGGCGGCACGACGCGCCAGGATCATCGCGGCGATGCCGAGCACGACGACGGCGCCACCCGCGATCCAGATCCAGAGGGCGATTCCGCCGTCCTCGGGCGCCTCCTCACCCAGCTCGAGGGCGGCGTTCGCGTCGGCCTGCTGGAGGCGGTTCACGACGTTGATCGCGCCCTGGACACCGTGATCGATCAGGGCGGAACGCTCGCGGGTGAGGGCGTCGTCGATCTCGGCCTGGAATGCGTCGGCGTTCACGCCGATGGCACGCGGGGCCAGGACGACGACCGCGTCGATCTGGTCGATGCCGATCTTCTCGGCGATGCCCGTGCGCAGCCGTCGGGCCATGTCGTGCATCGACTCGTCACCGGGCGGCTCCGCCACGATCACGTAACGCGTGGGGAACGCCGTGTCCGGGTGGTCGAGATCCCGGGCCGACTCCTCGAGGAGT
Source organism: uncultured Bifidobacteriaceae bacterium (assembly GCA_964434425.1). Classification (GTDB taxonomy): domain Bacteria; phylum Actinomycetota; class Thermoleophilia; order Miltoncostaeales; family Miltoncostaeaceae; genus CALMEC01. Next base: position 25,240 of record CAYSVH010000020.1, on the reverse strand, counting down.
GCACGGTCGGCGTCGCTCAGCGTGGCACCCTCGTCGACGACGACCGGGGTCGCGACAAGCTGGTCGGGTGTGACGGCACCGTGTGCCGTGGGTGCGAGCACCACGCCCACGAAGACGAGGATGAGAAGGAGGAGGCGGTTGCTCATACCCCGTGTTATCGGCGACCCGCCATGAGACCTTACGGCCGGATGAGCAGCGGCGTTCCGGGAGCGACGAGGCGTGAGATGCGCAGGATGGCGGCGTTGTAGTGGCGCACGCACCCGTTGCTGGCCCGTCGGCCGATCGAATCCGGGACGCTCGTTCCGTGAAGTGCGAAGCGGCCGTTGCCGCCCGCGTACTCGTTGAGCACGTTCGAGTAGCCGGTTGCGGGCATGATCACCGGTCCGAGGAAGCCGCGCGGTGGGCCGAGCACCTTCTCGGCGATGGCGAAGTGGCCGAACGGGGTGGGCGTCCTGCTGGCGCCGACGGCGTTGCGTTCGCGGAGCACGAGGCGGTTGTTGCGGTACACGTAGGTGCGGCGTTCGCTGACGTCCACCACGATCCGCACGTTGTTCTTGCGGAAGCGGAGGTAGTCGGACGGAACCCATCCGCTGGTGCCGTTGGGGCGGATCGGGAGAAGCAGCTTCGTCCACTCCTGCCCGTTGATCACGCGATGGCTGAGCACGAGGAGGATGGTCGGTCCCCCGCCCAACGGCGCCACGGGCTGGACGGTCATCACGGCCTTCGCGCGGTGGTTCGGCTGGGCCTTGGCGACAACGGGGGCGAGAACACGGGCATTCCACGACACCGCCGGTGTGGGCGGCCGCGGCGTCAGGTGGGCGGCGCGCGGGGGCACGGGGTCGCTCTGGGCCGAGGCGATCGGTGCCACCAGCAGGATGCCGAGCGCGGCGAGAAGAAGCGTGACGTGTGTACGAATGGTCGAGGACCCGCCGTCACGGCTCAGCCACTTGACTCCTGCCAGTATTCTCATGGCCGCGAAGGTACCACGAGAAGTTATGGAACCCATGAAGCATGCGTAAGAGTTGATCGCCACCCTCAGTAGCCTCGGCGCCTGGGTGATGAGCGGCGGGTTCTTCCCCGCCGGCATCATGGGCGCGATGGACGATGTCACCGAGTGGGCGGAGCACAACGGCTACCCGGCGATCGCGCTCATCGTGGCGCTCGACGGGATTCTGCCGTTCTTCCCCGGCGAGACCGTGATCGTGGCCGGCGGTACCCTGGCTTCGCAGGGAAGCCTCTGGCTCATCGGGGTGATGATCGCCGGGATGATCGGCGCCATGATCGGCGACTCGACGGTGTACTGGCTGGGGCGCGCCGGCGGCGACCGCGTCGACAGGTGGCTCGCGCGCGTCGCCGGACCCGATCGGCTGGAGGCGGCCCAGCACATGGTGCAGCGTCGCGGCCCGGTCCTTGTCACCGCAGGCCGCTTCCTCCCGGGTATCCGGATCGCCATCAACTTCACCTGCGGTGCCGGGCACATGGGCTACCGGAAGTTCCTGACGTTCAACGCGCTCGGAACGTCGATCTGGTCGGCTCAGGCCGCGTTGCTCGGTTACGTCTTCGGCAGGCAGTTCGAGGATCAGCCGTGGATCGGGCTGACCATCGCGATCACGATCGCGATCCTCATCGGGGGGCTGGTGGCGCTCTACGAGCACAGGAAGATCAAGCGTGAGCGCGTGACGTACCGCGAGGTCACGCCGCCGGCGCGCACTGAGAGCGACGCGTCGCCGACCGATCCGTCCGACGAGCCGACCGGGTGACGTTCCGGCCGGTCCACCCCGAACCGCTCGCCTCGGCGATCTCGCGCGTGGACATCGCCGGCTGGGCGCTCCTGGCCGTCGGTCGACCGGCCTGCCCGGCGTGTGAACTCCTCGAGGCGAGCCTCGGCGTGGTCGCCGCCGCCCGTCCCGACCTGGTCGTCGCGTCGACCGAGCTCGCCTCACCCGAGGACTGGTCGGCGCGCGAGACCGTGCTGTGGCCCCGAGGCATCCGGGTGAGCCGCGCGAGCATGCCGACGCTCGTCCTCCTTCGCGACGGCGTCGCCGTCGACCATCGCCACGCGGGTGGTCCCGCCGCCGCGGTCGACACCTGGCTCGCGACCCACCTCGGCCCCGGGACGACGCCGCTCACCGGGGTCTTCCCGTTGGAGCAGGAGGCGCTCCGTGAGGTGGAGCACCTCCGCCGCCGGCACCTCGCCCTGCGGTCGGCGCGCTCGCACCTGGACTGACCGGCTATGAGGCGGGCAGCCGTCCGGTGCGTCGCGACAGCTCGCGCAGCCAGCGCGCGTGATCGGTGGTCAGCTCACCCGGCCGCAGACGCCAGCGCCAGTTGCCCCCGACGGTACCGGGGGTGTTCATCCGCCCCTCGGGCCCGAGTCCCAGGATGTCCTGCGCCGCGGTGATCGCGATGCGGGAGGGGGCGTGGTACGCCAGCTCCACCATCGTGCGGTGCGCGGGGCCGTCGTCGATGCCGCATCGTCCGGCGGATTCGTGCACGTGCCGACGCAGACGGTCGTCGATGGATTCCCACCACTCCTCGACCGTCGCGTTGTCGTGCGTCCCGGGGTACGCGACCCGGTCCTCCTCATGCCACAGCCGACCGTCCTGGGCCGGGTGGTCGTCGACCTCGAACTGCAGGACCATCATCCCGAGGAGGCCGAAGTCGCGGCGCAGGGCCTCGACCTCGTCGGTGATGATCCCGAGGTCCTCGGCGATGACGGGGATGTCGGTCCCCAGCGCGCCCTGCAGCGTGCGGAGCAGTTCGCGACCCGGCGTGGGGATCCACTCGCCGTCACGTGCGGTCTCGGCGCCGGCCGGCACGGCCCAGTGGGCCTCAAGGCCCCGAAAGTGATCCAGGCGTACGGCGTCGTGGAGGTCGAGTGCGCGCCGGAGCCGTGCGATCCACCACGAGAAGCCGTCGGCGCGCAGACGCCCCCAGTCGTAGAGCGGGTTCCCCCACAGCTGTCCGTCGTCGCTGAAGTAGTCCGGCGGGACGCCGGCCACCGCGTCCGTTCGGAAGAACGCCGGGTGGGCACGCTGATCGGCGCCGTCCGCCGCGACGTAGAGGGGAAGGTCGCCCATGATCCGGACACCGCGCCGATTGGCGTACTCACGCACCTCGCGCAGGCGTCGTTCGATGCGGACCTGTTCGACGACGGCGGCGGGTCCCTCCAGCTGTTCCCAGCCGGCCGCCCAGTCGGCGTTGCGCCCGTGGAAGGCGGAGATCTCCTCCGGTGTCACCGGCACGGGATCGTCCGGGACGAGGCCGCTCCAGGCGGCGAACGCCGAACGGCCGGCGTACGGCGATCCGAAGCCGTCGGGAGGTGCGAGCGGGAGGACCTGCCACCAGGACTGTCCCGCCTCCACGAGCCAGTCGACGAACCGCTCGGCCTCGCCGTCCAGCACCCCGTTCGGAAGCGAGGTGACGTGCAGGAGGACCCCGGCGGAACGTCGCGCCAGAGGGCCTTCCGTCATCGGGGACCCGGTCGCCGCGATGGGAGGGAGTGCCGCGGCCCGTGGTCCGCGGTGGCGTCGGAGGGGTGCACGCCGCCGAGGTTAGTCCTGTGTGCTCGACTGAGGACCGCCGTCCCGCCGGGGCGACGCGCCGCACCCGCCCGGTGCGGCGGGCTTCGGTAGCCTCCGGTGGTTATGAGCCGTATCGACGAACTCCTCAACGAGGGCCATACCCTCTCCTTCGAGTTCTTCCCGCCGAAGACACCGGCGGGCGAGGCGCAGTTCGACCGTGCCGTGGCGGACCTCGCCGCACTGGGACCGTCGTACGTCTCGGTCACGTACGGCGCGCTGGGAGGTGTTCGTCACCTCACCCGGGACGTCGTACTGCGGGTCAACCGGGAGTACAGCTTCCCGGCGATGCCGCATCTCACCTGTGTGGGGCACACCCGAGGAGAGATCGAGGAACTGCTCCGCGTCTACCGGAGCGGCAACGTCGAGAACATCCTCGCTCTGGCCGGCGATCCGCCGGACGGCGGGTGCGTGGGCGGCGACTTCCGCTATGCGACCGATCTCATCGAGGTCATCCGTGACGCAGGGGACTTCGCCGTCGGTGTGGCCGCCTTCCCGGAGGGGCACCCTCGGTCGGCATCACTCGATGACGATCGGCGCAAGCTTGCCGACAAGCTCGCGGTCGCCGACTTCGGCCTGACCCAGTTCTTCTTCGACATCGACTCCTACCGGCGCATGGTGGACGATCTCGAGGCGCTGGGGAACACGACGCCCGTCATCCCAGGCGTGATGCCCTTCACAAGTGTCGTCGGCACCCGCCGTATGGCGGCCATGAACGGGACGACGATCCCGGCTGATCTCGCCGCGCGCATGGACCGGGTGGCGGACGATCCCGAGTCGACCCGCGAACTCGGTGTCGAGGTGGCGACCGAATTGGTGGCGAAGCTGGTGGCCGAGGATGTGCCGGGCGTCCACCTGTACGCGATGAACCGCTCGGCGTCGATCCGCGAGATCTACGCGGCGCTCAATCTCGGCCCCTATCCGGTGCACCACTCGGGTCCCGGCGAGGGTGGAGTCGCCGGCCCCTGAACCCCGCTCGGGGCGGTCCGTTCCGACGTGTGGGCGATGTCGGCCGGGGCCGGATCGCCCACACGGAAGCGGTCGTCCCTCCTCTCCGGGTGCGGGGAGGAGAGAGGGGGGACGACCGCGACCTCTCTAGACGGGTGATTCGGCTAGCGGACGCCCAGTGACACGGCCCTGCAGACCTGGGCGGCCTTCGTCCGCGTCGTCGCGATGCAGTGGCGGTAGTCGTCGACCGTCACGTATCGCTTGGGCCTGCCGACGGCGATCACGCGGACGCGGTAGGCGGACGGGACGGTTCCGTACCGGATGACGCGCCGGTACTGGCCCCGGGCGTTGGGGCGGAGCGTGGCGACGGCGGCGTAGCGGCCGTTCTTCAGCTTGCGCTGGATCTGGACGCGGACCGTGTTGCTCGCGGGGAGGCCCTCCACTCGCGAGAAGAAGCCCGAGAACGTGAGCGTGCGGTTGAAGCTGTTGTGGAACGCCGTCGGATAGTGCTTCAGGTAGGCGCGCGCGGTGAACGTGTTGGAGTCGGTCTGCGCGGCGATCCCGTGAGGCGCCGACGGAAGAACACGTGCGTAGTAGATCGTGTTCTCCTTCAGCCACACCGTCCGTGAGATGGGCTCGCCGTAGTAGGACTGCTCGACCGCGACGGTCTCACCGCTGCCGGTGCGGGCGACGATCTGCACGGTGACGGGGCCCGGTGCGCTGTAGCTGCCGGCCGGTGTGCCGCCGTCGTTCAGGACCTGGACGTCGAACTTGAACGACGTGTAGGGGGCGCCGAACACATAGCCGCCGCCCTTAGCGGGGAAGGCCGGGGAACTCTTGGACACCTGCGGCGTCACGTTCATCTGGACGGTGGCGGCATTCGCGCTCGCCGCACCTGCCGCGGTGATGGCCACGGCGATCAATACCCGCTTGAGCATCGGACTGGTGCCTTTCCTCGCTGTGAAAACACTGTGAGCGGCAACCTATGGACCCATGAGCATCGTGAAAAGGCACGTCAGTTGCGTCCGAACATTCTGCTTACATGAGCCCGTTGCCGCTACCGAGTCGTTGTTCCGGAATGGTGTGTGATCCAGGAACATTTGGAGCTAACCGAGTGAATAGCGCGTGTGTTTTCGTCTTCATTCGGGATGAGTTCGTCGAGGTGCGGGGAGCGGCCGGCGCCGGCGGAGGGCCTCCCGCGATGCCCAGACGCCGGAACGCGGGTCGGGCGTGGGACCGTCGCGGTGCGCGGTCTTCCCTGACGATCGACGCGCCTCGGTCGGGCGCGGGCGCGTCTCCGCTCGTCGAATATCCACAAAGCTCGGTGTGTACCGACGAGAAGTGAACGACCCGCATGTGCGGAATTGCGGGTCTCGTGCCCGTCATGTATCAATGCCGCGCTCGGTGAGATTCATCACTTCATGACAGGCGGTATGCGGATGCCTCGTTGGACCACAGGTGTCGTGGCGGTGGTCGCCACGGCTCTCTCCTCGTCACCTCTGCTCGCCGCGTCGCCGGTCCGGGTGAGCGGTGTCTACACGCTCACGGACGCACGGGGGCACGCGGCGTCCTGGTCGGTGAACACGACCGCGGCGGCTGAGCGGGAGGGGATGATCCCGGCGCGGCTCACCCGGGCGACGGCTCCGGTGAGGACGTACGCGTGCGACGCGGAGGGCCCGGCCGGAGGCGTGTCCACCGTGCGGGTGACCGGGGTGGCGAAGCCCGCCGCGCGAGCGCACTTCTCGGTCAACTACAGTCTCCGTCGCGGCACGGCACTGCTCACCTTCGCTCCGGTGTCCGGCAGTGCGGGCGATGTCCGGTCACAGACGGTGATGGCATGTGCCGCTCCGTTCAACGGGGCGAACGGCACCGACGTCTCGACCCACGACGTCGATCTCATGGTGAACGGCCTCGCCACGCCCCGCGGGTGGACGATGCGGCGCCAGAGCGACGGCTCATGGCTCGCCTCGGGTGTGCAGCGGGTGAGGGGGCAGACGCTGCGCGCCAATCTGCGCGTGGGAGGACGAATCCTCCTTCCGGGTGCGGGCTGCCGCATTCCGGCCAACGCGGAGATGGCCCACCTCCGGTCGTTCGACGCGGTGAAGCGTTTCCTCGTGCGGGACGGGTTCACCCGTCCCGGAACGCAGAGCCGTCCGTCGAAGACCGTGCCCCGCGGCCGGTTCTTCATCCTGGAGCGGGCACGCGGTTACTCCATCGGCATCTGCGGAGCCCGGACGATCAACATCGTGCGCTCGACCGGTCCGAGGGGCGGCACGTCGAACTGGGTGCGGTAGGGGCCGGGCCGGCGCGGCTTCTGGGAGCGGTTCGGGTATCGAACCCACCGGGCGGGGTGAACCCTCCCCGCTCATTGTGACGACGGGCCGGGCCACCGGGCTCCGGCCGCTCCCCGCGGGAGGAGCGGTGCGCTGAACATGTCCGACGGTCAGGAGGGTCCACCCGGAGAGTGGCTCCAGGAACGGCCTACCCGTCGTGGTCCTGGCCCTCCATCTCGGCGCGAAGCTGTGCCGCGCGGAGGCGCAGCCGGTTGCGGGCCTCCTCGAGGTCGGCGACCGACGACGCGAGCGCCTCGATCTCCGAGCGGACGTGGGCCGCATGGTCGGAGATCGCGTCGACCCGCTCCGGGGCGGCAGGAGTCGGTGGTTCGGTCTGATCGGCGGAGGTCTCGACGGCCGGGGCTGCGGGGGCTGCGTCCACGCCCACGTCGGGTGCCGCGTCCTGTGCGGGGGCCTCCGCGTAGTCGCCGGGGCCCTCGGGATGGTCGAATGCGCGCATCGCCCGCCTCCGGGCGAGGGCCGCGCCCGCGCCGAGTCCGGCGCCCGCGACGGTCGCGATGATGAACCGACGAATACCCCGTGCCACACTGCCTCCTTGACCTGCCGACATCCAATCCTACCCGTGGTGGGGTGGAATCCCGTTCGGATGCGTCGCGGGAGGCGCTGGACCCGTCGCGTGACGGGACACACCTCGCTGGTATAGTGTCCTGCCCGCTCAGGGTGGGAAACCGGCTCCCTGCGCACAATGACAGCCAGGGTGGCCGCATTCGGTCGCGCGACACATTTGGAGGCAGGGATCAACCCGTACGAGATCATGCTCATCCTCAACCCCGAGGTTGACGGCACACGCCACGACGAGATCGTCGAGCGCGTGCGTTCCCTCGTGGTGGGCAACGACGGTGCGGTGGCGCACGTCGACGACTGGGGGGACCGCAAGATCTCCTACCCGGTCGACGGGAAGCAGAACGGCCGTTACATCGTGGTCACCTGCGACGCCAAGCCCGAGGCACTCACGGAGATCAACCGCGTCCTCTCGATCAGCAAGGACGTCGTCCTCCGGTCGCAGACCATCAAGCTGTCCCGCGCGCAGGCCGAGATCCAGATGGAGAAGGGGGCGACCGCCCCGGTCGACGATCGACCGGACGGCGAGCCGTTCCCGCGTCCGCAACGCCCGCAGCGCCGCCGGTCCCGCTAGTACGACCAAGGAGCGACAGTGGCTGCAGATCTCAACCGCGTCACGCTCATCGGGCGCCTGACCCGTGACCCCGAACTCCGCCACACCGGCGGTGGCACCGCCGTGTGCTCGATCCGCCTCGCGGTTTCGAGCCGTCAGCGCGACGAATCCGGGAACTGGGACGACAAGTCGAACTTCTTCGACGTGACCGTCTTCGGCCGTCAGGCCGAGAGCGCCAGCAACTACCTGTCCAAGGGTCGGCGCATCGGTGTCGACGGGCGCCTCTCGTGGCGTGAGTGGACGGCACAGGACGGCAGCAAGCGGCAGAACGTCGAGGTCGTCGCCAACGACATCTTCTTCCTCGACTCCCGTAACGAGGGTGGCGGAGGCGGAGGCGGCCAGACCGGCTGGTCCGCACCGGCCGGCGGCAACGACATCCCGACCGACACGAGCGACATGCGCTCGTCGTCATCCCCATCGTCATCGACCCCCGTCGATGACATCGACATTCCCTTCTAGAGAGTTTCAGGAGACACACGGTGCAGGCAATCCTCGCTCAGGACGTCGACGGACTCGGTAAGGCCGGTGCGGTCGTCAACGTGACCCGCGGCTACCTCCGCAACTACCTGGTGCCCCGCAACCTGGCGGAGATCGCGACCCCCGCCAAGATCGCCGAGGCCGAGCGTCGCATCGCCGCCGAGAAGGCCGCTGTCGAGAAGCGGATCGCCGAGGCCGCCGACATCGCCGCCCTCCTCAACCGCACGATCCTGACCCTCAAGGCAAAGGCCGGCGGGGACGGACGGCTCTTCGGATCCATCACGTCGCAGGACGTGTCGGATGCCATCAAGGAGGCCCGTCAGGTGGACATCGATCGGCACAACATCACGATCGAGCCCTCCATCCGGCAGACCGGCACCTACACGATCCCCGTTGAGGTCGCTCCCGGTGTCAAGGCTGAGGTCAAGACGATCGTCAGTCCCCTTATCGACGACCCATCCTGAGCACCGCTTCCAGCGCCTCCGAGCGCTCCAGGTCTCCCGTGGCCAATCGCGTTCCCCCACCGCAGAACGTCGAGGCCGAGCAGCACCTACTCGGCTCGCTGATGGACGCGTCCGGCAACCTCGCCGAGACGCTCTCCATCGTCCAGGTCGACGACTTCTACCGTGAGGGGCACCGGTCGATCTTCGAGGCCATGCTCGACCTCTTCCACAAGGGCGAGCCCATCGAGCCGCTCACCGTGATCGAGCAGCTGACCAAGTCGGGAACGCTCGAGGCCGCCGGAGGCCGTGAGGCGATCCTCGACATCGTCCAGACCCCGTACATCGCGGCGACCTACAAGACCTACGCCGAGATGGTCCACGACGCCGCCACCCAGCGGCGGCTCCTGCAGGTCAGCCAGTCGATCGAGGCCCTGATCGCGGGACGTGAGGGCGAGACGGCCGACATGCTCAAGGAGGCCGAGGACCTCGTCTACGGTCTGTCGGCGAAGAACACGCGCGGTGACTTCCGGTCCGCGGAGTCGCTGGTGCACGAGGGCGTCGAACGGCTCGCTCAGGCCTCTGAGGCCGGAAGCGAGATCACCGGGCTCGCGAGTGGTTTCCACGATCTCGACAAGATGACCGGCGGCTTCCGCCCGGCCAACCTCGTGGTCGTCGCGGCCCGTCCCAGCATGGGCAAGACGGCGCTCGCGCTCGGAATGGCCCTGAACGCCGCCCTCGACGACGCCAAGACCGTCGCCGTCTTCAGCCTCGAGATGTCGGCAGACGAGATCATCGGACGCATGCTGTCCGCCACGGCGATGGTCGACGGATCGCGCCTGCGCACCGGTCGGCTGACCGGTGACGACTGGCCGCGCATCGCTCAGGCGGCCGACCGCCTGTCGCACGCCAGGCTGTTCATCGACGACAGTGAGGGCGTCACCGTCCCCGAGATGCGCACGAAGGCGCGTCGGCTCAAGAGCCACCACGGTCTCGACCTCGTCGTCATCGACTACATTCAGCTGATGGAGTCCGCTCCGGGCCGACGTCGCGACGACAACCGTGTCCAGGAGCTCTCCACGATCTCGCGGTCGCTCAAGCTCATGGCCCGTGATCTCGACGTTCCGCTCATCATCCTCTCGCAGCTCAACCGGGCCCCCGACCAGCGGCCCGACAAGCACCCGCTCCTGTCGGACCTCCGTGAATCGGGCGCCATCGAGCAGGATGCCGATGTCGTGCTGATGCTGTACCGCGACGAGTACTACAACAAGGACACAGAGGAAAAGGGCATCACGGATCTGGACATCGCCAAGCACCGAAACGGCCCCACGGGCCGTGTACGTCTTGCGTTCCTGGACCGCTATGCCAAGTTCGGCAACCTCGCGTCCGAAGACTGAAAGGGACTGACACCGGATGCCCTCGACGGTGATCGTCGGCGCCCAATGGGGCGACGAAGGAAAAGGCAAGGTCGTGGACCTGCTGGCAGAACGAAGTGATGTGGTCGTCCGCTATCAGGGCGGCAACAACGCCGGGCACACCATCGTCCGTGAGGGCGAGACCTTCAAGCTGCATCTGATCCCGTCCGGGATCCTGTACCCGAACACGCTCTGCATCATCGGCAACGGAACGGTCATCGATCCCGGCGTCCTCTGCAGGGAGATCGATTCCCTGGAGGAGCGCGAGGTCTCGACGGCCGGGCTCAAGATCTCGAGCGGCGCGCACCTGATCATGCCGTACCACGTGCTTCTGGACGGTGCATCCGAGCTGCGTCTCGGGCGATTCTCGATCGGCACCACCCGACGGGGCATCGGTCCCTGCTACCAGGACAAGGCCGCCCGCGTCGGCATCCGGGCCCAGGACCTCCTCGATCCGAGCATCCTCGTCCGCAAGCTCGAGATCGCACTCGAGCAGAAGAACGAGCTGCTCGAGAAGCTCTACGGGATGGAGCCGCTCGACCCGGCCAAGGTCGCCGACGAGGTGCTCCCCGCGGCCGAGCGCCTCGGACCCTTCATCGCGGATGCGTCCCTGCTCGTCAACCAGGCACTCGACGCCGGCAAGCACGTCATCTTCGAGGGCGCCCAGGGCACGATGCTCGACGTCGATCATGGCACCTACCCGTTCGTCACCTCCTCCAACCCCGTCGCGGGCGCGGCCTGCACCGGCGTCGGCGTCGGACCCACCCGCATCGGCAAGGTACTGGGCATCGCGAAGGCGTACGTCACCCGCGTCGGCGAGGGGCCGTTCCCCACCGAGGTCGACGATGACGCCGGGCGCCACATGGCCGAGAAGGGCCACGAATTCGGGACCACCACCGGACGTCCGCGCCGCTGCGGATGGCTCGATCTGGTCGCGCTGCGCTATGCGGTCCGGGTCAGCGGCATCACCGAGATGGCCGTCACCAAGCTGGACGTCCTGTCCGGTCTTGAGACCCTCAGGGTGTGCGTCGCGTACGAGACACGCGACGGGGAGCAGCTCACCGAGCTCCCCGACAACCAGACGGTCTTCCACGGATGCCGCCCGGTATACGAGGAGGTCGACGGCTGGGACGAGGACATCACCGAGTCACGTGAGCTGGACGAGCTCCCGGGCAAGGCCCGGCGCTACGTCGACCTCATCTCGGCGGCCATCGGCATCCCCGTCACGCTCATCGGAACCGGCCAGGGCCGCCACCAGGTCATCGACATCTTCGAGGACGACTGAGCGACCGTCGCACATGACGGTCGCGGCCGGTGCGTGACCGACGTCGGCGCCGGAGGTGAACCGCGAGCGTCATCGGGTCTCGGGTGGCATGGGCCCTCGTTCGCGACGCGTCGGTGTGGTCGACGGCGAGCCCCGATCGGATCGGAGCATCCTGGTTCGGGCCGGGTGCGCCGCCTCCAGGGTCAGGCCGTCGAGAGGAGCAGCGCCAGCGTCGCGATCCAGATGGCCGCGACCGCGATGCCGGCGGACCATCCCCCCTCCATCGAGACGGCGACGATCATGGTCGCCAGGACGGCACCCACGATGAACGCCCCTGCGATGATCTTCGCGGAGCGGTCACTGGGCGCGTTCCCGGTCATCACCGGTACCTCGCGTGACGGCGACGCCCCGTACGGCCCTCGCCCCGGGACGTCGTCCATGTAGGCGTCGAGGGCGCGCATGACGTCATACGCCGCGCGATCGTGGTCGTCCGCCTCGCCGAGCTTGGCGAGCGCCTCCTGGAGGAGGGCGCGTCGCGCCTCACGTTCGGCGCGGCTCGGTGGGTTCGTGCTCACCCCCACAGGATAGCCGCACCGGCCGCGTCGGCCACCCCTCGGCCGGGACGTCGTGAAATCCGGAAGCCGATGGGGCAACGCGCGTCGCGGCGTTCTGCGATTGTGTGAAACACCGTGACGACAGGGCCGTGCGAAGGAGACGACAGTGACAGACGACGCGACGCGGTTGCCGTATCGGCTCTTGACCGGGCCCGACGACCGCAGCTTCTGTGAGCGGGTGAGCGCGGCCCTCATGGACGGCTACGTCCTCCACGGCAGTCCTGCGATCACGTTCGATGGTGCGCGCATCATCGTGGCGCAGGCGGTGGTCCTCCCCGAGGTCCGCGCATGAGCGACGACCCTCGGCCGCCGTACGGACCCGCGACGCGGGCCATCCGCAGTGGCGTGAACCGCACGTCCTTCGACGAGACCAGCGAGGCTCTCTTCCTCACCCAGGGGTTCGTCTACGACTCAGGTGCCGACGCCGAGGCGTCCTTCGCCGGGGAGCTCGATCACTACGTCTACAGCCGGTACGGCAATCCCACGGTGCGGATCTTCGAGGAGCGCCTCGCGGCCATCGAGGGGGCGGACGACTGCTTCGCGACGGCCAGCGGCATGGCGGCCGTGTTCAACTCGTTGCTCGCGATCCTGAATGCCGGCGACCGCGTCGTCGCCTCGAGCGCGCTCTTCGGTTCGTGCACCGTGATCCTCCGTGACCTTCTGCCGCGCTGGGGCATCAGCACGACCTTCGTCGACGGTCACGACCTCGACCAGTGGCGCGAGGCGCTGTCCGAGCCGACGCACGCGGTTTTCTTCGAGTCGCCCTCCAACCCGATGCAGGACCTGATCGACGTCGCGGCGGTGTGCGACCTCGCCCACGCGGCCGACGCCATGGTCATCGTCGACAACGTCTTCGCCACCCCGATCCTGCAGCGGCCGTTCGAGCTCGGTGCCGACGTCGTGGTCTACTCGGCCACCAAGCACATCGACGGTCAGGGTCGTGTGCTCGGCGGCGCCATCCTGGGGACCGAGGACTACATCCGCCAGATGGTCGAGCCCCTGATCCGGCATACGGGTCCGGCGATCAGCCCCTTCAACGCGTGGGTGCTGGCGAAGGGTCTGGAGACGCTGCCGCTCCGGGTCAAGGCCCAGGTCGACTCCGCGCTGCGCATCGCCACCTTTCTCGAGGCGCACCCCCGGGTGAAGGCGGTGCGCTACCCGTACCTGCCGAGCCACCCGCAACACGAGCTGGCGAAGCGTCAGATGTCGGGTGGCGGCACCGTCGTCACGTTCACCCTCGTCGGCGACCCGGACCGGGGGAAGGCGGACGCGTTCGCCCTCCTCGACGGCCTCACGCTGGTCGACATCTCGAACAACCTCGGCGACGCGAAGTCGATCATCACCCACCCGGCGACGACCACGCATCGCCGCCTCACGGCGGAGGACCGTCGCGACGTGGGCATCGAGGACTCGACGGTGCGTCTCTCGGTGGGGCTCGAGGACACGGAGGACCTCATCGCGGACCTCACCCGGGCGCTGGGCTGATCCCCCGTCGCCGGGGATCTGGCGGACCGACGCGGGGCGACGGTGGCGGAACGGCCTACTCGTACATGATGATGTCCGGCCGGGGCCTCAGGTTGAGGACCGCGGTCGGGGTCATCAGGTTCGTGTCCTCCTCGTAGAAGAGCTTGAACCCGGCGTATCCGGCGGGCCGTTTCGCCGTCACCCGCCGGTAGGTGGCCGCCTTGGCGCTCGGGGTCCCGAAACCATCCGCGTTGAGGACGAGGTCGACCCGTGCGCGATCACGGAGCCGTTCGCGGCGAAGGACCATTCCGTCGGTGAACTGATGGACGATGAGGAGCTTGTCCGGCAGATCGTGCTTCTTCGCGAGCGTGGACAGGTAGGCGGAGACGCGGTTCACCTCGACGGCGTCCACCCGCCCGATGACCTTGGCCGGGACCTCGTTCGGGCCCATGCGCCACTCGGGATCGATGGCGAGGCTCACGTCCGGCTCCCTCAACCAGCGCTCGAACGCCTTCGCCTCGGTGACGAAGTCGGATCTGCCCGGTTGGATGTCCAGGATCAGGATGGCCTTGGATGCCCGTGCCGCCGCCAGGTAGCGTCCGATTACCGCGTTGGTCTGACGATAACGGTACTTTCCGTCGGCGCCCGGACCGGCGGATGCGATGACCGCGATGAGTTCCATTGCGGGCATGACCGGTCGTGTCAGCCGGGCCTGGTACCGCTTGGTGTGCCCCACCAGCCGCCGGCCCGCCACCGCCGGTGTCCCGATGCCGAGGATGCCCAGGGCTCGTGCCTGCGGTGCGCCGTAGTGGATGAGCACGCGGTGCTCCGGCAGGATGCTGCGCGTGCCGTCGGGGAGGGTGGGTCGCGGGGGCGTCGGTTTCGGTGTGGTGGCAGCAGTCGCCGTGCGGTCGGACGACGGATCGCCGGCACCGGTCGCTCCGCAGCCGCCGAGTGCGGCCATCGTGCCGAGGGCGACGAGGAGGGCGAGGGCTCGTCTCCGCCGCGGGGTGCGGCAGGCTTCGATGGTGCCAGCGGTCACGGGCATCATCCTTTCACGTCGTTCGGCGCGGTGTGAGTGTGCACGTGCGTGCCGTGGACGACCTACCGCGTCGATGGGTGGATGAACGGTCCGGCGAATGCTGCGTGGTCTGGCGACCGCCGACGGCTCTCTACCGTCGCGGCTTGACATCGATGCCGTCCAGTTCGATCGGCAGGTGGGCGCGGAGGTCCCGGCGTCCCGCCGCCGTGACGCACAGGGCGCGCTCGCCCGGAGTCCGCACCAGCCAACCCGTCGACAGGAACGACTCGAGGAGTGCGGCTCCGAGTACGCCCGCCACGTGATGCTCCTGTTCGGACCCGTCCATGCACACGCGCAGAACGGGGCGACGGGCGGATCCCGCGGTCAGCGCGTGAACGTCGATGCCCATCGTGGCGAGAACGCGAGAGGCCTCCGGACCCAGGGCGTACGGGTGGCCTGCGAGCGGTTGGGCCGATCCGTCGCCCGGTCGGCGGCGGGTGTCATCGATCCCGTCGTGTCCGGTGAGCACCCCGGTATCGAGCAGCGCGCGCGTAACCCGGACCCCCAGTCGTCCGGCCAGATGGTCGTCGCATGATCGCGCGCTTGCGCAGACGGGCGGCGTGCGTCCCGCGGCGTAGCGAACGGACGGGGGCGACGGATGCGGTCGGTGCGAGCACCTTTCGGATGACCGCCGCGTGTTCGGAGGCGAGCCGGTGATAGCGATGCCGTCCGGACCGTTCGACGGACACCGGTCCGGATTCACGGATCCGCTCCAGATGCGCGCGCGCTGCCGGGGGCCGATACGCCCGCTTCGGCAGCGATCACACTCGTCGGGAGTGACCGCCCGTCGGACAGCGCGACGAGTATGCGGGCATGCGCGGGGCCGGCACCGAGCGAGGCCGGATGGGCGACGTCGATCGCTTCGTCGGAGGGATCGTTCCGATCCATACGGCCAGTATCGCGCGTCGGGAGGTGGTGGCGGTTCACGGCGACGCGATCGCCGAAACCGAGGTCGGGAAAGCCACGTCGGGCGGTGCCGCGACGGACACGCTCCCGGGAGGATTCGAACCTCCGACACCAGGTTTAGGAAACCTGTGCTCTATCCCCTGAGCTACGGGAGCAGTCGGGCAAGGATAACGACCCGACGCCCCACTCTGGGTCGCGAGCGGGCACAATCTCTGGCACACCACCGCGAAATCACCGGGAGCCGCATGTCTGACGACGATCTCTCCATCGACGGCGTGAGTTCCGCGTCGCTGTGCGATGCCATGGCCGCCATCCATCCGCACCGCGCGCACATCCTCGATCTCATGTCGCCGACACCCGGCGAGATCCTGTTCGGGAAGGTCGCGACCATGCGCTTCTTCCCGAACCGCGCCGAGCACCACAGCGAGAATGATCGCTTCGACATGATCCTCGACGAGGTCTCCGATACGGGCAACGTGCTCGTCATCGCATCGGGCGGGTACCCCGATCAGGCCGTCGCGGGAGGGAAGAAGGTCGCGCGGATCGAGGCGGCCGGCTTCAGCGGACTGCTCACCGACGCGCGCATCCGCGACATGGACGAGATCGCCGAGTTCGCCATCGTCTGTTATGCGAGCGGTGAGACCGTCCGCGCGGCGGGCGACGACTCACGGCCCCTCGAGGGCAACGTTCCCGTCGAGATCGACGGTGTCGGCGTCCTGCCGGGTGACTGGATCTACGCCGACAACGCGGGCGCCGTGGTCATCCCCGTCGACTCGCTCGACGACGTGCTGGACCGGGCGCGCGAAATCGAGGGTCGCGATGCGGCGGACGTCGCGAAGACCCGTGCCGAGATGAAGCGGCGCGAACAGGAGCGGCCGGGCCCACGGCGACGCGAGGGGCGGTAGGCGGGGTTGCGGTACATCCGGGCGCAGCGCGGCGACCCGCCGAATCGGCGGCGCTTGTCAGAACGACATGAGCGGAGCCGGCGCGAAACGCGTCGCCCGCCGGCTCAGGCGGCGGCCATGGTCGCCAGATACGGCTCCCACGAGACCGGACGCTTGGGGGCCGCGACCCGGATGAAGACCTCCGGCGAGGGCGGACGTGGGCGGGTGCGGGGATACATGCGGATCTCGGCGGGGAGGTGGTCCGCCTTCCTCGCGTTGCACGGAGCGCACGAGGCCACGATGTTGTCCCATCCGGATCCGCCGCCGCGGCTTCGGGGCACCACGTGGTCCATCGTCAGCCGCGTGGTGGCACCGCAGTACTGGCAGGTCCAGCCGTCGCGTGCGAAGAGGGCGCGTCGCGTGATCTTGCGGGCCTCGTAGCGCGGCACGCGCACCAGGTACGTGAGACGGATCACCTGGGGCTTCACGAAGGATCCGCCCGTGGTGCGTATCGCCACGTCGGCCTCCTCCAGGACCTCCGCCTTGGCCTTGAGCACAAGCACGACCGCCCGATGCAACGTCGTCACATGGATGGGTTCAAAGCTTGCGTTCAGTACAAGGACGTGGTGACCCACTCGTCACCCCCTATCGGAGAACCGAAGGGATCCTAGATGATTGACCCCGCGGGGTCGTGGATGTGGGGCGGACAAATGGTGAACACTCCGGCGTGATGCGTCGACACGGTCGCACGGGCGCGGACGAGACCGACTCGTACGTCGCTATGACGGATCCGCGGGTGCGGTCACGACGGCGTCCGGCTGCAGGCCGTCGCGGAGCATCGACCTCATGTTCTCCGGGTCGGTCGGCCGGCTGTAGTGGAAGCCCTGCCCGTTCGCGCATCCGAGGTCGCGCAGGACACTCTGCTGAAGCTCGTCCTCCACGCCCTCGGCCACGGTCGTCAGCTGGAGGCTGTCACCGATCCGGATGATCATCTCGGCGATGCGCATGTCGCGGTAGCCGTGCCGCAGGCCCTCGACGAAGCCGCGGTCGATCTTGACGATGTCGATGGGCAGGTTGCCCAGGTACGCGAGGGACGAGTACCCGGTCCCGAAGTCGTCGATCGCGAGCGACACCCCGAGGGTCTTCAGGTCGTCCATCACGGAGCGTACGGCTTCATGGTCCCGGGCGAGTGCGTGCTCCGTGACCTCCAGTGTGAGGTGGTGACCGGCCAGATCGTGGTGATCGAGGGTGTCGGCCACCAGCGTCGAGAACCGGGGATCCTCGAACTGGCGGATCGAGACGTTCACGGCCATGCGCACGCCGTCGAGGCCGGGGATCTCGTCGACCCAGGTCGCCATCTGGGCGATGGCCTTGTCGAGCACCCACCCTCCGATCTCGCGGATGAGCCCGGTCTCCTCGGCGAGCCCGATGAACACCACGGGGCCGACCAGACCGCGTTGTCCGTGCCGCCAGCGGAGGAGGGCCTCCATGCCGGTGATCTGGCCGGTCACCAGATCGACGATCGGCTGGTACGCGAGAACGAGTTCGTCGCGCGCGATCGCCCGCCGCAGATCGGTGACCAGCCGGAGACGTTCCGATGCGCGCTCGTTCATCGACGGCTCGTACATCGCCCAGCCCGCTCCACCGCGGTCCTTGGCCGCATACATGGCGACATCGGCGTCACGCAGCATGCTGCTGGCCGTCGCATCGGGCGACGAGGCGATGGCGACGCCGATGCTGGCCTGGATGAGCAGTTCGTGCCCCTCGATCGCCATCGGTTTGCCGATGAGGCTCGCGATCCGGGTGGTCAGGCTCTCGATCTCGTCCGTTCCGGCGCAGGATTCGATCAGCACCCCGAACTCGTCTCCGCCCAGACGTGCCGCGGTATCCGAGCTGCGCAGGGTCGCGCGCAGCCGGTTGGCCACCTCGACGATCATCGCGTCGCCCGCCTGGTGGCCGAGGCTGTCGTTCACGGTCTTGAAGTCGTCGAGGTCGATGAGGAGGACGGCGGCCGCGGTGTCGGAACGCGGGATCTGGGCCAGGGCGTGCTCGACGCGGTTCTCGAAGAGGGCGCGATTCGCCAGGTCGGTGAGCGCGTCGTGGAACGCCCGGTGCTCCAGCATGAGTTCCATCTCGTGGCGGTCCGTCACGTCGCGGCTGTTGATGACGATGCCGCGGACCGAGGCGTCGTCCGTCTGGTCGATGCCCACGGATTCGATGTAGCGCGAGGATCCGTCCGGATGCCGCATCAGCCAGGTGACCGGCGAATCGTGCGTGAACGTGTTGATCCCGCGCAGTGCGAAGTCACCCATCCGGCTGGTGTCGTCCGCCGCCACGAGATTGGTGATCGAGGTGCCCATCAGGTCCATCGGCGCGATTCCGAACAGGCGGTCGGCCACGTCCGATGCATATCGGATGGTGCCGCCCGAATCCACGATGAGCACGGCATCGCTCGAGTTCTTGACCAGCGACCGGAAGCGCTCCTCGCTCTCCTCGAGGGCCCGGATGAGGCGGCCGCGTGAACGGTCGACCATGAGCCACACGACGAAGCCCGAGAGGAACACCAGGCCGATCACCCCGAGGATGATCCAGCGGAATCGGCTGATCTGGGCGCGGTTCTCTGCACCGGCCTCGTTCGTCGCCCGCACGGCGGATGCGATCCACTGATTCATGCCGAGGCGCAGGTCCTGGGCCGGCACGGTGGTCTGCGCGAGGGCGAGGGCCGGATCTCCGCGCAGGGCATCGCCGCTCGCGATGAACGTCACCGTGATGCGGTCGATGGCGGAGAGCCCGCGGAGCACCCGCTGGCGGGCGGCTTCGACGACGGCGTCGTCTCCGCCCGCGCGTTCACTCGCGAGCCGGCGGATCGTCTGGCGGAAATCCCGGTAGGCGACGAGGAACTCGGCGACCGGAAGCGGTCGTCCTTCGGCGCGGCTGGCCCAGATCTGGGTTTCGATCGCGACCATGCTGTTCCGGCTCAGCATCAGGCGCTCCACCCGCTCGCTGGCGACCTGCTGGCGGTCGTAGCTCGCGATGCTGTTGCGGCCGAGGAGGGTGATGACGACGATGCTGCCCGCGCAGACGATCGCGAGGATCACCATCTGCAGGCGCTGAAGGCGCCGAAGCTCGGCGGTTGGCTCATGCCAGCCGTTGACGTCGAGCGGTCCGTCTGAGGTGGGTCGCTTCACTGTGCTGTCGGGGCGTCGGACGGTGAACTGACCGGCCGATTCCCCGGAGACTCAATTTCGCTCCGCGCCCGGCGCGCCCTCCCCCAGATAGGTCAGAAGCGCCCGGTCGGTGACCCATTCGATGGGTGCGTGGTCGTCCGTGAGGATCGTTCCCCCGGGATCGACCACCCGTAGACGTGCGTCGATCACGCGTGCCGACGCCGCTGCCAGGCCCGGAGCGGCACGCAGGCGTCGGCGTATCTCGGACTCGGAGAGCGCGTCGGGAAAGGCGAAGATGAGGGAGTTGAACGCGTCGTACCGGGCCTCGACGACCGTGGGGAACACGTCGCGCATCGTCGCGGCGATCATCGCGACGGCCTCCGTCTGGCCGGGCGGCGTGCCGACGTTGATGCCGACGACGCCGGTGGGCGTGAGCCGGTCGCGCACGAGCGTGAAGAACTCGCGCGACACCAGCTGGAACGGGATGTACGGCTGGCGGTAGGCGTCGATGACCATGGCCGAGTGCCGAGTGGGCGTCCGGCGCAGCCACACGCGGGCATCGTCCGTGTGGACGGTGAGTCGCGGGTTGCTGTTCATGCCGAGGTACCTCCGGCCGACCTCCGACACCAGCGGGTCGATCTCGACACCGTCGACCGTCATCTCGGGCCACGCCCGGGCGTACATGTTCGAGATCGTGCCGCCGGCGTTGCCGAGGACGGCGACGTTCCCCTCGGTGCCGCCGCCCAGCGCCGGGAGTGCGAGGAAGCCGTCCCAGTACCCGTGGGTGAGCACACCGGCACGCGGGAGCAGTGAGTGGATCGCCCAGCCCTCGTTCAGGTGGAGGATGCGGTCGCCGTTGTCCTTCTCGATGACCTGCACGTACTGGTAGGCCGACTCACGTTCGAAGAGCACCCGTCCGTTCGTGGCGCCCTTCGTGGAGCCCGGCGGGATCAGCGTCGCGAGCGCGATCAGGATCGGGACCACGACGAACCGGATGGGGAGCAGGGGCAGGGCGGCGAGCGCGAGGACCGCGGCGATCGCGATGATCGTCCGCTGTGTGCCGATCCACGGGATGATGATGAGGACCGGGAGGAAGGTTCCGATCAGCGATCCGATCGTCGAGATCGCGTAGAGCCGTCCGGAGACGCTGCCGGCCTCCCGGACGTCGTGGACGGACAGGCGGATCGCCCAGGGCGAGATCGTCCCGAGCGCCGTGACCGGTACGGCGAACAGGAGCATCGTGCCGAAGAACGATGCGATGAATCCTCCGGCGCTCAGGCCGTCGAAGGCGCCGGTGGCGGCGCTGAAGAGCGGTCGGGAGATGAAGGGCAGGCACGCGATGGTGACCGCCGAACCCATGACGACGTACGCCAGTGCGCGCTCCGTCGGATAACGGTCGGCCAGCTTGCCGCCCACCCAGTAACCCACCGCGAGATACAGCAGCATGAGCCCGATCACGTTGGCCCACACGAGATTGGAGGTGCCGAAGTACGGGGCAAGGAGGCGGGCGCCGGACATCTCGGTGGCCAGTGAGCAGGCCCCGCCGGCGAGCACGATGAGGGTCAGGCGCCAGGCGCCGGTGCGCGAGCCGGTGGCGGGACCCGACTCCGTCTCCGTCGTCGCGGTCATAGGGCGGTGAGGACTCCACGGAGATCGGACGCACGCACGGCTCCGGCGGGCAGATCGGGGCGCTCGACGTCGCCGCGGGCGATGTGCACGGCCCGGGCGAATCCGTTCTCCAACGGACCCGTGACGTCGGGTTCCCAGGAGTCTCCGACGAAGAGGGCCTCGGCCGGGTCGATCTCCATGGCCTGGGCGGTGCGTTCGTAGATCAGCGGATGGTGCTTGCGGGCACCCACCCGGGCCGAAGTGACGGCCACATCGACGTGGCCGTGCACGTCCGCCTGCTCGAGGTACGGGTCCAGATCCCAGTGCCAGTTGGAGCACACACCGATGCGAAGGCCCCGTTCGCGGAGCGTGTCGAGGACGGTTCCGACCTCCGGATAGGGCGCGACGTGGAAGCCGCGCACCTGTACCCGGATCGCGTTCATCAGGTTGGTCGCGAGGTCGTCCTGGACGCCGCAGTCGGCGAGCATCCCGCTCCACCGCGACTCCTCCCACGCCTCGTAGGCCTCGCGCGACGTGCTGGCCTCCTCGTGGAGGATCCCGTCCAGCCGCCCGATGTTCCAGCGCTCGGCGACTTCGGGTGTGACGTCGACACCGAGTCGGGACAGGAGCTCGGTCAACGTCGGTGTGGGGTGCGCGGCGCGGGCCAGCGTTCCGTAGAAGTCGAAGATGACCGTTCGGATGGGCATCGCGGCGCATCGTGGCACGCGTACGGGCGAAATGCCCACCGTGACGGTGAGCCGCGGCGTCCCATCGGCGGCCGCATGGTGGTGATCGCCCGATCGGGCGAGGGGTAGCGTTGCGGGATGGACGTTGCGCAGGCACGGGTGCTGGTGGTCGGAAACGGCCCCGATGCCGATGACGCCGCGGGTCTCCTGGTCGCTCGAGGTGCCCACGTCGAGCGGGCGGAGGACGGGGCCGAGGCCGTGCGGCTGCCGGTCGCGGACATCCTCGTCGTCGACGAGTGGACGGCGGAGGACGCCCCTCATGTGGTGCGGACCCGATCGGTCGGCGCCCGCGTGACCGTTCCGGCGGAGATCATCCTCGACGCGGCCGGTCTTCCGGTGATCGCGGTCACGGGCTCGGCGGGGAAGACCAGCACCGCTCGCCTCATCGACGCCGTTCTGCGCGCCGCCGGACGGTGCCCGGCCATCGCCGACGCGCGCGGCGGCAACGCCTGGCCCAACCACACGCTGCTCGACGGCAGGGCGGAGGGCGCGGACGTCGTGGTGGCCGAGCTGACGAGCACGCACCTGTGTCACATGCGGGGCTGGGGCGGGGCCTCGCTCGCCGTGCTGACGGTGCTCTGGCCCGACCACGTCGAGCTGCACGGCTCGGTCGCGGCGTACGAGGCGGCGAAGACCCGCCTCCTGGACGGGGCGGACCGGGTCGTCGCCGGGATCGACGACGACGTCGTCGCGCGTCTGGGCACCGGGTGGACCGTCGACGCCGAGTTCTCCGCACGGCGATCCGTCGAACAGGGGGCGTGGATCGACGGTCCGGACCTCAGCGTCGCTCGGCGCGGAGGCGCCGGGACGCGTGTGATGGCGCTCGGGGATGCCCCGCGGTGGGCGCACCCGGGCTCGCTGCTCGCCGCGGCTGCGGCCGGCGTCGCGCTCGGGATTCCGGCGACGGCGATCCGTGCGGGCGTGGCCGGCGCCGAGGGTCCGCCGCATCGGATGGCGTCGGTCGGCACCTGGAGGGGAAGGGAGCTGATCGACGACTCGGTGTGCGCGACACCCTCGAAGCTCGTCGCGGCACTCGCGCGCTGCCCCGTCGGGGCGACGGTCCTCGTCGTCGGCGGTCGGACCGCTGTGGGCGGTCGCCGTGTCCACCGATCGGCTGCCGAGCGGGACGCCGTCGTGCGGGCGATCGCCGCCGTCGCACGAACGGCGCGCCTGGTGGTCCCGTTCGGTGACGCCGCCACCCTGATCCGTGACGTACCGGTCACGGTGGCCGAGCCGGCGGGCGATCTCGCGGCCGCGATCGTGAGTGCCCGAGAGCTCTCGCGTGCGGGCGACACCATCATCGTGTCGCCCATGTTCCCGGTGTCGCAGGAGGAGCGGGATGCGGTACCGGGTCTCCTGTCGAGCGGACGCTAGATCTTCCGGGTCCCCTCGCGGCTGCGGGTGCACGGCCCGCATGCGGGACCCGGGTTGTAGCGGTTCAATCGGGTGTCACAGTGGATGCACAGCCGCGGGCGCGTGGACGGCGCCACCCTCTGCGGCTCCGGGCAGTCGCACAGCTTCGGCCGGGGCGCGTTCTTCGGCCGGTAGAGCTCGGCGATGAGACCGCATGACTCGCAGACGATCTCGATGCGTTCGAGCGGTCGCTGTTTCACGGGCTGTCCCAGTTCACGGCCAAGACATCAGGGTGCCACAAATCGCGGCGGAACGGCGGCGCGGCGCACCCGTACGTCCTCCCGGAGGGTGGTGTCCGACGGTCTCGATCCGATGTCGCCTGTGCTCGATCAGACGGTAGTCTCAAGCTGGCGGGACGTTCGTACCGTGTCCCGAGGTCACATGAATCGCTGCTATTGACATAATGCCCTTATGAGCACCCAGAAGGCGGACAAGCCGTCGATCCCTGATGTCAACGGCCAGCCTCGTAACTGGCTTCAGCCGTTTCTCCTGCTGTCGCTGGACCAGTGGCAGAGCCACGGCTACGAACTCATTCGCCGCCTGACGCTGTTCGGATTCGAAGCGATCGATCCCGGAAGCGTCTACCGCACGCTCCGGCAGCTTGAGAAGGACGGCCTGCTGAAGTCGGATTGGGACACCACCAATGGAGGCCCCGCCCGCCGGCGCTACAGCGTCACGGACGCCGGACGGCAGACGCTCACCGGGTGGGCGGACGCCCTCCGCGGCTATCAGCAGATGCTGGACGAGTTCTTCAATCAGTACCCGACCTCCCGCGGCGACGACATGTCGTCGGACGACACGGAGCGCACCTCCGACCCCACCTCCTGACCACCTCGCCGCGGTGTCTCCGTTCGGCGGAGTCGCACTGGCAAGGCCGACGAAACGAGACACAGATGGCAACCGAACCGAATGCGGCACCGGACTCCCTCGACCTCCAGGACGCGGTCGATGCCGCGGCCAAGGCCGGCGAGGCATCGCTCGAACTCCTGGCGGGTCTGCTGGACGACGCCGGACAGATCTGGCAGCAGAGCCTCATCATGTGGCGTCGGCCGCTGGAGGCCGCGGCGCAGCGGCCCGTCGCGCCCGGCTTTCACGAGTACGGTGAGGGCAAGACCATCGAGGAGCTCTCGGTCGGCGACTCGGCCAGCCTGACGCGCCGCATCTCGCAGGCTGACATCGACACGTTCGCGCGGATCTCGGGCGACGACAATCCGGCCCATGTCGACCGCGAGTGGGCCGACCAGTCCATCCTCGGCGGGCGCGTCGCGCACGGCATCCTCACCGCCGGCGTCGTCTCGGCCGTCCTGGGGACCCAGCTCCCCGGGCCCGGTGCCCTCTACATGGGGCAGACGCTGAAGTGGACCGCACCGGTCCGTCCGGGCGACGAGGTCACCGCGACGGTGACGGTGAAGGAGATCGTCCTCGAGAAGAAGCGTGTCGTTCTCGAGACGGTGGCCACGGTCGGTGACACGACGGTCCTCGTCGGCGAGGCGACCGTCCGTCCTCGGGCCGCCGGCAAGTAGGCGGATGTCGTTCGCGGTGATCGGCCGGGTTTCGCTCGTCACGGGAACATCCCTGAGGGCGACCCGGCCGGTGGTGGTCTCAACGTGCAGCCGCGGTCTGCGGTGCACGACTTCGGAAAGGTGACGATGTGAGCTTCTCCAACAGCAAGTCGGACGAACCCGAGAAGCGCCCTCCGCTCGC
>CAYSVH010000019.1:0-34753 GCA_964434425.1 uncultured Bifidobacteriaceae bacterium | reverse complement strand
TGATGATCGCGTCGATGGCGATGGTGGTCTTGCCCGTTCCACGGTCGCCGATGATGAGCTCGCGCTGACCGCGACCGATCGGGATCAGGGCGTCGATCGCCTTGATACCGGTCTGCAGCGGCTCGGACACCGGCTGACGCTGGACGACGCCCGGGGCTTTGAACTCGACCGGGCGGAACTGGTCCGTGTCGATGGGGCCGCGGTCGTCGATGGGGTTGCCCAGGGGGTCGACGACACGACCGAGGAGGGCCTCGCCCACCGGCACCTGGATGACCTTGCCGGTGCGGCGCACCGGGTCACCCTCCTTGATGAGGGTGTCCTCACCGAGAAGCACAACACCGACGTTGTCCTCCTCGAGGTTGAGGGCCAGTCCCGTGACGCCATGCGGCAGCTCGAGCATCTCGAGGGCGACGCAATTCTCGAGACCGTGGACGCGGGCGATACCGTCACCCACCTGGAGGACGGTTCCCACCTCCTCGGTGTCGATGTCCCCTGTGTACTGCTCGATCTGCTGGCGAAGGACCTTTGTGATCTCGTCGGGTCGAAGCTCCATCGGCGTGTGTCCTGGTTTCCTCGGTGAGTGTTTCTACGAATGGATGCCGGTAATGCTCTTGCGAAGGCCGCGGAGGCGACCGCGGACGGAGGCGTCCGTGACGACACCGCCGATGCGAAGAACCAGTCCCCCGAGAATGTCGGGGTCTACCGTTTCGGTGATCTTGGCGGCGCGACCGGTCTGTTCCGTCACTCGTGCGACCACCTGGGAGCGCAGGTCGTCGGTCAGGGGCACCGCACTGGTGACCTCGACGACGATCTGACCCGATGCCCGATCGACACGGTCCGCATAGGCCGCGGCGATCTCGGGGATCTCCTCCAGCCGACCTCGGTCGATCAACACGCGGAGCAGGTTGACCGTGAGGTGGTTGTTGGTTCCCTCGAGCGCGCCGACGGCGTTCTTCTTGACGTCCGAGTCGATCTCGGGGTTGAGAAGCACGCGTCCGACGTCCGTCTCGGTGTCGATGACCTCGCGGAGTGCGTTGAGGTCGTCGCGCACCGCCTCGACGGCACCGGCCTGGTCGGCCGCCTCGAAGAGGGCCTCGGCGTAGGTGGTCGCTGCGCTCACGCGGTTGTCGCTCCCTCTCCCTGAAGGTCGAGGTCCTTGAGCGCCTCCTCGACCAGCCGACGGTGATCGGCATCGTCGAGCGACTTCTTCGTGACCTTCTCGGCCGCGGCCAGAGCGAGGCTGGCGACGTCGTCGCGCACCGATGCCAGGGCGGCCTTGCCCTGCGCGTCGGCCTGCTGGCTCGCATCGGTCAGGATGCGCTCCCGCTGCCCCTCGGCGGCGGTGACGATGGTGGCCCGTTCACGCTCGCCCTCACGGCGTCCGCGATCACGCAGCTCATCGGCCTCACGGCGCGCATCGGCCAGCTGGACCTTGTAGTCCTCCAGCATGGCGACGGCGTCGTCGCGGCTTTTTTCGGCCTCGTCCAGGTCGTTCTGGATCTTGGTGCGGCGCTTCTCGATCATCTCGCCGACCGGCCCGAACACGAACTTCTTCAGGATGAAGAGCGTGATGAAGAAGATGATGACCGTCCAGATCATCAATCCCGGGCTGGGAGAGAGGAGCGGGTTGTCGCCCTCTCCACCCTCGGTCGCGGCGACGACCGTGACGCCTGTCAGTAGAGCCTCCATATGGCTAGGCCAGGAAGAAGGCCACGAAGCCCATCAGGAGAGCGTAGAAGACGATGGCCTCGGTGAGCGCCAGACCAAGGAACATGATTCCCATGAGGTCGCTGCGGAGCTCGGGCTGACGGGCGACCGACTCGATGGTCTTACCCATCAGGTAACCCACGCCGATACCCGGACCGATCGCGCCGAAACCGGTCGCCAGACCGAGCGAGATCGCCTTCGCTGCATCCGTAATGTTCCCTTCAAGTGCCACTTGCGTATCCCTTCGTAATGGTGGTCGTGGTGGATCTGGTCAGTGCGAGTCAGCGGTCGCGAAGCCGATGTAGATACCGCTGAGCATCGCGAAGATGAACGCCTGCAGGCCTGCGATCAGGAGCAGCTCGAACAGATAGAAGAACAGGCCGAACGGAATGGCGACGGCACCCACGTAGCTGCCGAGAAGCAGCACGAAGCCGCTCGCCATGATGATGAGGAGGTGTCCCGCGAGCATGTTGGCGAAGAGCCGGACGGACAGGCTGACGAGACGGAGAACCGTCGAGAGCATCTCCAGCACGAAGACGAACCCCTTCATGACGGGGTTGATGTCGCCGCTGGGCACATAGGACTTCAGGTAGCCGCCGAAGCCGTGGTGGCGGATGCCCTCGTAGTTGAAGATGACGAACGCGATGGCCGCCAGGGCGACGGTCACGTTGATGTTGCCGGTCGCCGCGTAGAGGGCGAGGTCCGGAACGCCCCAGTGGCTGGAGTGCTCACCGCTGGGAAGCGGGATGAAGCTGATCAGGTTGTTCACGAGGATGAACAGGAACATCGTCGCCACGAACGGGAAGTAGCGCGGGAGCATCTTTCCGCTGAGGGTCGCGCGGGCGATCTGACGGTCGGCGAAGTCGTAGACAAGCTCGAGCACGTTCTGCGCGCGCGTGGGACGCATGCGGAGGCCGCCGCGGACCACGAGGACGCCGAAGAGGATGCAGATCAGCGACGAGAGCATCATGTACGCGACGGCCTTGTTGATCGACATGTCGATGAAGCCGAAGTCCAGGTCGATCCACGCCGGCAGCCCGAACTCGTTCTGCGGCTTGAACAGTGACTCGCCCTGCGCGTCCTCCGCCGGGGACCGGTGGCCGAGAAGGGCCACGATCACGGTCCAGGCGATGATGAGCAGCAGGAACCCGAGCGCGTAGTACTTGACGGGTCCCCCGCCCTTCTTCTCGGGCGCGTCCTGGGGAGGAGTCTCGACGCTGACCGCGTCACTCATGCGCTGCCTCCAACCTTTTCCTCCTTCTTCGCCTTCTCCCGGAGGGCGTGCAGTACCGAACGCCCGGTCAGGTCGAATGTGAACGCCGCGGCGAAAACGCCGGCACCGATGAGCCCCATCACCCGATCCACCTTGCCGGCGAAGAGGAAGAGGAGCAGGACCACGACGACGGCGCGTCCGATCGATGAAATGCCGATGAGCCCGACGGCCATGGTGGGTTCGAGTCCCTCGGCGACCTTGGCGATGCCGATTTGGACGAACCAGCTGAACGTGAAGAGCGCAGCGCCCAGAAGCCATCCGTCGAACGACCCGCCCGCGAGGACCACCACGGGGAGCGCGAGCGCGACCACGATGAAACCGAGGATCGCGAACGTGAACTCGATCGGCCGAGGTGCCCGATATGACGGTTGCTGCGAGGCGGAACCGCCCAGCATGTCTTGATTGGCCGCGGTGGCAGAAATCTCCAAGCGGTCAGGGTCCTCCGTGATGGCGAGTACTCCAGTCGAGCAGTTTGGGCGGCGTATCGCAGGACGACACCCTCCGCACCGGAGCGGGAGTATAGCTATGCACCCGACGCCGTGGTGGCAGGGCACCCTCTCGAGTGCCGATCGGGACGTTTGACAGGAAAGAAGGGCAGGTTGCGAACGTTCCGGGGAGGGCCCGGGCCGCTCAGTCCGCGACGGCGCGGCGGATTCCGTCGACGATCGCGCCCAGCAGCTCGGACGAGGTGCCCATGTTGAGGCGGGCGAAGCCGCGCCCCGCGTCACCGAACCACGATCCCGACGTGAGCGCCACCCTCCCCCGCTCCAGGATGACGGCGGCCGGGTCGTCCCCGAGCCCCCGTCCTCGGAAGTCGAGCCATGCGAGGAAGGTGGCCTCGGGTACCTGGTAGCCGATCCCCGGCAGGCGCTCGGCGACGAGGCCGGCCAGCTCGGTCGCGCGCCGGGCGATGGCGGCGACGGCCGCGTCCAGCCAGTCGCGCCCGTCGCGCAGGGCGGCGGTCTGCCCGATCACGCCGAGGTGGGTCGCACCGTCGGTGACGAGGTGCGGCCATCCGCGGACGATGCGCCGGCCCTCGTCGCCGGGGACGACGATCGCCCCCTTGAGCCCCGCCAGGTTCCAGCCCTTGGACGCCGACAGGAGGCTGAACGCCGACTCGGTCCCGGGCACGGTCAGGTACGGGACGAACTCCACACCGTGATGGACGAGGGGGGCATGGATCTCGTCGGAGAGCACATGGACCCCGTGCGCCGCGGCAAGCTCGGCGAGGTCTGTGAGCTCGTCCCGCCGATGCACGACGCCGGTCGGGTTGTGCGGATTGCACAGCAGGTACACGCGTGCACCGGTCCGGAAGGCCGCCTCCAGCGCATCCGGGTCGAGTCGGCCGTCGTCGGCGAGCGGTGCCTCGACCACCCGGCGCCCCATGGTGGTGACCACCTCGAAGAACGGCGGATACACCGGCGGGCTGACCACGACGGGGTCGCCCGGCCGGGTGAGCGCGCGGAGGAGGGCACCGATGCCGGTCATGACGTCGGCGACGCCCGAGGCCTCCGACGGCTCGAACGCCCAGCCCCACCGGTCGTGGGCGAACTCCGCCATGGCCTCGCGATAGCCCTCGCTCATCGAGTAGCCGGTGTCGCCCATGGCCATCGCCCGGGTGACGGCGTCCACGACGGGGGCGGCGAGGGCCACGTCCATCTCGGCGATCCACGCCGGGATCACGTCGGACGGGTAGTACCGCCACTTCTGGCTGGTGCGCTCGCGAAGCTCGGCGAGGGTGAGCGAGAAGGGATCGGGGTGTGCAGCGGTCACCACCGGCACCCTAGATGGTTGATTCCACGATCTCACGGCGTGGTGCACGCCCCCGGCGGCGCGGATGCACCACCGGACGACTCGGAAAGGACACCACCCTGACCATCGGCGCCCAGCGACGCCCCGCATCCACCGGTGACACACCCCACATCCACGACCCCGTAGAACCAACCATCTGATGGTTGATTCCACGATCTCACGGCGTGGTGCACGCCCCCGGCGGCGCGGATGCACCACCGGACGACTCGGAAAGGACACCACCCTGACCATCGGCGCCCAGCGACGCCCCGCATCCACCGGTGACACACCCCACATCCACGACCCCGTGGAACCAACCATCTGATGATTGATCCCACGATCTCACGGCGTGGTGCACGCCGGACCGGCAGGTCGAGGAGCGGGTGCCCCGCGCCGCCCTATGCGGACGCGGCGCGCGCCGCGTCGAGGTCCGCCTTCGTGAGCACCGAGCGGATCGCGACGCCGATGTCGGCCAGCGGGACCAGGTCGTCCGGGGACCGGTCGATCGCGCAGATGACGAGGTCCACCTCCGCCCCGCCGTCACGCAGCGCGTGCGTGGCGTCGCGCACGGCGCCACCGGTGGTGATGACGTCCTCGATCATGACGACGCGCCGTCCCGCGAACGGCGGCCCCTCCGCCAGCTTGGCCGTGCCGTAGGTCTTGGCCTCCTTGCGCACGTACATCGTCGGGATACCGGTGATGGCGGCCACGGCGGTGGCGATGGGCACTCCGCCCAGCTCGAGGCCGGCGAGGAGCTCGGTCCCCTCGGGGAGCAGATCGGCCATCTGCCGTGCGACCCGTGCCAGAAGGGCGGGGTCCGACTCGAAGAGGTACTTGTCGAAGTATTCGCTGCTCACCTGCCCGGATCGGAGCGTGAACGCGCCGGTGAGGCGGCACGCGGCGTCGATGTCGGCGGCGAGGGTTTCGTCGGTCATGGTCACGGGCCGCAGGTTACCGATGGAGGATTCGATCCCGGCATCGCCCACTCCGACGACACCTCAGGCGTCGGTCAGAGCGTCCCGAAGTGCCATGAGCACGTCGATCGTCCCCCGCTCGGCGTTCGCAAGCACGTCCGGGGGCTTGGGCCAGAGATCGTCGGTCCAGGTCGCGCCGGCGAACTCACGCGGCTCCGCGTAGCGGGGCAGCACGTGCCAGTGCACGTGGTCGTCCACCATCATCAGCATGAGGTAGTTGATCCGGTCGTACGAGAAGAGCGACCGGAGCTTCCCCTCCAGTCCGGCCACGACGCGGGAGAGGTCGGCGAACTCCTCGGGGGTGACGTCCGACAGCCGTTCGGCGAACCGGTTGAGCGAGATGACGCACGCCCCGAGGGTCGACGGGATCGGACGGACCGAGACGGTCCAGTGTGTCGAGGTGGAGACCGCGAGTTCCTCGACGCGGAACTTGGTGCGGAACTCGGTCAGCCGGGACGGGTCATCGCTCATGGCGACACCCTACCCCGCAGGTCCTGGCGTGCGCGGCGCCACCGCCGCCCCACGAGAAGGCCCCCGCACCGGGCGATGCGGGGGCCGGCAAGGACGGGCTTCCCTCAGCACCCGCCCTCGGATGTGGTCCGGCCCCGGCGGAATCGCGGCCGCCGGGCCGGAGAGCTCAGTAGGCGCCCTTTCGGCGCAGCACCGCGGGAATGGTCTTGAAGAGGATCTTCAGGTCCCATCCCAGCGACCACCGGGTGACGTAGAGATGGTCGAGCCGCAGCATCTCGTCGAAGCTCATGTCGGAACGACCCATCACCTGCCACAGGCCGGTCAGTCCGGGCGTGACGTCGAGGCGCTGACGGGCCCACCCGGTGATCTCGGCGTCCTCGTAGGTGACGAAGGGCCGCGGACCGACGAGCGCCATCTCGCCCCGGAGGACGTTGATGAGCTGCGGCAGCTCGTCGAGGCTGGTCGAACGGAGGAAGCTGCCGATGCGGGTGACGCGCGGGTCGCTCTTCAGCTTGAAGAGCGGCCCTGTGGCCTCGTTCTGATTGAGCAGCTCGGACCGGCGGCTCTCCGCGTCGACGGCCATCGTGCGGAACTTGATGATCTCGAACTCCCGGTCGCCGCGACCCATCCGCTTCTGCTTGAAGAACACGGGACCACGGCTGTCCAACTTGATGGCGAGGGCGATGAGCCCCATCAGCGGCAGGAGGAGGGGCATGAACGCGAGGGTGACCACGAGGTCGATGGTGCGCTTGGTGATGACCGCGCTCCGCGACAGGCGTCCGGCCGACAGCTCGAGGACCGGTACGCCGTTGACGTCGTCGAGGGACGCGCCCGCCGGGATGATGTCGAAGTACTGCGGCACGATCGCGATGTCGATCTGGTGCAGGCCGTGCGAACGGATCGCGTTCACGATGCGCTCGGCCGGCGCACGGGAGAAGCCGATCACCAGGCGGTCGGCACGGTGGATCCGTACGAGCTCCACCAGTTCGTCCTCGGAACCGAGAAGCGGGACGTCGGCCACCGACGGGTCGATGTACGGCGGATCGTTGTCGACGAAGCCGACCAGGTCGATGCGCGAGTCGTTGCGCATCTTCCGCGCGAGGTTCTGCCCGACCTCGCCCGCCCCCACCACGAGCGTGCGCTGGGGGCGCACGAACCGCGGAACGAGCATGGTCCGCACGGTGATCCCGGCGAGGGTGATACCGAGGGTCGCGAGGGCCCAGAATGCGGCGATCTCGAGCTCGGTGTAGTGGTGGGTCGCGGACGTGGCCGACGACAGGAGCGACAGGGCGAACACGAACGCGGTGAGGGCGAACACCGTGGGGAGGAAACCGTCGGAGCGACGCTGCGTGACCGAGCCGTAGCGGCCGGTGGCGGCGAGCACGCCGATGCCGCCCAGGCACACGACGACCATGACGGCGAGGAACGAGGGACGCACGTGTTCGCCGGCCGAGCCGAAGATCCGCCCGACCAGCACGGCGAGGAGCGCGCTCGTCCCGAGCACGGCGATGTCGATGCCGAGGAGCGTGAGACGAACCGTTCCGGTTCCTGCTGTCGTGAGCCCGGGCTCGGAGACCAGTGCCCCGGCTCCGTGGCGGGTGTTGTCGGCGATGGCGGGAGTCGTCATCTCAACGTCTCCAACTGGTGGGCTTGCGGTTCCCATGACTTGCGGTTCCCATCCGTAGGTTCGTTCGGTCCTGCGGAAGAACATAGAGGCAAGTTCTTGAAGTTTCGACTGTCGGAAACCAAGACTCCCCGGAGGTCTAGGTGACAATCCGGTGACGTTTTCCAACGCCTAGACCTCCGTACAGTTGAGGGGTCGGCGGGGTTGTGGGACCTTTATTTCCGGTTGCGGGGCCACGGTGGCCACGTTGCCAATTTTCGAACGTTGAACATTCGCTCAAGGACATCAGGATGATGGACTCGTTCCCGCTCCCGTCGCGCCGTATGACGCGGAACCTCGTCGGGGGGCTGGCCGCGATGGCCGCGCTCGCGACGCCGGCTCTCGCATCGGCCGCACGATCAACAGATGGACAGACACCCGCCACCGCGGGTGCTTCGTGCTGGGAGATCAAGCAGACCGCACCATCGTCCCCGGACGGTGTCTACTGGCTGCGCACCCCGAAGCTGCAGGCGCCCGAGCAGTTCCACTGCGACATGACCACCGACGGAGGTGGATGGGTCCTCATCGGACGCGGCCGTGAGGGATGGCGTGAGGAGTACGAGGGACTCGGCACCACGGCGCAGGTTCGCGACAACGTGACGGGAACCGCGGCGTTCACGCCCCGCCAGCTCTCCGGAGCCACGATCGATGCGCTCCTCGACGGGCAGCGGGTCGACTCGATGACCGACGGCATCCGCCTGCGTCGTGCCACCAATCAGGCCGGCACCAGCTGGCAGGAGGTTCGCTTCCGGTTCACCAGCCGTGACCGCTGGACCTGGGCGATCCGCGGCCGCCACCACGTGACCCAGATCCGGTTCGACGGCTCGAACCCCGTGAACAACCAGCGGTCCAACAACTTCGGGTCGAACAACAACCTCAACCGGGTCTACACCGAGATCTCCACCAACCAGGGATGGAACCTCGGATGGAGCTTCGGATCACAGGCCCGGGGCAACCCGTCCGCCGACAGCCACATCTGGGCGAACACCACGAGCAGGCAGTACCCGATCCCGTTCACCCAGGTCTACATCCGCCCGCAGCTGCGGACCCAGGACCTCACGTACCCGACGGTCCCCACGGGTGGCCTCGACAAGATCGAGCGGCGGGCCGTGCACGAGTCCTTCGCGCTGCCGACGGTCTGGGGCGTCAACGGCCTCTCCAAGGGCAGCGGTGAGCTGCGCACCGAGGCGCAGGCGTTCGCCCAGGTCGGCGACCACGTCTTCGTCGGCGGCAACTTCCGCTACGTGCAGCGCACGGAGGGCGGCGCCGACCGCGTCGAGCAGCCCTACCTCGCGGCGTTCAACGTCAACACCGGACAGTGGGTCTCGAGCTTCCGGCCGACCTTCAACGATCAGATCAAGTCACTCGTCGCCCTTCCCGACGGCACGATCGGCGTCGGTGGTGAGTTCACCCAGGTGAACGGCCAGGACATCCCCGGATTCACGACCCTCGACCCCGCCACCGGTCAGATCGGCTCCAACCTGTCGCTCGAGATCGAGAACCGCATCAGCGGCGGCAGCCCCGTCTACGTCCGATCGATGAAGGTGCACGGCGACTGGCTGTACCTCGGGGGGGCGTTCACGCACACCCGCGGCAACGGCGACAGCTTCTTCCGCTGGGCCCGCAACGCCATGCGCGTCAACCTCACCACGAAGCGCATGGACGAGACCTGGAACCCGAACCTCGGCGGAGCGGTCAACGAGATCGCACCGTCTGCCGACGGCACCCGCGTCTACGTCGCCGGATACTTCGAGACCGCAGGCACCGAGCCGTTCATCAAGGCCGGCGCCCTGACGGCCTCGTCACCGGCCACGCCGCTCCCCTGGACCCCGACGTTCAGCGTCGCCAACATGAGGCAGCGCTTCCAGTTCACGATCGTCGAGAGCGCGAACTCCGTCTTCGTCGGCGGATCCGAGCACAGCTTCTTCGGATACGACAAGAGCGACCTCTCCCTGAAGAGCGGCTCGATCTCGATGGCGGGCGGTGACTTCCAGACGGCCGTCTCGGACGCGAACCGCGGCGTCGTCTACGGCGGCTGCCACTGCGACGACTTCATCTACTCCGGAACCACCTCCTACCCGTGGCCGTCCAACTTCACCCAGGGCGACAAGCTCGGCTTCGTCGGCGCCTGGGACGAGGCCACCGGCGACGTCCTCCCCGAGTTCGCCCCCAAGCTCCGCGCCCGCAACGGCTACGGCGCCTGGGCGTCCTTCATCGACTCCAACGGCAACCTGTGGCTCGGCGGGAGCTTCGACCGCTCCACCGTCCAGTCCGGAGCCACCCAGTGGTCCGGTGGCTTCATGCGGATGGCTCCGCGTGACACCACCGCTCCCCCGGCTCCCGGCAACCTGCAGGCCAACGGGAACACCGACGAGGTCGGCCTCACCTGGAGCGCCGCCGGTCAGAGCGGCGTCACCTACGAGGTCCTCGAGAACGGCCGCGTGGTCGCCACCACGAGCGGTACGTCGGTCAACCTCTCCACCCTCGGTGACCCCGCCCGGTACGTCGTCCGTGCCGTGGACTCCGCGGGCAACCGGTCGGCGTCGACCTCCGCGGCCGACTTCGACCCGGCCAGCGCACCGGTCACCACCACGGTGATCGAGCGCGACAGCGCCTGGAAGTTCCGCTACGACGCGGCGCCCATCACCGGATGGACGGCCCCCTCGTTCGACGACTCCGCATGGACCGGTGGCCTCGCGCCGCTCGGTTGGGGCTCGCCCGACATCGGGACCAACATCTCGACCGGCATCGAAGGCCCCCGTCCCCTGACGGCCCAGTACCGCACCAGCTTCACGGTCGCGGATCCGGACCAGCTGGATGACGTGACCATCACGTTCATCGCCGACGACGGTGCCATCGTGTACCTGAACGGCCAGGAGATCGGACGTCAGAACCTCCCGGGCGGGACGATCACGCAGAACACCTACGCCACCGCGGCACCGAACCGGGCAACGGCCGAGAACAATCTCGTCACCGTGACTCTCCCCGCCTCGGCTCTCGTCCCCGGTGAGAACGTGATCGCGGCACAGACCCACCTGAACTACCGATCCACCCCGAGCCTCACGTTCCACCTCACCGCCCAGACACGTGGCTGAAGCCGACGACCCAAGGACCCAGAAGAGGACGTACGCCGCACTGATCTCTGAACTCGGCCGGGCCCAGAAGCCCGGCCACGGGGTCCCGCCCTACACGCGGTACATCAATCGACCGATCGGGCGGCGTTTCGCCGCCCTTTCCTATCTGGTGGGCCTGACCCCCAACGGGGTCACCTTCATCAGCTTCGCCGTCAGCATGGCGGGCCTGGCGATCCTCGCCACGGCCGGTCCCGGCGTCGCCGCCGCCGTCCTGGTGCCGTTCCTGCTCTGCCTCGGCTACGCGCTCGACTCGGCCGACGGCCAGCTCGCCCGCCTCCAGAAGCGTGGTGGCCCCGCCGGCGAGTGGCTGGACCACGTCGTGGACGCGATCCGCGCCCCCGCCGTGCACCTGGCCGCACTGATCTACTTCATGCGCTGGGAGCCCGAGACCTGGATGCTGGCCATCCCGATGGTCTTCGTGATCACGGGATCCTCGCGGTTCCTCTCACAGATCCTGGGCGAGCAGCTGCGCGCGCGTCACGCGGTGCCCGACGCCGGCCCCGCCGACGACGCGGCCACGCGCCGACGTGCGTGGAAGCAGCTGCCGTCCGACACGGGCGTGATCAGCCTGTCGTTCGCCCTGGTGGCCTGGCCGCTGGCATTCGCCGTGGTCTATGCCATCCTCTGCGCCGCGAACGTGCTCCTCGCCCTCGCATCGTTCGTCCGTCGCTACCGTGAACTCTCGACCGTCGGAAGGCCCGATCAATCGTGACCACCTGGCGTGACTCGCCCGCCGCGCCCAGCATCAGCCTCGTCGTCTGCACCCGTGAGCGTCCGCAGCTTCTGGCACGCGCGGTCCGCGCCGCGGTCGCCCAGGACTATCCGGGCACGATCGAGTGCGTCGTGGTCTTCGATCAGAGCGAGCCCAGCCCCATCGACGTCGAACTCCCGGAGGGGCGGAGCCTCGTCATCACGACGAACGCGAACACCCCGGGCCTCGCCGGAGCCCGCAACACGGGCATCGCCCGGGCCACGGGCGAGCTCGTCGCGTTCTGCGACGACGACGACGAGTGGACGCCCGCCAAGCTCTCGCGCCAGGTCGCGCTCTTCCGCGCGTTTCCCCACGCCGTCGGTGCCGCCACGGGCATCACCATCATCACGGAGGATGGTGAGTTCGTCCGTGAGGCCCCGGTGCGGGCGACCCATGCGGACTTCGTCCGTTCGCGCATCACCGCCATCCACCCGTCGACCTTCCTGTTCCACCGGCGGACGCTGGTCGACGCCGGCGCCGTCGACGAGAACCTCCCCCACGGCTACGGCGAGGACTACGAGCTGCTCCTCCGCCTGACCCGTCTGGGCGACTTCTGCTCGGTGCCCGATCCGCTGGTCAACATCTACTGGAACCGGCCGTCGTTCTTCGCGTCACGCTGGGAGGGGATCGCGGCGGGCCTCGCGTACATCCTCGACCGCTTCGAGGACAGCTTCGCCACCGACCGGGTGGGCCGCGCACGCGTCCGCGGCCAGGTCGCCTTCTCGCTGGCCGCGCTCGGCCGGCGTCGGGCGGCCGTCCGGTGGGCGTTCCGAACGCTTCGCGACAGCCCCCGCCAGCTGCGCGGGTACGCGGCCATCGTCGTCGCGGCCCGTCTCATCTCCGCGGAGCGCCTCGTCCGCTACGTCCAGGCCCGGGGCGAGGGGCTGTGACCACATACGGGGTGCGTGCTGCACAGCACGCCCTCATCCAGGAGCGGGCACCGCTTCCGGCCTGGCCGATCGCCCTGCTCATCGGAGGGATGCCCCTGTGGTGGGTGACGGGCGTCCTCCCGTTCATCCCGCTGTTCACGTGCGCGCTGCTCGTCGTGCTCCTGCTGAACGCCCCGCGCGTGACGCTGACGCTGGAGGCCATGCTCATCCTGGCGTTCACCCTCTGGGCGGCCACGTGCGTCGTCATGGTGGACACCCCGATGCGCGCCGCGGGATCGGCGATCCGGCTGAGCATGATCCTCGGCGCCGCTCTCATTCTCATCTATGTGACGAACAGCGGTGAGAGCCTCTCGCGGCGCCGGGTGCTCAAGGTCCTCTTCGGCTTCTGGCTCTTCGTCGTGTTCGGAGGGTTCCTGGCCGTCATCTGGCCGACCGGTGGATTCACGACGCCCATGGCCTATCTCCTCCCGGGAGGCCTGCGCGAGAACGAGCTGGTGAAGGCCCTGGTGCAGCCGTCGTTCGCCGAGGTGCAGCATCCATGGGGCGCCGAGGAGCCCTTCCACAGACCGTCCGCCCCCTTCGCCTACGCGAACGGCTGGGGCGCCGGGTTCGCCTACCTCACCCCCCTCGCCATCGCCTTCCGCATGACGATCCTGAAGGGCCGGCGCCGCCTCATCGACCTGGCGCTGCTGCTGGCCCTCGTGCCTGCGGTCCTGACGTCCAACCGGGGGATGCTGCTCATCCTCTTCATCCAGTTCCTCTACGTCGCGATCCGGATGGCGGCCCGCGGCGACGCCCGCGGCCTGGTCACCATCCTCGCCGCGACGACGATCGGGGTCGGGACCTTCGTGGCGCTGGGCGGCCTGGAGGAGATCCAGGCGCGCCAGGAGACGAGCTCGTCGGTCGAGGGTCGTGGCCAGCTGTACGCGGGCACGTTCAGCAAGACCCGCGACGAGTCTCCGATCATGGGCTTCGGCGCACCCCGGCCGGCCGAGGAGATCGGCGTCGCGTTCGGCACCCAGGGCGCAGCGTGGACCTACATGTTCTCCTACGGCTTCGTGGGCCTCGGCCTGATCCTCGCGAGCCTCTGGACGCTCGCCTATCGCAGCGGGAGACGATTGCCGCAGGAGGACCTGTGGGTGCACGCCCCGCTGGTCGGGGTGCTCGTGGGCATGTGGTTCTACGGACTCGACTTCACCCATCTCGTCGTCATCGCCGCGGCCGGCGGCCTCCTCCTGCGGCACCGCATCGGCCGGCCGGGGGCCGAGCGCTGAGCACCACGACCAGCGGACGACCCGACGTCCACGGCCGGATCGTGGTGTCGGGGGCGGTGATGGGCGGGGCGGCCATGTTCGGCGCCGCCGCCAACTTCGCGCTCGTCGCCCTCGTCGGACGCGGCCTCGGCGCCACCGAGACCGGCATCTTCTTCACCGGCCTGGGTGTCTTCATGGTTCTGGCGAACGCGTCGAAGCTCGGCGCCGACACCGGACTGGTGCGGTTCCTCTCACGGCATCTCGCCCTCGAGTCGCCGTCGCTCCTGTTGCCGACCATGCGAATCGCCGTCCTCCCGGTGGCGGTGATCGGCGTGGCCGTCGGAGGGCTGGTGGCGCTTCTCCGTGAGCCGATCGCGTCCGCCCTCATCCCCGATGCGGCGGATGGAGGGAGCATCGTCATCATCCTGGGCGCCGCGATCCCGCTCTTCGCGGTCGCGACGGTGCTGGCGGCGGCGTCGCGCGCGATGGGCCGCGTGGGCGTGTTCGCGATGCTGCAGAACGTCCTCCTCCCGCTCGGCCGCCTCGCCGGGGTGGCCGTCGCACTCCTCATGGGAGCGGGCATCGTGGGCGCGTTCGTCGGGTGGGCCGCCGTACTCCCGCTTCTCGCGCTGGGCGGTGCGTGGTTCGCCGTGTCGACGGCACGCGACCTCTCACGGCGGCTCGCACCCACGGCACGGCCCTCGTCGCCGGACGACGGGTCACTGCGCCGCACCTTCTGGGGGTTCTCGGGACCGCGCGCGGTGACCGCCGTCGTCGAGACGACCTTCGAGTGGGTGGACGTGATCATCGTGGGGGCCGTGGCGGGGGCGAAGGACGCCGGCGTCTACGCGGTGGCCTCACGCTCGGTCAAGGTGATCCTCCTGGCCGACTACGCCACGCGCGTCAGCCTCTCGACCCGGATTTCGGCCGCGTTCGCCAAGGACGAGCCGGCACGGGTGCGCGACCTCTACGCGATCGGGACGACCGGGATCATCCTCATCGCCTGGCCGATCCTCATCACCTTCGCCCTGTTCAACGGGTCCGTCATGGCGATCTTCGGCGGCGAGTTCCGCGCGGGAGGCGACGTGCTCGTCGCGCTCGCCGTCGGGATGATGGTGGTCGTCGCGGCGGGATCGGTCCAGTCGATCCTCCTCCTGGGTGGCCGCAGCACGGACCAGCTCATCAACAAGAGCATCGCCCTCGTGGTCCTCATCGGTGGGTGCCTGATGCTGGTGCCGCCGTTCGGCGCCATCGGTGGCGCGCTCGCTTGGTGCCTGGCGGCGGCTCTCGATACACTTCTGGCGGTTTGGCGCGTCCGTGGGCGCTATCGCATCGGTCTTCCGGTACGTGCCGTGGCACGACCGGCGATCGCAGCGATCGTGTCGTTCGTGCCGATCGGCCTCGTTGCGCGGTACGTCGGGGACGATTCGCTGGCATCGATGATCGTCGCGTCGGCGATCGCAGTGATCGTCTATGTGTCGGTGCTCGTCGGCGCGGGGCTCGTGAGAGAACTGAGGAGCGTGATCCAGAGTGTCTAGCAACCCCTCCACACGTGCGCCACAACCACCCGGAGGAGGTTCCGATCTCAGCTGGACGCTCAGGGCCGTCCGCAACCACAAGGGCCTCGTCCTGGCGTTCGTCGTCGTGGGCGCCGTCCTCGCCCTCGTCCTGGCCTTCACCGCGACGGCCAAGTACACGGGCGTGGCCACCGTGCGGGTCGATCCGGTGAACATCGCCGTCCCGACCGTCGTGCGCCCCAGCGACCAGGTCAGCATGCAGACGGAGTCCTCCGTGGCCGCCTCGCGTCGGGTCGCCGACCGCGCCGCCGCGGCGCTCGAGAAGGAGGGCATCTCGGGTTTCACCGGCGACGGCCTGCGTGATGCGACCCAGGTGACGGTGCCGTCCAACTCGCTCGTGATGCGCATCTCGGTTACGGAGTCATCCAGCGAACGTGCGGTCGCCGGCGCCAACGCGATGGCCGACGCATACCTCGCCGACCGCCGGGCGGACGCGCAGGCGCACCTGAACGCGACGCGCGCCGGAATCGTGAGCCGGATCCGCGCCTCGAGCGGGACCTCCGATCAGGCCGTGCAGGAACGCCTGTCGCTCAACAACCAGCTGGCCGGTCTCAGCGGCGTGGCGACGATCCCCGGCAGCAAGGTCAGTGAGGCCCGCGGACCGGTCGCCGCGACCTCGCCCGCCTGGTGGAAGCTGCTCCTCGGTGGCGTCGTGCTGGGAGGCATCGTCGGGTTCTTCGCCGCGATCCTCCGCGAACGCACCGATCCGCGGCTGCGACACCCCGAGACGGTCGCGGGGCTCGTCAACGCACCCGTTCGCCGGATCTCCGACCAGGACGAGCTGTTCGACGGATTCGCCACCGCGCTCCTCAGCCGTGACGGCGCCGTCGAGACGGCGAACACCGTCGCCCTCCTCAGCACGTCGAAGGCCGCCGGCCATTATGTCGCCGGCGTGTTCGAGCGGGTCGCCGAGGCCGAGAACATCGACCTCACGCGTCGCAGCATCGCCCTGAGCTCCACGGGCCGCGTCCGCGGATACCGCCCCATCAAGAGCGCCGTCGTCCTCGTGGACGCCACCACCACGACGGATGCCGTCCAGGCCCGGACGGCATCCGACACGGCCACGGCGGTCCTCGTGGTGACCCCGGTCACCACCCGCAGGCGGTTGACCCGGCTCCTCGACGCCCTCGAGCGGGAGTCGGCGACGATCGACGTCGTCATGTTCGCCGACAACCGGGTCGCCGACGGCCGTGCGCGCCCCTCATCGCCCGGTCCGGCCGATGACCTGGACGACGAGGCCGAGGACGTCCTGAACGGCGCCGACGACGGCACGGAGGACCCCCGCGACGACGGCGACGCGGACATCACCGATCGTGACGCGGACGTGACCGCGGAAGCGCGGCGCTGAAACGATGACCACGTCGATCCGACCGACGTGCGGAGGGTGTGTCGACGTCCCCGTACCGCGCTCTCCGGAGAGCTGACATGCGCATCCTCTTCGCCTGCTCGTCCGGTGGCCATCTCCGCCAGCTGGCCGTCCTGAAGCCGTGGTGGTCGAAGCACGAACGTCACTGGATCTCGTTCGACACCGGCGACGCCCTGTCGCTGCTGGAAGACGAGGAGACGACCTGGGCCTACCGCCCCACCACCCGCAACATCCCCAACCTCATCCGCAATCTGGGTCGGACGTTCCGCGTCCTGAGACGCTACCGGCCGGATGTGGTCGTCTCGACCGGTGCCGCCATAGCCGTTCCGGTGTTCTTCTGGGCCAAGCTCTTCGGGGTCCGGACCGTGTTCATCGAGGTCTACGACCGCATCGACAACCCGACGCTCAGCGGACGGCTCGTTCGACCCATCACCGACCTCTTCCTCGTGCAGTGGGAGGAGCAGCAGGAGCTCTACAAGGGGTCCGTCGTCGCGGGACGGCTGCTGTGACCGCCGCGCCGCTGACGCCCGCGGACGTCATGCCCGGAGGTCCGCCCCTCGTGCTGGTCACGGTGGGCACCACGCACCACACGATGGACCGGCTGATGGGATGGGTCGAGCGGTGGATCGCCGACAACCCGGGACGCGCACGGGTCATCGTGCAGCACGGATCGTCCCGGCTGCCGGAGGG
The DNA here is from genome assembly GCA_964434425.1 of uncultured Bifidobacteriaceae bacterium. Taxonomy (GTDB): domain Bacteria; phylum Actinomycetota; class Thermoleophilia; order Miltoncostaeales; family Miltoncostaeaceae; genus CALMEC01. The sequence goes on along the minus strand of CAYSVH010000019.1, from coordinate 17,213 downwards.
CGCGGATGGCTTTTCGCTCTGCTCACCGGACGAGGCGGCCGAGTGGAACACGCGCAGCCAGGTCGTCGTCACGCAGGGCGGTCCCGGCGGCATCATGGACAGCCGCTACTCCGGCATCCTCCCCATCGCCGTGCCGCGGCGTCCGGATCTGAACGAGGTGGTCGACGACCACCAGCTCCGGTTCTGCCGCTCCATGGCCGACGCGGGCCTGATCAGGATGGCCACCGACGAGGACGGGTTCCGTACGGAGCTCGACGCCGCGCTCGCCGATCCCGACGCGCTCCGTATCACCGTCGATCACGAGAGCATCGCCGCCGCCGTCGAACGCACCGGCATGCTGATCGAGGATCTCGTCCGACGAAAGCCCAGCCGGTTCGCGCGACGGCACGGTCGCCGCTGACCCCCGCCCGACGCCGCGCCGCCCGACGGCGGACGCGAACGTCGGGCGAACCGAGACGTCGTCTCAGATCCCCTTGCCGAATCGGCGAGCGAGCGTGAGGACCCGATCGGCGCTCAGCAGGCCGGTCGACACGATGAGGGCCGCCCAGGCCTGACGCTGCAGCTTGTTGCGCCGAAGCGCCGACCGCGCCATGCGCCGCGCCTCGCGCCGGTCCCCGACAGCCGCCTTCGCGAAGGCTCGCTGCCCCTCCATGCGGGCCAGGCCACGCGGTGCGCTCTGGAACTCGGGTACCTTGGCGATCAGATGCTCCAGGGCCTCGTCGATGTTGCGCCACCTGTCGGCGAAGAAGGACGACCGGTGCATGTACGCCCGGATCAGGGGCTCCTGGACGCACACGAGCGGTCCCAGCCGCGTCGCCCGCAGGAGGAGCTCCGAGTCCTCCCCGTAGCCGGCGGGGAGTTCCTCGTCCACCAGGCCGATCTCCTCGAGCAGACGCAGCCGCTCGAACACGTAGGTCGAGGCGTGGACCTCCGCGTGACGCTCGTGCAGCAGTTCGTCGAAGGTGAGGTCGGCCAGCTCGGCCGGACGCTCCGTGTCCGTGCCCTCGAAGTGGAAGACGCTTCCCGCTCCCGCTCCGCATGCATCGGGACGACCGCTCAGGAGCGCGATCTGGCGGGTGAGTTTGTCGGGGAACCAGACGTCGTCGTCATCGCATGCCGCCACGTAGACGCCCGTCGCGTCCAGATAGCCGGTGTTGCGGTTGCCCGCCAGCCCGGGTCGGCGGTTGTTGACGAGGGCCCGCAGGCCGCGTCCCTCCGGCAGGTCGATGGATGGCAGCTCAGGCTCGGTTCCGTCGAACACCACGATGACCTCGAGGTCTCCCGCGTAGTCCTGCGCGACGATCGCACGCAGGGCCCGTTCGAGCATCTGCGGTCGGTCCTTGGTCGGCACGACCACCGACACCGTGGGCCACTCCGTACCCACCGTCGTCGACGACCCCTCTGCACTCATCACCATTGTGTCTCCTCTCCGTTTTGCCATCCGTGGCGCCGCGGCGCGGCGATGCATGGTCTCCTGCATGTCGTAGTTGACGGGCCGGGTCCGATCACCGGCGGGATACACCGACGCCGCCCTCGCCGGCCGGCGGCGGCCGTGTCCGGGATGTGACGTTGTCGCCGTGCCAGGACATCACCCACCGTCCCGCGGGGTCGCCCGTCGAGACCCGTGCCCTTCTGCATCGGCCTCCCCGGACCACCGCTTGACCTCACTCCGGTGGGTGCGGTGGAGTCCGGCCGAACAGGCCCGGTGCCGTCCGGCACCCGGCACCGGCCGTGATCCCCGATGCGGACGCCCGTGCGGGGGGCACGCGTGCCGGGCGGTGCCGATGGTCGTTCAGGGGCGCTGATAGACGCGGATCCAGTCGATCTCGAACGTCGCCGGGAACGCGCTCGCATCCGTCGGCGGGTGCTTGTAGTACCTGGGGAAGGCGCCTCCCACCTGCATGTTCAGGCGGATGTTCAACGGCTCGTCGAAGGTCTCGCGCAACCACGGCGCCTCCGCGGTGGTTGCGGTGAAGACCGTCACCCCGTCGATGAAGAAGGTGATCCTGTCGGGCTCGACCTCGGCCGCGTACACGTGCCAGTCGTCGATGGTTCCGGACGGCAGATCGACGTCGTTCTGGACCTTCTCCCGGTCGCCGTTGGTCGACTGGTGTACGGCCTGGTGCGTGAACCGCGGCATGCCGCCGACGGCCTCGATGATGTCGATCTCGCCTGGCCCGTTGTCACCCCGCAGCCAGAACGCCGGCCACACGCCGGTGGTCATGGGCAGCCGAGCGCGCATCTCGAACCGGCCGTAGCGCCACGAGTGCTTGCCGATCGTCTCGAGGTAGCCCGAGGTGTAGTCGCGGGTGGTCTTCCCCACCGTGCGCCGTTCGCGGCGGGCCTCGATGGTGAGCACGCCGTCCCCGACCCGCACGTTCTCGGGACGGGAGGTGAGGATCGACTCCTCGTAGGTGAGGTACGTGGCGTCCCGGACGTTCCAGTCCCGGGTCGACACGGCATCGCCGTCGAACTCATCGTTGAACACCATCCGCCACTCCTGGGGATCCGGTGTCTGCGACGCCACGCCGTCGGGGTTCGACGGGGTGACCGGTGTCGTCGGCGGGGGTGGCGTGGTGGACGCTGTGGCGGCCGGTTCGCGGTCACCGCCGAACATCAGCGCGATGCTCACGACCAGAGCCACCAGGACGACGACCGACGTGCCGGCCAGTGCGAGCACGCGAACCCCCCGCCGGGGCGGGGGGTTCAGCGATGGAGGTTGAGATCCTGTCGGGGTGTCGCTCACGATTGGGACAACTTCCTGTCGTCGATCGTCGTGGATGTGGTCCTGCTATCGGTGGAACCATCCGGGTTCCCAAGCGCCATGTCGGTGTCAGTCCTCGTCGTCCGCCTGCAATGTGTGTCCTCCCGGGGGGTCGTGGAGCCGTCCGGCTATCCCTGGAAGACCGTGAGGTCATCCAGTGTGACCGACTTCGCGCCGACATTCGAGCCGCCGCGGTTGAGGCTGAGGTGCAGCTGCCCCGGACCGGAGACGGCGTTGTCGGTGATCTGTCCCTCCCACTGAGCGGGCTCGGCCTGACCGTCGGTCCAGATCTTGAACTGGACGGTGTTGCCGGTGACCCGCAGCCGCAGCCACTGCTTGGAGGTGGTGACCTGCTGGACACCGGCAAAACCGCCGAGGTCCGTCATCACGCCGTTGACGTTGCGGTGGACACGGACGGAGGCGCTGTTCGACTGGATCTGGATGCCGATGCCGGTGCGCGGCCGGTAGCCGTTCTGCCAGCCGCCGGAGCCCCTCAGGTAAACGCTGAAGTAGGACACCGGGGTGGCGGCGTTCCACTGGAACGAGGTGAGCACCTCGGAGTCGGTGGTGGCCGCCAGGCCGGTCAGCTGCGCCCGTGCGTAGTTGTACTGGGCGTCCTGGTGGGTCATGACCCCGGCCTGTCCCTGGGTGAGCACGGAGCCGCCGCTCACCGATGTGGTCCAGGAGGACGGACTCCACGGGGATCCGTTGACCCCGCTGAAGGTCTCGTTGAAGAGAACCGTCGGCCCGGTCGTCAGCGCCACCGTCACCGTGTTGCTCGCCGCTCCCCGGTTGCCCGCGGCGTCGACGGCGTGGACCGCGTACGTGTAGCTGGCGTCCGACGCGAGCGAGGTGTCCTCGTACTCGAGTCCGGTGACGACGCCCGGAAGATCGGTGCCGTCACGGACGACGATGTAGCCCGTCACACCGACGTTGTCGGTGGCCGCACCCCAGTTCAGCTGAACCGAGGTCTCACCGCTGGCGATGCCCGTCAGCGTGCCGGGTGCCGACGGCGGCGTGGTGTCCTGCGGCTCCTCGACGTTGACGACGATCGGGTCGGAGGTACCGGTGTTACCCGCCGCGTCGGTGGCGACCGTCGTCAGGATGCGCTCACCGACCTCCGTGGCGTTCCACGTGAACTCATACGGAGCCGACGTGTCCGTCGCGACCACCGCACCGTCCACACGGAGCTGAACCGACTCCACACCGACGTTGTCATCGGCCGTCGCCGTCACCGACGTCGAACCCCACACCGTCGCACCATGCGCCGGCGACGTGATCGCCGTCGTCGGAGCCGTCGTGTCGGGCGGGGCCTGAACGGTGACCGTGATCGGGCCGGACGTCCCGGTGTTGCCCGCGGCGTCGGTGGCGACCGTGGTCAGAACACGCTCGCCCGCATCCGTCGCATCCCACGTGAACTCGTACGGGGCCGACGTGTCCGTCGCGACCACCGCACCGTCCACGCGGAGCTGAACCGACTCCACACCGACGTTGTCGTCGGCCGTCGCCGTCACCGACGTCGAACCCCACACCGTCGCACCGTTCGCCGGCGAGGTGATCGCCGTCGTCGGTGCCGTCGTGTCGGGGGTCACCGCAGTGACCGTGATCTCGTCGGACGTTCCGGTGTTGCCGGCGGCGTCCCTGGCGATCACGCGAAGGGTGTGCGCGCCGTCGGTCGCGTTCCAGGTGAAGCTGTAGGGCGCCTCGGTGGCCGTGCCGACGGTGGTGCCGCCGACCTGGAGCTCGACCGAGGTGACACCGACGTTGTCGTTCGCGTCCGCCGTGACGGTCACCGGCCCGGTCTCCACCGTGGCGCCGTTGGCCGGCGCGGTGATGGATGCGGTGGGCGCGACGATGTCGGGCCCGGTGTGACCGGCCGCCGCGTAGTGCGCGGAGACCTGCTCGGCGCTGAGCGCGAAGTCGTAGATCGCGACCTCGTCGATCGTGCCGGCGAAGTAGTCGGTCGACGGCCGGCTGGGCCATGCACCGAGGTTGTCGCCACCGACGCGCCAGAAGCCGTTGTAGCCCTGGTTGGCCGACACGCCGTTCGATCCGACCAGCTCACCGTCGACATACATCCGCATGCCGTCAGCGCCCTGGGTGGTGACGAGGTAGTGCCACTGGCCGTCGTTGTAGGACGCCGGCGAGGTGACCGTGTTGGGGCTGTTGTTCCAGACACCGAAGATCAGCTGCCCGGAGTTCGTCATGTAGACGTGCTTGTCGTAGTTGCTGCTGTTGCCGGTCTGGGCGTTGCCGAAGCCGACGATCTTGCCGCCGGTCGTCGTCGTCGTACGGAACCAGAGCTCGTGGCTGTAACGCGCCGGCGAGCCCTGCCCGTTGGACTGGGCCACGTTCCCGTTGGATCCGTTGAAGGTGGCCGACGTGCCCTGGGTACCGATGCCGCTGGGGCCGCCCTGGGTCACACCGGCGACGTAGCCGGCCGGGTTCTGATTGCCTGAGGAGTCATTGGCGACGTTGCCGCTGGTCTCGTCGAGACGCCAGAAGGCGCTGGGCTCGTCGTCGTAGACGGCCTTGCCGTAGTCGTCGGTCGGTGCCGGCGGAAGGTCGGGGGTGCGACCGCTGGCCACGTGCTGGGCGGCCACCTGCTGGGCGGTGAGAACCGAGTCGTAGATCGAAACGTCGTCGATGTCACCGGCGAAGTAGTTGCTCGTCGGGCGGTTGGGCCAACCGTTCAGGTTGTCGCCGCCGACGCGCCAGTGACCGTTGTAGCCCTGGCTGGTGGTGACCCCGTTGCGCCCGACGCGCACACCGTCCACGTAGAGGGTCATCCCGTTGGGACCCTGCGTGGCCGTGACCTGGTGCCACTCCCCGTCGTTGTACGACGCGGCGGTGGTGAGGACGTCCGTCCCACCGTTGTAGACGCCGAAGACGAGGCGTCCGTTGTTGGTCATGTAGATGTGCTTGTCGTAGTTGCTGCTGAGGGTGGGGTTGCCGTTGAAGTCGTAGCCCTGCTTCACGTTGCCGAAGCCGACGATCTTGCCTCCGGCGGTGCTCGTCGTGCGGAACCACGCATTGATGCTGTAGGTCCCCGGGGTCGGGAGCACGTCCGTCGTCGCGATGGATCCGGTGGATCCATTGAATCCGATGGACGATCCGTTGTCATTGGCCCCCGGCCGCTGGAAGGTCATGCCGAGCCATGAGGTGCCGCCCTGGAGCGAGTCGGCGGAGTCGGCGATGGCCGGCGCGCGCACATCGTCGAAGCGCCAGAAGATCTTGGGGTTCTGGGAGAGGACCGCCTGTGCGTAGGTCGGCGCGTTCGCCACCACGGTGACGGTGTTGCTCAGCGCGGAGCGCTGACCGGCGTTGGGGCCGTTGGTCTCAACGGCATCCGCCCGGTAGGTCTGGTTGGAGCCGATGGGGCGGTCGTTGTCGACGAACGCCACGATCGGCCGGCGCCAGAACAGCGAGCGCACCTGCTTGGTGGCGATGGGGGTCGTGTCGTTGCCCCGGAAGAGCCGCACGGTGAGGTCCGGGTCGTCGCTGTCGAGCGGCGCCTGGACGAACACCGAGACCTTGCCGTCGCCGCGGGCGACCGCGGTGGGCGCGACGGGCTGGCTCGGAACGGCCTGGTCGCCGGCCGCCGGGTTGAAGCGCGCGAGGCTCTGTTGCGGTGACCCGTTGATGCTGGTGAACTCACCGCCGACGAACAGCTGGGTGCCGTCGGTGGCCATGACCCGCGGTCCGAGGCCCTCTCCGATGCCACCGTTGGCCGTCGGGTACCAGTTGCCCATGTGGCCGGTGGCCAGGCTCCGCGAGAGGAAGTGTCGCGAGAGCCCCCTCGCCCAGCCGGTCTCCGGGAAGGCGTCGGGGTCCTCGGGCTGGTCGGCCGCGCAATCGTGAGCGTGCGCACCGGTGAAGAGCTCGTCCTTCAGCGGCTGGATGGCCTGGGTGGCACCGAGGCAGCGGGAGACCCACTTCAGGGAGCCGTCGTGGTTGGACCCGAACGTACCGTCGAAGCAGCCACCGCCCGTGCCCTCGGCACCCCAGTACGCACCATTCTCGTCGGTGCGGACGACCTTGATGTGCACCAGGCAGCCGGGGCTGGGCCGGGTGACGACCGAGGTGGCTCCGAACGGCAGCGTGTCGCCGGTGGCCGAGTCGACGACGCCTGCGGCGTAGTAGCCGTTGTCGCCGTTCAGGGTGTTGAAGGTTCCCGCGATGTAGAGCTTGCTGAAGTCATGCGAGAGCGCGATCGAGTAGACGTAGGCATCCGCCGCGGTGTTGAAGGTGGCGCTCGCCTGTCCGGTGATCGGGCTCAGCATCGCAACACGCTGCACGGATCGTCCGCCCGCCGTGGTGAAGGCACCACCGATGTAGACACCGGTGGGCGACACGTCGATCGCCGCCACCCTCTGCCACACGCTGGACGACCAGCTGGTGAGCGCACCGGTCTGGGCGTTGAATGCCGCGATGCGGTTGCGGGTCTGGCCGTTGACGGTGGTGAAGTCACCGCCGACGTAGATCGTCTGCCCGTCCGGACTGGCGGCGATCGCGAACACGTTGCCGTTCAGGGTGTGGTTGAACGAGGTGACGAGCGCACCGGTGTTGGCGTCGAACGCCGCGAGACGCGTCCGGGTCACCTCCTGGGTGCCCGATGCCGCGCCGGGCGGACGGACCGTCGAGAAGGTGCCGCCGGCGTAGACCCTGCCGCCGGACGCCTCGAGGGCGTAGACGATGCCGTTGGTCTGCCACATGGGTGACGTGCTGGACGGCACGGCGGTCTGAATCGCCGACGCGGTCGACGCACCCATGAGCGCGAGAACCACGACACCGAGGGCAGACCACCAACCTCTCCTGAGCATCCGTGCGAACCGCATACTTCATTCCTCCATGACGGCCGAGCATGTCGGCGGACTGTTCCTGAAGCCACCCGGACGGCACGAGATCACCGGACGGATGGCGAACGTGTGACGGCCACGCTACTCGACGTCCCGATTGGTGCATACCCCCAAAACGTATAGGTCCCGGCGACGTTAACGTAGGACACGAACCACCCTCGGCGCACCACACCCGAGGCATGAATATGGCGAATACCGGGCATTTCATGCTCACCCGCCGAGAGCGTCAGAGAATTAGGGCATCCTAACAACGCGGTTGGTAGCTTTTCGCGCGCATCGCCGCCGTCGGACGCGGCGGAACCCGAGGAGGCTGGCCGGTGGGCGCACACGTGAGCGGTGGGACCGTGGGACGCCACGCGTCGATGAGGGCACCGTTCGTCGCGGGATTGCTGACGACTCTCGCGTTGCTGGTGGGGGCCACCGGCGCGAAGGCGGCTCCGCCGGACGGCTTCGAGATCCGCGTCTTCGGAGGCAGGGGCAACGACCTGCTGATCGGTGGTGCCGGCCATGACCGGCTCGTCGGCGGAACCGGCCGTGACACCAGCGGCGGAGAGGTCCGCGTCAGCTGCTGACGCTCATCTCGGTATCCGCCTCGCACCGAGCACGGCGGGCACCGGAGATGCCGTGCGCAAGCCCGGTGCCAGGCACCGGGCTTGCGCGCCCGGAGAGACCGGGACGAAAAGCCGCGCATACCAGGTCTTTTTCGTTCGTGCGTTTTGATACTCGCAAGTTAAGTGCCTGGCACCAGACTTGCGAGCCCTCATCGCACGGCCGTCTCATGCGGGCAGGAACGCCCACATGCACGCGACCGGCGAGCACGAACCAGCCCTCCCGACGGATACCGACCCGGCTCGCGATCAGCGGACGGTGGGCGCGGGTCGACGCACCGGCCCGCCCACCCGGCGTCAGCCGATCACTTCCTCCAGCGCGGTGCGCAGGTGGGTGCTCGACGTGGTCTCCGTGTAGGGCAGGTAGACGACGGCCACGCCCCGGACGGCGAACTCGGCGGCGAGACGCTCGCCCCGTTCGGTCCCCTTCCAGTCGCTGCCCTTGAAGAACGCGTCGAAGGGATGTTCTGCGTGCAGCGCGAGGTGGTCGGCCTCGTGGAAGACGACCTCGTCGACCACGTCGATGTGGCGGAGGATCTCCATGCGCTCGGTCAGTGGCACGATGGGCAGACGCCCCTTCTGGGCGAACACCGCCTCGTCCGTCGCGACGGACGCGATGAGGTAGTCGCACCGCTCCCGCGCGCGGCACAGGATGTTGAGGTGACCGATGTGGAACATGTCGTAGGCGCCCGCCGCACAGCCGACCTCGTAGATCTCCTGTCCCTGCACGCGCTACCTCCTGGCCTCGTTGCCGTCGTGGTTCGCGTCCCCCGCCAGCCTCGACGTCCGAGGATAGCGTGAGATGCGGAGACGACCCCCTACCCGTTCGGGGAGTCTGGTCCTATGCAACTCATCGGCAGATCGGGTCCCGATGACAACCCTGGGCCGGAGTGAGCACGGACAGCCGTCGGTGACGCCTGCGCGTAGTGTCCCGTCGGTGAGGGGCCTCTCGCGCAGGCGACGTCGTCGGGTTCCGTCTGCGTGCCCACCACCTCATCGAGCGCCTCGAGACGACCCGCCTGCCGGACGTCGTCGGTCGCCGCGGCGTTCAGAACGGCCCACCGGTATCCGCCCTGCTCGCCCTGACCGCGGATCGGGGACCTCACGGTCGAGCGCCTGGACGAGGCGGTCGCCGACCGGACCCTGCTGCAGACGTGGAGCATGCGCGGCGCACCGTTCCACCTCCCCACGTCCGAGCCGCGGTGTTCACCACTGGCCTCCCGCCGCCGAACGGGGACGCCCTGTGCGGCTTCCTTCCCGGAGCGGTAGCCGCGGTGGTGGCGACCCGCGGGGGCCGCCACCGGATGCGGACGAAGCTACGCCGCCACGGGGGCAACGACGCCGCGCAGCGTCCAGCTGAGGGCGTCGCGAGGATCCGTCGACCCGCCGATGATGTCGGGGGTGTCGAACCCGAGGGTCGAGGTGACCGCGCTCACGACCTCGCTCTGGAGGGCCTGGCGGTTCTCGTCCGTGTTGGGGGCGTTCAGCTTGTCGGCGATGCGGACCGTGACCGACGAGCGGTCGACGCGGATGCCGGTGTCCTTCTCGAGCTCTCCGGCGGCCTCGAGCAGACGGCCGAGCGCCAGCACGATGTGCTGGGCGGCGTCCCCGTCCTCGGCGCGCTTCAGCGTGTAGCGCAGCGCCGGAGCACCGGAGGTCTCCTCCAGCGCGAGGTCGCCCTCGAAGCCGATGAGGATGACACCCGGCCCGTTGGGCACGTGACCGTACCGTGCGACGTCGATGGGCAGGCCCTCCAGGCGGCGTTCCTTGATCCACGTGTGGAACACGGGAACCACCGTCTCCACCGACGTGGACGGGTCCTCCAGGGACATGACGATGGAGATTCTCTGCAGCTTCATGCGGTCACCTCGGCTTTCGCCTGTGCCTCGGCCGCGGCCTGACGGCGCGCCTCGGCGATTCGAATCTGGCACTGATGCGCGGCGTCGATGAAGAGCTGGGCGTCCTCGACGAGCTCACGGACCTCCTGCGGCTCCTTCACCGGTCCGTCCTCGTGACGGAGGAAGAACGGCCGGGCGAACTTCGCACCCATGAACCGGTCGAAGAAGAGCTCGGTGTCGATGAAGCGTTCCTTGAAGACGTCGACCATCTCGGCATCGGCCGGCGGCGGGTTGGGAACCTCGAGCGCCGTGATGCCGCGCGCTGCAGACAACATACCCACGTACGCGCGTTCGTCCGCACGAACCAGGTCTCCGTCCTCCAATGCGACGGTCGCGTCGAAGACCGTGGACTCGGCGGCCGACAGATCCATGTCGGTGCGCGAGATGACCTCACCGGCGCACTCGCCGACTCCGTAGTCGCCCATCGAGAACTCGCGCGGGTCACCCCAGTCGGAGTAGTAGCTCGCGTCCTCCTCATAGGCGGGCACCGCCTTGAACTCGGCGATGAGCATCTCGGCGAGCGCCTTCTTGCCGATGCGGGCGCAGAAGTCCTGGAAGCTCTCCTGCCCCTCGCGGTCGGTGATGTAGCGCGTGGTGATGCGGTCCACGACGTCCGGCACGCGACGCGACGGAACCGACCCGATGGCGAGCCCGTAGGCGCCCGCGTTGTCGGTCCACTTGCCGCCGAGCACCACCTGGAAGTGCGGCACGGCGTGGCCGCCGATCTTGCGGCTGTTGCCGAAGAACCCGATGTCCGCGACATGGTGCTGACCGCACGAGTTGAAGCAGCCGCTCACCTTGATGCGCAGGCCACGGATCGCCTCGTCCAGCTCGTACGCCGTCGCGGCGAGACGCTCCCGGAGCTCGCCGGCGAGCCCCCGCGAGGCGGAGATGCCGAGCTTGCAGGTGTCGGTGCCGGGGCACGCGGCCACGTCGAGGATGGTCCCGGCGCCGGGGGCGCTGAGGCCGATGGCGTCGAGCTCGGCGTGGACGGCCGGGACGTCGTCCTGGTGCACCCAGCGCAGAACGACGTTCTGCTCGACGGTGAACCGCATGCTGTCGCCGACGTACTTGCGGCAGATGTCGGCCAGCCGGCGGGCCTGCCACGAGGTCATGTCGCCGAGGGGGAGCGCGATCTCGACGACGCGGTACTCCTCCTGGCGCTGCGGGTGGACGTTGTTGCGGGCGAACTCGTCCAGTCCGTCGACCGGTGCCGGCGTCTCGCCGATCTCGGTGCGGTCCTTGGGCTCCTCCTCGAACTTGTCGATGTCGCTCAGGTAGGCGGTCCAGCGGTCGTCGTGCGGGAGGATCTCGCGCTCCTCGGCGACGAGGCGCTTGAACTCGTCGATGCCGAGCTTGGCGATGAGGAACTTGATGCGGGCGCGGTTGCGGTTGGCCTTCTCGCCCAGGCGGCCGAAGACGCGGGCCACGGCCTGCACCGTGGGAAGCAGCTCCTCCTCCGGGCAGAATTCGTGGAGCACGTGTGCCTGGTAGGGGCTGGTGCCGAGGCCGCCGCCGACGAACACCTCGAAGCCGCGCTTGCCGTCCTTGACCTTGGCGATGGCGCCGAAGTCGTGCATGCGGACCAGACCGCACGCCTCGCCGGCGCAGCCCGAGAAGGCCGGCTTGAACTTGCGGCCGAAGTCACCGGTGTCCGGGTGGCCGAGCAAGAACCGCATGAGCGCGTCGGCGTAGGGCGTCACATCGAAGGTCTCCGTGCGGCAGACGCCCGCCAGATGGCAGGCGGTCACGTTGCGGACGCTGTTGCCGCAGGCCTCACGCGTAGTGATGTTGACCGCCGCGAGGCGCCGCATGATGGTGGGCGTGTCCTCGATGTGGATGAAGTGCAGCTGGATGTCCTGGCGCGTGGTGACGTGCAGGATCTCGTCGCTGTACTCCTCCGCGAGGTCGGCCATGACCTCCAGCTGCTCGGGGGTGCACCCGCCGAACGGGATCTTGATGCGGAGCATGCCCGGGGCGTCCCACTCGGTGTCCGGGCCCTTGGTCAGGTCGGTGGGGAACTCGATCTCGCGGTCCGTCTCGCCGTCGTGGCGGTGGCCGTTGTCGTACCGCTGGCCGTAGGCGCCGCGGCGGAGCCGTGTCTCGGCGAAGACCCGCTCATCGATCTTGCCCTGCTTGCGAAGCTCGATCTGTGCCTCGAAGAGGTCGACCTCGTTGGCAAGGTCGGTCGGCATCTGGTCGAGAAGCCGGGCTTTCCATTCCTGCGCGCTCAAACGGTGCTCCCGTGTCATCGGGGGTTTCGGGTGCGTCAAAATACCACGAACTCATTATGGATTACAGGCTTTTTGGAAACCCGGTTTCAGGTGTGCCCCTTCGGGTCCTCCGCCACGTGGTGCACGATCGCCCCGACGACCGTTCCGTAGGATCGGCCCCAGGTCCCGTCCGCCCGCTTGGGAGCACCCCGATTGCCGTACCTGCGCCCCCCACTCTTCGTCCGTCAGGTGTTCAACCCGATCGCCATGCGCTTCGGCGTCGGCGGGAGCGAGCACCTCACGGTCACCCGCCGGAAGTCGCGGACCGAGCAGTCCATCCCGGTGATCCCGATCACCGTGGACGATTCGCTCTATCTGGTCTGCCCGCGCGGCGAGACCGACTGGGTGAAGAACCTCCGCGCCACCCCGGCCTGCGCCCTCGGCCCCCATGGCAAGCAGCGGCGTTACACGGCCAAGGAGATCCCGGTGGAGGAACGCGGCCCCATCATCGCGCCCTACCGGAGGAAGGCGGGTCGCGCGGTGAAGTCGCTGTTCGACGCCCTGCCGGACGACCGCGACCACCCCGTCTTCCTGCTGACACCGGCATAGCCCGCCCGCCGGACCCGCTGGGCCCGGTGTGTTCTCAGAGCGCCAGATGCAGGCGCAGGGCGGCGTCAAGCCTTCCCATGGTGGTCGGGTCGACCTGTCCGACGACGGGGCCGATGCGCTCGACCGCGACCGATCGCACCTGTTCCGCCTGAGCCTTGGAGTCCCGGTCGAGACCGGTCTCCGCACCCGCCAGAAGGACCTGGAACGGATGCACGCGCTCCACATTGGTGGTGACCGGAACGACGGTCACCACCCCACGCCCCAGGCGCGCGGCGGTGACATTGGCGCCGTCGTTGGAGACGATCACGGCGGGCCTCGGCTTGCTCGCCTCCGCGCCGCGGACGGGGTCGAGATTCACGAGGCGTATCTCCCCGCGCCGCATCAGCGCCGTGGCAGGCCGTCAGCGACCGCGACGTCCCAGGCATCGCCGCCCTCGACGCCCCATGTCTCCCAGGCGTCCGCGTAGGCGGCTCCCAGCTGAGCCGCTTTCAGCAGGTCGACCGCGCGTTGGACGACGGCCGACCGCGATGCCATTCCGTGCCGTGACGCGTAGTCGTCGAGAAACGCGACGTCGTCGGATCTCAGGCTCACACTGACTTTCATACTCGTGATGCTACCCATGTACTACCCTCAATGCCACCACCGCGCGTATTCCGGGTTGTCGTCGCTCCTCGACCGGGCCGCGGGGCCGTTTCGCCAGCGGTGCGATCCGGCCGTTGACGACGGACCAGGTCGGGGTGACCTGTCGCACATCGACACCGCGCCATGACCGGCCTCCCGCGCGATGCCTCATGCGAACCCACCGTAGACATGCCCACGGTGTCCCGCGGCCCCTCGTCCACCCCCTGTCACGGGTCGTCGCGAGGCCGGCACGATCGCGATCGTCGATCGACACGCACGACGCACGTCCGTAACCCCCTGCGCCACACGGCTGCTGCCGGTCTTGCCACCTCACGGGCCGCTGACGAGAGGACGAGGGCAGATCGTCGGCCTGCGGACCCCGAACGACACGAGGGGCCCCGCGGGGCCCCTCGCTGCGGCTCCCTCCGGAGAGCCGATCGCGCCCGGGTCCCCGAGCCCGCGGAACGCGCACCAGGGGCGAGCACGTGTCCGTGGGCGAAAGGAGGTCGGCGATCCCTCCGTGTCCACCACCTGTGATGGACACGGAGACGCGGTGGCTCAGCCGGCCGGTGCGATCCTCTCGCCCAGGCCGTGCGGCATGATCTGCGCGTTCAGCGCGTGCAGCTCGTCCGGGTAGGGGCTCGCGCCGATGGAGGCCGACATGCCGCCGTCCACCATCAGGGTCTGGCCGGTGATGTAGCTGCCGGCATCGGAGGCGAGCAGGAGCAGGGCGCCGAGGAGTTCCCTGGGGTCACCCAGGCGGCCGAGCGGGGTCTGGTCCTCGATGCGCTTGCGGAACGGCGGGACCGCCAGCACCTGGTCGGTCATCTCGCTGGGGAACCAGCCGGGGCCGATGGCGTTGACGCGCACACCGCGGTCGGCCCACACGACGGCCAGGTACTTGGCCATGTGCGTGGTGGCCGCTTTGGAGGTGGCGTAGGCGATCGGGATGTTGTGGTGGCCGGAGAGACCGGCGACCGACGACAGCAGGATGATGGATCCGCCACCGCCGGCGAGCATCTGACGAGCGGCCGCCGCGGCGGTGATGTACGTGCCGGTCAGGTTGATGTCGATGGACTGGCGGAAGAGGTCGGCCGGCATCTTCTCGGGCTGGGCGATTCCCTCGGGGATGGCACCCGCGTTGGCGACCATCACGTCGAGACTTCCGAACTCCGCGACAGTGGCCTCGACCAGACCGTTGACCTGGGCCTCGTCGGTGACGTCCGTCTGGTGCACGAGAGCCTTGCCACCCGCCGCACGAATGCGCTTGGCGGTCTCCTCCATCGGCTCGGTGCGGCGAGCGGCGAGGACGACGTTGGCTCCGGCCTGCGAGAGCGCCTCCGCGAACTGGACGCCGAGGCCGGCGGATGCGCCGGTTACGACGGCGGTCTTGCCGGTGAGATCGAACGGACTGTCAGACATCAGGGGCCTCCGGTGAGGACGGGGGAAGGTGTGCGGATCATGCGCCTGTTTCTCCTCCGCGTCCAATAGGCAACCACACCCGTTCGATAGGCTGTGCCTATGACGCAACCGTCCGGCACCGTGACCGTACCGTGTCCGAGCTGACCCGTCTCCAGATGCTCGTCACCCTCGGAGACGAGCGCCACTTCGGCCGCGCCGCAGCACGACTGGGCATCACCCAGCCCAGCCTGAGTCAGCAGATCGCGCGGCTGGAGTCCGATCTGGGTGTGACCCTCGTCGATCGCAGCGTCCGCCCCGTCCAACTGACACCCGCTGGCGCGGAGCTGGTCAACACCGTCGCCCCCGCCCTCCGGTCCGTGGGCCGCGCCGTGCGCGCCATCCGCGTCGCCAGCGAGGACCGCACGGTGTGCCTGGCCGTACCCCGCATCCAGATGCAGCGCCACCCACCGATCAAAGCGCTGATCGACGGCCTGCGCGGTGCACTGCCCGGCTGGCAGATCGACATCTACCCGATGCTCGGGGCCGAGGCGGTGGACCGGCTGCGCGACGGGATGGTGGATGCCGCCGTCATCTACGCGCCGGTGTACGGGGACGGAGTGATCGCCCGCCCGCTCTTCATGGACACCCCTGACGTCCTCATGCACCGCGACCATCCGCTCGCCGCCGACGATCGCGTCACCCTGACGCAGCTGCGCGACCATCCCATCCTCACCTGGGAGTCCGACGGCCAGCCGGGTCTCATCGACGCGCTCACCCTCGCCTGCCAGCGGCTCGGGTTCACGCCGACGTTCATCGAAGTGGACCTCACGCCCGGCGCCCTGGCCGCGGCACTGGAGGTGCAGCGGGGCGTGACGGTCATTGCCCACGCCTGGTCACGCGCGGCCGTGCTCCCGTCCCTGGTGGCCCGCCCGCTGCGCGAGCCGGCCATTGCCCTCTCGGCCGTGGTCGCGCACGTGGACTCCATTCGTCCCGCCGTGGCGCGTGCCCTGGATCACGTGCTGGACGGGTGAGGGGTGACCGGGTCGGCCTCACGCCGGGTAGCGTCGTGATCGCGTCACGGTGTTGACGTCGTCGAGCGTCCCTTCTGCCTGATCCGTCTCGCTCATGTCACAACGGCACCCTTCGGCGCCGACAACCGGACCTGCGCCGTCAGGCCGCGACGTATTCCCGTTGGAACCCCGTCACCAGAATCCCCCGCTCCGTCCCGTGCCGGGTGATCGTGAACACAGTGCCCTCGGAATCGACGGCGCTGCGACAGGCATCGAAGACCATCCCGACCGTCGCATCCTCCTCGATCGGCTGCCTCCGTCGGGTCGGAGCAACCGTGGTCATGTCGGCGCTCTCCACGACCAAGGCCAGCACTCGATCGTCCCGCATGACGATGATGTTGCCCATTCCGCCCCCGAGGTCGATCGCGTGGAGCACCTCACGGAACGATGTGTCGAGGTCGGCCGTCACGATGACGCGCTCGCCCTTGGCGTTGAATCCGGTGAGGTGGTCCCGATACCACTGCTGATCAAGAAGATCGATCGCCCGACGAACCTCGCCCCGTGAGTTGACCGCCACGCCCGCCTCCCCTGCGCCCAAGCCTCCATCGTCACTCATCGCCTGACAACCGGCTTTGAGCCGACGCCTCATGGTAGTCCATCACCATCCCGTATCCGAGGTCGTACACCCGTAGTACGTCCGCAAACGTGCGAATCGCCGCGCCGACCGGCCGCGCCACCCCACGCCCCCGGTGGATCTCCGGCGCGCCATGTGACATGTCCGCCCGGATCAGTTCCTCCCCTGTTGCCGCCGTGAGGACGATTGCGTAGTCGACCAGACGACCATGGCGATCGAGGCGCCGACGGATATCGAGCCGTCGATCCGGTGGCAGCGGGACCGCCGCTCGTTCGTCGATCGCACCGTTCGGAGCACGATCCCAGTCGACCGTCTCCCGCTCATCGGCCATCCGTCGTGGTCCCGCACCCCATGCGACTCACGTTCTCCGTGCTCCCTCCCGTCATCGCCGTCGGACATGTCCGCCCCGCACCTCCCGCTCTCTCGCCATCCACCACCACGGTACGACGGGTCCTCTCACAGGTGTGGATCGTGACTGTCACAACCTGTGTCGCCCATCTCGTCCCATCCCGCCAGGGACAACCTCCCCCGGACATCACACCTGATATGGAGCGTGGTTTGTCAAGGGGGCATGCCGAGATGGCCCGCGTGAGCGG
>CAYSVH010000018.1:37055-37142 GCA_964434425.1 uncultured Bifidobacteriaceae bacterium | reverse complement strand
CCACCGCCCCCGAGGCAACCTCGCCACCCTTCTGCGCAGCACCACCAACCCACTTGTCGAGCGCCTCCCAACCCGTCTTCCCAGACG
>CAYSVH010000018.1:0-36955 GCA_964434425.1 uncultured Bifidobacteriaceae bacterium | reverse complement strand
GAGCGGACGACGCCGACGACGAGCCGGAACCCGAGCCACCACCGACCCACTTGTCAAGCGCCTCCCAACCCGTCTTCCCAGACGGAGCGGACGACGCCGACGACGAGCCGGAACCCGAGCCACCACCGACCCACTTGTCGAGCGCCTCCCAACCGGTCGGAGGTGCGCCGCCCGCGATCGGGGGCACGGACCGGTGGGTATGACGACGTACGCTCATGGCAACCTCAGCTGGGTGGGCTCGCTACTTGTGTCGCGAACTTACCCAGCGAGACGTCGCGGGTCAAGGATCGGAAACGACGAAAACCGAAATCAGCGGACGGTCGACGCACCGTTCACGAGGGAGCGGTACGTCGCGTACCGCGATGACGCGATGCGCCCGGGGAGCGCGCAACCCGCCTCACCAACGTGGCGGCAGTCGCGAAACCGGCATTCCCCGCTGACGGCGCGGATCTCCGGAAAGGCCGCGGCGAGGTCCTCCACATCGTGGGACGGCAGGAAGAGCGTTCGGACGCCGGCCGTGTCGACGACGGCACCCCCCGTCGGCATCGGGATGAGCCGGGGGTCCGTGGTGGTGTGACGTCCGCCGATGCGTTCACTGACCGCACCGACGGCGCGATCGATCCCCGTGAGTCCCCGCGTGAGCACCGACTTGCCCACACCGGACTGGCCGACCAGAGCGGCGACCCGCCCATCGATGAGACCGCGCACGTCCTCGACGAACGCGGGATCGAGCCCGGACCCCCGCAGGGTCGGGTACCCGGCACCACGGTAGAGGGCGACGAGATCGTCCCCCGGGTCCCGCGCGATGTCGGCTTTGGTGTAGACGACGGCGGCGTCCAGTCCACCGAGCGCCGCGGCGACGAGGTAGTGATCGACGAGCGTGGGGCGCGGATCGGGACTCATCAGAGCATCGACGACGACCAGCAGATCCGCGTTCGCCACGATCGGCCGTCGCGGTCCGTCCGGTCCGCTGGCCCGCTCGACGACGCTGCGGCGTGGACGGATGTGTTCGATGACGGCCTCGTCGGTGCCGTCACGCAGCTCGACCTCATCGCCCACCACCAGGGGACGACCGGGCAGTCGCGGCGCGATTCGTGCCTCACGCGTCGCACCGCCGTGGAGGATCGTCGCGGTCGGGCCCGAGACCCGTACGACCTGTGCCGTCGGACGCGCCATCGCGCCGACGATCAGGGCAATGTCGTCCCTGGGACGAGATCCGGCACCAACACGTCCGAGTCGACCAGCGCGCGGAGCTGTTCGGGCGAGCCCGTGAGGATCGGGAAGGTGCCGAAGTGACCGGACAGCACCTGCTTGACCCCGATGAGGCGCACCGCGTACGCCGCCTGTCGAGGTCCCATGGTGAAATGGTCGCCGATGGGCAGGACCGCGACATGCGGCCGATAGATGTCGCCGATGAGCTTCATGTCGCCGAAGACATCGGTGTCACCCGCGTGGTAGACGACGAGCCCGTCGGGGAACTCGATCACAAAGCCGGCTGGGTCCCCGCCCTCGACCATGGAGTCGCCCTCCAGGAGACCGCACGAATGGACGGCCTGGACCATGGTCACCTTGCAACCGGCGACCTGGACGGTGCCGCCGATGTTCATCTGGATGACGTTGGCACAGCCCTGCGACTCGAGCCACGCACCGATCTCGAAGATGGCGACGGCCTGGGCCCCGGTCTGCTTGATGGTCTCGACCGCGTTGTCGATGTGGTCGAAGTGCGCGTGCGTGATGAGCACGGCGTCGAGCGGCCAGGGGTTGTGCAGCTCCGGCGGCGCGGAGGGATTGTCCTTGAGCCAGGCATCCACAAGGATGCGGCGGCCTTCCGAGGTCTCCCACAGCCATGTCCCATGGCCGATCCAGGTGACGCGGTTACCCCTGAGATCCATACCCGACTCTCCACGATCGCGGCGACGAATGCACGGCGATATTACTCACCCCGGATCTCGGCAGCGGTGAAAAGGGCGTGGAGCGGAGCGTCCCCGAGGACCGTCTCGACGTTCCGGCGACCGTCCTCCTCCCGATCGATGGCGACCAGGGCCGCCACGACGACGCCACCCGCGTCGCGGGCCTTCTCGATCGCGGCGACGAGCGACGCGCCACCCGCAAGGGTGTCGCCGACGACCGCGACGGGTGTGCCCTCCTCGATGAAGGGACCGTCGATCCAGCTCTGCAACCCGTACCGGCGGGCCTCGCCACGGATGAAGAACCCCGTCCACCGGTCGCCCGCCTCCCGGGCCGCCGCAGACACCGCGCAGACCAGGGCACCTGCCGAGCCGGACCCGCCGCCCACGGCGTGCGGGGAGGCCGGCCGGAGAAGCTCGTATCCGAGACGCCCCGCCGACCGCGCGCCCTCCGGATCGAGAAGCACCTGCTGGGCGTCGAAGTAGGACGCCGACCTGGTCCCGGCGACGACCGCGGACTCGCGGAAGTGCGCGCGGTCGCGCATCAGTGTGAGGAGGCGGCTGCGATCGTCGTTCATGTCCCGCGATGCTAGCCGCGCCAGAAATCACCTGGCGGTTCCGGCTGCATCGCATCGCATCGCGAAGCCGTGCCTTCGACCCCGGGTTCCCGGCATTCCGGGGGTCTCGCGCCGCGATGGACGGCGGATACCGGGACGGCTCACACAACGAGCCGACATCGGTGCCGGCACCGCAGGTCCACACACGGTGACCCCTGTTCGCGCCACCGGACCCGCCCGCCCGTGCCGCCGGGCCTCGCTATCCTGCGGCACGAAACGACCCAGGAGACCCGGTGACGAGCGTCACGCCCCTTCCCACGCCGAACCCCAACGCCCTCAAGTTCCAACTCGATCGCCCGGCGACCGACGGCGGGGCGGAAACCTTCCGCGAGGGGTCGGATCCCGCCGACTCCGTGCTGGGCGGCGCGATCTTCGCCCTGGGCGGGATCACGAACGTGTTCCTCACCGCCGACTTCGTCAGCGTCACCGTGGCCGACGCCGGTGATTGGGACACGCTCATCCCGAAGGTGACCGAGGCCATTGAGGGGCACTTCGGCGCATGAGCAGCACGACCGGGCTCATCCTGAGCTACGCCATCGGCATCATCTTCGCGATCGGCGGCATCCTGTTCCTTCTCTTCCTCGACGAGCGGCGCTTCCTGTTCGGGATCCCCTACCTCCTCATCGGGGTCCTCCTCGTGGCCGGGGTGGCCCGCAGCCAGAGGAAGAAGCCGGATCCCGAGAGGGAGGACGAGCCCACGGGTCACTGACCCGGCGCTACCCCACGGCGCGTGTGGCACCCAGTTCGTGGGCGCACTCGTGACGGAAGCACGCCACCACCTGCGCGACGGCCTGCTCGGGCGTGTCGACCACCTCCAGCAGGTCGAGATCGGCTGCGTTGATGTACGAGCCGACCAACTTGCTGGTGATCCAGTCCACCATCGGCTTCCAGTGGGCGCGGCCCACCAGCACCACCGGGAAGTGGCCGACCTTGTCGGTCTGAATCAGGGTGAGGGCCTCGAAGAGCTCGTCGTTGGTGCCGAAGCCACCGGGATAGATGATGAAGCCCTCGGCGGCCTTCACCAGCATGACCTTGCGCGAGTAGAAGTGCTCGAACGTCATCTCGACGTCCGTGTAGCCGTTCGACCCCTGCTCGTGGGGAAGGAGGATGTTGAATCCCACGGACCGGCCGCCGACGTCACGCGCACCGCGGTTGGCGGCCTCCATCACCCCGGGGCCTCCGCCGGTGACGACGGCGAGCCCGGCGTCGGCCAGAAGCGACCCGCAGCGGCGTGCGCTGTCGTAGACCTCGGAGCCCTCGCGGACGCGCGCCGATCCGAAGACGGTCACACCGGGCTGCCCGATCAGCGCGACCGTGTCGAATCCTCTCCGGAACTCGTCTGCGATGCGAGCGACCTCCTCCTCCGTACGGTCGTCGATGCGTCGAAGCACCTGACGATCGCCGTTGGGAAAGATCAGGCGGTCATCGTTGCTCACTCGGGGTCTCCTCTGAAGGTGTCGACAGGCCGGTCTGTGGCTCGGCGCACGGCGGAAGGTGCACACGGAACGCCGTTCCGGCGCCGAGTTCGGACGTGAGATCAATGGTGCCACCGAGCTGAAGCACGAGTCGCTTCACGATGGCCAGGCCGAGACCGCTGCCACCCTCGCCACGCGAGCGCGCCCGGTCGACGCGATAGAGGCGGTCGAAGATCCGCGCCTGGTCCTCGGGAGCGATCCCGCGCCCGGTGTCACGCACGACCATCTCACCGCCGTCGGGTGTGGCCGCCACCTCGATGCGAACCTCACCGCCCACCGGGGTGGCCGTGAGCGCATTGGAGACGAGGTTCGAGAGAATCGTGTCGACATGCCGGGGGTCGGTCCGGACCACGACCGCGTCGCCCCGGGCCAGCAGTGACACCTCGGCCTCCTCGGCGTTCGCGGCGAACCGGTGCACGGCGTTCCGGGCGCGATCGGCGAGGTCGACGGAACGGAGGTTCAGCGCCGCGCCGCCGAGATCGAGATGCGTGAGGTTGCGGAGGTCGCCCACCAGCTCACGCAGACGGACCGCCTCCTCACGGATGAACCCCACCGCCTCGGCGCGATCCTCCTCGGTGCCCGCCAGGCCGTCGCCGAGTGCCGCGGCGAACCCGTCGATGGCCGTCACGGGTGTCCGCAGCTCGTGCGCGACGTCGGCGAGGAACCGGCGCTGCGCGACGTCCGCCTCCTCCAGCCGGTCGGCCATGCGGTTGAACGCGGCGGCGGCACGGCCGAGCTCGTCGCCCGACTCGACGGCGCGGGCCGACCAGTCACCCGACGAGAACGCCGACGCCGTGTCGGCGAGCCCGCTCACCTGCCGCCGCAATCGCCGCGCGACGCTCTCGGCGAGGACGAAGATGACGGTGGCGAGCACCCCGATCAGGGCGATGATCGCGACGACGGCCCAGGGAGACGTGGACGTCTGGTTGTACTCGCGGGCGAGTTGCACCTCCACGCCGTCCGCGGTGGCCGTCACCTCCGCGTCCTCACTGCTGAGCTGCGCGAGGTTGTACCAGAGCCCGCCGGGGCCCGGCCAGGTCACCTTGATCCGCGTGTCGGGGAGCAGCCGCGCAATGTCCGCGGACCGACTTCCCTTGAGCCGGTCGGGCGTCGTCCGCGCAACCTCATTGGCGAAGATCTGTGCCTGCTGCTGCAGTGCACGTCGCTCCGCCGACTTCACGCGCGCACTGATCGCCGTGCTGACGAGGAACTGCCCGATGACCGACGCGACGACGACGAGGATGACGCCGACGAGGATGTGCCGACGATAGGACGAGCGCCAGAGGCGGGTGGCTCCCCTCATGTCCGCCGAACCGGGTTCCGGCGGGTGTCGTGGTCACCGGACCTCATGCGACGTCCCGGGCCGGGGCACGAGATGGCCGTTCCGCCGTCTTGTGGAATCAACCATCGCGCCTTGGTCGATTCCACGGCCTCGCGGCGTGGTGTGTGTCCCTGGCGGCGCGGATGCGCTTCTCATCCACCCGCCCACCCCAGGCCAGCCACCGGACGCCTCGAACAGGCGAGCCGGCATGCCCGTCGGCGTGCGACGGCACCGCGCATCCACCATGACCGCACCCCACATCCACGACCCCAAGGAACCAACCATCTAGGCGACGTCCGAGTCGACCTTGTACCCGACACCTCGGACCGCGACGAGACCGTTCCACCCGGGCAGCTTGCGCCGGAGGTTGGCGATGTGGACGTCGACCGTCTTGCCCCCGATCGGATTCTGATGTCCCCAGACCTTCTCGAGGAGCCGATCACGGGTGAACACCGTCCGCGGGTGACCCGCCAACTCGGCCAGCAGGTCGAACTCGAGGCGTGTGAGCATGACCTCGTCATCCTGGTACGTGCAGCGACGACCGGTGGGGTCGAGCGTCAGATCGCCGACCTCGATGAGACCGTCCGTCTCGGCGGGCGCGGCGATCCGACGCAGCACGGCGCGCACACGCGCAACGAGCTCGCGCGGCGAGAACGGCTTGATGACGTAGTCGTCAGCGCCCACCTCGAGACCGGCGACCCGGCTGTCCTCATCGTCCATCGCCGTGACCATGATGATGGGGACGTACCCGTTCGAGTCGCGGATCTGCCGGCAAACATCGATGCCGTTGATCTCGGGGAGCATGAGGTCGAGCAGCACCAGGTCGATGCCGCCCTGACGGATCTGGTCGAGTGCCTGTCTCCCGTCGCCCGCTTCGGCGGTGGAGTAGTCCGCGTCCATCAGGTACATCCGCATGAGTCGACGGATCGCCCGCTCATCCTCAACGATCAGAATGTGCCCGCGACTCGACATGGCGCCCAGTATGTCAGCGGTACGCGACGGGCACGGGATTGCTAGGCTGCCGCACTCCGGCGGGATAGCTCAGTTGGTAGAGCACACGACTGAAAATCGTGGTGTCCCCAGTTCGAATCTGGGTCCCGCCATCAGCGCAGGGGCCCCGCCCGACGGCGGGGACCTCTCGTCCGTCCGGATGACGTTCCGCAGCGAGGCGGTGAACGCGGCGTCGATGCGCCACGGGTGTCTGACGCCCGGTCCAGGCCACGACATCCGCACCTTGTACCGCGTGGGAACGTGCTTGTAGCGTCACCGTACGATCGCTCCGACGGAGCGGGGGGTGCTCGTTCGGCGGGGACCGGACGAACGAGCCCCGCGTGCACCGACGCCGCACCGTCGAGGACACCAGTCACCCGGAGGCAGACGCACCATGGATTCCGAGGGATTCTTCATCGACCACGTCATCTACGGCGTCGTCGACACGGACGCGGCGTGTGAACGTCTGCGCGACGAGTACGGGCTGGGGTGGGTGTCCGGCGGTGAGCACCGCGGCGGCACCAACGATCGCCTCGTCCCGCTCCAGGACGGCTGCTTTCTCGAGATCCTGGGCATCGAGGACACCACCAAGGACGACGGCGCCTGGCTGGAGGCCACCCTGCAGGGGCAGGACCGGGTGCTGTGGTGGTGCCTCGGGGTGAACGACCTCGACGACACGGCCGCACGCCGAGGCCTTCCCGTCCATGCGGGCCAGGTCGCCGGCGACGACGGCGAGGAGGTCGTCTTCCGCACCGCGGGGATGCCGCGCTATCCGTTGCCGTTCTTCATCGCACCCCGAGGCGATGCCGAGAGGCGCGAACGCGTTCAGCGGGAGCGCTACGAGGCAGCCGGCCACACGTGCACCCCGACCGGTTTCACCTTCGTGGAGGTCGGCGACCACCAGCCGATCCTGGAGGGGTGGCTGGGCATGGATCACGGCCTGCCGATCCGCTACGCGCCGGGAACCGGCCCCGGCGTTCACGCATGCGGCATCGCGACGACGGACGGCGAGATCATCCTCCGCTGAGCCCGTCGGGGGTGCGGGCCTTCCGCGCCGGCGCATGCCGGGCGGAGGCCCGTCGATGGGCCTCGTCATGCCCGGAGGTCGATGACGGCCCGGCGACCGAGCGGGGTCCGAAGCACGGACACCGGGTGAGGCGGCCGTCGCACCGGCGAGGTTTCCAGCCACCGGTGGTACCGGATCGTGGCATCGCAGATGGGTAATCTCGTCCTCGCCCTTGCCGCCGGACCGCGCACGGGGGAGAGTTTCAACCGACGGTGCACCACTCGGAGTGCCGCACCAACCCGGCTTGTGAGAAAAGGAGGCGGCATTGGCGACCGAGACCAACAGCGCGGCCGACGGATTCACCAAGGGCTCCGGCACCTACGACGAGGCGGTCCGCCACAACGTCGCCGGCTCCGACCGGCTGATCATGTCGCTCCCCGAGGGGGACTACCGCACCGTGCTGGACGTCGGCTGCGGGACCGGCTGGACCTCGGCGGCGATGGTGCGACGGTTCGCGGTCGAGAGACTCGTCGGCGTCGATCCGTCCGAGGGCATGCTGAAGCAGTTCGCCGCCAAGCTGGGAAGCGAGTTCCCGGACATCGCGATCGAGCTGCGCAACGAGGACGTCACGGGGATGGACGTTCCCGATGAGTCCTTCGACGCGGTGATCTGTGCGATGGCGATGCACTGGTTCCCCGACAAGACGGCCTCGGTGGCCCGGATCGCGCGCGCACTTCGACCGGGTGGCGTCGTCGGGATCCTTATGGCGGGGCGCGGCGGAGAGGACGCCTGGCGACAGGTGCTGGAGGCGGCGGGCGCCCCGGAGGATTGGGTCGGGTGGTTCGCCCTCAACCAGCGCGACGTCGACGAGATGGCGGTGGACCTGAAGGCGGCCGGTCTCGAGCCACTGGACGTCTGGATGGAACGACGGCGGCGTCACGCCGATCCGGACGCCTTCATGGCCCGCACGCGTTCGGTCGCCGCCCACCTGCTGAACAATCCGCCGGACGGCTTCAGTGAGATGGACCAGCGGATCGAGAGGGCGCTCCACGACGCGGCCGGTCCGGATGGGTTCGTCTACGACTACTGCAAGCTCTACGCCGTGGCGCGGAAGCCGGAGCCGGACACCGGCTCCTAGCCTCACCGGTTCCCGTGGACGGCAGGCGGCATTGGGTCGACCCGACTCCGCAGGACGGGACGCCCCTACTGGTCAGCCCTGGGGAGACCGGGTGAGGATCGTGGTGTCCTCGGTCGAAGCCCTATCCTCCCTTCCACTGCGATCCGAAGGAGCGCCCAATGAGACCGGGCCGCAGGAGTGCCGGACGAGGCGCCCGGCGGCAGACGACCTTTAAGTCGGCTGAACGGCCCTCACCCGACCTTTAAGATATTGCCATCATTCTTAAAGGTGGCTAGGCTGACGTCATGGATTCGACGCGGTACATGTCGACATCTTTCGGCGAAGCCCGCCGCACTCCCGGCCGACACGGATACGTCGCGTACTTTCCGGCATCGATTCCCCGACGGGTCGAACTGCCGACGTCCCTGGTGCGGTTGCTGGCAGACGCGGAAGCCGCCCTGGGCGCGCTGTCCGGAGTCGGCCAGCTTCTGCCCGATCCGCACCTCCTCATTCGACCGTACGTCCGGCGGGAGGCGCTGGCGTCCACCCGGATCGAGGGTACGCGGGCTTCGCTCATCGACGTCCTCGACGTCGAGGCCGGTAAGACCGCCAACGCCGATGTGGAGGAGGTCCTCAACTACATCATCGCGCTCGAGTGGGGCCTGGAGCAGGTTCATCGCCTCCCACTCGGAGAACGGCTCATCCGAGGAATGCACAAACGTCTGCTGGCCGGTGTACGTGGTCGCAAGCGGGCGCCCGGAGAGCTTCGCACCACCCAGAACTGGGTCGGCCGTGGAGGATCCACGATCGAGACGGCTCGATTCGTCCCACCACCACCGGAGGAACTCGGCGCGCTCCTCTCTGACTGGGAGCGCTTCGCCCATGAGGACTCCGATATGCCCCTGCTCATGCGGAACGCGCTGTTGCACTACCAGTTCGAAACCCTCCATCCTTTCCTCGATGGCAACGGACGGCTCGGACGACTGCTCATCATCTTCATGCTCGTCGAACGCGGGCGCCTGGAGGAGCCGCTCCTCTACATCAGCCCCTATTTCGAACGCGACCGCGACCGGTATTACGAGGCGCTGCAGACGATCCGCGAGGTCGGCGATCCGCTCCCATGGTTCGAATTCTTCCTCGAGGCCGTGAGGACCCAGTCCACGGACGCCGTTGCGCGTGCCCGACGGCTCGTATCGCTGCGCGAGGATTACCGAGCCGTGGCGGCCGGTGCAGGGTCCGCCAACATGGTTGCGCTCGTCGACCTGGTCTGCGCACAGCCCGTGCTGTCAGCTCGCTCCGCGGAAACCCGGCTGGACGTCGCGCGGCCGACAGCGTTGAAGCTTCTCCAGCGACTTGTGGAACTCGGAGTGCTCTCCGAAGGCGAACCGGGTCCGCGACGACAGCGCCGGTTCGTCGCCGATGAGCTTCTCAACGTCCTCGACAGCGAGACGGCCCGATTCCCGTAGGACGGGACGAACCCGCTGTCCGGCGCCAACCTCTGGGTGGCCCGACCAGTTGGGCATCCGGGTGTGTCGAGGCCCCACCATCCCTCCTCGGCCCGTAGCCGGCTCCGATCTCCACGGTCCTCTGTAGGCTTTCCGCGAAGTCGGTCACGCCTCCTCGGAGGTCAGGGAATCCGGTCGAAGTCCGGAGCTGACGCGCAGCGGTGGGGATCCGCGCCATGACGACGACGCCACTGGGCACCTGCCTGGGAAGGCCGTCACGGCGACCGAATCCAAGCCCGAAAACCTGCCGGCCTCATCTCGCGACACGCGAGAACCCGACAACCGCGAGCCCCGCGTCTGGGCCGCACGGAGAAGGAGTCACACGAATGGCACGAACCGCCGTGCTCGGGCTGCCGCGCATGGGCCCGAACCGCGAACTCAAGTTCGCACTGGAGTCGTACTGGGCCGGCACCACCCCCGAGACAGAGCTGCGTGACGTCGCCGCATCGCTGCGTCGGCGCAACTGGTCTCAGGCCCGCGACGCCGGGATCGACGTGATCCCGAGCGGGGACCTCAGCCTGTACGACCACATCCTGGACACCGCCTGGGCGTTCGGCGCCATCCCCGAGCGCTTCGGTGCGATCGACCGCGCGAGCCTGAACGACTACTTCGTCTTGGCCCGTGGCGACGCGAGCCGCCGGCCCCTCGAGATGACCAAGTGGTTCGACACGAACTACCACTACCTCGTGCCGGAGCTGGCTGCCGGGCAGACCTTCGATCTGCGCGCGGATCACTGGACGGGCGCGATGGACGAGGCGCATGCGCTCGGCATCCCGACGCGCCCCGTGGTCGTCGGACCGATCACGTTCCTGCTCGTGTCGAAGGGCGTGGACGACCCCCTCACCCTCCTGGATGCCCTCGTGCCCGAGTACGTCCGGCTGGTCTCCGAGCTCGCCGCGAAGGGCGCGACCGGGATCCAGCTCGACGAGCCGTCGATCGCCCTTGATCGAACCCCGGCCGAGCTGGCCGCGTTCGTCGACGCGTTCACCACCATCCGCGAGGCGAGCCCCGTTCCTGTCACTCTGACAACGTATTTCGCCGGTCTGACCCTCGACGGGACGCTGGACCACATCGCGAAGGCCGCGCCGGACGAGCTACACGTGGATCTGGTCCGTGCTCCGGAGCAGCTCGACCCGATGCTGAGCACGTTCGCGGGCACGTCAACGCGTCTCTCGCTGGGCGTGGTGGACGGTCGGAACGTCTGGGCGACGGACCTCGACGCCGCGCTCGACGTCATCGACACCGCGGTGAGCGCCGTCGGGAAGGCTCGCGTGACGATCGCTCCGTCGTGCTCCCTGCTTCACCTGCCGGTGACGCTTGCGGGGGAGGACCGTCTCGATCCCGAGGTGCGGTCGTGGCTCGCCTTCGCCGACGAGCGGCTCACCGAGCTCGCCCTGCTCGGCGGGCTCACCGACGCCGACTCCGCGACGCGCAACGACCGGCTGACGGCGTCACGCGCCGTCCAGGAGTCACGGCGCACGTCCCAGAAGACGAACGACGCCGCCGTCGATGCCCGCACGGCCGCCCTGCGTCCGGACGACTACTCGCGCAGCGCGCTCGCCCGGGAGCGACGCGTCGTCCAGCGCGAGCGCATCCCACTTCCCGACTATCCGACCACCACGATCGGCTCGTATCCGCAGACACCGGAGATCCGCGCGACGCGCCGCGACTATGCGACGGGCGCGATCGACCGGGCCGAGTACGAGCGGCGCATGACCGACGAGATCACCACTGTGATCCGCTTCCAGGAGGAGATCGGCCTCGACGTCCTCGTGCACGGCGAGCCCGAGCGCAACGACATGGTCGAGTACTTCGGCGAGCAGCTCGCGGGCTTCACGTTCACCGCCAACGGCTGGGTGCAGTCGTACGGCAGCCGGTGCGTCAAGCCGCCCATCATCTTCGGTGACGTCTCCCGCCCCGGTCCGATGACGGTGCCGTGGTGGCAGACGGCGCAGAACCTCACCGACCGTCCGGTGAAGGGCATGCTCACCGGCCCGGTCACGATCCTGCAGTGGTCGTTCGTCCGCAACGACCAGCCGCGCGAGGAGACGTGCACGCAGATCGCCCTCGCCATCCAGGACGAGGTCTCCGACCTGGAGGCCGCCGGCTGCGCCATCGTCCAGGTGGACGAGGCGGCGCTCCGTGAGGGCCTGCCCCTCCAGATCCGCGACCGCGACGCCTACAACCGCTGGGCGGTGGACTGCTTCCGCCTGACCGTGGCCGCCGCAAGGCCGGAGACGCAGATCCACACGCACATGTGTTACTCGGAGTTCAACGACATCATGGAGCACATCATCCGCCTGGACGCCGACGTGATCTCGATCGAGGCGTCACGGTCCGACATGGAGGTCCTGGACGCATTCGAGGGATCGACCACCTACCCCAACGACATCGGCCCGGGCGTCTACGACATCCACTCACCACGGGTGCCGTCGACCGACGAGATCGAGGCCCTCCTGCGGGAGGCCGAGCGGCGCATCGACCGCGCGCAGCTGTGGGTCAACCCCGACTGCGGTCTGAAAACCCGCCGCTGGGACGACGTACGACCCGCGCTCACCCACCTGGTGGAGGCGGCGAGGCGACGGCGAGCCGCGGTGACCGCCACGCTCTGACACCCGGTTGGCGTCTGCCGTGAGGCCCGCACCCGTGCGGGCCCCGCGGCAGACGACGTGGGGAGCGTGACGCCCTGGACCGCCGGTCGCATAAATGCTACTTCTTTGGAATGGCGACGATCCCCCAAAAGGAACTCCGCAACTCCAGCGGCGAAATCCTGCGGCGCGCTGAGGCCGGCGAGACGATCATCATCACCGTCTCGGGCCGTCCGGTGGCACAGATCGGGCCCATCGCCCGCAGGACGTGGGTGCCCACCGCCGAGCTGGCACCGATCTGGACGACACCGGCCCCACAGGGGCTGGAGGATGACCTGGCCGAGTTCGACGTGGAACTCGACGACCCGTACGCCCGCTGACGATGCGGGTCGTGCTCGACACCTCCGTGCTGATCGGCGACACCGTCCCGGCGGGTCTCGACGCCTCAATCAGCGTCGTGTCGATCGGAGAACTGCACTTCGGACTGCTCGTGGCGAAGACCGACGTCGAACGCGCGCGACGTGCTGCACGTCTGGGAGCGATCGAAGAGCGCTTTGCGCCGCTTCCCGTCGATGGCGATGTCGCGCGGGCGTGGGGAGGACTCGCCGCCGTCGTTCGTCTGGAGGGTGCGCAACCGCGCACGCGCAACGCCGACCTTCTCATCGCGGCGACCGCCCAGGTGCACGATGCGGCACTGCTGACGCACAACACCGACGACTTCCGCCACATCGATCACGTGGTTCGCGTCCTTCACCCGTCCGACATCACCTGAGGTGAGACCGGATGCCCGGCCCCGACGGGCGCGATCGACCGCTTCGGGTGCTGGGGCGCCAAGTTGTCGTCATCGCACTCCGCCCCTTAGAGTGCCGGCGTGGACGACGGGCTCTACGAAGCGCTGATCACCGAGAGGCTCCTTGAACGCCTCGGGTCGATCCCCGACGACCTCGCCACACGGCGGAAGCTCCGCGCAGCGGAGGCCTCCGACCGGATCGCCATCCACATCAGCCGCGAGGTCGAGCGCGCTCTGAGCGCCGAGTCCGACGACGAGCGCGTCGAGGTCGGCATCAGCGTCGCGCGAGCGATCATCGAACGACTCGGCGAACTGTCGAAGGGAGACCAGTCGGAGCGCCCGGCACGCGAAGGTGAGGTGCTGCACGGCGTGTGGACACGCCGTCCGGACGGCGCCCCGCGGAGCCTGGCCGAACCGCTCACTCCCCTCCTCGACACCGCACTCCTCACGAATGCACCCGGCGAACCGAATCTGTGGAAACAGATCCAGTCGGAGATCGAATCTGCGGACGCGATCGACGTCCTCATGGCGTTCGTGCGGCGCAGCGGCATCAATCCGCTGATCGAGGACCTCCGTCGCCACTGTGAAGCGGGCAAGCCCTTGCGGCTCCTGACCACGACATACACGGGATCGACGGAACGATCGGCGTTGGAGCAGTTGAGGGCTCTCGGAGCGGACGTCCGGGTCTCGTACGACACCACGACCACGCGTCTGCACGCCAAGGCGTGGGTGTTCCACCGACGGTCCGGATTCCACACCGCCCTGGTGGGATCCTCGAACCTCACGCACTCGGCACAGGCCACCGGACTCGAGTGGAACGTCCGGGTCTCGGCCGCGCGCAATCGTCCGGTCATCGAGAAGTTCATCGGGACCTTCGAGTCCTACTGGGCAAGCGGCGAGTTCACCGACTTCGACTCGGACCAGTTCGAAAGAGAACAGGGCCGCGCGACACCGACCGACGCCGGACCGCATGTGATGCTCAGCCCCATCGAGGTGACACTCCGCCCCTTCCAGGAGCGACTCCTCGAGCTCCTGTCCGTCTCACGCCTCCACGGCCGACACCGGAATCTCCTCGTCGCGGCGACGGGCACGGGCACGACGATCATGGCCGCCGTGGACTATGCGCGACTTCGAGCAGAACTACCGCGGTCGCGTCTGCTCTTCGTCGCACACCGCAAGGAGATTCTCGATCAGAGCATGGCCACGTTCCGGCACGTCATACGTGACGGATCCTTTGGCGAAAAGTGGGTCGGTGGGCACCGCCCGCGCGACTTCGAACATGTCTTCGCTTCGGTCCAGAGTCTGAACGCCAGCGACATCGACCGCATCCCCTCCGATCATTTCGATGTGGTGATCGTGGACGAGTTCCACCACGCGGCGGCGGCCTCGTACGACCGGTTGCTTCAGCACCTGGACCCGGTCGAACTCATCGGATTGACGGCAACGCCCGAACGCTCGGACAGCCGCTCGATCCTCCACTGGTTCGACGATCGCATCGCAGCAGAGCTTCGGTTATGGGACGCCATCGAGCAGCAGCATCTCGTGCCGTTCCACTATTACGGCATCCATGACGAGGTCGACCTCCAGAACATTCCCTGGACGCGAGGCACGGGCTACGACCCCTCCGCCCTTTCGAACGTGTACACGGGCAACGACGTGTGGGCCAGACTGGTCATCGGCCAGCTCCGGCGCTACGTCGATCCCGACACCATGCGCGTGTTCGGATTCTGCGTCAGCGTCGAGCACGCTTGGTTCATGGCCGAGACCTTCTCCAAGTACGGCATTCCCGCCGTCGCCGTTTCCGGCCAGTCGTCACGTGCCGAACGTGACACCGCACTGCGCGACCTTGCTTCGAACAAGGTGAAGGTGGTGTTCTCCGTCGACCTGTTCAATGAGGGCGTCGACGTCCCGAACATCGATGTCGTCCTCATGCTGCGCCCGACGGAGAGTCCTGTGCTCTTTCTCCAGCAGCTCGGTCGCGGCCTGCGCAGAGCCCAGGGGAAGAGCCTCTGCACCGTGCTCGATTTCGTGGGCACCCATCACAAGGAGTTTCGGTTCGATCGGCGATACCGGGCGCTGCTCAACATGACTCGGCGCGAGTTGGAGAGCGCCGTCGACCCGAAGCAGAAGCACCAGTTTCCCTATCTGCCGGCGGGCTGCAACATGCATCTCGATCGCGTCGCCGCAGACAAGGTTCTCCAAAGCGTGCGAAACGCGATCCCGTCTCGCTGGCCGGACAAGGTGGCGGAGCTGCGATCACTCCGAAGTCAGCTGCCCGACATCAGCCTGGCCCAATACCTCGATGAAACGGGACTCGACCTCGATGACGTGTACCCCGACAGGCGAAGCTGGTCGGACCTTCTCGAGGCCGCTGGGGTTCCCGTGCGACCACCGGGACCACACGAGACGTCGGTACGGTATGCAGTCCGCCGAACGTTTCACGTCACAGATCCTCTAAGGATCGAGGGCTACGGCGACCTAGTGAGCAGCAGCGCGGCGCCCTCCGTTCAGTCGATGTCCCTGAGGGAGCGGCGGCTCATCCAGATGCTCGTCGTATCACTCGTCGGCCAGCACCTTGCTCGCACCGACACGCTTCAAGCCGGCGTCGACCTCCTCTGGCAGCACCCGCAGGTGCTGGCGGAACTCAGAGAGGTCTACCCGATCCTCGATTCTCAGGCCGATCACGTCAACACAGCCCTGTCGGTGATGCCCGATGTGCCACTCATGGTGCACGCGCGCTACACCCGTCAGGAGATCCTCGCCGCATTCGGAACGGGGGACACCGCTCGGGTCGCCGAGTGGCGGGAGGGGGTGAAGCATCTGGCCGACCACCATGTCGACCTGCTCGCGTTCACGCTCGACAAGACCAACGGCAACTTCTCGCCCACCACGCGCTACCGGGACTACGCGATCAGTCCGACGCTCATCCACTGGGAGAGCCAATCGCAGACCCGCGAATCGAGTCCCACCGGCCGGCGCTACCAGGACCATGCCGCCCTCAACTCGTCGATTCTCCTCTTCGCGCGCGTGCACCAGGATGACCGCGCGTTCTGGTTCCTCGGGCCGGCAACCTACTGCGGGCACACGGGCGAGCGCCCGATGGCGGTCACCTGGAAGCTGGATTACGCGCTTCCGGGAGACCTGTTCGCGGCCTTCGCCGCCGCAGTCGCCTGACCGGACCACGGCATCTCAGAAATTGAGCCCCCTCATAGATGTATGTGTCTCGCCCCTCACGAGACACATACATCTATGAGGGGGCCGGATGCGAGACCGGCCCCCGGACGTCCGCCTGGATCAGCTCGTGGTGAGCCCCGCCACGTCCAGCACACGTGCCACGGCCTGCGGCGCCGTCACCGTCCCCGCAAGGACGTCAGCGCGCGCGGACGTCAGGGCCTCCGCGACGCCCGGCCGTCCGTCGACCGCCGCCAGCACCGCCTCGTTCAGCAGTGAGCGAAGCCACGAGATGAGCTGGTCCTGGCGGCGCTCCTGCAGCACGCCGGACGACTCCACGTACTCGTGGTGACGTTCGATGACGTCCCACACCTCGGCGAGGCCCGTGCCCTCCAGAGCGCTCGCCAGCACCACGGGGGTGGTCCAGCCGGGGGTCGCGTCCGGCATCAGCCGGACCGCATGGCGATAGTCGCTCGCCGCACGACGGGCCAGGGGCAGGGCGTCACCGTCGGCCTTGTTCACGATGACGAGGTCGGCGCACTCCACGATGCCGCGCTTGATGCCCTGGATCTCGTCACCGGCACCCGGCACGAGCATGAGGCAGAAGACGTCGACGATCTCCGCCATGAGGAACTCGGACTGCCCCACGCCGACGCTCTCCACGATGACCACGTCGAAGCCGGCCGCCTCGCACAGGAAGAGCGCCTCGCGAGTACGCCGGCCCACGCCGCCGAGGACACCGGATGACGGGGACGGACGGATGTACGCCTCGTCCCGGACGCTGAGCCGCGGCATTCTCGTCTTATCGGCGAGAATGGATCCGCCGGTCCGCGACGAGGACGGATCGATGACGAGGACGGCCACCCGGTGACCGCGCTCCACCAGCCACAGGCCGAGTGCCTCGATCATCGTCGACTTCCCCGCGCCGGGGACGCCGGTCAGGCCGATGCGGTGGGCCCGGCCGGTGTCCGGCATGAGCTCAACGAGGAGGTCCTGGGCGAGTTCCTGGTCGTCGGAGCGGCGGCTCTCGGCCAGGGTGATGGCACGCGACAGGGTGGCGCGATCCCCGCCGCGGACGCCCGCGGCGAGCTCGCTCACCGTTGGTCGCGGCGACCTCACGTGGGAGCGGTCTCCGGGGCCTCGCGCGACACATCCAGTCCCAGGTTCTCCATCAGCAGCCGGAGAAGCTCGACGGCGGCCTCGCCGATGACGGTGCCCGGCGGATAGATGGCCGCCGCACCCGCGTCGCGGAGGGCATCGAAATCCTGCGGCGGGATGACCCCGCCGACGACGATCAGGATGTCCTTCCGGCCGAGGTCGTCCAGCGCCGCGCGGAGCTGGGGAACGAGGGTGAGGTGACCGGCCGCGAGCGAGCTGGCACCGACCACGTGCACGTCGGCCTCGACCGCCTGACGCGCGACCTCCTCCGGGGTCTGGAAGAGGGGTCCGATGTCGACGTCGAAGCCGAGATCGGCGAACGCGGTGGCGATGACCTTCTGGCCGCGGTCGTGGCCGTCCTGACCCATCTTCGCGACGAGGATGCGGGGACGACGTCCCTCCTGCTCCTCGAAGCTCGCGACAAGACCCTCGATACGGGGCAACGTGGTCATCCCCTCTCCCGCCTGGCTGCGATAGACGCCGGAGATCGATCGTATCTCGGCCTCGTGCCGTCCGAAGACGCGTTCGAGGGCGTCGGAGATCTCACCCACCGACGCGTGCGCGCGGGCGGCGTCGACCGCGAGCTCGAGCAGGTTCGCATCGCCGCGTGCCCCCTCGGTGAGCCGCCGGAGCGCCTCCTGGGTGCGCGCCTCGTCGCGATCGCGGCGCAGACGCTCGAGCTGCGCGATCTGCTTCGCGCGGACCTCGGCGTTGTCGATCTTGAGGACGTCGATCGGGGTGTCGTGCTCCGGGCGGTAGCGGTTGACGCCCACCACCACCTGGTCGCCGGTGTCGATGCGCGCCTGGATGCGCGCCGCCGACTCCTCGATCCGGAGCTTCGGCGTGCCCTCGCCGATCGCCGCGGTCATACCCCCCAGCTCCTCGACCTCACGGATGTGCGTGCGGGCGCGCTCGGCGAGCTGCGCGGTGAGACGCTCCACGTAGTAGCTGCCCGCCCAGGGGTCGATGACACGTGTCGTGCCGCTCTCCTGCTGGAGGAAGAGCTGCGTGTTGCGCGCGATGCGGGCGCTGAAGTCCGTCGGCAGGCCGAGGGCCTCGTCGAGCGCGTTCGTGTGGAGCGACTGGGTGTGTCCCTGCGTGGAGGCCATGGCCTCGACACACGTGCGCACGACGTTGTTGTAGACGTCCTGCGCGGCCAGCGACCATCCCGACGTCTGGGAGTGGGTCCGCAGCGACAGGGACCGGTCATCCTTCGGGTCGAACTGACGCATCAGGTCGGCCCAGAGGAGACGCCCGGCGCGCATCTTGGCGACCTCCATGAAGAAGTTCATCCCGATGGCCCAGAAGAAGGACAGGCGCGGCGCGAAGCGGTCGATGTCGAGCCCCGCCGCGACACCGGCGCGGACGTACTCGATGCCGTCGGCGAGCGTGTAGGCGAGCTCCAGGTCCGCACTCGCCCCCGCCTCCTGCATGTGGTAGCCGGAGATGGAGATCGAGTTGAACTTCGGCATCTCCCGCGACGTGTAGCTGAAGATGTCGCTGATGATGCGCATCGACGGCGCGGGCGGGTAGATGTACGTGTTGCGGACCATGAACTCCTTGAGCACGTCGTTCTGAATCGTGCCGCTGAGCTTGGCGTGGTCGACGCCCTGCTCCTCACCGGCCACGATGAAGAGCGCCAGGATCGGGAGCACCGCCCCGTTCATGGTCATGGAGACGCTCATCTGGTCGAGCGGGATGCCGTCGAAGAGCGTCCGCATGTCGAGGATGGAGTCGATGGCCACGCCGGCCATGCCGACGTCACCGGCGACCCGCGGGTTGTCGGAGTCGTATCCGCGGTGGGTCGCGAGGTCGAAGGCGACGGAGAGTCCCTTCTGCCCGGCGGCCAGATTGCGCCGGTAGAAGGCGTTCGACGCCTCGGCCGTGGAGAAGCCGGCGTACTGGCGGATCGTCCAGGGATGCTGGACGTACATGGTGGGATACGGGCCGCGCAGATACGGGGGGAGTCCGGGCAGGGTCTCGAGGAAGTCGAGATCGGCCACCGCGGACGCGTCGTAGATCGATGCGACGTCGATCCCCTCCGGCGTGACCCACGTATCGCCGGCCGCGACGGCGGGCGACGGGACCACCGGTGGGGGCCCGAGCTCCGCATGCCGCAGATCGGGAACGCGGCCGCTCATCCCGTCGCCCCCGCCGCCAGGGTGAGCGCATCGCCGAGTACGGCCACCACGTCGGCGCCCTCGTCGATGGCGAGGTCGGCGCCGACGACGTCGGCCAGGTCTCCTGGCGCACGAGCAAGGTAGACGCGGACGGCACCCCGCTCGCGAAGCGCGTCCACCACCGAGCGAAGAAGGGACGGATCCTCGTCGGCAGCGGCGCAGATCGCGGCGAGTGGCCCCGGATCGCCGGGAAGTGCTTCCGCGATGGCCGCCTCGTCGACGATGGGCGCGCTCAGCCGGGCCACGATGCCACCGGCCTCGAAGAGGCTCCGCGCCCAGGTGGCAACCGCATTGTGCCGGGCGATCGGTCCGACACACGCCAGGACGATCCCCGGGGCGGGGTCCATGGCCGCGGCCGTCGCGCGGAGCGCCTCGAACGCAGCACCGTCGCGGCGGGCGGACAACGGTGTCTGACGGTGGACGGACGCGGCGCACATCCGATCGAGCCGCGCACCGTCACCGGCGAGCGAGACGAGGACGTCGACGTCGGCGTCCGGCGACGCCTCCGGGCCGGGCCGCGATGCCAGCCGGCCGGCCTCACGGCGAGCGAACTCCTCGGCGGGCACGGTGTCCGGATCGGGAACACCGTCATCACCCAGGAGAGGAAACGCGTTCACCCCGGTGAGCACGCGCGTCCGGTGGGCGATCTCGTCGGCGCGCCGGTTCGCGGTCGCGCCGATGCGCTCGGCGAGCCACCCCGAGGTGAGTGCCGCCGCCATGCCGCCCTCGCGTTCGACGGCGGTGAGCTCGGCCCACCCGGCACGGGCCAGCTCCTCGGTCAGCCACTCCACGTACCACGCGCCCGCTCCCGGGTCGCCCACATGGGCCAGGTGGGATTCGTCCATCAGGATGTGGTGGGTGTTGCGGGCGATGCGGCGGCCCAGCTCGGACGTGCCACCGCGGGGTTCGTCGAACGGGGCGACCGTGATGACGTCGGCCCCGGCGACGGCCGCGGCGAACGCCGCCGTCGTGGTGCGAAGCATGTTCACCCAGGGATCGACGGTCGAGAGCATGCGCGCCGACGTCCGTGCGGCCAGCCGCGACCGGCGACGATCCGCGTCGACCCCGGAGAGCTCGCCGATCCGGGCCCAGATCCGGCGCATGGCGCGGAACTTGGCGATACCCGTGAACTGGTCCGCGTCGGCCTGGAGCGTGAACTCGATCCGGGCGGCGGCCCGGTCCGGTGCCAGGCCGATCCGGTCGCACGCCGCCAGATAGCGGGTGGCCGTGGCGGCCGCGACGGCGAGTTCCTGGACCGCCGATGCACCGGCGGCGACGTACGGCGCGGTGTCGACGGCGAGCACCGTCACAGCCGGCCCCAGGATGCCGTCCAGGTCGGCGGTCGCCTGCGCCGCGCGAAGAACGGCGTCCTCGGGTGCCTCACGCACGATCCCGAAGGAAGCGAGGGCACCGAGCGGATCGATGCCGAGTGAACCGGAGATCGACCGGAGATCGTGTCCGCGCCGTCGCCAGAGCGCGACGAGGAGGGCGGCGGCCGGGAGCGCCGACGCGCCGGCCGACAGGGCGACCGGTGCCCCGTCGAGGAAGACGCCGTCCAACACCTCGTCCAGATCGTCGAGGCAGTGGATGGCCGTACCGTCCCGGCCGACACGGTCGGCGAAGCCCGCGTCGTCCGGCCCGACACCGGTGCACGCCGCCCGATCGAAGCGCAGACCGATCCCGGTGGCACCACCCTCCAGGTCCGCGAGGATCACGCGACGCGCGCCGGCACGGTCCGGCACGGAGTGCTCCTGCCGGATCGACCACGGCGTGCCCGGCGGACCCGACCGCAGATGATGGGCGTGGTGCGCGGCATCCGCGACGGTGAAGAGCCAGGGGACCTCCAGGCCGTCCTCGGTCGCCGTGACGGGAACCCGGTCCTCGGCGACGGCACCGGCACGCGCGCGCCAGTCGTCGATCGCCACCGGCGCGAAGCCCTCTGCCAGCCGGTCAGCGATGGCGGCACCGCCGCATCGATCGGCGCCCGCCGGCGGTGCGGGTCCGACCACAACGATCGCAGGTACCGAGACCGTCGGAACGGGATGCCTGAGCGTCGGGTGCCGGCACATGGGAGCGGCG
The DNA here is from genome assembly GCA_964434425.1 of uncultured Bifidobacteriaceae bacterium. Lineage (GTDB taxonomy): Bacteria > Actinomycetota > Thermoleophilia > Miltoncostaeales > Miltoncostaeaceae > CALMEC01. The sequence continues at coordinate 15,051 of CAYSVH010000018.1, read as the reverse complement.
GCGATCAGAGATCGGTCGAGCTATCCATGCAGACGTGGTCGTCATCGTTCTCCCAAGACGTAAGACGTGGATGACCGGGACGTGCCGTCACTGCGTCGCGAACCGAACGGCTGCGGCCAGCGTACCACCGCGCAATCACGCTTGACCGGAGTCACCGGGTGCCGTTCGGCCGCGGGGACACTCGGAGATCCACACGTGACCCGCACGATGATCGATACGGCGACCTGCGTGGAGTCGACCGACGGGATGGAAGGACTCCACCCCGATTGCGGATGTGGAGGCCGCCACCGTTGGATGCGAGGCATCGCCGGACACCCGGGACAGGGGTGTCCTGTCCCGGGTGTCCGGTGGCCGGCCCGGGGTGGGCGGCTGGACCGGGAGCGCATCCGCGGACCGGGGATACGCACCACACCACGATGTCCGTGGAATCAACCGTCTAGGGCCGTCGGTCGATCCAGACCCGTGCCCCGGTCCGCCCGGCGAACGCGGACGCGTCGCCCCGGTTGACGACGACGGCCAGGTGCCCGTGACTGTCGATCAGCAGGGCCATCCCGCCCTCGGGAACGTCGCCGAACGTCCTCGCGACGACGCCGTGGCGCCGCTCCCCGTCGGCCCGGGTCACCCAGATCCCACCGCCAACAGGGAGACCCGCCGCGATGAGTGCATCGCCACCGAGCCCCAGCTGGACGTTGCCGAATCGGTCGACCCCCACCACCTCGGCCATCAGATGACCACCGGCCACACGGCTGTCGGGGCGGGCGAGCCGGACCAGCGATGAGGGATCGATGCGCGCTCCCAGGTCGTCCAGCTCGGATCCCCCGCACAGATCGATCGCGGCGGGAACGAAGATGTCGCGGCCGTCGAATGTGGCGAACGGCCGGGGGTCGCGACACGCGCCGAGGTCCACCGCGGCCGTCACGCTCTCTGGCGGTGCGGCCTCGGTGAGAAGCCCGTTGTCCGGGCCGATGTGGATGCGACCCTCCGTGTCGCGGAGCGCGACGCCCCGGCGATCGGTCCCAACCCCCGGGTCGACCACGGCGACGTGGATCCCCACCGGCGCCATGGGCACGAGCCGGCTGAGCGCCACAGACCCGGCGCGGATGTCGCCCGGCGACACGTCGTGCGCCAGATCGATCACCCGGACATCGGGGACGCGTCGGGCGAGAAGCGCGTGGAGGACTCCCACGTGCTCACTGGCCGATCCGTAGTCGGTGAAAAGGGTTACAAACATAAGCTGCGTGCAATCCTACTAAAAGCTTGCACGACCGCCACATGGGGGCCGTTCGGCCGGTATCTTCTTCGCTGGGTGCGTACCCGAAGCAACCTCCCAATACCCGCCCCCATCGCCTGGGCGGATGCCCCCGCAACGGACCGACGCGGACTGCACGACCCGTTGTCAACACTCAACTCTTGTTGACTTGGCGCCGATGAATGACATCATCCATTTGTTTTTCATCGGGGTAACCGATGACCCCGGGAGGGTTCACGGATGAAGCGGTTGGTCACATTGGCGGGTTTGTCCCTCGCGCTGTCGTCGACGACGGTCGCGTTGGGCGCTGCCGCCAGGCCGCTTCCGAATCCCAACGGAACCATCGTCGGCTGGAACTCCCAGAACAAGACGAGCGTCGTCGCCACCGCAGACCGCCGCGTCTACGTCATCCACGGCGTTCGGAAGATGACGCCGGGCACGCGCGTCCGCGTGCAGGGCATCAAGTGGGGCACGCCCACGCGCGGAATCAAGTGGAACAGGAAGCCCCGGGGCATCAAGTGGGGCATCAAGTGGGCTCGCAACGGCACGTTCCAGGCCCGCGTCACGCCCAAGAAGGCCAGCAGGGCACGGACCATCAGCATCCGGGCCCGGGTCATCCGCCGAGCCGGAAACCGGGGCGTCGTCCTCTCGGTGCCCGGTGCGACCCTCGGTCTCCCCGCCGCGCGCCGCGCGGTCTGGATTCCGCGGACGACCAAGCGCACGAAGTCGGGCGTCGGAGGATTCGGCACCAGCGTGATCGTCAAAATGGCGGTCACCCCGAACGGCCGCGTCGCCATGACCTCGGCGCACGAGGTCCCCACCCCGCCCGGCCAGGCCGCCGTCCCGTTCGCGGGAACGGTCGTCGCGATCAACCGCACCACCGGCACCGTCCGGGTTCGCGTCGGCAGCGACGGTCTCACCACCGTGCTGACCCTCGCCACACCGTCCGGCACCGATCTGACGAAGCTGCGGGTCGGAACCCCCGTCAGCGGGGCCGCCGAGGGCACCAACCCGAACAGGCCGCTCGCGGTCGCCCAGCTCGCGCCGAACACGTCGTTCGGAGCGGCGGACGCCCCGATCGTCATCCCCGAACCGCCCGAGCCGCCCGCCCCGAACGGAACGGGTACCGCCGAGCGCGGTGGCGGCGACACGAACCCGGACGGATCCGGCGGCAACCCGCCGCCGACGCCCGGCCCCGATCCCGATCCCGATCCCGGCAACCCGGACCCGGTCGACCCGTTCACGCCCGGAGACCCGAACCAGCCCGGAACCAATCCGGCGAACCCCGGTGACCCGGCGGACCCGGCGATCGATCCCGACGACGCCCCGCCGCATGTCCGTCCCGCCGCCCATCTGCTGCACCATCTGCGGCTCATGTGGCTGAACTCCTCCAACTGGTGGATCTTCATGGGATCCGACCGTCCGGCGATCTACCGGTTCGGCCGTGACGCCATGAACTCAGCGGCATTCGCCCTCAACGCGGGCGACGTGGCCGCGGCACGCGCCCACCTCGCAAGTGCACGCGCCCAGGCCATCGAGCTCCGCAACTCGATGAGCTACACGCCGACGAACATCGCACAGTGGGTCTGGGTTCAGATGGCGCGCAACTGGGCGCTCACCCGGCAGACCGAGATCGAGCAGCTCGAGAGCAACCTGCCGCGTTGATCAGCCGGCCGGCCGCGCCTCGGTGAGGGCGGCGACCAGCCCTGCGGCCGACTGTTCACTCGCCTCCGCGGACACGTCGATGCCCGACTCCCGTGCGTGCGCTGTGGTGGTCGGACCGATCGATACGACCGTCGCCCGCCGAAGCACCTCGCGGCCGACGACGCCCACCGCGGCATCGACGATCTTGGGTGATGTGACGATCCAGACCTCGGCGTCGCGCACCTCGGCGACGGCGACGGGATCGATCTCCGCCGCCACGGAGGCATAGAGGGGAAGCTCGACCACATGGGCTCCCGCGGTTCGGAGTCCGTCCGCGAGCTCGACCCGCCCCTCGCGCGCACGCGCCAGGACGATCCGGGCGCCGGCGACCCCCACGTCGGCGAGGGCCTCGGCCAGCGCCGCACCCGTCGCCCGCGGCGGCATGACGTGAACGCCGATGCCCGCGGCCCGCAGGATCGATCGCGTCTCGGGCCCGACCGCCGCCACGCGGGCCGAACCCGGAAGGGCGCGTCCCGACGCGGCCAGCTGCTCGGTCAGGTGATGTGCACCGGTCGGGCTGGTGACGACCACGACGTCCGCCGACGCGAACGTCCTCCAGGACTCCTCGGTCACCGGAAGCGGCGCGATGTCGAGAAGCGGAAGCACCACCGGTGCGTACCCGGCGTCGGCGAGACGTCGCGTCAGCTCGGCCGATTGGCGACGCGGCCGCGTGACGACGACGCGGATCACGTCCTGCGCGGCCACTACGACAGTCGGTCGGCGATGCGGGCCACGAGCGCCGCGACCTCGGTGGCCATTCCACCATCCGCCGCGAGGGTCACGGTCTCGCGCGCCTGGCGGGATTGGTCCTCGGTCGCCGCGAAGACCCGCACCACGAGGCCGCCGTCGTCCGGGCGGGCGTGCACGCCGATGGGCTCACGGCAACCACCACCGAGCCCCCGCAGGATGTCGCGCTCGACGGCGAGGCAGCGTCGGGTGTCCGCATCGTCGATGGCCGCGGCAACGGCCGCGCCGACAGGATCGCCGGCCCGCCCCTCCAGGGCGAGCGCCCCCTGTCCCGCCGCCGGAACGCAGTCGTCCAGCGAGAGCGGCAGCACATCCGCCACGTCCAGCCCGAGCCGATTGAGGCCCGCCGCCGCAAGCACGAGCGCATCGGCGTCGCCACGCTCCAGCTTCTCGAGCCGGGTGCCGACGTTGCCGCGGATCTCGATGCACTCCAAATCGGGGCGCACCCGGCGAACCTGTGCGGCACGACGCGCCGAGCCGGTACCGATCCGGGCACCCGGGCGCACCGCCCCGAGCCCGCCCGGCACACCGACGAGCACGTCGCGGGGGTCCTCACGCCCGGGGACGGCGACGACGGCGAGACCCCCCGGAAGCTCGACGGGGAGGTCCTTCGCCGAATGGACGGCGATGTCGGCACGCCCGTCGAGGAGGGCCTCCTCCAGCTCCTTGACGAAGAGCCCGCGGGTGGCGTCGGCGGACCCCTCGGCACTCCAGCGGTCGCCGGTGGTCACGAGCTCGAGTGTCTCGACGACGAAGCCCGCGGCACGGAGGCGGGCGGCGACCCACTCCGTCTGGGTGCGGGCCAGCGGGGACCGTCGGGTCGCGATCACGACCGGGCGGTCGTGAGCCTCCGCGGCGGTCATTTTGCGGGGATCGCCTCCAGGCCGAACAGGTGACGCAGGGTCTCGACGTGGTCGACGGCGCCGCCGTCCACCGCGGCGTCGCGGAGCCGGACGGTGGGCTCGTGGAGAAGCTTGTTGACGATCGAGTTGGTGAGCTGCTCGACCCGCGCGCGATCATCCTGTGACAGTGACTCCCACCAGCCGTTCATGCGCTTGATCTCGCTGGCGCGGATCTCCTCGGCGTGGGTGCGGAGCGAGGCGATGGTGGGGGTCACGGTGAGTCCCTTCTGCCAGTTCTGAAACCGCTCGACCTCGGCGATGACGATGCCCTCGGCATGTGAGGCCTCGCGCATCCGCTCGGCGCGGTTGACCTCGACCACCCGTTCCAGGTCATCGATGTCATAGAGCACGACACCGGGCACATCGGCGATGTCGGACGACAGATCGCGTGGAACCGCGATGTCGATGAGGACCATCGGCCGACCCGGACGGGCGCGCATGGCACGCTCGACGTCCCCGTGACCGAGGATGTGGTGCGGAGCGTCCGTCGACGAGATCACGATGTCGGCCGTCACGAGGGCCGTGTCCAGCCCGTCGAACGAGATACCGGCACCGCCGATCTCGTTGGCGAGCTCGCGGGCCGTGGACACCGTGCGATTGCAGACGGTGAGCTGCCCCACACCGGCCTCGACGAGTGCCGCTGCCGTGGCGGCGCCCATCTCACCGGCACCGATGAGAAGCGCATGGCGGCCGCTCAGCCGGTCGGTGCCCCCCTCGATCCCGAGGTCGACGGCCACCGACGCGACCGAGACGCTCCCCGCTCCGATCGCCGTCTCGGTGCGCACGCGGCGACCGGTGGCGATGGCGTGACGGAAGAGCTGGTCGAGGATCGGGCCCACGGCGTCCTCCTCGCGGGCGCGCTCGAAGGCCTCGCGAACCTGCCCCTGGATCTCACTCTCGCCGATGACCATGGCGTCCAGGCTGGCGATGACCCGCAGCAGATGGGTGACCACGCGGCGGTCGCGGTACGTGTAGCGCGCACAGTCGAGCTCTCCGCTGGAGATGCCGGTGACGTCGACCAGCACCTGGCTGATGACGTCCTCCGCGGCGACCCCGTCGTCCGTGCGGACGTAGACCTCGGTGCGATTGCAGGTGGAGATGGCGACGGCCTCGAGGATCGACGGCTCCGACCGCAGCGCACGCATGACGTTGCGCGCAGCCGCGTCGGTCAGGGACGCCTTCTCCCGCTGCTCGATCGGTGCGGTCCGGTAGGACAGCCCGACGACAACCAGGTTCATTGTTTGTCTCTGATCCACCGAGCCCCCACTCTACTCCCCGCATCCCGGAGGTTCTGCCCCGGCATGCGACAAGGGCCGACCGTCAGGGGGTGTTCGACCCCTCGGACGCTTCCTCGCTCCGTCGCTCGACGAGGCGCGTGAGCAACTGGACCTCGCGGTTGGTCCGCGCGGACCGCATCGCAAGCGCCGCGACATAGATGAGGAACACGAACCACACGACCACGAAGGCGGCGACGACGTAGTCGTTCATCGACTGATTCTCCTGGGGATGGGGGCCGGAGCCGGTGTCACGAGGACTCCTCCAGTGCGGCACGAAGCCTCTGGAGTCGACGTTCCGTGTTGCGCTGGATGAGCTCGAGCTTGAGCAGCGCGACGAAGAGCACGGAGACGGCAACCAGGCAGACGCCGAGCCAGACGGCGATCTCGCCGTCGATGTGCAGGCCGTCCGAGCTGATCGCAATCGGATGGACGGTGTCCTGTGCCTGGCGGACGGCGTAGAAGGACAGCGGCACCGAGACGAACGCCACGGTGGCGAAGATCGCCGAGAAACGTGCCCGCTGTGCCTCCTCCGTCGAGGAACGAAGCACGAAGAACGCAGCGTAGATGAGCCCGATGATCAGATAGGTGACCAGACGGGGATCCTCCCACCGCCACCAGGTGCCCCAGAATCCCTGGGCCCAGATCGACCCGGAGATGATGGTGAGGACCACGAAGAGCAGCCCGAGGCCGATCGACACCACGACGACGTCGTCGAGGTGCTCCTTCGGGTTGCGCAGCTGGAGGATGGCGGCGACGCACGCCACGCCGAAGGCGAGGAGCGACACCAGCGCCACCGGCACATGCAGATAGAGCAGCTTCTGGATGTCACCCTCGACGTCGTCGGGAGCGATCCAGAACGCGCCGGCGATCCCACCGGCCATCAGCACGGCCGCGGCCAGTGCCCAGACGGCGGCTCCGGAACCCGGTCGGGAGGCCGTTCCGTTCGCCTCAGTCATCGAAGACGGCATCGAATGTTGCGTAGGCCACGAGGGCGAAGAGTACCGCAAAGCCGCCGAGGAACAGCACGAAATCGCGGTACTGGGCCATGTCGTTCGACACCACCACGCAGTACGTCGCTCCCGCGCTCGCGATGACGATGGGAAGCAGGAGAGGAAGGAAGATCACGGGCATGACCAGCTCGCGCGCACGGGTGAAAACGGCCATGGCGGAGACCAACGTCCCGAGGATTCCTATGCCGATGTCCGCGACGATGGCGGCGAGGAGGATCCACCCCACCTCCGGCCAGTAGCCGTCGCGGACGAAGAAGATGCCCGCCAGCGGGATGGCGATGATCTGGACGGCCAGCAGGTAGGCGACGATGGACGTGGCGCGCGCCAGGAGCATCACGAAGCGCGAGAGCGGCGCCACCAGGAGCACGTCGAGCACCCGCTGCTCCCGTTCGGGCACGTAGCTGCGTCCGACGCCCAGGACGGCGGCGAAGGCCAGCGGCACCCACAGCATCCCGCCGATGAACCGCGAGAGGTCGCGCTCGCGCACGCCGAACCCGAACTGCAGGATCACCATGGCGATCACGACGAAGAGCGCCATCACCACGAAGGTGTCGCGTGTGCGCATCTCGAGGCGGAGGTCCTTCACGACCAGCGCGCGGTACTGCCGCAGACGGGACGGCCTCATGCAACGAGCTCGCGGTAGCGGTCGCGAAGCGCGGGTCCGTCGCTCACACCGGGGTCGAGCGCGCCCCTGAGGCGTCCTCGGTTCAGGACGACGATGCGGTTCGCCCATGTGAGCGTGCGGTCGAGGTCGTGGGTGACGATCACGGCGGATCGCCCCTCCTCCGTGAGGACACCGTCCAGAAGGTCGGCGCCCAGGGCGTCCAGCCCGGAGAACGGCTCATCCAGGAGGAGCAGCACCGGGTCGTGGAGGAGGAGGCGTGCCAGACCGAGGCGCTGGACCATCCCGCGGGAGAACGTGCGGGTCACGTCGTGGGCGCGATGGATGAGATCGACGAACTCGAGGAGCTCCTCGATGCGGCGATCACGGTCGGGGACCCCGTAGAGGTCGGCGAAGAGCTCGAGGTTCTGGAGCGGGGTCAGGTCCAGATAGACGCCCGGGTCGTGCCCGAGGTATCCGATGCGGCCACGAACCCGGTCCGCCCGTGACGGGAGCTTCTGGCCCAGCACCTCGAGCTCACCGGATTCCGGCGAGAGCAGGGTGGCCAGCATGCGCAGGAGGGTGGACTTGCCGGCGCCGTTGGGGCCCGCCAGCGCGACGCGCTCGCCGTCCGCGAGATCGAAGTCCACGCCGTCGAGGGCGCGGCGGAGTCCGTACGTCTTGACGAGTCGGCGGCCGATGATCAGCGGACCGCCACCTCAAGGCAGACGACGGCGAAGAAGAGCAGCGACACCACGCCATTCATCACGCCGAACGCGAACGCGACCTTGCGCAGATCACCGCGCCGGACCGCGACGTTCTCCCAGAGGAGGACGGCGATGCAGAGAGCCACACCGACGAAGTACACCCGGCCAGCGTCGACGAGGACGCCGACGACGACAAGCCCGATCGCGGACACGAGGTGGAGGATCCGGCACCACCACAGGGTGCCGCGCAGGCCGAAGCGCACGGGCACGCTCCGGATGCCGGTCTCACGGTCGAAGTCGACGTCGAGCAGCGCGTAGAGCATGTCGAACCCGGCCACCCAGGCCGCCACCGCCGCCCACAGGATGAAGGGCGCTACGGCCACGTCGCCCGTGACCGCGATCCAGCCGCCGATGGGCGCGATGCCGATCGAGAGGCCGAGCACGAGATGACACGTCCAGCTGACCCGCTTCATGTACGGGTAGACGGCGAAGAGCGCCACGGGGATCGGCCAGAGATACCAGGTGAGGCGCGGCAGCTGGCTCACGGCCACGAGGAGCGCCGCAAGGGACGCGGCGCAGAACCAGAGCACCTGGCGTCGCGAGAGCCGGCCGCTGGGGATCTCGCGGGTGGCGGTACGGGGGTTGGCCGCGTCGATACGTGCGTCGATCAGCCGGTTGAGGGCCATGGCGAGCGACCGCGCCCCCACCATGGCGAGGACGATCCAGCCGATGGTCGCCCATGGCGGCATGGCCATCCGGGCCAGAAGCGCACCGGCGAGGGCGAAGGGCAGGGCGAAGACCGTGTGGGCGAACTTGACGAGGCCGAACAGCGCCGGCACGATCGCCAGTCCCTCCGCGGGACGTGCGACGGGTGCGGTGGACACCCGGCAATGCTAGACGGTCTCGCGGGATTCAGGTGCTCCGCCCGCCCGCGGCGGCGGTTCGTCCGCCCCGGGGAAGCCCCAGCGTGAGCAGGACGCTGGCGACGCCGAATCCCGCCGCCACGAGCCAGAGCGCGCGGTAGCCGAACGTGTCCGCGAGGGCTCCCAGCGCCGGTGAGATGGCCCCGCCCACGCCGAAGAGGACCATCGAGATCAGACCGACGGCCTGTCCCGCGCGGGCAGGGCCCGCCATCTCTCCGGCGATCAGGTACAGCACGCCGTTCGCGCCCATCGCGCCGAAGGCGAACACGAACATGACCGGGAGCGCCAGCAGGGGGTTCGCCGGAGCGACGGCCCAGTATGCGACGGCGCCGATCACGGTGACGATTCCGACGTCGCGGAGCGAGGCCCGACGACGGGTCCCCGCACCCAGATCCGCGACGCGGCCCCAGAAGAGGCGTGACGCCATCGCCGACACGCTGACGACCGCGAACAGGACGGCGCCGACGACGGCCGACCGACCCTGGTCGCGGATGGCGGGGACCGAGAAGTTGAGCACCGCGGCGAGCGCCGAGACGTGCACGGCGGAGATCGCGACGAGCCGCCAGATGGAGGGCACCCGGAAGAGGCCGCGCACGTCGCGCCGGCCCCGGTCGTCGCGGTGAAGCGCCCCGCGTGGTGACGCCAGACCGAAGAGCGTGGCAAAGAGGGCGGCCAGGACCCCGGCGGTGACCAGCGCCAGCCGCACGCCCCCGATCGCGGCGAGGCCGGGCAGCAGACCCGCCGCGATGAGACCGCCGGCCGACACGGCCATCTGCCGGAAGCCGAGGGCCATGCCGCGCCGATCGGGGGCGAAGCCGTGGAAGACGGACACCGTTCCGGCCACCGCGACGAACGCCGCCGTGAGCCCGTAGAGGAAGAGGGCTCCGCCGACCAGGGGCGCCGACGGCGCGAAGCCCGCGAGGACGAGGCACGCCCCCGAGGTGAGGCCGCCCACGATGAGCGGACCGCGGGGGCCGTTGCGGTCGACGAGGGTGCCGGCCGGGATCAGGATGAGGGCGTTGCCGATGAAGCCCGCGGCGAGGACGGCGCCCAGTCCGGCGGCGGAGAGGTGGAAGGTCTCGGCCAGCTCGGGACCGAGCGCCCCGAGCCCCCACGATGCGATCGAGATCGACGCCTGAGAGGCGACGGCGAGGACGAGGAGCTGGCGCTGGCGGGTCGTGAGGCCGCTCATCCCCCGGGGTCCGCGGGGCCGTAGAGCGCGGACCGCCCGAGGATGGAACCCCAGAACTGATCGCCGAAGTCGAAGTGCCACCATTCCTCGACGTAGGCGGTGAACCCCTGCTCGATCATCGACCAGAAGAGCAGGCGGCGCAGGTCACGCGCCGGACCCGACGTGTCCTCCAGTGCCATCGCGCCGGCCTCGGGGACGAACGCATCGAAGTTCGTGCCGAGGTCCAGCGGGTCGCCGTTGTCGTCGGCCAGCGTCAGGTCGACGGCGGCGCCCGTGATGTGGGGCGCCGGCCGCCGGGCGTCGGCGCTGGGCACACTGACGTATCGCGCGGTCTCGGCGTCCAGGCGCTCGGCGGTCCAGTCCGGGTGCTGCTCGGCAAGCTGTCCGCGCCAGTCGGTGTAGAGGGCATTCTGGGTCGCGAAGGAGCGCCACCCGTCCCAGACCAGGAGCGTCAGACCGGCGGGGAGGCCCTCGGCGACGCGTGCCAGGCGGTGCGCGACACCCTCGCGGATGAGGGATCGCTCCCGGGCCCCGGGCAGTCCCCACCGGAAGTACTGCGGGTCGTCGATGACCCGGCCGCCGATGTCCGCCACCGCGACCAGGGGTTCGTCGACATCCTCGATCGGCACGTCGCGCCACGCCCCCGGATGCCGAAGCGCGGGAAGAGGACGGGGATCGGCGGAGGACGGAACCGGCACCCGCACATCCTCCCATTCGCACACCCGGCATGGTCAGATCGCGCAAGTCCGGTGCCAGGCACCGGACTTGCGCACGCTTCTGCTCCGGTTCAGAAGTGCGGATCGTGCAGGTGATTCGTGTTCGTGCCATCTGCCACGCGCAAGTTAAGTGCCTGGCACCGGACTTGCGCGACCTGACCACGGCACGAACGCATCACCGCTGGATCGACTCCGCAGGGGGGGCGTCGACGCAACACCATCCGGAGATGGATCAGCGCTCCGGGCAGGGGATCTTGGGCGTCCCCCGCCATGAACCGTGCGGAGCCCCACCCGGCCGCGGCTTCGACGACCCGCTCCCACGCCGACCGGGATACACCGCGCCCCGCGACGGGTCCGCGACTACCTGACGAGCTGGATGCGCCGGGGGTCGACGCCGCGGATGATGGTGGGTCCGGGCACGCCCAGCCACTGCTCAAGAAGGCTCGCGTAGAGGTTCCGGAACTCGGTCGTGACCAGCAGGTTGCCCTGGCGGTCCAGGCGGCTGAGACCGGGGAACTCGCTCTGGATTCCCCCGTTGGCGCGGTTGCCGATGACGAGGACCAGCCCACCGGCGCCGTGATCCGTGCCGTTCGACTCATTGTCCTTGACGCGTCGGCCGAACTCGCTCCACACGACCGTGAGGACGCGGTCCGACAGGCCGCGGGCGTCCAGATCGGCCTGCCACGCGAGGAGTGAGTCGGACAGGCCCTTCAGGAGTGCGGGATGGGTCTCGGTCTGCCGGTCGTGCGTGTCGTATCCGCTCTGCGTCACCGTGGCGATCCGGGTACCGAGACCCGCACCCAGAATGCGCGCCAGGTTCCGAAGACCCTGACCGACGCGGACGTTCTCCGGATAGGCGACGGGCGGAGGCGGGGGATTCTTCCCCTCGGCCCTCAGACCGCCCAGCGCGTCGTAAACCCTGATCGCACCGCGGAACGCCCGCTGGGCGGACCGGCGCGCCGAGCTCTTGGCGCCGCGCACGGCACCGCGGTAGGGCCTCAGGGCCGTGTCGGTGCTCCAGACGTCCGGGATGCTGAAGCCGAAGTCGGCGGGGTTGAAGACCGTGGCGACCGGGGCCTTGCGCGACAGGAGGATGGGGTCGAGTCCCCAGCCCATGCTGATCGCCTGAAGGGGGTTCTCGGTGTTCCCGATGTGGTCGATGGCGCGCCCCAGCCAGCCCGTCGGATCCAGGGTGGGCCCGGCCACACCGGTGCGCCAGAAGATCTGCGAGTTGAAGTGACTGAGGTCGGGGTTCGCGTAGTCGACGGCCGGAAGCACCGCGACCTTGCCCTGGTCGTGGAGCTGCTTGATGCCGCCCAGGCTAGGATGCCATCCGAACGAGGTGCCGGACACAGGGAGCGCCTCGGATCCGGAGATCCCGATGCGGGAGCGGTAGGTGCGGTACTGCGGGTCGGCCAGCGGGATCAGCGTGTTGAGACCGTCGTTGCCCCCGTCCAGATAGACGGAGACGAGGATCCGGTGGTTGGGATCCGACGCGGCCTGGGCGGTGGCGGCCTCGAAGAGTCCGCGCGCGCCGAACTTCGGGAGGACCGAGCAGGCGACGGCCAGGCCTCCCGCGCCCACGAGCGCCTTCCGCCGCGTGATGCCGCGCGCGTCCTGCGCAAGCGCCGAGCCGCCCTCATCGAGGGGTTCGCCCGGCATCGGGATGATGGCGTCGGCCATACGGCCGACGAGTTCTCTGCGCGAATGGTGCCAGTCGCTGCAACCGCGGGGATTCTCAGACATCAGCAGACCTGTGCGTCGGGGCCGGACAGAAGCATGTGCCGCAGTACGCGTTGCCGCTCGGGGAAGTAGTGCTTGACCTCCCACGGGCGGTCGCGGCCCGCCACACTCGTGCGCGCGAAGCGCTGGAGCGCCGCCCGCGTCTGGGGGCCGATCCAGGGATGGCCCGTCGTCGCCATGGCGCGATCCATGGCCACCTTCGGCGTCTGTGCCTTCGCGATCGATCCGTCCTTGATGTTCATGTCGCGGACCACGCGCGATGCCGCCTGGAATCGTGCGCGCGCGGCGGCGGTCGTCATCCATGCCTCGTCCTGATCCCATCCGTTCACGTTCGGCGGATGGAAGGGCTGCTGGCCCATGTCGTCCAGGAGCCAGATCCAGTCGCGGACCGTCACGAACTGGCCCGTCTTGCGCAGCATGCCGGCGGCGAAGACCAGCGGGGGCTTGACCTGGTCCGGCTCGTTGAGGCTCGCGTAGAACGCAGGGTGGCGCAGGATGATCGACAGTACCGGCTTGATCTGCGTCCGGCTCTTCCGGTACGCGGTCACCATCTGGCGCAGCGTCGCCGGCGGGCACGGCCGGGGGATGAAGTAGCTCCACAGCTTCTTGCAGATGAACGGCGCGTGGCGCGGATGATTGATGGCCAGGTCGACGACCTGACCCGCGTTGAACCGCCCCCGCTTGCCGAAGATCGTCTTGATGCCGTCGTCATGACGCTCACGGTCGAACCCGAATCGGCGCTGGTTCCAGCTGTAGGTGAACCCGGTGAAGGCACGGGCCGCCTCACGGATGTCGCGTTCGGTATAGCCGTTGTTGACACCGAGGGTGAACAGCTCGAACAGCTCGCGGGCGAAGTTCTCATTGGGCTCGCGCTTGTGGGAGTTGCTGAGGTCGAGGAAGCGCTGCATGGCGTGGTCGCGCACCATCGCCTGCGCCAGCCCCCGGAACGTCTTGAGGGAGTTCGTGCGGAGGGCGGTGTAGTGCCGCAGCATCAGCTTGGCGTCGCCGACCTTGCCGTTCGACACGCCGAAGTGGTCGTGCCAGTTCAACGTCATCCGCTCCGCCAGCGGATGACGCCCACGGACCGCCCGGTCGAGCCACCAGAGCACGTCGTGACCCCACTCGTTGAGGGGGTCGATGGGCCGGCCGTTGACCTTCGCGGGCGGACCCGACAGCTGGGGACCGCGCGGTGTGAGGAGCCCGTTGATCACTCTCGGGAGCGGCTGACGGGCCAGGACATTGACCTCGCGCGGCAACGCGCCGAAACCGGCGCGCCAGTAGAGGCGCTCCACGCGCTGGCGGGCCTTCGGATCGATCGGCGCGGGACCGACGCGCTTCTTCGGTTTCGGAGCCGGCTTCTTTGCCGTCAGGATCTTCTTCGCGCTCACGGTGCGGTGGTCCTCACTTTGGGCTTGCGGATGATCAGAGGCGCCTTCATCCCCAGCGCCTCGTGGCCGGCGACACGGCAGTACAGCGTGTAGCGCCCGGGCTTCAGACGGACACGGACAGCCTGCGTCGTGCGCGGCAGCGCGATCGGGCTCCGGGCGATGGTCACCCCGTCGGCACGACGGACGGCCAGATCGTGGTCGTCCTCGCCGATGTTGCGCACCTGCATACGCCACAGACCGCTGGGCCCCGCGAGGCGGGAACCGTTGAAGTTGAACTCCCGCGCGTAGACGAGGATACGGGCGGGCGGAAGTGCGGGAGCGTCGGCTGCCATGGCTCCTTCGGGTTATCGGTAACGAGACCGGGGGCCTTGATCGCGGCACCCTACCGAACGCACCGATGGACTCTCAGCAAGCATCGATCGATACCGACAGCTTTTAACGGTTCATATGACGGTTTTGGATGACCTTCGGCCCGAGATGTCCCACTGACTAAAACCGCCAGGCGTAAATAAACTGTGGGCAAACAGGCTCTTCCGGTTGGAGTGGGGATTGGGGGTTGCTGAAGCGTCGTTGTGAGGGGTCGGGGGTCGCTGCCATCGTTGCGGTTGTTCTACGACTGCGACGGTGAGAGGAGACCCCCGACGATGAGTGACGTTACCGGCCTCGCGGAGGCGCTTTTGGGCTTGGATGGGTTCCGGGTGTTGGCGGTCGAGGAGACCGCGGCGGAGGTGATCATCCGCATCGAGACGACCGGTCGTCGTGTCGGCTGCCCGGGCTGCGGGACGGTGGCGACGGCGCATGATCGGATGGTGGTCGAGCTGCGTGATCTGCCGGTGTTCGGCCGCCCGACGCGCCTGGTGTGGCGCAAGCGCCGCTACCGCTGCGGGGAGCC
>CAYSVH010000017.1:0-41074 GCA_964434425.1 uncultured Bifidobacteriaceae bacterium | reverse complement strand
CCGTCGGCGGCGTCGGGGAGATCGGCAAGAACCACTATCTGATCGAGCACGACGGACGAATCGTCGTCATCGACTGCGGGGTCAAGTTCCCCACGCACGATCAGCTCGGCGTCGACCTCGTCCTTCCGGACTTCGAGGTGCTCGAGGGACGCCACGACCAGATCGAGGCCCTCGTCGTGACCCACGGTCACGAGGACCACATCGGTGCCGTCCCGTACTTCATCAAGACGGTCGGGC
This sequence comes from uncultured Bifidobacteriaceae bacterium, assembly GCA_964434425.1. Classification (GTDB taxonomy): domain Bacteria; phylum Actinomycetota; class Thermoleophilia; order Miltoncostaeales; family Miltoncostaeaceae; genus CALMEC01. The sequence goes on along the minus strand of CAYSVH010000017.1, from coordinate 40,837 downwards.
GCGTGCCGATCATCGGTACGAAGTTCACGCTGGCGCTCGTCAAGAGCAAGCTCGACGAACACCGGCTGGGCGACGTCGAGCTCATCGAGGTCGCCCCCGGCGACCGTCGCACGCTGGGGCCGTTCGAGGCCGAGTTCATCCGGGTCTCGCACAGCATCCCCGACTGCGTCGCCGTCGCCCTGCGTACCCCTGTGGGCAACGTGCTCCACACCGGCGACTTCAAGTTCGACCACGCGCCCATCGACAACGAGCCCACGGATGTCGCCGCGCTCTCTCGTCTGGGTGACGAGGGCATCCTGCTCCTCCTGTCGGACTCCACCAACGCGGAGGTCCCCGGCACCATCGCGCCGGAACGCGGGGTCGGACCCGAACTGCGCCGTCAGTTCGCCCAGGCGCCGGGCCGCGTCATCGTCACCGCGTTCTCGTCGCACATACACCGGGTGCAGCAGGTCCTCGACGCGGCACATCACGACGGTCGCTACGTCGCGCTCGTGGGACGTTCACTCCTGCGGAACCTCAACATCGCCGTCAACCTCGGCATCGTCCGCGTGCCGGCTGACGTGCTCATCAACATCAAGGCGATCGACCAGAAGCCGGACGACGAACTCGTCATCGTGACGACCGGCAGCCAGGGTGAGCCCCTCTCCGGGCTGCGGCGCATGGCGTACGGCGACCACCATCAGGTGACGATCACGCCCACCGACACGGTCATCTTCAGCTCTCGCATCGTGCCGGGCAACGAGATCGCGGTCAACGAGACGATGAACCGCCTCATCCGCTCGGGTGCCACGGTGGTGAGCCCGGACGCCGCGCCCGTCCACGTCTCCGGACATGCCGCGGCCGATGAGCTCCGGCTCATGCTCCGTCTGACGCGACCGCGGTTCTTCGCGCCCATCCACGGTGAGGCCCGGCATCAGAAGGCGCACGCCGCCCTCGGTCGCAGCGTGGGCATCGACGCCGCCGACATCTTCCGTCTCGACAACGGCGACGTGCTCGAGGTGACGAAGGACTCGGCCGCCGTCGTCGACCACCACGACATCGGACTCATCTATGTCGACGGGCTGGGCATCGCGGATGTCGCCGACGGCATTCTCCGCGACCGTCGTCACCTGTCCGAGGACGGCCTCATTCTTGTCGTCGCCACCGTCTCATCCAGCGACGGATCACCGGTCGGAGACGTGGACGTGATCACGCGCGGCTTCGGTGCGGCCACCGACGAGCTCGTCGAGGTTATCCGCGACGAGGCGGAGCGCAGCCTCAACGCGTCGGTCACCGAGACGGACATGCTGAACCGTCTGCTTCACGACGCCGTGGCGTCGCTGGTCTGGAAGCGCGCGCGGCAGCGGCCGCTGGTGCTGCCGGTCGTCGTCGAGGTCTGACCATGCCGGTCCCTGATCCGCAGGGAACGGACGACCCCTCTCCGTCGGCGGGCGCCGACGGAGAGAGCGGCCTCTCGGCCACGGACACCGCGCCCGTCGCACCCGTCGACGGAGAGGAGCCGGTGGCCGGGAGAGCGCGCGACGCCCGACTGCGCGCCGTCATCCCGTACGCCGGAGCGTTCGTCGCGTACCTGATGTTCGCGGTCTGGCGGACGTGGCCGGTCCCCGCACATCTGACGTCGCTGGTGTTCGGCACGCCCGGGGACGCGAGCGGGAACATCGCCCTCCTCCGGTACCGCGACGAACTCGGCGTGGGGCCGCTTTCCAACATGGTCACGCCTCTGGAGGGTGCGCCGTTCGGCGTCCCGTTGCCCGGGGTCACGTCGCTGCCCCAGGTGGTCGTCGAGGGCGCGGCACAGCTGATCGCGCTCGTATCGGGTAGCGCCGTGGTCGCGTGGAACGTCATGGTGATCGCGGGGTTGACGCTGTCGGCGTTCTCCTGCTTCGTCCTGTGCCGCCACATCACACGGAACTCGCTCGCCGCGTTCATCGCCGGTCTGGCGTTCGGCTTCAACCCCTGGATCCTGGAACGCGCGCACGGCCACTATCACTTCACCCATCTGTGGTCGCTCCCGATGATCGTCCTGGGGCTCCTGCTCGTGCGCGAGGGACGACGGGTCGGTGCGGGATGGCTCCTGACCTCTGCCGGTCTCGCCGCGGCCGCCTACACGAACACCTACATCACGCTCTTCGCGGGGACGCTCGTGGCCGCGTTCATCATCGCGGATGCGGGGGCGGCCCTGCTGCGGCGCCGTCGGGAACGTGTCGTCGCGGCGCTGCGCCGGGCCGGGATCGTCGCGGGCGTGTTCGTCGTCGTCCTCATCCCGCAGGCCATCGTCGCCGTCACCCAGGCAGGGAAGATCGACGATGCCCTCGCCGGGACACGGTCGCCCCTGGACATCTACACCTACGGGGCACGCTGGTGGGAGTGGCTCGTGCCGAGCTACCGCCACCCGGTCTTCGGTGATCGGTCGGGCGGATTCCTCGGCGCACGCCTCCATGGGAGCAACCTGGGCGAGACGGCGCTCTATGTCGGCTGGTCGATGATCCTGCTGGCGTTCGTCGGCGTGGTCGTCATGCTCGTCCGTCGTCGCCGGGGTGTCCCCGCGTGGACCGCCGCGCTCGGTCTCACGATCGTGCTGGCCGGCCTGATCGTGTCGTTGCCGGCCCACGTGCACGTCCTCGGGATCCGCGTGCCGACCCCCGCGAACGTCATCTCGGTCGTCGCCGAACCCTGGCGGGTCTACTCGCGCCTCTTCGCGGTCGTGATGCTCGGTGTCGCCATTCTGGCGGCGATCGGCGCCGTGGCCGTGTTCCGGCGTGTGCCACCCGCCGTCGTCCCGGTGGTCGCGCTGCTCCTCATCGGCCTCGTCGCCTTCGATCTCGACGCCCGGACGGTGCACTTCTCCGCCGAAGCGCCGGCCGTCTACCGCGCGCTGGGCGACGAGCCGGATGCCGCGCCGCGCGTCGAGTATCCGCTGGCGGCGCCCATCACTGGGACCCATCTCGGGTACATCTTCCAGACGGAGGCCGCGAGACGGCCCCTGATCAACGGCGGGCGTGACGGCGGCATCGGGTTCGCGCTGAACACGGACCTCCGGAACCCGGCCGACCCCGCGACGCCCCGGGCTCTCGCCGCGCTGGGCGCACGATGGATGGTGCTCCACACGGCCCAGATGCCCGAGGGGACGAGCGAGCGTCTCGCTCCCGGCTTCCGCCGGGTCGGACGCTGGGGGACGGACGAGCTCTACCGCATCATCGCGGACCCGGCGCCGGCCGTCGCGGCACCGGCCGACGGCTTCGGGCCGGTCGACCCCTTCGGCGTTGACCTGGCTCCGCAGCGATGGCTCGAGACCGGTACCGGCACGATCGACGTTTACAACCCCTCTGACGCACCCGTGTCGGTGACCGTCGATCTCCGGGCGTACAGCTTCGCGACCCCGCGGCGATTGACGATCCGTCAGGGTGACCGCATCGTGTTCAACCGGTCGGTGTCCCCGGACGGCACCGTGGTGGGCTTCGACATTTCGGCTCCCGCGGGGATCTCGTCGCTCACGGTCGAGACGACGCCGGGGCCGGTGCGCGTGGGATCGGTCACCGAGACGGACGATCAGCGGATGGTCTCGGTGATGCTCTCCCGCGTCGACGTCCGGTCGGCGACCCGTGCCGAGGCGCCGGCCGCGATCTCAGGCGGCTGAGAGCGAGGCGGTCTCCCGCGGCGCGGCCTCGAAGACCAGCTGCGAGGCGAGGACCTGTGGTCGCAAGCGGGTGAGGGGGACACCTCGGCGCCCGACCAGATACCCGGCCGGTCCGATCGGGATCTCGCGTACGACGTCGAACCCGGCGTCCGCGAGCATCTCGGTGGCCGTGGCGCGCGTGAAGAAACGGACGTGCGTACGGTCGAAGATGCCCGTGTCCGTGTAGCGCCAGACACCCGCCAGCAGACGGAGCCGTGCGAGGAGGTACGCGATGTTGGGGAGGGAGACGATGATCGATCCGCCCGGCGCGAGCAGCTGGCGGACGGCCACGAGCACGGTCGACGGGTCGTAGATGTGCTCGAGGACGTCGGCGAAGAGCACCTGATCGAAGGGCGCATGGTCCTCGAGCGCCCCGTCCCGGATCAGGTCCACGACGTCGCCCTCGATCGTCGTCAGCCCCCGTTCCCGGCAGGTCTCGCAGGATGACGCGGAGATGTCGACCGCCACAGGGCGGACGTCCTTGGTGTCGCGGGCGATGGCCGAGATGTATCCGCCGGCGGCACCGACGTCGAGCAGCCGGCCGCGGTCGCGGATGAGGTCGAGCAGCGCCTGATGCGTTCCGTAGCCGCGTTCGACGAGCTGGTACCGGGCGTCGTTCACATCACACCCCCGTCCTGGTGGTCCTGCCGGGTGGGTGCGTCGTCGCGTCGGATCCGTTCACGGGCGTGAACGCTACCGCACGTCCGTCAGGGGATGCGGGGGTCCGGGTGAGGGGGTGAACGGCGCCGGCCACCCGGTTCGTGAGCGCGGGGGTGATGCCGGTGGTGCCTGGCACCAGCGGCATCACCTGTTCCGGTCCGATTCCATGTTCAGCCTGCTATCCGCGGCTTTCCGGTCGACGGGCAGGTGGTGCCTGAGGCCGCTGGTGCCTGGCACCAGCGGCCTCAGGGCCGTGTCGGGTGCGGTCGTCCGTGGTCAAGGCGCCGGTCAGACGACCGTCGCCGCGGACTCCGCGGGGTCGGCCGGCTCGGGTGGTGCGTCGCCCTCGTCGGACGTGCGCCGTGAGAACCGGATCACGGCGGCGATCATGCCCGCCGCCAACAGGATGACGAACACGTTCACCAGGGGAGAGCCGGATCCGGAACCCGCACCGGCGGACCCGGACGGCCCCGCCATGGCCAACTGGGGCCGGTAGGACTCCGCAACCGCGATCAGCTGCTCGTCGGTGAGCTCGACGGTGGCCGCGAGCGCGAGGAACACGATGCCATCGTCTCCGGTGACACCGATGCCGTTGAGCGCCATGGTGCCGTCGGCCGACACCTGTCCGCGCCAGATGCTGTACCCGTCGCGCTCGATGGCGGGTGCGCCGAGGCCGGCGGTGAAGCCGCTCAGGATCTCCGGGCCGAAGGACGGATCGTCGAACGTCGCGATGGTTTCGCGCCCGACGGTTACGCCACCCGCGGTGAAGTCGCGGATCGCGACCTTCATGATTCCCGCGTCGACGGCCTCCCGTGTCCGTGCGGGCAGGACGGCCGCGGGTTGGTCGCTCGTCGTCGTACCGTCGGGAAGACCCGGCAGCGTCTCGGGACGCACGCTCGCGGGGTCGGTCGTCGCGTGTGCGATCCCGATGGATCCGAGCAGCACGATGAGGACGACGAACGGCACGAGTAGTGCCGGTGTGCGAAGAGGGAGGCAACGCATCAGCCTCATCATCGTCATGCGGCGGCGCAACCTTGAGCACCGACCACCGCATGATCGCGGCGCCGTGGTGCGGATGGTCGCCGATGCCGTTGCGCCGACCGGTCATCGTGGCCGGCGGCCGCGTGCATGGCCCCGATCCGTCGCCGTGCGTCAGGGATCCGGCGAGACCCATCACCTCGTGGTCGGTGATGAGGTCCGTGGAGGCCGAGGGGACGTCGTGTCACATCCCGCGGTGCCTCGGCAGGAGATCGGGGAGCGATGGCCAAGCTCAGTATCCGAGAGGGCTCGCCCGCTTTCGACACACGAGGATTCATGGCACCGACCACGACGGCAGCACGCAGACGGAAGAAGACGGCCTCGCGGCGCGCGAACGAGCGCACCGCGATGCAACGACGGGAGATCATCGGCCTCGGGCTGCTCGGCCTCGGAGCGTTCCTCGCCCTCACCCTGTTCGTGGGGGTGTCGGTCGGACCGGTGGGCGAGGGGCTCGAGAACGGCGTGCGCACCCTCGTCGGGCGGGGCGTCGCGCTAGCGCCATTGGTGCTGGTGGCCGCCGGGATCGCCCTCATCTTCGACCACGAGATCCTCCGCAGGGCTCCGTTCCGTGCGGGTGCGATCGTCCTCACCTGCGCGGGGGCACTGGCTCTCGCCGCGGGCTCCCTCGGTCTCGGCGGCCGCACGCGCACCGACTGGTTCGACCCGACCGTCATGCGTGGCCGGGGCGGGATCCTGGGTGAGGCGCAGTATTTCGTGACCGGCACCGCCGTCGGTGATATCGGCACGACGATCCTTGTGGTGCTCGCGCTCATCGCCGGAACCATCCTGGTGACCGGCGCCTCGCTCTCTCTGGTCCTCCGAAGCTCGGGCCGAAGCGCGGCCGTCGCCGGCCGGGTCGTCGGACGTGGCGCGCGCAAGGTCACCGTCGGGGCCGTCCAGGGAGGCCAGAGGCTGGGTGAGCAGGTGCGCCAGCTTCGCGACGAACGTCAGCAGGACGTGCCACCCCTTCGTGTGGTGGGCTCTCCGTCGGCCGCCGAGTCGCGGCGGGGCCCGAACGCGGCCACCCCTGAGCCCCTCGACGGAGCCGATCAGTTCCCGGACATCTTCTCGACGGTCGGCAGCATGCCGCCGTCCCCGGCCCTGGGCGCCGAGCCGCCCGCCGGCGAGTCGGACACGTTCACGTCGACGGCCACGTCGCATCCCGTGCCCCCGCCACCTCCGGCGTCGGCCACACCGTCGTCCGACGACGTGCCGACCTCCGAGCGCATGATCCCCCGGACCCAGTCGAAGCGCACGGCACGGCGGACGGGCGCGTCGCCCGCGTCGCCGGCGGCTTCCGGATACCGCACCCCGGCTCTCGGCCTCCTTGCGCGGTCCGAGGGTGAGACCACCCAGCCCGCGTCGGTCATCAAGGAGACGAGCCAGCAGCTCGTCGAGACCCTCGGCCACTTCGGCGTGCAGGCCGAGGTCACCGACGCCGTCAGCGGTCCCCGCGTCACCCGCTACGAACTGCAGCTCGCACCCGGGACCAAGGTGAGCCGCGTCACGGCCCTTCGCGACGACCTGGCCTATGCGCTCGCGGCGCGCGAGGAGATCCGCATCCTGGCGCCCATCCCGGGCAAGCAGGCCGTCGGCGTCGAGGTCGCCAATCCCAACGCGAACCTGGTGACCCTCGGGGACATCTTCCGGGACTTCCCGGACAACGCCGGGCCGCTCATGGCCTGGCTGGGCATCGACATCGGCGGCAGCGCGGTCTATCTGGACCTCGCCCGGATGCCGCACATCCTGATCGCCGGGTCGACGGGCACCGGTAAGAGCGTCTGCCTGAACGTCGTCCTCGCATCCATCCTGCTGCGCGCGACCCCGGACGATCTGCGCATCATCCTGATCGACCCCAAGAAGGTCGAGCTCAACCACTACGAGGGCATCCCGCATCTCCTCACTCCGGTGGTCACGAACATGAAGAACGCATCCGCCGTTCTCCAGAACGTCGTGCGCGAGATGGAGAGCCGGTACGAGCTCATGGGGCAGGACCGTGCCCGCAACATCCGGGACTGGAACCAGACGCGCACGGCGCGCGGCGACAAGCCGATCCCGATGATCCTGGTGCTCATCGACGAGCTTGCGGACCTCATGATGGTCGCGCCGGCCGAGGTCGAGGACGCGATCATCCGCTTGGCGCAGAAGAGCCGCGCCGTCGGCATCCACCTGGTGCTGGCGACGCAGCGTCCGTCCGTCGACGTGATCACCGGGATGATCAAGGCCAACGTCCCGTCCCGGATCGCGTTCGCCGTGTCGTCCCAGATCGACTCCCGCGTGATCCTGGACGCCACCGGCGCCGAGAGCCTGCTGGGAAGCGGCGACATGCTCTTCCGGCCCATCGGCACGTCGCGGCTCCAGCGTCTGCAGGGCGCATACGTGTCGGAGGAGGAGATCCTGGCGATCACCGATCACTGGCGCGAGCAGGGCAAGCCGGAGATGCGCGACGACCTGCTGGAGCGTCCGGAGGTCCCGGAGGAGGATCCCCTCGATCCGGACGCCGACGAGCTGATCGGCAAGGCCGTCGAACTGGTGGTGGCCCAGGGAACGGCGTCCGTCTCCCTGTTGCAGCGGAGGCTGGGCGTGGGATACGCGCGTGCCGGCCGCCTGGTCGACATGATGGAGCGGATGGGGGTCATCTCGGGACACGAGGGCTCCAAGCCGCGGACCGTGCTCATCGGCGAGGCCGAGGTGGACCGCGTTCTGCGTCGGGTGCCCGACGAGGGCGAGGCCGGCGAGGACACCGTGCCCGAGGTCGCGTGACGGGCACGGGGTATTCGCTAGCCTGACCGCTCCGGTCGTACCGAAGGGCTGGACCCCTGCTGCATGCTTGAAATCGGCAACACCTTACGCGAGGCGCGGATGCGCCGGAACCTCGACATCACGGATTGCGAGGCGGCCACGAAGATCCGTGGCAAGTATCTGCGTGCCCTCGAAGAGGAGCACTTCGAGATGCTGCCCGGCCCGACGTACGTCCGCGGCTTCCTCCGCACCTACTCCGACCACCTGGGCCTGGACGGACGGCTCGTCGTCGAGCAGTACGAGTCCCAGTTCGAGCGTCCCCGCGAACAGACGGCCTACGAGGAGTTCCTGCGTCGCAACCGGTCGCGACGGCGCAGCCGCGAGGGGCGCGTGCTCGCCATCTTCTCGCTCCTGGTGATGATCGGTGCGGTGGGCCTCTGGGTCGCCACCGGATCGCACGGATCCGATCCCGCACGGGAGGATCCGGTGGGCGTCATCTCCCAGCCGGCGATGGACCTCCGCTTCCTCACCCGGAACCGGAGCGTCGAGTTGCGCGTGCACCGCGAGTCGGCGGACGGCCCTCTGATCATCAACCCGGCGATGAAGCCCAATCGGGCCGAGGAGCTCACGGTGGCGCCTCCGGTCTGGGTCGAACTCAGCGCCCCGGGTGCGGTCACCCTTTCGATCGACGAGTCACCCGTGACCATCCCGTCCGGGGTCACGTCCTTCCGCATCGTCGGCCCCGGACGAATCGAAGTCGACCCGTGACGACGGCCCGATCCGGTCGTGTCCGCGCGGCGATCGTGGTCACCGGTGACGAGGTGCTGGACGGGCGGGTCAGGGATGAGAACGGTCCGTTCCTGTCCGCGGAGCTCCGGTCGGCGGGATGCGACGTCGAGCGGATGGTGTTCGTCGGCGACATGCTGGAGCGTCTGGTGGCGGTCATTCGCGCGCCCGTGGACGACGGTGCGGCGATCGTGGTGGTCTCGGGTGGCCTCGGGCCGACCGCCGACGATCGGACGATGGAGGCCGTCGCCTCGGTGGCGGGCGTACCGCTCGAGTGGAACGACGAGGCCGCGGCGCTCGTACGCGCGCGGATCCAGCAGCTGCGAGGCCGTGTGAAGCTCTCGGACGACGACTTCGAACGCACCCAGAGGAAACAGGCGCTCGTGCCGGCGGGAGCGACCGTTCTGCCGCCCGTCGGAACCGCACCGGGATGCGTGCTGCGCACGGGCGGCGCGTGCATCGTCGTCCTGCCGGGACCACCGTCGGAGCTGCGTCCGATGTGGCGGGCCATGCGCGCCTCGGGCGTGATGGCGGCCACCCTGGCGGACGTGGGGACCGGTGGTGAGAGGACGCTCCGCCTCTGGTGGGTGACGGAGGCCGAGCTCATCGTCGCGTTCGACGGCCTGTCGCGTTCGGTGGTCGATCGGATCGGAACCTATACACGCCACGGTGAGCTGGAGGTGGTGGTCCCGGCGGACGCAGCAGACACCGTCCAGGATCACCTCCACGCCCGGTTGGGCGGGGCGCTCTTCTCCGCCGACGGACGGCATGTCGACGACATCGTGGCCCAGGCCCTCGTGGCGCGCGGTGAGAGTCTGGCCGTCGCCGAATCGTGCACGGGCGGAGCGCTGGGCGCGCGGGTCGTGTCCCGTCCGGGGGCGTCCGCCTGGTTCGCCGGTGGCGTGATCGCGTATTCGAACGCGGTGAAAGCCGGTGCGCTGGACGTGGACGCTGCCGCGATCGCGACGGAGGGGGCGGTCAGCGAAACGGTCGCCGCGCAGATGGCCCAGGGCGTGCGGACGCGGACCGGGGCCACATGGGGCGCGTCGATCACGGGGGTGGCCGGTCCGGAGGGCGGGACCGAGGAGAAACCGGTGGGAACGGTCTGGATCGGCGTGGCAGGGCCGGACGGCGCGGATGCCCAGCACTTCCACTTCCTCGCCACGGAGCGTGACGTCATCCAGCGCCGTGCCGTCACGGCGGCCCTGCACCGGCTCCGTCTGCGTCTGGGCCGGTAGGGACACCGATCACGGAGGGTGTGTCCGCATGTCCGTGACGGACGGGCGGGGATCGTGGCGGTTTCGACGGTGATCCGACACGTCGATCGCGCGGTCGGTGCGGATGTTCGGGCTACGGTGGTGCGTACATGCTCCAGCGCGTCCTTCCCACCGACCGGCTCTTCGTCGCCCTCGACCTGCCGGACGACGCGCGCGATGCGCTGTCCGCTCGTGCGGCGACCCTGGGAGACCTGCCCGGCGCGCGGACGGTTCCGCGCGAGAACCTGCATGTGACGGTGCGGTTCATCGGGGGGCTTCCCGCGGCCTGCTGCACATCCGCGTTCGCGGCCGATCTGTTCGACGTCCTGGGAGGGCCGGTGCACCGGGTCCGACTCGGTCCGTCCGTCGCCCGTCCGAACGCGCGGGGCGCCCGGATCGTCCTCGTCGACGTGATCGACGAGGACGGAGGGCTGGCCGCCCATGCGGAACGGATCGACGGGGTCGTCGACAGGATCGTCGGCCGGCGGAGGATGCGGGCGTTCCGGCCGCATGTGACCATCGCCCGATTCAGACGTCCGACCCCTGTGAGAAGGTACGCGCAGCAGGAACACGAACATGTGTTCGACATCGACCGGATCTCCCTCTATCATTCTGAGATCACCGGAGTCAGTCCCCCGATCTACCGACCGCTCATGACGGTTCCCCTCGTGGAGAGCCGTGAAAGGAACGCTTCCGATGGATAAGACACAGGCACTCGATTCAGCGCTCTCACAGATCGAGCGCCAGTTCGGAAAGGGCTCGATCATGCGCATGGGGGACGAGGGCGCGCAGGTCGACACGCAGTCCATCCCCACCGGGGCCCTGTCCCTCGACGTGGCGCTGGGGATCGGAGGACTTCCGCGGGGCCGCATCGTCGAGGTGTACGGACCGGAGAGCTCCGGTAAGACCACGCTTCTGTACCACCTCATCGCCCAGGCCCAGAAGCGCGGGGGCATGGCGGCCTTCATCGACGCCGAGCACGCCATGGACCCCGCCTATGCGCGGCGCATCGGCGTCAACATCGACGAGCTCCTCGTGTCGCAGCCCGATCACGGTGAGCAGGCGCTCGAGATCGCCGATCTCCTCATCCGCTCGGGAGCGCTCGACGTCGTGGCCATCGACTCCGTGGCCGCGCTCACGCCGAAGGCCGAGATCGAGGGCGAGATGGGCGACTCCCACGTCGGTCTCCAGGCACGCCTCATGTCGCAGGCGCTCCGTAAGCTCGCGGGTACGCTGAACCGCGCCGGCACCATCTGCATCTTCACCAACCAGCTGCGCGAGAAGATCGGGGTCATGTTCGGGTCGCCCGAGACCACCCCGGGCGGTCGTGCGCTCAAGTTCTACTCGTCGGTCCGCCTCGACATCCGTCGCATCGAGACGCTGAAGGACGGATCCGAGGCCGTCGGAAACCGCGCGCGCGTCAAGGTCGTGAAGAACAAGATGGCCCCGCCGTTCCGCCAGGCGGAGTTCGACATCATCTACGGCGAGGGCATCTCGCACGAGGGCAACCTCATCGATCTGGGCGTCGACGCCGGGGTCATCACCAAGAGCGGGGCGTACTTCTCGTACGGGGACGAGCGCCTCGGCCAAGGTAAGAATGCGGCACGGGCGTTCCTCAAGGAGCACACCGACATCGCGGCCGAGATCGAGGCCAGGATCCGGGCCCACCACGGCGTGGGGGCCGCGGCGTTCACCGTCGTCGAGGGCGATGGTGAGGGAGACGGAGAGGTCGAGGAGGCGCTTGCGTCCACCAACTGACGCGAGGTCGCCTGTGCATCATGGCGGAGGAGGGGTCGGGTCCGGTCGATTCGGACCCGACCCCTCGTCCTTCGTTCCACCCCATCCCGCCGCCACGATCGGGACGGATGAGTCGGGTCGAGTGGGTCGAGTGGGCCGGGAGGCCCGGAGTCACTCGGCTCCTTCGCCGGGGTGCCCTCGCTACTCGACGGTGAGCGTGCCCTTCATGTTGGTGTGGCCCGGCACCGAGCAGTAGTAGGTGTAGGTGCCGTTCTCCGCGGTGAAGCTGATCGACCTGCTTCCCCCCTGGAAGATCTCGGTCCGCGCGACCTCCGTGCCGTCGGCGTTCTCGACGACGACGTCATGGGGCATCGGCGATTCGTTTGTGAAGTTGATGGTCACCTCGCCCGCGGGGGCGGTCAACTCGGTCTGAACGTAGGCCAGTGCGCCGTCGGGATCGGCGGCCAGCTCGAGCGTGGTGCCGGCAGCAGTGGTCTCCGTCCCGGTGGTGGCCTGCTCGGTCGGGGTCTGCGCCGGGGCCGTGGGCGTCGTGTCCGTCGAGTCACCGCCGCACCCGGCGACGACGAGAAGGCCGGCCACAAGTGGAACGGCGAGGAACTTCAGGAGAATCCTCATGGTTGCTCCTAGAGTTGGTGTGGATCAGGTTTTTTCACCATACGCCTCGTGTATTTGTCGTGGTCATGCACGGGGTCTGGGCCGAGCGCGACACCGATGTCCCGGCCGCCGGTGTGAACCTGGTGCGCAACCATCCGGTGGGCGGGCACTCGGCGCGGAGGAGACGGTTCGCATCGGCTCGTGGACGGCGACGCGGCCGTCGTACCCGGATGCCGACGAAGCGGCGGCACGGAGAGCCGGACTGGACCGGCCGGGAAGGTTCGTCCCGATCGATCCGCGACACCGGTACCGGCGACGGTCGCTGTGTGCCGGTGCTCGTCGGGGGTGTCGGTACATCGACCCGCGCTTCGGCCGTCGCCGTCGCCGCCGGACCTGACGCCGTCGGGGGGTGTCCCATGGCTCTGGCTGACACCGGCCGGTCCGGGTGACCGGGGGTTGCCGACTCGAAGCGGTTTCAGTCCCATGGGGCCGGACACCGTGCTGTCCGGTCGTCCCTGGAGGGGGAGTTCGCATCCATCCCATCCACCTCTGACCAATTGTGAACGAATGGTGACAGAGCGGTGACTGTTAGGACCCAGATGGACCCGAGATGGTCACATTTCGCGTATCGCGGCTCACGGAGGGCCGGTGAAGTGCAAAGTGCGTGCCATGGCTGAATTCGTGATTCTGGTCATCGTGATCGCGACCGCCCTGGCGTTCGATTTCACGAACGGATTCCACGACACCGGCAACGCTATGGCCACATCCATCGCCACCGGTGCACTGCGGCCGAAGGTCGCCGTCGCCCTTTCGGCCGTGTGCAACCTCATCGGTGCGTTCCTCTCCATCGAGGTCGCCAAGACCGTCTCGAAGGTCGTCCGGATCCAGGATGCGGAGGGGATCCCCATCCCCGGTCTGACGGGGCACACGCTCATCATCATCGTGTTCGCCGGGCTGGTGGGCGGCATCCTGTGGAACCTCCTGACGTGGCTCCTGGGACTGCCGTCCAGCTCGTCCCACGCTCTGTTCGGCGGTCTCATCGGGGCCGCGGTGGCCTCGCTTGGCTTCGCCAGTGGCGTCGACTGGCCGAAGGTTGTCACCAGCATCTTCATCCCGGCGATCCTGGCGCCGATCATCGCCATGACGATCGCCGCCACCGGAACGCGTGTGGTCTATCGCCTGACCCGCTCCACGCCGAAGGACGAGCGCAACCGGGGATTCCGGTGGGGGCAGATCGGATCGGCGTCGCTCGTATCCCTCGCGCACGGCACCGGCGACGCCCAGAAGACGATGGGCGTCATCTTCCTGGCCCTCGTGGCCTACGGAAGCGTCACCCCGGCCGACAGCATCCCGTTCTGGGTCAAACTGGTCTGCGCACTCGCCATCGCGCTCGGCACCTACGTGGGCGGGTGGCGCATCATCCGCACCCTCGGCAAGGGGCTCGTCGACATCAGCACGCCTCAGGGGATGGCGGCCGAGACGGCCTCGGCCGCGGTGATCATGTCCTCGAGCCACCTCGGCATGGCGCTGTCGACCACCCATGTCGCGACGGGCTCCATCATCGGATCGGGCGTCGGCAAGCGCGGCGCCAAGGTGAGGTGGAGTGTCGCCGGTCACATGGCCGTCGGGTGGCTCATCACGATGCCTGTCGCGGCCATCGTCGGCGCCGTCTGCTGGGTGATCGCCGACGTGCTCAAGGAGCCGCTGGACGGGCTCGTGGGCGTCCTGGTCGACTTCGGGATCCTCGTCGGGCTGGCGACGTACATGTACCGGCGGTCGAAGCGGAACCCGATCCACGCCAGCAACGTCAACGCGGAGTGGGCGGGTGGCCTTCACCCGGCCGAGCCGGGGCCACCGCCGTCCGATGTGGCGGAATCCCCGGACGAGACCCCCGTGACCCCGCCGCCACCGAAGCCCGCCCCCGTCTAGATGATTGATCCCACGATCTCGCGGCGTGGTGTGTGCCCCCGGCGGCGCGGATACGCCACCGGACGACTCGGAAAGGACACCACCCTGACCATCGGCGCCCGGCGACGCCCCGCATCCACCGGTGACGCACCCCACATCCACGACCCCGTGGAACCAACCATCTGATGATTGATCCCACGATCTCGCGGCGTGGTGTGTGCCCCCGGCGGCGCGGATGCCCCACCGGACGACTCGGAAAGGACACCACCCTGACCATCGGCGCCCGGCGACGCCCCGCATCCACCGGTGACGCACCCCACATCCACGACCCCGTGGAACCAACCATCTAGAGGAAAGCTCATGGACATCCTGGAGAGTATTCAGCCGGTCTGGAAGGTCCTCGCCGTGGGAATGCTGCTCGGCGCCGGACTTCCGGCCGTCTTCGCGATCGGCATCCACTTCGGGTCGGCGCGCACCCCGCCCGACGGTTCCGCTCCCGTCGCGACGCTCAGGGGACGAATCGTCTCGTGGGTCTGCTTCGCGATCATCGGCATCGCCATCCTGTTCGGCCTTGCCGTCCTCGTCGCGGCCGACCACGTGCTGCCGGCGGTCGGACTCGGCTGAGGACTCCGGAAGGGTGGAGACGATGGACAGGGACCAGGCAGGCCGTCGCCGGAACGTCCTCACCGCGGTCCTGGACTGGCTTACCATGGGCTACCCGGACGGAGTGCCGCCCCAGGACCGGTTCCCGCTGCTCGCCCTCATGCGCTCACGGTTGACGGATGAACAGATCCGCGCCGTCGTCGAGCGGATGCTCTCCGACTTCGGAGAGCCCTCGCGGATCGATGCTCAGATCCTGATCATGAAGGTGACCGACGAACTGCCCTCTCCGGACGAGGTCGCGAGGGTACGCCGGCACCTGGAAGAGGTCGGAGTCGACCTCGACTGGGAGACATGGGACGACGGCACCTGAGACGCGCGCGGTGCGGTCGCCGGTTGCGCGGCGCCGGTGTCGCGACCGTTCCGCGGCAGGGAGCGGCCGTTCGGCGTGCGTTCTGCGTCGCACGCCGATACGTGCGGCGCAACAGCTGACGCCGGCGGTTCTCACTCGGGGCTCTGGAGATCCTTGATTCTCGCGGCGAGGAACGGGCACCCTCGCCGTCCGAGACCACGCGGGTTTCCCGGCCGGCATCCGAGGTCACCGTCGCGGGTGGACCGCCCGGTCGCGTCCGGGGAGGACCCACAGGATCGTCGACGAGAAGCGCGCCGGTTCCGTCAGGTGGTGATCGTCGGTGGAGCCGCCTCAGTCGGCCGGTCCCTCCGGGGAGGAGCCGGACGACGTTGAGGCCGGCGGCGGGGACGCCGCCGCGGAAGACCTCGATGCCGCGGACCCCGCGCCCGCTGTCGCGGGCGACGGGCTGCCGGCGATGATGTCGCTCAGTCTGCGGAGCGGCGGATAGAGGCGGTCGTCGAAGGCCTGCGCTCGCCGTTCCGCGTGTGCCAAGCGCTTCGACGAGTAGTACCGCCGGGCCCAGAACGACGAAGGACGCGCCATGCGCAGAGCGCCGATCCAGCCGACGAGGGGCAGGAACGACCCGATGAGCGCCATGCGGTACTTGCCCTTCAGGACACACAGCAGGACGGATGCGAACATGAGGATCACGAAGATGAGGCCGCTGATGCGGAGCGCACCATCGGCGCCGTCGACCTCGTTGCCTCCGGCGGGGGCGATCCCCACCAGGGCGAAGCCGAGGCAGGCGCCGGCAAGGCTCACCATCTCGACCGACGAGCGGCCCTCATCGGCCCAGTACACGTCCTGCAGGTGAAGGATGAGGGCGAACTCGTCCAGGACGAGCGACGTTCCCACGCCGATCAGGACCGCGGCGACGCACCGCCACATCGTCGACTCGGCACCGACCGCGGTGAACGACCCCACGACCAGCAGGATGATGCCGGGAACCGAATGGTGAATGTGGACCCCGTCGCGGACGTTGTTGCGGAATGGGCCGACGCCCGCGCGGATCATGCGGGTGATGATCCGCGTCACGAGGAACGTGAGCACGAACGACAGGAACAGGATGAGCAGCGGAAGACGCCCGTCCTCCACAATCCTGTCCTGCAACCACTGACCCATTGCTCTCCTCAACCCCCGTCGCCGAGGGGCACCACGCTACTCCGCCGACTCCAGGTCCTTGATCGCCGCGGCGAGGAACCGGGCGCCCTCGCCGCCCGAGACCACGCGATGGTCCACGGTGAGCGACAGCGGGAGCACGCGGCGGACCGTCGCCTGCCCGTCCACCGCGACGACCCGTTGCATGGCGCGGCCGGCGCCGAGGATGGCCACCTGCGGCGGAACGACGACGAGCATCGCATGACGCCCTCCGAGCGATCCGAAGTTGGAGAGGCTGATGGTCGCCCCCCGGAGGTCCTCCGGTGCGATGGTCCGCTCACGCGTCTGCGTGATGAGCTCGTTGAGGCGTTCGCGCAGGTTCTCGGGCGACAGGGACTGCACCCCCCGGATGACCGGGACGAAGAGGCCGTCGGGTGCGTCGACCGCGATGCCGAGGTCGACGTTCGAATGCAGGCGACGGCCCTCGGCGCCGGACTGGAGCCAGGCGTTGAGTGAGGGTTCGGCGACGCAGGCCGCCGCGATCGCGCGCACCAGGCGGACGGTGGCGTCGGTGCCCGGAGCCCACGCGTCGACATCGGCCTCGTCCATGAGCGTCGCGGGGACGACCTCGGCGTGCGAGCGGGCCATCGCCTCCGACATCGCCCGACGCGGCCCGCGAAGCGGCGTGAACGTGGGCTCCTGCTCCTCCGACGGCCGTGCGGCGGCGCGCTCGACGTCGGCTGCCGTCGCCAGGCCGCGCGGGCCCGTGGGAACGACCGTCGCAAGGTCGACGCTGAGGCGCTTCGCCAGGGCGCGGACCGCGGGGGATGCCTGGACGATCCGCTCGCCCTCGGGCACGACCGGCCGTTTCCGGGGTGGCGGCGTGGGTGCCGAGGCCTCGGCGGGTGCTTCATCGCCGCCGTCCAGGCTTCCCACGATTCCCGAGAACTGGCTCTCGCCGGCCTCGTCGAAGTCGACGAGCGGGGTGTCCGTCTCGATGATGTCGCCGACGTCCCCGTACAGCTTCGCCACCCGTCCGGCCCAGGGCGCCGGTATCTCCATTACCGCCTTGTCGGTCTCGACCGCGACGAGCGGCTGGTCGGCCACCACGACGTCGCCGACGGCGACGTACCAGTTGACGATCTCGGCCTGCTCGAGGCCCTCACCGAGGTCGGGGAGAAGGAAGGTTCTCACGCATACTCCAGGACGCGATGGACGGCGGCGACGACCCGGCCGCGATTCGGCATGTAGCGGTTCTCGAGCCGGGCGAGCGGGAAGATGGTGTCGTAGCCCGTGGCACGGGCTACGGGGGCGAGGAGCGACGTGAGGCCCTCCTCGGCCAGGCGCGCCGCGATCTCGGCGCCGAATCCCGCCTGGCGCGCGGCCTCATGCGTGATCACGCACCGGCCGGTCCGCTCGACGGACTCGAGGATGGGCTGCATGTCGAGCGGGCTGATGGTGGCGACGTCGATCACGGTCGCCTCGATGCCCTCGGACGCGAGATCCTCCGCGGCGGCCAGGCTCTCGCTCACCATGCCGCCCCAGGCGACGATGGTCACGTCGGCTCCGTGCCGCTCCACGAACGACATGCCGAGCGGGAGCGCCTGGCCGTCGTCGGCGATGTCGGCCTTCGTGGACCGGTAGAGCCGGGCGGGCTCGAGGAACACCACCGGGTCGGGGTCGCGGATGGAGGCCAGGAGCAGGCCGTACGCCTTGGAGGGCGACGACGGGATGACCGTGGTCAGTCCGGGGATCTGCGCGAGTATGGCCTCGGGGCTGTCGGAGTGGTGCTCCGGCGGCTTGATGCCGCCCCCGGTGGGGGTGCGCAGGACCATGGGGCACGAGAGACGACTGCGTGTGCGGTTGCGCATCCGCGACGCGTGGTTGAGGATCTGGTCCAGAGCCGAGTACATGAAGCCGGCGAACTGGATCTCGATCACCGGGCGCATGCCGTCGACGGCCAGCCCGACGCCGAGGCCGCCGATGACCGTCTCGGCGAGCGGCGTGTCGATGACGCGGTCCTCACCGAAGCGCTCGAGCAGTCCGTCGGTCGCCCGGAAGACACCGCCGCTCCGCGCCACGTCCTCGCCGAGGACCACGACGCTCTCGTCGGCGGCCATCTCCCATGCCAGGGCCGTCGCGATTGCCTGAACGAAGGTCGTCTCAGCCATCCTTGCCCCAGTCGAGCGTGGCCTGGATCCGCTGACGCTCCACATCCGGGGGCATCTGCGCCCAGACGTGGTCGAACATGGCCTCGGTGGGCTGCGGTCCGATGGCGAGGTACTCCTCGGCGGCCGAATCGGCCTCATCCGAGCACTCCGCGCGAAGCGCCTCCTCGTCGGCCTTCGTCCAGACGCCCTCATTCGCCAGGAACGTCCGGATGCGGCCGATGGGCTCGCGCTTCCAGTGCTCGCTGACCTCGCCGTCGTCGCGGTAGCGACGGGCGTCGTCGACCGTGGTGTGGTCGGAGAGGCGGTACGTCACGGCCTCGATGAGGGTGGCGCCACCACCCATGCGCGCGCGTTCGATGGCCTGGGAGCAGACATCCGTCACGGCCACCACGTCGTTGCCGTCGACCTGGATCCCGGGGATCCCGGCCGCGACGGCCTTCTGCGCGAGGGTGGGTGCGGCCGACTGCGTGGACCGCGGCACCGAGATGGCCCAGCCGTTGTTGACCAGAACCATGACCATCGGAAGATTGAGCGCGCCGGCGGTGTTGATGGCCTCGTAGAACGCACCCTTGCTGCTGGCACCGTCGCCCATCATGCACACGGCGACCTCGGGACGCTTGCGGATCTTCATTCCGAGGGCGACGCCCGCCGCCTGGACGCCGTGCTCACCGACGGTGATGCAGACCGGGAAGTCGCGGCGCGGTCCCGAGAAGTCGCTGCCCCGCTCGTCACCGCCCCAGTACAGCAGCATCTCCAGCGGTGTGACCCCGCGTACGAGCTGGGCGGCCTGGTCGCGGTAGCTGGGCACGAGCACGTCGTCCTCCAGCATCGCCGACGCGACGCCCACACCGACCGCCTCCTGCCCGAGGCAGGAGGAATAGGTCCCCAGCCTGCCGGTTCGATGCATGGCGATGCATCGGGCGTCCAGCGTCCGGGTACGGACCATCGCCTGATACAGGGGGATGACCGAGTGGGGATCGGGCGTGGATTCGGGGAGGGACCCCGCACACGCACCGTCCGGCGCGATGTGGCTGATCAGGGGGATCTCCGGGGTGTCGATTCGGACATGTGTGGTCATGATGGCGACTGCACTTTAGTGTCCCGCGTCGGAAGTCTCTTCTCGGTCCGGTGGCCGCGGCCTCACCGGGACGTGATCACGCGTCCGGTCGAGAATGCGGACCGAGATTACGTCATCGGAGGTACCCGCAACCCGATTCGGGTGACCTCCGCGCATCGGCCCCCGGCGGGGTTCCGCGGGCCGGACGATCCCTACGCGGCGGACGTGCCGCCGGACGCGGGGCGCATCACGTTCCAGATGATGAGACCGACGCCCACGGCGATCAGGGCGGCGCCCACGAGCAGGGCCGCGCTGCCGGTGTCCCGCGCCAGGTAGACGATCTGGCTGGCCGTCTCACCGGAGGGTATGGCGACGTCCTCGAGCATCAGGGACGGCGAAGGGGAGTTGGCACGCGTCGCGTCGATGTCGTGTTCGGCCAGTGCCCGGAGGACGATGCCGGCGGTCGCCACGAGGAAGCCGAGGACGGGGGCCACCAGGAGCAGCAGCATGCGCCGCCCTCCGCTGGGCGTGGTGTCCTCCGTGGGCGGTGGAACCGGAAGACCGGAGAAGTCGTACTCCGTGGGCTCGGTCGTCTGCGTCACAGGCTTCGCTCACTCGTCGTTCGGCGCGTCACCCCTGGCAGACTACGCACATGAAGTACCACCTCACCACATTCGGGTGCCAGATGAACGAGCACGACTCGGAGCGCATGCGCGGCCTCCTCGAGTCGCTCGGCTACAACCGGGTGGACGAGCGCGACGATGCGGACCTCGTGGTCTTCAACACCTGCACCATCCGCGCGAGCGCGGACGACCGCTTCTTCGGAAACCTCGGGGACGCGCGCCGCATCAAACGGGAGCGCCCCGACGTCATCGTCGCGGTCGGCGGCTGTTGGGCGCAGAGTCAGAAGGACGAGGTCTTCACCCAGTTCCCGTTCGTCGACATCGCCTTCGGACCGGGCGAGGTGACGCGTCTCGGCGAACTCGTGGCCCGTGAACGCCTGCAGTCCGTCGGCGCCTTCAGCTTCGACGGCAACTTCGCCGCGACGCTGCCGGCCCGGCGCGCCCGTGAGCACCAGGCCTGGGTGCAGATCAGCGTCGGCTGCAACTCGGTGTGCTCGTACTGCATCGTCCCGAGCGTGCGTGGCCGGGAGCGCAGCCGTCTGCAGGCGGATGTCGTCGGCGAGATCCGCGCCCTGGCGGCGGACGGGGTCAGCGAGGTCACGCTCCTCGGACAGAACGTCAACTCCTACGGCCGTGATCTGAAGGGCGGGGAGCGCACCGATTTCGCCGAGCTCCTGCGCGCGGTGGGCGAGGTGGACGGCATCCGGCGACTGCGGTACACGAGCCCGCATCCGAAGGACATGAAGCGGGACGTCATCGCGGCCATGGCCGAGGTCCCCGCCGTGTGCGAGCACGTGCACCTACCGGCGCAGTCCGGTGCGACGCGCATCCTCAAGGCGATGCGGCGCACGTACGACCGCGGCCGGTACCTGGACCTGGCGGCGCGCCTGCGTGACGCGATCCCGGATCTCTCCATCACGACCGATCTGATCGTCGGGTTCCCGGGCGAAACGGACGCGGATTTCGCCGAGACGCTGTCGCTGGTGGAGGAGGTGCGCTTCGACGGTGCCTACACGTTCCTCTATTCGCCCCGTCCGGGGACGGAGGCCCACGACGTCATGAGCGACGACGTCACCGCCGAGGTGAAGCGTGAGCGGATGCAGGCGCTCGTCGAGGTGGTGCAGCGCACCGCGGCCGAGCGTGCATCGCGTTTCGTCGGGTCCACCCGGGAGGTGCTCGTCGAGGGGCCGTCCCGTACCGATCCCGCGCGCCTTCGGGGACGACTGCGGCAGAACATCGCCGTGAACTTCGCCGGCAGCGCACGTCCCGGCGACTACGTCCACGTGGACATCTCCGGTTCCACCTCCACCACCTTGTCGGGACGCGAGGCGGACGTCCACGCCGTCGCGGGCTGACGCCCGTACCGCGGTGATGTCCGTTCGCGCAGCGCGTCCACGGCCGGACGGCCGAGGCGAGCGGGTCGTCGCGATCGTGGGGCCGACCGCCGTCGGCAAGACGGCCGTCACACGCACGGTCGCCGCGGCACTCGGTGCCGAGATCGTCGTGGCGGACCCGTTCCAGCGCTACGTCGGTCTCGAGATCGCGGCCGACACGCCCGCTCCCGATGATCGCGGTGGTGTTCCGCACCACTTGATCGGCGATCTCGCTCTGAGCGATGCCGGCAGCGTGGCGGAGTACGCCCAGCGCGCCCACACGATCATCGATCGAATCGTCGACGGGGACGGAACGGTCGTCGTGAGCGGCGGGAGCGGGCTGTATGTGCGGGCCGCTCTGGCGGACATGGAGTTCCCGCCGGATCCACCCGACGTGGTCCGCGCGGACGTGGAACGGTTGGTGCGGGACGATCTCGGGTCGGCGGTGAGTGAACTGCGTGAACGGGCGCCGGCCACGGCGGCCCGTGTCGACATCGCCAATCCCCGGCGGGTCGCGCGCGCTCTCGCCCTGGCGCGGGTGGGACGCGAGTTGCCGCTCTCCGCCGGGCTGTGGTCGGGTGACACCCGCCGTCCGACCATCATCATCGGTCTCACCCGGCCGCGCGACGTGCTGCACGAGCTGATCGCCCGCCGTGTCGACCGGGAGATGGCGGACGGCCTGGTGGACGAGCTGAGAGCGGCGTCGGCGCGACCCGACCTCTCCCGTACGGCTGCGCAGATCATCGGGATGCGCGAGGTGACGGCGCTCGTCCGCGGGGAGATCACGCATGGTGAGTTGCGCGAACGCCTGGTCGTCCGCACCCGTCGCCTGGCCCGGTCCCAGGAAACCTGGATCCGCAAGACGCCGGGGATCGTGCCGGTCGGGCTCGGCACCGACCCGCCGGAGCGCCACGTGGAGACCGTGCTCGGCCTGCTTCGCCGTCCCGGTCCCTCGACGTGACGATCCGGGAGACGCGGCCGCGCGCATGGCGGGGAACACCGGGGATGCAGTACTCTCGTGCCGTGCAATTCGAGAAGTGGCAGGGCCTCGGCAACAACTATCTGATCGTTCGTCGCGACGAATGGCAGATCCGGTTGACACCCGAACGGGCCGCCCTCCTCTGCGACGTCCACTTCGGGGTCGGTGGCGACGGAATCCTCGAGGTCGACCACGAGCACGGCCATCCCCGGATGACGGTGTGGAATCCCGACGGCAGCATCGCCGAGAACTGCGGCAACGGAATCCGCATGGTGACGCGCCATCTGGTGCGTCGCGGAAAACTGCCGGGTGACGGGGTCATCATCACGGGCGGCGGGCCGGTCAAGGTCCGCATGCTCCCCGACGATCGCGTCCGCGTGGCGATGGGGAAGGCCGTCTTCCCGGACGGTGAGGGGTTCGAACGCCTCGAGACGGAGCACGGGGAGTTCGAGCTGGCACACATC
Source organism: uncultured Bifidobacteriaceae bacterium (assembly GCA_964434425.1). GTDB lineage: Bacteria > Actinomycetota > Thermoleophilia > Miltoncostaeales > Miltoncostaeaceae > CALMEC01. The sequence goes on along the minus strand of CAYSVH010000017.1, from coordinate 17,642 downwards.
ACCACCGGCAATCCCCACGCGATCATCGTCCATGACGATCCCGATTCCGTCGTGCGGAGTGCGGGCCGGTCCATCGAGGTCCATCCCCGCTTTCCCGGCCGTACCAACGTCGAGTTCATCCGGATCGACGGACCGTCCGAGATCACGATGCGCGTGTGGGAACGGGGTGTGGGCGAGACCATGGCCTGTGGCACCGGCGCCTGCGCCTCGGCCGTGGCGGCCGTTCGTCTGGCCGGCCGCGCGAGCCCCGTCACCGTCCACCTGGCCGGCGGCGACCTCGAGATCGACGTCGACGACGATCTCGAGGTCACGATGACGGGACCCGCGGAGCTCCTCTACGAGGGTGTACTGTCCCCGGCCCTGTCCGTCCGCCTGGAGGCCCTATGAGCTCCGAACACGCCGCCGCCCGGCTCGGCCGGCTCCCCCCGTATCTCTTCGCCCAGCTCGAGCGGAAGATCGCCGACAAGCGGGCGGCCGGGGTCGACATCATCTCGCTCGGCATCGGCGATCCCGACCTGCCGACCCCGGATGTCGTGATCGATGCGCTCGTCGAGGCCGCGCGCAACCCGAACACCCACCAGTACCCGTCCAACCGCGGGCGGGACAGCTTCCGCGACGCCGTCGCCGCCTTCTACGACACCCGTTTCGGGGTCGATCTGGACCCGGCCACCGAGATCATCCCCGCGCTCGGCGCGAAGGAGGCGATCGCCAACCTCAACCTGGCGTTCCTCGACCCCGGTGACGTCGTCCTCGCGTCCGACCCCGGCTACCCCGTCTACACCGCCGGACCGATCATCGCCGGAGCCGAACCGGTCGCGATGCCCCTCGTCCCCGAGCTCGGCTTCCAGCCCGACCTCGACGCGATCCCGGCCGACGTGGCGCGGCGCGCGAAACTCCTCTACGTCAACTACCCGAACAATCCGACGGGCGCGGTCATCGAGGATGACTTCTTCGCACGCCTGGTGGCGTTCGCACGTGAGAACGACATCATCGTCGTCCACGACAACGCGTACTCCGAGATCACCTACGACGGCTACCGGGCGCCGTCGTTCCTCGCGACGCCCGGCGCCAAGGACGTGGGCATCGAGGTGTTCTCGCTGTCGAAGACCTACAACATGACCGGCTGGCGGGCCGGCGCCGTCGTGGGCAACGCCGGCCTCGTGAGCGACTACTGGCAGCTGAAGACGAACATGGACAGCGGCATGTTCGAGGCCGTGCAGGAGGCGAGCGTCGCAGCCCTCGCGTCCGACCAGTCGTCCGTCGCCGAGATGTGCGCGATCTATACGCGTCGTCGTGACACACTGGTGGCCGCACTGCGCGCGATCGGCGTGGACGTGCAGGCCCCCAGGGGGACCATCTACCTCTGGGCTCCCGTGCCGGAGGGACAGACCTCCGCCGGGTTCGCCGAGCAGGTTCTCGAGGAGGCCGCCGTGGTCATCTCACCGGGTTCGGCCTACGGAGCGAGCGGTGAGGGCTTCGTCCGGATGAGCCTCACCATCGACGACGACCGCCTCAACGAGGCCGCCGAGCGGATCTCCAAGCTTGTCTGACCTCCCGCGCCTCCCCGTCCGGCGTCTCCACCCGGACGCTCGTCCGCTGCATCGCGCACACCCCGGTGACGCCGGTCTCGACCTCTCGGCGCTCGAGACGACGACCATCGCCCCGGGCGAGCGCACCGCCGTCGGCACCGGCCTGGCCGTCGCGATTCCCGCGGGCTGGGCGGGTCTGGTGGTCCCCAGGTCGGGGCTCGCACGCCGCAACGGCGTAACGGTGGCGAATGCCCCCGGTCTCATCGATTCCGGGTATCGGGGCGAGATCATCGTCGTCCTCGTGAACCACGGCGAGGACATCGTGACCCTGACCGCGGGCGACCGCATCGCCCAGCTCGTGGTCGTCCCGTGCCCGGTGCTGGCGGTCGAGATGGTGGACGGGCTGCCCGACTCGGACGGGCGCGGGACCCAGGGGTTCGGTTCGACCGGTCGCTGACGGGTGTGTGCGGTGCCGCTCGGCGTTCTGGCCGCCGTGAGGCGTGTCCGGCGTGGCGGCGGGCTGACCCGGGCGGCGCCGCTCTTCATCGTGTCAGGAGCGGTTGGGCTGACGCGCGCGGGCGATGGCCGCCGTGTGCGCCGCCGTCTCCATGTCGTCGTCGAGGGGATCGAGCGTCGCCTCGTCACCCGTCGCGAACGCGATCGCCCATGCGAGCAGGCGATCGGCGAGCCAGGGGTTCTTCGGCAGCAGCGGGCCGTGGAGGTAGGTGCCGATCGCGCGATCGCGGACGGCGCCCTCGGTGCCGTCTTTGCCGTTGTTCCCGTTGCCGGTGATCACCGTTCCGAACGGTCGGGCGCCGGGGCCGAGCCGTGTGCGTCCGGCGTGGTTCTCGAATCCCACCACGGTGTGGGTGGCGCCGTCGACTTCGGCCGCGATCACGATGTCTCCGATGAGACGGGACGGTTCGGCGATGGTGTCGGCGTCGAGGAGGCCGATGCCGGGCAAACGTTCGCCCGTCACGCCGGTGTAGCCGTGACCGGCCAGCTGGTAGCCGCCGCAGACCGCGAAGAGGACGGCACCGTCATCGACGCGGGCGATGAGCTCCCGCCCCTTGGTCCGGGCGAGGTCCTCGGCGACCATTGCCTGGTCGCGGTCCTGCCCGCCTCCCAGGTAGTGGATGTGTCCGTCGGGAGGGAGGGTGTCACCCGGGCCGACCTCGACGATCTCGAGCTCGAGCCCCCGCCATGCCATGCGCTGGGCCAGCACCGCGAGGTTTCCGCGGTCGGCGTAGATGTTGAGCTCGCGCGGGTACAGGTGGACCAGGCGGATGGGCGTCATACGGCCTCACATCGGTAGATCTGTCGCTCGGACGTCTCGTCGAGCGGTGCTCCGTCGAAGTCCCCGTGCGCGGCCAGGACGTGCAGATCGGACTCCGCGAGGATCTCCACGAGCTCGGAGGGGGCGAACAGGTGCACCTCGTGCTCCCGCTCGTACCGGGTGTCGCCGTCGTCGATCAGGATGGTGAACCGGACGGTCCCGGTCTCCGTATCGACGGAGTCGAACCTGGCGGCGTGACGCAACGTGACCCCGGACGGATCGTGATGGACCACACCCGGGATGATGTCGCCGACGATGTCCGCGAGTGCGGGGAGGTCGGCCATGACCACGTCGAAGGCGAAGAGGCCGGCCGGTTCGAGGTGCGCCCGGACGTTCCGCAGGACGGCGCGGCGGTCCTCGGGCGCGACGAAGGCCTGGAGGGTGTTCATGGGAAGGACGGCGGCCGGGAACGTGCGCCCCAGCTCGAGCGTGCGGAGGTCGGCCACCACCGCATCGACGTGTCCGGGCAGGTCACGTTCGACCGTGGTGGCGAGGACGATCTGCTCGATCATGGCGGGGTCGTGGTCGACGGCCGTCACGTGATGACCGTCCCGCGCGAGGGCAAGCGCGACGCGGCCCGTCGCGGCCGCCAGATCGAGCACCTCGCCTCCGGCGTCGCGGGCGATGGCGCGCCAGTGGTCGATGTCCTCCACGTAGTGGGCGTGCTCGAGGGCGAACCGGTCGGCCGGCGTGCCGATCGTGCGCTCCACGCGGACGGCGTCACCGCTCATTCCAGAAGGCCTCCACGGCTCCACGGCTCTCCAGCCCGCGACGCAGCGCCAGCATGGCCGTGTACGTGGGAAGGACATAGACCGGTCGTCCCTCCGGTGCCCGCGCCGAGGCGGATTCGACGGCCGCCAGACCGCCGGGCTCCACCGTGAGGCGGTCCATGTCGAACCCGGCGTACCGGAATCGCAGGGCGAGGTCGTACGCACGGTCACCGGCGACGGTCAGATGACGGATGCGGGGGAGGAGCGGCTCGTAGTCGATGTCCCAGATCCACGACACGTCGCGGCCGTCGGCCGTCCGGTCGTTGAGGATGAGGACGAGGTCCAAGGGCTCGGGATCGAGATGAAGGGTCCGGACGATCTCGTTCGCCCCGGTCGGGTTCTTGACCAGAAGGAGCACCAGGTCGCGCTCGTTGAGGCGGACCCGCTCCGACCGGCCGAAGGCGGCGCGGCTGCCCGCGAGTCCCTGCTCGATGTCGGCGACGGGGGTGCCGAGCGCCAGAGCGGCGGCCGCGGCGGCGGTGGCGTTGTACGCGTTGTGGAGACCGGGGAGCGCCAGGTGCGGCACCTCGATCGTGCCGGCCGGAGACCGCAGGGTCAGTGACAGGCCCGTGAACCCGTCGAGCGCGACGGCGGTGGCGGCGACGTCGGGAGCCGGGCGGCTCCACCCACAGGCGTCGCAGCGCCAATGGCCGAGGTGGCCGAGCAGGACGACGTCGTAGACCAGCTGGTCACCGCACCGCCGGCACCGCGTCGAGTCCGCGGCGTGGGGAAGATCGCTCAGGGTCACGTCCGTGGCGTCGATCCCGAAGAACCTGACGTTCGGGTGGGCGTCGGCCAGTTGCGCGATGCCTGGGTCGTCAGCGTTCAGGACGACGACGGCGTCGGCCGGTGCGTCGGCCAGCATTCGTCGCCAGCCGGCGATCAGGTGCTCCAGCTCCCCGTACCGGTCGAGCTGATCACGAAACAGGTTCATCAGCAGGATCACCCGTGGATGCAGTGCGTCCACGACGGCGGGGAGGGCGGCCTCGTCCACCTCGAAGAGCCCCAGCGCATCCGCGCCGGACGGTGCCTCGAGCAATGCGGTGCCGACGCCGGATACGAGGTTCGCGCCGCTCGGATTGGTCACGAGGGGATGCCCCCGCCGCCGGACCGCGTCCACGATGAGGCGCGAGGTCGTCGTCTTGCCGTTGGTGGCCGACACCACCAGGCTCCCGCGCGGCAGCTTTCGTCGGAGCGACGACAATGCGGCGGGACGCAGTCGCACGAGCACCTTGCCCGGAAGGCTGGTACCGCCGCCGCGGCCGAGCCGCCGCGACAGCGCGCCGGCTCCGCGGGCGATGAGCTCTGCCGGGTGGATCACCCGCTCACCGGACCGAGGGCATGGGGTGCGCCCCGTCGGGCCGTCCCACCAGCACGTCGTCCGGGTCGACCACGAAGAGCCCGTGGTCCACCACGCCCGGCAGCGCGGCCACGTCGTCGGCGACCCGCCGCCAGTCGGATCCCGCGGGCGGTTCGATGTCGATGAGCACGAGGCCGTCGTCCGAGAGCGCCTCCCGCCGGATCGGGTTCAACCCGGTGAGTGCGGCGGTGACCGACAGCTCGGCGAAGGGCAGGACGGCGAGGGGCAGGCGACCCCATTCGTCCAGGCTCTCCACGCACTTGGTGTCGTCGATGAGCACGATGAAGCGCCGTGCGGCCAGCGCGACGATGCGCTCGCGCACCATGGCGCCCCCGGCGCCCTTCACGACCAGGCCGTCCGCCGTCACCGCATCGGCACCGTCGAAGGCGAGATCGAGGGGCCCGTCCAGGGCGATGCGCGTGATGCCCTCCGCCGCGGCCAGCTCATCGCTCGCGACGGATGTCGGCACACCGGTGCAGCGCAGTCCGTCGCGCACCCGGCGACCCACGGCTCGGATGCCCGCGGCGGCCGATCGGCCGGTGCCCAGCCCCAGGCGCATGCCCTCCTCCACGAGGGCGGCGGCGGCGGCTCCGGCGGCGTCCCAGGATGCCTGTCTGTCGTTCTCGTCCACGGCGCCTAAGGCTATGCGAGACTGGATCGGCCATGTCTGCAGCCGACACGACCGCCGTCACCTCCGACATCACCCTCATCGACACCATGCTGGGGGGCGAATCCGGTCTCACCGCCGCCTATCTCGTGCGGGCGGAACGGCTCACGCTCGTCGAGACCGGTGCCCGCACGTCGGCCGAGTCGCTCACGGCGACGCTCGGCGACCTCGGTGTGGCGCCCGGCGATCTGGACCAGATCGTCCTCACGCACATCCACCTCGACCACTGCGGCGGCGTCGGGGACGTGATGCGGACGTTTCCCCGGGCGCGGCTGTTCGTCCACCGTCGCGGCGCCCGCCACCTCGCCGAGCCGGCACGCCTCATCGAGTCGTCGTTCGCCGTCTACGGTGACCTCGCGCCGATCTACGGCGACCTGCGTCCGGTCGAGGCCGAACGCATCGAGGCGGTGGAGGAGGGGGGACGCATCCCGCTCGGGGGTGCCCGGGAGCTGGAGGTCATGGACGCGCCGGGGCACGCCCGTCATCAGATGGCGCTCCTCGACGCGCACACGGGGTCGCTCTTCACCGGCGACGCCCTCGGCGTGAGGTTCCCGGGGGCCGCGATGTACCCGACGGTGCCGCCGCCGGACTTCAACCTCGACATGGCTCTCACCACGCTCCGTCGTCTCGACGAGCGGCGTGCCGAGCGCCTGCTCCTGCCGCACTTCGGCGTCATCGACACGGCCGCCGACGCGATCGCGATCGCCGCCGAACGCCAGACGACGTTGGCCGAGGCGGCCCTGCGCGGCTGGCGGAGCGGCGGTTCGGTGGAGGCCGTCGGCGAGGAGATCGACCGAACCCTTCCGGTGGACGCGGTCGTGTCGGACGACGCCGGCCGGCATCGCTGGGAGTTCACGCTCTGGGCCGACAACAACGTCACCGGGCTCGCGCAGTGGGCCGAGTCGGTGGTCGCGGCGGAGGCCGACGAGGCCTGACCCCCGGTCCGCGGGCGCGACCGGGCCGGTAGCCTCTCTCGCCGGACAATCTCGAGACGTGGAGTGTGGGATGGCAGACAGGACGGTGGTTTCACTCGCCGGTGACGGTATCGGCCCCGAGGTCGTGGACGAGACGCGGCGCGTCGTCGACGTGGTCACGGCCGCACACGGTCTGTCGATCACGTGGCAGGACCACCTCATGGGCGGTGTGTCCATCGACGCACACGGGACCGCCCTCACGGACGAGGTCCTGGCCGCATGTCAGGCGGCGGACGCCGTGCTGCTCGGCGCGGTGGGCGGACCGAAGTGGGACACGACGGATCCCGACGCGCCGCGCCCCGAGCAGGGACTGCTCGGTCTTCGCGCCGGCCTCGGGCTCTTCGCCAACCTGCGGCCGGTGCGGCCGTTCCCGGCGTTGTACGACGCGAGCCCGCTCCGCCGCGATCGCATCGAGGGCACGGACCTTCTCGTCATCCGCGAATTGACGGGTGGCATCTACTTCGGCAAACGCGAGCGCGACGGGGACTCCGCGTACGACACGTGCCTCTACACGAAGGACGAGGTGCGCCGCGTGGCCGAGTGGGGCTTCCGCGCCGCGAAGGGGCGGAGCGGCCGTGTCACGTCGGTCGACAAGGCCAACGTCCTCGAGAGCTCGCGCCTGTGGCGTGAGACGGTCCTCGAGGTGGCGGCCGATCACCCGGACGTCGAGCTCGACCACATGCTGGTCGACAACGCCGCCATGCAGCTGGTCTCACGCCCGTCCGACTTCGATGTGATCGTGACCGAGAACATGTTCGGCGACATCCTGAGCGACGAGGCGGCCATGATCACGGGGTCCATCGGCATGCTGCCCTCGGCCAGCCTGGGCTCCGACGGTCCGGGCCTCTACGAGCCGGTGCACGGATCGGCGCCCGACATCGCCGGCCAGGGGATCGCGAATCCCCTCGCCACGTGCCTCTCGGCGGCCATGATGCTGCGGTACTCGCTGGACTGCGCCGAGGGTGCCGGCCGGATCGAGGACGCCGTCGCGGGCCTCTTGGAGGACGGACACCGCACCCCGGACCTCGGAGGGGCACTCACCACGCGGGAGGTCGGCGACCTCCTCCTCACCCGGCTGGGCTAGCGGTCCTGGGCAAGAGACTCCGCAGGCGGTTCCCGAGTGAATCCCCCGCGGGGCACGGGCGGGACCCCCGGAACATCGGAACCATCTCGGTGGTCGCGTACAGAGCGTCGCGAGGAGGCGCGGCCGGGAACCGCCACGCGGTTCCCGGCTCAGGGAAACCCGCCGCGGCGGGGAGACCGCGTGGCGATTCGCGTGCGACGGTCGTGGCGTTCTGCTGAGCGGAGCGAACGGGGTGGCGGTGCCGGTCACCACTGTCGACGTGCGCCCGGCCGGCGGACCGCGGGAGTGGCCGGAACGCGGACGCCCGTTGGTCGACGACCGCGTCGGAGAACGCCGTCCCTCGTCGACCACGCCGGTGCCCCGCCGGGCGAGAACCCCGTCGTAGCGGGGGCTTTCCGCCCTTTCGAAATTGGTCGGCGGAAGCCCTTGCACATGCCGGCCCAAATGTTTAGGGTTCCCGAATATGGAAACGGCCATTACCGTTAGAGATCGCGCAAGAGGGTGGCACTGCGGCAGTGCGACGGGCTCTTCGCATTCTGGCGGTTGTGGCCGGTGGGACGTCGCTTCGCCCTGGGGTGACGTCCCTTCCTCCGCTGACGGTTGCCCAGGCACCCAACTCTCCGGTGGACAGCGACGCTCATTCGTTGGTACGGATCGGGCGGGTGTCTCGGGTGATCGTCGATCCAGAGTCTTCGGAAACCGACGTCGTGGGCGATCCGGATCACCGGATGGCGGATGGACAACGGTTTCGGCGGCGACCGTACTCGGCGCCGCAACGGTCTCCCTGGGGATGAGCGCATCCGCAGGGGGAGTGGTCGGTGTCGCGTGAGCGGGGCCCTGCTCGTGACATGTCACGAGCACTTTCGGGGGGATCCCGCGCGACACCGGCTTTTCGTTCCTGACGTCGTTCGCGGGGGGACGGAGGGTCGCAGGACCCCGGTGCCGAACCGTGTCCGGCTCACCGACGGACGGCGGGGCCCTCGGCCCCACCGCCATGCGGGAGGTGGCGTGACACCGACCATCCGGTCGGCTACCTCCCCATGAGGGACATGCCGGTCCACCCCCTGAGATCGGCACTCCGCTGTGGTGCGCACCTCATCCCGGCCGTCTCGGTCGGGAGCGCGCCACACGGAGTCGTCCCGCTCGGATGGGTGGACGTCGAGGCGGAGATCGCCGCGACCTGCGCGACGATCGGTGACGAACCCGGTCCCGCGGCGGTGATCACGGCGAACCGGTGGATCGCCCCGCTGTCGGCCATCACGAACGCCCTGGCCATCATGCGCCGGGCGCCGATGCGCATCGACGACAGCACGCTCTTCGTCGCATCGCGGGACGGTGTCACCGGGCAGAGCGCGCTGGCCGTCCTCGACCCGACGTTCGTCTGCCTGCCCGTCGACGTGGCCTGCCGTCACGACGATGCGCGGGTGGTCGAGGTCGACGAACTGGTCGACCGGACCGTGACCGCGCTCCTGGATCGCATCGTCGAGCCGTTCCTCGAACGGCTGGCGCGTGCGTCCGGCCTTGCCGTCTCGGCCCTGTGGGGTGTCACGGCCTGGCATCTCGTCGGTGCGCTCACCAACTGGGCCAACCACGCCGGCCGGTCGAGCGAGATCCGCCGCCGTGCGGGCGAGATACTGGCCTCGGACATGCGGCTGGCACGCGCCGCCCCGTGCATGTTCACGATCGCCACGGTCGCCGGATCCGTCCTCGTGACGGGAGGGGACTCCTGTTGCCTCGCCTATCGCTGGCTCGACGGCCGCCGCAAGTGCGCCGGATGCCCCATGCGCTCCCGTGAGTCCCAGGTCCGTGAGTACGAGCGCGCCTACGCCCGGACGATCGCGACGACCACCGGGACCTGACGTCCCGCGTCGTCGCGTCGCGGTGGCCGGACGGGGGCGTCTGTGCAGGGGAAAGCCGTCGACCTGAGCGCGATATGCTGCCCTGACGTCCGACGAAAGGTCACGCGCAGGTGCAGGAATCCGAGAAGATCTGGCACAACGGCCAGTTGGTGAAATGGGCGGACGCCACGATCCACGTCCTCAGCCACGCCCTCCACTACGGGACATCGGTGTTCGAGGGGATCCGCGCCTATTCCACCCCGGACGGACCCGCCGCCTTCCGCCTGGACGAGCACCTCGAACGCCTCGAGCGGTCGGCGCAGATGTACTACATGGATCTGCCCTTCGACCGTGATGCACTGCGCGACGCCGTGTTCGAGGTGGTCACGGCCAACGGACTGGCGTCCTGTTACATACGGCCGCTCGCGTTCCGCGGCTACGGCACCATGGGGCTGTACCCGCTGGACGCCCCGGTCGACGTCACCGTGGCCGCCTGGGAGTGGGGTGCCTACCTCGGCGAGGAGGGCCTGCGCAACGGCATCCGCGCCAAGATCTCGACCTGGCGGCGGATCGGGAACAACACGATCCCCGGGCAGGCCAAGGCCGGCGGCCAGTATCTCAACTCGATACTGGCCAAGATCGAGGCGGAGAAGGGCGGCTATGAGGAGGCGATCCTGCTGAACGAACAGGGCGACGTGTGCGACGGCTCGGGCGAGAACATCTTCGTGGTGAAGGACGGCGTCGTGTCGACGCCGCCGGTCCAGGCCGCGATCCTCGAGGGGATCACCCGCAACGCCATCATCGAGCTCGCCGCGGACGAGCGCATCCCCGTCGTCGAACGCGCGATCAGCCGGGCGGAGCTCTACCTCGCGGACGAGGTCTTCGTCTCCGGGACGGCCGCCGAGGTCTGTCCCATCAACTCGGTGGACGATCACGAGCTCGGTGAGCCCGGACCGATCACCCGCCGCCTCCAGGACCGCTTCTTCGCCGTCACCCGTGGGGAGGACCCGGCGTTCCGGGACTGGCTCACACCGATCGGAGGGACACGCGCATGACCCGCGTCGCGATCTACGACACCACGCTGCGGGATGGTCAGCAGCGCGAGGGAATGAGTCTCACCGTCGGCGAGCAGATGGCCATCGCCGTCGAGCTCGCACGCTTCGGCGTGGACTACCTGGAGGCCGGATTCCCGTCCTCCAACCCCAAGGAGCGTGAGCTCTTCGCCGCTCTCGAGCGCGAGGACATGGGCTCCACGAAGGTCGCCGCGTTCGGCATGACGCGCCGACGCGACACCACGCCGGGCACCGACGCCGGCCTCCGCGACCTCGCGGACTGCTTCGCGCCGGTGGTCACGGTGGTGGGGAAGACCTGGGACCTCCATCTGGAGAAGATCCTCCGCGTCACCCGGGACGAGAACCTGCGCATCATCGAGGACTCCGTGGCGTTCCTCACGGCCCAGGGCAAGGAGGTCGTCTACGACGCGGAGCACTTCTTCGACGCGTATGCGGCCCACCCCGACTACGCGATCCGGTGCCTGCAGGCGGCCGCGGCAGGCGGTGCGTCCTGGGTGGTTCCGTGCGACACCAACGGCGGCACGCTTCCGGAGCGCCTCCGGACGGTCGTCTCCGAGGTGGTCGCCGCTCTTCCGGGAGTGGCCGTCGGCATCCACTGCCACAACGACGCGGAATGCGGGGTCGCGAACTCCCTCGCCGCGGTCGAGGCCGGTGCGCGACAGGTACAGGGCACCATGAACGGCTACGGCGAGCGCTGTGGCAACGCCAACCTGGTGTCGATCATCCCGTCGCTCGCGCTGAAGATGGACTACGAGGTCTGCGGCGAGGGCAAGCTGCCCGACATCACCCGTCTCAGCCACTTCGTCGCCGAGACGGCGAACCTCCCTCCCGACCAGTGGGCCCCGTTCGTCGGCTACAACGCGTTCGCCCACAAGGGCGGCATGCACGCGTCCGCGATCCTCCACGACCCCGGCACGTACGAGCACATCGAACCGGACCTGGTCGGCAACGGCCGGCACGTCCCGGTCAGCGAGCTCTCCGGCCGCGGGACGATCGTGGCGAAGGCCGAGCAGTACGGCGTCGCACCGGACGCCGAGCAGCTGGCGGCCATCCTCGAGAAGCTGAAGGAACTCGAGCACCGCGGCTATCACTTCGAGGTCGCCGACGCGTCCTTCGAGCTGCTGGTGCGACGGGAGCTCGGGGTGTATGAGCCGCTCTTCCAGCTGGAGAGCTTCCGCGTCATCACCGAGAAGCGCGCCGACGGCCGGGTCGCCACCGAGGCGACGGTCAAGCTCCACCACGGCGGCCAGCGGCACGTCGCCGTCGCCGAGGGCAACGGACCGGTGAACGCGCTCGACACGGCCCTCCGACTCGCGCTGGACGGACGTGTGGAAGGGCTCGACCGAATCGAGCTGGTCAACTTCAAGGTGCGGATCCTCGACGAACACAAGGGCACGGCGGCGGTCACCCGCGTTCTCATCGATTCGACGGACGGTGAACGCACGTGGGGGAGCATCGGTGTGAGTGAGAACGTCATCGAGGCCGCCTGGGAGGCGCTCGTCGACAGCATCGAACACGGCATCGCGCTCATGCGGGCCGAACACCCCTCAACCATCTAGATGGCTGATCCCTCGTTCTCGCGGCGTGGTGCGTGTCCCCGGTGGCGCGGATGCGCCACCGGGCGACTCGAACAGGCGACCAGCATGCCCTTCGGCGTGCGACGGCACCGCGCATCCACCGGTGACGCACCCCACATCCACGACCCCGAGGAATCAAACATCTGATGCCCGAAGCGATCCCCCTTGCGAAACCGGTCATCGGCGACCGGGAGATCGAGCTCGTCACCGAGGTCCTGCGCTCGGGGCAGCTGTCGCTCGGCCCTGTGCTGCGGCGATTCGAGCGGATGTGGGCCGAGCGGGTGGGCGTGAAGCACGCCATCGCCTGTTCGTCGGGCACGGCGGGACTGCACGTCGCGCTGCACCAGGCCGGCATCGGTCCGGGCGACGAGGTCATCCTTCCGTCGTTCACGTTCGTGGCGTCGGCCAACGCCATCCTCTTCACCGGTGCCACGCCGGTCTTCGTCGAGGTCGATCCGCAGACGTTCAACCTCGATCCGGCGGCGGTGGAGGCGGCGATCACACCGCGCACCCGGGCGATCGAGATCGTCGACATCTTCGGATACCCGGCCGAGCTGCCGGCGCTGATCGACATCGCGCGACGGCACGACCTCATCATCGTCGAGGACGCCTGCCAGGCGATCGGCGGCGGGTATGACGGGAAGCCGTACGGTGCCTGGGGCCATCCGGCGATTCTCGCCTTCTACGCCAACAAGCAGATGACGACGGCCGAGGGCGGGGTCATCCTGACGGACGACGACGAGGTGGCCCGGAAGGCGCTCTCCCTCGTCAACCAGGGGCGATCCGACTCCGGCGCATGGCTCGTCCATTCCCAGCTCGGATTCAACTACCGCATGTCCGACGTGCACGCGGCCATCGGCATCGGACAGCTGGAGCGACTGGACGACATGCTGGCCGGCCGGGCCCGCGTGGCGGCGCGCTACCAGGAGGCCGTGAGGGAGATTCCCGGTGTGACGCCCATGTACGAGGGGCCTCAGGAACGCTCGTGGTTCGTCTACGCGCCGCGTCTGGACGCCGACATCGATCGCAACGCGGTGATCGGCGCCCTTGAGCGGCAGGGGATCCCGGCCAAGCCGTACCTCCCGTGCGTGCACCTGCAGCCGTTCTACCAGGACGTGCACGGCTATCGACCGGGGCTCCTTCCCGTCACCGAGGCGATAAGCGCGTCCACCATCGCGCTTCCGTTCTTCCCGGAGATGACCGACGACCAGGTGAGCACGGTCACCGGGGCGCTCGCCGCGGCGACCCGGGAGGTACGGGGCGCATGAGCGAGTCGTCGCGCATGTGGGGCGGCCGCTTCCAGGGCACTCCGGCCGAGGCCTTCGACCGCCTGAACGAATCACTCTCGGTCGACGTCCGGATGTGGAGGGAGGACATCCGCGGCTCGCGTGCCCATGCCCGGATGCTGGGCGAGTGCGGGATCCTCGAGGCGGGCGACGTGACGGACATCCTCCGCGGGCTGGACGCGGTGGAGGAGGAGTTCCGGTCCGAGACGTTCGTGTTCGCACCCGGCGACGAGGACATCCACACGGCCGTCGAGCGCCGGCTCACCGAGCTCGTGGGCGACGCCGGCCGTCGCCTCCACACCGGCCGGAGCCGCAACGACCAGGTCGCCACGGACACCCTTCTGTGGATCCGCGGGCGGCTCGAGTCGCAACGTGATGACCTCGTCGCCCTGACGCGCGCCCTCCTCGTGCAGGCGGAGCGTCACGTCCACACCATCCTTCCGGGATACACCCATCTGCAGCGCGCACAGCCGGTTCGGTTGGCGCACCACCTGCTCGCGTACGTCTGGATGCTCGGCCGCGATGAACGCCGCCTTCGGTTCGCACTCGAGTCGGCCACGGACGCGTGCCCGCTGGGTTCCGGTGCGCTGTCCGGGGTCGGATTCCCGATCGACCGGCGCCTTACGGCGACCGAGCTGGGGTTCCGGGCGCCGTCCGCCAACAGCCTCGACTCGGTGGGGAGCCGCGACGCGTTCGGCGACTACATCTACTTCGCGTCACAGCTCGGTGTGCACCTCTCGCGGCTGGGGGCCGAGCTCGTCTGGTGGTCGTCGGAGGAGGTCGGCTTCGTGCGCCTGCCGGACGCCTTCACCTCGGGTTCGTCGATGCTCCCCCAGAAGAAGAACCCCGATGCGGCCGAACTCGCGCGCGCCAAGCCGCACCGGCTGGTGGGCGATCTCTCGGGAATCCTCTCGATCCTCGCCGGGCTCCCCCTGGCCTACAACAAGGACCTCCAGGAGGACAAGGGGTTCCTGTTCGATGCCGCGGACACCGTGGAGCTCCTCCTTCCGGCCATGACGGGGATGATTGAGGGCGCTGAGTTCGTGTCGGCCCGCATGCTCGCGGCCTGCGAGGGCGGCGCGATGGCGGCGACGGATCTGGCCGACCACCTGGTGCGCCTGGGATGGCCGTTCCGGCGCGCGCACGAGGCCGTCGGGTCGCTGGTGCGCGCCGTGGTCGACCGCGGAGTCGGACTGGACGACGCCACCCCGGACGAGATCGCCGCGGCCGGGCTGGCGGACGTCGAACTCCCCGCCCTCACCCCGGAGGGATCGGTCGAGGCCAAACTGTCCGAGGGCGGTACCGGCCGCACGGCGGTGGTGGACCAGCTCACGGCCGCACGGGAGATGGTCGACGGGTGGTAGGGCCCGGTTTCCTCGCCCTCGGCCTCGGCCGCTTCGTGCGGTTCGATCGCGTGATCGCGATCGAACCGATCACGGGCGAGGAACGTGGACCGGGCAAGCGGACGCTCGTCTGGGTGGAGGGCCTCGATCGGCCCCTCATCGCGGCGCGCAGCGAGGGAGCGCTCCTCGGTGACCTCGGCGGGGCCGTTGCGCGTTCCGCGTCGCCCGCGCCGGACGACGATCCGCCCGATCCGCACCCCGAGGTCGATCCGCCACCCTCGCTCTTCTGATGGAGTCAACCATCGAGATGGTTGACTCGGCGGGGTCGTGGATGTGGGGTGTGTCATCGGTGGATGCGGGGCGTCGCTGGATGCCGATGGTCAGGGTGGTGTCCTTTCCGAGGTGTTCGGTGGCGCATCCGTGCCGCCGGGGGCGTGCACCACGCCGCGAGGTCGTGGAGTCAACCAACTAGTGCACGAACCGCTCGACCGTGCGTTCTACGCCCGACCGTCGGCGGACGTCGCGAGGGACCTCCTGGGATGCGAGATGCACAGCGGCGACGCCGTCGGCCGCATCGTCGAGGTCGAGATCTACGACCAGGACGACCCCGCGTCCCACAGCCACCGCGGCCCGACCCCGCGCGCACGCGTGATGTTCGGTGACCCGGGGCACCTCTACGTGTACCGCAGCTACGGGATCCACTGGTGCGCCAACGTCGTGTGCGAAGAACCGGGACGCGGTGCCGCGGTGCTCATCCGCGCTCTCGAACCCGTCCAGGGCCTCACGCTGATGGAGGGGCGCCGGGGACGCAGCGGGACGCGTGAGCTCTGTTCCGGGCCCGGCAAGCTCTGTCAGGCACTCGGCATCGACGGAACCATGAACGGCGGTTCGCTCGTGGACGGCCCCGTGCGGATCACGACCGGCGAGCCGCCCCGGCGGATCGTGAGCGGCCCGCGGATCGGCATCTCCGTGGCCGTCGACGTACCGTGGAGGCTTGGCGTCGCGGACTCCCCGTATCTTTCGCGTCCGTTCCCGATGGAGGTTCTGAATGAGTAGCGCCGAGGCGCTCGCCGCCCGTGCGGTCGATGTGGTTCCCCCCGACGGACTCGCGAAGCGGTTGGCCGCCGGCCGTCCGCTCCGCGTCAAGCTCGGCGTCGATCCGACGGCGCCGGACATCCACCTGGGTCACACCGTCGTGCTCCAGAAGCTCCGTGAGTTCCAGGACGCGGGCCACACCGCGGTGCTCATCATCGGCGACTGGACCGCGCGGGTGGGCGACCCGTCCGGGCGGACGTCCACACGTCCGATGCTGACCGTGGACGAGATCGCGCACAACGCGGCGACCTATCGGGAGCAGGCGTTCCGGATCCTCGATCCCGACCGGGTCGAGATCCACTCGAACGGCGAGTGGTTCGGGGAGATGGGTCTCGACGGGGTCTTCCGCCTCGCGGCGACCACCACGGTCAACCAGTTGCTGCGGCGGGAGGACTTCGCCGCCCGCATCGGGGAGAACCGTCCGATCTCCGTCCTGGAGCTGCTCTACCCGCTCATGCAGGCGTATGACTCGGTGCAGATACGGGCGGACGTCGAACTCGGAGGCACGGACCAGCTCTTCAACCTGATGCTGGGGCGTGAGCTTCAGCAGGCCTTCGATCAGGAGCCCCAGATCGTCCTCACCATGCCGATCCTTCCGGGGACGGACGGCGTCAAGCGGATGAGCAAGTCGACGGGCAACTACATCGGCGTCAGCGAGCCTCCGGAGGAGCAGTTCGGGAAGGTCATGAGCGTCCCCGACGATGCGATGGAGACCTTCTACGAGCTGCTCTTCCCGGAGGCTCGCGGCGCGGAGGGGACGGCCGTCGAGCGCAAGCGCCGGTTGGCGCGCCTGGTCATCGAGCGCTTCCACACTTCGGAGTCCGCCGACGCGGCGGAGGCGCACTTCAACCGCGTCACGCGCGACCGGCAGGCACCCGACGACATCCCGGAAGTCGCCGTCGACGGCGACATCGTGCACATACCGGCGCTTCTGGTCGACGGACTCGGCATCGCGAGCCGGGGGGAGGCCCGGCGTCTCATCGCGCAGGGCGGGGTCAGCATCGACGGCGATCGCCTGGCCGAACTCGACGTTCCCGCGGCCGACCTCGACGGCCGGACCCTGCGTGCCGGCAAGCGCCGCTACGCGCGGATCGTGCGCTCCTGACCGGTTACGGCGCGAAAAACCCGCAAACTGCAGGCCGCCGGCGCCCCCCGTCCCCGGATGGGCACATTTCGCCGCAGGCTCTGCTAGCTTGCCCCAGCGCCTGAGGGGCCTCACCGCCTCGCAGACGTGGGATTCACCGGATCGCCCCGCTTGGGTGGTCCACGTGCGAAGGAGATCTGCTAGCCTCCTTCAACCGCGCTCCGGCAACGGAGGCGGCTCAGTGGGTGCGTCGGCGATGTTGACCGACGCGTGGAGATGCGGTATGATCTTCAATTCGTGGATGGCAAGTCCGTCCGCAACGCTGTGCGACTCCGGTCGCGCGAACCTTGAAAACTAAACAGCATGCATCTACGGGTTGTCGCTTCGGTGACAGCCAACTGATGATCAGGTCTAATTTTCACGAACCCCGTCAGGGCGGTTCGACTTGGCGTGAGCCAAATCGGATTCGTCCGGGTTCGCCTCGGATCCCTCGGGATCGGAGGCATCGCTCTTGCTCTTCGGAGTGAGGGCAACGTCAACTTAAGTCTGCCGTCGGGACCTCGGTCCGCGGCGGTGGCCAGCAAGTTCTCTTCACGGAGAGTTTGATCCTGGCTCAGGACGAACGC
>CAYSVH010000016.1:843-55414 GCA_964434425.1 uncultured Bifidobacteriaceae bacterium | reverse complement strand
GGCCGACATCCGCCGGATGTACCAGCGCGCCGAGGAGTGGGACCACTCCCCCGTCACCCGCGAGCGCATGCTCGAGATCAACGACCTGACCCTGGCCTACTTCGAGCAGCAGTTCACCGACTCCTGGGGCCGCGGCTACCTCACCGACCGGTTCGGGGTCGACCTGGCCGGCCACGAGCACTTCCGGCTCGGGCAGGCCCCGGCTGGGTGGAGCAACCTGGTCCAGCACCTGCGCCGCCACGGCGTGAGCGACGAGGAGATGCTGGCCTCAGGCGTCGCTTCCACCGCCAGTACCGGCCGGCTGATCGACTGGTTCCGCGATCGGGTCATGTTCCCGGTCATCCACCGCGGCGAGGTCCTCGGCTTCATCGGCCGACGCCACCCAGACCTCACCGAAGCGGGCCAACAGAATGGCAAGAGCGGCCCGAAGTACCTCAACACCGCCGACACCCCGCTCTTCCACAAGGGCGCGCAGCTGTTCGGCGCCGTGGACGAGCTCCTCGCCGAGGGCGCGGTGCCGGTGATCGTCGAGGGCCCCATCGACGCCATCGCGGTCACCCTGGCCAGCGCCGGCCGCTACATCGGTCTCGCCCCGCTCGGCACCTCGCTGACCGACGAGCAGGCCGCTCAGCTCGGCTCGATCGGTCGGGATCCGCTCGTGGGAACCGACGCCGACCTGGCCGGCCAGGTGGCGGCCGAGCGGGACTTCTGGCTGCTCACCCCGTACGGTCTGGACCCCGGCTACGCCCAGTTCCCCGCCGGTCACGACCCGGCCGACCTGCTGGCGCTGCGCGGCCCCGCGTCGCTGGTGGCTGCACTCGACGGCCACCAGCCGCTGGGAGACGAGCTGCTCGCCGAGCGGTTGGAGAACCTGCCGCCGGAGAAGGCGCGGATGGCTGCCGCCCGGGTTGTGGCGGCTCGCCCCGGCGCCGCGTGGGACCGAGGTGCCGACCAGGTGCGTGCCGGGCTGCAGCTCTCTCAGCTGCAGGCGCGCCGCGACCTGCGCGACGCGCTCAAGACCTGGGACGCAGACCCCCGCAAGGCCGCCCAGGGCGAGCTCAAGACTAGCGGCGACGTGCGTGCCCGGCTGCAGGCAGCCGCCGCGCGGACTCCCGCCGAACGGTGGGCCACGCTCGCCGCCGAGCTTGACCCGCGGCTGGTCGACCAGCGCGACTGGCCGGCCACGGCCCAGATCCTGCAGGAAGCCCACGAACAGGGCCACGACGTCGCCACCGCGGCGCGCGCCCTAGTTGGCGAGGCCCCTCTGGGCGAGCAGCCGGCCCGCGACCTGCGCTACCGGCTCGTCTCGCGGCTCGATGTCTCCATCGAAACCGGCGAGGGTCGCGTCACGCCAGCGCAGCCCTCAGCTGGCGCGACGCGCGAACGCCAGCAGGCCGGGTCGCAATGGCCCGCGCCGACCACGACCCGCCGCTAAGCAGTCAGTGGGCGACCACCTCACCGCATCCGACGTACGTCACCGGATTCGGATTCTGGCCCCCGACCACCAGAGAGACGTCTCGTAGTCGTCGACCAGCTGTCGCAGTCCGACGCAGCCCCTTTCCGCCCCAGCAAGCCGCGGCCTTCCGCGCATGAGGACGCGGACAAGCGAGACTCATATGGCTGGTCGACGTCGAGCTGCGGAAGCTCGCGCAAACCCACAAGCTTCTCCAGCGAGACGCGCGGATCGCGGAGCGGCCGAGAGCCGCCGTCACAACTTCCGGATGACTCCGCCCGACGACTCGTAGAGGTCGAAGTTCCGCTCGCCCAAGAGGTCCACTAGTTCGGCCATGGCCTGCTCCAGCGGGACCGTCGTCGTGGGGTCCGCGACGTGGTAGCACTCCACCGTGGGCTGGAACTGATTCGCGTCCACAAGGAGCAGGTAGAGGCGCTCGAACTGCTCCTCGCGGCCAGCGGGATCCCTCCGCCCGGTGAAGAGGCGTAGCCGAGGGAAGGCGTTCTCGAAGGTAGAGCGGCGGCGCGCGGTGCCGTCGTGAGCGGCCTGGGCGTCCAAGAAGAGCCATCCCGAGAGGACCGCGTAGGGAAAGCGGCGATGGAGTGTCACGGCCTCGACAGTGAGGTCCCCGCGGCGGTTGGTCAGGTTCTTCTGAAAGTTCCCGCTCTTCGCGTCGCGGTACATGATCGTCTTCACGGAGCAGGCCAGAAGGAGACCGGACTCCTCGGTGGCCCAGGTGACGTCCACCTTCTTGGCCCCGATACCGCCCGCGAGGCGACGCTCGGCCCCAGAAAGACCGAGTTCACCCGGACCGGCCGGACGGGCTTCGTCCATCCCGCGCTGGCGCAACTCCTCCGCGAAGGCCAGAGCCAGGGTGTTGGACAGGCGGCCGACCCACGGATTCTTCAGGGCCTGGGGCGCGTCGTCCGGCGGCTTCGGTCCGGCGTCCCGGATGGCCCGGACGATGAGGTCATCGATTCGCGCCACGGGACCCACCCCCTCGGGAGACGCGGCGCGCGGTGAGGTCCGCGTGGCCCTCGCGGAGGGCGCGGACGTCTGCCCGCTTCATGCCCAGGTGGCCGATGAGGAGAACCTCATCCACGAGGCGCGCGGCGTCCAGGAGACGACCGTTCCGCAGATGGGTCGCCATCTGAGGCCGGAGGACGGAGAGGTCCTGGCGGGCGGCCTCCAGGACCGCCGGGGACGGGACCGGCAGGAGGTCGGCCTCGCGCGGTTCGATCTTCAGCATGCCGCCCCCGTAGGCACGGCCCACGGTTTCGGCCCCGAGGAGGGTCATGGAGTTGAGCGCGGCGAGCGGGAGGAGGTCCATGCCCAGGGCGCGGCGGCCAGGCTTCAGGTAGAGGCCGTGGACGGAGTTCAGGTGGTGGGCCTTCGCGCGATTCGCGGACAGGCGTGGGGTGTCGGCGTTCATGTAGGTGAGGAACAGGTCCGCGGGCTTCACGAGGGGCACGCGCCACCACGGCGATCGGACGCGGCACTTGTAGGCACGCTCGACGCCGATAGCCTCACCCGCGGCGATGTAGTCCTCCCCGGCCTTGGAGGGGTCCCCGGCGGGACGGAAGAGATAGGTGGCGGACCCGGCCGCGCCCATCTCCTCCCAGGCCGAGTCCGTGAAGGACAGGCCGCGAAGGTGGCGGGAGCCAGGAGGAGAAAGGCGGATGAGGTCGGAGGGGGTGAGACCGAGTTCCCGGACGCGCGCGGGGGCGAGGGCGAAGTAGCGGTTGTTCCCGGTGACCATGCCGAGGGTCGTGTCCCCCCAGGTCTCCAGGGGCGTGAAGTGCTCGCCCCTCGCCAGGGCGCCGTAGACGGCCAGGGCCTCGGTGGACAGGAGCGAGCCGGTCCATTTCGCCTCAGGGGAGACGGGCGTCCAGGTGCGCGGACGGGTGACGACCTCAGAAAGGGCCTCGGCGTTGCGGGCCTGGTAGATGCGGCAATGGCCCGTGGGGCCTTCGTCGTAGCCCTCGGCCAGGAGAAGGACGGCGTCCACCTCGGCCTCCGGGAAGACGCGCTCCTCGAAGAGGACGAGGTCCACGCTGGCGAAGCGCTGCATGAGGAAGCGGCGGACCTCCGCGGCGTAGTTGACCGTCAGGAGTTCGGCCGGGAGGACGAGGCCGAGACGTCCGCCCTTCTTCAGGAAGAGGGCGGAGTGGATCGTGAAGGCCGCCCAGGAGGAGGCGAGGCCGGACATGGGCACACCCGCGCGGAGGGCGGCCTCCCTGGACCGGGCGCGGGCCTCGCCGGAGAAGTCCTGGTAGCGGACGTACGGCGGATTTCCTATGACGACGTCATAGGAGCCGGTCGGGTCGATGGTGAAGAAGTCTCCGACCTGGACGCGAGCGTCCACGCCCGCCTGGCGGAGGACGTCCCGGGCGGCCTGGGCGGACGCCTCGTGAAGCTCGACGCCGTCCAGGTGCGGGGTCGTCGGCTCTGCGGAGGAGTCGCGGAGAGCCGCCAGGCGGTCGACCGCGGAGAGGAGGAAGGCCGCCTCCCCACAGGACGGCTCCAGCACCTTGTTCCCGACGTCCCGGACGGCCCACTCCGTCACGTACCGGGCCAGCGGCTCGGGCGTGAAGAAGGCCCCGCGGGCCTTGCGGAGGGCGGCGGTGTCGAGAGCGGCGGACAGGGTTGGCACGGTCGGAAGTCTGCCGTACTGCACCCCCCGAGTCGGGGAGGGCGCGGCGTGGCCCGCCCCTCAGAAGAAGTCGACGTAGCCGAAGTCCGCGACCGACTGAACTAAGTACTCGAAGTGCTCGATCTCCTCGACGCCCCGCCACGCCGGGAACAGACCTTCCTCGCTTCCGAGAGCCTCGTCCGAGGACAGCAGGCGCTCCAGGACGGCGGGGGCGTCTTCGCCGGACCGGTAGAGCAGAATCGCGGCGGCCCAGAAGCGCACTTCGTCCCGGACAGTCCGGTTTAGTGCGACTGTAGAAAGTTTCGGCTGAATATCTCGGTCGATAGTGAGTACGTGATAGATGGTCTGGCCGATTGTGCCGCGCTGGATGCCCGCTTCGTCTATCTCTGTGAGTAGCGCGACAATATCGCTCTGGGTCCAACGGATTCGCTGGCGAAGCACGGCGCTGACCGTCTCCGGAATCCAGTTGTCTCGGGTCCAGAACACGTCCGGGTGGGACGTGGTCATCGCGAGGGTCACTACGGCGAAGCGACGGGTGGCCTTCGGAAGGCGCTGAAACAGCGACGCGAGCAGCAGGAAGGCGTTCGGGTCGTGGCGGCCGACAGCGAAGGTGTCCGCGATGCCGATCTCCACCGTCTCGACGTGGTCGGATAGGAGCGCCGCGGCATGTGACCCACTCCGGCGTCGCAGCGCCGTCTCGGCCGCCGTGAGGAAGGGCGCGAGGTCCAGGTCAAGGCGGTTGTGGTCGGGGATTGAGATGGCCGTCTTCCCGAACGGTCCAACGACGACGGGAGATAGGTAGCCGTCGAGTGCCAGGGCCGCGGCGTGGGACAGGTCGATCCAGCGAAGCGAGTCAGTGTCGGGGTCGTGAACGATGCCGAAAACAGGGACGGTGCTCTCCCGCCACAGTGTGAAGTCGGCGGGCTTTCCCGGGATTACCCATCGCCTATCGTAGAAGAAGCTTGGGCCGGACTTCACTTGTGCGCATATCACACCGCCGGTGACGTCGGTGCCGTCAACAATGTCAATGAAAGCGTCGCGACCAATGTCGTTCTCAGTTTCGACGCGTTGCACCACGATATTCGCGGCCTCTAGGACGGCTTCGAGACGTCGATACCCAGCCTTGCCGCGGGCGCGGGAGGGGCTCGATTGCTTGCGCTGGACCAGGTCTCCGGGGCCGGTCACGTCGTGTGCCACTGGTACAGCGTCGCATCCCAGACAGACAGGCGGTGCCGTGCGTCGCGACCTCTATGCCCGCACTCAGGGAGGAGCTATGCCGCTTCGGAGGAGAGAGACCTCAGGGGGTGGGGTTGCCCAGGGGTAGCAGCCGGGACGTAAGGGAGCGTGGTCGGGATCATCCCCGGTCGGCCTGGGCTTGTACGTTGCTGCGATGACGACTGACGAGGGTGCGACGAGGGTCGAGTTCATGGTGGCCTGCCGTCACGACGTGCCGAACCTTGCCGCGTTGGCGCGGCTTCAACTTCCGGAGATGCCTGCACTCCACGAGGAGGAGGGCTGGCGCACCTACTATCGCTTCGGCCCTGGGTTCCATGCCCGGGACAACTACCTCGTGGTGGCGCGCTCCGCAGGGACGGACGGGGTCCTGGGGTTCGTGTGGGCCGACGCCGCACCGTTCCATGACAACCAGGTGGCGGAGCCGTGGTGGTGCGTCAACGCCGTGGCCGTTGCTCCCGAGGTCGCTGGCAAGGGCCTCGGCCGGGTGCTGGCGTCGGCCATGGTGGAGCAGGCCGAGGCGGTGGGCGTGGCGTCCCTGTACGGGACGAGTTACCCACACTCGGCGGAGTTCTGGCGGCGGCAGGGCTTCGACGTGGCCGAGCAGGGCGAGGGCCTCCGGGCGGACCGTCCCATCCGCCTGTTGGATGGTTCGCGCCACACCTTCACCATGTCGGGCGAGGCGGGCAACCATCTCTTCGTGCGCTCCCTGTCCACGCCCAACGAGCCCGATGCAGCCAGGTTGAAGCGGTCAGGAGCGCCTTCCGCCTAGCGCCCCGATGCCCTGGCGGTGCGCGCCGCGGGCGTCCGGGCCTGCGCGACGAGGCGACCGCGGGATGCGAAGCCCGGGACTGGGTGGGGCCGGTGGCGGTGCCGGGAGCCGGCTCGGTACGGGGCGATGACCATGGCGGCCCGCGTCCCGGCGGACTCCTCGGTCAGTCCGATGGACCGGCGCAGGACGCGGACCCGGATGGCCTTGGCCTGAGCCTGGTCGGGGGCATGGCCGAGGCGCGGCGCAGAGGAGGCGTGCAGCGGTCCCGGGAAGCGGCGGCCTGAACGAGGTCGGCCGCGACTTGGCGGCAAGCGTCGGGCCGCAATCAGAGGCCGGGTCGACGTGGACACGAAGGTGGGGGCGCGACGTTGTCGCCGCGGGTGAGGGGGTCGACGCGGGGTCGGATGACGGCGCAGGAGCGGTGGCGAAGCATGACGGAGGGGTCCTTGCGGTGTCCGTGCGGGAGGGGCCGAGGCGGACGGCCAAGTGGGCGTGCCGGGACGCCCGCCTCGTCGTCGAAGTCGTCCAGGTCAGCCCTGGACGCCGAGGCCTGACGTCGGGCGACGAGGCCGGCCTCCGCCTGACCACAGGCGGCCATGGTGGTGACGAGGCGCTCGCCGTTCCGGATCGCCTGCAATTCGGTGCGGGCTTCGCGGACGGCGTCGTAGTGGGCGTGTCCCTTCTTGGCCGTGACGTAGTGCTCCGACTCGATGAGCTCCGTGGTCACCGAGCCGATCTCGTAGGCCCGCGGGCGGGTTCCGCGAGGGCGGTCCGGTGGTGGTGCGTCCGCTCACCCGTCGCGGTGTCGTCGGCCAGCGCCACGGGCTTGTCCAGAGTGTTGAAGGCCGCGAGGATCGTCCCTCGTCGTGCCTCCATCTCCGACGCGATGCGGCGGGGGACTCCCGTGTATGAGGAGCGGGGTCTGCCAGTGGGCGTGCGACGCTCCGCCTGTGGTGCGGCCACCCGCCCGAAGGCAGGCTGGACAACGAAGATATGCAGTTTCCACACCCTCGACGTCGCTACGTCAGGTGCGCCTTCGTCGCACGGTAATTCGGGTGCACGGTCAGGGAGCATCGCGGTCAGTCCCAGTCAGGGTTCGGATCGGTGTCGAACCGCAGTTCGTGTGCTAGTTCCCGGGCACACGTCTGGGTCTCCGTGGCCTCGGCGCTCGCAAGCCGTCGCGTGGCGTCAGCCATCGGCGTAGCGGCGTCGGCGTTGGTTCGTCGTTTGGCACCCCGTAGGCGGTGGCAGCGATGGCCTCGATCGACCGCGCCGCCGCCCACACCGCACCTGGATCGGCGAGCCGGTAACAGTCGTTGAGCCGTTCCCGTGCAATGCCGAGCTGCTTGCGGGTGGTGCGGGGATGCTCAGCTAGTGCCTTCAGCGCCCGGTTCGCCCGACCGATCGCGTCAGCGCGCTCCTTGACCGGCATCACGCTGCTGGTGTCGGGTTGCGTGTCATTCATCGTCGAACTCCTTCCTGATCTCGCCGGTGTCGCGGTCGACGACCGCGAACCGCTTCCTTGTTGGTGTCTCGGGCTCGCGGCCGCGGCGGTGTGCGTGGAGGGCGTCGACGTCGGCGACATAGGTCTCCTCGCGGGCTTCGGTGTCGCGCTCGGAGGTGTGCTCGTTGTGGCGGCTGCGGCCGGGCCATTTCGCGTGACCGTCGTCGCAATGGGACTTGAGCCGAGTGCGCATCCGGTCGAGAAACGCGGGCGGGCAGTAGCGGTGCCACTCCTCGAGCGCGTCGCTGGTGAGGGCCAGGCCGGCGCGGCGACGCTGGTCGGCGACGACGGCGAGTTCGTGGACTAGGTGGGGGTGGTCGGGCCAACAGGTGGGGATCATGCCGGCGACGTCCCAGGAGTACTCGCGGTTGAGCCAGGTCACGACGTCCTCGAGCCACTGCCACAGCTGGTCGCGCAGCTCGGGATCCAGGCACGAGGCGGGCTCCCACGGTCGCGGGAGCAGGGCCGGGTTGCCGATCTGCTTCTTCTGCTCCTCGGTGCCGTTGATGGCGAGGTTGAGCTCGCGGTAGGCGAGCTGCACCTGAGCCCCGGGGACCGGGAACGGGTAGACCATCGGCTGGGGCGGCCTGTGCGCCTGCGGCCTGGTCGTCACCGGTCCTCGCTCCGGTCGTCGACGAGGCCGAGACGCCTCGCCTCGACGAGGGCAGCGGTGGCGCGCGCCTCGGGGGTCACGACCATGCGGCGGTCCTCGCTCAAACGCGTTCGGAGTACCCGCTGCTCGGCCACCAGCCTCTCCCCGTCGCTTCCCGCCACGCACCGGTGCAACTTGGCGATGATCGGCTTGCCGTTCTCGGCGACCACCAGGGCCTGACCCTCTGGAAGCTGGCGGATCTCCTCGGGTCGCATGATCGGGATGTCGTCGGCCGAGATGGTGCGGCCCCCACCCTGGAAGCCACCGGTCTGGTAGGTGCTGCGACCCACACGGACGTCGCCGAGCAGCTCGGAGATCTCCCGGTTGAACGTGACGTCCTTGGAGCCGCCGAAGACGACCAGCACGTTGGTGAGGCCGACCAGGTCCCTGGCGCCTTCGTCTCCGAAGAGGCTCGTGAGCTGCGAGCGGGTCTGGGCGGCCCAGATGAAGCTCAAGCCCAGGGCTCGCTCGTTGGCCATCCGAGTGCGCAGGGTGGGCAGCGGTGCGGTGGAGGGCAGCTCGTCGAGACAGGCGAGCAGCGGCGGACACATCCGGCCACCCCACGAGGAGTTGTTCGCCAACAGCAGCCCGGTGTCGAGCACGTGCTCTGCGACGGCGGTCATCAGCGGACTGGCCGACGCGTAGGGGTCCTCGCGGCCGAGAAGGTAGATCGTGCCACCGCGCTTGATGACCCCGGCAAGGTCCGTGGGCCGCTTGCGGTCGGTCGGGACGCAGCGGCGCAGGATGTCGTCTTGGAAGAACAGGCTCAGTGCCTGCTGCACGGTGGTGATGGTGTTGCCGGCGGTGCGGTCGTCGCCGTTGAGGGCGCCGTGGAGCAGGCCGTGCCAGAACCGGGCGGCGTGCGGGTGGCGCTTGAGGATCTCGCTGGGGTCGGTGGCGGCGAGCGGGTTGGCCACCCAGCGGAGTACGTCGTCGAGAGTCTTGCCGGTGAGCGCTGCGGCGTGGAAGTAGGCCTGGAGGACTTTGGCCGACTCCGCGGCGTAGAACCGGGCTGCTTCGTCTCCGGTGCCGCCGTGGATGGCGCCCTTGACGGTGCCGGCGGTGAAGGCCTTGGCTCGGCGCTCGGCGACCTTGGGGTCCACGCAGCCTTCGATCGGGTCCCAGAGCAGCTCGTCGACCCCCTTTCCGGCAAGGCCCTGGGCTAGGCCGAAGGGGTCCAAGACGACGCAGGGCCGGTCGTCGCGGGAGCGGGCGGTGAGGCTGAGCAGCAGGTCCTCGACCTTGGTCAGCGTCACCAGCGCGGCACCGGGCGCACCGAGCAGGGCCGGGGTGAGCAGGTCGAGGGTCTTGCCGCTGCCCTGAGGGCCGATGACGCCGGCGGTGCGATCGAAGGGCACCCACAGCTCGCCACCGTGGGGCTCGTGCGCCTTGCCTACGCGCCACCCGACGTCATGCGGTTCGAACCTCAGCTTCATCGCAGCTCCTTCTGGTTGGTGCGCCCCGGGAGGAGCCATGGCCTCAGTCCGCGGCCGAGCTTCACGTTTGTGTATTCGGGGTCGCCGGCGACACGCTGCACCGCGGCCGGGGGCTGGGCGTGCTTGCCGTAGACGTCGGGCCGCACGATGGGGGCGACCTTGCGGAGCCGGGTGACGCCGAGGAGCTTCTCGGCCTCCGCTGCGGTGGCCATCCCCTTCATCCGTCCCGGGCCGCGCTTGTACGCGACGACCCCGCCCCACGTTGTGGTAATCAGCACGGCTCCCTCAACGAGCACGAGGCAGACCCAGGTCAGGGACGCGGGGGCCAGTTGGGCAGGGACTGGGTCGGCCAGGCCCGCGGCGGCGTCGCCGCCGACGACGCCAGGCAGACTGGTCCAAAACGCGGCACCGATTGGGGAGGTGACCGCGCCGGTGTCGGCGGGCGGCCAGGTCCACCCTGCGCCGACCAGCAGGTTCGCCATTGATCGCGCCAGCTGGATCCCGACCACGGCCAGGAACAGCGTGATGCCTATCAGGACGGCCGGGATTTCCCACGTCCATGGGTAGGGGTTCTTGAGTCGCTCTCGCTGCATGGGCTGTGCACCTCCTGTTGGCCTAGGGAGTCGGCTGCGCCTCTGGCGATCACGCGGCCACGCCGGGTCGGCGTGAGGCGTTGTCGGCGAGCCACTCGGAGGGGTCGACGTTGTCGGGGCCGTAGATGGAGCCGTTCTCGAGGTGGACCTCGAAGTGGAGGTGGCAGCCGTCGCTGTTGCCCTCGTTGCCGACCTCGCCGATCTGCTGGCCTGGGGCGACGGTGTCGCCGCGGCTGACGTCGAGCTTCTCCATGTGGGCGTACCAGGTGGTCAGCTGGCCCGGCCCAGTGGTGACCTTGACCAGCCAGGGACCAGCCCAGTCCTGGGTGGTGTCGACTTCGACGGTGCCGGCGTTCGCGGCGTAGACCGGGGTGCCGCAGGGGGCGCCGAAGTCGGTGCCGGTGTGCCACGACGACCAGTGGCTCCCGCTCTCGTGCCAGTTGTGGGCATCGTTGCCGATGTAATGCGTCGGGATCGGGTAGACGATCTCGCCGCAGTCGCTCGAGCCGGCCGGGCCGCCGGGGGCGTCGGGCAGTACATTGATGTGCGGGTGGTCGCGGTGGTTCTCCGTGTCGCTGCCGCGGTCCTCCATCGGCCGCCAGCCCTCGTCGGATCGGGTGACCGACCAGATCCGTTGGTACCAGATGATGTAGTCGATGCCGAGCTCCTCGGCGTGCTGCTGCGCGTACGCCACCAGCGCGTCGCCCTGTGCCTTGCCGCCGGGGGTGAGCGGGACCATGAAGTCGGCCGCAAGGCCGGCGGGGTGGCCGTTGGGGTCGGTGGCGCTCTCGCGGTAGCCGCCCACGGTCTTAATGTCGAACATGGGGCCGAGGATGTTGACCAGGCGGGTCAGTTGCGGCTTGACGGGGCCGAGGTTGTACTGCGACTCCCCCGCCGCGCAGCCGAGGTTGCTGCCGGCGGTGGTGGCGATGACCAGCGGGTGGTCGGTGATCTTCTTGGCCTGCGGGCTGTTGTCGACGCGGGCTTGGGCCCAGGTGAGGTTGGCGCCGTAGACGTGGTCGATCGGCGCATCCTTCCCCGGCGTCTTGCAGGGGTCGGCCGAGCCGCCGAACGCGTTGCTCAGCTCGGGGGTCAGCGCACAGTGGGAGGAGTTCTGGCCGTCCTTGCCGTCGTTGAAGTCGCCGAGGATCACGACCGGGGCGCCGCTGGCCTTGAGGTCGGTCATGGTGTCGAGCTGCCGGCGCAGTGCTTCCTTCCGGTGCGCTGCGGCGTTGCCGTGGGTGTTGGCCGGATTGTGGATGCTCCAGACCCAGATCGACTGTCCGGTGGTCGTCGAGGTCAGCTGGACTAGAGGCATGCCGACGTCGTGGCCGTTGAAGTAGGGAATATCGATCAGCCGGGCGTCGGTCTCCTGCCAGCTGTTGCGGTCCCAGATGACCTTGTTCTGCTGACCGTTCTCGGGGTACATCCCCCACTTCTGGCTGTAACGGCTGGCCAGTGCGTTCTCCTGCGGGCCATGGACCTCCTGCAGGCCGGCGATGGTGACGCCGGCGGACTCGAGGGCGTCGATCGCCTTGGGCAGCCTGCTCTCCCAGCCGGCATACCCATCGTGTTCCTCGCCGCCGCCGGCCTTGCCGTCGGTGTGGCCGGCGCCGAGGATGTTGAGGCTGCCCAGCGTGACCGGCGTGATGGTGTCGCCGGAGGGGTCGCACTCGTCGCTGACGGGCTCGGCGGTTCCGGGCACCTCGGGCAGGTCGCCGCCGAGCAGGGCGGCGATCTCCTTCGCGACCGGCTCCCACTGGGCGTAGGCGTCGGGGAGGCCCGAGATCTGCACGGCCTGGGCGGCTTGGGTGAGCGGCAGCTGCTCCCAGCTCGGGATGTCGAGCAGGCCCGGGTTGTTGGTGTACCTGGCCTCGCCGAAGAACGCCTCGGCCGCTAGGCGGGGGTTGGTGATCTGCGCAGGCGTGCCCCACCCGGCCGAGGGGCGCTGCTGGAACAGTCCACCGGAGTCGCGGTCGCCGCCGGCGAGGTTGACCAGCTTGGACTCCTGGATCGCGGTTGCGATGGCGATCTCGAGGCCGCGGCGGGAGACGTTGAGGTCTCGGGCGACCTGGGCGATCACGATCGCGTTGTTGGCCTGCTCCGCGGTGATGGTCGGGTAACCCTCGGCGAACCGCAGCCGCATCAGCTGCGCGTGGACGTCAGAGTCCGGCGCGGCCGCGGCGACGGCGTCCGCCGCAGTCGTCACACTCCCGGTGCCGGTGTTCGAGGCGGTGCCCGTGCTCGAGGCGGGCACGGTGCTCGACTCGGGGGCCTCGCTGGGTCCGACGCCGTTCATGGCCAGTCGCGCGGCGATCCAGTGATGGTCGGAGACCATCGGACCGGACCACCCGCGCTCAAGGCGCACACCCTGGTACTCGGGGAAGAAGATGAAATCGACAGAGTGGTTCTGCCAGCCGTAGCCGGCGGCCTGCATCTTCGCCGGGGCCGCCCACGGGCGGTCGGTGTAGAAGGCGTGGGTGTTCATGTCCCCGCCGATGAGCACCGGGCCGTGGGTGGCCAGCGAGTTACGCAGCTGCAGCAGGATGTCCATGCCGGCGCCGTACTGCTGGGGCCGGGTCAGCGGCGGGTTGCCGTGCTGGCGGGGGTACTTGTGCGGGTTGGTCATGTGGTGGGTCGCGATGATCGACACCACGGCGCCGTCGCTCTTGCGCTCCAGCAGCGCCCAGGTGGCATGCCGATCCCAGGTGACCGGGCGCCCCTTGTAGAAGGTCTTGTCGTCGTCGACGAGCTTGACCCGCCCCGAACTTCTCAGTGCCCATGTGTCGCTCTTCCAGAGCACGACGTTTCCCATCGACTCAACCGCGTCGGCGCCGCTCTCCGCCGGCGCGCGGTAGGCCGAGTAGCCGGGCGCGGCTGACTCGATGAAGTCCAGGCTGCGAGCGCTCTGCTCGCTCAGCGTCACGAAGTCCGGGTTGGTCGAAAGGACCTGGGGCATCGAGGCCCGGAAGCCATCCGGGCCAGAACGGGTGGGGATGTTCGCCGAGGCCACGCCGATCGTGCCGTTGACCGGCCCGCCCACCGGGCCGTCGATGACGCCGAGGTCACCGAGTCGGCTTGGGTCACTCACGTTGCTCGTGCCCTCCTGCTGCGCTCGCCGGCAGTCGGCGGCCGCCGTGGTGCTGGTCGTGATCACCGCCAGGGCGAGGATCGGCAGCCCGATGATGACGGCGAGGATCGGCAGCCCGATGAGGAGGAGCTTCTTCACGGCGAGGTACTCAGGTCAGGGGGCCACGGACTGACCTGCGGCCAAAATGGCCTCATTGGTGAACGTGATGTCGCGCTCGAGGGGGTGGAGCACGGTCTGGACCTTGTAGGTGGACTCTCCGACGCACCACAGCGCGCGGCCCTTGCCCTGGTTGGCCCATCCGGTGACCAGGTCTTGCGCGACCGGACCCATGCCGAGCATGGAGTCGAGCTCGCGTGCGACCTTGGGCTTCTGGCCGCCGAGGATCTTCACGTCGACGAGGTCGAGGAGGTCCTTGGCGATGGTGGCGGCCTGGGAGCCGGCGTCACCGGCCGAGAGCAGGTCGGAGGGCTTGTGGGCGACAGCCCACTGGATGTCGCCGCCGCGGCCGGCCATGCCACGGGAGAGCCGCAGGTCGGCGTCGAATGACTTGACCGCGTCCGGACCGAGCCGCAGCTGGCGCCACGACTCATCGCGCACCACGATCCGCAGGTCGCCGGGCTCGGCGGCCTCACGCATTCCGCGTCCCCAGGAGTTCAGGCACAGCAGCGCGATCCCGATCGCCTCGTCGCCCAGGTCGTCGAGCCGCGACAGGCTCAGCGACTGGATCGGGGCGCGCCATTCGACGTCGATGTTGGTGTGGTCGTCGAACAGTCCACCGAGCGCGCCCTTGACCAGCTGGCCCAGCGCGTCTCGCAGCAGCCGGGTCTCGTCGAGGAACTGGCGGGAGGTGGCGTATTTGGAGCGGGCGACGAGCTCGTCGGTCGGGTTGTGCAGCAGGTGCCACAGCTCGGGGATGGTGGTCTCGCGCAGTTGGGTGTTCGCCTGCCCGTAGCCGGTGAGGTACTCCAGCGCGGTCTGCACCACGTCGGCGTCGGTGGGCCCGAAGGGCACGTGGTTGGTGCCGATCCGCATCGAGCCGACCAGACCGCGGACCAGGGTGAGCCAACGGCCGAAGATGATGGTGGCGCGGCGCCGCTGCTCCTCTGCGGGCAGCTGCTCCCAGCCCTGCCCCAGCGGCCCCTTGGCCAGCGGGTTGATCCGGGTGTGCATCCCGGGGCCGATCGCGAACGGCTCGACCCCAAGCGCGCGGCACAGCTTCTCGTACTCGTCCTTGGGGTCGCCAAGGATGAGCACGCGATAGCCGAACGGCATCATCCGCAGGCAGAACGCCTTGGTGGTCGCGCTCTTGCCCAGGCCGGGCTTGGCGAAGAAGAAGATGTTGGGGTTGGTCACCGGGACTTCGTCGCGCAGCACCCAGCCGAGGGGGTCGGCGTAGAAGGAGCCGCCGGAGAGCTGGTCGATGCCGATCTGCGCCCCGGTGGGCGGCAGCGCCGGCGCGGAGATAAACGGCCAGAACACCGGCGCCTGGTCGCTGGTCATCCGCCATGCCGAGGCCGGAGCCGTGGCGGCCGCCCAGCCCCTCCCCCGCCGGGCCGCTCCGCGGCGCGGAGCGTGCTTGAACAGGCGCGGGTCCTTGGTCTGCGGCGACGGCGCGGGCACCGTGGGCAGGTCATGACCGAAGTCGGCCAGCAGCCGGGCCATGTCCCGGCCGTCGCGCCGGCGGCAACCGAGGTTGGTGGTCATCAAGCGTCTCCTCGTCGGGTGAGGCTGATCCCAAGGGGGATCGTGGAGGCCGCGAACGCGGTGTCCTGGGAGAGGTCGAGACGCAGGGGCGCGAACCCGGCCCGACGCACCGAGGCGTCGAGCCGACGGCCGAACTCGGTGACGCGGGCGGTCTTGGGGACGGTCACGGTGCACACGGCGTAGGGCCGGGTGAGTGAGTTGCCACGGGCGAGCTTGTGGTCCAGCCCGCGGGCCTTTGCCGCGTCCTCGCGCTGCTTGGCGCGCATCTTGACGCCGAGCCTGTTACGCAGCGCCTCGGCGGTGTCGGCAGCCCACTCGGCGTTGCCGGACTGCCGGTCAGCCTTGGACTGGTCGACGATCGGGAAGGCGACCATGAAGGAGCGCCGCTCGCCGGACTCGCTCGGGGTCAGGATCGGTGCGAGCGCCCCCATCACAGCACCGCGGACCGGGAGCTTGATGGTGGAACTGACCGAGTTCCAGGCGTCGTGGCTGTAGTGGCGGACCACCGGGTCAGCGCCAGACGGGCCGGCCATCGCCCACGGCACGTCGGCGTTGACGCCCGGATCCTTCTCGCGCATCGCGAGCGCCTCGACGATGCCGGCCCGGTCCCCGGGCGCGAACCCGGTGCGGCAGGCCAGGGCGAGCTCGGGTGAGGTGAGCCAGTTGACGCCTGTCATCCCCATCGGGCCCCGCAGCTGCGCCTCGATCTCGCCCATGAGCAGGTACAGCTCGCGACACCGGCCCTCCAGCCCGCCGCCGGACTCCTTGGCCGAGCGGGCGATGCGGGTCTCGGGGACCACGATGCTGATGAACTGCTCGGTGCGCACCGAGGCCTGGGTGAGTCCGTGGGCAAGATCTCCGTTGACCTTCTCGGCCATCGGCGGACTGTTCGGCCTCCGGTGGCTGTTGACCCACAGCTCCCGCTCGGCGCCGTCCTCCGGGACCGTGCGGACCATGAAGATCAGCTCGTCGACCTTCTCGGTGCGGCCGGCGACGTCGATCAGACCGGTGAGTGCTTCGCCGTAGCGGTGCCGCTCCTCGGCGTTCTCCATCCCGATGCCGGGGTGGACGATCGAGGCGGTGACCGCCCAGGTCTTGGTGGCATGGTCCTGGATGACCGCGACCCGCTGCAGGTTGGAGCCGTGCGGCGGGCCGTCATGGATCTGGATGCCCTGCAGAACCCCCGGGAGGTCGGGGGTGTCGAGGTCCTCGGCCCGGCCCTCGGAGGCCTTGGAACGGAACGAGGTCCAGCCGAGCAGGCCACCGAAGGCGTACGTTGTGGAGGCGATGAGCCAGCCGGTCGCGGACCGGCCATGGACGGGCACGATCGTGACCAGCAGCACGAAGGCCCAGATCCCTGCGAGCAGTAGCGCGGAGAGCCACGCCCCCCGGCTGAGGGCCCAGAACATCGGCAGGCTGGCGATCGCTAGGAAGACCAGCTGACCCCCGGAGATCCCGAAGAACCAGCCGATGCGGTCGCGGGTGTAGTCGGCGTAGGTCGTCGACATGGTCACTGTTCCTTTCGGTGAGGTCGGTCAGACGACCGGCGGGACGGCGGCCGCACCGGCGGCACCGCCGCCGGCAGCACCGCCACCCGCTCCCCCGCCGGCACCAGCACCACCGGTGGGCTTGGGCGCGGCTGCCGGGCTCTGCCCGCCCTGGACGGGTCCCTGGCCGCCAGCGGGGCTGCCTGTGGGACTCCCAGCCGGGAGGGTCCGCGGGGTGGGCGGCATCGGTGGAGTCGGCGGCGTCGGCGTGTTCGGGTCGTCGTCGCCGTCGTCGTTCTGGTCGGGCTGACCCGGGTGACCGCTGCCCTGGCTGCATGCGCCGCTCTGCCCGTTGCTGCTGCGGGCGTTGCTGAAGTCGGGGCCGAAGGTGTGGTGGCCCACGCCTGCCTGGTTGGTCTCATCCGACATGAGCGAGGTGCCCTTCGCGCCGGCGGACTGGACCCAGCCGAGACCGGTGGCCAGCGCCTGGCCGGCCGGTCCGAGGCCACCGAGGACGCCCTGGGTCGACTTG
The DNA here is from genome assembly GCA_964434425.1 of uncultured Bifidobacteriaceae bacterium. GTDB lineage: Bacteria > Actinomycetota > Thermoleophilia > Miltoncostaeales > Miltoncostaeaceae > CALMEC01. Next base: position 38,304 of record CAYSVH010000016.1, on the reverse strand, counting down.
CCGAAGCGGTCGCCGGTGGAGGACTCCGCGCCCTGCTCGCCGCCGGACCGGCCGTTGGCGTCGGACTTGGAGGCGGCCGACGAGCCGCCGCCACCACCGCCGCCACCGAGGAGGCCCTGGACCCCGCCCTGGATCGCGAGGCCCTGCCGGAAGCTCGCACCGGAGGGGGTGCCGGGGTCGACGAACGCGAGCAGCTTGAACAGCGCCAGCGGTGCGACGGCGCTGATGCAGATCAGCATCACCGCCGGCAGCGCGGTTCCGATGGCCTTCTGCGTGGAGTCGGCCAGGTGCGCGGCCACGCCGTTGGCCATCTGCACGCCGATGCCCAGCACCAGCACCATCACCACGGGGGTGAACGCCGCGGCGTGGAACCAGCGCAGGCTCTTCCAGAACCAGGCACGGCCGGCGTCGGCGACCAGGCCGGCCGCGGCGAGCGGGCCGGTGGCGACCAGCACCAGCAGCGAGGCTGCTCGGGCGAGGTAGATCAACAGGTGCCCGAGCGCGGCGATCCAGAGCACCAGGCCGAGCAGGCCGAGGACGGTGGCCACGGTTCCGTCAGCGATGTCCTGGGTGTCCAGGCCGCCCAGCGGGTCCCAGCCGGGCCAGGTGTTGACCCCGAGCAGCGCCTTCATCAGCGCCTTGGTGATCGCGCCGCAGGCGGCCACGATGGTCGCGCAGTAGCCGAACCAGACGGCGCACACGACCACGAACTGGCCGCTGCCGATGAGCGCCCGCGCGAGGCCCTTGCCCTCGCGTTTGAAGGCGGCGACCCCGAGTTGGATGATCGCCATGATCACCACCAAGGCCAGGGCCCCCCACAGCGTGTAGGCGTAGACGTCCTTGCCTGGTCCTTCTTCGCTCAGGTCGGGGGTCAAGAACAGCTCGGAGAACGTCAGGACGATCCGGAGGATGAACAGCCCGGCGTTCCACAGCGCGAGCATCGCGGCGGTCCAGGCGTCGGCGGCAGCCTTGGCGATGATGTCGCCGAGCTCCTCGAAGGGGTTGGGGATGTCGCCGAGGCCAGGGATGCTGTCGCCCAGGTCGCCGATGCCGGGCAGGCCGGGGATGCCCGGGATGCCGGGGATGCCGCCGGGCAGCCCCGGGAGGCCGATGTTGTCGCACAGTGCGTCGAGCAGGCCGCAGCCACCCAGACCCGGCAGACCGGGGACACCACCGGGGAGGACGTCAGGGAGGTCCTCGGCCAGCCCGCCGAGGCCGTCGAGCCCGTCCTGGACGCCGTCTTTCACATCACCGCCGACGTCCTTGCCGCACTCAATCGGATCTTCGGCGCAGTCGAGGGCGTCGCCGCCGATGTCGCACAGCTCGTCCGGACCGAGGCAGCCCATCTTGAGATCGCGCGCGGTCAGGTCACCGCGGAGCTGTCGCCCAAGCTGGGCAGCGGCGTCGACCGGTGCGACCGAGGAGAGGCCCGCCGTGGTGGTGGCTGCGGGTATGGCCGGCGGGGCCGCGGCGGCCGGAGTCGGCTGGAGGGCGATCACCGCACCCAGGAGCAGCGCGGCCATGCCGCCGACCATCAGCCGCAGGAGGGCGCGGGCCGGCACGTGGCGGCCGAGGTGGAGGGGGGTCACTGGAGCTCCCCGTCGATGGGGATCCAGCCGGCCTGCTCGAACTCGGGCGTGCCCGGGGCGACTGCCTGGGGCTGGCCTTGGTCGATCAGCTGCTGATACTCCGCGCCACTGCCCTGGACGAGCTTCCAGTCGCCGTCGGTCCACCGGACCAGCTGGGCGCCGGCGTAGAGGAAGTCGCTGACCTTGCCCTCGGCGGTGGTCAGAGTGACGTAGGAGAGCATGTTGACCACGTAGTAGTCGGTGTCGAGCTCCTCGACGGTGAACGCAACCGGGGTCACGGCGTACGACGCCGGCGCGGGCACCTCACCTTCGGCCGACACGCCGGCCTGCTGGCGGCGCAGCGCGACCGCGTCGCGGGAGCGCTGCTCGAAGGTGGCCTTGTCCGCCGGGGCGGCGTAGAGGCCGGCGATGGCGGTCGCCTGGTCGTAGTCGAAGCCGACCTGCCCTTTTGCCACTTCGGCCTGGACGGCGACCGCGCCGAGGTCGGTGTAGGGGAATTGAATGGTGTGGCCGTCGACCTGATTGGCGCCCTGCGGCAAAACGACGCCATCCTTAGGTGGCGTCTCGGGGGTCAGCTGCTCACTCTCCTGGCCGGACTCCGTGTTCGAGGTCGCGCCGGGTTGCTGGCTGCCGGCGGCCGCGTCGTCGCCGCGCGCGACGAACCAGACGACGCCGGCGACAAGGAGAGCGATCGCCGCCAGGATGGCCAGCGGCATGATCCGGGGTCGGTTCTCGTAGGTGTTCATCAGTGGCTCCCCTCCTGGTCGTGGGTTTCGTCGTGGGGCGAGTTGGCGGGGGCCCAGCTGCGCCAGCCCGCGGCGTTGGCGAGCTGGGTGCCGGGCCAGGTGGAGGGCGCCGGTGTCGGCGGCTGGCCGGGCGCGATCATCCAGCGGCCACCGACCCACTGCATGCGCTCGCAGTGGCCGAAGGCGACCTGGCCGTCTTGACGGTACGAGGCGGTGACCTTCAGCAGCACGCATGCGGTCACCCAGTCCGGGCCGTCGGTCCCTTTGATCAGGGCGGCGGCCGGCTCGATGGTGACCTGGGTGGCGGGGTCCTTGGTCTCGCCCATGTCGGTGGAGGTGAGGAAGGACTGGACGCTGGCGGTGATCCACCACTCCTCGGGGCCGACGCCGCCGGGCAGCGCCCAGGTCAGATACACCTCCTGTGCGGTCTGCAGGCTCATGGCCTGCAGGACCGCGATGTCGATCTGGGCGAGCTGGCCGATCGCGCCCTCGGGGGTGTGCGGGAATCCGGTCATCACCAGCCCGGGCCCGGGTGCCGCGCCGGCGGGGATCTCGATCCTGGGCGCGGCTTCTTCAGCGGCCTCGACGGGCAGCTCGGCCGGGAACATGGCGTCCTCGGGCACCTCGAGCATCGGCGCGGCCGCGATCTCGTCGCGGTGCTCCATACCCTGGGCCACGCCTGCGTGGTCGGTCTCTCCGGTGGCGAGACCGGGGTCTGTCGCTGCGTCGTCACCGAGGCCGGCGATGGCCAGGTAGACGGCGTAGACGAGACCGACCAGCAGCACCACCGCGACGACCACCGCCGTCGCGAGGATCCCGATCAGCCGGCCTCGGCTCCACTCGCGGACGTCGGCAGTGCTCACCGACTCCGACCGGCGGCGGCTCCAGAGGGCTGGTGCGGTGCGCATCGCTTAGACGCACCCCTTGCCGACGAAGGCGTTGAACATGCCCGGCAGCACCAGCAGTGCGATACCGGCCACGAAGATCACCGCGATGCTGATCACGCCGACCTTGGAGGCGTGGGGCATCGAGAACAGGCGGCCGCCGGCGACGGCGCCGACACCGACGAGGATCGCGAGCCCCATGATCGCGATCACCCCCCACAGCACGTAGGCGGTGATCTCGTTGGTGGGCTCGACGGCGCCGGGAGGTGCCTTCGGGCAGATCTTCTGTGCGACGAGCATCGCGTTGGCGGTCACTGGTTCCACGGCAAGGAGCTCCTTTCAGGTGGTGGAGTGATGCGGGTCAGTCGTGGGAGAGGTGGAGGTGGTCGAGCAGTTGGCGGGCGGCGTCGACCACCGGCTCGGGGATCGGGCGGGAGTCCAGGCCGGTGACGGCCAGGCCGCGGTCCTCGGGGATCTCGGCGCACCGGTCGGCCTCCAGCGCGCGGCGGGTGAGCGGCCCGGCGGAGTGCTCGACTCCCTTGGGCCACTTCCTGCGGCGCGGGCCGACCAGGGCCACGACCGCGCGTTCGTTGCCGAGGAGCTCCAGGGCGGCCTCGATGCGGCGCAGCCCCGGGATCGTGGCTGGGGCGACCACGACGAGCGCGTCGGCGGCCCGGGTGGTGTCGTTGAGCCAGCAGCCGGTGGTCAGCAGCTGGCTGGGGTTCCAGCCGATGTCGAGGATGGTCAGCTGGGCCGCGGACTCGGCCGGGACCGGGGCCGGGACCTCGTCGACATGCACCAGGTGCTCGCTGGTCCGCTCAAGCAGCACGTGGTCGCGCTTGCCCTGCCGCCAGCCACTGGGGTGCAGGCCGAGCTCCGCGGTGCTCGCTGCCGCCATCGATGAGGCGTCGGCCGAGCAGCACTCGATGACTCGGACCGGATCGGGGGCTGCAAGGCCGAGCGCCAGTGCGACGGTGCTGGTGCCGACTGTCCCGGCGGCGCCGAGGACGGCAATGGTCCGCTCCCCCGCCGCCGGGATCCACTCGGTCTCGGCGGCGGCCGTCGGACGCTGCGAACGAGCGGCGCCGCGGTCGGTGCCGTTGCGGAAGTCGCCGGCCTGAACCGCGCTCCAGGCCCGCTTCAGCTCGTCGATCGAGACCGCTGGCCGCGAGGTGGTCGCGGCGCTCATCTGGTCCTCCCCCGCAGGGCCGGGTGCCGGTACTCCATCGCGGCCCGCACCTCGGCCGGGGTCAGGGACTTGAGGTTGTCCTTGGCCGCCTGGACCTCGAGCAGCTCGGCGACGCAGCCGCTCAGCTGTCGGATCGCATCGGTCTCCCGACCGGCGACCTCGAAAAGCTCTGCGATCTCCTCCGGGCTCCGGTGCCCGTCGTGGTCGTTCGTCACGGTCATCACCGCCTTCAGTGGCCTAAGGCGGCGAGCAGGCCCCTGGCGATCAGTCGTCATCGCTGAACCTCGCCGGGACCGCGGCGGCCAGGGCACGCACGCTCTTGGAGGCGCGGCGGCGGATGGTGGCCTCCGAGGCGCCGACCCTCGGGGCGACCCGGACAGCCACGTCGTTGGCCAGCAGTCCGCCGCGGCCGCCGTCGCGGGTGACGCGGTGTGCACGCTTGCGAGCGGCGACGGTTCGGGCCACCTCGGCCTGTGAGGCCTCCTCGACCAGGCACAGCAGCAGGAAGCGGTCCTCGGCGTTGATCACCTCCTCCTCGCATGCCCACGCAAGGACCTCGCGCAGCTCCTCCAGCGGCGAGTGCTGCTCCCCCGGGCCAGGGTTCGGGTCGGCGAGCAGACAGGGACGCCACCCGACCGCGGGCTGGTGCCGCTCGCCCATCCGACAGGACTCCACGTCAAGGCCGGCGCCTTGGTCGCAGCTGGCGAACGCTTCGACCAGCTCGGTGTGGACCCACGTCTGGTCGGTCCGGGCGACCTGGGTGAAGTCGCCGCACTCCCGCAGAACCCCGGCTCGGGTGTTCAGCAAGATGTTCGCCGCGACCTTCTTACCTCGCCGCCACGGAAAGGTGCGGACCTCGATCCACAGCTGCGAGGCGACGAGCTCGGTGGCCAGCTCCACCCGGCCGGGCAGCATGTGCCGGCGCTGAGTGGCCAACCACGCCGCCAGCCGGCAGGCGCCCGGCAGAAGGCACTTGGCCAGGGCGGCGGCGGCGACCACGTCGTCGCCCCCGTCCGGTGCGGCAAGCATCGCCAAGGCCAGCAGGACGTCGTCAGCGGCACCACGGTCAGCGGTCGCCAGCCAGTCCCGCAGGTCGTCGAAGTCCTCGACGACCCCAAGCCGATCATCCGAGGCAACCCAGGTGTCCCACCGCTGTCGAGCCTGCTCGAGGAGCTTACTGCCGTCGTCGAGCCCGAGCTGATCACCCACGTTCATCGCGGTTCCTCTCCGTCGTGGTTGAGCACGGCGAAAAGGTCGCGTTCGGGCGTATGTGGATCCGTATCCCCCGCAGCCGATTCCCGGGGGATACGGGGTGCGGTCACACGTGTTTGCGCAGGTCAGGGGGCGTATCTGCGAAAGTTGAGGTTCGTGCTTCCGAGGGGTTGACCAGGGCCTCCCCCTGCTGTCGAGATGCAGGCAATCGTGCATGCAGCGACCCGACCGCCGCGGCCGAGGCGCCAGGGCAGGCGCTAATGAGCGGGGTCGACGCGTGTCACGCGATTCCGAATATGGGTAGTAAGGCCTGACCAACCACTTCGGAGGTTCCCGTGTCCAGTTCCATCGCCGCCGCCCCGACCAAGGCGAAGAAGTTCAACATCTTCATCAACGACCACAAGTACGTCGTCGACCAGGACGAGATGACGGGGGCGCAGCTCAAGGCGCTCGCCGGCATCGCGCTGGCCAACCAGCTCTTCCTGGAGAGCCACGGCCACGACGATGACCTCCCCGTCCGCGACGACGAGGAGATTGAGCTCAAGTCCGGGATGAAGTTCTACGACGTGCCCGTCGGCAACCTTGGCGCCCGCTGACCGCGGGTCCGAGACCAGGACGGCACTACCGCCACCCACTGCGTTGGAAGGCAGCCGATGACCAGCACAAGCTCACGTGAGTCAGCCTCAGCCTCCAAGTCTCGGGGCCAAGAAACCGCCAAGGAGAACGCTGCACCGGCGTGCACGGAACGGAAGCTTCCCGACGGGACGGCTGTCATCGCTGCCCCGATGCGGTTGCCCGCCGGGTGGAACCGAGACGAGGTGACCGTCGAGTTTGTCCTGCCCATCCCGTACCCGAACGCGCAGCCCGACTGCTTCTACACCGACGCCGACCTTCGTCTGGCCGGGGGCGCGATGCCGACCAACACCGGGCAGCAGATGCTCGACGGCCAGGCCCGCCTGTGGTTCTCCTGGCACCTCGCGACGTGGACCCCCGGGGTCGACAACATCCACACCTACCTCCGATTCATCGAAAGCAGGTTCCGTGATGCCCGCTGACGACACCCCTCGCGGACGCCGCCGTATCGACCTTCCCGTCGACCCGCAGCTGCGCGGCGCCGACCTCCGCATCACCGAGCACCACTGGAACACGCTGGCGGGTCACCTCCTTGGCGACGGGCACGAGCAGTCCGCCCTGCTGATCTGCGGCGTCCGAGACGTGCCCGGGGACACCAGCGACGGGGACCGGCAGGTCACCTACCTCGTTCACGACGTCGTCCTGCTCGGCGAGGGCGACTACCTCGACCGCGGCGCGCTCCACCTGTGCGTCTCGCCCGCAACCCTGGCACGGCACGCCAAGCGGGCGCGCATCAGCGACTCCGCCGTCGTCCTGGTCCACTCCCACCCATTCTCCGGCAGCGTCACGGCGTCCTCGATCGACCTCGCCACCGAGTCCGACCTGTGCCGACGCGTGCTGCCAGCCCGGACAGGCCGGCCGAGCGCCGCCCTGGTCATCGGCCCGAATGGCGTAGACGCCCGCGCTTGGACGGAACGTGGCGCCGCGCCGCTGCATACTATCCACGTGATCGGCGACCACATCACCCGGTTCGCCGCCACCTCCCACGGCCTCCCCCAGAGCACCCCGCGACCCCGGCCGGCCGACCCCACACGCGGCCCCACTGGCCCTCAGGCCGACCCGACTGCGCGCTGCCGGGTGGACGGCGTCGCTCGCCCCGCGACGGGCCCGGGGGCGACGGCGCGGCAGGAGCTCCTCTGGGGCAAGACCGGGCAGCAGATCCTGGCCGACTCCCGCGTCGTGGTCGTCGGCACCGGGGGCACCGGCTCCCACATCCTCACCCAGCTCGCCCACCTGCGCCTCGGACACCTCACCCTCATCGACGACGACGTCGTGGAGACCACCAACCTGTCCCGCCTCATCGGCGCCACCCCCGACGACGTCGACCAGCCCAAGGTCGACGTCCTGGCCGCCCATGCGCGCGCCATCAACCCCGACCTCAACGTAGACCCCATCAAGGCGTCCGTGCTCGACGTCGACCCGGCCGTCTACACCGGCGCCGACCTCATCGTGTGCGCCACCGATGGCCACGGTTCCCGATCGCTGCTCACCGAGGTGTCCACCCAATACCTCGTACCGCTGGTCGACCTCGGTGTCGAGGTCGTCCCCGGCCACACCAACCCCGACCCCGACCCCGACCCCGATTCGTTCCGGGCTGGCGGCGGTGTCCGAGTCCTGCGCCCCGGCCAGGGCTGCCTGTGGTGCGCCAACAACCTGAACCCGGAGCTCGTCCGTCGGGAGTACCTCGACCCCGACCAGCGTGCCCTCGAGATCGCCCGTGGCTATATCCGCGACGTTGACAACGCCGAGCCGTCCGTAATCGCCCTCAACGGAGTCGTCGCGTCCCTGGCCGTCCTCGAGATCTGCCAGCTCCTCGTCGGGATGCTCGGCAGCGGCCGCACCCGGCTGCTGTACAGGGCCGAGCGTCGTGCCCTGACCACCGCCCGCATCGAGAGGCGCGACACCTGCCACGTGTGCGGCGACGACGGTGCTCTCGGTCGCGGGGACTCCGTCCCGATCAAGACTCGCTGGCGCGACAACGGAGACGGTTCGGGGATTCGACGCCTAGGGTGACGCTATGACCACGCCCGACGCGCGAGATGCCAGCGATCCGCCGGACACCGACGCAGGGGCCAGCGCGGAGCCGGACCAGTGGGAGATGCCGTCCTTCGTGCACGAGCTGTCCAGGGGCGTGAAGCCGTCACCGCACCCCGTCACCCTCGACGTCGAAACCGCCCGCGAGGTCAACCGCAAGCTCCGCGAGATCGAGGAAGCCCGCGCCGCCGCGGCGGTCTCGGGACGCGACTACCTCATCAATTAGTAGGAGCCGACGGGGTGTTCGACGCACGGCGCTGGTCCGTCGACGGGGAGCCCGCCCGCGTCATTGACCTCACCCAGCCCGGCAGCCTGGACTTCCTCACCGACTACTACGCCAACGCGAATCCGGCCGTGTTCCGCGAAGCCCTCGGCAGCGCCTACCTGGCCGGCGCAAAAACCGCCGTCATCGAGTTCCGGTACCTCGACGCCGACTATCGCGACGAGCACAGCCGGTTCTACTCCACCACCTTCCGTCGGTACCCGTCGGCCGCACACCGCATCCACCTGTTCACCGAGACGGCCACCGCCCAGCTCGCAGACCCCGACGAACCCGTCCTGTTCAAACCCCTCGGCTACCTCGGCTATATCGTGGCGCGACCCGTGCCAGGCGGACCGGTCGGGCGGGTCATGCTCACCCCGCCGCCGCACGTCACCGGTATCACATGCCTGTCGACCGACACCGTCAACTTGTTCGGCGAGAACCTGTCGATCACCGGGACGCCGTTCATCGCCCAGGACGCCCAGATGTCCCGGTGCGCCCACGCCGCCCTGTGGGTCGTCGCCCGCCACCACCACCTCAAGTGGCGTGCCCCCAAACTCCTGCCCAGCGCCATCATCGACGCCGTTCCCCTTGAGGCCGGCCCCGGCCGAACCCTTCCCTCCCCCGGGCTGACCCTGACCCAGATGTCGGCCGCGTCCTCCCGCATGGGTCTACCGCCGATGGTCTACGACGTCGACCGTCTCCCCGCCGGCGAGTCGGTCCAACGCATCGTGTGCCGTTACCTCAACAGCGGCCTGCCCGTTATCGTCGCCGGCAACGGCCACGCCTTCGTCCTCATCGGCTACCGCCGCGCGAACGAGCACGAGCCCGACGAGCGCATCGAGTTCATCCGACAAGACGACGAGGTCGGCCCGTACCAGGTCGTCGAGGACTTCATGTTCGACGATTACGCACCCTGGAAGTACCTCGTCGTCCCGCTTCCCGCCAAGCTGTACGTCGCCGGCGAAGAAGCAGAAGTCCTCGGCCAGGCATGGCTGGAACGGATCTTCGACCGCGAAGGGCACCCGCTGTCGGACCGGGTCACGTTCCGGACCACCGCCATGCTGTCCAACGAGTACAAGATCGGCCTCCAAGACCGCGGCCTCCCCGCGAGCCCAGCCGCCGTATTGCGCAGGGCGTCGATGTCGCGGTGGATCTGGGTCGTGGAAGCCGTCGATCGCGACCTGAGGTACGCCCGCCAGCCGTGCGTTCTCGGCGAGACCATCATCGACTCCACCGACCACCTCCGCGACCGGAGCCCGCTCGCCTGGCGCACCCCGTACTCCGTGACCGTTACCGCACCCGACACCCGCGAGGAGGCCACCACGCCGACCGCCACCCCAACCCCGCCACTGCGGTACGCCAGGCCGTGACGCGCCCCGCGGTCGACTCGACAAGGCACGGACGGTGAGCAGCCGCGGGCCCTCGCCGGCGCGCAACCCTGACCTGTCACACGAGTCCGAATACCGGTAAGGGCAGTCGACGAGAAGGGCGAGCCAATGGACGATGAAGGCATGGACCGCGAACTCGTCGAGTCTGCGCGCGACGGCCGGCCCGGCGCCGGCGCGTTCCTCGTCAGCAGGTACGCACCCAGGCTCCTCGGTTACTGCCACAGCATCACGCCGGACCTCGGTGACGTCGACCGAGAGCTCATTGTCGGGCTCGCCATCGAGAACGCCCTGCGCAAGATCGACCTCTATGACCCGAACCGAAGCCCGTTCGAGGTCTGGCTCCGTTCCTTCGTCAAGTACGCCGCGATGGAATGGCGCCGCAGCAACGCCCAGACCTTCACAGTCGACCCGACCCTGCACGACGGCCCTCTGACCCACGAGGCCGCCCTGACCCACGACCCGAACGAGCCGTCGTCGGATTGGCTCGCTCCCCTCATCAATGCGCTCTACGACGCCATCCCACGGCTTTCGCTCGACGACCAGGTCATCATCGGCTTGCGTGACCTCGAAGGACGGCCGTTCAAGGACGTCGCGGCCCGGTTACAGATCGCCGAAGCCACCGCCCGCCAACGCCATCACCGCGCCAAGGGCAGGCTGAAGAAGCTGATGGAAGCCGACGAGCGCACCGCCACCCTGACCGGAGAAGGCACATGACCACCAACCGTCGCCCACTGGACGTGCTGCACGAGCTCATGGACTCTGACCCCCTGGACAAGAACGAGGACTACGGGAACCCCGCGGAGACCGACGACGACCGAGACGAACTCCTCGACGAAGCACTGGCCCATACCGGCCTCGACGCACTCTCGCCCGAGGCCCAGAGGTACCTCCTTGCGCTCACCAGGGACACCGCATCCGTCGAACCGTCCACCCGACAGAAGCTCGTCGACGCCGCGTCCCGCGGCATCCAACACCACCGCAACGACTCCAGCGCGCTCCCTCGACTCCTTTTCCTCCAGCGGCGAGAACTTCACTCTTCCCTCGAGGACGTGGCCGAACGCATCGGCGTCCCCGCCGACCATCTCGCCGAGGTCGAACGAGGACGCGAACGCATCGGAACCCTCACTGCCCCGAAGGTCGCAGCCTGGATAAGCGCCCTCGGCGTCGGCGTCGACCAAGCCCGGGCGAGCCTGGGACGTGCCCTGGAGCTCGAGCGCCGTGAAGACCTCGCTGTCGCAGCCGCGGCCCCAGAGGTTTCGACAGCAGACAACGACTTCATCGAACAAGTCATTGCGCTGCTCCTTGCCGAACAACGTTGAACCTCGATGGTCTAGCCCGTCCTTCGACTGCCCAACAAGGCACATGGCCCGGACGCGAAGGTTGACCGCGTTTGCATCACCGCGACGCTCCGCCAGGGACGCGGAACTCGACGACCGTGCGAGATCTTCACAACGCACTCTCATAGCCGCCGATCGGGCGCTTCCCCTGGGCGGCGCCACATTGCACGCCGGCGAGGTTCGGGCCGATCTGTGCAAAGTCCCGCGGCTGTGCAACCTTCGCTGCATCTCGACACTCCTCCTCTCCTCACGCACCGAACGGTTCCGGCACCCTGCGCGGGTGCTCTGCCGGCTCGGGCGGGTGGGGTCGGCCGGTATGCTTTCCGTGGCTGATGCACCAGCCGCTCTCCGAGCCGACAGCTCCCCACGCGGGCATCCGGCGACGAGGACAAGGGTCGACCGAGACTCGTGCAGTTCGCGATGTAGCCACCGTGATTCCACCGGCTGCGGGCGTGGGACGTAGGGCCGGGAGACGGGAAACACATGACTGCGAATCGGGGGCTGAAGGACAAGATCCGGGCCTACATGGCAAAGCACGGCGTCAATTACACGACCGCTCGGCGGGCGGTCCTGGCCGGTGCCGGTGTGCCCGGCAGGTCGCTGCCTCCTACCCCGCCGGCCGGGTTGTCGCTGAGCGACAACGAGGGCTGGTTCGCCGAAACGCCGACCGACGAGGACCTGGTCGGTGGGGTGCTCGAGGACCTGCACGAGCAGCTCCTGAACGAGCCGATCGGGGCGTACGGACTTCCGCTGCCCGATCACGCACCGCCGCTTCGTGACCCGAGGGTCGCGGCCGTGGTGCCGCTGCCCGGGACGCTGGAGCTCGACTTCATCGAGGACTACGACGGCGACACGATGTCGAACGCGGTGATGCGGGGCGAGGTGCAGCTCACCGGCGAGCTGGACCTGGCGGACGCGCTCGACGCCGAGGCCGCCGGCACAGCGCAGCGGGCCGACCCGTCGGACCAGAGCCCCGAGGTGACGGTGGAGCTCACGGAGCGCCACACGCTCCGGATCGAGGCCGGAGTTCTCCACGAGCGCGTCGCCGAGCTGGCCGAGCTCCAGGAGGTCTTCTCCCGAACCTGGGCCGACTGACGTTCAGCTGACCGCTACCGGTCGTCGGTGATGGCGTGCTCATCACCGATGAGCAGCGCCGCGGCGGCGAGCCCGACGAAGGCCGAGAAGATGACGGTGTGCCAACCAGCCTTAGTCACCAGCTCGAGCCTCTGCACGAGTTCGACCGGGAGCGCCGACCCGTCTGCGATCGCTCCGTTCCTTCGGACGACGAGGTCCGCAGCTGGACAGACAGACAGCCAGGACGAGGAGGTACCAGCCGTCACGGCGCTCGAGGGTCACGGTCTTCACCGCACGGCCCTGACCTTCGACGCGGCGGCTTGCCACCCTCTCGACCCGGTCCTCGTGCTCGGCGAGAGCCCCGGGCACTGCCTCCTCGAGGCGGACGCGACACAGCCGCGTGGCCTTCTCGTCGGGGGCAGCCAGGACAGCGATGTCGGCCGCGGAGCGGGCACGATCGGTGTCGTCGCGGTCGAGGTAGCCGTACGGCTTGCGGCGTGCAGGCGCAGTACCCTGCGCGCGGACGGCGACCGGGCCAAGGAGGCTGAGCCGCGGCCGGTCGCAGCTGTTGGCGAACCAGTCGGCCACGTCCTGCTCAAGGGTCGGGTCCAGTGTGGTCGTCATCAGCCTTGCTTCCCCGCGGCTCAGCTGGCGAGCCACTCGTGGTTGCGGATGATGGCCTGGGTACGTTCGCTGAGCTCGGTCGGTGCGCCGCCGTCGTCGGAGCGGTTGCACACCTCCTCGCGAAGGATCCGCTCAGCCTCCCGATGGTCCCCCTCGGCCTCGGTGACGCACACCAGGCACAGCCGGGTGGCCTCCTCGTAGGGGGCGGCGAGGACGGCGAGCTCGGCGGCTGCCCGCGCGTGCTGCAGGTCGCCCTTCTCGAGGTAATACGTTGCGACGGTGAAGGCGACGTCGGCGATCGCGACGGTCATGTACTCGTCGTGGCGCTCCCCTTCGAACAGCCAGCTCCAGCCGCCCTGCCGCTGCTGGTCGAACGGTCGGCCGGTCACGAGCTCGAGGGCGGTGATCAGGTCGCGCTGACCCTCCACGCCGCCGCGAGCCTGGCCGCGGACCCGGAGGCGCTTGAACAGATCGAGGTCGACCAGCAGGCCGTCGTCGACCTGGTAGACGTTGATGCCGCGGACCTGCGCGGCGGGCGCCTTGTTGGCGTTGGGCAGGTGCGGCTCGCCGGTCGCGGGGTTGGTCCCGAGCCAGTTCCTAATGATCTTGACGTAGTTGCGGGCCACGCCGGCCTCGATGCCGAAAGCGTCGCAGATCTCGTCGCGGGTCACCCCGTGGCGACGCCGCAGCGCCATGAAGGCCAGGAGCTCGGTGAAGTAGGGCTTGCGGTCGGTGAGTGCCTTGCCGTGGGCGCGGGCGGTGACCGGGCCGAGCAGGCTCAGCCGCGGCCGGTCGCAGGTGGGTGAGAACCAGGCCGCGACGTCGGCGTCGAGCGTGGGGTCTGCTTCCTCGACCTCGGAGCGCACGCGGCTGGGTACCTTCGGTGCCACCGCGTCGAGGTCTTCGGGGACGGCTGCGGCCTCGCGGAGGTAGTTCTCGTCGTCGCCGTCCAGGAGCGACTCGGCCGGCTCACCGATCTCCTCTGCGGGGGTGCTCCGCGGGACGGTGTGCTCGGGGCGCAGCGCGCCGGCCTTGTCGGCGTAGGCCTCCCACCCCTCGGTTGCGGATTCGTCGACGGGAACCGGCACGTCGTCGAGGACCTCGCTTTGCGCGTACAGGAGCGCGCAGCCGTGGGTCTCCTCGCTGGTGAGCCCGACACCGGCCAGATTGAGGCCGGCGTGCTCGAGGATGACCCGTCCTGTGCCGGTGACCTCAACCTCGAAGCCGGCGACGTCTTCGCGCTCGCCGGTGACCAGGATCGAGGTGGCGGTACGGCCCCTCTGCTCTGCGATCAGCGCTACCAGCTCCTGCAGGCCGGCGGGTGCCTCGACGGCCGCGTCCAGCAGCAGCATTCGGCTCGGCCACACGTCGTCGTCGATCTGTCCGGTGCGGCCGGTGGAGACGTCGGTGCCGTGCTCGGCGGCGCGGTCGACCATGGCCACCGCGTCCGCCACGATCTCGGCGGTGGGGGCGTTGGCCTCGCCGGGTGCGTGGTAGCGGATCCTCTCGTCGAGCCCGGCCGCTTCGGCGGCGACGCCGATGCAGTCGACCTCCACGCCGTGCGACCACGGGTTGACGGCCAACTGGGCGGTGAGGTGTCGGGCGAGGTCTCGGCCGCGGGCGGGGTCGCCGGTGATGGTGAGAGTGCCGAGCTCTTCGCAGTTGAGCAGCCAGATGCTGCCGTCGGCGCTCTCGCCGATGGTGACCAGGAGCGGGTAGGGCGCCTCGACGTAGCCGGGGGTGGGGCCGAGGTCGTCGAGGTCGACGTCGGTGGAGCAGTGCCAGTGCGCTTGGTCCGGGGTGCCCTCCCAGGGTGTCTGGAGCTCGGCGGGGCTGCTGAGGTGCAGGGTGATCCGGTCCGCGCCCAGCTCGACGGCGGCCAGCGCCGGCATCGGGGTGCCGGCCGCGTGCGCGGTCGAGGCGACCCGGCGCAGGACGGCGTCCATGAGCTCCACCGTGGCGGCCGTCTTCGCGCCGGCCGCGTTGATGGTCATCTCGACCGGCGCGAGCTCAGGGGTGGGGGCGGCGATCCCGCGGCCGGGCCGGCGCGCTCGGAACTGGGCACGGCGGCGCTGCTGCAGACCCAGGAACAGGGAGCCCGCCAGGAGCACTCCGCCGCCGGTGAGACCGGCCAGCACCCACGGGGCGCCCAGAACGCTCTCGTCGTCGCCGTCGACGGCGTCGACGGTCTCGGGGGCCTGCTTGGTCTCGGCCTGGGGCGCGGGCTCGGCCGGCACTGTCGGCTCAACCTCGGGCTCGGTTGGCTGCTCGTGCTTCGGGGGCGTCTGGTGGCTGCCCTGGTCCTCACTCTGGTCGCCACCTGGCTCGTCGGCGTGAGGCTGGTCGGCGCCAACGCCTCGGGTGGCGCCCGGGATGGTGAGCTTCCATCCGACCTCGATGTGGTCGGGATCGGTCAGCTGGGCCGCGCCGGGCTGCTCGAGGTCGGTGGATGCGCGGTAGATCTCCATGTAGCGGCCGGGGTCATCGAGCGTCTTGTCGGAGATGTCCCACAGGGTGTCGCCGGGCTTCACGGTGTAGGTGCCGGCCGGGCGCTCCTTGTGCTGGGGCGTGGAGGCGGGCACCTGGTCGACGACGCCGCCGGCAGGCAGGCGCAGGGTGGTCCCGGGCGGGATGGCCTGGGTGGCTTGGGTGAACCGGGTGCCATCGGCCATGGTGGTGCCGCGGTTGAGGTCGAGGATCTCGCGCCACCGGGACCCGTCGCCGAGGTGGGTTTCGGCGAGCTTCCACACCGTGCTCGTGCCGTCAACGGTGGTCTTGGGTCCCGGGTTGGCAGTGACGTCGTGGTGGGCGAGCTGGGTGGTGGCCTGCTGTGGGTTGATGGCCGCCGGCTCGGCCTCGGCGGCCGGCGCTGACGCCACCGTGCTGGCGCCGATTCCCAGGGCTGCGACCCAGCCGATCAGGGTACGCGCGAAGAGCTGCTGTCCACCGCTGGCGATCACCAGACGCCCGGGGGTCTTCCCGCGGACCGCCGCCGCAGCCTCGACCAGGATGCAGATGGTCATCTGTGCCCAGGCGAGCCAGCCCACGACGGCGATGGCGCCGTACAGGGTTCGGTTGCTGAGCAGCTGCACCTCCGCCCAGCCTCCGGGCGGCCAGGGGTTGCCCATCCAGGCCAGGAGGACCAGCGGGGCGCCTACCGCCAGCGCCAGGAGGACAAGGAGTGCTCCGATCCCGCGCACGAGCCTCTTCATGTTGACCTTCTCTCTCTGCCTCACCCGTCCGGGGTGGAGATGGCGTCCGCGGATCCGGTCTCGCTGATCCTGATCGCCCCCACTCCGAGCAGCCCGAGGAATTCGGGGTTGCGGGTACCGGTTGCTGTGACGATGACTTTGCTGCCCTGGACGCGGACGGTGCCGGTCCATCCGGCGCGGTGGAGCACGCCCTTGGCGCGGGCGATCGCGTCGCCGGCGTCGACTGCGTCGGTGCCGGATCGGACGGCCGCCACCGAGAGCTCGTCGGCGCCGGCGCGGGCGGCCTGCTCCGCGGCGCGCTTGGCCTCGACCCGCTCGTTGATCAGCTCCCCGCCACCCCCGACTAGACCCAGCAGGGCGACGAAGGCGGTGGTGGTGATGATGAGCGTCCAGGCGGCGGCTCCGCGCTCGTCGCGTCGCCGGTGCAACCGGCTGTGGTGCGCGAGTCGCGTGACCTGGTGGCGCAGGTTCGTGAGGGCCCTGCTCATGATCGGTACTGCTCGATCGGGACCACGGCTGTCTCGGTGAAGACCCGCGAGGGCTTGAGCCCGAGTTGGCGGCCAAGGCCGCCGGTGTCGAGGAGGCTGACGGTGCAGGAGACCTCGGCGACGACCTCGCCACCGGGGTTGAAGTCACTGCCGGCGAACGAGACCGTGAGGTTGGTGCAGCTGTTCCCGCGCTTTGCCAGGGCGTGCTCGGCTGCCTGTCGGCCAGCGGACATGCCTTCGCTCATGCTCGCCTCGAGTGAGGCCGCCCGGGCGGCGGCGTACGCCGCGTCGTTGGCTTGGGCGGCTCCGTCGACGTAGCGCCCGGCTGCGACCACAACAAGGACCAGACTCATGGTCGCGGTGGCCATCAGCAGCGTCTCGATCGCGGTCGAGCCTCGCTCGTCGCGGGGCTGTCGCAACCGTCGCAGCGCATTGGCCAGCGGGTTCAGAATTCGTGAACTCACCGGAGTCATTCGACGAACCTCTCGACCGGGACGGTCGCCGTCGAGGTGATCGGGTCGTCGAGCCAGGGCATGATCGAGACGACCTCGATTGTGACCGTCACGGTGGCTTGGGTGCTCGACCTGCTCGCGGAGACGGTCGAGCCAGTGACCGCCGGTGCTCCGTCCTCGGTGACGTACTCCTTGGCCTTCCTGCTGCCCGCGCCCTCGGTGCCATCGAAGCGGGCGGCCTCCACCGCACCCTCTCGCGCCGCGGCCTCAGCGACGCGTTGGGCGTGGAGGTTGATGCCGAACTGGACGAGGATCGTGAAGAGCCCGAACAGGGCCGTGGCCATGATCAGGAACTCGACGCCGGAGGCGCCCCGTTCGTCGCGTCGACGTCGGAGCCGGGCTCGCATCAGCATGCAGATCCGCACGGTGGCACCTCCCATCGTTTGGTGTTAGCGGCCGGCGGCGGCCGTGCCTACTCGCCGAGCTTGCCGACGAGGCTCTTGGCGAAGGCCATGACCGAGTCTCCGGCGAAGTACGCGATCGCGATGCCGGCCCCGACCACGATCAGCCAGTCCACGGCCGAGGCGCCGCGCTCGTCGCGCTTCTTCGTCTGGAACCGGACCAGTATGGTCAGGAGCATCATCTGGAACAGTCGGATCATCTTGTTTCCCCCCTTTCAGAGGTCTGTTTGTTGGCAGGTCCGTCTAGCCCGCCGCGCCGCGGAGAGCCAGGATGTACGGGCCGCAGATGTAGACCGCGGCGAGCATGGCGGCGACGTAGGTGAGCTGCCGCATGGACTGGGTGTTGTTGTTGGCACGCTCGACTGCGGCGGCGAGCCGGGCGGCGCGCATGGTGGCGGCGCGGGCGATCAGGGAGGCCTTCACGCGTGCGCCGTCGTCCTGGGCGAGCTCGATGCTCGAGCGGAGGCTGATCAGCTCGGGGATCCGGTAGCGGTCCCCCAGTTGGCCCAGGGCCGCCCAGGCGGTGATGCCCTTGGAGGGGGCAAGCTCGATTGCGGTGCGGATCTCGGTGAACACCCGCCGGCCACCGATCTGGGCCACCGCGGGCAGTGCTTGGGCGTGGCCCTGGCCGGCGGCCATGCTCATCGCGACCAGGTCGAGGTAGATCGACACTCCCTGGGTGTACTCCTCGCGCACTCGGGTGGCCTCGTTGCGCAGGTCCTTGATTGACAGCAGCACCGCAGCCGTGGCCAGCACTAGGCCGATGACGGGTGCCCACTGGACCGGCACGTCGTTGCCCCCGAGTCGACGGGCGAGGATCAGCACCGTGGGGCCGAGCCCGAACACCAGCACCAGGCCGGTCACCTTGGTCAGCCAGGACTGGAGGTCGCGCTGGGTGATGGCGAGGTCGGGTGCCAGGGTGTCGAGGAACTCGGGCCGGTAGGCGCGCAGGGTCTCGGCGACCCACCGGCTCAACCGGCCCAGTGGCGAGACGGGGTCGGGGGTGCCAGCGCGCATGGTGGCCAGTTCGCGGCCGCGGCGCCACTGGTCGATCTCGGCTGCCAGATCCGGTGTGGGCGGGAAGACCAGCCACCGCAGTTGAAGCAGCCCGAGGGCGAGCAGGGTTCCGAGGACGATCACGGCGGTCACAGGTTCACCCCCTTGGGTCGGTAGGAGGCGGCCTCGAGGACATCGCTGGCGCTGGAGAGGAACCTTGGTGTCGGCTCGGGCTCGGCGAGCTTGCGGACCCTGCTGAACACGTACAGGTACGCGACTGCCAAGACCAGCGGTAGCAGCTGCGCCGCGGTGCCGCTCTCGCCCTCCGGCAGTGACTGCGGGGAGAACAGGCTCGCCGCGATCACCAGGACGGCGGTCATCAAGGCGACCTGGGCGGCCTCGCGGCGCACCACGTTCCTCTCTCGCATCACTTTGGTCCGCTGCTCGAGTTCGTCGCGTAGCGAGAGGGACAGTGCGCTCAGGACGTCGGAGAGCTTGCCCTTGCGCTGGCGGGCCGCCAGCGCGAGCGCCGCCACGACCATGTCGGCACTGGATTCGTCGACTTCGTCGGCGAACCGGCTCAGGGCCTCGGGCAGCGGAACTTTGACGCTGAGTCGGCGCGACATCAGCCGCAGCGGCGGCAGCAGGACGTCGGAGGCGGTATCGACCGTCTTGGGGATCACTGACTCCAGGCCGGCGCCCTTCTGGGCCAGGTCGCGCAGCGATTCAGTCCACTGCGCCAGCGCTTCCAGCTTGGTGAGGGCGGCCCGCTCCGCCTTGCCTCCACCTGCCACCATCGGCCACAGCACGACGGCGGCGCCGGCGATCACGGCGAAGACCAGGTTGCGGGTGGCGATGACGACGACCACGCCGACTGCCAGGCCGGCCAGCAGCGTCTGCTTCTCCTTGCTGCTCAGCGCGCGGCCGCGCCGCGTGCCTCGGGTTAGGGATGGGATCAGCGGTAGGCCACGGATCAGGCGCCCGAGTCCGAGCAGTCCGATCGCCAGCAGCACCCCGAGAACGATGACCATGTCACGCCCACCGACCTGGGTCGTTGCCGTCGCGGTAGCCGACCTCACGCAGCGCCTCGATGCAGTTGATGGCTACTGGCTCGTCGCGAACGGCCATTCCGTCCGGGCCGGGCTTGAAGATCTCGTTCGTCTTTATTCCGTGCTCGTCGTAGCCGACGATCTCGCGCACCGAGTGCACCACGCGGCGCTGCTGGCCATCGCCGCGGAAGCGGCGCACGAACACCAGGAAGTCCAGGCCGTTGGCGATCATGCCCACCGTGGCCGGTCGTGGCAACCGCTCCGGGGCCTGCACGGCGTAGGAGCAGATGTTCTCCACGATGCCTTCGGAGGAGTTGGCGTGGATGGTGGACAGGCTGCCGTCGTTGCCCTGCATCATCGCGTTGAGCATCACCAGGATCTCGTCGCCGAGGACCTCACCGACGATGACGCGGTCCGGACGCATCCGCTTCGTGATCGTCAGCAGGTCGCGCATTGGCACCCCGCCTTCGCCTTCGGCGTTGGGCAGTCGCTCCTCCATCGGCACGATGTCGGGGTGGGCTTCCTCGTCGTCCTCCAGGCCGAGCTCGAGCGCCCGCTCGATCGTGATCAGCCGCTCTTCCGGCGGAATCTCGGCCGCCAGCGCCCGTAGGAGGACGGTCTTGCCGGCCTTGGTTTCGCCGCCAATGATCAGGTTCTTCTTTGCCCGCACCGCGGCCGAGAAGAAGTCGGCCAGCGGCTGGTCGAGCGTGAGGTTGGCGACCAGGTCCTTCAACCGGAACGCACGGGTCGGTGGGTGCAGTCGGATCGAGACCGACGGTGTGGCACTGACCGCCATCACCGCCTGGAAGCGGGCCGTGCCGACCCGGAAGTTCACGTGGGGGTTGGCGCTGTCGAATGCGCGGCCTGAGAGGCCCTCGTGGGCTGCGAGCGTCTGGATCTGCTCGATCAGCTCCTCATTGGAGGCGAAGACCGGCGGCACCTTCGCCCTAACACCGTTGGTGTAGTCGACGAAGACGTTCTGCCAGCCGTTGATCGAAATGTCCTCGATGGAGTCATCGCGCAGCAGCGCTTCGAGGGAGCCTGCGCCGTAGAGGCGGTTCTTCAGCGCCTTGATGAGGTCCTGGGTGTCCTCCCACCGCAGCGTTCCTTTGCCCTGTTCGGCCAGTTCGCGGGCGTAGTCCTCCACAACTTGGTGCGCGAGCTCGGCCTTGAATGCGTCGACGTCCTCGTCCGACATCGGCGGCTCGTGGCGGCGCACCCGGTCCTGCATGTGGTGTTCGAGCCGGTCCCCCACCTGGACCTGGAGCCGGCGGAGAAGGGTGTGGTCAATGCCGCGGATCTCCATCAGATCTCCTCCCCCATCGGCGCGGTCTGCCAGCGGCTCTGCGGCTGCTCGAGCGACCGCCCGCCCGGCTCGGGGCTGCGGAGGTTTGTCGACTGGCCGTTGGTGTGCTGCCCGTCGGCCGGCGGCGGTGGCCACCCCGGCGGCGGGCCCGGCGGCGGCTGCTGTCCCCACGCCGACGCAGGCTGCGCCTGGACGGGGGCCTGCTGCGGGGTCGCGGCCTCGGCCTTCGACTGCTTCCTCGAGCCCTTGGCACGCTTGCCGGTCTCGGGTTCGGCGTGGTCTATGCCGGCGGCCATGCCAAGCAGCCACATGACCTTGCGGGCCGACTGCATCAGGTGTGACTTGCGCAGCGGCTTGGCCCAGGGGTCGCCGCCCTCTTGGAGGTTCTGGACGGCGCTCGGGTCCCAGGCCAGCCAGCCCACGCCTCGCAGCGCCGGTCCCACGGCGGTCTCGCTGAGGACCTCGGCTACGTGGCCCGCGAGTCGTGCGCCGTGCCGGCGGTCCGCGATGACGATGGGCACTACCAGCGGTGGCCGGCCGTTGCGCTCCGCGATCGCGGTCACCAGCTGCTCCAGGCGCTCGGTCATGTGGGTCACCGAGCCCATGTCGCCGCGGCACACGGCGATCAGGGCGTCCGCCGCGGCCGCCAGCGGCATCGATGGCGAGCCGGTGTGGATCCGCCCGAGGTCGGCAAACACCGGCACCGTCTGTGCCTCCAGCGCGGCGGTCAGGATCGGCCACGCCAGCGAGGTGCCCTGCTCGGCAGTGAGGAACCCGGGGACCACACGGACGGTGCGGTTCAGCTCGTGCGAGCCGTCGCGCCACAGGTCCAGGTGTCGCGGCTCGTCGCGACGCTCCGTGGGAATCCCGATCGGGCCGGACTGCGGCCGCTGCGACGACCGACCGGCCGCGACACCAAGGACGGTGGGCGTCGGCGGCAGCGGATGTTTCCTGTTGCCGTCGGGGCGCAGGCGCAGCGCGAGGTCCCCGCCGTAGGGGTCGGCCTCGACCACAACGGCCGGTAGTCCGCGCGCAGCCGCCAGGGCGAGCGCCGTGGTGGTAGATCCCGGGGCACCTCGATCGGAGCAGACAGCGAACAGCACGCCCCTACTCCTTAGCTGCCGTGATCGGAGCCTGCACGATCGTGACTTGGCCCGCGGCGCTGTACGCCGCCACCGGGTCCGCGGCACCCTCCTCGACGAGGATGGTCACCACGCGGGAACCCTCGGGGGTCTTGCCGACCGATTCCACCCGGGCGGACTGTGCCAGCACCTTCGGTGCCCGCAGCTGTGCTTCGGTGCCGTCCGCGCCCTCCACGGGCACCACCAGCACGTCGACGACATCGCCTGCCTCCAGGCCCCCCGGCACACGCCCGGTCGCCAGATGAAGGGCCACCAGGCGTTCCCCGTCTCCAGGGACCTGCTCGTCGGTCAGCGCGGCCTCGGTGAGCACCTGGCCCTGAACCAGACCCGCCGTGGCACGCATGCCCACCACCGAGTCAATGTCCCCGGCCGGGATCGCGCCCGAGACTCCGGCCACCTCTGCCGGGCGAACATCGCCCTCACCGACGACCTGTCCAGCCGGCACCGGATTCGTGACCACCAGGACCTCTACGCGGTCGCTCTGGGACTGGAACAGCGCAACCAGGCCCACCACCACCATCGCCACGAAGAGGATGGAGGCGGCCCACTGACCCAGGCGCCGCGGCGCCTTCTGCGTCACCTGGCCCAACGTCGAGCGCAGGTCCAGACCCTGATCGCGGGAACCGGAGCCGGACCGCTGGGTGTTAGTCGTCGTGAAGCTCAATTGGTCACCACCGTCTGGCGCTGTCGCACCTCGATCGTCGTTGTCTCACCGGATGGAGCAGTGACCTCCCCGAGGTCACCTGCCGGGCTCAGGCACGCGCCCGAGCATGTCCACGTGACCGAGTAGACGATCTGCGCCGACACGTTGTGCGTGTCACCGGTCGGGTTCTCGATCGACTCATACGCGTAGTCGCAAGTCGTCTGGGCAGCGTCGGTCATGCCCTTCTCCCACTCCCGGCCGGCATCGGAACACGTGATGGTCTCGGTGCCCATGTCCCACTCGACCCGGACTGGCTCAGCAGTTGCGGTTACCGATGTAGGACCGGCACTGACCGTCAGCGACAGGTCGTGCCACTGCTCGGCCGGCACCCACATCCAGTTCTCTATGTGCACGTAGGTGTGGAAGTCCGGGCCAGGCGCGATCTGCGCGTCCGCCAACTCCAGCTGCATGCGATCGAGTGCGCGCTGCGCGAGCACAGCGGGGTCGACGAGGGGTACCGCGCCATTCGGCACGAACCACGTGTTCCCGGGAATAGAGACCGTGTAATCGCAGCTCCAGACGCTTCCCTCCGACGGGTCATGCCCCTCCCACATCGGAGACCCCGCTGGTGGCTGAGGATCCAACTGGAACGCGTAGCAGCCGTGTCCGGCGTCCCAGATCCCGCCGTAGTCGTCGGTGCACGGGACCACTTCGTTGCCGTCGTAGCACTGAGTCGGCCCCCCGCCGGGGTCCCCACCCGGGTCCCCGCCCGGGTCCCCACCACCGGGCGTACCAGGGGTGTCGACGCAGATCACGATTCCCGATCCAGGCGGCGTTTCGACCCATGCCCCGTCGCACTCATCCGCGTTCGCCGGCGATCCGCCGACGGTGACAAGGGCCGCAGCGACCAGGACCGCAGCCAGGACCGTCCTCAGGGCGTGCACTTCTTCTTCGTCCCTTCGGGATCCCCGTAGGAGTAGATCAGCCAGTCGTAGCCCTCAGGCTTGCTGAGCGAGATCACCCGGAGATGAGGCGTCGTCGTCCACTTGTTGCCCTCGACTTGCTCGCCGTCCTGAGTTGTCACGACGTCCGAGAAGTCGACGCACTGCTGAATCTCGACGTTGAGGTTGTTCTTGGTGACCAGCGTGGGCTTGGACCAGTAGACCGTCGGGACACCACTGACCGTCACGTCGTTCGCTGCGTAGAGGCGCAACCGCTCGAGTTCCTTCTGCCAGAGCGGGGACGGAAAGTACTGCTTGAAGAAGGCCTCTGCTCGCGTGGTCGCCTTGCCGGCCGCCCACATCGGCTCAGACCGGGTTTCGTAGGACTCCCACCTGGCGAGGGCGGCGTTGTACGTCTTGATCTGCTCCTGGGTGTAGTTCTTCTGCCACGCCGGCTCGGTGGGGGTCGGCTCGGTGGGGGTCGGGGTGTCCGATGTCGTGGCGTCTGTGGGCTCTGCCTTGGGCTCGGCGTCTCCCCCGCATCCGGTCGCGCTCAGCATGAGCGCCGTGGCGACCGCAAGGACCGCAGCGTTTCGTCGAAGGCGCATCATCAGCACCTACCTCCCGAGTTGTGTGCGACTAGATGCCTGCCCAGAGGGTAAGCCGCACGAGAGACAAGAGGGTGTCGTCCAGTCCCTATGACGCTGCGTAGCAGCTGGAGGTTGCGTCGGCCCGCCCCTGGGAGCGAAGCGGGCCGACGCGCGCTAGCGCTTGCCGACCTGAGGCCGGCAACTCGGGGTGCGCCGGCATCCACAACCTGGTGCGGGTGGGCACCATGGCTGCGGTTTTGCCCCCGGAGATCGATGCCCGAGAGCTTCTCGTGGCTGCCTTCCAGCTCGACGTGCGACTGGCTGGTGGCTGCTGCAACGGACACCTGACGGTAACGCGGCTCTGCCACCCCGGGTCTCTCCTCCTGGTCGATCCCGGCCGGCAACTGAGGCGGGCAGGGATGGCGGGTGCTTTCAAGAGGCCAAGGGACGTGAGACGGCTCGTGGCGATCAGTTGCACTGAAAGTCGCCCCAATAGCACTAGTGCTACTGGGGCGGTACGAAGTGCGACGGTTCGTCATCTCAGCGAGCTCCCGAGGTCTTGGTCGCCATGGTCCTGCTTCGCTGTTCTGCCCGTTGGCGACCGCCGTGAATCTCCCGTACTGTGAGCATCGCAGATGATCTCACTTAGCGCAATACAGACGAGGCCGCGAGTTCCGGCACAATGCGACGCATGCCGAAACTCTCGCTGCCCCAGGGCATGACCGAGGAGGTGGCAGCAATCATCGAGGTTCTCGGCAACCATGTACGCACCGAGATGCTCCGCCGCCTCGCCCAGCAGCCAATGACTGCGGTGGACCTGGCAGCCGAGCTGGACGTTGCGCACTCCAGCGTGTGGCGCCACCTGGTCCTGCTCGAGGAGCGTGGCCTGGTCACTGCCGATGCGGATCCCGGCCGTCGACGAGGCAACAAGCACGTCGTGTGGGCCACAGTTCCCGACCGGGTGCGAGAGATGGGCACCCAGTGGATCGAGTACGCCTCCGGCGACTAGTTGTACCCGGCCACCACGTTGGTCACAGACGGCTGATCGGGGGCAAACCTCCGAGTGAGCTGTGGCGGCGAACAGTGTTGTAGTGCTCGAGCCAGGGCGCAAGGGCGGCGGTTCGGTCGGCGTTGCTGGCGAAGGTCTGGCGGTAGGCCCACTCGGTGGCCAACGTCCGGTTGAGGCGCTCGACCTTGCCGTTCTGCCATGGGCAATGGGGCTTGATGAACTTCTGCTTCGCACCGAGCGCGGCACACACGCGCTTGACGTCGTTTGAGTGTCGGTAGGCAAAGGCGTTGTCAGTCATGACGCGCTCGATCCGGGTGACCCCCTTGGCTGCGAAGTAGGCCGCAGCCCGTTCTAGGAACGCTGCGCAGGTCTCGCCCTTCTCGTCGGGCAGGATTTCCGAATAGGCCAGCCGGGAGTGGTCGTCGACCAGGGAGTGCACGTAGTCGTAGCCGATCGGCTTCTTGTTGACGCGGGCTTGATGGTTGGTGCGGGTCTCGCCGCGAGCGCGCCAGCCGCCACCGTCGGGAATCTTGCCTAGCTTCTTGACGTCCATGTGGACCAGCTCGCCGGGACGTTCCCGCTCGTAGCGCTGCGCGGTGGCCTTTGATGACCGAATCACTTCACCGGTCATGGGGTCGCACTCGCGTAGGTAGGGCACGCCGTGGCGGCGCAGGATCCGCGCCACCGTGCGCGGCGGCACCCCGACTTTCGGCCCGAGCACGTCCTGGCCGTCGCGGTGCTCAGCACGCGCGGCAAGGACCTTCTGCTCGACCTCGCCGCGGGTCCGGGTGGGCATCGTGTGCGGCCGCGATGATCGGGTTTCCAGACCGGCCTCGCCCTCGGCGGCGTAGCGGTCGATCCAGGTCCGCACACACTTGCGAGAGACGCCCATCGCCGCAGCGATGTGGGCCTGTTTCCAGCCGGCTCGATGGCGCTGAACGATCAGCAGCCGGCCGTGCACGGTCAGCCGGGCATTACGGTGGGACACGAGAGCCTCCAGGGCGGAGTGGGACCTTAGACAAGCCACACCCCACCCGGGGGCTCTCCCTACGTCAACGAAGACGTGCCACTGCCACCAACCTCATGGCCGGGTACAACTAGTCCCCGCGCGCCAGTGCGCGCGAGCGCTCGAGGGCCGCGACTGTCTCCCGGACGCCCACCGATAGCGCTCGCGCGAGTGCCTGGAGGTTCCGTCGCTCTGGCATCCGCTCCCGGCGGCCGGATTCCCAGTGCTGGTAGGTCGTCTTCGACACATGCACCCTCGCCGCCACCTCGACCGCTGACAACCCGGCCGCGAATCGGAGCGCCCTCAGGTCCGGCACCTCGTCGACGATCTCGAGCAACTGCAGCGCCGGCAGATCCAGCGCCTTCGCCAGCCGCACCACGATGTCCGGGCGGGGTTCGGAGGCGCCCAACTCCCAGCGCGAAATACGTTCCCCGCCGGCGACGCCGACCAGGCGGGCGAGCTGGTGCTGCGTCAGCCCGGCGCGTTCCCGCGCAGCGCGGAGTGCTGCTGGGTCGACGCCAGATGCCATGGGTCGAACGCTAGTGGACCGATGCCCAACTCCCCCGTCGGCCCGACAGTCCTGCGGAGTTAAGGCTGACCCGATCGAGATCACGCTCGCCGTCGACGAACTCGTGCCGTGTCGCGCAACCACCAGTTTGGGCGCGTAACACCTAGAGTGATCTAGAAAACTCACGCAATCTAGATGAATCTAGGCGGTCACGCGATAATGGACCAGAGCCCATACACTCCCGGGGCCGGCCACATCCCTCCCGTTCTGGCCGGGCGAGACGGGCTACTGCGTGACTGGCAGCTGGTCCTCAACGACATCGTCTCTGGCGGTCGCGTACGCGCCCAGGACATGATCCTGGCTGGGCCGCGGGGCGTGGGGAAAACCGTCACGGTGAGCGCGTTCGCTGACCTGGCCAAGGGCCAGGGCTTCGAGGTGGTAAACCTCCAAGCTGTCTCTGGTCACGCCGGCCTGGTCGAGGCTCTCCTGCAGCGCGCCCGCACCCGCCTGGCCGAGGAAGCAGGCCCTTGGCAACGGGCTCGGAAGGCCTTCGAGCGCGTCGGCGGGGTCAACCTCAGCGTCGCGGGCTTCGGTGGCGGGATCTCCACCCACAAGCAGGACCAGGCAGCCCCAGGGCTTGACGCTGGAACCCTGGCAGCCGCGCTGGCCACGCTGTCGGCCGAAGTCCGCAAGGACGCCCACAGCGGCGGCCTGCTGGTGACCGTCGACGAGCTACAGGTTGCGTCCGGTCCCGACCTGGCCCTGCTTGCGGCCACCCTGCACCGCCTCAACGTCGACCATCCCTCCGCCACAGTGCTGTTCGCCGGCACCGGACTGCCGTTCACCCCTGATGCGCTGCGCACGGCCGGCGTCACCCATCCGGATCGACTCTTCGTGCTGGAGTCCATCCCGCTCACCCTCGAGCACGACGACGCTCGGTACGCGGTGGTGGAGCCGGCGCGCCAGGCCGGCGTCGTGTGGACCCCCGACGCCGCAGCCGCCGTGGTCGAAGCCAGCAACGGCTATCCCGCCCACCTGCAGCTGTTCGCCCACGCGGCCTGGACGGCCGCGGCCGGGCCGGACCAGATCACCCTCGCCGACGTCGAGGCCGCACTCCCCCGGGTCGCTGCCCAGCTCGAGCGACGCACCCTCGGCCCCCGCTGGGACCGGATCAGCGATCGGCAAATGGAATTCCTGGCCGCGCTCGCGCTGCACGGCGGCCGCGCCTCCACCGCGACGGTCGCGAAGACCCTTGGACGCACGCAGCAGGAACTGTCCTGGCTCCGCGAGGAACTCATCGAGGAGGGCGACGTCTATGCCCCCAAGCGCGGCCAGCTCGCGATGGCCGTCCCACTGTTCAACCGCTACGTCCTCAGTCACTACGAACGCACGCGGCCCGAGGCCGCCACTTCCCTGTTGAGCTTGCAGCAGATGATCGCGAACGCCGGCCTGGACCCCTCCGCGATCACAGTCAATGGAGATCTGGACATCTTGCAGCGCAGCCGTCGGAACGAGATACCACAGCTGCCCCCGGGAGATGGCACCCAAGGGCACCCGCGTTCCTGAAGCTCGTCTGCCGGCCTATAAACGCCTATAAGACGTTCGGTTTATAGGAAGTCTTCCAAGGCATTGGTGATCCCCAGGCGCGGCGCCGAGTCCTTTGGCCACCAGAGGGTGCTCACCCGTAGCCCCTCGGAAGTGAGGACACCGTGAGCACAGCTGAGGAGCCGGCCGACGGGATCGCCCCGCACGGGCTTGTCCGGTTCACCCAGCGCGGCGAGGAAGCCCTGGACGCGCTCGCCGCCGACCTTGCCGCCAGCTGCGACGGCTCCCAGGACGGAATCGCTCAGTTGTTGAGCCGAGTTTTGGATGCCGACTTGGGCGAGCTGGCCAGCTCGCTGACCACGGCCGCGGACCGGACCGAGGATCAGGGCCCTGTGGTCGACGCGGATCTGACGCAGACGCCTGTGACCCCCGACGAGGCAAGCAGCCGGCGTCTCGCCCGACACCAGTTCCTGCCGCCGGCCGGCGGCGGCACCCAACAGTCGAGGTTCTTCCACCGCTGACGTCGGCGGCTGTCAGGGGTCGAGTTCGCGGCGGACACTGGCGCGCGTTGATGCCGCCAAGTCAGCAGGATGCCGGCAGCGGTTCGGCGGGGCGATGTCGGCCAGCTCGCCGAGCAGCTCCCTCGCCGGCCTCCGGGCCATCCCCGGGGCGCAGTAGGCGTTCCATTCCTCCACCGCAGCGGCAAGCCGCCGGTACGCCTCGACATCGGCCGGCGCGTTGAACCTCGCCGCGGCAGCCATGGCCACCCGCGCGCGATCAGCGCCGCCTCGTCGTCCATGGCCGATCAGCTCCACCTCCCGGACGGACCTGGGAAGCCCCACCCTCCGCGACGGCGGGCACCCCCGGGTGATCGCCAGGACCTCGCTGCCTTCCTTTGGCCTCTAGACGGCCCAGTCGGCCCACAGAAGGAGCAGCCCGTGAGCGACCCCGCCGAGAACCCCGGCAACGCCAGCGAACGCGACCCCGTGCTTGTGGTCCGCGCCCACCTCGGGCAGGCGCTGGCCGCACTGGACCAGCTGCGCGAAATCCTCCCCGGCGCCTCACAGCCGGAACGCGGAGGCAAGTTATGACCACCGAGGCTCTCGCCCTGGATGCCAGCGGCGCCCTCGCCGCCGCCGACGACGCAATCCGCCGCGCCCGACGCACCGTGGAGGACCTCCACGACACCGTCACCTCCGCGATGCGGGTGCTCTACGACGCCGAGATCGACTCCGCGAAGGCCCGCCTCTCCGACCGGGGCAACTTCTACCTCGAGGCCGCCGCCGAGCACCTGAGTCGGCTCCAGACCCGGTGCACCGACATGCGGGCGCTCACCGGCGAGCTGACCGACCATCTGGACAAGGCCGCCCGCGTGGTCGAGGAGGCCAACAACATGACCAACGGCCTGCGCCGCAGCACCGACCCACAGATCGCCCAGGTGGCCGCCCGCCTCAGCCTGCGGATCGCCGTGCTCGCGGAGATGGTCGATCTGGCCCGCCCGGTCGCCGACCTTGCTGCCAAGCATGCCGAGAAGGCGCGCGAGGCCAGCCTGGACGTCACCGCGCCCAGCATGCTCGAGCCCCGCAGCCTCGAGCACAGCATCCGGTCCGCCGGCCAGGAGCTCGGCCGCGCCGATGAGGACCTCCGGCTGCTGGACACCGTCGTGGAACGCGCCGCGATCAGTGCCCATCAGTCAGCTGGCATGGCCAGCGAGATCTCCGACACCGCACGCCGACGCATGTCAGGCGAACGTGACTCCTGGTCGCCGGGCGGGTCGACCGACATCCAACTCCCGCCCTCGCGGGTGACGAGGTGATCTGCCCGTGGAGATCCCGACCAGCCTTGACGGGGGAGGCCGCCAACTGGCCGGCCACATCCTCAACGCCGCTGCCCTCGGTGACGACGCGGCAATCGCGCAGCTGATCGACCCGCTCGACGCTGACCAGCTGCGCTCCCTGGTCTCCGTGCTCGCAGCCCAGATGGATCAGGCCCTGCCGGAGACCGAAGCCACCGGCCCAGCTGCCGTGTGCGAGCTTGTGACCAGCGCTGCCGCGCAGGCGTTCGGTACGACTCCGGAGGCAATCCTCAGCAGCGAACGCACCCAGAACGTCAGCGACGCGCGCGCCGTGGCCATGACGGTGGCGCGGGAAACCGGCCTGTCCCTGCCGGCGATCGGGCAGCACTTCAACAAGGACCACGGCTCGGTGATCCACGCCGTACGACGCACCAGCGAGCGCCCTCGTCTGGCGGACGCCGCGGCGCGCATCAGCGAGCACGTTCACAGCCGCTACGCGGCCCGTCTCCCCCGCTCCGTGGAGGACTCCGCAGCACGCGAGACACCGGCCCCAACGTCGTCCTTCCGGCCCGGCGGCGTGGTCGAGCACGCCGTGGTGGCCGCCGCGAATGAGTTCGGCACCACCCCGGAGGTGCTCTTCGGCTCCGATCGCACCCGGGCCGCGGCCGCCGCCCGGGCGGTGGCCATGACCGCGGCCCGGATGCACGGCCAGAGCCTCCCGCGCATCGCCGGTCACTTCGATCGCGATCACACCACGGTGCTGCACGCGACCCGCCGGATCGAGAAGAGCCCGCCGCTGCGCGCACTGGCGGCCCGAATCGCCGCCGACCTCCCCAGCGACGGCGACGAGCACCGGGCCGCGGCCACGGGAGAGCCGACCTGGGAGAAAGTCACCGCCGTGCCCTCGCTCGGCGCACGCGAGGCCCGACGTGCCGGCGACCAGCAGCCCGACCGTGCACCAGCGTTGCGTGTGGCCCCATGAGACCGGCGCAGCTCATCATCGTCGCATCCGCGGCACTCTTGGCCGTGGCCGGCATGAAGACGGCCCTCAGCGAGTCCCCTGAGCCGCCCGCGGGCGAGCGGACCCGGACCCGAGTCGTCGTCACCTCCGTAGTCGACGGAGACACCCTCCGCGCCCGCACCCCCCGCGGTCGCGACCTCGGCCGGATCCGAATCCTCGGCATCGACGCCCCCGAAGTGGCCCACCCACCGGACCCTGCCGGGTGCTACGCCGACACCGCCACCGACACCCTGAGCGCCTTCGCGCCAGTCGGGTCGACCATCGTCCTGATCAGCGACCCGACCCAGGCCGATCGCGACAGCTATGGCCGCCTCCTGCGCTACGTCGACCACGATCGCAACGACGTCGCGCTCGACCTGCTGGTCGCCGGCGCTGCCCGCCTCTACGACTCCGACCCCAGCATCGAACGCAACCAGGCCTACGAGCGCGCCGTCGAGCTTGCTCGCGACCACGGCCGCGGCCTGTGGGGCCACTGCTGACCTCGGCGGCCCGTTGGTGATCGCCAGAAGCCGTCCCGGCTCCTTAGGCCACCAGGAGGGCCGCGCACCAGGCGCAGTCCGGCTCCCTCAGGAGGAACCAATGAGCGAGCACGCCGGCCACACCGAGGTTGCGCTCGAGGAAGACGCCCGCCGCCGCGCCCAGGAGATCGCCGCGAGCGAGGAAGCCGCCGCCCAGGCCGCGGCCGACGACGAGCAGGACCCCTCCCCCGACGCCGAGGTCGCCCAAGTGCAACGGTCCGGCCGCCATCACGATCTCAGCGACACCGCCGCCTACAAGCGCCCCCTGGCCGGACGCAGGGTCCGCGGACCCCGCCGCTAGGTCGGAGACGTCGCCATGACCGCACTCCGCGTCCACGCCGAGCCACTGGTCGTCGCCGGCGGAACCCGCCGCCGGTTCCACGCCGTGTGCACCCACGACCTCGGCGGCCTGCCCTGCGTCAACAGCGCACCCCACACTGGCAATGGCCGCGGCTGCGTCCACCACTCCGAGTCCGGCGTCCCCGACCGGCACGACTACGGCGACGACGAGTAGACCCGGCTCAGGGGAGGGTCCGCAGATCCAAATACAACGCACCGCCTGGTTCGTGCTCGAGCATGCCCAGCCGCAGGTACCACTGGCGGAGCCCGTCATCACGCGGGTACGCCACCACGAATCCACGCGCCGTGATGGACGAGAGCAGCGCGGCCAGCAGCTGCGAGCCATGGCCGCGCCGACGCGGCCAGGCAGCCAACGCCCCCAGTTCATAGATCGGCGCGCCCGGATCCCGGCCACCCAGCACCTTGCGGACTCGCCACATCGCCGGCTGTACACGGACCACCCGCCACGGACGGAGCACGGTGGACCCGATCACGAGCGCACCCCCGATGAGCCAGAGCCCGCTGGACCCATGCAGCGTGTAGACACACCACCCACTGGCGACGACCAGCAGCGCCAGGACGCCGAGCAGCATGACTGGATTCTGCAGACGCGCGACCGTGACCACCGCGCGACGATCCACGGCGGCGACCTGACCGGACCACCGCATCGCCGCGAGCACCGGCAGCCAGATCAGCACCGAGGTCGCCGCGGCGAGCCAAGCAAGCGCCCGTGGTGCCCCGTCTGGCGAATAGGCGCGCGCAGTCACCCACGCCAGCGCAGGCAGATCTCGCCAACCCGGAGTGCAATCCGCCGGCACCACCGAAACCTCAGCATCGTCCCGAGACACAGCCTCAGTCTCCCCGTGCCGGAATCAGTTCGGCGAGAACGCCGCGAGCTGGAGCACCGGCACCGGCTGCGCGGGGAGACGGTTTTCCAGGCGCTGCAGGCGCTCGAGTCGGACCGGGATCCCGGATCGGCGCAGCAGCCCGGCCAGGGTCTCTCCGAGGCCTCGGGCAACCACCAGCCGGTCGCCCTCGACATCGAGCTGACGCTCCCTCGCCCGCCCGGCGGCCGGCACCAGGTAAGTCAGCGCCACGAACACGCCAGCGATCGCCCCGTACACAGCCCGGCCCTCCATGGCCGACTGCACCACGGCGACCGCGCCGACGAAGCCGCGCAGCGCCCAGGCAAACCGCATGAACGGGAACCACGCGAAGGACCGGCCGACACCGCGCGCCACGGCGCTCACCGCCCGCCACGGCGTGGTCGCCGCCAGGACCGCGACCTCGAGCCGGTGCCGCCCCGCACGGTGACGTCCGGCGGCGTGCAGCACCACCGCAGTCGCCTCCTCGCGCGTGATCCAACCCCGGTAGGTGGCCTCGACCAGCCACGGCGTCACCACCAGCGAGGACGTCCCGACCACCAGCGCCGGCGGCGTCGACGCGTGCGGCGCACGACGCACGTACAACGCGACCGCAGGCATCCCGGTCCCGCCCTGGGCGCCCAGGGCCGGTGCGAGCACGGCCCGCTCCCCCTCGGTGGCCCCCCGGGCACGGGTCAACAGCCGCACCGCCGGGCCCTCCAGACCGCCCGAGGCCAGCACGACTAGGACCACACCACCGGCGAGGAATCCAAGCAGACCAAGCACGGGCGGCAGCACTGCCAGCACCATCAACGCCAGGACACCGCTGACCAGCATCGCCGGCACCATCACCACCAGCTTCCACACGCTCATCGGCACTCTCATCACCGACCTCCTCATTATCCGTAGGCACTAGTGCGTTCGAATCGAGTTCCGGTGTCGCTGAGCGCCAGACACGTTGCCGACTCCTTTGGCGATTCAAGACCAGTGTGTGCCCAGCCACCGACAGGTCAGGGGATATCCACAGGCCCAAATCGGGCTCAGCGAAGGCCCGGCCGCCCGTGGCTTGATGGATGCGAACCCGTCCAAAGAGGAGGAACGCGTCATGACCACCGTTACCGCCGACGAGACCTGGGAGCGGCTCGGCGCCATCACCCAGCTGCTGCACCAAGCAGCCGCCGAGGTGTGGAGCGCCGCCGACCAAATCGCCCCGGACTCCCCGCTCCATGATCTCGGGCTGGGCGTCTACCTCGCCCACGCCCAGGCCAGCGCGCTGCTGCCCGAGAACTACTTACTGCCCGACGTCGACCTCGAGGAACGCACCCCCCTGGAGCTGCTGACCGAGGCCGAGGAGCTGACCCGCCCGCTGCCGCTGCACCGGCCCGACTTGGTCCGCGCCTCGCAGTTGGTCGTCGACCTGTGCGACCTGATCCGGGAAGCCCGCGGCCTTGCCTACTGACCTGCAGCCGGCATACGCGGAGATCGACGAGGAGCTCTTCGACGTCGACCAGATCCCGCTCACCTCTCGCGACGCGCGCAGCGTCGGCGAGATGCTCTTCGACGTCGACCACCTCGCCCGCCAGCTGTTGATGGATGTCGCCGGCGACGACGCCGGCCCGCTGCTGCGGGGCTGGCCGACGATGGTCGCGGCCGCAGAGGACCTATGGGCCGCCCTGCCCGGCCGGCGCCCCGGCAGCGACGAGCGCGATCGGCCAATCACCAGCCTCTCCGCCCAAGCCGCGACCATCGAGACCAGCCTGGCTGGCCGGAAGGCGTGGCCCGGCCAAGGCCCGATCGACCCACGCACCACCCAGATGGCCGAGACCCTGCTCAGCGCCGCGGCCCTGGTGCGCCGCTACGGCGCCGAGATCCCCCACGAGCGTTCCGACGCTCACCGCGACCTCGAGGCAGCACGGACCCGGATCATGCATGGGCTGTACCTCGGCGCCCACGCCGTCAGCGTGGCTCTCCACCAGAACGGCCGCGACCGGGTCAACGACGCCCGCGCCGCCGGCCGCCGCGTCCACCTGGTGCAGCACCACTCCCCCTACGCGATCGCTCCGACCGGGGTTTGGGTCGACCGCATGGCCGCCTGCGAGACCACGGCACGCAGCTACCTGGCAGGCCGGTTCGCCCAAGCGCTGGCCGGCGAGGCCATCCGACCCGTCGACGACCCCGTCCGCCTGGCGCAGGCGCTGGCCAACTGGGACATCCAGTCCCACCGCGCCCTCGCTGGCAACCCCACGCCGGCCAACATCCTGCTCATCACCCGCACCCAGGGGCTGATCTCCGGCGCGGGCATGGTGCTGGTCGACGCGGCCGCCACCGCTGGCCTCCTCGAGCCCTCCGGTCGCCTGACCCCCTCGATCGCGCAGGCCGGCCGCTCCTGGAGCAACCTGGCCAGCCGCTGGGGCGACCTCGCCCCCCCAGGCGCCCGGCTCGACACGCCCCTGGCCCGCGCGGCCGCCGAGGTCCGCGCCGCGTTCCGCCAGGTCACCCACAACGCCACCACCCTCGCGGCGCCGGAGGCCATCGCCACCCGGGCAGGCCTCGAGCAGGCCACCTTGGCGGCCCTCCGGGCCATCGAGGCCGGATCCGAGCTCGCGCACGTCGTCGCCGAGAAGGCAGACGCACCGAACCTCACTGGGCCAGCCCGCGCCCTCTCCCGACGCGCGCACGACGACATCGAGGCCGGCCTTGCCACCCCGGACCCCGCCGGTGACATCGTCTGGGTCTCCCCCGCCGACGTCCTCGCCAAACGTCTGGTGCCGCTCCCCCCGCCCGTCGCCGAATCACTCCGCAAAACTGGCGCCAAGTTGACCCAGGCCACGTCCAACGCCGCCGCAGCGGCGGTCGTCGCGTTGGGATCCGCTCCAAAGCCACTACCAGCGCGTGAACCGCCCCGGCATGTCCGGAGACTCCGTTCCTTGGGAAGGATGGAGTCATGTCAGGGAGTACGTCGAAGAGGTACCCGGCCGAGCTGCGTGAGCGGGCGGTCCGGATGGTCGCGGAGATCCGTGCCGATCACGAGTCGGACTGGGCCGCGATGGGCAAGGTCGCTCAGTTGCTCGGGGTCGGCACCCCGGAGACGGTGCGCAAGTGGTGCCGTCAGGCCGAGGTCGACGCCGGCCAGCGGCTCGGAGTCAGCACTGAGGAGTCCGCGGAGCTGAAGCGGTTGAAGCGGGAGAACGCCGAGCTCAAGCGTGCCAACGCGATCCTCAAATCCGCGTCGGCTTTCTTCGCGGCCGAACTCGACCGGCCACATCGCTGATCGTGGCCTACATCGACGAGCACGTCGGTGAACGCCACGAGGACGCCGACGGGCAGGGTCTGCGATGGGGTGTCGAGTCGATCTGCGACCAGCTCACCGAGCTGGGCGCCAAGATCGCCCCCGCGACCTACTACGAACACCGCGCCAAGAAGCCGTCGACCCGTCAAGTTCGGGACGAGGAGCTGAAGCCCAAGATCGCTGCGGTGCACGCGTCGAACTACGGCGTCTACGGCGCCCGGAAGGTGTGGCTGACCCTGAACCGCGAACGCGCGGTCGATGCGCCGCCGATCGCCCGGTGCACCGTGGAGCGGCTCATGGGCGAGCTGGGCCTGGCCGGCGCGGTGCGCGGGAAGGTCAAGAGGACCACGATCAGCGACCCGCGGACGCCGAAACCTCTGGACCTGGTCGACCGCAACTTCACGCCCCTGGCACCCGACCGGCTCTGGGTCGCGGACTTCACCTACTGCTCGACATGGTCGGGCTGGTGCTACACCGCGTTCGTCATCGATGCCTACGCCCGACGGATCCTGGGCTGGTCGGTGGCCACCACGATGACCAGCCAGCTCGTCGTCGACGCGGTCGAGCAGGCGATCTGGACCCGCGGCCGCGAAGGCCGTGACCTGGCCGGGTTGATCGCCCACCACGACCACGGGGTCCAGTACCTGTCCGTGGCCTACTCCGAGCACCTGGCCACCGCCGGGATCAAGCCCTCGACCGGCGCCGTGGGCTCGTCGTACGACAACGCCCTGGCCGAGTCGGTCATCGGGCTCTACAAGACCGAACTGGTCAAACCGAGGCGGCCGTGGAAGGGCCTCGACGACCTCGAGACCGCCACCGCCGAGTGGGTCGACTGGTTCAACCGCCGCCGCCCGTTCGAGTACTGCGACGACCTCACACCCGTCGAAGCCGAGCAGGCTCACTACGCTCACCACCAGACCCCAGCAATCGCTGGAGTCTCAAACTAGAAAGTCTCCGGACATGCCGGGGCGGTTCACTTCTTCACCTTCTTCTTGGCCTTCGCGACCTTGGTCTCGTCGTCAGCCTTCTTGGCCTTCTTGAGCGCCTTGCGGGCCTTCTTGAGGACCTTCTTGGCCTTCGCCAGGGACGTGGTCGCGGTGGCGTACGTCGCCGTCGCGGTCGTGACCGTGGTCTGGGCGGACGCCGCGGAGGTCTGGGCGGTGGTGCAGGCGACGGAGGCGTTGTCGGTGAACGCGACGGAGTCGATGCCGATGTAGTTGCTGTTCTCCCCGCTCGGGCCGCCGTTGGTGACGTAGTAGCGGAAGGCGACGCAGCCGGAGACGTTCGTGGTGCCGAGCCCGGTCAGGGGCATG
>CAYSVH010000016.1:0-833 GCA_964434425.1 uncultured Bifidobacteriaceae bacterium | reverse complement strand
ACCTGCGGGTAGCCCTCGTCAGTGAGGGTCGGGTTGATGGTGCCGAGGACCGTGGTGAAGTCGCCGACGCCGTCTGCGGTCGTGCCGGGGTTGCAGGATCCGTTGGTCGACATGCGGACCTCGAGGCGGTCGGGGTAGGTCGTGCCCTCCAGCGTGCGGGTCCAGAACTCGAAGACGTCGGTGCTGCTGAGCGAGGCCTGGAGCGGCGTGATCAGCCAGTCGTTGATGGTGGCCTCGCTGGCGCCGCTCTCGTAGTTCGCGGCGAAGTAGGACGACGGCGTGCCCGCCTGCGCCGGGAACGCGTCGACCTGGCCCTGGCTCCAGGTCTCGACGCCGAGGGGCGTGCTGAGGTTGGCGACCTGCCAACCGGTGGGTGTGGTGCCGCTCTCGAAGCCTTCGCTGAAGGTGGCGGCACTGGCGGGCTGGGCCGTGGTCACGGCGAGCGCGCCGGCGACCAGACCGAGTGCGACGGTCCGGGCGGTGCGTCGGAACATGGACATGCTGGGTTCCCCCTGGAGACGGTGCGCCGGCCCCCTGGCGGGCGCGTTGTCCGTGACCCTAGGGACAGTCGGGAGGCCCCGCAGGAGAATTGGGCGAACCCGTGCAGCCGCAGGACCCGCAGGGGTGAGGCCTGCGTTCTGGAGGGGTCGCTAGGTTCGCCGCATGAGCACCCCCATCGACCTCGGCAGGCCGGTCTCCGGCGACGTCATCGACCTCATCCTCGAGGACCACCGCCGCTTCGAGTCGCTGATGCGCCAGCTGCGCGACAGCTCCTCGGACCGCGACGCCGTGCGCCACGCACTCGCGGCCCTCCACGTCGCCCACGCGGAGGC
>CAYSVH010000015.1:0-74719 GCA_964434425.1 uncultured Bifidobacteriaceae bacterium | reverse complement strand
CCCCTGACGCCTACCCCGCCGCCACCCGACAATCCCTACTCAAATGCGAAGGGCCAGTTAAGTGCCTGGCACCAGACTTGCCTGCGGTTCGCAACGCGCAAGTTAAGTGCCTGGCACCGGACTTGCCGGCCACGTCATCAGACGGACATGACGCCGGGCAAGACGGACCCTCTCGACGGGTCGAGCCGAGCGGCGCCTCACCCGTTCAGCCGATGGACATCGACGCCCCCTAGATGCCGCCCCCGATGAACTCGGTGACCTCGGGCGCCCGCAGGTAGACGATGTCGCCCTCCGCGACCTCGAGGTGCTCCGCCTCGTGCCGCGCCAGTTGGACCGTCACCGGCGTGCCGTCTGCCCTGACCAGCTCGACCCGGACCTCGAACCCGAGGTGCAGCAACCGCGCGACCTGCGCCTCGACGGCGTGGGGCTCCGGATGGGTGACGATCGACAGATCGTGGGGCCGCACGTAGCCGCCGTTGATCTCGGCCACCGGACCGAGGAAGCCCATGACGAAGCTCGACCGCGGCCGCTCGTAGAGGTCGCGGGGACCGCCGACCTGCTCGATCTCCCCGTGATTGAGGAGGACGATCTTGTCGGCCAGCTCCATGGCCTCCTCCTGGTCGTGGGTCACGAGGACGGTGGTGACGTGCACCTCGTCGTGGAGCCTGCGCAGCCACGCCCGAAGCTCGGTGCGGACGTTGCGGTCCAGGGCGCCGAAGGGCTCGTCGAGCAGGAGCACCGACGGTTCGACGGCGAGGGCGCGGGCCAACGCCATGCGCTGCCGCTGCCCTCCGGAGAGCTGCGAGGGATACCGCTCATGGAACCCCGCGAGGCCGACGACCTCGAGCAGCCGGTCCGCGATCTCCTGGATCTCGTCCTTCGGACGCTTTCGGACGGTGAGGCCGAACGCCACATTGTCGCGGACGGTCATGTGCTTGAACGCCGCGTAGTGCTGAAACACGAACCCGACCCCGCGTGAGCTGGGCGGATGGTCCGTCACGTCCACGCCGTCCAGATGCACCGCTCCCTGGTCCGGGGTCTCGAGACCCGCGATGACGCGGAGAAGGGTGGACTTGCCCGAACCCGAGGGACCCAGAAGGGCGGTGAGCGAACCGGCGTCGACCGACAGCGAGACGTCCTTCAGCGCCGCGAAGTCTCCATAGCTCTTCGAGACGGACTCGACCTCGATCACGAGGACTCCTTTCGTCGCTGCAACAGCGTCATTGTGAGGAGAACGACGAGCGCGATGGCGGCGAGGAGCGCCGACGCCGCGTATGCCCCGGCGTAGTTGAAGTTGGTGTAGCGGTTCTCCACGAGCACCGTGAGCGTCTCGGTCTGGCCGCTGACCTTGCCGCTGACCACGCTGACCGCGCCGAACTCGCCGATCGCCCGCGCCGTGGCGAGGACGATCCCGTACGTGAGGCCCCACCGGATGGACGGCAGGGTGATGCGCCGGAACGTCTGCCATCGCGAGGCGCCCAGGGTGGAGGCCGCCTGCTCCTGGTCGGTGCCGATCTCGCGCAATACCGGAACCACCTCGCGCACGACGAACGGGACGCAGACGAAGATGGTGGCGAGGATGATGCCCGGCACCGAGAAGATGACCTGTATGCCGAACGTGGCGAGCGTGTCGCCGAACCACCCGTCCTCGCCATAGACGAGGACGAGGGCGAGACCGACCACCACCGGCGAAACCGCGAACGGCAGGTCGATGATCCCCTCGATCACCCTCTTGCCCGGCACCCGGCCGCGCACCAGCATCAGCGCGGTGAGCACGCCGAAGGCCGCGTTCAGCGGCACGGCGATGGCGGCCACCATGATGGTGAGCCAGAACGCGCTGACCGCGGCGGGCGTCGTGATGCTCTTCCAGACCTCGACCGGTCCGGGCTCGAACGTCTTGAAGAAGATGAATCCGACCGGCACGAGGAGCACGACGGCGATGAAGACGAGCACGGTCCAGCGGAGCACGTGTTTCATTCGTGATCCTCCGGGTTTCCGACAACGCGCTTCTCGACGAAGCGCATCCCGATCAGGACGAGCAGCGAGAGGAAGAGCAGCACCACAGACACGGACGCGGCGCCCATCGGGTTGTCCGACTCGATCTGCTTGAAGATGAACACCGACGCCACCTGGGTGTCGAACGGGATGTTCCCCGAGATCAGGATCAGCGATCCGAACTCACCCACGGCTCGGGCGAAGGTGAGCGCGCTGCCCGAGATGATGGCCGGGACCAGGCTGGGCAGGATCACCCGACGGAAGGTGGTGAACGGACCGGCGCCCAGGGAGGACGCGGCCTCCTCCACCTCGCGATCGAGTTCGAGGAGCACGGGCTGCACGGCCCGCACGCAGAACGGCAGCGTGACGAAGACGAGGGCGAGCAGCACCGCCCACTTCGTGTATGCCACAGCGTCGCCATAGAGGGCGAGCATGGTGATACCCGCCACGATGGTGGGGAGCGCAAAAGGAAGGTCGAGCAGCGCGTTCAGCACCCTCTTGCCCGGGAACGCGTCGCGCACCATGACCCAGGCGGTCATCGTGCCCATGATCGCGTTGATGACGGTGACCACCAGCGAGATCCAGATGGTGAAGAAGAGTGCCGCCCGGCCCTGACGCGAGAACGCCGCGTCGAAGAACTCGCCGAACCCACCGCCGAAGGCCTTGACGACGACGGCCGCCAGCGGCAGGAGGACGATGATCGAGAGCCAGAGCGTGGTGACACCGAGCCCCAGGGGACCGGCGCCGAAGTCGGCGGCGGTTTTCCGCCGCCGCCGACGTGGTTCGGAGGCGGCGACCGTCATTTCGCGGTCGACACCCCGGCGCGCTCCTCGATCTTCGCGATCGAACCGTCCCTCGGATCGAAGAGGTCCCTGTCGACCTTCTCCCAGCCGCCGAGGTCGTCGATCGTGAGGAGCTCGGACGGCGTGGGGAACTTCTCGGAGTTCGCCGCGAGGACCGTCTCGTTGACGGGCCGGTAGCCCCAGTCCGCGAAGAGCTGCTGCGCCTCATCTCCCAGGACGAAGTCGAGGAACCTCTTGGCCGGTTCGCCGGCCGCCGTGGTCGTCCCGATGTTGATGTCGATGCGGATGGTCTTGTCGGGGATGACGTGCTCGACCTTCTCGCCCTTCTTCTGCGCCGTGATGGCCTCGTACTCGTACGAGAGCAGCACATCGCCCTTGCCCGAGGTGAACGTCTGAAGCGCCTCGCGACCCGACTTCGGCTGAACCTTGACGTGATCGTGGATCAGCTTCTCGACGTACTCCAGGCCGCCGAATGAGTATGCCCCCAGAAGATTCCACTTCGCCGCACCCGACGTGAACGGGTTGGGCGTCAGGACCTCCACACCGGGCTTCAGGAGATCGTCCCAGGTCGTGATGTTCTTCGGGTTGCCCTCACGGACGATGAACGAGACGACCGAGGTGGTGACCCGGCCGTTGTTGGGGGTGTCCTTCCACGACGCGTCGAGCAGGTCCGCCTTGACGAGGCGCGTCATGTCCGGTTCGATCGAGAAGCTGACCACGTCGGCCTTGAGGCCCGCAGCCACCGCGCG
Source organism: uncultured Bifidobacteriaceae bacterium (assembly GCA_964434425.1). Taxonomy (GTDB): domain Bacteria; phylum Actinomycetota; class Thermoleophilia; order Miltoncostaeales; family Miltoncostaeaceae; genus CALMEC01. Next base: position 71,172 of record CAYSVH010000015.1, on the reverse strand, counting down.
GCTCTGGTCACCTGACGCCCCGAAGGACGTGGTGACGGCGACACCCGCGCCATCATCGGTCGTGTTGAACGCCGGGATGATCTGGTCGTAGACCACCTGGGGCGTCGAGTACGCGACGAGCGACACCTTCCCACCGGATCCGTCGGCCGACGTCCGGGCTCCCTCGGTGTCGTCGGAGGCACCACCGCAGCCCGCCATCATCAGTGCAGCGGCGACCGCGGTCAGCCCGAACAGAGATACCTTCTTCATCGGCAAACACCTCATTCCCACTTAGAATATCTGTATTTGACTGGGGCACCATAGCGCATTGTCCACTGTGTTTGTCGGCATAGTTCGAATACCGGTACCCGGAGCCACGATCCGGCAACGGAATGCCTGCTCATGGGTATTTTCGCCCGATGGAATCAGCGGCAGACGGCCGATCGCCGACGGAAGAAGTCGATCGGAGATCCGGTCGACGAACGCCTCGACCGGGCGTCGACGGCACCTGCTGCCCGGGTCCGATCCCGCACCGGCCGGCCACCGTCGGCGCCATCGGGCCGGGGCCGTCGGCCCCCGAGCATTTGCCGCGTCGGTGGCCCCGGCTATCGTTCGCGGCGTCCGACCAACGAGGAGGTGACCGTGAGGGTGCGCATCGCCGTCTGGCTGTCCCCGCGCATTCCCGGGCCACTGCGACGCTTCATCCTGCGCCGCGTCCTGCGCCGGCGGGGGCTCGAGCGACGGAGCGTGAAGGCCGTGCTCCCGGCCGTCGACAGCATCGCCGGAAGCCGTGAGGTCATGCGGGCCATAGCGAGGAACGCACGACGTCGCGGCAGCTGACCGCGGTGTTCAGTGATACCTCAGGCAGACCCCGGCCGCGACGACCGGATCGTCGGCACCGACCTGCGGGCGCAGCGTGCGCAGTGTCTTCGTGAGGAGGCGTGACACGTGCATCTGTGAGATGCCGAGTCGCGCACCGATCTCCGACTGCGACAGCCCCAACGAGAAGCGCAGGAAGAGGATCCGCCGCTCTCGGAGCGGCAACGCCGCGACCGCACCTTCGAGAAGTGCACGGCCCTCGGCCGACGCGAAACCGGGCTCCTCGAACACCACGTCGACGGTCACGTCCTCCCCGTCCGGATCGTCGATCACAAGCGGGGCCGATCGGTACGCAGCGCCGACGGCCAGCGCCTCGAGCACATCGCCCTCGGGGAGTCCGCAGCTGTCGGCGACCTCCGTGACCGTTGGGCTGCGGCGGAGCGTGGCGGTGAGATCGTCCACCGTGCGGGTCACAACCGCGTTCGCCTCCTGAAGTCCCCGTGGAACCCGGACGGCCCAGGTGCGATCACGGAAGTGGCGCCGGATCTCGCCGATGATCGTCGGGGTCGCGAAGCTGGCGAACGCGACGTCACGATCCGGATCGAACCGGTCGACGGCTTTGATCAAGCCGATCATCCCGACCTGGATCAGGTCGTCCAGCGACTCACCCCGGTTGGCGTAGCGTCGGGCGAGACGCTTCACGAGGCCCATGTGGGCGACGATCAGCTCCTCGCGGTCCGGTACGCCTGCCGCACGACGCACGGACCCACGATCGGATACCCCGGGGTGATGGTGAGCCGTGTTCATGGCACCGTCCGATCGACTGCTGTGCGCAGACGCTACCGGACGGTCGGCGGCATGGGAACGGGCGCGGAGGTTTGGCGACGAACCGATCCGGGTAGCCACCGACCACAACGACGACGTGCGACGGACGAAGCCTCGTCCCCGTAGCCGCCGTCGTCCGGCCGCCGCCCTGAGAGGTGCTCGTCGTGGACCGTCCCCTGGTCCTCATGAACGTTCCCGCCGACGCCGCATCCGTCTCCGTCGTCCGACACGCCATGAACGGTGTCGCCGCGGTGGACGATTGGCATCCCGCGTTCCTGACGGACGTGAACGTCGCCGTCACCGAAGCGTGCGAGAACGCGGTGCTGCACGGCTACCCCGGCCGCGATCCCGGGACGGTGGCGGTCGGGGTCCACCTGGAGGGGGACGATCTCGTCGTCCGCGTCTCCGACGACGGAGACGGTTTCCCGACGCGGGACGGCGAGCACGACGGGCTCGGCGTGATGCTCATGCTCACGCTCACCGAGCACCTCGCCATCGCGTCCCGGGCCGGTGGTCCGACCGAGCTCACCATGCGCTTCCGCGTCATCCGGACAGGAACGCGTCGATGATCCGCATGAGGTTCGAGATGGCATCCGCGTCGGTCGCGCAGGCCGTGCTCCCCCGCGTGGTGGCGGCGATGGGCGCGCAGGCCGACCTGTCGGTCGAACGCATCCGCGATTGCATCGCCGTCGTCGGCACCATCCTCGCCCCCACGGACGGCGACGTCCTCAGCGCGCAGACCGCCGCCCTGCCCGGGGGGATCGAGGTCCACGTGGCCCCCGCGACGACACCGGTGAGCGGCCCCGGGGATCCCCTCACCGTCGTGACCGTCGTCCAACGTCGCGACCGGGTGGGCGACGACGACCCAGGAACACGCGGTTCTACGGTGGGCCCACCCCCGCCGGGCATGGCGCCGGGGCCGTGACCCGCGCCGAATCCGGAGGAGCATGGGACCTCGCGCATGCGATGCGCACGGGAAATTGTGGCATCGTGTCACCAGGCGCGCGCCCGGCATGCCCCATCGCCGGACGTCGCGCACAACCGGCTCGGGAGCCCGCAGAGCGCGCGCGTTTCACCGCACGGTCCATCGGGTACATCCTCGGCCAGAGATCGGAGGATGCACATGAAACCGTCACCGCTCGCCACGACCGTCGAGCAGGCGCTCGAGCTCGGCAGGGCGTTCGCCCCGGCTGCACAGCGTGCCCTGAAGGATCCGGACGTGCGCCGCGCTCTGACGGCAACCGCCATCCAGGCCCGTGAGCTCTACGACGAGGCGCGTCGTGACTCCGCCCAGAAGCTCGGCAGCCGGCTCGCCCGCGACCGCCGCTTCCAGGAGGACCTCGGCCAACTCGTGCGCAACGCGGCCGAAACCGTCGACCAGGCCCGTGCACCCAAGAAGCGCCGCTTCCGGCGCGTCATCCTGTGGGTGGGGCTCGTCGGAGCCGCCACGTTCGTCGCCCTCAAGTTCCTGAAGGGCCGCTCGGAGGACGCCGCACCGCCTCCCGCCGACGCGGCGGGCGTCTCGCCGAACGGCGTGGCCCAGGGTTCGGCCGAGCCCGGTTCTCAGTACGCCTCCCGGCCCTAGCGTCGTTCATTCCACGGACGCGTGGAGGTGAGGCGCGCGTCACCGGGGCCACGCGTCTCGCCGCGATCTCCGTGGAATCACTCCGTCTCGCCGGACCTCCTCCCAGGGCTGACCGGGGATCAGCGTGAGCGGATCCGCGGTCGGCCCCGTCTGCGGAAACACCCACGCCGGTTTCCGGACGGCGTCACACCAGGACGGGCGACTCCATCCGGGCATGGCTCGCCTCCATCCCGTCGACCATCCCGTTCGTGAGGATCGTGTCGCGGAGTTCGGAGCCGGGGTGGGTGATGACGAGGGAGAGCAGGGCGCCTCCCTCGACCGTACGCTGTGAGGCATGAGCGAACCGCCGTCCGACGATCCCCAGGTCCGCCTCGTCCAGCGGATCCGGCTCCTGCTGCCGGACGGGACCGACGTACGCGAGGTCACCATGTTCGGTGAGCTCGCGATCATGGTCGACGACTCGATGCTGGTCTGCGCCGGACGAGCCGGTGATCTGCTGGCACGTGTCGACCCCTCCCGGACGCGGGACCTGCTGAAGCGCCCCGGAGCCACCCCCGCGGTCATGGGCCAGGGACGGCTCATGGGGCCGAGCTGGATCCGGGTGAGCCCCGATGGGATCGCGGAGGACGCGGCACTGGCCTTCTGGATCTCCGCGACGCTCGAGCGGAACCGGGCGGCCTCGGACGGACCGCGCTGACAGACGGTGGGAGCCGTATGCGTGCAGGTCTTTCGCTGATACCGTGTGCCGCATGACCGAACCACTCGCCGTGATGCTCAACGGAACCCTCCTCTGCGATGGAGAGGGCGTTCCGGTTCCCCTCGACGACGGACTCGTCCGGGGTGACGGGGTGTTCGAGGGCCTTCGCTTCTACGACCGGGTTCCCCGCACTCCCGAGCTTCACCTGGCACGGCTCACGAAGTCGGGTGACGGCGCGTCCATCCCGGTGGACGTGGACCGGCTCCGACGCGAGATGGCGGTCTTCGCCGACGCCACCACGAACCCGACGTGCGGCGTGCGTCTGATCCTGACGCGGGGAGGTCACGTCATCTGGCGTGAGGAGCCGTTCGCCGTCTACCCCGACGGCCAGTCGCTCCACCCGGTGCCGAACCGCGTGACCCCGCTTCTCGTCGGCGTGAAGACGCTGTCCTATGCGCCGAACATGCGCGCCATTCGGATGGCCAAGGAGGCCGGCGCCGACGATGCGCTCTGCTTCCGCATCGACGACCGCGTGATCCTCGAGGGGCCGACCACCGCGTTCGGCTGGCTGGAGGGTGGCACGTTGTTCTTCCCACCGCTCGAGACCGGTGTGCTCGATTCGATCACCCGGCGCCTGGCGATGGAGGCCGTCCCGAGCGCGACGAAGGAGATGGTGATCGACGACCTGGCGTCGGTCGACGGAGCGTTCCTCATGTCGAGCTACCAGGAGTTCGTCCCGGTCCACACCGTCCAGGGGATCGCCACGTTCGACATCGGCGCGCCCGCCGTCCAGGAGATGGCCGCGACGGTGAACGCCCACATCCGAAGCCAGGTCGCACCGGTCACGATGTCCGCGTGACCCGGATCACCCGGCGCATCCTCGTCACCGGCCGGGTCCAGGGCGTCGGATTCCGCGAGTCGGCCATGCAGGCGGCCGAGCGCCTGGGTGTTCTCGGCTGGGTCCGCAACCTGGACGACGGACGCGTGGAGGCGCACGCCGAGGGTGATGCGACGGCTGTGGAGGCACTGATCGACCACTGTCGCGTGGGTCCGCCGGCGGCGTCGGTCACGGACGTCACCGTTGTCGACGCCGGCTCAGAGGGGGCGGTAACCTTCGCCGTCCGCCGCGACGCGTGAGCGTCTATCATCAGCGGCTGCCGCGCCCCCATCGTCTAGCGGCCTAGGACACCGGCCTTTCACGCCGGCGGCACGGGTTCGAATCCCGTTGGGGGTACCTGATATCCGCGCGACGGTGGTCTCTCCGGGAGCGGTCCCACCCCGATCCTCAGTCCGTCGCCGCCAGTCGGGCGGCCAGATTGGCGAGCAGCTCGCCATGGATGCGCGCGAGGCCCTTCGGTGCGAACGTGCGCTCGAAGAAGCCTCCGATCCCGCCCGCGCCGTTCCACGTGGTGGTCGCGGTGACCGTGCTGGCGTCCCCGTCCCCGGCCACCCGGAAGACGGTGACCAGGGATGAGTTCCGGTCCCGCTCGGTGACGGTGCCGCCGTCAGCGGTGATCTCCGCCACCACGTGGCGGACGCGCTTCTTCGTGGCGTGCAGCCGCCACGTGACCACGGTTCCGGTCCCCATGCCGCCCGTCTGGACCGCATAGTCGGTGTAGTTCTCCGGCAGGATTGCCGGTCGGACACCCTGATAGTCCGCGAGCGCTGCCAGCACACGGTCCGGTGTGGCGGGAATCGCGGCGTCCGCGATGGCGGTGACTGTCCCCATGTGTGCCGCTCCTTCATTGTCGGTCCGGTCGGTAACGAGGTGATGGACGGATGCAGTTGTCACCACCAGACAACGGCAAGTGTGCCCATCCGTCCGGGCACGCGCCGCGACGACGATGCGGACATCGGCCGCTTCGACCGAGCGGCTTCCGGACGGTGCCACGGTCCAGATGAATCGTCTTCTCGCCGGAGTGGTGAACACCGCGCCGGGCACCTCGAACGCACCTTTACCGGGAGCCATCCGTGCGGTACGATCCGCGACCATGAACGTACAGAAAAGCTCCAGTGCAACTCGATCTCGTCGTGGTTCGAGCGCGGGGGTTCTCGCCGCGTTCATCCTCCCCGCGGCGGCGCTGCTCGTCGCCAGCCCACATGCGACGGCCGCATCGATCAGCCAGCCCGCACCCGCGTCGCTCGCGAAGAACCGGCCGGTCTTCACGATCACGAACACCGGCGTCTGCGGGGCCGGGACCCAGGCCAACTGGTTCCTCCTCTCGAGGACGTCCGCCCGCAGACCCCAGGTGGAGAACGGCCACACGTTCCTGACGGGCCTGCAGAACACCTCCCAGACCATGGGAGGGCGCTCGACCGGTTTCAACCCGGATCTCAGCGCACCCGGAAGCGTGTTCAACTTCACCACTCCGGGACAGGCCCTCATCGCGGGCAGGTACTTCTTCCAGATCAGCTACTGGAACATCGTCCCGTCGGGCGTGCCGTGGTCGTGCGGACTGAGCTCGGGTCAGCCGGGCTCGAAGAACACCCGGTACAACTACGAGCTCCCGTTCTACACCGAGCCGCAGTCCTTCATCATCCCGGTGCAGCTCCGCGCAGCCAGGGTCACGACGATCTACCAGTTCCCCAAGCTCCCTCAGATGAACGCCCTCGGGCGGGTCACGACGAATGCGGGGGCCTACCGCTACACCTGCGCGGTGTTCAAGGGAACGAAGAGGATCACGGCGACGGCCGGCAACGGATACCTGGCGGCACCGTCCACGGCCGCCAAGTGGAGCTGTTACGGCCTCAGAGTGCCCGAGGCCCTTGACGGCACGCGCCTCACGCTGAAGGTCGTGGTGACCGCCGGCAAGCGCAAGACGACGACGACCCGGCAGTTCATCGCCAGGTAGTCCGCACCGCGGACGGGATCCTCGGCGACGCCGGCCGCGCAGAGGATCACGTCCCGCGGTTGCGGATCCGGTCTCGGGCGGGGTGCCTCATCCCCTCGTCGGCCGGCGCCCGCGCCGAACTCCCCCGCCTGCGGTGTGATCGGATCCCACGGAACGACGATGCACCCGCGCCGGCTGTCACCGCCGGGACGGGACAGCACTGTCCTCGTGTCCTCCATGTTCTGACCACAATGCGTGGCGCGGCGCGGGTCGGAACGCGGCTCCCGCTCGAGCGTGGGTCAATCGTCCGTGCCGAGTGCCTGAGCGCGGCGAAACTCGAAGATGGGCCGGTAGCGGTCGTAGGCCGTGACGAGCACGCTGAACACGAGGATGAAGAACACGGAATGCCCGAACTCAAGGGTGTCGTAGAGCAGGAGTTCGACGACACCGAGCAGCGCCAGGTTGAACGCAAACCGCAGGAGGAACGTCGTGAGCAACGCCTCACTGCTGAATCCCCGGCGATTCAGTGCGAGCGTTCCCGCGACGTTGATGAGGACGAACGCGCCGACCCAGAGGAGCAGACGCACGGTGCTCACGTCGATGCCCGGCAGGATGGTGGCGTACATGACCAGCAGCAGGCCGATCAGGAACGACTTCTCAAGCGACGCCTGCGACCACACGCGCCCGTGTTCGACCATGTACGCACCGCGCTTCCTGGCCGTGTCGAGCTCGGCCGGCAGCGCCGGTGCCGCGATCTGGAACCTCGGGTGGTCCGGCTTCGGCATACGGGGACGCAGCACGAACCAGAAGACCAGCAGAAGTACCGCGAGACCGCCGACGATCACCGGCCCGAACCACGAATGGTTGTCGAGTGCCTCGGTGAAGTCGAGCTGGGCGATGTGGATCCACCACTCCTGGGGCAGCTTCACGAAGACCCAGATGCACGCCGCCACGACGGCCCAGCCCAGCAGCTTCAGGCGTGTCGTGCGCCAGCGGGTGCGCACGGCCTCGACCGCGATGAAGAAGTACTCGAACGTGTTCGGGAACACCATCAGCAGCCAGCGTGCCCCGCTCAGCTCGAATGCGGCGGCACCGATCTGCCGGTAGAAGAACAGGAACCGCGACACGTTGAAAGCGGGGATGCTCACCCAGTTGCGCAGCGTCGCGATGTACGCGATGCCGAGATAGAACACGTCCATCGCCTTGTCGTAGCCCTGATAGAAGGGCGGGTCGTACCCGAACGACTGGAGAACGGTCTGATCGACCGCGTCGATGATGAGACACGCGAGGATCCCGGGCAGCGGCCAGCGAAAGATCGTAAACGGCACGAAGAAGCGCGCCGCGAGCACGACTCCGAAGACGGCGACGAACTTCGGGTCGGAGAAGTAGTCCATCGCGGCGACTTTACCGCATGCATCCCCGCTCACGAGGCCGGCTCGCAGACTCGTCGATCAGACGCGAGCGCCGAGGGTGGGGCTCCTCGGGAGTGTGACGATCCCGCACCCGAGTCGCATCGCCACCGTGCCGACAGATGGCCGGCGGAACACGGACCGGCGCACGACGGACGGCCGGACTCCGCACCGCGGCACGAGGCCCCTGCCCCGCCGCCGAGACGGTACATTGCCGACAATGTCCCCGGCATCCGATACGCTGGCCGCCGCCTGGAGGCGGGCGGCCACCACGTTCGCCGATGGACCCGGTCGCAGCGTCACCATCGCGGGCGGCACCACACGCGTGTCGGTGGGCGGAGACGTGCCGCGACCCGGTGCCAGCGTGCTCAAACTGGCACTGGCCATCGCCGTCCTGCAACAGGAACCGAAAGCGCTCACGGTCCCCGTCCGCGTCGGTGACCTACCCGCCAGCCGGTGGCCGTCCGTCCTGGACACGCTCTCCCAGGATCACGAGCTGACGCTGGTCGAACTCATCGGGGTCATGCTCGCCACGAGCGACAACCGCAGTGCCGAGCACCTGGTGCGCCATATCGGAGTCGATCGTGTCGAAACGACCCTGCGAGCACGCGGACTCACCTCCACCCATCTCGCGGTGGGCTTCGGCGACGACGTGCTGAATGCCCGGGGCCGTGCCAATGTCACGACGACAGACGAGTGCGCCGACCTGCTCGCGGCGATCCACCGCGAGGAGCACCTGCACCCGATCCGCACGGCACTCCGCGCAAACGTCAACCACACACGGATCAAGCTGTGCCTCCCCGAGGGGGTCATCGCCGCCCACAAGACCGGATCACTGAACGGAGTCGTCAACGACGTGGGGGTAATCCACACCGACGCCGGACCGCTGACCGTCTGCTTCCTCACCGACGGGCAGGACGACCCGGCGGCCACCGCGGCGGAGATCGGCCAGTGCGCACTCCGTGCCTTCACGGCATGGACGGGGACCTGATGCTGATCGAGGCGCCCCGGAAGACGGATGACGGCGTGACCATCGTCATCACCCCGGACGGCGCCGAGCCGATCCGGATATCGGTGACGGCCCCCGACGGGCTCGCCCTCGACACCACCGTCGACCCGGTCGTCCCCGCCGCCCTGCTTCCGGCGATGCAGCGCGGCGAGGCGCTGTGCGCCAGCGAGAGCATCTCTCCCCGATTGCTCGCAGGAGCGGAGCAGTTCCAGCGCATCCTCATGTCCTGGGACCGTCACCTGCGCGGGGAGGACGGCCAGCTCAGGATGGCCGCGATCGAGGCACCCGAGCGCCAGACCGTCGAGCACGGTGAGGACGGTCGCGGAACCGCGTGCTTCTTCACCGCCGGAGCCGACTCGCTTCACTCGGCGATCACCAACCGTGATCGACTGGACGCACTGATCCACGTGCGCGGCTTCGGAACGCCCCCGGACGGCAGCCCGCTGAACGCCATGCTCGAGGAGCGCCTGCGCGACGCCGCTCGGCTGCTCGGTCTGCCGCTTCTGGAGATCACGACGGACCTCAGGGACGTGGGAGACGTCCACGGCGTGACCTGGGACGCGTACCACGGGTCGGCCCTCGCGGCCATCGGATTGCTCCTGGCACCGCACTTCTCGCGCATCCTGATCCCCGCCACCGACACGTACGCCGACCTCGTCCCCCTGGGCTCCCATCCGCTGATCGACCCGCTGTGGAGCACCGAGCGGGTCGAGATCATCCACGACGGGGCGGATGCCACACGTATGGACAAGCTGCGCACCGCCGCCGGACACCCCGCGGGACGCCTCCACCTTCAGGTCTGCTGGGAACACCGCAACAACGAATACAACTGTGGCGTCTGCGAGAAATGCGTCCGCACCGGCGTCGCCGTTCGGCTGGCGGGCCTCGACGGCGCCTTCCCCAGCCTTCCCACACCACGGGCACGGCGGGTCGCACGCGTGCGACCGGCGGGCCGCGGACGATTCTGGATCCAGCTCGACGCACTCGCCCGCGCCTCCGACCAGCGTGCCCTGTCCTGGGCGATCCGCGCCGCCCTCGCCCGACACCGCATCAACCGTCTGCGGACCCCTTTCCGAAAGCCATGACACACCCGACCGCCGCAGGAGCCACGGCCATCGACGCCGCCCGGAGGATCCGCGAGCACGGCTACGCCGTCCTTCCGAATCTGCTGACCCCCGCCCAGGTCGAGGAGGCCTGCCGGGCCCTGGACGAGGTGTTCACCACCGAAGCGGACATCGCCGCCGAGCGCCTGTGGCTCACCGACGCGTACCGGGTCGCCTACATGCTGCCGGCGAAGCACGTGACCTTCGCGACGCTCTGGGACCGGCCGGCCTCCGTCGAACTCGCACGGTCCGTGCTCGGATCCGACGCCGTGCTGGCCGGCTTCAACGGCATCGCGATGCTGGCCCGCGGTGAGGGACAGTCGCTGCATCGCGACCACCCGGTTCCGACACCGGGTGTGACCCTGTTCGTGAACATCGTGTGCGCGCTCGATCCGTTCACCCGGGCGAACGGTGCGACGCGGCTCGTGCCGGGCAGCCATGCGTGGACGGAACCGGGGTCGACGACGATCACCGATGACGAGCGGACGGCACTGGAAGAGCGGGCCGTCACGCTCGAGATCGCCCCCGGATCGGCCGTCGCCTTCGACGCGACGCTGTGGCATGCGGCCGGCCGCAACGCGACCGACGGGCAACGACGCGCGCTCCACATGTTCTTCGCCCGGCCGTGGGTCCAGCCGCATTGGGACTTCCCCGCAAGCCTGCCCGCCCAGGTGGCCGCCACGTTCACCGACGAGCAGCGCACCCTGCTCGGCTTCGGGAACACCGCGCGTCGCTACGACGCATCGAAGCGACGCGTCATCCGCGGACGGAGCTGACTCAGACGGCGGTCATGGGGGTGCCGACCGCGTCCAGATCCGCCGCGAGGACGGCACCGGCCGAACGCACCCGCACCGGAACGCGTTCGGGGGCGATGAAGCCGGCGTCCACATAGCGTCCCAACCGGTCGAGTTCGGCGAGAGCCAAGCGCGCCGCGCGCGGGCCGAAGGGACGGCGCCCGCCGGGACCGGTTCGGTCCGGAGCCGACACGACGTCCAGCTCGGGTGCCTGTCGGCGCAGGGTGGCCGCCGCCCGTCGCGCGGCCAGAGGCCACGGAACCGCGATCACGGTGTCGACGCCGTCCGCGCGATCACGCAGCAGATCGAGGGCGAACATCACGTTCTCGCCTGTATGACGAGAACGGGACTCGATCAGGATCCGTTCGCGGGGGACCCCTTCCGCCACCATGCCGTCGGCGAACGCCTCGGCCTCACTGCGTTCGTCATCGAAGGGCACGCCGCCGGTCGCCACGATCCAGGGGGCCCATCCCTCACGGTGCAGCCGCGCCGCATGACGGGCCACCGTCAGATCACGCCCGCCGAAGGCGATGATCGCGTCGGCCGACCGAGGGTGGTCACGCTCACTGAGAAAGTCGGCGACGACCGCGTACGCGGCGTGCGCAGACGAACGGTGGCCTCGTGTGAACAAAGGGGTGCTGGCTCCTCGAACTCGGTCGACTCACCCGGCTCGGGAACGAGCCCCGAAGGTGTGACGCGAATCCTATCGTCGAACCGCAGAAATGTGATGGTCCGACATTCTCCGAACGGCAGCGGGCACCGACCCTCGTTCGGGGGCCGGATCCGGGTCCGCTGGAGCCGCTCGGCGATGGATCCGTGCGGAGCGTCCACCCGGTCGCGGCCGATCACGACCACCGCACCGCGGTCAGCCGCGACGAAGAACAGCGTCACCGTTCGCACCCACCGTGGATGAGGCTCCGCCGTCCGCGACCGGCACGCCGGACCGCAGTGACCGCCTTACGTGCCACCCGTCGCCCCGTAGGCTGTGTCGCATGATGACCTCACGCACCGCGATTGGCCGAAGTGACCTGGCCGTATCCCCCATCTGCCTCGGAACGAACGTCTTCGGATGGACGGCCGACGAGGCGACCTCGTTCGCCGTCCTCGACGCGTACGTCGCCGCCGGGGGCAACTTCCTCGACAGCGCCAACATCTACTCCGCCTGGGTCCCGGGTCTCCAGGGCGGGGAGTCGGAGACCATCCTCGGTCGATGGCTGTCGCGGCGGAAGCGTCGCGACGATGTGATTCTTGTGACCAAGGTGGGCATGGGCGGCGGCCCCGACTTCCCGAAGGGCCTCGACCGCGCGAACATCCGCGCGGGCATCGAGGGCTCGCTGAGGCGCCTTCAGACGGACTACGTCGACCTCTACTACGCGCACGAGGACGACGAGGACACGCCACAGGACGAGACCGCCGCCGCCATGGACGAACTGGTGCGCGAGGGCAAGGTCCGGGTTCTGGGAGCCTCCAACTTCTCGGCGGACCGGCTTCAGAGCGCGCTCGACATCAGCGCGGCGGGGGGATTCGCCCGATACGAGATCTTCCAGCCGCACTACAACCTCCTCGAACGCGACTTCGAGGGTGCCGCGTCGGACACCTGTGTCCGGAACGACGTGTCCGTGGCGCCGTACTTCGCACTCGCACGCGGCTTTCTCACCGGCAAGTACCGGCCGGACACCACGCTTCCCGAGTCGCCGCGGTCGGTCGGCATCAGCCAGCAGTACACCAACGACCGTGGATGGGGCGTGGTCCGCGCCCAGGACGTCGTCGCGTCGGCACACGGGGCGAGCAACGGAGCCGTCGCACTCGCATGGCTGCGTGCGAAGCCGGGCGTGGCCAGTCCGATCGCCAGCGCCACAAGCATCGAGCAGGTGGCCGGCCTGGTCGAGGCGGCCGAACTGGCGCTCACCCCCGACGACGTCGCCCTGCTGGACGCCGCAGCCGGCTGACCCGCATCCGCCCGCCCCCGGCCTCTTGGGACCGGGGGCGGGCGGTGGTCACGCCCCGGTCGGTGGCTGCTATCATCCCCCGGCGCGCGAGGGCGGTTAGCTCAGCGGTAGAGCACCTGCCTTACAAGCAGGGGGCCGGCAGTTCAAATCTGTCACCGCCCATGTCACGTGCCATCCCTGGGGGTGTAGCTCAGCTTGGTTAGAGCACTGGACTGTCAATCCAGAGGCCGCGGGTTCGAGTCCCGTCACTCCCGCCTCACGAACCCCGCTCCGGCGGGGTTCGGTCGTTCGCGGGGCCGTCCCGACGAATGCGGAAACGCGCCCCACCGACACGACGGGGAACCACACGGCCCTGTACACGTCCGTCCGCAGCGCGTACCGTCGGTCATGCGCCCGTCGTCGACGACCAGCGAGGTGAACGTGACAACGCACGGATCCGTCATCACCGCCCCACGCGGACACCGCAGACCCGGCACGGGTCGACGAGTGGCCGTGCACGGAGAGAACATCCGACGGCTCCACCGGCAGGTGCACGCCGTCGCGCGCAGGGAGGCCGAATGAGCACCTCGGATCGGTTCGACGTCGTCATCGTCGGCGGCGGAGTGGCCGCCGGCGCCTGCGCGTCGACCATGCGGGAGCGGGGCTTCGAGGGCACGATCGCCGTGGCCTGCGCGGAGCCGTACGCCCCCTACACGCGGCCGGGCCTGACGAAGAACGTGCTGCGTGGAGAGAAGCCCGAGCATGCCGCGCTGTGGAAGAAGCCCGAGTGGTACGCCGAGCACGACGTCGACGTCCTCATCGGTTCGGCCGCCACCGACCTGGACACACGCGCCCGGCGGGTGCGTGTCGCGGGCCGTTCGATCGCCTATGGGAACCTCGTACTCGCCACCGGGGCCGAGCCGCGTTCACTGCCCTTCGACGCGAGCGTGGCCGACCGTGTTCACGTCATCCGCTCGTTCGCGGACGCCCAGAGCGTGCGACCACATCTGGGAGAGGGGCACCGCTGGCTGGTCATTGGCGGTGGATTCATCGGCGCGGAGTTCGCGGCGAGCGCACGCCTGACGGGCAGCGACGTGGACCTGGTCATGCCCGAGGAGCGCATCCTCCAGACGCCGTTCGGCGACGATGCGGCCGGGTGGTTCGACCGGCGCCTTCGGCAGCACGACGTGACGATCCACGCATCCGACGGGATCGCGACCGTCGAGCGCGACGGGGACGGACTGCGGGTACACCTCGCGAGCGGCGCACAGCTGACCGTCGACCAGGTCTGTGTCGGGATCGGGGTCGCCCCCAGCACCGGCCTCGCGGTGCAAGCGGGCCTGGAGGTTGCCGACGGAGGCATCGCGACGGATCGCTCTCTCCGTACGAGCGCTGACGGCGTTTACGCGGCCGGCGACGTCTGCGCATACGACAGCGTCCTGCACGGGCGACGCGTGCGGATCGAGCACTGGGACGTGGCGCGCACCCACGGTGAGCACATCGCCGCGCAGATCGCCGATGGCGAGCACAGCGACTACCGCGAGCTGCCGTACTTCTTCGGGACGCTGGGCGACTGGGCGTTCCTCGAGTACGTCGGGGTCGGGATCGGCACCGCCGTCCCCCGCGGGCCACTGGACGGGGATGACATGGCCATCGCGTACACCGACGAGAACGACGTCCTCGTCGGTCTCCTGACGGTCGGTCGGTCCGATGACCTGGACGCGGCACGAAGGCTTGTGCCCGAGCGAGCCGTGGTCGATCCCGACGCGCTCATGGATCCGGAACGGACCATCGACTCATGTGTCCGGGGGGCCGGCGCGGCGGAATAGGATCGCCAAGGACGACACCACCACCCGCCGCCGCCGGCGCGCACGGGACCGCAGGAGCCCCACCGACGTGCGCGCACCTCACCGGTACACGCGCTCCCCGCCGATCAGGGCGCGGGTGGCGCGTCCTCCCGGACGTAATACGCACCCAGACCGTCCGAGCGACGCCGCGTGCGGTTTCGGAACTCGTAGAGGCCGGTGATCGCCAGCAGGAGCGTGATCAGCACGAAGGCCGTGAGCGCAAGCACCGGGATCGTGACGTAGCCGAACTCCTCGATCCATTTGAACGAGCACGGGATGCCCGCCCGGCACTGCGCGGACTCCGACTCCGGAAAGATCTCGACCCAGACGTGACGGACCGAGATGCCGGCCCCGATGATCGGGACGATCATGGCCGCCCAGGTCAGCCACCAGAACCGGAGGATGGCGACCACGATCAGAAGGAAGACCAGCGGGTACATGAACCCGCGCTCCTGCCAGCACAGGCGGCACGGCACGAAGTCGGCCACCTCGGACATGAAGAGGCTGCCGGCGGTCGAGGCGGCGGCGACACCCCACGCCAGCCATCCTCCCGCGCGGCCGATCAGCTCGAACGGCGCCGCCAGCGTGGCTCGTGCCGACCGGCTGGCCGCCGCGGCGATGAGTCCGGCGATCAGGGCGAGACAGAGGATCTGGGCCGCGACGCCGAGCGACGCGAAGATCGAGATGCCGAGGTCGGTCATTGGGTCATCCTGGGGAGGGCGGGATCACGTGGGGACGTACGCGGGCGACCGGGCACGTCGTCCCTGAGTGCTTCGACAGCGGATCACACGGACCCAACCCCGCGCGGTGCACGAGGGACGGCTGTCATCCGCGAACCGGCTCAGGTCAGAGGCCCATCGCGTGGAAGCCGGCGTCCACGTACAGTACGTGGCCGCTCACACCGGTGGAGAGGTCGGAGGCGAGGAACACCGCGCTGCCCGCCACCTCCTCCTGGGTGATGGACCGGCGAAGCGGCGACCGCTCGGCGGCCTTGTCGGCCATCTCAAGGAAGCCGGGGATGGAGCGTGCCGCCAGCGTGCGGACGGGCCCCGCCGAGATGGCGTTCACCCGGATCCCGCTCTCCCCCAGGTCCCAGGCGAGGTAGCGCACGATGGACTCGAGGGTCGACTTGGCGACGCCCATGACGTTGTAGCCGGGCACCGCACGCTCCGCCGCCACGTACGAGAGCGCCATGATCGAACCGCCGCCGCGCAACTGCATGAACGGCTCTGCCCGACGGGCCAGCGCCGACAGCGAGTACGCCGAGATGTCGGCCGCGAGCTCGAAGCCCTCGCGATCGGTGTCGACGAAGCGTCCGCCGAGGTCGTCGGCGCGGGCGAACGCCACGGCGTGGACCAGGATGTCGAGGCCGCCCAGCCCCTCGGCCGCACCGGCGACGGCGTCGTCCAGTTGCCCGTCGTCCTGAACGTCCAGCGGCAGCACCGGCCCCGGATCGGGAAGCGTGTCCGCAAGCTTCTGCACCTCCGCCCCGACCCGCTCGTTCTGGTAGGTGAACGCGCAGCGCGCGCCCTGAGCGGACAGCTCCTTCGCGATCGCCCACGCGATGCTCCGCTTGTTCGCCACGCCGACGACCAGCGCCGTCTTACCGTCAAGAAGTCCCACCCGGCCACCTGCCTCGTTGAACGTTGCCTTCCGCCCCTCGTGGGGATCACTCGAGCGACGCGAACTGCTCCGCCTTGTGCGGCTCGCCCGCCACCACCAGGATGTCCCCCTCCTCGAGCACCGTCTCCGGCGTCGCATAGGTGAACATACCGCCCTCCTGCTTCACCGCGACCACGGTGCAATCGAATCGCTTGCGGATCTCCGCCTTCGCCAGCGGCTTCCCGACCACCTCTCGCGGCGCCGTGGTCTCGACGAGCGCGAAGTTCTCGTCCAGCTCGAGGTAGTCGATGGTCTGGCCCGACAGTGTGTGCGCCATCCTGACCCCCATGTCCCGCTCGGGGAAGATGACCCGGTGGGCCCCCACCCGCTCGAGGATGGCCCCGTGCGACGTGGTGATCGCCTTCGCCCAGACCCGCGGGATGCGAAGGTCGACGAGCACGTAGGTGGCGATGATGCTGGACTCGGTGTCCGAGCCGATCGACACCACGCCGGTCTCGAAGTCGGCGGCACCGATGTCGCGCATGGCGTCGATGTCGGTGGCATCGACCTGGACGACGTGCTGAAGACTGCGCGACGCGGCCTGCACCTTCTCGATGTCGGAGTCCACCGCGAGCACATCGTGCCCCAGCTTGACCAGCTCCATGGCGAGAGACCGGCCGAACCGGCCGAGCCCGATGACGAGGACCTCACCCCTATCCAACGATTGGCCTCTCTTCCGGGTAGTGGTAGCGACGCGGACGTTGCCGAAGGATCAACGCGACGGCCAGGGTCAGCGGCCCGATGCGCCCAAGGTACATCAGTACGGTGAGGACGATCTGGTCGCCGGTGCCGACACCGCTCGTGGGCTCAGGAGCGAGACCGACCGTCGCCACCGCCGAGACGGCCTCGAACAGCGCGTGGTGGAACGGGGCGGGACTGACGATCATCAGTGCCAGCGCGCCGACGACCACCATGGTCAGGGCGGCGGCGGCGACCGTGACGGCCTGCCGCTGGACCCCCTGGCCGATGCGGCGCCCGAACGCCGTCACGTCGCTGTGCCCCCGCATCTCGGCCACGGCCATCAGGATCAGCACCGCGAACGTCGTGAACTTGATGCCGCCGGCCGTCGAACCGCTCCCGCCTCCGAGGAACATGAAGATGTTGGTGACCATGAGTGTCTCGTCCTGGACGTCCCCGTAGTCGATCGAGTTGAACCCGGCGGTGCGCGAGACGGCCGACGCGAAGAACCCCGCGGTCAGCTTCTCGCCGAAGCCCATGGCCCCGAGCGTGCGCTCGTTGCCCCATTCGAGTGCCGTCACGATGACCCATCCGGCGAGGAGCACGCATCCGCTGACGAGGATCGTGAGCTTGGCGTGCAGGCTCCACCGGCTGGGCGATCGCCACCGCCTCCGGAGGTCCAGCCAGACCGGGAATCCCAAGCCGCCGAACAGGACGAGGACCCCGAGGACGGCCGCCAGTGCCACGTCGCCGCTGTAGCCCATCATGCTGTCGCTGAAGAGGGCGAGCCCCGCGTTGTTGAAGGCGGAGATCGAGTGGAAGACGCCCTGCCACAGAGCGTCGGCGAAGCCGGTTCCGTCATCGGCCCAGAACCGCAGGGTGAGCGCGGTCGCCCCCATGATCTCGAAGACGACGGTGAAGCCCAGCACGGCGAGCAGTACGTGCCGTACGTCCCCCATATTGAGGGTGCCGCCCTCGTGGCTCGCGAGGATCCGGTTCTTGAGGCCCAGCCGCCGGGAGACGACCAGGAGGAGCAGGGACGCACCGGTCATGATGCCGATGCCGCCCACCTGGATGAGGAGCAGGATGATGCCCTGCCCGAAGGGGCTCCAGTAGGTGGCCGTGTCGACCACGGCGAGTCCGGTCACGCACACGGCGGACGTCGCCGTGAACAGCGCGTCAAGGAATGACGCGTTGCCCTCGCCCGCCTTGGCGCCCGGCGCCATGAGCAGGATCGTGCCCGCCAGGATCGCGCCGGCGAAGCCGAGTGCCACCACCTTGGATGGGTTACGCCCCCCGGCTGTCCTGGACATCGCGCGTCACGTTACTCGCACCGCGCGACGGACGCCATTCGCGAGCCTTGACAGGGGCTTCTCCGCAGGAGAGGCTCACGGGGTGACGGCATCCACCCCCGGCGACCAGATGGTTGATTCCACGATCTCGCGGCATGATGCACGTCCTCGGCGGCGCGGATGCGGGGCGCCGTCCCACCACATCCACGACACCGTGGAACCGGCCACCTCATGATCCTGGGCCTCCTCCGTCACGGGATCGCCGAGGATGCCGGCGAGCGCACCGGCCATCGGGACGAGCCCCGCCGGCTGACCGACGAGGGACGTCGCAGGATCATGCGCGAGGCCCGCGGCATCCGGCACCTGGGGCTCGAGATCGACCGTGTCCTCACGAGCCCTCTGGTGCGATGCGAGGAGACGGCGCAGATCGTGGCGGACGCGTGCGGCTGGGAGATCCGCATCGACCAGCGCCTGCGACCCGGACTCGACGTGGACGCACTGTTCGATGTCCTGCTCGAGCAACCCGAGGCACAGGGAATCCTGGTCTGCGGCCACCAGCCCGACATGTCGCAGATCGTCCACGACCTCATCGGAGGCGGCGACGTCGAGTTCAAGAAGGGCGCGCTCGCCGTCGTCGACCTGGCCGACATGCGACCCCGCGGCGGCGTGCTCCGGGCCCATTGTCCACCGCAGCTTCTGCGTCGCCTGGGTGGCACGACGGGCGACGACCCCGACCGGGGATGACCACCACCCGGTGACGCTCTGCGACGTCGCGGAGACACGACGCACCCGAGGACCGGCCGTGCCGTGATCGGTGATGGACGGTGCCGCGGCGTACATTGTCCGAGCGACCGAAGGCACACCGGCGCACGTCGACCGGTTCGCGTCGCCTCACCCTCCACCCCACGAGCGAGGATCTCATGACCGACGGCCAGACCCCCGAGCCGATCTCCAAGAACTGGCTCTACGGCGGGATCGTGGGGATCGCCGTCCTCGTGGCCGTCCTTGTGGCGGTCTCGTTCGCCGGCGGCGACGACGAGAACGGACAGGGCTCCTCCACCACGTCGACGGACACCACCTTCACCGGCACCACGTCCACGGACGGGATCCGCACCGACACGACGTCCACGGACGGCGAGACGACGGACACCGGTGACTCGACGATCACGACCACCATGTACGACGGGTTCCCGTCATCCGGGTTCACGATCGGCAGGCGGGACGCCGACATCACCATCATCGAGGTCCTGGAGCCGCAGTGCCCGCACTGCGCCGCGGCGTCGAGGACGCTCCTGCCGCAGCTGGTGGAGCGCTACCTCCAATCCGGGCGGGCGACGTTCGAGATGGTGCCGCTCAGCTTCATCAGCCCGACGACCGACTCGGATGCGGCGAACCGCGCGCTCTTCGCCGCAGGAGAACAGGGCCGAGCCTGGGCGTACGCCCACGTGCTCTTCGAGCGGCAGGGACGCGAGGGCACCAGCTGGGTCGACGATGAGCTCCTGGAGGACATCGCCTTCGACATCGGCCTGAACCCCACCCGATTCGCACGCGACCGCACGACCACCGCCGCTCGCGGAGCGCTGGTCAGGGCCCAGGCCCGGGCCCGGCGGCTGAGCGTCAGGGGGACCCCGACCTTCATCGTGCGATACAACCCGACCGGCCGCGAGGTCCTGGTCGAAGGTCTCAACACGGCGGATTTCGAGCGGGCGATCGAGGTCGCCCAGGGCGGACCCGGCACCACCCCGTGACGATGACGGGAGGGGCCGGCCCGCCGCATGAGCGACGGTGATCCCGCCGACGACCGGCGTCCGTGCGGGTCGGCCGATGCCGCACGCCGGCTCGGATCACCGACCGACGTGGGATGGACGGGATGCCGCCTCAGGGTGAGGACGGCATCCCGTCGGGGCGCGCTCAGCCGGGGTTGACCGCCGCGATGGCCGCGTCGAACCCGGCCGGCGTCGTGTTCTCGACCGGGACCTGGAGCGGCTCCGTCGAGTGCCGCACCAGGAAACTCGGCGTCCCGCTCACGTTGTTCGCCTGTGCCAGCTGCAGGCCCGCCTGGACCTCCTTGTCGGACTCCGCCGAACCACGATCCGAGTCGAACCTGGCCATGTCGAGCCCGACCGCCTCGGCCGAACGCGTGATCATGTCGTCGTCGAGCCAGCCCGTCCCCTGGGCACCCTGGTTGTAGAGGAGAACCTCCATCAGGTGCCAGGCCTTCCCCTGCTGGCCCGCGGCCCACACGGCGCGATTGGCCTTCGTGCCGTTCTCCGGGACACCGGTCAGCGCGAGGGGCACCATCTGAAGCTTGGCGTTGCCCGGCTGGACGTGACGCTCGACGAGGTCGGGGATGACCGACTTCGCGGCTGTCGCACAGTGCGGGCATTGCGGGTCGACGAACTCGATGATCGTCACCGGCGCGTCCGGGTCACCGAGAACGAACCCCTCGGAGGGGATGTCGTTGAGCATGGACTCGATGTCCTCGACGCCCGTGATGTCGTCCCCGCCGCCACCGGAGACCGAGAACGCCACCAATACCGCCACGATGACGGCCAGCACTCCGGCGCCGACGAAGATCCAGGTCTTGGAGTCGGGCCCGCTCTTCTGAGACATAGGTTGGTTCGGTCCTTCGTTCGTGCCGTGTTCCGGCGATCACATGGGCTGCGGGATCGGCTGTGCCGACCGCAGGTACAGCTGGTGGAGCTCCGGCGACAGAAGCTCCGAGCTCAGTTCATCGATCCGGTGGAGGAGCTCGATGCGCTTATCGAGCGCACCGCGCTGGATGGCCGTCCAGCCGTCGGCGTCACCGGAACGTCCGTCGGCCAGGTCGGCCATGGTCACGGCCACCTTCTCGACGATCTGCGGGCTGCAGAGGGTGTTCTGGACATCCACGAGCGCGATCAGGCGGATCCATCCCTGCTCACCGTGGTCGCGTGCCTGACGCAGCCACTCGGGTGATACATGCGGCGTGATCTCGTCGACGAAAGACGCCCACGCATCAACCTCGCTCATACGATCTTCTCCAACAGTTCGGTTTTCTTCGCCTGGAACTCGGCGTCGGTCAGAAGCCCCTTGTCGCGGAGGTCGCCGAGACGCTCGATCTGTTCGAACACATCGGTCTCACGCGATCCGGAATCCGTCGGCGAGACGACGCGTCGCGACCAGTCGCCGGCATCCTTCGCGGCACTCTGAGCGAAGAAGCCGGCCTGTTCGAGCAGCTTCTTGAACTCGAGGCCCACCTCGCGCAGCGCCTGCTTCAGCTCGTCGGCCGAGGCCGACTGCGTGTCGTCCTGCTCGTCGCCGGACGGAGACTCCAAGGGGTCGGTCATGGGCGGTAGGTTACCGGCTCATCGCGGTTTCGCACCGCGGTCCGGGAAGGGCGCGGCACACCGTGCGTCGCATCCACGCACTCCCATCACCCGACGGCCCCTCCCCGAAATGTGATCGGGCGGCCGGTGGCCGCCCGACGCACACAACCCGTCGAATCGTGACGGTAACTAACGCTTGTCCGTGGCGACGTAGTCGCGCTCGCCCTCGCCGAGGTAGATCTGGCGGGGACGGGCGATCTTCTGGTCCTTGTCGTCCAGCATCTCGTTCCACTGGGCCAGCCAGCCGGGCATGCGGCCGATGGCGAACAGGACGGTGAACATCTCGGCCGGCAGCTGCAGCGCCTCGTAGATGAGACCCGAGTAGAAGTCGACGTTCGGGTAGAGCTTGCGCTCGACGAAGAACTCGTCCTCGAGGGCGATCTTCTCGAGCTCGACGGCGATCTCGAGCAGCGGGTTGACACCGGTGATGTCGAACACCTGGTGGGCGAGCTCGTGCACGATCTTCGCGCGCGGGTCGTAGTTCTTGTAGACCCGGTGGCCGAAGCCCATGAGGAGCTCCTCACGGTTCTTCACGCCCGTCATGAAGTCGCCGACCTTGCTCTTGTCGCCGATGCGGCGGAGCATGCGGAGGACGGCCTCGTTGGCGCCACCGTGGAGGGGGCCGTACAGGGCGGCCACTCCGGCCGATGCGGCCTGGTAGACGTCGGTCTCGGACGATCCCACCGCGCGGACCGAGCTGGTCGAACAGTTCTGCTCGTGGTCGGCGTGGAGGATGAGAAGGATGTCGAGCGCCCGGATGATGGCGGGATCGAAGTTGTAGTCGATGCCGCTCTCGTCGAACATCATGTGGAGCAGGTTCTCGGCGTAGCTGCGCTCGGGGTCCGGGTTGAGCAGCGCGCGACCGATGTTGCGGCGGAAGGCCCAGGCGCCGATCGTGGGGGTCTGCCCGATGAGGCGCTTGATGTCGGTGAGGCGCTGTTCGGGGTCGCGGACCTCCTTCGACTCCGGGTAGATGGTGGAGAGACCACCGATCGCCGCCTGGAGGACGGCCATCGGGTGAGCGTCGTGGCGGAAGCCGCCGATGACGCTGCGGATGCTCTCGTCGACGTATACCTCGTCGTTGATGCCCTTCTCCCAGTCGGCCAGCTGGCCGGACGTGGGGAGTTCACCGTGGACGAGGAGGTAGGCCACCTCGAGGAAGCTCGAGTTCTCGGCGAGCTGCTCGATGGGGTAACCACGGTACCGCAGGATCCCGACATCACCGTCGATGAACGTGATCGTGCTCTTGCACGACGCCGTGTTCATGAAGGCCGGGTCATAGGTCATCAGGCCGAAGTCGTCGTCGCTGACCTTGATGGTGCGAAGATCCGTGGCCTTGATGGTTCCGTCGGTGACGGGGAACTCATAGGTTTTCCCAGTCCGGTTGTCAGTAACCGTGATGGTTCCCTGACCCTCATTCTCCTTCGTCGCCATGGACCGTCCTTTGTCGAATTGCCTGCGGAGCCGGTGCCCCACCTCGGAACGTGAAATATCGGAAGGAGTCTACCTGTGTCCGGGTGCCCGTGTCGGCATCGGAGCGGACCGGGAGGCCCCTCTACCAGGTGCCACAGGAGCGTCCGGACGCGGCCCGGCATGAGGTGAAGATCTGACCGAGGGCATCACGGCGGTAGACGAAGACCGTCCCCGTCCGACTCGTCGTGCGCAGTTCGTATCCATAGCCGCCGTTGACCTCCCTCACCCCGACGCGGCGTGAGGCCTCCAGGCCGTTTCCACCCCTCTGGAACAGAATGGTGGCGTCCAGTGCCCGAAGCCGGGCCGGTGTCACCCCCGCGAACGTCTTCGCCGCGAGGTAGTGGGTGTCGAGCGCTCGCGCGCCCCGGCGAAGGAGCGCCTTCGCGTTCCCGTCATGGATGAGAGCGTGGGCGGACACGGCCCTCGGCGGCACCGTGACGGTGACGGGCGGGTCGGCGACCGCGACGCGGGTCTCCGCCCGGAGCGTGTAGCGCAGGTCGGTCGGCTTGCCGGTCAGCCAGATGGAGGGCAGGCCCTTGAGCTCACGGGCCGGGACGACCACGTCCGCCGAGACGCGGGTGCTGACCAGCCGTCCGCTCGCCTCATCGATCGTCACTTCGACGTTTGCACCCGAGATGCGGGAACGCCTGCCCAACGGCGAGGTCGGGTCGTCCGCGATGAGGACGTTGACGAGCTCGTGGCCCGCAGCCGGCGTGAGGCGGCCGACGAAGCGATTCGTCCCCTCCGTCACCGGCACTGCCGGGCGAAGCGCGGCGATCCGACGCGGCTCGGGAAGCCGGAGCGCGCCTCCCGGTGACAGCGTCAGGCGAAGAAGCGGACGGGGTGGCCCGAAGTAGGCACGGCCGTTCTTGGCGACGGCGTAATAGCGCGATCCCACACCGACGATGCGCACCGCGTCGCCCGCCAGGCGCGCGCGGGCGAATCCCCCCGAGACGAAGCGCGTGACCGACGCGGCCGACGTCGTCGCGGTGTACGACTGGCGCGTGGTGCGACCCGCGACGCGGGTGGTCGCCGTGACGTCCAGCCGCGAGCGGTGCGAGGTGGCGAGTACCGCACCGCGCGCCGATTCGTACGCCGCGAGGGCATCCGCAGGCGCCTCGGACGCCGGCGACTGGGCGTGGGACACAGCGGGGAGGACGAGGGCGCCGACCAGGACGAGGGCGATCCGGCCCATCGACGGCCGCGTGGCTACCACGTGCCTCACGTGGTGCCCGCGGCGCGCGTGCAGGTGCGGGTGAACCTGCCCTTGACCGGCCGGACGGCGGTGTACGTCCAACCGTTCTTGGCGGTGACACGAAGTGCGCAGCGGCGTCCCTTGTCGAGGATCGTGTCGCCGACGGTGCCCGCGGCCGTGGTGCCCTTCCCCCGGACGAGTTTGACCTCCTTGTCGATCTTCCGGACGTCGGCCGGGGTCAGACCGGCCACGTTCCTGATGAACCGCTTCACGTTGTCGCTCCCGGGTCGATGCGGATTCCATCGGCCGATCGGGCCAGGACCTGAACGCGCAGACGCGGCGGCGGAGCCCTGCCCTACCCTCAGCCCCAGGTCCCGCAGCTCTTCCCGGCCGCCATGCGGCAGGTGCCCACGAAGCGGTTGCGATCGCGCGAGTCGGCGCGGTAGCTCCACCCGTTGCGGGCGGTGACGCGAAGGGTGAACCCGTGTCGATCCGGATGCACGACGAGACCCACCGTCCCCCGCCGGGTGGTCCCGCGGCCGTGGACGACGGCCAGGCTCGGATCGACCCCTCGCAGTATCCGCGGCGTGAGACCACGGAGTGATCCCGTCATGTCCCGGTACGCCGAGAGCACCACGGCGGCCTCGAGGATGCGCGCGCGTGCATCCACCGTGTCCGCCCAGTCCGCCAGGGGCATCGTCTTCTCGGGAACGCCGACGTCCGGTTCGCTGGGGAGGGTGAACGGTCTGAACCGCGACGCGACCGTGATGTGCGATCCGGCCAGGGCCCGTGTGCGCTGCGGGACATTGATCCCCGCGAACGCCGTCGCCGGAACCCGTGCGCGGAAGTGGACATGCGTGCGGATGAGTCGTCCCGTCCGGATGTCGACGGTGACGCGGACGACGGCGCGGTCGAGGATGAGACGCGGGGCGACCCGCGAGGCGTGCGGGCCCGCGATCACCTCGGCCACCGTCCGCCGGGCCGCGTCGGCCTCGATGGACGCCCGGAAGGCCACCTCACCGGGTCCGCCCGATGAGTCGGGCACGTAGTCCACCAGGGTCGCGGGAGCGGGCAGGACGAGCGGCGAGCCCCGATGGAAGTAGATGCGCGACAGCGGGGTCTCCCGCTCGATGACGGCCCGTGGTTCGTTCTCGATCTGGACATAGAGCCGGCCGCCGGACCCGACCATGCGCGCCACGGGAAGGGCGCCGAAGGGCGACGGGCGGAGGTTTGACACCGCGTAGCCGGCCGTGGAGGCCGCCGCGTCGAACGCCACGACGTCCGTCGTACTCCGCTGGACACCGGTCTTTTGTGTCACACCAATACGAACGAGGGCGGAGTACGGCTTCGTCATGAGCGTCCGATGGCCGTGCGCGTACGCCTCGGCCGCGTCGCTGACGACGTCCGCCGGCGGCGGCGCGTGAGCGGCGACCGGGAGTGCCCCTGCGACCGCGACCGCCAGAACGACCGCGGCCCGGTGTGATGCGTGACGTGAGGTCATGGGAGAGAAAGCATCGACACATTGTTCGGCCGTACTGAGCTTTTTGCAGTTTAGACGACATCGATCGCCTCCGCCGGAGACCGGGCCACCGGCGTTCACTGCTAGGGTTCCGTCCAGCGTCGCCCGCGGGCGACGCCCGGCATCCGCCGCATGAATCATCGCCCACGGGCGATATCCCAAGACACCTGGAGGCACATTTTGGCTGGATTCGAACCCGAGCCCGCACTCGCGGTGCTGGTCGACATCGAGAACCTCTCCCGTCCCGGCGCGCGCAACCGAGGCGACTTCGACATCCATCTCGTCCTCGGACGACTGGCCGAGAAGGGCCGTGTCGTCGTGAAGCGCGCCTACGCGGACTGGAGCCGCTATCGCGACGCCCGCCGCGAGCTCATGAACGCCGGTCTCGAGCTCATCGAGATGCCGTCGGCACGCGAGGGCGCCAAGAACCGCGCCGACATCAAGATGGCCGTCGACGCGATGGAGATCGCGTACAGCCGCACGCACGTCACGACCTTCGTCATCGTGTCCGGCGACAGCGACTTCACCCCGCTCATCGGAAAGCTCCGCGAGCTGAACAAGCGGGTCATCGGCATCGGCCGGGACGAGTCGTCGGCCAGCCAGCTGCTCATCGCCAACTGCGACGAGTTCTACTTCTACGACAGCATGGCGAAGAAGGCCCCCCGCCATCAGGACGGGGTCCGCCCGGACGCCCTCAGCCTCCTGCGCGAGACCATGATCGCCCGCCAGGGCGAGGGCGACGAGCATCCCCAGGCCAGCGCCGTCAAGGACTCCATGCGCCGGCGCGACCCCGCGTTCAGCGAGTCGGACATCGGGTACTCAACCTTCTCGAAGTTCCTTGAGGACGCGCAGGCCAAGGGCGTGGTGCACCTCATCACCGACCCCAAGAGCGGCACCTACCTGGTGCAACTGGTCGACGGCAACAGCAATCCCGAATGGCCGAGCGTCAGCGACCAGCTGGCGGCAGCCGCCGCGGGCGAGACGACCGCGGAGACCCGCGAGCCGTCGGAGGGTCGCCGTCGCCGTCGCCGTCGCCGCTCAGGCGACACACCCGGCGATGCACCGGCCGAGGCCACGAGCGGCGAGGCCGCGGACGTGGAGGACACCGGCGAGGGCGGTGGGGACGGAGCCGAGGTCTTCGAGTGGAAGGTCCCCGAGCGGGAGCCCGAGCTTCCGCCGATCGACGTGCCCCTCACCTACGAGGACATCCTTCTCGCCCCGGAGGAGGCGTCCGCCGACACGACCGCCGACGAGCCGCCCACACGTGGAGCCCGCCGCCGCCGCAAGGCCCTGTCGTCGGTGCCCGAGCCCGAGGTGACCGACCTCGAGGCGACGGACGACGACGCAACCGAGACGACCGCCGCCGCGACCGATGCGTCCGAGACCGAGGCCGCTTCGACCGAGTCGGCCGAGGTGACCACCGACGCGGAGGCCGAGGCCCCCGCCGAGGAGAAGCCGGCCCGACGTGGCCGTGTCAAGCGCGGTTCGGTTCTCCCCCCGGCCGAGTCGGCCGAGGAGACCACCGACGCGGAGGCCGAGGCCCCCGCCGAAGAGAAGAAGCCGACGCGGCGACGCACCACCCGCAAGAAGGCCACCACGGAGGACACTCCCCCCGAGGAGACCCCGGCAGCCGAGGCAACCACCGAAGCAAGCGCAGAGGAGGCCCCTGCCGAGGAGAAGCCCAAGCGGCGACGCACCACCCGCAAGAAGGCCACCACGGAGGACACTCCCCCCGAGGAGACCCCGGCAGCCGAGGCAACCACCGAGGACGCTCCCGCCGAGGAGGAGAAGCCCAAGCGGCGACGCACCACCCGCAAGAAGGCGACCGAGGACACTCCCGCCGAGGAAACCCCGGCAGCCGAGGCAACCACCGAGGACGCCCCCGCCGAGGAGGAGAAGCCGACGCGGCGACGCACCACCCGCAAGAAGGCCGCCGACGACACACCTTCGGAGGAGACCCCGGCAGCCGAGGCAACCACCGAGGACGCCCCCGCCGAGGAGAAGAAGCCGACGCGGCGACGCACCACCCGCAAGAAGGCCGCCGACGACACACCTTCGGAGGAGACACCCTCCGACGAGTAGGTGCACCGGTCGGGTCGTAGGACGAGCGCCTGCGACCCGGCCGCACTTCATGTTGCACTGACGGGATCCGCGGCGGCGCCACGGGCGTCGGCGACCGACGTCCCGCCCGCGTGCCGGTCGGTGCCTCCGAAGCAGGGCTTGGCGCCCTGACGCGCGACGCCCGCATGGCCCACGACGCATCCGCCGCCCGGCAGCCGCCCTTCAGCCGTGCGCCGGTTCCCGTTCTCGCACACGGATGCGGCGTCGGGAGAGACGGTGCCATATCCGGCGAGAATGCAGGAGGAGGCGACGGGAGCCACCGCGCTCATGGAGCGGTTTCCTCGCCAACCCGGTCAGACCGGATGTGGGAGCGAGGCGGTCCGGCCCCGAGAACGTGCTCCTAGCTCACATCGATCGGGATCTCCGCCACCTGCTCGCCCTCCGGGGCCGTGCGGGTGAGGCGGAAGGCCCGGATGACCGGCTCCTTCTGCTGGAGCGATACGATCACGTACGCCGTCTCGGGAAAGAACGCGAGCTCCACGTCGGTGCGCGACGGGTAGGCCGCTGACCGGGTGTGGGAGTGGTAGATGCCGAGCATCTCGTCGCCGGCATCGTCGATGCGATCCATGATGTCCAGCTGCTCACGGGGGTCCATGACGTACATGAACGGGCTGGCCTCGGTATTCGTGGCCCGGATGACACGCGTCACGACGCCGTCGCGTCCGGCGATCATCCCGCAGCATTCGTTGGGTTCGTCCTGCCGCGCGTGGGTGATGAGCTCCTCGACCAGTGCCGCCGGGAACACGAGCCGGCCTACCAGAACACACCCCGATCGAGCCGGTCCTCGACGACGTCCTCGTCATCGGTCCAGATGCCCGCGGACAGGTACTTCCACCCGCCATCGGCGACGATGCCGACGATCGTTCCACGCTCCATCTTGGCCGCCACACGAGTACAGGTGTGCAGCACGCCGCCGGACGAGACGCCCACGAAGAGGCCGAACTCATTGGCCAGGCGCCGCGTCATGACGAGCGCGTCACCGTTGGCGACGAGGAGCTTCCGGTCGAGCTTCGTCACGTCGAGGATCGGCGGGATGAAGCCGTCCTCGAGGCTGCGGAGACCCATCACGTCCTCACCCTGCATGGGCTCGCACGCGATGATCTGGATGTCCGAGCGATGACGACGCAGACGCGCCGCGCACCCCATCAGGGTTCCGCCGGTGCCGAGCCCTGCCACGAGCGCGTCGATCTCGGGACAGTCGCGGACGATCTCATCGGCGGTACCGAACTCGTGGGCGCGGGGGTTGGCCGGGTTGCCGTACTGGAAGGGCATGAAGATGCCCTTCTCCTCCGACAGGCGCTTGGCCATGGCCACCGCACCGTTGGATCCCTCGGCCCCGGGCGACTCGACGATGTCGGCCCCGAAGAGGCGGAGCATCTGCCGCCGCTCCTCGGTGACGTTGTCGGGAAGGACGGCGATGAGCCGGTAGCCCCGGACCCGTGCGATCATGGCCATGGCGATCCCCGTGTTGCCCGAGGTCGGCTCCATGATCGTGTCGCCGGGCGAGATCACCCCGCGCTCCTCGGCGTCCTGGATCAGCGAGAGGGCGGTGCGGTCCTTGATGGACCCGGTCGGGTTCTCGCTCTCGAGCTTGGCGAGGATCCGTACGTCGGGATTGGGACTGATCCCGGAGACATCGACGAGCGGCGTGTTCCCGATCGTCGTGACCACGTCCGGGTGTACGCCCACCACGGGAGCCGAGAGTGCCGGCGCCATGGTCAGGAGCCGCCCGCCATCGCCGGAAGGATGGTGAGCGTGTCACCACCGTCGACGGTGGTGTCGAGCCAGTCCAGGGTCCGGACGTCCTCGTCGTTGAGGTAGAGGTTCACGAACCGGTGGAGCGATCCGTCGTCCGACTGGAGCTGGGCGCGCACGTCCGGGTGCGCCTCGTACAGGCCGTCCAGGAGTTCGCCGACCGTGGCGCCGTCGACGGAGACCGTGCGCTCGCCACCGACGGCGGGGCGCAGGACGGGTGGGATCTTGATCGTGCTCATGCGGCTCCAACCGCGTGGCGACCGGCACCGGCGCACCACGCCTCGTAGTCCTTGAATTCCAGTTTCGCGTCCGGACCACATGCGGGGCACTCCGGATCGCGGCGCAGCTTCAGCTCGGTGAACGTCATCCCGAGGGCGTCATAGACAAGCACACGACCGGACAGCGTGTCGCCCTCACCCAGCAGGACCTTGATCGCCTCGTTGGCCTGGATGCTGCCCATGACCCCGCAGAGGACACCCAGGACGCCGGCCTCACCGCACGACGGCGCGAGATCCGGTGGCGGCGGCTCGGGGAACAGGCACCGGTAGCACGGCCCCTCGTACGGATGGAACACGCTGGCGTGCCCCTCGAAGCGGAGGATGCTGGCGTGCACCAGCGGGGTGCGTGTCATGAGCGCCGCGTCGTTCAGCAGATAGCGCGTGGGGAAGTTGTCGGCGCCGTCCACGATGACGTCGTACTCGGAGAGAAGGTCGAGCACGTTGTCCTTGTTCACCCGGAAGGGGTGGACGTTGACGGTGACGTCGGGGTTGAGGGCGGCGATGGCCTCCCGTGCCGACTCACCTTTGAGCATCCCGAGGCGGTCCGTCGAATGGATGATCTGCCGCTGGAGATTGGACTCGTCGACGACGTCGTCATCCACGAAGCCGAGGGTGCCGACGCCGGCCGCGGCGAGATACAGGCCGGCCGGGGAACCCAGTCCGCCGGCGCCGATGAGGAGGACCTTCCCGTCCAGGAGCTTCAGCTGCCCCTCCTCGCCGACTTCGGTGAGCGAGAGGTGACGCGCATAGCGACGACGCTGCTCGGGTGCCAGCGTGCGCGGGGTGTCGAACGGCCGGCCGCCGCGCTTCCATTCGGTGAAGCCGCCCGCGAGGCTGGTGACATCCGCGTAGCCCATCTCGCGCAGGGTCTGCGCGGCGAGGAGCGACCGGTTGCCCGCGGCACAGCTGAGCACGATCGGGGTGTCATGCGACGCGACGCCCGCGATGCGGCTCTCCAGGAAGCCACGTGCGACGTGGACGGCACCGGGGATGAAACCCTCGTCCCATTCCGACTGCTCGCGAACGTCGATGACGAGGGGAGCGGTCCCCTCCTCGATCCGGGCCGCAAGCGTGGGGGCGTCGATCTCGGGGATCTCCTCGCGCGCTTGGGCGAGCAGTTCCTGATAGCTGGCTGGCATGCTTCCTCCACAGATACCGCAATTCCGGTAGTGATTATACCCTTTCCCGGTCGAACCCCTCGCACCCGGGCCGGCCGAGGGGCGGCGCGCGGATTCCGGGGCCGGGATTCGGCGCGATCCGTGGACCGGGACCGGTGGCGTGCCGCCTTCCGGGAGCGCCGCCCCGACGCTCCGCCCACGGACACCGGCATCGGCGGTAGCCTTCGCCGCATGGAGTCCACCGGGCTGCCCACCACCGCGGACACCACCGAGCCCACATTCGAGCGCCTCGCCGACCGGTTCCCGCGGGCCATCGCCGCCATGCGCGGGATCAGTGCAATCCTGGCCGCCGGCACGCTCGGCGCGTTCTTCTGGCTCACGATCATGCAGGAGGGCAACGCCGGCCGGATCTTCAACCGCCGCTGGACCGAGCACGACTTCCCGGACGGACTCGGTGCGGCGCTCGGCGCCGAGGAACACGCACGGGTCGGCCTCGTGGCGACGGTCGTCCTGGGCATCGGCATGACCATCCTCTTCGCCCTCGTCGAACGCTTCCTCCCCGGCCGCGGATGGCTGAAGGGGCTGGCGTTCGCACCCATCATCTTCCTCATGTGGGGCCTTCTCTTCGCCCCGCTCGTACACTCGCACCAGGTCCTGCAGGACGACGACTACGCATACCTCGCGGACACGGTGTTCGCGACGCGAAGCGGAGGCTGGACCCTGGCATCCGCTGCCGCGGCATCCATCGTGGCGGCGATCATCATCGCGCGGGTGCTCCAGCTCGTCCGAAGCGCCTACTGGTGGGAGGAGAAGGACCCCTCGCGCTACCAGTCACTCCTCGACGACACTCCGCTGGCGCTGCCGAGCCTCGCCGCGAGCCAGGAGGAACGCGCCCACGCCCCCGAGACCGAGGCCCCGCAGGCGCTGTTCGAGTCGACCGACGAGCCCCCCGACGAGCCGAGGACCGCGGGGCGGTGACGACGTCGTCCGCCCGTCCCGGGCGGCCGCCGCGGGACCCGAGGACACATCCGGCCCCCACGGCGCCCGCGCCGCGTGACTCCGTGGCGACCGCGTCCTCCGCGGGCGGATCACCTCACCCGCCCACGGCACCACCGGCCGCCTGACTCCGATGCCAGCTCCCGAAAGCCACCCGCACCCGACCGGGGAGATCGTTCCCCCCGATCGTCGGCGCCTGGGGCTCCTGGCCAGCGGCCACCTCGTCGTCGACATGACGGTCGGCATGCTGAGCCCGCTGCTCCCCGCGTTCAAGAAGGCGCTCTCCCTCTCGGACCTGCGGACCTCGCTGCTCCTGGCGGCCATCACGTTCTCGTCGTCGTTCATCCAGCCGCTCTTCGGGATCCTGGCCGACCGGGTGACGGCCACCTGGATGCTGCTCTGGGGAACCGGCCTCGCCACCGCCTGCCTGGCCGCCGCGGGACTCGTATCCGACTACTGGCTGCTCCTGATCCTCATCGTCCTCTGCGGCCTGGGGGTCGGCGCCTACCACCCCGAGGCGGCCCGTCTCGCGAGCCACTTCGCAGGCACGAGGAAGGCGACCGGGGTCGCCTACTTCACGATCGGCGGCAACGTGGGGTTCGCGTTCGGGCCCCTGGCGGTGGCGGCCTTCGTGCCCCTGATGGCGGAGCGGGCCACGCTGCTCATCCTCGTGCCCGGGATCATCGCCACCATCCTGCTCGCGCTGAGCTACCGCAGCATCGCGGTGCCGGTCACCCCCTACCGCCGTGAGTCGCGCACCCGCACCAGCGACGTGCGGGGCATGAGCATCCTCGTGACCTGCGTGAGCCTGCGCACCTGGACGCAGTTCGGACTGATGGCCATCGTGCCCATCTACCTGACGGGCGAGCGCGGCATGACGGACCGCCAGCAGGGGTTCATCATCTTCGCGTTCGTCATCACCGGTGCGATCGGGACCATGGTCGGGGCGATGATCGCGGACGCCATCGGTGGCCGCCGCATGCTCATGTTCACCCTGCCGCTCGTCACCCCCTGCGTGGCGGCCTTCATCCTGGACGACGGCGCGCTGGGGATCATCGCGCTCAGCACGGCCGGCTTCATCCTCATGGCCTCGTTCTCGGCCACCGTGGTCATGGGCCAGAACTTCATGCCCGACCGCCTCGCCCTCGCGGCGGCGTGGGTTCTGGGTTTCGGCGCCATCGGCGCGGCGACCCCCTGGCTCCCCGTGGTCGGCGCAATCGCGGACGGATGGGGACGCGAACCCGCCCTGTGGGTCCTGGCGATGATCCCCCTCGTCGCGACCGTCGTGGCCTGGGCCATCCCCCGGCGACCGAACTACCGGGTCGCATCCGTTCGGACCACCCCGTCCCCCACGGGCACGTGACCGGACCACCGCACGCGGACCCGTCGTCCGCATCCCGTTCCCCCGCCGCACTCCCGGGTGCCATGGGTGTGGCAGCCTGTCGAACGTGAACGCGATGGGCGACCAGGACGACCTCTTCGGCGAGATCGTCGAGCGCTCGCTCGACGCGGGACGCCCCCTCGCCGCACGCCTGCGCCCGGCGACCCTCGACGACTACGCGGGGCACGACGACGTGCTCGGGGAGGGCAGCCCCCTCCGTGCGGCCATCCTGGCCGACCGGGTGACGTCGTTCATCCTCTACGGACCGCCCGGTTGCGGGAAGACGACGCTCGCACGGGTCATCGCGCACACGACGAACGCCGCGTTCGTCGAGCTCTCGGCCGTGTCCGCAGGGCTGGCCGACGTGCGACAGGTGCTGGGTCAGGCGCGCGACCGGCTGGCGGCGGGAACGCGGACGGTGCTCTTCCTCGACGAGATCCACCGTTTCAACAAGGGACAGCAGGACGCCCTCCTGCCGGCGGTGGAGGACGGGCTCATCACCCTGATCGGCGCGACGACCGAGAACCCCTACTACGAGGTCAACTCGGCGCTGATCTCACGGATGCAGGTGATCCGGCTCTCGCCTCTCGGTGACGACACCATCGGATCCGTGGTCGATCGCGCCGTAGAGGACCCGGACGGACTCGACGGACGGGTCACGCTCACCGACGAGGGCCGGGGCATGATCGCCGCCCGCGCGGGCGGCGACGCACGCCACGCCCTCAACCTTCTGGAGCGGGTGGCCGCCGGAGCCGCGGACGGCGCGGCCATCGGCCCCGACGAGGTGGTCGCGGCGGACGGTGCGCGCACCGTGCCCTACGACAAGCGGGGCGACCAGCACTACGACACGATCTCGGCGTTCATCAAGTCGATGCGGGCCAGCGACGTGGACGCCACGGTCTACTACCTGGCGGTCATGCTGCACGCGGGTGAGGACCCCAAGTTCATCGCACGGCGCATCATCATCGCGGCCGCTGAGGACGTGGGGAACGCCGATCCGCGAGCCATCGGGCTGGCGAACGCCGCCGCGCGGGCCGTGGAGTTCATCGGCATGCCGGAGGCGCGCATCCCGCTGGCGCAGGCGGCCGTGTTCGTGGCCATGGCACCGAAGTCCAACGCCGGCTACCTGGCCATCGACGCGGCGCTGGCCCACGTCGAGAAGTTCGGCGCCCAGCGCCCGCCCCTCGCGATCCGTGACTCGAGTCGCGCCAACGCCAAGAACTTCGGACACGGAACGGGCTACCGGTACCCGCACGACTACCCGGACGCCGTCCTCGACGAGTCGCTCCTCCCCGAGGGAATGGAGCACGTGACCTTCTTCACGGCCACCGACCGCGGAGCCGAGGCCCAGCTGGACACACGGCTCCGTGAACTGCGGGCCCGGCGTGGCCGCCCCCGTTCCTAGGGAGTGATTCCGTGCCCACGCGGCGTGGAATCACCCGAGGATCCTGAATCGGGGTATCCGGTTCGTCGACAGCCACCACGTCATTCCCGGCGTGGGCAACTCGTGTCCCGTACCGGCATTGCGGGGTGATCCGCCGCGTGCATCTCATCGCGGGTGCACGTGCCGACGGACACCGGGCGCGGGACACTACGTCGCATCGTCCCCGGATCGGTCACCCGCGGGCGGAGTGCCTCTCCCATCGCGCTCGGACGTCCCATCCGGCGCGATGTCCGGATCCCCGTGCTCGTCCACCGGATCGCCCACCGCCGCTCCGCCGACGTCGCGACCGAGATGCCGTGCCAGGGCGTGCCCCTCGATGTCCAGGTCGGGAAGGATGCGGTCGAGCCAGCGGGGCATCCACCAGATGCGATCCCCCGTGATGGTCATGACGGCCGGTACCAGGAGCATGCGGACGAGGAACGCATCGGCAAGTACCCCCAGCGCCAGCGCGAGGCCGATCGTCTTCACGATCGGATCCTGCGCGAAGGCGAAGCCTCCGAACACGCCGATCATGATGATCGCCGCGGCGACGACGACACGTGCGCTGTGCTGGAACCCGAGAACGATGGACCGCCGGTGCTCGGCACCGTGCGACCGCTCCTCGTGCATACGCGACACGAGGAAGATCTCGTAGTCCATGGCAAGACCGAAGAGGATGCCGGTCAGGAGCAGCGGCAGGAAGCTGAGGATGGGACCGGGGGTGTCGATGCCGATCAGCCCGGCACCCCAACCCCACTGGGCGACCGCGACCAGCCCGCCCAGGGCGAACATCACCGAGACCAGGAATCCGGCGACGGCCTTCAACGGGATGAGGACCGAACGGAAGATCACCATGAGGAGCAGGAAGGCCAGGCCGACGACCACCGCGAGGTACTTCGGAAACGCATCGCCGAGGTTGTCCGAGACGTCCACGCCGACGGCCGTTTGACCGGTGACCATGACCCGTGCCCCGGTTTCTGCGGGAACGTCACGCACGCCATCGCGGATCTGCGAAACGAGGGCGGCCGTGTCCGCGTCGGACGGACCCGTCTTCGGGATGACGGTGATCAGGCCGTAGCCCGTCTGTTCCAGGCGCGCGTCGAACGCCTCCTGAGCCTTCGCGTCTGCCGTGGCGGGCACCGGCGGAATGACGGCGGCCGGATCACCCACCCCGAGCACCGCGGCCGTGGTACGGGTGATGGCGGCCCGAGGATCCGGGGAGTCCGCCGTGTCGACCAGGACGATGAGCGGACCGTTGGCGCCCGGACCGAAGTTCTCACTGATCAGGTCATACGCGATCCGTGCCTGCGATCCCTTGGACGCCGTGCCCTGATCCGGGAGGGCCAGTTCGAGAGAACGCACGGGGATCGCCACGAGACCGGCGACGAGGAGCCCACCGACGAGAAGCTGCCACCGGCGCCGGACCACGAGGTTGCCCCACGCGCGGCCCATGGTCCGCCCGCCGGCGGCGGTCAGCCGTTCCTGACGGTGGCGCAGCCACCCGACGCGGCTTGTCAGCACCTTCCGTCCGGCGAAACCGAGAAGCGCGGGCATGAGCGTCAGCGCGATGAGAACAACCACGGCGACGGTCAGCGCCGCGGCCAAGCCCATCTCGGTGAGAAACCCGATCTGCGCGACCGCGAGACCGCAGAGCGCGATGATCACCGTAAGACCGGCGAAGACGACCGCCGATCCCGCCGTTCCCACGGCCACGCCGGCCGCATCGTCCGGAGCACGTCCCGCCTTCAGTTCGTGCCGGTAGCGCGACACGATGAACAGCGCGTAGTCGATACCGACGGCGAGCCCCAGCATGGTGGCGAGCGCCGACGTGGTCGAGCCCAGGTCGACGAGGCCCGTGGCCGCCGTGATGCCGAGAAGGCCGATGCCGACACCGATGAGGGCGCTCAGAAGCGACATGCCCGCGGCGCGGAGAGTGCCGAGCGTGATCGCGAGCACGATCGCCGCGATGAGGATGCCGATCGCCTCCGCCACGCCGCTGTGCGGGGGCGCCTCGTTGGCGTCGCCGCCGACCGCGACGATGAGCGCGCCGGAGGATCCGTCCGATGCCACGGCATCGAATCCGGCGCGGACGGATTCCGGCAGCTCGGAGGCCTGCGCGTCGTACGCGATCGTGGCATACCCCGTGCGTCCGTCCTCGCTCACGGCACCGGTGTCGAACGGTGTCGTCGTCGCGACGACGTGCTCGTTCTGGAGCTCGGCGAGGACGTCATCCACCGCTGCGCGATGGTCCGCGAGCCGTTCTCTCTCGGGCGCCTGGAAGACGACGCGTGCCGAGGCACCGTCGGCAGCGGCTCCCGGTGTGCGTTCGTTCATCAGCTCGAACGCCTCCGTGGACTCCATGCCCGGCATGGTGAACGTGTTGGACGTCGGGCCCGACAGAGTCGCCGCGCCGACGCCCATCCCGGTCAGGATGATGAGCCACGTGATCAGAACGAACCAGCGTCGCCGGAACGAGAACCGTCCGACGCGATAGAGGAACCAGGACATCAGCCAGCCCTTCGGGTGAGGTGGGGACGCAGAAGCGGAGCGATGACGAGATCGATGAATTCATGGCCCTCGGCAGCACCGACATCGCCGTCCAGGAGGAATCCCGACACGACGAGCGGACTGAGGATGAGGGTGGTGAGCAGGCCGAGCACGGGCACGTCGCGATCGATCTCTCCGCGTACCACCGCTCGCTGCACGACGGCGTCGACCACGCCGACAAGGGCCGGGAGCCCCTTCTCACGATAGGCGCGGGCCAGGTCCTCGTCGTCACGCATGGCGAGTGCGATGGAGATGAGGATCCGGATACCGCGCACACGCACGTCCGATCCGGTGTCGATCAGGGCGTGCAGATCCGAGATGAGCGACCCCGTGTCGGGTGTCTGCCGTGAGCGTGCCACGGCGCCCTCGGCCAGCAGACCAACGGCCAGACCGGACTTCGATCCCCAGTTGCGGTAGATCGTCGCCGTGCTGGTGCGAGCCGCCTTGGCGATCTGGTCGACGCGCACGCCCTCGTAGCCGTGCTCGGCGATCAGATCCTCCACCACGGTCATGATCTCGTCGATGCGTGTCTCGGTGAGGTAGTTGGCCACCTGTCCCCTGCTCTCGCGTTTTCGCCCACCGACTCCGGGCGCATAGAAACGAAAACCTTTCGTTTCGACACGGTAGCAGCATGCTCGCACACGTGCCACAGGGGACGGGTGAAGCCGCACAGCATCTCTACGCCGGCCACGCGCTCCGGTGACGGGCACGGTGGAGGGCTCCGCGT
Organism: uncultured Bifidobacteriaceae bacterium; assembly: GCA_964434425.1. Taxonomy (GTDB): domain Bacteria; phylum Actinomycetota; class Thermoleophilia; order Miltoncostaeales; family Miltoncostaeaceae; genus CALMEC01. The sequence goes on along the minus strand of CAYSVH010000015.1, from coordinate 32,813 downwards.
TGGAGGGGTGACGCGCCATCCGGCCGCCGAGCGACCGGGGTGACGCGTCGACGGAGTCAGGACGATCGCTCGATCAGCTCCACCCTGTAGTGATCCGGGTCGCGCACGAAGCACAGGCGCGAGCCGCCCTCGCGCACCCGGTACGGCGGCTTCTCCGGTTCGATGCCCTGCCCGGCGAGGCGCTCAAGGGTGGCGTCCAGGTCGGGCACCCCGACGGCGATGTGGCCGTAGGCCGTGCCCATGTCGTAGGAGCGCCCGTCGTGGTTGTAGGTCAGCTCGAGGACGTCCCTCTGGTCGCCCATCGAGAAGAAGTGATTGGTGGCCTCGACCTCACCGCCACGGACGATGTCCACGGAGCGGCTCGGCGTGAACCCCAGCGCCTCGTAGAAGGCCCGGGACCGCTCGGGGTCGGTGATCCGGTACATGGTGTGAAGGTAGGTGCCCATGCGCGACAGGCTAGATGGCGAGAGCCACCTACCGCTGGGCTGGATCGGTGAGCATTCAACCCTTGCCTCAGGGACTCCGGAACACAGGTCCGCGGCCCCGGCATCGCATGGTCTCGCCGTCCTCCGGAAGGCGTTCCGCCACCGTCACCAGCGCCCTGTAAGCGCCGAACCGAGGCCCCTTCGGCACCGATCCGTTACCAGATTCACCGGTGCGACACGTCTCGATCCGACGGACACGCTATTCTCCCCCGTGCACCCGGTTGTCGGGATGTGAGATTGCGGGATCGGGTGGTGGCGTCGACCAAGCGGCGACAGTGGCTGACCGGCTCGCCGAATAAGGATGGTTGAAATGCCAGAAGGTGTAGTGAAGTGGTTCTCTGCCGAGAAGGGTTACGGATTCATCACCCCGGATGATGGTGGCAAGGATCTCTTCCTCCACTTCCGTGAGATCCAGGTGGAGGGATACCGCACCGCGAACGAGGGTCAGCGCGTGAGCTTTGACGTCTCGGAGGGCGCTAAGGGCCCGCTCGCGACCAACGTGACGCTCCTCGCCTAGGTTCGTCTCGGGCCGGCCGGCACCGTCGGCCGGCCCACCACGTTTTTCGTCCGTCGTCGGGGCAAAGCAGCCCTATACGATGACCCGGTGGTGACCGACGACCTCACACCGGACGAACGCCGACGCATCGCCCCCTACGTGACGAGCGTCGACGGACCGGTGTTCGTTCTCACGAACCTCCCGGACGTCGTCAAGGGCGCACTGTTCGCCCGCTACAGCCGAAGCCCGAAGTCGCTCCGGCGCCTCCTGCTCGATGAGTTCCTCCCCTCTGAGGAGTCACCCGAAGCCGCAACGGACGGCTCGGCGGTCGGCGTGAACCGTGCGGAGAGCCTCTATGACCGGGTGCTCGCCGAATACGGCGACGACTCCGTCGCCCAGCTCGGCGCCGCGCACGTCGCCGTCGAGGGCGCGTCCAACCTGCTCACGAAGGTCCTCGAATGGGGCCGGCTGGCGTCGTACCTCGAGCAGTCGACGCGGTATATCCGCCTCGACGACCGCCCGGGCGGGGAGTTCCGCTACCACCGGCCGACCACGATCATGGGCCACCCCGAACTGGGGCCCGCGTACGTCGCCGCGATGGACGCCGCGTTCGAGGACTACTCGGCGCTCATCCCCGTCCTGGTCGATCACATCGGCCGCGGCGTTCCTCAGGACCCCACCACGCCACCCGCGGCCCGCGATCGGGCGATCCGCGCCGGCGCCCTCGATGCCCTGCGCGGTCTCCTGCCCGCCGCCACGCGTGCGAACGTCGGCATCTTCGGATCCGGACAGGCGCTCGAAGCGCTGCTCGTCCGGATGCAGGCCGGCCCGCTGGCCGAGGCGCGGGAGTGCGGCGAGCGGATGCTGACCGAACTGCGCAAGGTGGTGCCCGCGTTCCTCACCCGGGTCGACCGTCCCGATCGCGGAGTGCGCCACGCGCGCTACATGGAGGAGAACGAACGGGCGACCACCGCCGTGGCACGCCGCCTCTTCGAGGACATCCCCGCCACCGCCGACGGCCCCGCCGTGCGCCTGGTCGAGTTCGACCCGGACGGGGAGGACCGCGTTCTCACCCACATCCTGTGGCCGGGGAGCGGCCGTCCCCTGGGCGAGGTGCGGAAAAAGGTCCAGGGCCTCAGCCGACCGACCCGGCGCGAGGCTCTTCAGGCCTACGTCGGCCGACGGGCCGACCGACGCGAGCGTCCGGGACGCGCTTTCGAGGCGACCACGTACACCTTCGAGATCGTCTGCGACTACGGCGCGTACCGTGATCTGCAGCGTCACCGCATGCTGTCACTACAGGCGCAACCCCTCACCGCCGAACTGGGATATGACGTCCCCGACGAGGTCGTGGCCGCCGGCGCAGAGGACCTCTACCGGGCCTCCCAGGAGCGGTGCGCATCACTCTGGAGCGCGCTTCTCCCCGAGTTCGGGCAGGAGGCCGGCTATGCCGTGACGCTCGCGCACCGTATCCGCTTCACGATGATCATGAACGCCCGCGAGGCCATGCACCTCATCGAGCTCCGCAGTCAGCCCCAGGGACACACGTCGTACCGGCTCGTCGCGCAGCAGATGCACGAACAGATCCGCCGGGTGGCGGGGCACGAGGCGTTGGCCGATGCCATGGAGTACGTCGACCACAGCACCCCCACCACGGGACGCCTCGCCCAGGAAGCCCGACAGGAGTCCCGCCGTGCCTGAATGCGACCGTGACAGTCGCCATCGTCCCGACGAGGCCGCTAGATTCGGCGGGATGAGCGATTCGAACGAGGGCCCGCGACTCGGAGGCATGGCGCTCGCCAACGGACTCCTCGTTCACGGGCCGACCCACTGGGCCGTCGCCGTGCGCGACGGAGGCGGCGAGATCGTCGTCTCGTCCGGCCCGAAGCCCCGCTTCACACTCGGTCCGCTGGGGAGGATCCCCGTCATCCGCGGCGCTCTTCGCATGGTCGAGTCGGTGGCCGTCGTCCCCGTCGCCCGGGTGAACACGCCCGGGGCGCGGCTGGCCATGGAGAACGTCCGGGTCGTCGCGGCCGTCGCGGGCTCCGCCCTGGTCGCGTCCATCGTCCGCCGCACCTCGCGGTCCGCGCTCATCCAGGAATCCGTCGGCGCCCTCGCCGGCCTGGCGCCGGCCGTCGCCACGCTGCAGGGTTCGCACGCGGCCACGTGGCACGCCGTCGAGCACAAGAGCATCGCCGCATACGAGGCCGGAGGACCATCCGAGGTGGCGCGAGCCGCGGCGCACCCCAAGGAGCACATGCGGTGCGGCACGAACCTCGTGCTCCCCCTCATGGTGTTCACGGTCATCGTCAACACCGCCATCCGGCGCCTGGCACCCCAGCCGACCGCGGCACTGCGCATGACCGGATCGCTGGTCAGCGTGGGCGCGGCCGTCGAGCTGTTCGCCTTCGCCCACCGCCGGCCGAACCACCCGGTCGCACGCGCCGTGCACCGTGTCGGGCACACCATCCAAGCGCGGTTCGCCACCCGCGAACCCGGACCCGGCGAGATGGTCGTCGGCCGCGCGGCGATGGACGAGATCCTCCGTGTCGAGGGTGTCACCTGATCCTGGGATGGCCGGTTCCGTGATCTCGCGGCGCGGTCCACGTGCCGAGCGGCACCCCGCACCCACCGGTGACGCACCCCACATCCACGACCCCGTGTCCTAGCCATGTCGATCACGGTCACCATCCAAACCGAGGCGGACATCGTCACCACGTGGGACCGCCTGAGCGACGTGGCCACCTGGCCCGAATGGAATCCGGCATGCGCCGAGGTCGTGATGGAGAAGCCGGCACTCCAGCCCGGCGCTCGCGTCCGCATGAAGCTCCGTCATCCCCGGGGGCGGCTGTTCTGGACCGAGCCGCGCGTCACCACGGTGATCCGGCCGGACGAACTCTCCTGGATGGTCCGGGCGTTCGGCGTCCGGGCGCCCCTCACCATCCGGCTCGAGACGCTGCGGACCGGTGGGACCGCCGTCACGCTGACCACGCATTCCACGGGCATCATGGGGTTCGCCTACCGGCTCGTGTTTCCCGAGAAGACGCAGGGCCTCCTCTGGAGCGGAACGCTCACGGCACTCGCCCGGAGCCTTCGAGCCGAGCCGGACGCCGAGCCGGGAACGCCGGGCGCCCATGGCGCATCACGGCGGCCACGCTCCGGTGCACCGACGCAGCGCGAGGTCTGATCCGGAGATCGCCGCTCACACCGGGTGACGGCGCCGGAGGCGATACGGGCGAACCGGCGACCGCGGTCGCCGGTTTTCGGACACCGCCCGCCGTACTGCCCGAAGCGGGACCGCGTCGCCGTCGGACCCCCGGGAACGTCGCGACTCAGAAACCCACGCGAGGGCTGACCGACGAGTCGACCGGGTACGGGGGACCGCTGTCCGGCTGATCGTGGATCACGGACAGGAGCGTCGAGAGGGCGTACTCGGCCGACATGCGGTCGCGCGCGTCGCACCCGATGATGAGGTCGTCCGCCGCATCGAAGTACATGCCGACGTCCTCCGCCGCCCATGCGCCCGGTTCGTCCTGATGGGTCACGCCGACGACGTACGGGAGTGCATACCGGGACGAGATGAACTCGAGGATGTGACGTGAGTGGCGGAAGTCGCTCGGCTTGCTCGCCGACACGAGGACGAGCAGGCCGAGGGCACCCTCGCAGAGCACGTCCCACATGAAGTCGAAGCGTTCCTGGCCGGGGGTGCCGAAGAGGAACAGCAGGGTGTCGTCGATGTGGACGGTGCCGAAGTCGAGGGCGACGGTCGTGCTGGCCTTACCGATGTCCTCGCTGGCCTCCTCGTCCGTCGAGACGACCTCGGTCTCGGAGAGCGTCTGGATGAACGTCGTCTTACCGGAGCCCACGGGTCCGCTGACGACGAGTTTCAACGGCTGAAAGCTCATCAGTGCCTACGCAGCCGGCCGATGAGACGCCGCAGCACCGACCGGGTCTCCGTGGTGACCTGTGCCGGCGCACCACGACCCGCTCCGGCGCGCTGCGCGCGCATCACCTGGATGAGGGACACGGCCCGCAGCCGGTAGATGAGGGTGAGTGCGTCACGAACCGAAATGCCGAGGGCGGCGGCGAGCTCCTCGCCGTTGCTGCCACGGCGGAGGTGCTGCTCAGCGCGCTGCCAGTAGGGCTGCAGAACGGTCGGGACCGTGGGGAGCGGCTCGACCGCGCGGAAGCGTGTGAGCGGATGGGGGAGTTCCGCCTCGCCGACCCGGCGCTGCGCGACGCCCTGATTGACACCCTGGTCGAGCGGGATGGTGTAGTGACGGGTGAGGGCCTCGAGGGCCTGGTTCTCGAACGAGAACTTGCCCTTCCCCTCGCGCGCCAGGAACCGGAGGATCTCCACCGCCTTCTCCGGTCGCGTCACCGGAAGGCCGTCGACGAACATGCAGAGCAGGTGGTTCCTGTGGAGCCCCAGCTCCAGACTCCGTCCGCCCAGCGCGCTGTAGAGGTAGAGGACGCCGGTCTTCGTCCGGACGATCCTCAGAACGTCCGAGATCGAGAAATCCGCGAGATCTCCGAGAACAGCCATCAGCTCAACTCCAGTGGTCTCGGATGAGCCGTCCCGGAACGCACCGGCCGCCCACCCCATGTCGCGCGATCGAAGTTCACTCCCTCCGCGGAAATGTTGTCGGCATGGACTCGGGCGGCCTTTAGACGGTCGATCCAGCCAATCGTGGATGTGGGGTGCATCCCGGTGACACGGGCGGTGTGACACCAGACGATGCGACGACGGTTCGAAAACGAACGGCCATCCCCGTAAAGTGCACGACGTGCGCCTGAATCGCATTCACCACATCGGCCATGTGGTCGCCGACCTGGACGCGGCCATCGCCCGCTACGAGGGTGCCCTCGGCATGCGTGTGGCGGTCCGTGAGGTTCTGGACGACCAGGGTGTCGAGGCCGTCGCGCTCGACGCGGGGACCAGCGTGGTGGAACTGATCCGGCCCATCGACCCGACCGGCGCGGTCGCCCGCTTCCTCGACCGCCGGGGGGAGGGACTGCACCACGTGGCCTACGAGGTCGCCGACCTTCGTGGAACCCTCGCGGAGCTCACCGCCGACGGGATCGAACTCATCGACCGCGAGCCGCGCCGCGGCCTCGGCGGTCATCTCATCGCCTTCCTGCATCCACGCTCCACAGGCGGGGTTCTGACCGAGCTCGTCGAGGAGCACGACGCATCGCACGGAGAAGCAGCATGAAGATCCGCTACATCGAGCCTCGGCCGAAGGGGGCGACGATCTATGAGATCGCGAACCTGCCCAAGCTCGGCCTCCCCCTTCTCGCCGCATGCATCGAACGTGAGGACCCGTCTGTCGACCAGTGGGTGTACTGCGAGTTGATCCGCGACGTCGAGGTCGACTGGGACGACGTCCTCTCCTCGGACCTGGTCTGCATCTCGACGACGACGAACACGACGCTCGAAGGATACGCCTACGCCGACCGCATCCGCGAGGCCGGCATCCCCGTCGTGATCGGCGGTTCGCACGTGACGTTCATGGCCCACGAGGCCCTCAACCACGCCGACTACGTGATCCGGCGCGAGGGGCACATCGGGTGGGTGCAGCTGTTCGAGTGGATGACGCGCGGAGGCGCCCGCGACGAACTCCACGCCGTGCTCGGCCTGTCATGGCTGGACGCCGACGGCCGCCAGGTGGACAACCCCGAGGCGCCCCCCGCCTCCAGCGAGGACCTCGACGCACTGCCGTTCCCCGCCTTCCACCTGCTGGAGGGCCGTGAACGCATGACGACGTACCCGCTCATGATGAAGTGGGGCTGCCCGTACGACTGCAACTTCTGCTCGGTCATCAAGATGTTCGGCCGAAAGCTGCGCAGCCGGTCCGTGGAGAACGTCATGCGCGAGCTCCGGCAGGCACGGGCCGAGCGCGTCTTCTTCTACGACGACATCTTCATCGTCGACAAGAAGCAGTCGAAGACCCTGTTCCGCCAGATGATCGCCGAGAAGATCACCCCGATGTGGACGGCCCAGATCCGCGCCGACAGCCTCTACGTCTCGAAGAAGAAGCTCACACCGGACTACGAGCTGCTCGAGCTCATGCGCGACTCGGGCTGCTACATGGTCTACGTGGGATTCGAGTCGGTGACCCAGGCCGGCCTCGACGCCTACAACAAGAAGCAGCGGGTGGAGCACATCACGACGTCCATCGCGCTCCTCCACGACTACGGGATCCGCGTGCACGGCATGTTCGTCGTGGGGGCCGACACCGACACGGCCGAGACGGTGCGCGCCACCATCGACTTCGCGCTGGAGCACGAGGTGGACACGCTCCAGATGATGATGCTGACCACCCTGCCGGGAACGGCGTTCGACGCGCAGATGCGCGCCGACGACCGCGTGCTCACGCAGGACTACAGCCTCTACGACGGCCACCACTGCATCATCGCGCCGAAGAACATGACCCCTTACGAACTCCAGATGGAGACGTGGAAGGGAATGCTGCGCTTCTATTCCTCGAAGGGCTGGAAGCAGATGATGAGCCGCGACGTCCGCCGCAACATGGGCAAGGTGACCGCGATGCTCGTCCGTGAGTGGCGCACCACCATCCGCCTCCCGAGGCTCGCGTTCCTCTCGATGCGGGGCCGGGGACCCGAGGCGTTCCGGGTAATGCGCGAGGGGATGTCCGCCAAATCGATGGACCTCATCTACCGTCTTCTGGGTGTCCCGATCTTCCGCCGCTACGGCCGCAATCAGCTGCTGAAGTTCACCGGGCAGATCGATTCGATGAAGCACGTCGATGAGATCCGCAAGCTGCCCGCCTGGCAGCCGGCCACGGCCGAGAAGAAGACCCTCCCGGTACTGTCCAAACAATGAGCAAGAGACGACTTGAAGTTGGATTCGGCGGCGGCAACGTCCTCCGCGTGACCATGGAGCAACCGGCCGCCGAGGCGCTGGTGTCGGCCATCTCGACGGCCGGCGATGCCTGGACCGCGTTCGAGGCCGAGGAGGGCGCGTTCTGGGTGAACCCGCGTGAGCTCTGCTTCGTCCGGATCGCTCCCGAAGACGCACCCAAGGTGGGCTTCGGCACCGCCTGACGGAGAGGCTGGATGCGGGCGGAACCCCGCCACCGGCGGTTCGGGCGGTGGATCACCCGGGTGCGGACGACCTGTCCTCGGTTTCCGTCACCTGCCGCGGATCGTCAGTCGGACTTGCGGCCGATCGCGAAGAGCTTGACGAACGTATAGTCGAATCCGCGCGGACCCGAGGCGGCCTCCAGTGCCTCGCCCAGGCGCGTACCGTGCACTTCGGCCACCTCCGGATCAAGGTCGGCCGAGAGGTGGGCCGCGACGGCCTGCAGGCGGGCCAGGTAGTCGAGCGGCGGAATACGCCGACGGCGCGTCTCGGACCAGATGTCGACCGGCTCGAGCCCGGCGCCCTCGAACATGTCCTCCATCTCGCGGACGTCGCGGTGGATGTGGTCGAAGACCCCCGTCCACGCCGCCGGGACCGGCGGGTCCATGGCGCGCATGATCTCGAGGAGCTCAGCGTCCGTGCCGCGCCCCGCGGTGAGGATCGCGACGATCCCGCCCGGCCGGACGACGCGGGCCATCTCGCGGACGGCACCGGACTTGTCAGGGAACCAGTGGAACGCCATGGTCGAGATCACCGCATCGACCGAGGCGCCGACGGCCGGGAGGGCCAGTGCGTCGCCCACCAGGAGGTCCAGATCGAGGGTGGGAGCCAGTCGCGTGGCCGAATCACGCATCACCGCGAGCATCTCCCCCGATGGGTCGACCCCGAGCGCGTGTGACGGGGCGAAACGGGCGTGCATCGCGAACGTGGCGAAGCCCGTTCCGCATCCGACGTCGAGGACCCGGTCATACTCGCCGTCCGGAATCGCGTCGATGAGGCGCGCCGCCCCCGTCTGGTTGTGGCGGAGAAGGTCCTCGTACGTCGGTGCCGCCTGGTCGAAGCCGGCGCCCACCTCGGCGGCCCCGTGTTGTACGTCCCCCAAGTCGCCCTCCTGACGTGTGATGGAGGCACGGTACACGTCGTCCGACGACGTGGCGACACGGCCGAACGGGAACGGCGAGGTCGTGACGGCCCGGCCTACGGGTGGTGACGGATCCGCGGGGCATCCCGCAGCCGACGTCTTTGTCGTCAACGACGTCGCATGCTCTAGTGAAGTTCGACGTCCCCAGCCGGACGTCTCCACCGGAACCCGCCGAAAGGGGCATCCCGCCCATGTCCGCGCACTACGACGACACCGCACTCGCCGACGACCTCGACTGGTGGGCGGCGGCCAACTATCTGACGGTGGGTCAGATCTATCTCCGGGACAACCCGCTCCTTCGACGGCCCCTCACGGCCGAGCAGATCAAGCCCCGGCTGCTCGGGCACTGGGGGACCTGCCCCGGGCTGTCCATGCTCTACGCCCTCATCAACCGGCGGATCCGCGAGACGGACTCGGACTGGATCTACGTCACCGGCCCCGGGCACGGCGGCCCGGCGCTCGTCGCCGCCGGGTGGCTGGAGGGCACGTACAGCGAGGTGTACCCGCACGTCGGCCCCACCGAGGGCGGAATCCTCCGTCTGTTCCGGCAGTTCTCGTCGCCCGGTGGTGTCCCGAGCCACGTGTCGGTGCAGACCCCCGGCAGCATCCACGAGGGTGGCGAACTGGGATACGCCCTCCTTCACGCGGGCGGCGCGGCCCTGGACAACCCGGATCTCATCGTCGCCTGTGTGGTCGGTGACGGCGAGGCCGAGACCGGTCCCCTGGCCGCCTCGTGGCGTCTGCCGAGTTTCCTCAACCCGCGCCGCGACGGCGCCGTCCTTCCGATCCTGCACCTCAACGGCTACAAGATCGCGGGTCCGACCGTCATGGGCCGCGACTCCGACGCGAACGTCGCGGCCTATCTCGCCTCGCAGGGATGGGATCCCGTCGTGATCGCCGGAGATGATCCGCACGACGTCTTCCCCCGTGTCCACGCGGCGCTCGGCAACGCCCACGATCGGATCCTCGAGCTGCAGCGCGAGGCCCGGGCGGCCGGTGCCCCGACCGGACAGTGGCGGCGCGACTGGCCCGCGATCGTGCTGCGGACTCCGAAGGGGTGGACCGGACCCCGCGAGGTCGACGGAGTCCTCGTCGAGGGCACGAGCCGGGCACACCAGGTTCCCCTCTCGGGTGTCCGGGAGAACGCCGGGCATCTCGCCCTGCTCGAGGAGTGGATGCGCTCCTACCGTCCCGAGGAGCTGTTCGACGCCGACGGGCGGCTGGTGGATCGGCTGCGCGCCCTCGCGCCGGCGGGTGACCGGCGGATGTCGGCCAGCCCGTACGCCAACGGCGGGCGACTGCTGCGGCCGCTTCCCCTTCCGGATCTCGACGCGTACGCGTTCGACCTCCAGGGGACCCGTGGAGCGCTCCGGTACGAGAACACCCGGTCCACCGGCGCCCTCATGCGCGACGTGTACGCCGCGACGACGACAGAGGACGGCGGCGGGACGTTCCGGCTGTTCTGCCCCGACGAGACGGCGAGCAACCGGCTGCAGGACGTCTTCGAGGTGACCGACCGTTGCTTCATGGAGCGGAGCGAGGCGTTCGACGCCGCGGTCGGAGCCGACGGCCGGGTCATCGAGGTGCTCTCGGAACACCTCTGTCAGGGCTGGCTGGAGGGGTACCTCCTGTCCGGCCGGCACGGGCTGTTCGCGACCTACGAGGCCTTCGCCATGGTGTCGGCGTCGATGGCCGTCCAGCACACCAAGTGGCTGCAGCACGCCCAACCCCTCCCGTGGCGCGCGAGCGTGGCGTCGCTCAACGTCCTGCTCACATCGACCTGCTGGCGCAACGACCACAACGGTTTCTCGCACCAGGGGCCCGGTCTCATCGACACGCTCATGCCGCTCTCACCGGATGTGGTGCGCGTCTGGCTGCCGGTGGACGCCAACACGACCATCTCCATGGTCGACCACTGCCTGCGTACCACGGATCACGTCAACCTCATCGTCGTCGACAAGCAACCCCACCTGCAGTACCTCACCCTGGACGAGGCGAATGCGCATTGCGCGGCCGGCGCGGGCATCTGGGAGTGGGCGAGCAGCTGCGCGCCCGACGAAACCCCCGACATCGTCCTCGCATGTGCCGGCGACGTGCCGACCCAGGAGGCCCTCGCCGCGGCGGATCTCCTCTACGACCGGGTGCCCGACCTCAGGGTGAGGTTCGTCAACGTCATCGATCTCATGGCCCTGCTGCCCGAGAACGACCACCCGCACGGCTTCTCGGACAGCCAGTTCGACACCATGTTCACGGCGAGCACGCACGTCGTCTTCGCCTTCCATGGCTATCCGCGTGCCGTCCACCAACTGGTCCACGGCCGGTCAGACCCGGGCCGGTTTCACGTGCGCGGCTTCAACGAGGAGGGCACCACGACCACCCCGTTCGACATGGTCGTCCGCAATCGCATGAGCCGGTTCCACCTGGCGAAGGAGGTTCTCCGGCGAGCCAGCCGCCGGGTCCGCGGGTGGGACGCCCTCAGCGACTACTGCGATGCACGCCTGGACGAGCATGAGACGTACATCCGGGAGCACCTGGAGGACATGCCCGACGTCAAGGGCTGGACCTGGCGGCGCTCCTGATCGGAGGCCTCGTCGACTGCCGCGATATCCCCGACGCCCCGCGACGTGCTCCGTGCGCACGGACGGCACGGTTCGCCGCCGTCAGGAGAGGATCGTTGTGACGACATCGGTGCCGGGTCGCCAGGTTCGGGCCACGATGTGATCTCCGGATTCGGCGAGTCGCAGCACCACGACCTCGTGCGCATCGACCCGGAAGAGGTGGAAGGCCTCACCCGGCGGCGCCGTACCGGCGGCCTCCGCGAAGCGCTCATGGGCCGCCGGGTCCCCGATCTCCTCGGCCCGGCCGGCGACCTTGGCATCGCCCTCCCACACCCCGGGTTCGAGGGAGGGGCTGTGCAGGGCGAGTCGCGGATCACGGCGGAGGTCCAGGGCCTTGGGGGTCCGCCACATCGACGCGAGCCAGAGGTCGTCGCCGATGAACCGCGCCTCGATGGCCGAGACCCGCGGTGCCCCGTCGGGGCGGAGCGTGGCGAGGGTCTTGTGGTTGCCGAGGCCCATCGACGCCTCCGCGTCGCGTGCGAGTTCGGGAACGGCAGCCCTGACCTCACGCCATCGCACTAGATGACCGGCTCCACGAGATCCTGGATGTGGAGTGCGTCGCCGGTGACCGGGCAGGAACGGGCCGGTGGCTCCGTGACGCATCCGCCTCGCCGGCCGCGTACACCACGTCGCGAGATCGGGGGATCGATCATCACCCCGACTTCTCCGAGAGGACGGCTTTGACGATGCCGTTCACCGTTCCGCCGTCCGCGGCACCGCCCGCCTTCTGCATGACGACGCGCATGACCTGCCCCATGTCCTTCATGGACGTGGCCCCGACCTCGTCGACGGCGGCGCGAACAAGGGGCTCGATCTCGGCCTCGCTGAGCTGCTGGGGCAGGTACTCCTCGAGCACCGCCATCTCGGCCTTCTCCGCCTCGGCGCGCTCGATCCGGCCGCCTGCGGTGAACTGCTCGATCGAATCCCGGTGTTGCTTGACGATCGAGCGGAGCACCTTCTCGACCTGCGCGTCGTCGAGTTCGGCCTTGGCATCGATCTCGGCGTTCTTGATCGCGGCACGAGCGCGGCGGATGACACCGAGACGCTCCCTCTCGCCGGCCCGGAGGGCCGTCTTCATGTCGTCGTCGAGCCGCTCTGCGATGGATCCCATGACACCTCGTTCGTCCGTGTTGCACGGATGAGGATAGAGGAGGCGTCATCGGGGCGAACGGCGTGGGCGGAGCCGGCATCGAGATCCCGTTCGGCACCGTCGATCGATACGCGCAGGTCGCGTGCCCGGCACCGGGCTTGCGCGTATCGATCCGCACGATCCCAAGCACCGGTGAATGCGCCGCCTCTCGACGACGGGCGCGAACGTCTCAGGCGAGTGCGTCCTCGATCGGACCTGTGCCCTCCAGCCGGCTCTTCACCTGCGCCTCAAGCGAGTTGATCCGGAGGAGAGCCAACGCCTCCGGGGATCCCGATCCCACGTGCCGACCGGCGGGCGGACCGTGGTGCCAGCCCACCACGTGGAGAAGGGCCAGCCGCTTCTCATCGGAGACCCGAGCCGTCCGAGCGGCCGCGTCGAGGATCTCGTGCCCGATCGCCACGTGGCCCAGCATGCGGCCCTCCTCGGTCAGCTCGAAGGTCGCACCCAGGTGCCACCCCCGGATGTGTCCGACGTCGTGCATCAGGGCCGCGGCGACCAGAAGGTCGGGATTGAGCCGGGGATGCCACTGGCAGAGCGTCTGCGCCAGCGACGCCACCCCCACCGTGTGCTCCAGCAGACCGCCACGGTAGGCGTGATGCCCCGAACGGGTGCAGGGGGCGGCAAGCCAACCGTCGGCGAGTGCGGGATCGGAGAAGACCGCGCTCACCAGTCCCCGGTAGCCGGGATCGGCGATCTCGGTGGCCAGCACCTCGGCGAACCCCATGAGTTCGTCGGGCTCCCGGTGGCTGCGCGGAAGGAGGTCCTCCGCGGCAACCTCGTCCGCCGCCGGACGCAGATGGCGGATGCGGAGAGCCGGACGTCCACCGCGCGCGATGACCTGCCCGGCCACGCGGACGCGGTCACCGGCGGCGAACTGTCCGTCGAAGAAGTCGGCCTGGTCGAAGACGTATCCGGCGATGGCCCCGGTTGCGTCGGCCAGGGTGACGGCGAGGTAGGCGCTGCCCTGCCGCGAGAGGCGGCGCTCCTTGGAGCGGACGGCGAACACCCCCTCGACCGGCTGCCCGACCTCCATGGTGGCGACGGTGGTGCTCATCGGTCGCGCTCCGGGCACAGCAGCTGGTAGTCGCAACTGCGACAGTGGAAACCGGGGGTCGGGTCGAACCGCCCGTCGGCGGCGTCGTTGGCGAGCATCTCGGCCTCCTCGATCAGCGCCGCGAGATCCCCGGGCGCGGGATCGAACGGACGGTCGCTCCCGTCGAGGACGAAGTCGAGTCGCGCGCCACGGCACGGAGCACCGTTGTCGATCACGGCCTTCATGTAGAGCGCCAGCACGATGTCCTCGTCGCCGACCCCCGGGTAGGAGGGTGGCTTGCCGCTCTTGTAGTCGATCGTCTGGAACCCCGGTGCGCTCCCCTGACGCAGGTCCATCCGGTCCACGCGCCCGTGAACGGTGTGCCGGCCGAGCGGCAGGGTGAAGCGACGCTCGACACCCTTGATGACCCCGTCGTACCCCCTGCCGGTCATCTTCGCGTGATAGGCGGGCAGATGCTCGCGCGCGCGCGTCAGGGCCTGCTGCCCCTCCGGGGTGCCGGCCACACCGAGCCGTTCGAGCTGGTCCGCGAAGCGCGCGACCAGGGCGTCCCCATCCCCACCCGGGCCACCGGGCCGGAAGTGCGCCTCGAGCGCCAGATGCAGGGCCGTGCCCACCGACCCCGACGGGCGCCGCACCGACGGCACACGGTCGACCTTCGCGAATCGGTAGCGCAGTGGGCACGTGCGGTACGCCTGGAGGTCGCTGGGCGAGATGTCGATGGACGGCGGCGACGGATTGGACGGCCTCAGCGCCGCGGGCCCCAGACGCGGCGGATCGAACGCCGTGGTCTGGGCCTCGAGCAGCGCATCGATGCGCATGTCGATCTCCCGGCGGGCCTCCGCCTCATCGCCTCCCTCCGTCCGGATCCGTGCTGCCGCGCGGACCGCGGTCTCCAGATCGCGCCGCGCGCCGGCGATGGCGTCGAGGATGAGCCGTTCGGGCCCCTCTCCCACATGGTCGGGCTCGGGATCGCCCACCGCCGCCCGGGCCTCATCGAAGAAGGGTGACGGCTTCTGCGCACTGCGCTCGCCCTGCTCGTACGTCGAAAGGACGAGATGGCGCCGCGCGCGCGTGAGCGCCACGTAGAACAGTCGGCGCTTCTCGGCCACGTGTGCGTCTCTGCCCCGCTCCAGCGACTCGGGCAGGAGTGCATCCGGGATGTCGGGACCCCGCCGGTCGCGACCGGGGATGCGCGCGGCCACCAATCCCACAACGAACACGGCGTCGAACTCGAGTCCCTTGGACTGGTGGATGGTCGACACCTGGACGCCGGTGCGCTCGGACGAGCGTGGCACGCTGCCGCGGTGGCCGACCTCCGACAGACCCACCAGCCGGTGGACGAGGGTCGTCCCGTCGATGTCGGGATCCCGTTCGGCGAGCTCGGTGCCCAGCCGTTCGAACTCCGCGAGCCCGGCCAGGCGGGCCGCGCCCTCCGCACCACCCAGGGCAAGCGCGCGTGACCGCACTCCCGACAGATCCAGGACGGTCCGCACCAGGTCGGGCGGCGGCCCCACGATCGCCGGGCCGATCGCGTTGAGGATCAGCTCGAAGTCCGGTCGCTCGACCGACCGCGCGACGCGGGCCAGGGCCATGGTGGCCGTCTCGGTGCGCTCCCCGGACATGCGCACCGCGTCGGTGCTGTCGGCCCAGGGCAGACCCAGGTCGCCGGCCAGACGGAGGTGCGCCTGCGGATCGTCCGGATCGGCAAGAGCACGCAGCCACGCCATCGACTCGCGGACCTCGCGCCGCTCGAAGAGCCCCAGCCCACCGTGCACCTGGTGCGGGATCCCTGCGGCCTCCAGCACCCGCACGAAGGCCGGCGCCTCCGTGCGCACGGAGTCCATGAGGATCGCCTGCTCCTCAAGGGCGATCCCCTCCGCCTGATAGGCCAGGATCGCCTCGGCCACAGCGCGCGCCTGTGCGTCCTCGTCGCGCGCGATCCAGAACCGCGGCATCGGGCCCGTGGCGTCCTCCCGGGCGACCAGATGCTTGTCGGCGCGGCTGGGGAGCGGTTCGACCAGCGCGTGCGCCGCGTCGAGTATGGACTGGGTGGACCGGTGGTTGCGCTCGAGCCTGACCTCGCGCCGTTGGGGATATCGCGCCCGGAAGTCGAGGATGTTCTTGGTCGATGCGCCACGGAAGCGGTAAATGCCCTGGTCATCGTCGCCGACCGCCACGAGGCTGTCCGCCTCGTCGCCGATCAGGTAGAGCAGCTGCGACTGGGCGAAGTCGGTGTCCTGGAACTCATCCACCAGCACGTGACGTATCCCCTCGCGCGCGGCGGCCAACCGCTCCGGATTCCCGCGCAGCACCTTCACCGCGCGCACGATCCCCTCGCCGAAGTCGACGAGTCCCTCCTCCGCCAGCCAGCGATCGTGCGCGAGGTAGGCGTGGGCGAACTCGAGATCGCGCGACCGCTCGATCTTCTCCTTCGCCGTGCGCGCCTCGTCGAGCGCCACCTTGGCGTACCGCACGAAGTCCTCGGGGGTGACGAGCTCGTTCTTGCAGCGCTCGATCCGCCGGATGATGTCGTCCACCACGCGTCCCGCGCCACCCCGCAGATCATGCTGCAGGAGCCCCAGCTCACCGATGCGGTCGAGCATGATGAGGGCCCGCTCCTCCTCGGTGGCCCACACCGCGGGTGGCAGGAGACCGTGTTCCACTCCGTGTACCCGTGCCAGCTCGCCGGCGAAGGAGTGGAACGTGAGCACCCGCAGCGTCTCGTGGGCGCGACCGAGTAGCGCCTCTGCCCGCGAGCGCAGTTCGTCGGCCGCCCGGGAGCTGAAGGTGAGGGCGACGATCTCGTCGGGTTGTGCGCCGTTCTCGACCAGCCACGCCACACGATGTGTGAGCACGCGCGTCTTCCCGGAACCCGCACCGGCGACCACAAGCATCGGCCCCGAGGGATGGGTGACGGCGTCACGCTGCTCGGGGGAGAGACCGTCCAGAATCACGTGACCGATGGTACGCGCGTTCGCGGGCGTCCTGCCGTGCTCCCGCGCGACCGGATCGACGGTCACGTCGCGGGCAAGGGCCGGCACAGCCGTGATGACCGGTGTCACGGGCCGATGGGGACAGGGCGCTCCTTCCACGTCCGCAAGTGTCACCGGGAACGTCTACCGCACCACAGTGCCACGGTGAGAACCATCTCGTGTCCCTGAGTCAGAGGTTCGTGGTCGTTTACCGGCTGCATCTCATCGCGAGGCGGTGTCCTCGACCGCCAGGAGATTCCCGATACTCCGGGCGGTCGTGCGTCCGTACCTCGCCGGAGATTCGCTCGGCACTCTGACGCGGGACACTAGGCTGTTTCACACATGACACCGTCTCCCCCTCACGAACGACACGAACCCCGCCGGCCGCAGGACGACTGGGATGTGATCGATCGCCTGACGCGGCGGTGCGGACGGGCGGCCCTGATCGGGATCCCCACCTGGCTCGTCCTCCTCGCCGTGCTCAATGAACAGATCACGGGTATTCCGTCGCTCGCGGGTTTCACGATCGCGTCGGTCCTCGCCCTGGTCGTGGTCGTCGTCGCCGATGTCGCGCGCCGGGATGGCGAACGGGGGACGGGACTCGGCACCTTCGGCCGGCTCACGATCGTGTGGGTCGCGGTCTTCACGATGCTGGCGCTGATCGTCGCGCGCAGCGGAAACACCGGGGTGGCGGCCGTCCTCCTGCCGTTCGTGGCCGCGAGCCTGGCGACCGGGTTCGCCGCGTTCATCCTGTGGATCCGGCGCTCCGGAGGCCCGCCGCCCCCACGACGTGACGGCGACTGAGGACCGCATCCTCACCACGTCGCCGGACGCACGCCGCCGCCCTCCCGGGTCGAGGAGGGCCACACAGGACGTGACGTCGTCGGGGCCCCACCGGACGGGTCCTCGCTACGCTGGCACCACGCCCTGTGGATACCCACGCGGAAAGGACCCGGCAGACGTGAGCCCACTCATTCCGATGGTCATCGAGCAAACCTCACGCGGTGAGCGTTCGTTCGACATCTACTCCCGCCTGCTCAACGAGCGCATCATCTTCCTGGGCACGCCGATCGACGACCAGATCGCGAACCTCGTGGTGGCCCAGCTTCTGCACCTGTCGAGCGACGATCCGGACAAGGAGATCTCGCTCTACATCAACTCGCCGGGCGGGTCGGTGTACGCGGGCCTCGCCATCTACGACACGATGCAGTTCATCAAGCCCGACGTGCAGACCATCTGCGTGGGCGTCGCGATGAGCATGGGCGCGGTGCTCCTCGCGGGCGGCACCAAGGGAAAGCGCATGGCCCTCCCCAACTCGCGGGTGCTGATCCATCAGGTCTCGGGAGGGTTCTCGGGTCAGGCGACCGACATCGAGATCCACGCCCGCGAGGCCCTCGCCATCCGCGACCGGCTCGACGAGATCCTGGCCGAGCACACGGGCAAGACCGCCGAGCAGATCCACGAGGACTCGGAGCGCGACCGCTTCTTCACCGCGCAGGAGGCCGAGGAGTACGGGCTGATCGACCGCATCATCGCCCCCAACAGCGAGGTTCCCTCGTCGGACAACTGATCCCGGTGCGCCCGGCGGTCCGGCCCGGGCATCCCGGTGTGAACATCCCCTTGACGTGGATGCCCCCGAGAGGGACACTGTCAGTGCATCGGTGATGCTCCCTCGGGAGGATCGCTCACTCGAAGGCGAGGACGACGTGACCGCGCCCATCCGGATCGACAGAACGGGGACCACGTCGGGTCGATGGCCACGACCCAGCCACCCCACGACGCTCCTGCGTCGCACGTCCGCGATGACGACCGCCGGAAGCGCTCGGCCCCCTCGGATGCACCTGGTACCGAGAGACGCACAACCCGCCGTCGGATCCACCGTCCCGGGTGGGACGGGACGCGCGGAAAGGAGGCGCCCGTGGTAGGTCGATCTCCATCGGCTCGGACACCCCGGTGACCGGCGCCGACCACTGATCGCGAATACGTGCGGCCCGGCTCTCCGTACACCGGGGAGCCGGGCCGCACTCGTTCGTGGCCTGGTCCGGCGTTCGGCCGGCCGCGCACAGGGGCCGGGTGGCCGCTCCGCCCTCCGAGCCGACCGCGCGGGGTCAGCGGTCCGGATCCTCGCCCTGGGTGAGCCCGCGTGTGAGCACGCCGTCCCGAACCGGACGACGTCCGCGATGGCGCAGGAGTCCCCGCTCGACATCCCCTTCGATCACCGCCTGGGAGTAGGCGCCGACGCCGAACGCCACCGAGACGTTGAGGCTCTCCTTCTGGCCGAGCATCGGGATCTCGAGGATGACGTCGGCACGATCGGCAAGGGCAGCCGGCGCCCCGTCCAGTTCACCGCAGACGACGAGCGCGACCCGCCGAGCGGCGGGCGGCGGCGGAGCCGCCTGGACCGCCACGGCGCGCTCATCCTGCTCGAGAAGGACCACCCAGGCATCGGCCAGCAGAAGGAGGAGAGCGTTCAGATCGCGGACCTCCGCGAAGGGGAGCGTCTCCTCCGCACCGAGAGCGACCTTCGCGATCCGCGGATCCGGTGGCGCCCCGCTGATGCCCGAGAGAACGACACCCGCGAATCCCGCGCCGTCGGCGGTCCGGAAGATCGCACCGACGTTGTGCATGCTGCGCACGTCGTGCGCCACGGCGACCGTGGTTCCCGATGACCACCATGCCGGTGTCCGATCCGTCCTCACGGTCCGCACAGTACGCGGGTCGGACACGGCGAGGCGAACGCCCCACGCCGACCGGCCACCCCCAGACGGGGGCACGTCTCAGGGGCGGATGATCGTCCTCCGACGACACCGCCATCCCGACCGGCCACCTCGGCGTTCAGGCGCGGGAGTGCCCACCCGGACCACGCCGCAGTTCGTCGGTCCGCCGCTAACCTCATCGCGAATGGCGCCGATCATCCCGACCGATCCTCTCCGACCCGGTCGCCGGCCCGTCGCCACTCCGGTGGTGTGCCCGCTCAGGCCCCGTCCGACCGCGGCTTCCCGCATGCGGCCGATCCCGTCCGGCACATCGCAGACGGTGCACCGCCCGATGTGTGCAGGTGGCACACGCCCCGCCACCCGCGTCCTCGCCCTCTCTCGCCGTCCACCCACCTGAGCCGGTGACCCGGGTTCTGGCAGCGCTCATCGCGGTTCTCGTCGTGGTCGACGTCATCCTGGCCGACCAGGCGCGCTGGACCGTCGTCGTGGCCGTGGCCGGAACCATCGTCATCCTGCTGGTGGCGCACCGTGCCGGCGTCACACGGGTCGACATCGGACTCTCCCGAGATCGGTTCGGCGCCGGTCTTCGCTGGGGCGGGGTGATCTCGGCATTGGTCCTCGTCGCGTTCACCGTGGCCGCGTTCCTCCCGTCCCTGACCTCGGCCTTCGACGACGATCGCACTCCCGACGGAGCGGCCGGAGTGCTGATGAAGGTGCTCGTGGTCATCCCGTTGCGCACCGTGTTGCTCGAGGAGATCGCTTTCCGCGGCGTGCTGTGGGGATACATCGCACGTCACCGCGGACACGTGCGCGCCACCGTCGTCTCGTCCGTCCTCTTCGGTCTCTGGCACGTTCCCATCGCCATCGTCTCGCTGCGCACCAACGAGGGCCTCGAGCGATTCGCGGGCGACGTCCTCGCGAGCGTCGTGGTCGTGGTGACGGTCGTCATCGCCATGACGATCGCAGGTGTCATCCTCTCCGAACTTCGTCGACGATCCGGCAGCCTCATCGCTCCGGCGCTCGTCCACTGGACAGTAAACTCCGCCGGCACCATCGTCGGCGCGTTGCATCACACCCTCGCCGGAAACTGAGGTCACTCGAATGCCCGCTCCGATCCCATGGCGCCTCGATCGCATGCCCTTCGCACCGGTCGCCGGTGCGGTCGCCTTCGCCCTGGTGGCGCTGACACCGTCGCTCCTGCCACGGCCTGCGGCCTTCCAGGGGCTCCTCTGCGGCGTGGCCGCACTGATCGGGTACGGGGTCGGTGCGCTGGCCGGCTGGATCATCCGGAGCTTCGGTGTCCGGCTGACCGGGACGACCCGCGTGTGGGCCTGGCGCATCCTGGCCGGTGTCGGCGGCGTGGGCGCCATCGTGATGCTCATCCTCTACCTGCGGTGGCAACGGGAGCTCCGTGAACTCGTCAGCACGGAGCTGATCGGCTACGGCCACATCACGGTGCTGGTCCTGGTGGCGGTCCTGGTCTTCGCACCGGTGCTCGTCCTCGCACGGCTGGTGCGGGCGGCGAGCCGCTTCCTCGGCCGGCAGATCGCACGGGTGCTGCCCGCCCGGGTGGCCATCGTCCTCGGGGCGCTGCTCGTCGGCCTCAGCACCTACGGCGTCATCGACAACCTGTTCTTCGGTCGTCTGCTCGAGCGCATGGACTCCGTCTTCATGGCGGTCAACCAGGAGTTCTCGACCGACCTCCCCGCACCGACGAGCGCGCACCTCTCAGGGGGTCCCAGCTCGCTCGTCCCGTGGGAGGACCTGGGCCGGCAGGGCCGGGTCTTCATCGCGAACACCCCCACCGCCGACGAGATCTCGACGTTCAGCGGTCGCCGTGCCGTACAACCGGTCCGCGCCTACGTCGGTGTGGGCGTCGACGGCACGATCAACCTGCGGGAGGAGGCCGAGCTCGCGGCCGATGAGCTGGAGCGGACCGGAGGATTCGACCGTGCCGTGATCAACGTCGCCACCGGGACCGGTCGAGGATGGATCAACGAGAACCAGGCCAAGGCGCTCGAGTTCATGTGGAACGGCGACGTCGCGACCGTGAGCATGCAGTACTCGTACCTGCCCAGCTGGATGTCGTTCCTCGTCGACGGCGAGCGCGCCCAGGACGCGGGGCGGTACCTCTTCGAGGCCGTCTTCGAACGCTGGCGGGCGTTGCCCGCGGCCAGGCGCCCGAAGCTCGTCGTGAGCGGCGAGAGCCTGGGCTCGTTCGGCGGTGAGGCGGCCTTCTCGGGCGCACAGGACTTCAGCGTGCGCACCGACGGGGTTCTCTTCGTCGGTCCACCCGGCGACAACCGACTCTGGTCACAGTTCACCGAGGATCGCGATCCGGGGACACGTGCCGTCGAGCCGACATACCGTGAGGGCGCGATCGTCCGGTTCTCCGCCGACGGCGACACCTGGCCCGGCGAGGAGAGCTGGGCCGGAACCCGGGTCGGATACCTCCAGCACCCGAACGATCCGGTGACCTGGTGGACCTGGGGGCTCGCCCTCCACAAGCCGGATTGGCTGCGCGAGCCGCGCGGCGACGGCGTCCTGCCCAAGATGCGCTGGATCCCCATGGTGACGATGCTTCAGGTCGCCGCCGATCAGATGGTCGCGAACAGCGTTCCGGCGGGGCACGGTCACGAGTTCGGACAGGCGCCCGCACGCGCATGGGCGCACATCCTGCCACCACCCGATTGGATCGATGCGGACACGGACCGGCTCGCCGAGACCGTGCGCGTCGCAGGACTGGACGACATCGACGCCGGCTGACGCGGCGGGCACGCCCGACGCCAACGCGGCGGGCCCCGACCGGGATGCCCCGGATCGCGACGTTGGGCGGACCTCGCCGTAACCGAACCGACACCGCCGCGCCACTCGGACGACACCCCTCCACAGAGCCGACCGCAGGAGAATCGGTGCCTCCCTCCCCGATCCGAGGCCTCATCCCGTGCCGCACACCACCGCTGCAACCGCCGGACCGAACCCGGCGGTCGACGCCCCGACCGAACCGCGAATCCATCCCGCGTCCCGGGCGCACGGCAGAATCCGCCCGCGCGAACCGGACGACGAACGGAGCCTGATGGCACGAAGCGTGTACGTCACCTCATCGGAGGGTCATACGGGAAAGGCCGCGATTGCCCTGGGGCTGATCGAGCTCTTCGCCGCCCAGGTACGCGTGGGCGTCTTCCGCCCGATCACGAAGGGCGGTGGGCGACCCGACGATGTCCTGGAGTCGCTGCTCCATCACGGCGGCATCGACCTCGACTACGCCGACTGCGTCGGGGTGACGTATGACGACGTGCATGCGGACCCGGACGCCGCGCTCGCCGCGATCGTCGCCCGCTACCGGCGCATCGAGGCACGCTGCGACGCGGTGGTGATCATCGGCTCCGACTACACGGACGTCACCAGCCCCACCGAGCTCTCGTACAACGCGCGCATCGCCACCAACCTCGGGTCCGGTGTCGTGCTGGTGAGCACGGGACTGGAGCGCACCGGCATCGAGGTGCGTCAGGCCGTCGATGTCGCCCGCGCGGAGCTTCGCGCGGAGCACGCCGAGGTGGTCGCGGTCGTGGTGAACCGGGCCGACCCCGGACGCCTCGACGAGATTCGCGACGCGCTGTCGCGCGAATCCGTGCCGACGTGGGTCATGCCGAACGTCCCCCTCCTCTCCGCACCCACCGTCGCCGATCTGATGGCCGCCGTCGACGGCCGGCTCCTGAGCGGCAACCCCGAGCTGCTCGACCGTGAGGCGGAGACGACCATCGTGGGTGCCATGACGGTCGACAACGTCCTCCTGCGGCTGGAGGAGGGTGCGGCCATCGTGGTGGCAGGCGATCGCTCCGACGTGGTGCTGACGGTGGTGAACGCGCATGCCGCCGAGAGCTTCCCCTCGCTGTCGGGTCTCATCCTGAACGGAGGGTTCCTCCCGTCCGCGCAGCTCTCCCGGCTGCTCGAGGGGCTGGGTCAGCGGCTGCCGATCATCGCGACGGAGCTCGGTACCTACGACGCCGCCCGGCGCATGGCGAAGACCGTCGGGCTGTTCTCGCGGGGTTCGCACCGCAAGATCGACCTGGCGCGATCGACGTTCAGCCAGCACGTCGACGGCGAGCGGCTGCTGGCCTCGGTCAACCTCCCGCGTTCGGAGGTGGTCACCCCACTCATGTTCGAGTACGACCTGATCGAGCGGGCACGGTCCGATCGCCGTCGGATCGTGCTCCCGGAGGGCGGGGACGATCGCATCCTGCGCGCCGCGAGCACGCTGCTCGCACGGGAGGCCGTCGACATCACGATCCTGGGGGACGCGTCACGGATCCGGGCGCGCGGCAGCGAACTGGCCCTCGACCTCTCGGCCGCGGACATCATCACTCCCGACACGTCCGAGCATCGCGAACGGTTCGCCGCCGTCTACGCCGAACTGCGCGCCGCGAAGGGGATGACGCTCGATCGCGCACGAGAGGTCGTCGTCGACCCCTCCTACTTCGGGACCCTCATGGTTCATCTGGGCCTCGCGGACGGCATGGTGTCGGGTGCGGCGCACACCACCGCCCACACCATCCGGCCGGCGTTCGAGATCATCCGGACCGTTCCGGGTGTGTCGGTGGTCTCGTCCGTGCTCTTCATGTGCCTGGTCGATCGCGTCCTGGTCTACGGCGACTGCGCGGTGAACCCCGATCCGACGGCCGAGCAACTGGCCGACATCGCCATCTCGTCCGCCACGACGGCCGTACAGTTCGGGGTGACCCCGCGCGTCGCGATGCTCTCCTACTCGACGGGCGACTCGGGTGCGGGCGTCGATGTCGACAAGGTCCGCGAGGCAACCGGCATCGTCCGCCGGAATGCCCCGGACCTGGACGTGGAGGGCCCCATCCAGTACGACGCCGCCGTGGACGCGTCCGTGGCCCGGACGAAGCTCCCCGACTCCCAGGTGGCCGGGCGGGCCACGGTGTTCGTCTTCCCCGACCTGAACACGGGCAACAACACCTACAAGGCCGTGCAGCGATCCGCGGGAGCCGTGGCGATCGGTCCCGTGCTGCAGGGACTGAACCGGCCGGTCAACGACCTGTCCCGGGGTGCCCTGGTGCACGACATCGTGAACACCGTCGCCATCACCGCGATCCAGGCGCAGGGACTGCCCGCGTGACGGTGCTGGTCATCAACTCCGGGTCGTCGTCCCTGAAGTACCAGGTCGTGGATCCCGACGCGGCCGTCGCCTACGCGACGGGTCTCGTCGAGCGCATCGGGTCGGACGGCGGTCGCATCACCCACACCACGGCGGAGGGATCCTGGGCCCACGACATCACCGTCACGGACCATCGCGCCGCCATGACGGCGATGCAGGAGGCCTTCGCAGCACACGGCCCGTCGCTGACCGCCGCGGGAATCGCCGTGGTCGGGCACCGCGTGGCGCAGGGCGCCGATTCGTTCGGCGGATCCGTCCTCATCGACGACCCGGTCCTGGCAGCCGTGGACGAGTTGGCCGATCTGGCCCCGCTTCACAACCCGGCCAACACCTCCGGCATCCGGGGGGCGCGCGAGATCTTCCCCGCCGTCCCGCACGTGGCGGTGTTCGACACCGCCTTCCATGCCACGATGCCTCCCGTCGCGCGCACCTACGCGCTCGATCGTGAGGTCGCCGAGCGGTACCGCATCCGTCGTTACGGGTTCCATGGGACCTCGCACGCCTACGTCTCACGTGAGGCGGCCCGCATCCTGGGCCGGACGCCCGACGAGACCAACGTCATCGTCCTCCACCTCGGCAACGGGGCATCGGCCTGCGCCGTCCGCGCCGGGGAGTCGGTCGACACATCGATGGGTCTCACCCCACTCGAAGGACTTGTCATGGGGACGAGAACCGGAGACATCGATGCCGCGGCCGTGTTCCACCTGGCCCGTGTGGCCGGCTACGACATCGATCTCATCGACGAGATCTTCAACACGCGTTCCGGTGTGCTGGGCCTCTGCGGGCGGCAGGACATGCGCGACCTGGTGGACGCCGCACTGGGTGGCGACACCTCGGCGGAGCTCGCGCTGGACGTCTACTGCTACCGGATCCGCAAGTACATCGGCGCGTACACAGCGATCCTCGGCAGGGTGGATGCGGTCGTGTTCACCGCCGGGGTCGGCGAGAACTCGGCGCCCGTCCGCGCACGGTGCATCGCCGGCCTGGACGGACTGGGCATCGCGCTGGATGCGGCGGCCAACGCATCCGACTCCCGCGAGGCACGCGACATCGCCACGGTGGAGTCGCGTGTGCGCGTACTCGTGATCCCGACGAACGAAGAGCTTGAGATCGCACGCCAGGCGATGTCGCTGGTGCGGGGCACATCACCGACGACCACCTGACAACGTCCGTCCGGAACCTCGGCCCGGGGCCGCTGCGCGACGACCCGCGTCTCGGGCGGTGCCCGATCGGCGGCACCACGGCCGGCCGCGATTCCGGCGCTCCTCACGGCGGCCCGTCGGCAGCCGACACCCGTGAACCGGCGGGCGGCGTCGCGCGCAACCCGCCGGAAATGACGTGGGGCCCGCCGAAGCGGGCCCCACGGTACCGCAGGTGATGTCGCGGACGACTAGAAGTCGGGCATGCCACCGGCGAGGTTCGCGCTCGTGACCGAGCCGCCCTCTTCCGGCTTCTCGGGCGCCTCGACGATGAGGCACTCCGTGGTGATGACGTTCTTCGCGATCGACGCGGCGTTCAACAGCGCGGAGCGGGTCACCATGGCGGGGTCGATGACACCCTCCTTGACCAGGTCCACGTACTCGCCGGTGTCGACGTTGAGACCACGGCCCGGCTTCAGGTCCTTGATCTTGCCCACGACGACCGAGCCCTCGAGCCCGGCGTTCGCGGCCAGCTGACGAAGGGGCTCCTCGAGCGCACGGCGCACGATGGAGGCACCGACGGCCTCCTCGCCCTCGAGCTCGAGCTTGTCGAGCGCGGGGAGAGCGTTGATGAGGGCGATACCGCCACCCGGCACGATGCCCTCCTCGAGAGCGGCACGGGTCGCCTGGAGGGCGTCCTCCACGCGGTGCTTCTTCTCCTTCATCTCCGTCTCGGTCGCGGCACCGACCTTCACCACGGCCACACCACCGGCCAGCTTCGCGAGACGCTCCTGGAGCTTCTCACGGTCGTAGTCCGAGTCGGAGTTCTCGATCTCGGTCTTCACCGTGGCGATGCGGGCCTTGATCTCCTCCGGGTCACCGGCACCGTCGATGATGGTGGTGAAGTCCTTGCCCACCACGATGCGACGCGCGCGACCCAGCTGCGAGAGCTGCGTGTTCTCGAGCTTGTGGCCCATCTCCCCGCTGATCTGCTCGCCACCCGTGAGGACGGCGATGTCCTCGAGGAGACGCTTGCGGCGGTCGCCGAAGCCGGGGGCCTTCACGACGATGCCGGTGAAGGTTCCACGGAGCTTGTTGACCACGAGGGTCGCGAGGGCCTCGCCCTCGAAGTCCTCGGCGATGATGAGGAGCGGCTTGCCGGTCTGGATGACCTGCTCGAGAAGCGGCAGGATGTCCTTGACGGCGCTGACCTTGCCACCGTGGGCGAGCACGTAGGCGTCCTCGAGGACGGCCTCCATGCGCTCCTGGTCGGTGACCATGTACGGCGAGACGTAGCCCTTGTCGAACTGCATGCCCTCGGTGAACTCGAGGTCCATGCCGAAGGTCTGCCCCTCCTCGACGTTGACGACGCCGTCCTTGCCGACCTTCTCGATCGCGTCGGCGATGATGTCACCGATCTCACGGTCACGCGCCGAGATCGTCGCGACCCGGGCGATGTCCTCCTTGCCCTTCACCGGCGTCGCGGCCTCGAGGACCGCGTCGGTGACGACGGCGACGGCGGCCTCGATGCCCCGCTTGAGGCCCATCGGGTTGGCGCCGGCGGCGACGTTCTTCACGCCCTCGCGCACGATCGCCTGGGCCAGGACGGTGGCCGTGGTGGTTCCGTCACCGGCGATGTCGTTGGTCGCGGTGGCGACCTCGCGCACGAGCTGCGCGCCCTGATTCTCGAACGGGTCGTCGCACTCGATCTCGCGGGCGATGGTGACACCGTCGTTGGTGATGGTGGGGGCGCCGAACGGACGCTTGAGGACGACGTAGCGGCCCTTCGGACCGAGGGTCACCTTGACGGCGTCCGCGAGGGTGTTGACGCCACGCTCGAGAGCACGGCGTGCGTCCTCATGGAACTTGATCTCCTTGTGCGGCATCTACTTCACCGCCTTGGCGAGAACATCGGACTCACGAAGGATGAGGAGATCCTCGCCGTCGACGGACACCTCGGTGCCGCCGTACTTGGAGTAGATGACCTCATCACCGGCGGCGACGTCGAGCGGTACGCGCGTGCCGTTCTCCCAGCGTCCCTCACCGACGGCGAGAACCTCGCCGCGGAGCGGCTTCTCCTGTGCGGTGTCGGGGAGGACGATCCCGCTCGCGGTGACCTCCTCGGCCTCGATCTGACGGACGACGATTCTGTCGCCCAGCGGCTTCAGCCCCATCTGCTCTCCTTGTATTGGCACTCTCAGGATCTGAGTGCCAGAGGATAGCGCAAGAGCGTTTCCCGCGCAGCCGCCGCAATCGACCCGCCCAGCGCGCCGATCGACTCAGCCAGGGGCGGCAGATGTCGCCGCGTCCCGGTGCGGGTGCCCCAGCCGCGCGACGTGCTCACGCGCGTGCGCGATGGCCTCCGGGGTCGTGGCGAACAGGTGCCGCACATGGGCCAGACGCTCGTGGACCCCCATCTCGCGCAGGACGCGCTCGTGCTCCGGACGCGCGCCCGAGAGTATCACCGTGATGCCATCGCGCTCCAGGCGCTCGATGATGTCGGCGAGGACGTGTGCACCGGTGGCGTCGATCGTCGTCACGCGTGCGAGCCTCAGGACGACCACGTGCACGCGGCTCACCTGGGTCAGCTCGAGGAGGAAGTCGTGTGCCGCACCGAAGAACAGCGGCCCGTCGATGCGGAACGCGACGATGTGGTCGTCGAGAAGTCGCTGTTCCTCCGCCGTGTGGTCCGAGTCGTCGAGCGGCATCTCGTCGAGTCGCGCCGTACGCGCCGTCTGGCGGATCGCGAAGAACCCGGCGACCACCAGCCCGATGAGGACCGCCGTGACGAGATCGAAGATCACCGTTGCGGCCGCGGTGAGGATGAGGGCGGCCGCATCGCCTCGGGTCGAGCGCGCCAGCGCACGGAGGCTCGACACCTTGATCATCTGGATGGCCGTCGCGATGAGGACGCCCGCCAGGGCCACCAGGGGGATCTCGGCCACCAGGCCACTCGCGACCAGGACGATCAGGAGCAGGACCACCGAATGCACAAGCGCCGCCAGGCGGGTACGCGCCCCGGACCGGACGTTGACCGCGGTGCGGGCGATCGCCGCCGTGGCGGGCACTCCTCCGAACAGAGGCGCGGCGAGGTTGGCGAGGCCCTGACCCACCAGCTCCCGATCGGGGTCGTGGCGCTTCCCCACCGTCATGGCATCGGCGGCCGTCGCCGAGAGCAGGCTCTCGAGCGAGGCGAGAGCGGCCACCGCGAGGGCGGGCAGGATCAGCGCGCCGATCAGCCCGAGGTCGACGGCGGGAACACTCGGCATCGGCAGGCGGGACGGGATCGCGCCGATCGTCGGGAGGCCCCAGCCCAGAAGGCCGTTGCATGCGGTCACGGCGACGACGGCCACGAGCGCCCCGGGCAGTGTGCGCAGGCTGCGTGCCAGAAGCAGGATGAGGACGACCGCGGCGAGCGTGACGACGGGGGCGAGCGCCTTTGGTGAGCGGAACCAGTCGGCGATGGCCGCCGCCGTCGCGGGCAGCACCGCGTCGTGACCGGCCGAGACGCCGAGCGCGGACGGCACCTGCTGGAGGGCGATGATGATCGCGATGCCGGCGGTGAAGCCCTCGACGACGGTGACGGGGAGATAGCGGATGACACGGCCGATCCCCGCGATGCCGAGAGCGATCAGCATCACTCCGGCGAGAAGCCCCACCAGCAGGATGCCACCGGCACCATGGCTGGCCATGATCGGGATGAGAACGACGGTCATGGCGCCCGTCGGGCCGCTGACCTGCACGCGGCTTCCGCCGAAGACGGCGGCGACGGCACCGGCGATGATCGCGGTGATGAGCCCCGACGACGCCCCCATCCCGGCGCTGGCACCGAAGCCCAACGCGAGCGGCAGCGCCACCAGAGCGACCATGAGGCCGGCGAGCAGATCGGCGCCGATCGCGGTTGGAACCCAGTCGGACCGGCGGGGAAGGAGGCGACGCAGTGAGCGGAACGCGTTCGGGGTCGAGCCGACGGCCCGGCCGGCCGCCGAGGGGCCACCGGTATGCGATGTGGTCACGCGGCCGAGGAGGGTGGCGCAAGCGACGCGATCTGGGCGTCGAGTTCCTCGTGATTGGTCGCGAGCCCTCGCAGGATGATCCGCGCGGCGAGCAGCAGATCGCGCACCTCGGGAACCGAGATGGCGTATATGACGGTACCCCGTTCCCGACGCGACGTGACGAGCGACGTTCGACGCAGGACGGCGAGTTGCTGTGACAGGTTGCTCGGCTCGATGTCGATCCGTTCCAAGAGCTCATAGACGGCGTGATCACGCTCGTCCAGAAGTTCGAGGATTCGGATACGCGCCGGATGTCCGAGCGTCCTGAACAGTTCTGCCTTGGCCTGGTGAAGGGGGATTCCCAGCATCGCTCCTCTCAGGGGAGACGAAACCGTATCACCAACATGAAGAAGTTTTCATTTCATGAATCATGATTCGCACGACGGGCTTCCGGCTCCACGGCCGACCGGAGGGGCAGGGCAGACCGAACGGGGCCCGCTGGGAGCGGTGATCACCGGCGGGGTGCGCCGCATCGCCATGCCGGACGAAGAGACCGACTCGGTGGAGGCGGTGGATCCGCACCGCCGTACCGCTCAGATCGTGGCCGGCTCCGGACCGCCCTTTCGGCGAACCGCACCCTGCAGTTCGTCCGTGGTGAAGCCGCCCATCGCCCGTTCCTCGGCAACGTAGTGATAGACGGCGACACCGAAGATGGTCGCAAGCGCCTGCTGCACCAGTGCGGCCGCGATGACCACCAGGATCCCGCAGCCGATGAGGAACGCCCCGATGACGCCCGTCGTCGCCCAGACCGCGGTGCCGGCCACGATCAGGAGGATCCCCGGGAGGATGCCCACCAGAAAGACGAGGCCGCCGATCGCGATGGTGCCCGTGATCTGCTCGCCCCAGCGGCTCCGGATCAGGTGCCCGCAGCGCTTCAGGGTGGCGATGGGACCGGTCCCTTCCATGGCGATCACCGGAACCGCGAGGAAGGTGAGAACCCCCCAGGCCGCACCCGCCAGCCCGCCGAAGATCGCACCGGCGATCCCGAAGCGTTCGCGGATCGCGCGGATGATGGTGACGACGACGGTGGCCACGAACGCCCAGCCGGCGACCGCGACCGTTCGATGCGAGGCGAGGGCCATCCCCTCGCTGAAGGACGGCGACTCGCCCTGCATGCGCCGGTCGGCGTTGTGCGCCAGCCCGACGGCGAAGTAGTAGGTGATGAAGGCGACGAGATAGGCGCCGACCGCGACGACGATCCCGCCGGCCACCTCGAACCCGTCCTCGATCAGATAGAGCCCCGGAGCGATGACGATGACCGCCACGAGGAGCGCGAAGAGCCCCCCGACGAGCGGGAACTTCACGAGGCCGGGCGAATCCGACAGCACCCGCCAGCTCTTCTTGGTCAACTGCCAGCCCGCCCGGATGCGCTTCATGGCTCCACGTTACTGCCCAACCCCGTCAACGGGAAGAGCGGGCCGCGAATGCCCCACGGGGGCCTGGCCACCAGGCACCTCGACACGCATTCGCCGCGTGACCGTCGCGGGCTACTTCAGGGACGGGTACTCGATGACCTCGCTGAAGTGGATGATCGAGACCTCGTCATCCAGACCGACCTCGCGCGCGTAGATGTGCGAGAGGAAGTGGATCGTGTCCTCGACGAGCCGGAACTCCGGGTTGTCCCGCTCGATCTCACGCTGCGTGAGTTCGCGGATGGGCTTCACGTCCACCTGGTCGATGATCGCCGCGAAGATCTTCTGGCGCGGGCCGTGGCGATGGCCGACGGTGATCCACACGATCTGCCCCTTCTTGTACTTGTGGCGCTTGTCGCCCAGCCGGATCGTGGCCGTCTTGCGCCCCTTGCGGAGCTGGTCGACGAAGAGGGGCGAATAGAAGTTGAGGGCGAACACCAGGCACGCTCCGAGCGATCGGGATCACGGACAACGGGTGCCGGGGCACCACGTTCCGTGTTCGCCGCTGATCGGGCGAGCCCTCCCTGCGACGAGATGGCTACGCGGGCACCGGCTGCGGCCGCCCGATGCCCTGGCGGATCTCGGTGAGGGCCCGCCGGATGATCTCCCGCTCCCCCGGGTACGAGACGGCGTGCAGCACCTCCGACAGTCGCACCAGCCGCACGGCGTCGGCCTCCTCGTTGAAGTACCACGGCGAACCGGACCGGTACTCGAGCAGATAGAAGTCGACGCGCTTGCGGACCCGGGTGCGCTGGCGGCGCGAATAGAAGGTGTAGTCGATGTCTCCGAGGGGCGCGAGCAGAGCGGTGCTGATGCCGGTCTCCTCGCGAACCTCACGGACCGCGGCCCCCTCGGAGGTCTCGCCCTTTTCGATGTGCCCTTTGGGCAGGGCGAGGACGGAGTGTCCCTGGACCTCGATCAGGGCGACGAAGGTCTCGCGCCCGACGGGCACGAGGGTCACGCCGCCGGCCGAATGTTCCTGGACCACGCGCGCCATTCGGGCAACACTAACGTCGACCGGCGACCCGACGGGTCATCGATCGCGTATGACCCAGATCATCCACCCCCGAAGAATCGCTTGAGCGTGGCCCAGAAACCGCCCGCCTCGGCCTCCGCCTTCTCACCGGTGGCGGGCAGGTCCTCGCGGATCCGCTGGAGGTCCTCCTTGAGGTCCGCCGCGTCGCCGGACTGTGCCGAGGATCCGCCTCCGACCCACTTGTCGAGCGCTTCCCATCCCGTCGTGCCGGACGGACCGGAGGACGCGGACGACGAGCCGGCGTCGGCAGAGCCGCCACCAACCCACTTCTCAAGCGCCTCCCAACCCGTCTTACCGGTGGCCACCGCCCCCGAAGCAACCTCGCCACCCTTCTCCGCAGCACCACCAACCCACTTCTCAAGCGCCTCCCAACCCGTCTTACCGGTAGCCACCGCCCCCGAAGCAACCTCGCCACCCTTCTCCGCAGCACCACCAACCCACTTCTCAAGCGCCTCCCAACCCGTCTTACCGGT
>CAYSVH010000014.1:0-79866 GCA_964434425.1 uncultured Bifidobacteriaceae bacterium | reverse complement strand
ACCCCCTCGCACCCCGCGAGACAACAAGGAAGCCCTCCATAACATCAGGCACCAGGCACCAGCGGCCTCACCTGCCTCCGGGGCATTCATGAACTGCCTGCAATAGGCGTGAAACCGACGTTCGCCGATGGGACGGAGTAGGCCGCTGGTGCCAGGCACCAGCGGCCTACTCCGTGGCCTGGTCGATGTCTCGGTAGCGGCGCAGACCGCGGCTTCACCGAGGCGTTGGCCGACGCGCCCTTGACAAACCGACCGGTCGGTTTGTACGGTGCAGCGCATGACGCCACCGCCCCCGAAGCAGACCGAACGCGGCGCCGAGACCCGGCAGCGGATCCTCGACGCCGCCACCGACCTCTTCATCACCCGCGGCTATGTCACCACACCGGTGAGCGCGATCATGACCGCCAGCGGAGTGACGAAGGGCGGCTTCTACTTTCACTTCCCGAGCAAGGCACTGCTTGGCACGGAGGTGGCCCGGAGCGCCTGCACGGCACAGCAGGCGATGGCCATGGGCGCCGTCGATTCGTCGCTGTCCCCGTTCGAGATGCTGGTGGCCCTTCCCCATGCCGTGGCCGCGGCCAGCGCCGAATCGCCGTCGATGGTCCTCCTCGGTCGACTCTGTCTCGAGCTTCGCGCGGAGCCGGATGCGGAGGACGTCGACCCGTTCGCCTTCTGGTTCACGGCGGTGGAGGACCTCGTCCGCGCCGCCCAGGCCGACGGCGACCTGGATCCCGCGCTCGACCCCGCCATGACCGCGTACCGGCTCGTCACGTCGTACGTCGGCAGCGAGTACATCGAATGCCTGCGCGGTGGCGAGCGCACCATCAACCCCCACGTCGACGACTACGTGGTCTTCGCCCTGCGCGGCATGGGCGTCGACCCCGCAGTCGTCGCATCACTCGAAAAGGAACCGAATCCCACGAAGGGAGCGGACTGATGTTCTCGACTCAGAAGCTGGCGCGGCGTAGCGCCGAGCACCCCAAGCTCACCGTGGGCGTCTGGGTCCTCGGCCTGGTCGCCGCGGTGGTCACGATCGCCACGTTGCTGCCGGGGGTGCTGAGCCCCTCCTTCACCTTCGTGAACTCGCCCGAGGCCGTCCGCGCGGATGACCAGATGACCGAGCTCGGCCAGACCGAGGCCGTCTACGAGCAGGTGGTGCTGACGGCACCGTCCGGTTCGACGTTCCGCGACCCCGAACGCATTGTCTTCGCGGACGATCTGGCGCGTCAGATCAGTGCACTCGGCCCCGAGTACGTGACGCGGGTGATCCCGCCCAGCGCCAGCCCGGCACTGGTCTCGGAGGACGGTTCGATCGCGCTCATCGCGGTTCAGATGGCCGGTGACCTCACCGATGCGAACGACGAGATCTCGCGGGTCACCGAGATCACCCATGCGGCCAGCGGGACCGACGGCGTCGACATCAAGATGGCCGGCCTGGCCTCGATGAACGAGGAGGTGAACCACATCGCCGAGAAGGACCTCGTCGCGGGCGAGTCGATCGGCATCGGCATCGGCCTCATCATCCTGCTCCTGGTGTTCGGAGCGGTGGTCGCGGCGTTCGTGCCGATCATCATGGCCGTCACGTCAATCGTGATGGCGCTCGCGCTGACGGCGCTCGTCGGTCAGATCGGCGATCTCTCGTTCTTCGTCCAGAACATGGTGACGATGATGGGGCTCGCGCTCGGCATCGACTACACCCTGTTCATCCTGAGCCGCTACCGGGAGGAGCGCGCCGCCGGTCTCGAGAAGCTGGACGCCATCGAGCGGGCGGGCG
The DNA here is from genome assembly GCA_964434425.1 of uncultured Bifidobacteriaceae bacterium. Taxonomy (GTDB): domain Bacteria; phylum Actinomycetota; class Thermoleophilia; order Miltoncostaeales; family Miltoncostaeaceae; genus CALMEC01. The sequence continues at coordinate 78,092 of CAYSVH010000014.1, read as the reverse complement.
CCACCTCGGGACGTGCGGTCTTCTTCTCCGGTCTCACCGTCATCGTGGCGCTGCTCGGTCTGATGATCGTTCCGATGTCGGTGTTCCTCAGCCTCGCGATCGGCGCGATTCTCGTCGCCTTCGCCGCCGTCATCGCCGGCCTGACGCTCCTTCCCGCGATCCTCTCGCTCCTCGGCGACCGTGTGAACCGCGGTCGGCTGGGCAGGCTGGCGTCACGCACGCCGGATCAGCTCGAGGGCGGATTCTGGGCGCGGATCGTCCACGCCGTGATGCGCCGCCCGGCACTGTGGCTCGTGGGCACCACCCTTCTCCTCCTACTGGCGGCGACCCCGTACCTCGGCATCAACACGGGAGCATCCGGCGTGACGGCGCTACCGCCGACGTCGGATGCACGTCAGGCATTCGAGACCCTGCAGCGGGAGTTCTCGGTCGGCGACATCTCACCGGTGCGGATCCCCGTCATGGGGGATCCGCAGTCGGAGGAGAATCGTGCGGAGGTCGCGGCCATCACGGAGGCCGCGAACCAGAACGCCGTCCTCGGTGAGCCGACGTTCGTCGCATCCGATGGTGACCGTGGCGGGGTGCTGACCGTGCCGCTCCTCACCGACAGCACGAGCCCGGAGGCCGAGCAGGCCGTACGCGACCTGCGTGAGGTGACAAGCCTGAACGTCGGCGGGAGCACGGCGTTCAACGTCGACTACTTCGACATCTCGAGTGGCTACCTGCCGTACGTGGTCGCCATCGTCCTGTTCTTCTCGTTCGTGATCCTGCTCCTGGCGTTCCGATCGATCGTGGTGCCGGTGGTCGCCATCCTCCTCAACCTGCTCTCGGTGGGCGCGGCCTTCGGCCTTCTCACGCTGGTGAGCCAGGAGGGCGTCGGCGCCGACCTCCTCGGGTTCCAGCAGGTCGACACCGTCGAGGCATGGATACCGATCTTCCTCTTCGCCGTCCTGTTCGGACTGTCAATGGACTACCACGTGTTTCTGCTCTCACGGATGCGGGAGCACTTCAACCGGACCGGGGACGCCCGCGGGGCGATCTCCTTCGGCATCAGCTCCAGCGGACGTCTGATCACCGGCGCGGCGCTGATCATGGTCGCGGTGTTCAGCGGGTTCGCCACCGGCCGCCTCGTGATGTTCCAGCAGATGGGCTTCGGCCTCGGCGTCGCGATCCTGCTGGACGCCACCCTGGTGCGCGGGGTGCTCGTCCCGTCGGTCATGAGCCTCCTCGGCGAGAAGAACTGGTACCTGCCGAAATGGCTCGAATGGCTGCCGAAGGTGTCGATCGAAGGAGAGCCGACCGCGGCACCCGTCGTCGCGGCGACGCCCTCCACGGCGGACGAGACGGAGACGGCGACGTCCTGACCCGGCCCGATGCGGGAGCCGTGCCTCGTTGCCGGCTCCCCCATCGCCGGAAGCCCGGTCGCCGTCTCCGTCGGAGGCCGGTCGGACGCGGCACCGAAACGCCTCTGGGCGCCCCGACGGGACGCGTCGAGCGCAGCGCCGATCGCCGTCCACGAATCGCCGGCGACACGGGCGGCGCCCACCACAGCAGCGAGCACCGAGTGGCGGCACGGACCCACGAGCCGACCTTGCACAGAGCGGCGAGAGGGGCTCGCCGCCGAAAGCGGCTCCGCTGCTCAGCCGGCGCTTCATCGAACGTCCGCCGTGACCGCCACGGTGCCGGACTCCGCCCGGATCGCGACGTGCCCGTGGTGATCCGTCCGCCAGGTGCGGACACCGGTGCTCGCCAGAGCGGCTGTGGTGGGCGGAGCCGGATGACCGTATGCGTTGGCGGCGCCCACCGAGATGACGGCGACCTCGGGGCGAAATCGCGCGACGGTTGCCGCCAGGTCCGGATCCTCGGACCCGTGATGCGACACCTTGAGCACGTCGATGTCCATCGACCGCACCCGCCGAAGGACCTTCCCCTCCGCATCGCCGGTGAGCAGGACGGCGACGCCGGGCGCACGCGCCAGAAGGACGAGTGACGCGTCGTTCGGATCGGTGACCCGGAGGTGCGAGGGAGGCCAGAGGACGTCGAGCGCCCAGGATCCGACGACGATACGCTGCCCCTCGACCAGGGGCGTGAGCTCCCGCCCCGCGAACCCGTCCCTCACCTCCGCGACCGCGACGGCCGGCGCCGCCACCGTCCCCACGTCCGTCGCCGTCACCACGTCGCCCAGTGCACCGTCGTGGTCGCTCTGATGATGAGTCACTGCGACGAGATCGAGGCGACGAACCCCCATTCGCCGGAGCGCACTCACCACGGGGGCGGGTTCGCCGGGAGGCCCGGTGTCGATGAGCGCCGCCGTACCGTCGGGCGACCGCAGCAGGATGGCATCGCCCTGGCCCACGTCGAGGACCACCACCTCGGGTGTCGTCGGCCACGGCAGTGGGCGTTCGCGGAGCACCGAGGCCACGATCACCGCACCGACGAGGCCGGCGCAGGCCCCGGCGAGGAGGGCTGCGCGGCGACGACGGCGCGCCGCCCAGCCGCGGGGTGTCGCGTCGGTGCGCCAGAGGTGTCGTGCGGCGAGGACGATGAGAACCGCCACACCGACCGCCAGCGCCGCACCGAGGCGGCCCGGTGCCGCGGTCGCACCCGGAAGTGCCGCGCTCACCCCCGCCGTGATGCGGATCACGTCGGCTCCGATACCCGCACACCAGGTCAGGGGGACCCCGAATGGATGGGCGAGGGCACCCAGCACCGCTCCCGCCATCGCGACGACGACCGTGGGAGCCGCCACGGGAACGGCGACCACGTTGGCGGCGAGTCCGACGACCGAGTACTGCTCAAAGCGGAGGATGCTGACGGGTGCCGTCGCGACCGAGGCCGCGACCGAGGCCGCCGCGACCTCCGCCACACGTCCGGGGAGCACGCCCGCCGCACAGACGGCGAGTGGCCGCGCCAGGACGAGGAGGCCCACCACCGCCGCGAACGAGAGCTGGAGCCCGGGATCGGTGATGGCGCGCGGCTGCACGGCGACGAGCACGGAGAGCCCCACGATCAGCAGGTACCAGCGGTCCTCCGCACGCGAGGCCAACTGGGCCACGATGACGAGTACGCCCATGATCCCCGCCCGGGCGATGGACGCCCCGCCGTCGCACACCAGGCAGTAGGCGATGATCGCGCCGATCGCGATGACCGCCGCCCGGCGCCGGCGTACCCGTACGGCGGAGAGAAGCCACTTCACCGCGATCGCGACGAGGGCGATGTTCTGTCCCGAGACGGCCATGAGATGCCACACCCCAGCCGCCCGCATCCGGTCGATCGTCTCCTGGCTCATGGTCTGGCCACCGCCGAGCGCCATTCCCCGCACCACGGCGGCGCGGTCACCCGAGAGCCCGGCGACCGACGTCACCCGGAGACGCTCACGCGCCCGGTCGCGAAGGCGTGCCGCACCGCCGCGCGAGCCGATCACCCGGAGCGCCGGCGATCGCATCTCCGCCACGATTCCACGGCGCTGAAGATGCGCACGCCACCAGGACGGATCACCCGGCGTGATCGCCGGCCGCGCCGTACCGTTCACCCGGAGACGGTCACCGAGGCGAAGCGGCGCCAGCCTCCGCATGTCGGCACGTATGACGACCCGCACACCGTGACGGAGTCCCGGCGCCCTCGTCGGGTCTCCGACCTGGTCGACCACGGCGATGATGCGCCCACCGTCGCCGACCGCCCGCTCGGCCGTCGCCTCGACGTGCATGGTGCCGCTGATCACCGTCGCACGTTCCACCGGGTCCCAGGGTGTTTGATCGACGCGAACCGCACCCCACCACGCCCCGAGGCAGGCGACCCCGACGACGAAGCCTGCCAGGGCGATGCGCACGTCTCCGGCCGGTGCGCGAACGACACCCGCGACCGCCATGGCACCCACAGCGATCCCCATTCCGAGGTACCAGGTCGGGGGCCGCACCATGAGCGACGAGACGACGCCGACACCGAACGCGACCGCCACCACATGCGGTGCGAAGCGCGCGCGTCCGGCGCGAGGCCGGTCTCCGGGTATCACGGGGTGAGCTTCGGCCGGAGCGCCTCCATTCGCGCGTCGCCGATCCCCGGGACGTCGGTGAGGTCCTCGACGGACCGGAACCCGCCGTGGGCGTCACGCCATTCGATGATGCGCGCGGCGAGCTTGGGCCCGATCCCGTCGAGCGTCTGGAGATCGTCCGCCGTCGCGGAGGAGAGGCTGATCGGCCCCGCCGTCGTACCCGAGGCCGTCGACGAGCCGCTCGACGCGGCGGGCTGCGTCGTGCCGGGCACCCCACGGCGCGGCACCACGATCCGCTGGCCGTCCTGGACCGGCGCCGCCAGATTCAGCGCCGCCACATCGGCGCGTCGTGTGGCTCCGCCGGCCTGCCGTATGGCACGCATGACGCGTACATCGGGTGGCAGCCGGTAGAGCCCGGGACGTCGCACCTCGCCCGCCACGTGGACGAGGACGTCGCGCTCGGGCGGTTCGGCGACCGTGACCGCCTCATCCATCGTCGCGGTCGGTTGCGCGGTGCCGGACGTCTCCCCTCCGCCGAGACCCATCCGCCACGCCAGGACCGCGAGCACCGCCGCGAGGACCAGGTAGGGCCAGGTGTGCTCACGCAGCCATGGGCGCAGTCGATCCATGGCTCCACGCTAGGAGGCGGCGCGTGACACAGGTGTCACGCGACAGCGCCAGCCCTGCGACGACGCCCGCCTGCCCGCGGGCCGGCGTCCCCGCCACGCGGCGGGGTGCGTCTAGCCCACGACGATGTTCACGATGCGCCCGGGCACGACGATCTCCTTGCGGATCGTCTTCCCGTCGATCAGCGCGGCGATCCTGGGGAGCGCCTTGGCCTGATCGGCGAGCGCGTCCCTGTCGGCGTCGACGGCGGCCTCCAGCGTGTCGCGGAGCTTCCCGTTGACCTGAACCGCGATCGTCACGGTGTCGGCCACCAGGAACGCCGGATCCGCATCCGCCCAGGGATGCGCCCAGAGCGCCTCGCCGCCGAGTGCCTCCCACAGCTCACACGCCACGTGCGGCGCGAACGAGTGGAGCAGTGACACCACCGTCTGGGTCGCGTAGCGAAGCGCCTGCGCACCGACGGCATCGTCGTAGGCACCGTCGCCCCGCCCCTTGGTGGCCTCGTTGACGAGCTCCTGGAGCGCGGAGATGGCCGTGTGGAACGAGAAGCGCTCTCCGATGTCGTCGGTGACCTTCGCGATCGTCGTCTCGGTGCGACGCACCAGGGAGAGGGCGGCGGCGTGATCGCGGATGGCGTCGATGGACGGCCGTTCGGTGAGCGTGTCACCCTCCTGCCCGCGCACGAGGCGCCACACGCGGTCGAGGAAGCGTCGCTGCCCCTCCACCCCGGTGTCCGACCACTCCGCGTCGTCGGCAGCCGGGCCCATGAAGAGCACGTAGAGCCGCAGCGTGTCCGCACCGAAACGGTTCACGATGTCGTCGGGCGGCACCACGTTGCCCTTGCTCTTGCTCATCTTGGCGCCCTGGTAATGGATCATCCCCTGGGTGAACAGGCGGGCGAAGGGCTCCGAGAATCCGACGTAGCCGAGGTCGTAGAGCACCTTGGTGAAGAAGCGCGCGTAGAGCAGGTGCAGGATGGCGTGCTCGATGCCGCCGATGTACTGGTCGACGGGCAGCCAGTAGTCGACGATCTCCCGTTCGAACGCCGCCGTGGAGAGGTGCGGCGCGGTGTAGCGGAGGAAGTACCAGGACGAGTCCACGAAGGTGTCCATGGTGTCCGTCTCACGCTGGGCCGGGCCACCGCACGACGGACAAGTCGTGTTGACGAAATCCGTGGCGGCCGCGATGGGGCTGCGCCCCTGGGGGGCATAGTCGTCCACCTCCGGCAGGAGCACGGGCAACTGGTCGTCCGGCACGGCGACCACCCCGCAGTCGCCGCAGTGCACGACCGGGATGGGGGCACCCCAGTAGCGCTGACGCGAGATGAGCCAGTCGCGCAGTCGGTAACCGACGGTGGTCTCGCCGACGCCCCGCTCGGAGAGCCACTCGCCCATGCGGGCCTTCGCGTCGACCACGCCCAGGCCGTCGAGGAAGTCGGAGTTGACGAGCACGCCGTCGCCGGACTCGGCCGCCTCGACGGGTGCGGCGGCGGTGGACGGATCCTCGGCCACCACGCGCTTCACGGGGAGGTCGTGGGCCACGGCGAAAGCGAAGTCGCGCTCGTCGTGGGCCGGCACGGCCATGATGGCGCCGGTGCCGTAGTCCATGAGGACGTAGTCGGCCACCCACACCGGAAGCCGCTCACCGTTCACCGGGTTGATGACGTACCGGCCGGTGAACACCCCGCTCTTGGGGCGGTCGGCGGCGCTGCGGTCGGCGACGTCGGCGCGTGCGGCGGCGCGGACGTAGGCGTCCACCTCCTCGGCCTCGTCGCGGCCGGCGACAAGGGCCGGCACCATCGGGTGTTCGGGGGCGATGAGGAAGAAGGTGGCGCCGAACAGCGTGTCGGGACGGGTGGTGAACACCGGGATCTCGCCGTCGCCGTCCTCGGTGCGGAACACGACCCGCGCGCCCTCGGACCGACCGATCCAGTTGCGCTGCATGGTGAGCACGCGGTCCGGCCAGTCGACCAGCGTGTCCATGTCGTCCAGGAGCCGCTGGGCGTAGTCGGTGATGCGCAGGAACCACTGCGAGAGCTGCCGCAGCTCCACCTGGGCGCCGCAGCGCTCACACGCACCGTCGACGACCTGCTCGTTGGCGAGGACGGTCTGGTCCTCGGGGCACCAGTTGACGGCCGCCTCACGGCGCTCCGCGAGTCCCTTCTCGAAGAAGCGGAGGAAGAGCCACTGGGTCCACCGGTAGTACTCGGGGTCGCAGGTGGCGATCTCGGTGTCCCAGTCGATGGAGAAGCCGAGGCGGCGCAGCTGCTCGCGGATGCGGGCGATGTTGCGCTTGGTGATGACCTCGGGTGGCTCTCCCACGCGGATCGCCGCGTTCTCGGCGGGAAGGCCGAAAGCGTCGTATCCCATGGGATGGAACACGCGCACGCCCTGGCGGCGGCGTGAGTTGGCCACGACGTCGCCCATCGTGTAGTTCTTGACGTGACCCATGTGGGCCTCGCCGGAGGGGTACGGCAGCATCTCGAGGACGTAGGACTTCGGCGTATCCGGGGCGACGGCATCGGCCCCGTCGACGGAGATGGGCTCGGCGCGAAAGGCGTGTTCGCGGTCCCAGATCTCCTGCCACTTTGCTTCGACGGCCTCGGCGTCGTAGCGTTCCCCGAGCATGTTCATGTGTTCTGACATCGGCGGCCGAGTATATCGGCGCCACTCGGCGGAGACCCCGTGACGACGCTCCGCCCCGCACCCCACATCGTCGATGCGGATCTGGACCGCACGTTCGACGGCATTCTCGGTCTCTACGCCGCCCACGGGTGGATCCACGCCGCGACCCCGGATCGGCTGCGACGCGCCGTCGAGCTGTCGTCGCTCTCCATTGTCGCGCTCGAGGACGACGAGGTCGTCGGATACGCGCGGGCCCTCTCGGACGGTGAGTTCGCCGTCTACATCGCCGACATCCTGGTCCGGCCGGATCGCCAGGGTCGCGGGATCGGAAGCGCCCTCTTCCGCCACATGCTGGAGCGCTATCCGATCGACCGGTTCCACCACCAGGTGCTCATGTCGGAGCGCGGCGCGGAGGGCTTCTACCGCAAGCACGGTCTCCTGCCGGTCTCGACGTTCGGCCTCACGGCCTTCATCCGCACCCGCGACTCGGGGTAGCGCTGCGCCGGCACGAGCGGCACGGGATCGTCGCCTTCAGCGCCACTGGGCGAGGTCCTCGGCCATCTCCTCCGACATCCGGAGCGGCACCCGGAAGTACCACCAGCTCCTGTTGGCGTCACCGCGTCCGGCGGCGCCCCAGAGATGCGTGTCGACGGGACGCGTATGGGCGACGAAACGCGTATCCACGTCGCGCAGCCGCGCGAGCAGCCCTCCGCGTGTCTCGGCGACGGCGGCGACGGCGTCGTCGAGGATCTGGCGCAGGTCGAGGTCGTTGAGGTACTCGTCGAGGTCACCCGCGTATCCGGTGGACACCTCGTCCGCGACGGCGCCCCACCGCCCGATGAGGCCGTCCAGCCCGATCCCGGCGAGGTGGGAGGCGACCCCGCGGCGGACGAGGTACGCATCGATACGGGCGTCGGGGCCGCGGGACGGGGTCACCGCTTCGCCTGACGTCGGAAGTAGGCCTCGCCGTCGTTCGGACGGAAGTAGGTGCGGATGGTGCGGTCGCCGTTGTAGGCGCCGAACGCGCCGCGACCCCGGTCGAAACGCGTGATGACCCCGTCCCTGCGGCGGATCTCGATGGTCACCCGATCGATCGGACGATCGCGCAGATCCTGCGCCAGCGCCAGATAGGTCGCCCGGTCGATGCCGCCGAACTCTCCGCCGTGCTTCCGGAAGTGATCGTCCAGGCTCCGGCGACTGCGGAACCCGATGTCCGGGTGGGTGATGCCGGTGAGACCGGGATCCTCGGCGGTCGTCCCGTCCGGACCGGTGGGTGTGCCGTTCGGCGCGGACGTCGCCGGCCGGTCGACGAGCGTGGACGGCGTGGTTCGCTCGGCCGTCGCGTTCCCGGCGCCGCATCCGACCAGGAGAAGCAGGAGTGCGACGAGACCACCCACGAAGACGGGGCACCATCCCTGAAGCGGTCCGTACGGCCGGAAGGGATTCCACGAGCGCGGCGTGCCGCCGCGTCGGGTCGAAGCGGGCATGGCGGCACTCTGACAGACGCCCCGCGCATCAGCCGTGGCGCTGCGACGCGTCTGGGCAAGGCGACGACACCGCCGGCCGCCGTGGTGACGTCATGGCGATCAGGGGTGCGGCGGCGACTTCGCAGCGGCGTCGCGCCAGCGTCCGATGGCGTCGAGCACCTCCCGCCCGCGCACGTCGGAGAGATCGCGATCCCGGTGTTCCGACGCCGTGCCGCGGGCACCTGGCGCGGAGTCCTGGATCGCCCGGGCCAGACGGTCAAGGGCGGCGATCCCCTCGTCCGGGTACACCCGTCGCTCCGCCGGATCGAGTGGGATCAGCCACGAATGGCCCGCCACCCCGTGGCTGCGGTTCACGTCGAGGAACAGATCGTCCCCGTCGCCCAGGAGGAACCATCCGGCCGGCGTGTGATCGACGACGTCCATGCGCGACGGATGCTGGCACGGATCGTCCGGCCACAACCACCGGGTCGGCGAAACGGCACCCGCGAGGTGGCCTCACCGTTGACGGCCCCGCCCCGTCATGCCACGAAAAAACCCCGCCAATAGCGGGGCTTTCGCGAGTGGAGGATACCGGGATCGAACCGGTGACCTTCGCGCTGCCAGCGCGACGCTCTCCCAGCTGAGCTAATCCCCCGAGAGACCGACAGTATAGGGAAACGCGCGACGGGACGCGTGCCCCGTCAGCCCTCCACGCTCCGGGCGGGGACCGGCTCGGGAGCGTACTCCTCGATGGGCGCCTCGCGCCAGAGGCGGTCCAGGCGGTAGAAATCGCGCGCCTGGGGCGTGAACACGTGCGCGATGGCGTCGACGAAGTCCATGAGGATCCACTCACCCTCACGGTCGCCCTCCGTCCGGCGGGCGAAGACCCCCGTCTCCTCCTTGACCGTCTTTCGGATCTCCTCCGCGATGGCCTTGGTCTGACGCGGAGTCTGCCCCGTGGCGATGACGAGGTAGTCCGTGTACGCGACGAGGTTGCGCATGTCGACGATCACGATGTCGGCGCCCTTCTTGGCGTCGGCCGCCCTCGCGATGCGGAGGGCGAGATCGTGCGTGGTGACTTCGGGCTGATCGGTGATCGGGTACGTCCTTCTGGTGATGCGTGGAGCCTATGCGGAACGGTACAGATGCTCCGCGACGACGATGTCGGCGACGGGTCGCGGCACGAGGTGCGCGTACGGTTCGCCGTTTCGGGCGCGATCCCGGATCATGGTAGAGGAGATCTCGACGGCGGGCATCGCCACGAGGTCGACCCTCCCCGGGGCGATGTGCTCCCCCGCGTCGGCGACCGCGTCCAGATCGGCCGATCCGCGTGCCACGACCACGAGGCGCGCGACGGCGGTGATGCGCGGGGGATCCCGCCAGGTGCCGAACGCGAGCAGCTGGTCGGCTCCGATGATGAGGCTGATCTCGGCGTCGGGCTCGCTCACCTGGAGCCGCTCCAGCGTGTCCGCGGTGTAGCTGGGTCCGTCGCGGTCGATCTCGACGCGCGACGCGTGGAGCCCCGGGAGTCCGTCGACCGCGGCGGCCACCATCCTCAGGCGGATCTCGGGGTCCGCCGCGGGGGTGCCTCGGTGCGGCGGCCGAGCCGAGACCACCAGGAGCACCTCGTCGAGGCGGCGCTGCCACAGGCACTCCTGGGCGACGATCACATGGCCCAGGTGGGGCGGATCGAAGGTGCCGCCGAAGACGCCGATCCGCCGCGCTCGCTCCGTCACCGGCGCACCACCGGACACGCCGCACCGATGCCCGGCCGCACGGCGATACACCGATATGACGGGGGTCTCATCGGGGCCACCGTATCAGCGACGCCCCTGGGCACCGTTCCTCTCGACGAGCACGAACCGGTCGCGGTGGATGACCTCGTCCGGGAGCCCCGGGACACGGGTGCGCATCTCGGCGCTCGAGAGTCCCACGACGTGCCGGACCTGATCGGCCGGCAGGTTGGCGATGCCCTTGCCGATGAGCGTGCCCTCCGGATCGGTGACCTCGACGGCGTCACCCATCTGGAAGTCGCCGTCGCATTCCGTTATCCCCACGGCGAGAAGTGACGTGCCACGATGGGCCAGGGCGGCCGCGGCCCCGCTGTCGACGGTGATCCGGCCCCGCGTCGGCTTGGCGTACCTCAACCAGAGCTTGAACGCCGAACCCGCTGCCCCCGAGGCCGGGAACCGGGTGGCGCGGCCGCGGCCCTCCACCACATCCAGCACGATGCCGTCGGCGCCGCCGTTGGCGATCGCCGTCGGCACCCCGGCGGCCGTGGCCATCGAGGCGGAAGCGATCTTGCTGGTGATGCCACCGCGTCCCAGGCCGCTACCGGCGATCGAGGCGAGCTCGACATCCTCGGGGGACGTCCCGACCGGGACATCCTCGATGAGCACCGGTCCGTCGGGGCCCGGCGCGTAGAGACCGTCGCGATCCGTCAGGAGGACCAGCACCTGGGCGCCCAGGAGGATCGCGACCAGCGACGCGAGGACGTCGTTGTCGCCGAAGGTGATGTCGTCGGTGGCGGTGGTGTCGTTCTCGTTGACCACCGGGACCGTGGACAGATCGAGCAGGCGCTGCAGCGTGCTGCGAGCGTTGATGTAGGTGGCCCGCTCCGCGAGGTCGCCGGACGTGAGGAGCACCTGTGCGGCCACCGTGTCATGCGCGGCGAAGGCCCGGATGTACCGTTTGATCAGGACTCCCTGCCCCACCGCCGACGCCGCCTGGAGGTCCGGAAGCCCGGTCGGCCGACGGGTGACGCCGAGCCGGGCCAGCCCGAGGGCGATCGCGCCGCTCGTGACGAGAACCGGCCGGTATCCGCGCCGCCGTAACTCGACGAGGTCGGTCACGCGCGCCTCGAGGACATCCTCGCGGAACGCACCCTTCGAATCGACGAGTGTCGAGCTCCCGATCTTGACGACGACGACGGACATCAGATCGCGGCCCGAAGACGCGTCACGAGTTCTTCGCGAAGGTCGTCGATACCGGCACCGGCGAACGAGTCGACGGCGACGTCCACACCCTCCGGGGCCTCGCCCCGCACATGTGTGGCGACGACGATCTCGGGGGTGTCGGCACCGACGAACGGCGCGATTCCCTCGCGGACCTGTGCCAGCGACGCGCCGATGAGCTCGGGATCCCGGCCGTCGACGCAGTGCAGGATGATCTGGGCCCGTTCCAGCTGTCCGAGGTAGCCGTCGCGACGGGGCCGGCCCTGCTCGTCGACACCGGGCAGATCGGCCACGAGGAACAGGTTCCCGAAGTCGTCGTTCAGAGGACCGAACTCCGGCTGGCGGGAGGTACGCGGATACTCGGCCACGGGGGCGACAGCACCCGTGAGCGCGTTCAGAAGGGCGCTCTTGCCGCTGTTCGGGAGCCCGACGATGGCGACCGAGAGCGGCATGCGCAGCTCGAGGACGATCCAGGCCTCGTCGCCCGGCATCCCCGGCACCGACTCGCGCGGCGTCTGGTGCGTGGACGACCGGAACGCGTGGTTGCCGATGCCGCCCTCGCCGCCGACGGCGACCTCGGCGCGCTCGCCCGGCTCGTTCAGGAAGGCGATCGTCTCCTCGTCGCGGATGATCCGGGTGCCGAGAGGAACGCGGATCTCGCTGTCCTCGCCGTTCTTGCCGTGCCGACGTCGCCCCGAGCCCGGCTGTCCCGGCCGGGCCTTGTGATGCACGAGGTGGCGATAGCGGGACAGGTCCTCGACCGCCGGGTCGGCGATCACCACGACAGAGCCGCCGTGCCCCCCGTTGCCGCCGTCCGGGCCGCCCTTGGGTACGCGTGACTCACGACGGAACGAGACGCAGCCACCACCGCCGTGCCCGCCCTGGACATGGATCTTGACCCGATCGGTGAACGCCACCGCTAGCGCTCCGCACCGGGGACCGGGATGGCGACGCCTCGACCCGCCATCACCGCCCGTATGTGACCTGATCCCGGCATGGGGTGCGACCGCCGGACCGCGACGGAGCCTCCGACGCGGGGCACGGGCTTACTGCGCGGCCGTCTCCGGGTGGACGAACACGCGGCGTCCCTTGTGACCGTTCGTGAACTCCACGCGTCCGGTGACCGTCGCGAAGATGGTGTGGTCGCGGCCGATGCCGGTGCCGTCCGCGGGACGGAACTTGGTACCGCGCTGGCGGACGATGATCGAACCGGCCGGGACGACCTGGCCGGCGAAGACCTTCACGCCGAGGCGCTGTGCCGCCGAGTCGCGACCGTTGCGGCTGGAGCCGCCACCCTTCTTATGAGCCATTTCGCTATTTCCTCGTCTACGCCGTGATGGACTCGATACGGATGCGCGAGAGGCGCGAGCGGTGGCCGCGCTTCTTCTTGCTGTCCTTCTTGGGGCGGTAGGTGAACACGACCACCTTCTTGCCGAGGAGGTGCTCCTCGACGAGTGCCGTGACGGATCCACCGTCCGAAATGCCGGTGCCCTCGCCCACGGCGAGGACCGACGGGGAGAACGTCTCGCCCTCGTCCACCGCAAGCCGATCGACGAGCAGACGCTCACCTTCGGACACACGATATTGCTTGCCGCCGACGGCGATTACTGCGTAGTCCGGCACCTGTGCTCCCGGTCGAAAGACGAACAAACGCCCGTTCGCGGGCGCGGCTGGGCATTGTACCGGATCTCTCCGGCGAGCGACGGAAATCCCGCACCCCGCCCGCCTTCGACCACCTAGACCGGGTATCGGACGGAGCTGGCCGCCCGGCCCGTGCGCGGGGTGTCGAAGTCGTCGAGCGAAAGGGTCTCGTCGGCAACGACCACACGGTTCCGCCCCAGGTCCTTGGCCCGGTAGAGCGCCCGGTCGGCATGCCGGATCAGGGCCTCCAGGGTGTCCTGCCCCGACGTCACACCGATGCTGATCGTCACGTTCAGGATCACACCCTCGGTCTCGATGGGTGTGGCCTCCACGGCCTCCCGCATGCGCTCGGCGACCACGGCGGCGTCGGCCAGCGACGTCGACGGCATGAGAAGCGCGAACTCCTCCCCGCCGAAACGCGCGGCGACGTCCGTCGAACGCGCCCGTGACCGGATCAACTGGCCGACCCTGGTGATGACCGCATCCCCGGCGAGGTGGCCGTGGGCGTTGTTGATCTCGCGCAGGAGGTCGAGGTCGAGCATGGCCAGGGCCGCGGTGCCCTTGCCACGCCGCACGATCTCGTCACCGCGATCCCAGAAGAAGCGCGCGTTGTAAAGGTCGGTCTTCGGGTCGGTCCAGCTCTCCTGTTCCAGCCGCGGGATCTGCAGGGCGCGGGCGATCAGGAGTAGCGGCAGCATGGCGAAGACGCTCGAGATGGGTGCGTCCTGCCACAGGAAGGCGATGGCGGCACCCGAGCAGAGGACGAGCGTGTCGAGGGACAGGTGCGTGATCGAGAACAGCCGCGACTGCCGCAGCGTCTCGCCCCGTGCCAGGCGCACGATGACCGCGAGGGCGGCGTGGTTGATCAGGGTGAAGACGATCGTGGCGGCCGCGATGCGACCGGCACCGGCGAACCCCGTGACGGGCCCCTGCGAGACGATGAGCTTCGCCACCAGGGCGGGGAACGCGTAGTTCGCCATGTTGAACATGGGCATGTACCACGGGAAGTTCGCCCTCAGCCAGATGGGCAGGAACATGAGCACTGCGACGATCACGATGGCGGGCCCGGGCAGGATGATCACCGCCGCGAAGAGGAACGCCAGCGAAATGTCGTATCCCAGCCGGGGCGATGCGTAGACCAGGAAGAGCTGCGCCAGGGACGCGCCGACCGTGAATGCTGCGAGCGCCCACACGTCACCGACCCGGGGGTCGACGGCGATCGCGATCGCGGATGCCGCGATGGCGACGGCAACCCAGGTGAGTACAGCGATGACGGCTGTGCGTGAGAGCTTCGTGTCGCTCATGTCCTCACCGTCTATCGGCAGGTCGTGCTCGGAGCGTAACCGTCACAGCCGAGATTTGAGCGTGCGGGGGCTGGCGGACGGCCGCCGACGGCCGTCTGCCAGCCCCTCGGATCACTTCCCGCCGTTCCCGATCGAGGACACGCGGATCACGTCCGCCGCAAGCGACGGATCCGGCTCGAGCCGCAGGCGCTTGCCCGTCTCGGACTCGATGTCGGACACGCCGGCATCGTCGTCACCCGACACGAGGTCGAGGATGTCGGGATGGACGGCCACCGAGAACGCCTTCTCCGGGCGCTCCGAGAGCTTCCGCCGGATCTCGCGGTCCGCGTTCACCGCATGGGTCTCGGTGCTCGGGATGATGCCGACGCCCTGACAGGTGGGACACTCCTCGGTCATGATCTCGCGCGGTCCGTCGCTGATGTTCTGGCGGGTCATCTCGACCAGGCCGAGCGGCGAGATGTCGACCACGTACGCCTTGGCCCGATCGCGCGCCAGTGCCGCCTCGAGGGCCTGGCGCACGGCGTGGCGGTTGCGCTGATCGTCCATGTCGATGAAGTCGATGATGATCATGCCGCCGATGTCGCGCAGGCGCAGCTGCCGGACGACCTCCTCCGCGGCCTCGAGGTTCGTCTGGGTGATGGTCTCCTCGAGCGTCGTCTTGCCCCGGCCCACGTTGCGGCCGCTGTTGACGTCGATGACCGTCATGGCCTCGGTGTCGTCGATGATGAGGTAGCCGCCGGACTTCAGGTCGGCGCGCCGCGAAAGCGTGGACCTGAGCGCCTTGTCGACGCCATAGCGTTCCATGAGCGGCTTGGGCTCGGCGTAGAAGTGGATGCGTTCCGCCAGCTCCGGGGACGTACGCCGCAGGAACTCCAGGATGCGCGTGTACTGGGTCTCGTCGTCGATGAGGACCTCGTCGACGTGGTCGCCGAACAGGTCGCGGATGACCTTCAGGGACCGGTCGGCCTCGCTGTAGAGCAGGCTGGGTGCCGTCACCTGCTCGGCGCGTGCCTGAAGCGCGGCCCAGAGACGACGGAGGGCCTCGACGTCGCGCGCCAGCTCACGTTCGCTCGCGCCCGCGGCCTGCGTGCGGACGATGAGGCCGCCCTCCCCCTTCGTGAGCTTCTTGCAGACCTTGCGGAGACGGTCACGCTCCTCGTCGTCCAGGCGGCGGCTCACGCCGACGCCGTCGCCGTACGGGACGAAGACCAGGAAGCGGCCCGCCAGCGACAGCTGCATGGTGAGTCGCGCGCCCTTGGTGCCCATCGGATCCTTCACGGCCTGCACGAGGACGCTGTCGCCCTTCTTCAGGAGGTCCGCGATCATCCGCTTGTTCTTGGGCACGCCCATCGCCACGACCTCGTCGACGTGCAGGAACCCCGACTTGGCGAGGCCGATGTCGACGAACGCCGCTTCCATCCCGGCCAGGACGTTGTCGACCTTGGCCTTCCACACGTGTCCGACCACGGATCGGCGCCCGCGGCGCTCGATGTGGCATTCACTCACCCGGTCGCCCTCCGTAATCGCCACGCGCGTTTCGAAGCGGTCGACCGACACGAGTATCCGAGTTTTCAATTAGGTGTCCTTGCGTTTTTTCAGCGCGCCGGCGAGGGCCGTCGCGAGTCCGTCCAACGGCGCATCGGCGTGTTCGCCGGCCGTGGTGAAGTACCGTCGGGCGGCCTCGCCGAGCACGCGGGTCCCGGTGTAGGCGACGCCCGCACGTACGGCGAACGCACCGACCGGAAGAGCCCGCGACGCACGACGGGCGACCGCCCGCCAACCGAATGCCGACAGCACCACGCCCCCCACCTCGATGCCGCGACGCACGTCGAGCGGGCGTCCGTGCATCGTGGCGAGCTGTGCGATGAGCCGAACCTGGAGGGCGGCGATGACGGGGAGCTGGGTCCCGGGCACGATGCCGGCCATGCCGATCGCACCGGCGCGCCGCGCCGCCTGAGCTGTGAGGATCTCGCTCACCGCCGGACGCAGCGCGGGATGCGCCCGGGCCACGGAGACGGCGTCATCCCCCAGGAGCGTCGCGATCGACGGGAGGATGAACTCGGTGTCGTCGATCGACCGCACGTGGGCGATGTTGGAGAGATCGAGGGGTGGGTGGCTGAGAAGGAGTCGCTCGATGTCCTTGGCGTGCGCGGCGTCGGCGGCGATGAGCACGACGACGGTCCTCCCCTGCCTCCGCGCACGGGCCAGCACGGTGGCCGCGAGCGTGGGATCGTGCCCCGGTACGGCGACGTAGATCACCGGTCCGCCATGGGCGTCGACGGGTGGTTCGCCACCCGTTCCCAGGAGGGTGCGCAGGGCGGCGGTCGCCGCCGGGTCACCGTCGATGACGCTGAGGCCGAGATCGTCGCTCGTCGCGCGCTCGACGCCGCGGACGGCGTTCACGAACGGCCGGACGGCTCCGGCACCTTTGGCGAGTGAACGTAGAGGTCCCATCAGAAGATGTCCGCGGTGTCGTGGATGTGGGGTGCGCGACCGGTGGATGCGGGGCGTTGCCGGGTGCCGATGGTCAGGGTGGTGTCCTTTCCGAGGTGTCCGGTGGCGCGTCCGCGCCGCCGGGGGCGTGCACCACGCCACGAGGACGCGGGATCAATCATCTCATCATGGACGGATTCGTCGATCGTCACCCAGGATAATGCTGCATGGGGTGGACGTCGTGACCGGACGTGTGCGGCGGGCGGCGGATCAGACCGGGGCGACGACGCTTCGGCGGTAGATGCGCAGCAGGATGCCCACGGCGATCAGGTTGGTGAGCGTGTGGCTGCCCCCGTAGCTCACGAACGGCAGCGGGATACCGGTGATGGGCATGATCGTCACGTTCATGCCGATGTTCACGAACACCTGGAACACGAGCATCGTGGCGAGTCCCCCGGCGACCAGCTGTTCGAACAGGGTCGGTGCCCGCGACACCAGCCGCAGGATGCGCCAGATCAGGATCCCGAACACCAGCATGAGGACGGTGACCCCGACGAACCCGTAGATCTCGGCCGTCGACGCGAAGATGAAGTCCGTGTGGTGCTCGGGCAGCAGGTTGTTGCGCACCTGGGTGGCGCCCTCGGGGCCCGTGCCCGTCGCCCCGCCGTGCCCGACGGCCGTGCGCGCCTGACGGGTCTGGAACCCGGTCTCGTTGGGATCGGCGTCCGAGTCGATGAAGCTCGTGAGCCGGTTCATCTGGTACTCCTGGAGCACCGTGATGCCGGCCCCCGGGAGTATCCAGACCACCATGACCGCGACCACGGCGATCACCCCCGCCGCGCCGGCGAAGAACTTCCCGGGGACCCCGGCGAAGAAGAGGATCCCGATCGTGATCGCGGCGTAGACGAGCGATGTGCCGAGGTCCGGCTGGAGGAAGACGATGAGCGTCGGTACGGCCGCGACCCCGAGCACGAACAGGCTGAAGCCGAGCGACTCGATCGATTTCCAGCGTTCCTGCACGAGTGCGGCGAGCAGGAGCACCATCGCCACCTTGCCGACCTCGGAGGGCTGGAACTGGAAGAAGCCGAGGTCCACCCACCGGGTCGATCCGCGGCGGGTCTGCCCCACGGCGAGCACGATCGCGACGGAGGCGATGAGGACCCCCCAGATGACGAAGGGTCTGCGGGAGAGGGGTTCGAGGTCGACGGCCATGGCGGCGGCCATGAGGCCGAGCCCCACCGCGACGAAGATCAGCTGCCGCGTGAAGAAGAACTCCGGGTCGCTCGTGATGTCGTCCCGGGTCGTGATGCGCACCATGTAGATGCCGAAGCCGCAGAGCGCCAGCACCGCGCCCAGCATGATCCAGTCCATCCGGGCGATGATGGTGCGGACGCGGCGGAGCCCCCAGCCGACGGGTTGACGTGACGCGGCGGTGCTCAGTCCAGCTGCCTCGAGTCCGAACCGTCACCGCAGCGTTCGGGGTCGTTGCCCTCAAGCGCCGTGGCGAGCGCCCGGCACGCGACGGGAGCCGCGACGGATCCACCGGTCCCGGTCGAATGCTCGACGACCACGGCGACGACGTACTTCGGGTTGTCGCTGGGCCCGTACCCCACGAACCAGGCGTGGTCATGGTCCTGGCGCCCCGTCTCCGCGGTGCCGGTCTTTCCGTCGGCGAGGCCGCCGAACCCGCCGAACACGCTGACGGCCGTACCGGCGCTGTTGTTCGTGACGTTGTGCAGGCCCTTCTTGATGGCCTCCATGTACTCGGGCCGGATGGGCGGGATCTGCGACGTGCGCAAGCCCCGCTTGAGGTCCGCCGTCACACCTCCGCTCACAGAATCGTTCGCGGTCTGCGCGATGTGCGGGGTCACGAGCTTCCCTCCGTTGGCGATCGCCGCGTAGAGGCGGGCCATCTGGAGGGGTGTCGCCTTCAGATAGCTCTGGCCGACGGACATGTTGACCGTGTCACCGGCGCGCCACCGGTTCCAGTCCTTTCCCTCGAGGGGGTTGTCGGGACTGATGTTCTGGGCCTTCCACAGCCGGTCGGGGACGATCCCCGCGCTGTCGGACGGAACCAGGTCGATGCCCGTCGGGGCGCCGAATCCCAGGTTCCGCGTCCACGTGTAGAGGGCCGTGTGGCCGCTCTGCCGGTTGCGCGCGCTCGCCCGATTGATGAACCTGGCACCCACCTGGTAGAAGTAGGTGTCGCTGGACATCGCGAGCGCCATCGGCAGTTGCATGTCCGGCTGTTCCTGTTCGCGGAAGTTCTTGAACGTCGTGCCGAAGTGCACGACGGCCTTCGGTGAACTCAGGAACTCGTCGGGCTTCAGAACGCCCGACTGCATGCCCGCGATCGCCGTCACGACCTTGAAGGTCGATGCGGGGTGGTAGTCGGTCAGTGCACGATTCTGTCCGGGTCTCCTGGGATTCGCCTTCTCGTCGTTCATCGTCCGGACGGCCGGCGTCCGCCGACCGCGCGACAGGTCCGAGATCGGGATCTGGGGAAAGGATGCGAGGGCGACGACCTCACCGGTCTGGATGTCCATGACCACTCCGCCACCTCCCTCGACGGACGAGGTCAGGACCTTCTCGCGGAGGGCCTCCGACAGCGCCTTCTGCACGTCGTAGTCGATGGAGGTCACGAGCACGGATCCGGCCTTCGCGGGCCGTTCCGAGAGGATGCCGCGCGAGGTGGGCTCGCCCATCGCGTCGACCTCGATGCGACGTTCGCCGTCCGTGCCGCGCAGATACGGCTCGTACCTGTTCTCGAGTCCCGAGATGCCCACGAGGGCGTCGTTGCGGTATCCCTGGCGCAGGTATGCGTCGGCCGATTCGGCCGGGATCTGGCCGACCCATCCGAGGACGTGCGAGATGTACTCGCCGTCGTCGATGTAGGACCGCCGCTGGGTGCGCTCCAGACGAAGGCCGGGGAACTCCTCCAGGCGCTCGCTGAGGGCGAGGAAGAGGTCGCTCCCGGGGTCGATGTCGGCCTTCAGCACGACCGACTTGTATGGCTCCTTCCTCTGCCCGTTGATCATCAGGTTCTGGAGACGCTGTGGCCTCTCGCCCAGGGCCTTCCCGATGCGCGCCAGCGTGCGCTTGCCGCTGTCCGAGATGGTGACGTCACCGGACCCGTAGTCGACGCTCACCCCCACGTCCTGCGGCAGCGCCACCAGGTCGAGCGCCGTCTGGCTCTCCGCGAGCCTCTTGCCCGTCCGGTCCCGGATCTCACCGCGAGGCGCGGGGATGTTGATGGTGCGGACCGTGTTGGCGCTCGCCTGCGCCTGAGAGTCGGAGGCGCCCACCACCTGGAGGAACCACAGCCGGAGGATCAGGATGCCGAACAGGACGAGCGCGATCGACCCGAAGAGGGCGATCCGGCGGGCGGTCCGGGGATTCATGGGGTGCCCCATGCCGAGGGTCCCGCGCTGCGGCATGTCGGGCTGTGAGATACGTGGTCCGGTGCTCATCGAATGGCTCTCATGACGACATCATCCCCGGTTCGATCACCTGACGGGAACCGAGGAGTCGGCGCGCGACCCACCACACGATAGCCGCGAGGAACGGTGCGAACACCATCTGCGGTCCGGCCAGGTCGGCCACGATCTGGGAGATGGACGGCCCGTCACCGCGCAGGGCGTGCACCGACCCGACCCAGAACGGCACCAGGCCCGAGGCGACGGTCGCCACCAGGAGGAAGAGCCACCATGTGGGTTCGTCCGTGGCGGTCGCGTAGCGCCCGCACCACGCGCCCACGGCGACTCCGGCCAGGGCGACGACCCCGAGGGTGTCCCCGGGCAGCATGAGCTCGACGCCGACACCGGTCACGAAGCCGCCGACGGCACCGGCGACCACCCCGCGGTACATGCCGACGGCGACGACGGCGACGATCACGAGGTCCGGGACGGTGCGCAGGTCACCGATCTCGATGCGCTGGATGAGCATCACCTGGACCGCGAGCGCGACCCCGAGGAAGACGACGGTGCTCCACACGGCCGATCGGATCCAGGGCTGGGGCTCCTCGGGCAGGGTGGGGCTAGTTGCCGATTCCCGCACGTTTCTTCGCTTCGGCGCTCTTCGGGATGAGGATGGTCAGGGTGCGCAGTTCCTGGGGGTCGCGATAGGGCTTCACCTGCACGGTCCACGTGCTGTTGATGTTGTTGGCCCGTCCCACGCTGTTGACGTACCCGATGAGCAGTCCCGGTGGGTACGGAGAGGAGAGCGTCTGGATGCCGGCACCGCGGGTGACCACCCTGTCCAGGGGCCGGATGCGGACGTGGGCGGGGATGCCCGACAGCGTCAGATCCCCCGACGAGGAGGCGCGCAGCAGGCCGAGCGGCACGGTCTCGTCGCCGTTCAGGACGTTGGCCGCGACGGGGCGCAGCGGATCGGTGATGAAGGTGACCCGTGCGGAGTTCGCGTCGACGCGTGTGACGCGGCCGACGAGCGCACCGAAGCTCGGCTGACCGTCCCCCCTGCTTGCCGGCACGAACGCCAGCGAGTTCTCGGTGATCCCGTCGCCGCGGCCCTTGTCGATGCGCGCCGACTGACGGGTCTCGAACAGCGGGCGGCTCGCCACGCGAGCCGCCGTGATCTCATACGCCCCGGCGATGTTCGGGTCCTCACCCAGCTGGAGCTGGATCGCGGCCTGCTCCCGGTACTCGTCGCTGGTCTCCCTGTTGTCGTCGCGCCTCGCGAGCTCGGACTGGAGGTGCGCGACCTCATCCCGGAGCCGGTCCCGCTCGTTCGCGGCCGACCGCGAGTCGCGGATCCATCCGACGAGGTTCTGGAACGGCCGGATCGCCGCCGACGCCGCACCCTGCACCGGGTTGACGATGTCGGTCACCGTTCCCTTCACGCTGTGGAGGAAGCCGCCCTCCCCCTCACGGAAGAACGAGGTGAGCATGAGGACGCAGATGACGAGCAGGCCGATGACGATGCCCCGGCGCAGCGCGATGCGACGCCGCGAGACGCGTGAGACCCCTTCCGCCTCCATGGTGCGCGGCGAGACAGTGCCGCTCGCGCCGTCCGGGCGCTGTGCCCCGTCCTCACTAATACCGCGGACGCCTGGCTCGTTTGTTGCCGGACGACTTGCGCATCACCTCGAACTCCTCGAGGGCGCGCCCGGAACCCACGGCGACGCAGGTGAGCGGCGAATCGGCCACGTGGATCGGCATCTCGGTCTCACGGCGAAGGCGCTCGTCGAGGCCCTGCAGGAGCGACCCGCCACCGGCGAGCATGATGCCCCGGTCCATGATGTCGGACGCGAGTTCGGGCGGTGTCTTGTCGAGGGTGCTCTTCACCGCGTCGATGATGGACTGCAGTGGTTCTTCGAGGGCGACGCGGACATCCTCAGAAGAAAGCACGACCGTCTTGGGAAGACCAGTGATCATGTCGCGGCCGCGGATCTCGGCCTGCACCTCCTCGGCCAGCGGATAGGCGGACCCGATCTCGAGCTTCACCTCCTCCGCGGTCTGGGTGCCGATCATCAGCTTGTGCTCGCGCTTGGTGTAGTTGATGATCGCGTCGTCCAGCTCGTCGCCTCCGACGCGCACGGACTGGGCGACGACGATGCCGCCGAGCGAGATCACGGCGACCTCGCTGGTGCCACCGCCGATGTCGACGACCATGCTGCCGGTCGGCTCGGCCACGGGAAGGCCGGCGCCGATCGCCGCGGCCATGGGCTCCTCGATGAGCTGTGCCTCGCGCGCACCCGCCGAGTACGTGGCCTCGACGACCGCGCGCTTCTCGACGCCGGTCACGCCGGACGGCACGCACACCACGACCCGCGGATGCGCCCACCGGTTCTGGTGGACCTTGCGGATGAAGTGCTTGAGCATCTGCTCGGTCACGTCGAAGTCGGCGATCACGCCGTCCTTCAGCGGCCGGATGGCACTGATGTTGCCGGGTGTGCGGCCGAGCATGCGCTTGGCCTCGATGCCGACGGCGTGCACCTCGTTGCTGCGGTGGTCGATCGCCACCACCGACGGCTCGGACAGCACGATGCCCCGGCCACGGACGTACACGAGCGTGTTCGCCGTTCCCAGGTCCACCGCCATGTCACGACCGCCGAATCCGGTCAGATACCCCCAAAGCCCGATGGCCGTTCCTCCCACGCGCGTCCGACTCCAGCCAGATGCAGGAGATTAGCGCCACCCGCCACCCTGGCCAACTGCAATCGTTGCAGGTGTTTGCGCTGCATCTTGCAAGAGTTCAGGGACGTTCGCCCCGATGGTCGCGGTCAATCGGTGACGGGTGATGCCCAGGGGGCAAGACGGACGTCCTCGAGCATGCGGGCCAGTGCGGCGACGGGCAGGCCGACCACCGTCGTGAAGTCCCCGTCCACGCCCTCCACCAGGCAGGCGCCGGATCCCTGGATGGCGTACGCCCCCGCCCGGCCCTGCCATTCGCCGCGATCGAGGTACCACTCCCGCAATGCCGTCGGGATCGGGCGGAACGTCACGTCGGTCCAGGAGACGTGCCCGCGTTCGTCTCCGGTGTCGCGGATGAGGTGGATGGCGCTCGCCACGCGATGTGTGCGTCCGGCGAGGGTGTCCAGCATCTCGGCGGCCTCGTCACGATCGTCCGGCTTGCCCAGCATCGCGCCGCCCAGGACCACGGCTGTGTCGGAGCCCAGCACGGCTCCGCCGACCGGTACGCCGGCGCGATCGGCCACGTCGCGCGCCTTCATCCGCGCGTGGTGCAGCACGATCTCACCGGGATCGGTCATGCCGTCCGGCGTGTCCTCCGGGTACTCCGAGGCGACGACGCGGTGGTCGACGCCGAGCGATCGCAGGAGGGAGCGGCGCTGCGGCGAGCGGGATGCGAGGACGATCACGCCCGCCACAGGCCTCTGAGAGGGTCCGGCGCGGTCAGCCGAAGTGGAGCGCGAGTTCGCGCTCGGCGGACTCGGAACCGTCCGAGCCGTGAATGATGTTCTCGGCCACCGAGAGGGCGTAGTCACCGCGGATGGTGCCGGGAGCGGCGTCGGCCGGGTTCGTCGCGCCCATCATGGTGCGCATCACCGAGATGGCGTTCTCACCCTCGACGGTCAGCATGACGACGGGGCCGGAGGTGATGAAGTCCACGAGCTCGCCGAAGAAGGGGCGCTCGCGGTGCTCGCCGTAGTGTTCCTCGGCCACCTCACGGGCCATGTCGACCATCTTGAGGCCGGTGATCGTGAAACCCCGACGCTCGATACGGGCGATGATCTCGCCGGACAGGCCGCGGGCGACCGCGTCGGGCTTGATCATGATGAACGTACGCTCGCTCAATGTGTGGTTAGTCCTTTTGGGTCGTCGCCGGCATCGATCGGGCCGACGAAGGGAAGCTCGGTTACGGGTGACGTCATGGCGTGCTCACACCACGGGCAGACGGTCCACCGGGGGTCGACCGGACGCGCGCAGTTCTCGCACGGCTCCTTGAGCCGGCGCATGCATGACGGGCACAGCATGTACGTGGGATCGGTGGCATAGCCGCACTCGGGGCATCGGAGCGATGCCTCCCGGGTGAGGGCGAGCGTCTCGAGCTCACGGTCGCGCTGCTCCTGAAGCGTCTCGGGCGGGCGGATCGCCACGTACACGAGAGCCCCGAGGAACGGGATGATGAGGGCGATGAACCCCATCAGGTAGGGGAACCCCGGTGCGCTCCTCCGGCGTCGGGCGTCATTGAACACCCATACGCACAGTCCGAGCCACATGAGGACGATGAAGATGATCAGCATGACCCGCAGAACCGACCACCAGGGTGAGTCGAAGAAGTTCGAAAGCGAGTCGAATACGTTTGCGGATAGCAGGGCGTGACCTCTCAGTTCCGGCCATTTCCGGGAGTTTCGCGGGCGAGTTTACCAGGGGGTGAACCCCAGCGACCCAGTATCACGTCACGGACGTCCGTGAGAAGGTAGAGCGACCCGCAGACGACGACGACGCCGTCGGGACCCGCCAGGTCGCGGGCACGGGACACCGCGTCCCCCGGTTCTTCGACGACCTCAACGGCCATCCCTTCGTCGCCGACCGCACGACTGAGCTCGCCGGCCGGGGTGACGCGCGGGTTGCGCGACCGCGTGGCGACGACATGATCCACGCGTCGTGAGAGCGGCGCCAGCATGGCGGCGCGGTCCTTGTCGCGGAGGATCGAGAGGACGGCCACGATCCGCCGGCCTCGCGGCAGGTCGCGGACGAGGGCCTCCATGCCGGCAGGATTGTGCGCACCGTCCAGGATGATCGTGGGTGTCCCCGCGACGATCTCGAAGCGACCGGGGTTGACCGCGGCGGCAAGGGCGCTGTACACGTCCTTCGAGGGGAGCGCGCCGCCCAGGAGCCGCTCGGCCGCCGCGACGGCGAGTGCCGCGTTCCAGCGCTGATACGACCCCGGGACGGCATCCACCGTGTGACGTCCCATGGGCGTCGTCACGGCGAACCGTCCGGGACCGGACGCGTCCATGAGGACGTCCTCCCCGGCCCACCACGCGCGGAGGAGCCGTTCGCGGGCGATCTTCCGGACGGCGGCCGCGGCGACGGGTGTGAGGGGCCCGATGATCAGCCGGTCGCTGCCGTCCGGTGCCACGGCCAGCTTCTCTCCGGCGATGGCGTACTCGGTGTCGCCCAGCAGGTCCGTGTGCTCGCGGGTCACGTTCGTCAGGACGACGACGGCGTCGTCCAGGACGTTGCTCGCGTCGTAGCGGCCGCCCAGACCGGCCTCCACGACGAGCGTGTCGACGCCGGCACGGTCCAGCGCGGTGAACGCCGCCGCCGTGAGCACCTCGAACTGCGTGGCCGGATCGTCCTCGAGCGTCGCCGCGGCTTCGGCGACCGCGGTCACCGCGTCGGCGAAGGCCTCATCACCGATGGGCACGCCGTCCACCTGGATGCGCTCCCGCCAGTGGGTGATGTGCGGCGACGTGTACGCGCCCACGCGCCGGCCGGCCGCCTGCAGCAGCGCCGCCGTGTAGCGGACGGTCGACGTCTTGCCGTTCGTTCCGACGACGTGGACGGCCGGCCGGCCGGCCTGTGGCCGCCCGAGGTGTTCCAGCAGGTGGCGCATGCGATCGAGGCCGAACCGCATGCCGAGGACCTCGCGCTCCTCGACGTACCCCACGGCCTCATCGGGTTTCACGGGATGGGTGCTCCGAGATGGTTGATTCCACGCAAGTGCGGATGGGGGGTGCGTCACCGGCGGATGCGCGGTGCCGTCGCACGCCGACGGTCAGGGTGGTGTCCTTTCCAAGGCGTCCGGTGGCCGGCCTGGGGTGGGCGGGTGGATGAGGGGCGCATCCGCGCCACCGGGGACACGCACCACGCCGCGAGGTCGTGGAATCAGCCATCGAGCTGAGTCAGTTCTGCTTGGAGGGTCGCGACGGCGTCGCGGTGGGTTGCGGCCTTCTGCCGCTCGGCCTCGACCAGATGCTCGGGCGCGCGCTCCACGAAATTCGGGTTGGACAGCTGGCGCTCGGCACGTGCGAGCTCCCCCTCTGCCGCGGCGATCTGCTGCTCGATGCGGGCGCGTTCAGCGGTGACGTCGACCGAGGCCTCGTCGCGGGCGACGAGAAGCCGGCCCTGCGCGAGGGGGATCACGTGCGCACCCTGGCCCGGGTCGTCCACGATCGCGACGCGTGCGATGGCCCCGACCTCGTCGTACGGGAGTCCGGGAGAAAGATCCTCGAAGGCGACGCGGAGCTCGGTGCGCGGCTTGATCTCGTGCGCCTGCCGGAAGGTGCGAAGCTCGGTCGTGACCTGGATCAGCTGGTCGATGGACGCGCAGGCGACCGTGTCGACCTCCCACACCGACTCCGCCGGCGCATGGGTGAGGAGCATCCCCTCCGCACCGGGCATGAGGGCGTGGCACTCCTCCGTGACGAACGGCATGATCGGGTTGGCGAGGGCGAGGAGCTGTTCCCACACGTGTCCCGCGACCTCGGGGCTCGCCGCATCCGCCTTCAGCAGCTCGAGGTACCAGTCGCAGAAGTCGTCGAAGATGGCGTGGTAGAGCGTGTCCGCCAGTCCGCTGAAATCATATTCGTCGATCAGACGATTCGCGGTTGTGACGGTGTCGGCGAGCCGGGACGCGATCCACCGATCGGCCACCGTCCGCGGCTCAGGGGCATCCCCTCCCGCCCGTCCGCCGCGGCTCACGACCAGGCGGGTCGCGTTCCAGATCTTCGTGACGAGCTGGCGACCCTGCAGAACCCGTTGCTCGTTGAAGCGGACGTCCTGGGTGCTCGCCATGAGCAGGAGACCGAAGCGGACGGCGTCGGCACCGTGTTCGTCCACGAGGTCGAGCGGATCGATGCCCGTGCCGAGACTCTTGCTCATGCGGCGCCCGTCGGGCGCCTGGATGATCGGGTTGATGACGACGTCCGAGAACGGGATGTCGCCCATGAACTCGAAGCCCATCATCACCATGCGGGCGACCCAGAGGAAGATGATGTCGCGGGCCGTGACGAGGACGTGCCCCGGGTAGAAGGCCCGCAGCTCGGGAGTTTCGTCCGGCCATCCCTGTGTGGCGAACGGCCAGAGCGCCGAGCTGAACCATGTGTCGAGGACGTCCGGGTCGCGTTCCCAGCCGTCCCCGTCGGGGGCGTCGGTCCCCACGTACACCTCGTCGCCGCGGTACCAGACGGGGATCTGGTGCCCCCACCAGAGCTGACGCGACACGCACCAGGGACGGATGTTCTCGAGCCAGTCCAGGTAGACACGGCCGAACCGCTCGGGCGTGAACGTGACCCGTCCGGATCTCACGGCCGCGATGGCCGGTTTCGCCAGTTCGTCCATGTTGCAGAACCACTGCAGCGACAGGAGCGGCTCAATGCGCTCGCCGCTTCGGTGCGAGAACGGCACGTCGTGCGTGTACTCCTCGACCTTCCGGATGGCGCCGAGCGCCCTCAGATCGGCGAAGACGCGTTCCTTGGCCTCCGCGATGGTGAGGCCCGCGTAGGCTCCCGCGAGGTCGGTCATGCGGCCGTCCTCGCCGATGACGCTGACCTCATCCAGCCCGTGACGTCGCGCGATCTCGAAGTCGTCCCCGGAATGCGCGGGCGTCACCTTGAGGGCACCGGTCCCGAACGCCGGATCGACGTGCTCGTCGGCGATGATCGGGATCTCGCGTCCCACGAGGGGAAGGGTGACCGTCGTCCCGATGAGGCCGCGGTAGCGCTCGTCGTCCGGGTTCACGGCGACGGCGGTGTCGCCGAGCATCGTCTCGACACGGACGGTGGCGACGATGACCTCGCCCTCGCCGCTCGTCAACGGGTATGCGATCTCGACCAGCTCGTCCGTGACAGTCCGGTTCTCGACCTCCAGCTCGGAGACGGCCGACCCGAGGCCCGGATCCCAGTTGACCATGTACCGGTCGCGGTAGATGTAGCCCTTCTCGTACAGGTGGACGAACACCTGGGCGACGGCCCTCGCATACCCCTCGTCCAGGGTGAAGCGCTCACGCGAGTAGTCGAGGGTGCAGCCGAGCCGCTTCTGCTGGTTGATGATCTGGCCGCCCGACTCCTCCTTCCACGCCCAGACACGCTCCAGGAACGCCTCCCGCTCCAGGTCGGCGCGGCGGACACCCTCCGCGGCCAGCTTCTTCTCGACGACGGCCTGCGTGGCGATGCCGGCGTGATCGGTGCCGCAGACCCATTCGGCCTCGCGCCCGGCCTGGCGGTGCCATCGGATGAGCACGTCCTGCATCGTGTTGTTGAGCGCGTGCCCCATGTGCAGCGAACCGGTCACGTTGGGAAGCGGGATGGCGATCACGTACGGGTCGCGGCCGCTTGCGGGATCGCCGCGCAGTGCTCCGGAGTCGAGCCAGCGTTCCATCCACGCGGGCTCCGCGGTCGTCGGGTCAAATCGGGTGGGCTGATCGGTCACCCGGGCAATGTAGCGAAACCACCTCTGGGCTCCCCGGGTGCGCTCACGGGCAACACGCGTTCGCCGTTCCGACCGGGTGGGTGCCGGGAGGTCGGCCCCGGCGGAAGGGAATCCTCCCACCCGCCCCGTCCGATCCGCCCGGGCCGACTACCCAGGATCGTGTGGCTCTCGCCGACCTCACCGGCCAAAGGGAGAATCAACCCAGTGCGCAACCCTCAACGCGACCCGACGCCCGACCACGAGAGGCCCGGAGCGAAGCCCCGGGACCGGCGGTTGGCCGGGGCGGGCGGGTGGATAGCCCACCGCCAGTCCCCGGGCATGCCGCCCAGGACCAACAGCAGGAATGCGCAACCCTGTACGCAACCCGACACCCGGACACGAGAGGCCCGGAGCGAAGCCCCGGGACTGGCGGTTGGCCGGGGCGGGCGGGAGGATGCCCCTCCGCCAGTCCCCGGGCATGCCGCCCAGGACCAACAGCAGGAATGCGCAACCCTGAACGCAACCCGAGGCCCGATCACGTGAGGCCCGGAGCGAAGCCCCGGGACCGGCGGTTGGCCGGGGCGGGCGGGTGGATCAACCGCCGGGTGGATAGCCCACCGCCAGTCCCCGGCCACGCCGCCCGGAAGCCACAGGAACGAGGGGGTCGGCGCGGGTTTCCGCCTCCCGCGCCTGCCCCGTGTTCCGAACGTCAGTTCCGTGCGAAGGTCATCGCGATGCCCTCGCCCCCGCCGATGCAGAGCGAGGCGGCACCGGTGGTGACGCCGCGATCTGCCATCGCGCTGAGGAGGGTCACGACAATGCGGGTGCCCGACGCGCCGATGGGGTGGCCGAGTGCCACCGCGCCGCCACGCACGTTGACGTTGTCGTGCGTGAGACCCAGACGGCGCATGTTGGCCAGGGCGACCACCGAGAAGGCCTCGTTGATCTCCCACAGGTCGATGTCACCGATCCCCAGGCCGGCGTTCGCGATGGCGTTCTGCATCGCTCCGGCGGGCGCGACGGGGAACTGGGCCGGCTCCTGTGCGTGCACGCCCCAGCCGGTGATGCGTGCGAGGACGGTGGCACCCCGACGCTCGGCCTCGTCGGCCGACATGAGCACCACGGCGGCGGCACCGTCGTTCAGCGACGATGCGTTGGCGGCGGTGACGGTGCCCTCCTTGCCGAAGGCGGGTCGCAGTCCGGCGAAGCGGCTCGGGTCGCCGCGCGAGGGCTCTTCGTCGGTGTCGACGACGGTGTCGCCTTTGCGTCCGGGAACGGTCACGGGCACGATCTCGGTCGCGAAGTCGCCCGCGGCCTGCGCCTCCTGGGCACGCCGGTAGCTCTCGGCGGCGTATGCGTCCTGGTCCTCACGGGAGATCTCGTTCTCGACGGCGCATCGATCGGCGAAGACACCCATGTGCAGGCCGGTCTCGGGATCGAGCAGGCCGTCGAACATCAGTGCGTCGACGAGCGTGACGTCGCCGATCTTCGTCCCGATGCGCAGATGGGACAGGTGGGGGCTGAGGGACATGTTCTCCATACCGCCAGCCACCGCGACGTCCGCGTCGCCGAGCGCAACGGCCCGGGCGGTCGCGAGGACGCTCTCGAGCCCCGAACCGCACACCTTGTGCGTGGTCACCGTGGGCGTCGCGTCGGCGAGACCGGCCTGGCGGCACGCCTGCCGGGCGGGAGCCTGCTTCGTACCGGCCTGGAGGACGCAGCCCATGTTGACGAGGCCGACCTCATCGGGTCCCACACCGGCACGCTCGACCGCGGCACGGATGGCGGTGGCGCCCAGTGTCGGTGCGGGTACCGTCGCGAGCGCGCCCTGGAACGTCCCGATCGGTGTGCGAGCCGCTCCGACGATGACAACCTCGCGTACTGCGCGTCCCTGACCAGCCATTGCCCGCCCCTCCTCATTCGATGTGCGCCCCCGCCTCTCACGACGACCGCCGTGATGCTGGGGCCCGACAGGTATCGATCCGGCGTCAGCCGATGACCACCGTGCTGGTGACAGATCCCGGGTGTCACAGAGCGATGAGCCACTCTAGCAGGCCACGGCATCTATATGCGATCTACACCTATCGCATCCTCACCATCTCGTTCCCGGACACGAAGAGTATGTCGTTCGGCGCCGGCTGCGTGGGATCAGACGACCCCGCGCCCCACCCCGTTGCGCCCGAGTGCCGCCGAAATGACCACCCTCTGGATCTCACTGGTGCCCTCGTAGATCTCGGTGATCTTGGCATCGCGGAAGTAGCGCTCGACCGCGTTCTCCGTAACGTAGCCGTTGCCGCCGAAGATCTGGATCGCATCACGCGCGGCGTCGTTGGCGAGCTCGGAGGCCGTCACCTTCGCCATCGCGGCCTCCACCGAGTAGGAGCCGCCGGAGTCCTTGAGCCACGCGGCACGCAACGTGAGAAGCCGGGCGGCGTCGAGACGAGTGGCCATGTCGGCCAGCTTGAACCCCACGGCCTGGTGCTTGATGATCTCGGATCCGAAGGCCCGCCTGTTGCACGCGTACTCCAGTGAGTCCTCGAGGGCGGCCCGCGCGATCCCCAGCGCCTGGGCGGCGATGCCGATGCGGCCCCCGTCGAGGGTGGTCATGGCGACCCTGAAGCCACCGCCGACCTCGCCGAGGAGCGCGTCGTCGGGCAGGCGGACGTCCTCCAGGTTGATCTGAGAGGTTTGCGAACCGCGGATGCCGAGCTTCTCGTCGGGAGGACTGGTCGAGACGCCGGGGGCGTCCATGGGCACGATGAAGGCGGTGATGCCGCGGACGCCGGCGTCCCGGTCCGTCATGGTGAAGAGAACGGACACGTCGGCCACCGGCGCGTTGGTGATCCAGTTCTTGGTCCCGTTCAGCACCCAGCCGTCGCCGTCCCGGACCGCCGTCGTGCGCTGTGCGGCCGCGTCGGATCCGGCCTCCGGCTCGGAGAGCCCGAAGCAGCCGAGCATGGACCCGTTGGCCAGGGGGGCGAGCCAGCGGGCATGCTGGTCATCCGTGCCGTAGCGCAGGATCGGGTCGCACACCAGCGAGTTGTTGACGCTCATGATGACGCCCGTGGAGGCACAGACGCGCGAGATCTCCTCGACGGCGAGCGCGTAGGACACGTTGTCCAGGCCGGCACCGCCGAGCGCCTCGGGGACCGCGACCCCCATGAGCCCCAGTTCGCCGAGCTGTTTGACGATCTCCGTGGGGTGGCGGTGCTCCCGATCGATGTCCGCCGCCTGAGGTGCGATGACCTCCTCGGCGAACTGCCGAGCGGTCTCCTGGACCATCCGCTGCTCATCGGATCGTGTGAAGTCCATGTGTTCGGCCTCTCCTGTGAATCGGGAGCGATGTTTACACCGTAAACGCGCCACGAGAGTACGCTCACCCCTCTGCCATGTCAAGCTCCGCCCTGCCACCTTCGAATGATCCGTCACCCCCGCCTCTCGACGCCGGACGGATCGCCGACACCGCGCTGGCCCTGATCGACGAACACGGCCTGGACGCGCTGTCGATGCGCCGACTCGGCGGCGAGCTGGGCGTCCAGGGCATGGCGCTCTACCGGCACTTTGTGAACAAGGACGAGATCCTGGACGCCGTCCGCCATCTGCTGGTGGAGGAGTTCGCGGAGCGACTCGCCTCTGCGGCGCCGAGCGACGACTGGCGGCAGCACCTCCGGACGTTCGCGGTCTGTTATCGCGAGGTGGCACTGGCCCACCCGAACGCCTTTCCCCTGCTCGCGACGGGCGCCGAGAAGGCGTGGGCCCATGGCCGGGAGGTCGCGACGGCCGTCCTCCGCTCGCTCCTCGAGGCCGGGTTCGACGAGGAGACGGCGATCGGCGCCGAGCGCACGGCCATCCGCTACGTCATCGGCTACAGCCTCATCGAGACCGCCACGGCCGGAACGGCCCGCCCCACCCAGGAGGTGGCCGAGGTGGAGCGCGCGGACGATCCGCTGGCCCGCCTGGTCCGCTCGATCGCGACGACACCGGACGAAGGCCTTTTCACGATGGGCCTCGACCTGATCCTGGACGGCCTCGCCTCGCGACTGCCCTGATGTGTCCCACCGCCCCTGAGGGCGCGGGCAGCGCGCACCTCAGACCGCGGGTCCCGAGCCCGCGCGTCCGCTCATCGGCGACCGGCGACCTCACGTCCGCGGGTCGGCGGGCGTTCTTCTGACGGACGAGAATGCCGACACCAATGCGATCGGACGACCGGACCTTGACCACCCACGAGCATCACTCAGGCGACCAATGGCGCGACCGGGTCGAATCGGCCGGCTGGCCGGTCGTGATCCGCGAGCTCCACGCGTTCGGCGGGGCGCTCCTGCCTCGACTGCTCAGCGACGAGGAGGCACTGGCGATCCGCGACCTCTTCACGACGGGCGGGCCGTTCCGCAGCACGATCGACATGGCGCGCCACCGTTTCGGGGACGGTCGGTACCGGTACTTCCGGACGCCCTATCCCGCTCCTGTCGAGGGGCTGAAGCAGGCGCTCTCTCCGCGTCTTCTCCCGATCGCCCGTGACTGGTGGGCGAAGCTCGGTCGGCCCGCACCGTGGCCGGGCACCCTCGACGAGTGGCTGACCGTGTGCCACGACACCGGACAGGCCCGCTCCACGGCCATCCTCCTCCGCTACGGCAAGGACGACGGGAACGCGCTCCACCGCGACCTCTACGGTGATCTCGTGTTCCCGCTCCAGGTGGTGATCAATCTGAATGAGCCCGGCGTCGATCACACGGGAGGTGAGTTCGTCCTCGTCGAACAGCGCCCTCGGGCGCAGTCACGCGGTACGGCCACGCTGCTCCCCCTCGGGCACGGGTACCTGTTCACGACCCGGGATCGCCCCGTCCGCTCCGCGCGGGGATGGTCCGCCGCCCCCGTCCGGAACGGCGTCTCGGCCATCCGTTCCGGCGAACACCACCCGCTCGGCCTCGTCTTCCACGATGCGGCCTGACGTGGAGCGGGGCTTCATCCTCACCGGGGCCGACGGTCTCCCTCACACGTCACCCGTCGCAGGCGCCTGGGGTGGCCATCGCGGCACCCGCATCTACGGACGACTCGATTGCCGGGCCGCGCTCCGTGCGATCGCGCGCGGCGGATACGAGGGCCACCGCGTCTTCTTCGCCGACGAGGCCACTGCAGTGGCGGCGGGCTACCGGCCGTGCGGCGTCTGTTGCGGGGAGCGTCACCGGACGTGGAAGAGTGCGCGCGAACGGGGTGAGGTGTGGCGCGCCTGACCGGCACGGTGCCCCGCGGCCGCTCCGAGCCCGCTGCACCTGCCGGCGGGCCACGGACGTCACGACCCGGCGCCGGAACGGCGGGGGCACGTGGTTACGATGACCACGGTCCGCTTCGATTCACGTGGTCCCTTCAACCACGCGGCCGCACTCGCCATGCTCGCCGCGCATGCCGTTCCCGGCGTGGAGGAGGTCGACGACTCGACCTATCGCCGGGTCCTGCCTGTCGCAGGCGCGCAGTCCGTGGCGACGATCGATCTGGACGACGGAGGCATCTCGGTCACGGTCCCCGCGACATCCGATGGCATCGATGCCCTGACACCGCTGATCCGGCGATGGTTCGACCTCGACACCGATTGCACGGAGGTGGACCGCGCTCTCGCCCGGGACCCGCTCATCGCGCCGCTGGTGGCGCTCCGGCCGGGACTGCGCCTCGTGGGCCATCCCGGCGAGTTCGAGGCAGTGGTCGCGACCGTGATCGGCCAGCAGGTGCCGCTCGCCGCCGCACGCACCTTCACCGGCCGGCTGGTGGCCGAGTACGGCCGCAACGTCGGACATCTGCTCGCGTTCCCGGACGCCGCACGACTCGCACAGGCGGACGCCGACGACATCCGGCGGTGCGTCGGCCTGACGCACGCCCGTGCGCGCACCCTCCACGAGGTCGCCCAACGGTGGGCCGCAGGTGAGGTGCTGCGCGGCCTGCCCGGCGCCGAGGCGCGGAGGACGCTGCTCGCCGTTCCCGGCATCGGACCCTGGACAGCGGACATCCTGCTCATCCGCGCCATGCACCATCCCGACACCTTCGTCCCCGGAGATCGCGTCGTGCGCCGCGCGCTCCGCCTCGATACGACCGCGGCGCAGGAACGCGCCCGGTCATGGGCGCCATACCGCTCGTACGCCCTGCTTCATCTGTGGACGGACTCCGTCCACCCCTGGACGGGCAGCGACACAAGCTCGGCACGAGCCGCAACACGGGCTGACGCACCCCTGGGCCCCGGGTCGGAGCGGTGAGCGCCCGCAGCCGGGGTGGCGCACGTTCGAGGGACGACGCCGCGCATCCCGCGACGGGACCGAGGCGTCGAGGGTGCTTAGGAGCCCGCGGCCGCGGCGGCCGGTGGCTCCTCGTCCTCGTCGCGCGCCGCCTCGGTCACGAGCGTGGGCGGAAGGTCCTTGTCGATGGTCTCGCGGGTCACCACGCACTTGCGCACGTCGTCACGCGATGGCAGCTCGAACATGACGTCCATGAGCGCCGACTCGATGATCGACCGCAGCCCGCGGGCTCCTGTCTCGCGCTCGAGCGCCTTGCGGGCGATGGCCCTGAGGGAGTCGTCCGAGAACACGAGCTCGACGTTGTCGAACGAGAAGAAGCGCTTGTACTGCTTGACGAGCGCGTTGCGCGGTTCGGTGAGGATCTCGATGAGGTCCCCGTCGGTCAGCTGGTGGACCGCCGTCACGACGGGAAGACGCCCGATGAACTCCGGGATGAGCCCGAAGTTGGTGAGGTCCTCCGGCAGAACCTGGCTGAAGAGGTCGTGGACGTCCTTCTCCTGCTTGCTGCGCTGATCGGCCGTGAAGCCGACGCCCTGCGTACCGGTGCGCCGCTCGATGATGGAGTCGAGGCTGCCGAACGCCCCGCCGCAGATGAACAGGATGTTCGTCGTGTCGATCGACAGGAACTCCTGGTGGGGGTGCTTCCGGCCGCCCTGCGGCGGAACGGACGCGACCGTGCCCTCGAGGATCTTGAGAAGCGCCTGCTGCACGCCCTCACCGGAGACATCGCGCGTGATCGACGGGTTGTCGGCCTTGCGGGCGATCTTGTCGACCTCGTCGATGTAGATGATCCCGGTCTCGGCGCGCTTCACGTCGAAGTCGGCGGCCTGGATCAGCTTGAGGAGGATGTTCTCGACGTCCTCACCGACGTATCCGGCCTCGGTGAGCGCGGTGGCGTCGGCGATGGCGAAGGGGACGTTCAGGATACGCGCGAGCGTCTGCGCCAGGAGGGTCTTGCCGCACCCCGTCGGCCCGAGCAGCAGGATGTTGCTCTTCTGGAGCTCGATGTCGGCGTCGCCGTCCGCCATCATGTTCACGCGCTTGTAGTGGTTGTAGACGGCGACGGCGAGGGTGCGCTTGGCCTCCTCCTGCCCCACCACGTAGTCGTTCAGAACCGACCAGATCTCGCGCGGACGCGGAAGGCTCTCCGGGTCGAAGGTCGCCGGCGTGACGAGCTCCTCATCGATGATCTCGTTGCAGAGGTCGATGCACTCGTCGCAGATGTACACGCCGGGCCCGGCGATCAGCTTCTTGACCTGCCGCTGCGACTTGCCGCAGAAGCTGCAGAGAAGCTGTTCCGTGGAATCGGTGGGTCGTCCCATGTCTCGCGCGTCGCCTCCGGTCAGTTGGGACGGATCACCGTGTCGATGATCCCGTAGTCCTTCGCCTCGTCGGCGCTCATGAAGTAGTCGCGCTCGGTGTCGCGGGCGACCTTCTCCATGTCCTGGCCGGTGTTCTCGGCGAGGATCTCGTCCAGGCGCTTGCGCAGGGTGATGATCTCGCGGGCGTGGATCTCGATGTCGGACGCCTGCCCGGAGAACCCGCTGGAGACCTGGTGGATCAGGATCTTCGAGTTGGGCAGCGCCATGCGCTTTCCCTTGGTGCCGCCGGCGAGGAGGAACGCGCCCATGCTCATCGCGATGCCGACGCAGATGGTCTGCACGTCGGGCTTGATGAACTGCATCGTGTCGTAGATGGCGAGGCCCGCGTACACCGACCCGCCCGGCGAGTTGATGTAGAGCGAGATCTCCTTGTCCGGATCGTCGCTCGCGAGGTGGAGCATCTGAGCGATCACCAGGTTGGCGATCTGGTCGTCCACGGGGGTTCCGAGGAAGATGATGCGCTCGTTGAGCAGGCGCGAGTAGATGTCGAACGAACGCTCGCCGCGCGAGGTCTGCTCGACCACCATCGGAATGAGTGGGCTCATGGGCTAAGACTCCTTGCTCGTGGGCGAGTCGGGTGTCCACAACCCCTCGGACGGCTTGGGTGCGTCCTTCTCGGGGGTCCACAGCTGCTCGCGCGCCTCCTTGAGGGCCACGGGAATCGCCGTGCTGTTCTCGATCAGAAGATCAACCGTCCTTCGCATCACCATGTCGTCGCGCAGCGTCTCGACGCCGTCCAACCTCCGAAGCTCACGGAGGAGCTCCTCGGCGTCCCTGCCGGACGCCTCAGCATCTGTTCGGACCTGGGCCTCGACTTCCTCGTCGGTCACGGTCACGTTCTCGGCTTCTGCAATGGCCTCGACCACGAGTTCACGTCGAATTGCCATTTCCGCGTCGGGCGCGAGTTCCCCGCGCGCCTGGTCCAGGGTCTTGCCGGACATCTGGAGGTATTGCTCGAGGGTGATGCCCTGCGGCAGCCGGTGCGAGGTCTCGTGGAGGATGCCGTCCACGCGGTTCTTGACCATGACGTCGGGGACCTCGACGGTGGCCTCGGCGACCGCGGCGTCGATCACCATGCGCCGGAAGAGCTCGTCCACCTCGTCCTGTGCCGACTTCTCGAGGCGCTCCTGCACGGCCGCCCGCAGCTCGTCGACGGTGTCGTGCTCCGAGATCTCCTCGACCAGCTCGTCCGTGAGCTCGGGCAGGACCTTCTCCTGGACGCCCTTCATCGTGACGGTGTACTCCACGGTCTTGCCGGCCAGCTCGTCGCGGCCGTCCGACTCGGAGTAGTCGATCGGGAACGTGGTGGTGTCCCCGGCCGCCATGCCGACCAGCCGGTCCGAGAACGCCGCCACGAGCCGGGGACCGCCGACCTCGA
This sequence comes from uncultured Bifidobacteriaceae bacterium, assembly GCA_964434425.1. Classification (GTDB taxonomy): domain Bacteria; phylum Actinomycetota; class Thermoleophilia; order Miltoncostaeales; family Miltoncostaeaceae; genus CALMEC01. The sequence goes on along the minus strand of CAYSVH010000014.1, from coordinate 40,174 downwards.
CGAGGTAGTCACGGGCGCTGGCGCTGGGGAGCGGCTCCCCGTCGATGGAGCCGTCGAAGTCGATCGTGACGAAGTCGCCGGCCTGGACCGTGCGATCGACGTCCTGGAGCCGGGCGGCCATGTCGCGGAGGCGGTCGATCTCCTGCTCGACGCCGCCCTCCGGTACATCCGGCGTCCCCTTGGCGACCTCGAGCCCCTTGTAGGTACCGAGGGTGGCCGTGGGACGGGTGTGGACGACGGCGGTGAACTGGAAGCCCTCGTCACCGGGGGCCTCCTCGAAGTCGATCTCGGGGTCGGCGACCGGGCGGATGCCCGAATCGACGAGGGCCGCGCCGTACCACTCACCGAGCGAGTCGCGGAGCGTCTCCTCGACGACGGTGTCGCGCCCGAACCGCTGCAGGACGACCCTCGTGGGTGCCTTGCCGGGACGGAAGCCGGGGACGCGCAGGTCGCGGCCGAGCCGCTTCAGCGTGCGGTCGATCTTGCGATCGACGTCGTCCTTGGGAACGGCGACCTCGAGTCGGACGCGGTTCTCCTCCAGTGAAACAACCTCGGTAGTTATCGCCATAGCCTCAATGCGGGTGAGAGGATTTGAACCTCCACGGGTTGCCCCACTAGGACCTAAACCTAGCGCGTCTGCCGATTCCGCCACACCCGCGAGGTGTGCCGACCCCCGGAGGGGTGAACGGAGGGACTCGAACCCTCGGCCACCTGGACCACAACCAGGTGCTCTACCAACTGAGCTACGTTCACCAGGATCGCCGGCTTGCCGGCGCGGGCGATGATAGCGCACCGAGCCCGCCGTCCCCCCGAGTCTGCAGGCGTGCCACAGACGCCGCCTGCAACACGCGGTCGGCGGACGACCGACGCGCCCACCGGATCATGGCCCCCGACGGCTGCCGCGGTGCTCACAACACGCCGGGGACGCGGTTCAGCCGCCCGGGGCCGGACCCACGTACCCGGCCGTGTGGACCACCACCTTGAGGGCCTCACCGCTGTCGGCCAGACGATAGGCCTCCTGGGCATCCTCGAGGGGTACGCGATGAGTGATGACGAGTTCCGCGTCGATGGACCCGGCGGTGATCAGCGACAGCGCCTCACGGGTGTCGTGCGGACCGGCGGAGTACGTGGACTGGACGGTCACCTCGCGGAAGAACGCCTCGCCGAGGTCGAGCGGTACGGTGTGTCCCGGCTCGGGGACCGCGAAGAGCTGCACCACGCCGGCGACGCCCGCCATGGCGAGCGACGCCGCGATTGCCTCCGTCGCGTGCGTGCAGACGAACACCTGGTCCGCCCCCCGTCCCCCGAGCGCCGCGTGCACGGCCCGGGCATCGAGCCCGTCGGCGAGCGTGGCGCCGGCCGCCGCGGCCCGCCGTCGGCGCTCCCCGTCGGGTTCGACGGCGACGATCCGATCCGCCCCCAGGGCGCGGGCGGCCATGATCTCGAGGAGCCCCATCGACCCCGCCCCCACCACGGCGACGACGGACCCCGGCCCGACGCCCGCCATGTGCTGTCCGCGCAGGATGCAGGCCAGGGGTTCGATCAGCGTGGCCGCGTCGTCCGACACATCGGCCGGCACGGGGAGCACGTCCAGGGCGACGTTCTCACGGGGTACGCGGATGAACTCGGCGAGCCCCCCGGGATCGATGCGCGTGGCACGGAAGCTTTCGCAGAGGGTGTCGCGGCCGGCTCGGCAGCGGTCGCATCGCAGGCAGGGAACGTGATGGTGGACGAAGACGCGGTCACCGACCGCGAAGCCACTGCCCGCGCCGACCGCCGCGACGACACCGACGGGCTCGTGCCCCAGGACGACGGGGGCCCGGGGGTCCTGGTACCACCGCATGAGGTCGCTGCCGCAGATTCCGCATGCGACCAGCCGGACCACGATCTCACCGGGGCCCGGTTCGGGGACCTCCAGGCTCTCCACCGTGATCCGCCCGTCCCCGTGGTAGACGGCGGCGCGCATCGGCGATGGACGCGACGTCACCGAGCGACGCGGTCGAGCGCAGCGATCAGGTGCCGGTTGACCGCGTCCGGCGCCTCCTGCTGTACCCAGTGGCTCACACCCGGCAGTCGCTCGATCGTGAGGGGCCCCGTCACCTTCGTCGTCGACATCTGGAGGAGGACGTCGCCCATGTAGGAGTCGCCCTCACCCCAGATGATCGTGGTCGGCACCGTGACCGGCGGCATGTCGGGAGGCGGCTTCAACCAATTCTCGGGCGGGATGTTGGCCCGGTAGTAGTTGAGGGCGGCGGTCAGGCGCCCCGGGCGCGCAAGCGCATCGCAGAAGACCGCCTCATCCTCCGGGGTGAACGTCCCGGGCGCCGCCGAGCCGAACACGAAGTTACGGAAGTTCGCGAAGTCGTCCTTGGCGAGCCACTGTTCGGCCACCTCGGGGAACTGGAAGAGCAGCATGTACCAGCTCTTCTGCTGCTGCTCGGGGAGCTGCCGGGCCTCCGCGGAGGCGACGGGATGGGGGCTGTTGAGGATGGTCAGCGACCGGACCCGGTCGGGGACGTTCGCCGCCAGTGCCCACGCGATGCTGCCGCCCCAGTCGTGTCCCACGATGTGCGCGGACTCCTCACCGAGCGCGGCGATGAGGCCCAGGATGTCGCCGACGAGCTTGGGGAAGGCGTACTCGGCGACGCCCTCCGGGGCATCTGTCTCGCCGTAGCCACGCAGGTCCGGTGCGATCGCCCGGTACCCGGCCTCCGCGAGGGCGGGCAGCTGGAAGCGGTAGGAGTGGCTGTTCTCGGGAAAACCGTGGAGCAGGATGACCGGATCCCCGTCCCCCGCCGTCACGTAGGACATCGAGATTTCGCCGACGTTGACCCTCGCGCGCTCGTTCATGCGGCCATCCTAATCGCCCTTCGGGGCGACCGCAGAATGGCGAGATCGGGTGCTCAGCGCCTTCGGAAGGTATAACTCGGGTTGCGCGAGGTATGTATTCGGGAGTGATACCCCGGATCGCACCCCGCATTCCACACCCAAGGCGGTAATCACGTGAAGCAGACGAACGACCCGTTCGACCTCATGGACGGACTCGAATCCCAGCTGGCATCCGAACTCATGCACGGTGTCCGGCCCACCCTCCTCGCCGCCGGTGAGGAGCTGACGCTGACCGAGGACGACGCCGCCGTGCTGGTGAGCCGCGGGCAGCTCGTCCTGGCGGCCGAGGCGGACGCCGACGGCCGTGAGCGGACCGTGACGTTCATCGACCGGGGCGAGCTGATGGTCGCCCCGCCGACGGGCTGGGAGGACGCGACCTCACGCATCAGCTGCCGTGCCGTGGACGAGACGGTGGTGGTGCCGATCGACCGGCGCCGCTTCACCGCGTGGATGGCCAACCCGACCCTGGCGGCGCGCATCGTCCGGCATCTCGCCGCCCAGGTCGCCGACCGGTCCGTCTCGGCCGCCACCGCCCTCGAGATGGGGGTGGAGCGCCGGGTCCTGCTCAAGCTGCAACAGCTGGCCCATCGCTACGGCGAGCCATCGCCCGAGGGCATCCGTCTCGACATGAAGCTCACGCACCAGCAGATCGCGAGCATGGTCGGGGCCGTCCGCGAGTCGGTGACGATCGCGCTGGGACGCCTTCAGATCCGCGGCGACATCATCATCCGCAAGCGCACGATCTGGATCCCCCATCCGGATCGCGCAGCGGTCAGGAACGGCGAACCGCTGATCCGCTGAGAGGCGGCGTCTCTCGGGGCGCCCCCTATCCTCTGGATGGCCGGTGCCGCAGGTCCTCTCCACTCGCCCGCCCGGCGGATGATGCCGGCCGAGCCGACCCCATCGGTCGTTCGCGTCGCGGACCGTGGAACGCTCCATCGGGGCCGCGGCATCCGCGTCGCGGGCGAGACATCGTCGGTGTCCGTCGGAGGTTCGGGACGATCGGACGGGCCGAGTCCTCCCGAACCTCCGACGGACACGCGCTACGCGAGAGTGACGTCCGTGCAGAGGTAGACGTCCTGGATGGCGTTCAGGAGCTTGACGCCCTCGTCCATCGGCTTCTGGAACGCCTTGCGACCGCTGATGAGCCCGGCGCCGCCCGCCCGCTTGTTGACGACCGCCGTCTTCACGGCGTCGAACAGGTCGTTGCTGCCGGACGCCCCGCCCGAGTTGATGAGCGGGATGCGGCCCATGTAGCAGTTGGCGATCTGGTAGCGCGTCATGTCGATGGGGTGTTCGGACATGAGGTCCGAGTACATGAGGTCGTCGTGCTTGCCGAACTTCAGGTCCTTGAAGCCACCGGCGTTGGTCTCGGGGAGCTTCTGCTTGATGATGTCCGCCTCGATGGTGACGCCCAGGTGATTGGCCTGTCCCGTGAGGTCGGCGGCGACGTGGTAGTCCGGGCCGCCGTCCTTGGTCGTGTTGAAGGCCGAGTTGCGGGCGTAGCACCAGAGGACCGTCGCCATCCCGAGCTGATGCGCGGCCTCGAACGCGGCGCTCACCTCCTGGATCTGACGCTTGGACTCCTCCGAGCCGAAGTAGATGGTGGCGCCGACGGCGACGCAGCCCATGTCGAACGCCTGCTGGATCGATCCGAACATGATCTGGTCGTAACCGTTCGGGTAGCTCATGAACTCATTGTGGTTGAGCTTGAGCATGAACGGGATGCGATGCGCGTACCGGCGGGCGGTCGTACCGAGCACACCGAGCGTGGACGCCACGGCGTTGCAACCGCCCTCGATGGCGAGCTCGACGATCTTCGCGGGATCGAAGTAGTCCGGGTTCTTCGCGAAGGACGCACCCCCCGAGTGCTCGATGCCCTGGTCCACCGGGAGGATGGAGACGTAACCGGTGCCGGCCAGGCGGCCGTTGCCGTAGAGCTCGGCCAGGGCACGGAGCACACGCGGCGAACGATCGGAGTGCGAGGTCACCTCGTCGACGAAGTCCGGACCGGGCGCGGACAGACGGTCCTTCGGGACGGTGGTGCAGGTGTGCGAGAGGAGGTCGGACGCCTCGTCTCCCAGGATGGTTTCGATTGCACTGAGTTCGGCGGTTTCCGTGGTCGGGGCCATACGCGCTCCTTGTCGTCGGTGTTCATCGATGTCGACGGTCATAGTCTGCCCGCATCGACGCCGACCGTGGGGCGTGAACCCCGTTTCCCATGACATTCGTTCCCGGCGTTAACTCGGACGCCCCGCCCGCCGATACTCCCACCGATGGCACCGACCCACACAGACAAGACGGAACTCATCATCGGCCTGGAGACCGCGGTCACCGCCTCTCCGGAGAACGTCGAGTTGCGCCTCCTTCTGGTCGGCCACCTGGCGGAGGCCGGTCATCACGGGGACGCGTTCACCCATGCGACGACGGTCGTGCAGACGCACCCGGACCGGACCGATGCCTACCGCCACGCGGCCCAGGCCGCACGGGCGCTCGGTGACCCGCGTGCCGCGGCGTTCGAGCGGGTGGCGAACGCCCTCGCGGTCGCCGACGGCGCCGTCGAGAGATCCCCGCGTCCCGCCCAGACGTCCGCTCCCGCGCACCCGCGTGCGGCGGCTCCCGTCGTCGCCACGACGCCCGCGCCCGCGCGCACCGAGACCGCTCCTCGCCCGGAGCCCGCGCCGGAATCGGCTGCCGCCCCCGCCCCCGCACGCACCGAGGCCGCTCCTCGCCCCGAACCCGCCCCGGAATCGGCTACCGCCCCCGTCGCCCCGGACCCGGCTCCCGAGGCCCCCCGCTCGCGCCGCGCACGGCGCCAGGCCGCGGCCGCGCGTCCCGAGGCGGTCGCCGAGGCACCGGAGAGCACCTCCGAATCACATGACTCCGAGACGGTCGCCGAGGTCGCTCCGCCGAAGCAGGGCCGCCGTGGCCGCGGTGGCGCGCTGAAGCGCCGCCAGCAGGCCGAGAAGGCCGCCGCCGAGGTAGAGATCGAACCCTTCCCCGAACTTCCCGAGACGGTGGACGCGCCCGAGGGCGACGCCGATGTCGATGCCGAGGCCGTCGCACCGGACGCGGCCGGCGCCGACGTGGACATCGACGACGACGAGGTCTGGGAGGCCCCCTCCGAGCGTTTCGAGATAGCCCCCGACTCCATCCAGCGCCCCACGGTCACCCTGGCGAGCATCGCGACGGACGCGGTGCGCGACCGGTTCGAGGCCGTCGTCGTGAACCCCCTGCGGCACGGTGGCGGCGCACGCAGCTCCACCCGGGGCGGCGTTCTGCTGTTCGGCCCCGACGGCTGCGGCAAGGGCTTCTTCGCGCGCATCGTCGCCGGTGAGCTCCGCGCGAACTTCCTGCGCGTCGACATGGCCGAGTCCATGCAGTGGCCGGGCGACCCGCGCGAGAACATCGGGACGATCTTCGAGGCCGCCCGCAGCGCCCTCCCCTGTGTCCTCTATCTCGACCACATCGATCGCGCTGGCACCCACCCCGACAATCCGGACGACGCCGCCGACCGACGGCTCCTCTCGCGTCTCGCATCCGAGATCGCGAGCGCGGCGTCCAACCGCGGGCTGATCATCTTCGGCGGAACCACCGCCCCGTGGGGTGTCGACATGACGCTCCTGTCCAACGGCCGCCTGGACCGGTCACTGGTCGTCCTTCCTCCGGACGCCCCGGCACGCGAGATGATCCTGCGCGATGCACTGTCCGACGCCGCGCTCTCGGGTGTGGACCTGCCGTGGATCATCGAGCGCACCCGCCACTTCTCGGCGGATGATCTTGTCGGTCTGACAAATCGCGCGAAGGCGCTCGCGACCATTAACGCGCTGGGCGACGACGTGGTCGTCGGTCCGGGCGAGATGACCCGCGCGTTCCGCGAGGTCCGCCCCGCGGCCCCGGCCTGGTTCGCACACGTGCACGAGAACGCCGTGGGCGGGGGCAGCCAGGACGGCATGTACGACGAGGTGATGACGTACATGGACGTGAACCAGCTCGTCTAGATGGTTGGTTCCATGGGATCGTGGATGTGGGGTGCGTCACCGGTGGATGCGGGGCGGTGCCGGGCGCCGAAGGGCATGCTGGTCGCCTGTTCGAGTCGTCCGGTGACGCATCCGCGCCGCCGGAGGCGTGCACCACGCCGCGAGACCGTGGAAGCAACCATCGGGATGGTTGGTTCCATGGGATCGTGGATGTGGGGTGCGTCACCGGTGTGATGCGGGGCGGTGCCGGTGGGCGCCGAAGGGCATGCTGGTCGCCTGTTCGAGTCGCCCGGTGACGCATCCGCGCCACCGGAGGCGTGCACCACACCGCGAGACCGTGGAAGCAACCATCGGGATGGTTGGTTCCATGGGATCGTGGATGTGGGGTGCGTCACCGGTGTGATGCGGGGCGGTGCCGGTGGGCGCCGAAGGGCATGCTGGTCGCCTGTTCGAGTCGCCCGGTGACGCATCCGCGCCACCGGGGACACGCACCACGCCGCGAGACCGTGGAAGCAACCGTCGAGAGAGAGCCTGGCCAGGATCTCTCTCGCCGTCCGCCTCCGGTCGCACGGGTGACCATCGGGTACCGTCTGCACGACGACCTGACGACGCCACCCGGAGGTGACCGTGGCTCCACCGCCGCGAATCGTCGACACGCCCGCATGGGCGGCCCTCGAGGACCATCAGCGCGACATCGCCGACCGGCACCTGCGTGATCTCTTCGCCGAGGACCCCGGCCGCGCGGAACGTTTCACCGTCCGCGCGGGCGACCTCGTCGTCGACTACTCGAAGAACCGGATCACCGACGAGACGATCCGCCGCCTCGTGTCGCTGGCCGAGGTCGCCGGGCTCGCCGAGCGCACCGAGGCCATGTTCCGCGGCGAACGCATCAACGTCACCGAGGACCGGGCGGTGCTCCACACCGCGCTGCGAACCCCGCGCGGCACCGCGGTCAACGTCGACGGTCACGATGTCGTTCCCGACATCCACGCCGTGCTGGATGCGATGCAACGTTTCTGCGACCGGGTCCGCGGCGGCGACTGGACCGGGTTCACGGGCCTCCCGATCCGCAACGTCGTGAACATCGGGATCGGCGGTTCGGACCTCGGTCCTGCGATGGCGTTCGATGCCCTGCGCGATGTGTCCGACCGGAGCATGCGGGTCCGGTTCGTGTCGAACGTCGACGGCGACGACATCTGGGAGGCCCTCACCGACCTCGACCCGGCCGAGACCCTCTTCGTGATCTCGTCCAAGACGTTCACGACCGTCGAGACCATCACGAACGCCACCACCGCTCGCACGTGGCTGATCGACGCCCTGGGGGACGCCACCGCGGTGGCGCGGCACTTCGTGGCCGTGTCGACCAATGCGGAGGAGGTCGCGCGCTTCGGCATCGACACGGCCAGCATGTTCGGCTTCTGGGACTGGGTCGGCGGCCGCTACAGCATGGACTCGGCCATCGGCCTCGCCCTCATGCTCGCCATCGGTCCGCCGGCCTTCCGCGAGATGCTCGACGGCTTCCACACGGTCGACCGCCATTTCCGCGAGGCGCCGCTCGCCGAGAACGCCCCGGCCCTCCTGGGCCTCCTCGGTGTCTGGTACGCGAACTTCTTCGGAGCCACGACGCAGGCCGTCCTCCCGTACTCGCACTACCTCGCACGTTTTCCGGCGTATCTCCAGCAGCTCGACATGGAGTCGAACGGCAAGTCGACCGACCTGTGGGGCCGTCCGGTCACCGGGAACACCGGACCCGTCGTCTGGGGTACACCGGGGACGAACGGACAGCACGCCTACTACCAGCTCATCCATCAGGGCACCCACCTCATCCCCTGCGACTTCATCGGGTTCACCCGCCCGCGCCACGATCTGCCCGGGCACCACGATCAGCTCGTCGCGAACCTGTTCGCCCAGGCCGAGGCGCTCGCGTTCGGCCGGACGCGGGACGAGGTCGCGGCCGACGGGGTGCCGGAGGATCAGATCCCGCATCGCGTCTTCCCCGGCAACCGTCCCAGCACGATGATCATGGCGCCGCGCCTCACGCCGAGCGTGCTGGGCCAGCTCATCGCCCTGTATGAGCACCGGGTCTTCACCATGGGCGCCGTGTGGCAGATCAACTCGTTCGACCAATGGGGGGTCGAGCTGGGCAAGGTCCTCGCCCGGCGGATCATCCCCGAGCTGCGTGGTGAGGAACCCATCGGTGATCACGACGCATCGACCGCGCGCCTCATCGCGTCATACCGGCGTGAACGTGTACCCGGCTGACGCACCTCCGCCACCGACCGACCGAAGGGATCACGCCGTGCCCCGGACCTCCGAGAACACCGACAGGATGCAGCTGGGCATGGTCGGCCTGGGGCGCATGGGCGCCAACATCGTCCGCCGCCTCATGCGCGACGGGCATGAATGCGTGGTCTTCGACGTCGATCCGGCCGCGGTCGCCGCGCTGGCGGACGAGGGCGCGACGCCCGCCGCCGACCTGGTCGACCTCGCCGCGAGGATGGATGCCCCGCGCCACGTCTGGGCCATGGTTCCCGCCGGCATCACCGGACGTGTCATCGACGACGTGGCGGCGGTGCTGTCGCCCGGCGACACGATCATCGACGGGGGCAACAGCAACTACCGGGATGCCATCCGGATCGCCGCGGAGCTCCATGGGCGGGGTCTCAACCTCGTCGACGTCGGCACGAGCGGCGGGGTCTTCGGCCGCGAGCGCGGCTACTGCCTCATGATCGGAGGTCGCGATGCCGCCGTCGCACGGCTCGAGCCCATCTTCCGCTCCCTCGCACCCGGAGTCGACGCGGCACCGCGCACCCCCGGACGTGAGGGCGATCCGACGCCCGACGAGCGCGGCTACCTCCACTGCGGCCCGCCCGGAGCCGGCCACTTCGTGAAGATGATCCACAACGGCATCGAGTACGGGGCCATGGCCGCGTACGCGGAGGGGCTCGCGATCCTCGACCGGGCGGACATCGGGTCCGCGCCGCGATCGAAGGACGCCGAGACGGCGCCGCTCCAGGACCCCGAGGCGTACCGGTACGACCTCGACATCCCCGCCATCACCGAGCTCTGGCGCCGCGGAAGCGTGGTGAGCAGCTGGCTCTTGGACCTGACGGCGGCCGCGCTCCACCGGGACCCCGGCCTCGACGCGTTCACGGGGTCGGTCAGCGACAGCGGCGAGGGACGCTGGACCGTCCAGGCCGCCGTCGAGACCGGTGTCCCGGCCCACGTCCTCACGGCGGCACTGTTCGAGCGCTTCTCCTCACGGGGGGAGGGCGGCTACGCCAACCGCGTCCTCTCCGCCATGCGACAGCAGTTCGGCGGCCATGAGGAGCGCCCCTGAACGTAGGGTGGCCACGAGTGTGACGGCACGTCTCACACGGCGCGCCGAACAGACCGGCGACCTACTTCTCACACCAAAACCATCGCACGCTGTGCTAACGATTTGGAGGATGACCACCGCCAGATCGCCCTTCGACCGACCGTACAACCTCAACGAGTCGCTCGTCTGGCAGCTGTCGGTCACCGGTCGGCTCATCCGCACGCTCTTGGACAACGAGCTGCCGGATGCGGGGCCTCAGGCCGTGGCGGTTCTCGTCCGGTTGATAGAAACGAACGGCCTGACGCAGGCCGAGCTCGCCCGCCGCCAGCGCGTCGAGGCACCCTCGATGTCCGGCATGGTGGACCGCCTCGTCCGCGCCGGATACGTGACCCGCGAGCCGCACCCGGACGATCGACGGTCTGTCTGCGTGCACATCACGGATGCCGGTCGCGAGATCGTGGAGATGAGCCGCCTCATCGTGATGCGCGTCCACGACGACCTGTTCGCCGATCTGGACGAGGAGGAGCAGGCCACCCTGGTGGGACTCCTCACCAAGGTGATGGCCCGTCTCCCCGGCCCGTAGGGCCCCGCGGCCGCGGGACCGCGGGGCAGTGCCCCGCACGGGATCGGGCATGCGGGATGGTCGGTGACGGGGTCCGCATCCGCGTCAGCCGCGCGATGCCGACCACAGCGCCATGACGTGACCGCTCGCCGGCGGGCCGAGGCCCCGGCGCGTCCCGTTCCCATACCCTCGATGCGAACCTCGCCTCCGTACCTGTCCGGGCGGCGCCTCCGCCCACCCGGCCGTCGCAGGATCCTCGACACGTGACGCTCCCCTCACTCTGAAATCGACCGTCGACACGCGGGCGGTCCTCGCCGGGCTGATCATGTCGTCGCTGGCGTTCGCGATCATGCAGACGCTGCTCATCCCGGTCCTTCCGATGCTGCAGGTCGAGCTGGGCACGACGACGGAATGGGTCACGTGGACGGTGACCGTCTATCTTCTCGTCGGTGTGGTAATAACACCATTGTTCAGCCGTCTCGGCGACCAGTTCGGGAAGGTGCGCATGATGCTGGTGAGCCTCGGCATCTTCCTCCTCGGGTCGCTCGGCGCCGTCGTCGCATGGGACATCGCGTCGCTCATCGCGTTCCGGGGTGTGCAGGGCGTGGGTGCGGCGGTGTTCCCCCTGTCATTCGCGATCATCCGCGACCATCTCCCCGAGCCGCGCTGGAGCGTCGCCATGGGCACGGTCTCCTCGGTGCTGGGCGTGGGCGGCGCATTCGGCATCGTCGCCGCCGGGCTCATCGCCGACAACACATCCTGGCGCTGGCTGTTCGTGCTGTCGGCGGTGATCGGAGCCGCGGCCCTCATCCTCGTGTGGCGCTTCATCCCGGAGTCGGATGTCCGCGCGTCCTCCACCGTCGACATCCCGGGTGCCGTGCTGCTGTCCGTCGGGCTGGGCACCCTCCTCCTGGCCCTCTCCGAGGGCAACCGGTGGGGCTGGCTCTCACCGGCGCTCCTCGCGCTCCTGGCCGGCGCGTTCATCGTCATCGCGGCATGGGTCGTGGTCGAGCGCCGTGTCGCCGCGCCCATGGTCGACCTGCGCGTGATGTCGCACCGGCCGGTCCTGTTCACCAACCTCACGGCGTTCCTGTCGGGCTATGCCCTGTACTCCACCTGGCTGATCCTCCCCACCTTCCTCCAGTTCCCCTCCTCTCTGTCACCCGCCGACCGGGAGCTCGCCACGTTCGGCTTCGGCATGAGCGTCACGGAGGCCGGACTGTGGACGCTCCCCACGTCGGCCGCGATCGTGGCCGGTGGTCCGATCGCCGGCGTCATCGGGCAGCGGTTCGGGCCGAGCGTTCCCCTGTGGATCGGGATGACGTGCTCGGGCATCGGATCCATGGGCATCGCGTTGTGGCACGACACCGCGCTCTCCGTGTCCCTGTGGTTCGCGGTGACCGGAATCGGGATCGGCTTCGCGTTCGCCGCCATGCCCCGGCTGATCGTGGGCGAGGTGCCCGCCACCCAGACCGCCGTCGCGACCGGGGTGAACAACGTCGTCCGGACGGTGGGCGGCGTGATGGGCGGACAGATCGCCGCGGCCCTCGTGGCCGCGCACACGGTGGGCGGCGCCACCGTGTCGGCCGAGCGCGGCTACGTGATCGCCTTCTGGGCGAGCGTCGTCGCGGGCTTCCTCGGTGTGGTCACCGCCCTCGCGATCCGGTGGCGCCGGAGGCCGGAGGCCGGCGGCCGGCCATGACGGCGAAGGGGCGGTGTCCCGGGGGCCGAAGCTCAGCGTACGGTTGCCGAACGGATCTCCCGTACGGAACGCACGAGATCCATCCCCCTATCGGAGGGCGGTGGAGGACATCGGCTCCTGCGACGAGATGCCGCCGGCGACCGTCACGAGATCTCCGGCCCGCGGCATCACCGCAGCTGACCGAGGACCGCGCGACCCGCCGTCTGCAGCGGATCCCACACCGGTGAGAACGGCGGCGCGTAGGCCAGATCGCACATCACGAGGTCGTCCACCGTCATCCCCGCCCAGATGGCCGCCGCGGCCGTGTCGATGCGGAGGGCGGCACCCCGGCCACCGACGATCTGGACCCCGAGGATGCGCCGGGTGGCACGCTCCGCGACCATCTTGACGGTGATCTCGGCGGCGCCCGGATAGTAGGCGGCACGGGTGGTCGAATCGACGACGGCGACCACCACGTCCCGGCCCGCGTCGCGTGCCTGTGCCTCCCCCAGCCCCGTGCGCGAGATCTCGAGTGACCAGATCCGTGTGATCGCCGTGCCGATAACCCCGTCGAAGGTGTCGTCCGCGCCGCCGAGGTTGCGACCGATGATCCAACCCTGCTTGTTCGCGTGGGTGCCGAGGGGGACGTGCACGGGCTCGTCCAGGATGCGGTGGTGGACGGCCGCGCAGTCGCCCCCCGCCCAGATGTGCGGATGGCCCACGACGCGCATGGACGGGTCGGTCAGGATGGCTCCCCTCAGCCCCGTCGGAAGCCCCGCCTCTCGCGCCAGCCCGGATCGCGCGGTGACGCCGACGCCGAGGATGACCAGGTCCGCCGGCACCTCGGTGCCTCCTGCCCGCACGGCGGTGACACGCCCGTCCCGGGTGACGATCTCGTGGACCGCGTGCCCGAGCACGAGCCGCACGCCGGTCGAGCGCATCGCGTCGGCGATCTTCCGCCCCAGCTCGGGATCGACGGTCGGTAGCGGGGCCGCCGCCTGCTCGACGACCGTGGTCTCGATGCCGCGCATGAGCAGGGCCTCGGCCATCTCGAGCCCGACATAGCCGCTGCCGATGACCACCGCCGACGCGGGAGGCGGGGTGCCGTCCAGGGCATCGATGACGCGCGTGCCGTCCTGCAGGGTCTGGATGCCGTACACACCGGTCGCGTTGATGCCGATGATCTCGGGACGGATGGGTTCCGCACCCGTGGCCAGTACCAGGTCGTCGTACGCGTGCCACTCCTCCCCGCGCGATGTGCGCACCAGGATCCGCCCGCCGTCGGGATCCAGGGCCACGACCTCGTGACCCGTCCGCACGTCCAGGCCGCGAGCACGGTGCCCCTCCGGCGTGCGGACGACGAGCGCATCGCGAGTGCCGACCTCGCCCGCGACCCAGTACGGGATCCCGCACGCCGAGTACGACGTGTCGGTCCCGCGTTCGAAGACCACCACGTCGGCGGCGTCGCCGAGCGCCCGCTTGGCGGTCGAAGCGGCGGTCATGCCCGCCGCGTCACCGCCGACCACCAGGATGCGTCGCGTCATCGCCCCCTCCGGCCGGCCGCCCGGAACGTCAGCCATGGGCATGGTGATGATGCCCCTCGGAGCGCACGAACACTCCCGACCGCCCGTCGGCGACGGCGTCGATGTGCCCCACCCAGTCCGCCCAGTCGTGGGCCGACATGTCGCCGGCGGTCGCCAGGGCCACGATGACGTCGATCTCCTGGTCCGGCACCTCGCAGATCGGTCCGCCGAGGAACGCACGTGATCCCACGCCGAGTACGCGCCCGACGATCGTCGTCCCCTCCGCGACCTCGTCGAACGTGAACGTCGAGGCGACGACGTCGTTGCCGGACACCCGATCCGTCAGCGCGACGGATCCGTCGTCGACCGACCGGACATCGAACACGCTGAGGGGCTGGGCGGACCACTCCTCAACGAGGTCGTGCTCGTGCCGCGGCAGAAGCGCCCGGCGCTCCTCGGCGAACCAGTTGACGACACCCGCCTCGAACGCGGCGATCTCTGCCAGCCGGATGTCCTCCTGGATGCGGGCCGCGGGATCCTCGTCCGTCCCGTCGCTCTCGATCGCGTGGATCGCGAGATGCTCGACCACACCGCGGCGCGCCGGGTGGAGCGTGAATCCGAGGATCTTCGCGTAGAGCCACTCCGCCTGCACGGCCGTGGGGACGGTCGCCCGGTCGATGCAGCAGGCCTTGAACTTGCGCCCCGACCCGCACGGACACGGCTCGTTGCGACCGACCTTGGGAGGTTCGGCCGCGACGATCCGCTGCAGCCGGACGATCTGCGGGTGGTCGTCGTCCAGCCCGGCCCGCCGCAGATTAGCGAGGGCGCGTCGTGCGTCACCCCGGTCGTCCAGATAGCCCGCGGAGGCGATGAGGGAATGCCGGTGTGCGGGATCGAGTCGCAGCGCCAGCCGCAGATCCTGCTCGGCGTTCGCCACCTGCCCGAGGCACTCGTGTGCCGTGGCGCGGACGTAGAGGCTCGCCGGGGCCGATCCGGCGTCGGCCACCTCGAGTAGCGCGGTGGCGAAGTCGACGATCTCGCGGGCCGCATCGTCCATGTGATGACCGGCGGTCGCGAACTCCTCGGCGAGGAACGCCGCCGCCACCTCCCCGTGCGCCAGGCTGCGACCGACCGTGTCGCGGTCGATCCCGCCATCCGTGAGGAACGCCTCCGAGACCTCCTCGTACGCCCGGTGGCAGCACTCGTCGAACCGGTAGACCTCGGCGTTCCGCTCGCGAAGCTCCTCCGCATGGATCTCGAGCGGCGTGCGCCATCCCTCGTCCTCCGGCCCCACCCACGCGCCGCGATATGTGAGCGCTGCGGCCTCGACGAGTGCGGCGAACGGCGCACCGGGCCGGCGCAGGGCCCGCTCGTCCTCGATCAACCATGTCACGAGCAGCGACGTCAGCCCGACCGATTCCTCGTCTCCCCTTAATTCGTCGAAGTGACGTCTCAGAGAGTCGGCGGCCTCGGCATCCGCCTCTGCGTGCTCGGCGGCGCTCAGGTGGAGTTCGCCGTCCTGCAGCCGGGCGGCGATGACCTCGCCCTCCCCGCGGATCGCATCGAGCGCCGCCGCCCCGAGCGCCAGGCCGCCGCCCAGCCCCAGCTCGCCCTCGAACCCGTCCGACACATCACCGCCGGTCGGCGTGAACACCATGGAGACCTCGCCCAGCCCCGCCACCCGGACGGGGACCGGTGCGTCATCGTCCTCGCCGCCGCCCTCGGGCTCGGCCTGCGCCGCCAGGGCGGCGGGGACGATGTCGGGCCGAAGCAGGACGATGCCGGTGGTCCGTTCCTCCTCCGTGAGCCGGTGTGGCAGCACGCGGCCGGCGAGGACGGCGTTGACGTCGAAGACACGTTCCCCGTCCAGCGTCATGAAACCCGGAGCCGTCTCCGCGACCTCGTAGATGCGCATGCGGCCCTCGTCCCCCTGGAGCGAGGGATGAGAGGCGAGCTCGGCGGCGATCTCGGCGGCGGAGCGCGGCCGTCCGTCGGCCATGAGGTCGATGACGGCCCGGCGGTCGGCCTCGGTGACGTCGGGCGTGGGGGTCTCGTGGGAGGACATGTGCGCAGGTTACCCAAACGCCTCCGGACATCCTCGCCGACGGGGGAGGTCGCTACACGGAGAGCGACCCGGGTCCGTCGGCGTCGTCGGAGGGATCGACGCCGACGTCCGCCTCGTCCCGATCGGCCCAGTCGAGCAGGACCCGGATGTCGAAGACGGCGTCGTCGATCCCCTCGTGCAGATCGCCCAGCTCGGCGAAGCGCTGGGGCATGGTCGCGATGGTGAAGGCCCCCGGATCGATGCCGTCCAGCTCGTCCCATGCGAACGGCGCTGAGACGGTCCCCTCGGGATTCCCGCGGACGGAGTACGCGGAGGCGATGGTGTGGTCACGCGTGTTCTGGTTGTAGTCGACGAACACCGCCGCCGGATCGCGGTCCCTCCGCCACCATGTCGTGGTGGCCTCACCCGGTAGCCGGCGTTCGACCTCACGGGCGAAGGCGCGCGCGGCACGGCGCAGGTCGCGGAATCCGTGGTCGGGGCGGATACGGACGTATACGTGGAGCCCCCGGCCGCCCGAGGTCTTGGGCCAGCCCACGGCTCCGAGCTCGTCGAGCACCTCATGGACGACGTGCGCGACCCGGCGTACACGGGCGAACGACGCGTCCGGCATCGGATCGATGTCGATGCGCCATTCGTCCGGCCGCTCGGTGTCGGCACGCCGGGAGTTCCACGGGTGGAACTCGACCGTGGACATCTGTACCGCCCAGATGACGCTCCCCAGCTCGGTGACGCACAGTTCGTCCGCGTACAGGTCGTACCGCGGGAAATGCAGGCGCACGGTCTCCACCCAGTCCGGGGCACCGCGGGGGATGCGCTTCTGGTGGACCTTCTTGCCGGCCGCACCGTCGGGGAAGCGGTGCAGCATGCACGGTCGCTCACGGAGCGCCCTGACGATGCCGTCACCCACCGCCAGGTAGTAGTCGGCCAGGTCACGTTTCGTCTCGCCCCGCGCCGTGAAGTAGACGCGCTCGGGGCTCGAGAGGCGGACGACCCGCGGCCCGACCGTGATCTCGACCGGCTCTCCGTACCGATCCCGCGATCCCGATGATCGTCGTGACGGTGCCATGGGCCGTCAATGTAGCGCTCCCGGGCCGCGATGGCTGATTCCACGGCCTCGCGGCGTTGTGTGTGCCCCGGCGGCCGGCCAGGGCGGGGTGGGTGGATCGACCCGACGGCCCCGCATCCACCGGTGACGCACCCGTATCCACGATCCCGCGGAACCGGCCATCTCCTGGGTATCCTCGCCACATGGCCGAACACATCGACATCACCCACTACACCGACCCCATCTGCCCGTACGCGTTCAGCGCCGAGCCGCTCCTTCGCATGCTCGAATGGCGGCTCGGCGCCCACGCAACGTGGCAGATCCGACTGGTGGGCCTGGCGGAGCGCACCGAGGACCTCGCAGCCCGTGGCCTCACCCCGCAGATGCTGACGAACGGCTATCGCAACCTCGGTGATCGCCACGGCATGCCCATCGACCGCACGCCGCGCACCCGCCTGTCGGCCTCCATTCCCGCCTGTCGCGCCATCACCGCGGCCGGCTTCACCTCGCCTGAGGCTCTCGTGCTCATCACGCGCGCCCTTCGGGTACGGCACTTCGCGGGGGAGTCGGCGGACGACCCGGCCACGATCCGCGCCGCGGCCGTCGACGCGGGGCTCGACCCGGACGAGGTCGAACGACAGGCGGCGACGCAGGTGACGGCGGACACGCTCGCCGATGACATGGACGCCGCGCGCGCGCCCTCCCCCGAGGCGCTCGCGCAGGGTGCACGCCTGGCACCGTGGGAGAAGGGCATGCGGTACACGTGTCCGTCACTCGAGTTCCGCCGCCGCTCCGACGGGCGCCGGATATCGGCACCGGGGTTCCAGCCGCGTGAGTCGTACGAGATGGCCGTCGCCAACCTCGCTCCCGACCTCGAGCTCCGTCCCGCCGCCGGGTCGGTCCGCGATGCCCTCGAGTGGGCGCCCTTCCCCCTCGCCACCGTCGAGGTGGTCGCCCTCTGTGACGCCGACGAGCAGGAGGCGCGATCCGAACTGCGGGCGACGGCGGACTTCACCCCGGTCGGGCCGGACGGGTACTGGTCCCTCCCCTGAGATGCACCCGTGATGAGTCGCCCCGCGTCCTCGCGCCCACCCCGGGGTATCAGAGAGACGGCATCCGCCTCATGATGATGCGCCGGCGTTCACTCGCCACGGCGTCCGTGGTTCCAGCGATCGAGAAGCCCGCGTTCGCGAACACCGGTGGACCGCGAAGCTCATGGGGTGGGGCGGCCGCACGCCGAGGAAACGGGCGGATGGCCAGACATCCGAAGCATCCGGACCGCACACGGGCCGGGCCACGATGGCGATGCGCTATGACTCCCGTCACACCACGAACGGGGGTCTGCCATGAGCGATTACACGAAGGCGAACGTCGAGGACATCGAGGACATGGCTCCTCAGGTCGGTGCACAGGACCGGCAGGAGGCCCGCTTCGCCACGGCGACGCTCCAGATGACCCAGACAGGCCTCGCGGTCCATCGTCTGAAGCCGGGCAGGCGACAGGGTTTCGGGCACCGCCACGAGAACGCCGAGGAGATCTGCATGGTCCTGGCCGGCGACGGGCGCGTGCAGCTGGACGATGATCTCGTCGCTCTGACAAAGGGTGACATCGTCCGCATCGGGGCGACGGTCGCCCGGCGTTTCGAGGCCGGCGCCGACGGTATGGAGTTCATCGTCTTCGGTGCACACCACCCGAAGGACGGCGAGCTCCTGCCGGACTTCTGGGCCGACGGGGACGCCTCCGCATGACCCGATGGCTCCGGCGCATCCTGCGCTGGGCGATCGTGGTCGGAGTCATCCGGCTGTTTCGCGCGACCCGGCGCGGGTCGCGCGACCACTCCGCACACGGGGATGCTCCGACGACCTCGGGGGTCCGCATGTCCGCGACCAACGCGCCGAATCCGACGCGGGCCCCCCCTTCGGCGCATGAGGTACCCGGCGAAGCGCCCTCTCCCGCCGGGCTCGGGGCGGAGGGCACCCCCTCCTCAACCGATGCGGACGGTGACGCGACCCTCTCGGCACGGGCGCCCTGGCCCGCCGTCATCAAGCGTGCATGGGCGACGAGCCAGGAGCGGCAGCTCACCCTCCTGGCCGCCGGTGTCGCCTTCTACGCCTTCACCTCGCTGTTCCCGGGGATCATCGCCACGATCATGATCTACGGGCTGGTGGCCGACGCCTCGACGATCCAGAGTCACGCGGAGCGTCTGTCGGAGGCCGTGCCCGAGGTCGCGCGGCAGCTGGTGCTCGAGCAGGTCGAAGCACTGGCGACGGTCTCGGCGGGATCGCTCTCGTTCGGCCTCGTGGCGGCCCTGGCCGTGGCCCTCTGGGGCGCATCCAGCGCGGTGGGCAACCTCATGCGTGCGCTGAACGTCGCCTACGGGATCCAGGACCGCCGTCCCTTCGCCGCACGGCGCGGTATCGCCCTTGGCCTGACCGCCGCCCTCATCGTCGGCGGCGTCTGCCTGATCGGCATCGTGGCCGTGTTCCCGGCCGTCCAGCGTGCGGTGAATCTGGACGGCGCCACCTGGGCCATGATCGGGCGCCTGCGCTGGGTGCTCCTCGTGGCGATGCTCCTCGTCGCGCTCACCACCCTCTACCGGGTCGGTCCGGACACGAGCGAGCGCACCTCGTGGCGGTCCCCCGGTGCCATCACGGCGACCGGCATCTGGCTGATCGCGTCGTTCGGCTTCTCGTACTACACGTCGAACATCTCGAACTACAGCGCGACCTACGGCAGCCTCACGGCCGTGGTCGTGCTCCTCATGTGGCTCTGGATCACGTTCTACATCGTGCTGCTCGGCGCCTCGATCAACGCGCAGGCGGATCCCGCCCTCGTCGCGGCGTCGACGGCGCAGGACGCCGAGGTCTCCCAGAACACCGTCGCCGACTGACGAGGTCGCACACGGGCCTCCACTCCGAGGCCCGCCCTGCCGACAATGTTCGTACACCGAGCCCGGAGCCCGCAATGACGAACATGACCGCCGTCCCCGGCAACCGATCCGCGTCGACCATCATCGCCTCGTCGACCGTCGATCCGCGTGGCCTTCACACCATCCGCCTGCGCGGTGAGGTCGGCTCGATCGACGGTCCGCGTCTCTCGGCCGAGCTTCGCGGCCACAGCGTGGGCGCCTCCGATGTCCTCATCGACGTCTCCCGTCTCATCGATCTGACCGGTGCGGGCGACCGCGCCGTCGTGGCCTTCTGTGCGGACGCCATGGCACGCGGCGTGCGCGTCGCCGTCCTCACCCGCGACGAGGCGGCCGCATCGACCGCACCGAGGGTCGCCGGGACGATCGTGGTCGAGGTCCGAGCCGGGACGGAGGCCTCGATCCGCATCTGATCGCACACGCTGCGCCGGACGATCCGGGAGGACGTCCGAGCACATGGGCGCCGATTCCCGCGACCGCGGAAACCGGCATCGGGCGGCCGAACCCGGCACACTCAGGCGTATGCGACGTCTTCACCCGGCGCCACCGTGTGAGATCTCCGTCCTCGACGCCCTCGCGGACGGGCCCGCCCCCGGACGGCGACTGGCGGTGAGGGTGGTCATGGTCCAGAGCCTCGACGGGCGGATCGCCGTCGACGGACGGTCCGGACCGCTGAGCTCGTCCGCCGACCGCCGGGTGTTCCTGGCCAACCGCGCCCTTGCCGACGTGGTCGTCGTCGGAGCCGAGACGGCACGGCGCGAGGGCTACGGGCCATCCCGTCTCACCCCGGAGCTCGTCGCCTGGCGGAGGGAGCGCGGCGCATCGCCGGTGCCGCCGATCGCCGTCGTCTCGCAGTCGCTCGACCTCGACCTCGAGGCACCGCTCTTCACGGAGGCGTCCGAGCACACCCTTGTCATTACGACCGCCGACGCCGATCTGCGCGCCCGCGAACGCGTGGGCGAGCGCGCAGACCTCATCATCGTCGACGCTCCCCTCGACGTCGGCGCCGCATGCCGCGCGCTCTGGGAGCGCGGCCACCGGCGAGCGGTGCTCGAGGGCGGGCCGTCCACCATCCGGACCTTCCTCGACGCCGATCACATCGACGAGTTCTGCCTGTCCGTCGCGCCGCGGCTGCTGGGAGACGGTCCCGGCCTCGTCTCCGGCCCCGTTCCGCCCGTGGGACTCGAGCTGCACGCGGTCCTCGAGGACGAGGGCCTGATCGTCCTGCGCTACACGTGCGGTGTCCGTGCGAAGGGGCCGTCGCCACCCGACCGGACCACACCGGACATCGTGGAGGTGTCGTGATGTCGTCCGACATCCGAATGGTGCGGGCCTCCTCCGCAGCGCAGGCCGCGGAGAACGGCGCCCGCACGGTGGTCGAGGTCATCCGGGAGAGGCGGTCCCCCGACGCCGCGTGCCACATCGCGGTGGCGGGCGGCTCCACTCCGGCGGCGATGTACCGGAGCATCGCGGAGGCGATCGACGACTGGTCCGGCGTCCGCATCTGGCTGGGCGACGAACGCCACGTACCACCCATCAGCCCTCAGGCGAACGCGCACATCGTCATGACCACGCTGCTCGATCGGCTGAACCGAAGCGGTCCGAACCCGCTCGAGCTCGTGCATACGGCGCTCCCCGTGACGCAGGCCGCCCACGACTATGCCGACCGCCTGCGCGGCGCCCTTCCCGGGGACGGCCCGTCACCGGTGCTCGACCTGGTGATCCTCGGCGTCGGGGAGGACGGTCACACGGCGTCGCTCTTCCCCCGTGACGCCCATCTCGAGCCCGTCACGTCCGATCCCGTCGTCGTCCCGGTCATCGGGGCGCCCCGACCGCCGCGGGAGCGTGTCAGCCTGACGCTTCAGACCATCAACGCCGCCCGGCGCCGCCTCATCCTCGCGACGGGTCCGGCGAAGCGGGAGGCGCTCATCCGGCTGCTCGACGGGGAGCGAACCGTCGACTGGCCCATCACGCTGGTCGAGCCGAACGGCACCGAGCTGCACACGGACCAGCCGATCTGAACATTCTCGGCGGGCGCCCCCTCTCAGGGCAGCTTCGCGCCCTTCATCTGCTGTGACCTGTAGACGTTGGTGATCACGACACCGTCGAGCCACTCGGTGAGCCGCGCTGCCGCGTCGTCGAGCGCGGTGCGCGCGTCCCCGTGCAGGTCGACCGACGGTACGGGAACGACGCGACCGTCGTCGTCCTGGACCCAGCACCCCACGACCCTGCCGTCCACCCACGCCGTGGTCCCCGCGTTTCCGACCGAGTCGAACAGGAGCGGCGTCAGGGCCGGATCGAGGTAGAAGTCACGTTCCTTCCATCCCATGGTCGTCGGATCCAGCGTCGGGAGGAGGGCGACCCAGGGCTCGGGCTCCGGTACGGGATCCAGATCGTCGGGAAGCACCCATCCGACGGTGCCCGCGTCCAGCGACACGGCCGCCGCGCCGAGGTCCGCCAGGGCGCGGCGCACGATGGTCTTCGTCCCGCCCAGCCACCACACGATGTCGTTCTCGGTCCCCGGGCCGAAGGTCGCGAGCCAGCGGCGGATCAGCTCCGCATAGCCGATGTCGGCGTCGATCGGCTCGATCGACCGCCCGAGCCAGGCATCCGTCGAGAGCCATCGCGGCCGTGACGTGCGCCAGTGGCCGCTGTTCTCACCACGCACGATGAATCCCTCCGCGCCGAGCCACGTCAGCACCCGCGGCATGACGGGTGTCTCACCTCCCCATTTCGAACCGGGTGCCGGGTCCACGCGCACGTCGATCTCGGACGGGCAGCGCCGACGGATCTCCTGTGCCGGCAGGGCCTCGTCGGCCAGGATTCCCCGGACGGCATCGGCCGCACGGTCCAGCCAGGCGTCGGGATCGTCGGTGATGCCCGATGCGACGAGGTCCTTCGCGATCCTCTTCCTCTCGGTGACGGCCACCCGCGCGCTCGCGCTTCCCCGGGCGAACGGGAGGAGGTCGCGGGGCAGGGCGAACATGGTCCGGCGCATGGCCAGCTGCTTCACGATGCTGCGGTCCTCGTACAGCGCGCGATCGATGTCGGCGACCGCGACCCCTGCGGTGCGGGCGGCGATCGAGAGGTAGACCGTGGACGCCTCGGTGGCGTGGAGCACCACCATGGCCCGGGCGACGGCGAGGGGGTCGTCGAGGCGGTGGGCCGCCGCGAGGGCATGCCGGCGGGCCAGCCGGTGGCGGCGCTCCGCGTCGTCGATATGCCGGGCCGGCGATGGTCCTCTCACGCGCCGATCATGGCATGGACGCCCTCATGCGATTCCGCGCAGGCGGGATTCCGGAGCCGGGTGCCACGATCCCATCGCCTGTGGGAGGTATGCCGCAATCACCGCTTCCAGGAGCGATGGATACCCGCGGCCGCGATCATGCCCCACCCCGATTTCGCGCCGCGATCCGAGGCGATGTGTGTTCTCCCCTCCCCATCCCGCTTGGATAGTGGTAGTTTGCCCACTATGACGTACATCGTCAGTCGACAGGACGGGCGGCACGAGATCCGCGAGTCGGTGACCACACCGCGCGGACCCCGCAGTCGCACGCTCGCGACCTTCCGCCGGCTGACGGACGAGGTGCTCGATCACGCGGAGTCGCGGGCACGCACGCGTTTCGATCGTGACACCGTCCGGCGACGCGCCGAAGCCCGCGGGGTCCCCGTCGACCCACCCAACACGGTGCTGGCCGCACGCCGGATCCTCGAGGACCTCATCCACGACCGTCCCCTTCCCGCGGGACTCATTGGAGCGCTGCGACAGGAACTCGACCGCCACGCGGCGATTGACCTTCCCGACACGTTCGCACCGGCCACCGAGTGGCTGGGGATCAGCGCCTCCGCCCGAGGTGACGCACTGCGCGACCTCCTCCGCATGACCGACCACCTCCCACCGCGCGAGCGCCGCGATCCGCCCGCCTTCCCGCGCATCCGATCCGCCCCGGCATGACGCGCGAGCCGGCATTGGACGAGAAGATCGTCCTCATCGCCCGAGCACTCCTCACCGCGGACATCCCCCACGCCTTCGGCGGCGCCCTGGCCCTCGCCTACTACGCCGAGCCCCGCTCCACAATCGACGTCGACGTCAATGTCTTCGCCGCCCCGGACCTCGCCGAGAGCACCTTCGCCGTCCTGGAGGCGCTCGGAGCCGACGTGGATCCCGACGTCCACCTGCCGGCGGTCACCCGCCACGGCCAGGTCCGCGTCGGCTGGGGACGGACGCCCATCGACCTGTTCTTCGCCTACGACCCCTTCCACGAGGCCTGCCGGGACGCCGTCCGGAGGGTGCCGTTCGGCGACACCACCATTCCGATCCTGAGTCCCGAGCACCTCATCGTCTTCAAGGCGGTGTTCGATCGCCGGAAGGACTGGCTCGACATCGAACAGATCCTGTTCCTGAACGCCGGCGAGATCGACCGGGACGAGGTCACGGCGTGGCTGGACCGCCTGGTGAGCGCGGACGACGTCCGCCGGGTGCGCGTCGCCCGGCTCATGGACCTCACACTGGGGTCAGGCTGAGCCGCGAAAACGGGTCGGGGCCGGTGCCGGACACCGGCCCCGCGGAGGAATCGTGCTACGGCATCTCGCCGAGGGGCCCCTCGCCACCCGGGTAGCAGAAGGAGGCCTTCGGCGAGTAGAAGCCCCAGGTGACCTCGAGCGGGTCGGCCGGACGCAGCGCGTACACCGGGTGATCGGGCTGCAGGAACTCCATCGCGGTGACCTCGAACGGGTCGACCATGGTGGCGTTGAACGGGTACAGACCCGAGGTCAGCGTCCCGTCGACGTCGGTGACGTAGCGCAACTGGCCACCGGCCCTGACGGCCACCTCGCCCACCCTGGCGGTGGTGCGGATGAGCGGCGTGCCGCCCGCCGAGGTCGTGGCGGTCAGGATGCCGTCGGCGATCTCGAGGGTCGTGGAGCCCTCGCCGGCGGGCACGCCGCGCTGCGATGCGTACTCCCGCATCTCAGCGTTCGAGTTGAAGTAGTGCGTCCACCAGCGACCCGGGACGTTGCCATCGGGGGTGTCATGACCCGAGAGATCGGCGCCGCAGTACGTGAGCGAGTACTGCTCGAACCCCGACGTCTGGTCGGTGGCGTCCACGACGTACTGGTTGATGAAGCACTGGCTGTTGGGAGCGAGATCCAGTGAGCTCGGAACCAGCGCCCGCAGCGCCGCCGGATCAGCGGGGACCCACGTGAAGTAGAGCATGCGGCTGTCGGTGACCAGCTGCGGTGCTTCGAGTCGAGCCATTTCGCGATCTCCTTGAAACGAGGGAAGAGTGGTGGCGCGATGCAGACCTAACCGTTTAGTTCGGCGGCGTTCCGGCAGGCTACTCCTCCCACCCGCGGGCGGCAACCCTTCGCAGCCTCACGACCCGCGACGATCGCCGCGCCGTGCCGCCATCTAACGGCTTAGCTCTGACAGGATGCACGCGATGACGTCGACCGAAAAGCCGAGGCGCGCGCCGACCCTCCGCGATGTGGCACACGCGGCCGGCGTGTCGATCTGGACGGCCTCCAACACGTTCAGCAACCCCCATCGGGTGGCGGCCGCCACCCGGCAGCGCGTCCTCGAGGCCGCCGACAGACTGGACTACGCCGGTCCCAATCCGTCGGCGCGCACGCTGGCGCTCGGCCGCACGCAGATGGTGGCGCTCTGGAGCGATGCCGACGCGCGCGACTTCCTGGCCGACCCCGTCGCCTCCCTCATCACGCAGGGTCTCGTGACGGCGTGCGACGGTGCCGGACTCGCCGTCGTCATCGCGGGGCGGGCGCAGGACCTCGCCGTCGACGGATACGTCCGGTACCGCCCGTCAGGCGAGGGGCCGGTGCGCGGACGCGCGGTGGCCATCGATGCGACGTCGCCGCGCGACGATCAGCCGAACGTCTCGGTCGACATGCCCCACGGGGTGCAGATCGTCGCGCACCACCTGCGGGCGTTGGGGCATCGCCGCATCGCGGTGCTCTCGACCCCCGAGCTCACCCACCGGCTCGGTGGGCTCACCCCGGGTGACATCGGCGAGCACGTGATCGTCTACGAAAGCCGGGCGCAGGGCGGATGGCCGGACCGCGCCGCCGGCGAGGCATCCGCCCGCGCGGCACTCGGTGCGGATCCGCGACCGAGCGCACTCCTTGCCCTGTCCGATTCGTTGGCACTCGGTGCCCTGGAGGCCGTTCACCGGCTGGGGCTTCAGGCTCCACGCGACATCTCGGTCACCGGGATGGACGACGTCCCCGGGGCGGATGCGGCCGGGCTCACCACCCTGATGGTCCCCCACCGGCCGATGGGCGAACTCGCGGGAGAGACCCTGATCCAGATGATCTCCGGGGAGACGCCTCCGCCCCCACCGGAGCTTCCGGTCGCGCTCGCTATCCGCCGGACGACGGCGCCACCCGCCGAACCGACCCCATAGCCGAGGCGATCGACTCGTACGACCGCCGACGCGCCGCGTGGTCGTGGACGAGGGTCATGAGCATGAGCTCGTCCGCACCGGTCTCGGTGACGAGACCCCGCAGTTCGGCCGCGACATCGGCTCCCGTCCCCAGTACCTGGGCGCGCAGGTAGCGCCGCAGCTGGTCGCTCTCGGCCTCGGTCCACGCGTGGGCCTCGGCCTCCGCCGGGCTCGGCAGCTTGCCCGCCAGCCCCTGCCGCATGCGGACGACGCCGAGCCCCATCGACATGGCGAGCGACCGTGCCTCGTCCGCGTTCTCGGCGGCGATCGCCGAGAGGGCCAGGATGGCGTAGGGCTCCCGGAGTGCGTCGGACGGGCGGAACTCGTCACGGTAACGCGCCATGACCGCCGCCGCGCCGCGCGGGTTCATGTGTCGCGCGAACGCGAACCCCAGTCCGAACGCCGCCGCGACGGATGCACCGTACTCGCTCGAACCCAGGATCCAGAGGGGCGGCAGCGACACCTCGGCGGGCTCGGCGCGGACATGGCGAAACGGGTGATCGTCCGGGAAGCCCTCGCTCGTGAACGCCATGAGCTCGGCCAGCTGCTGGGGGAAGTCGTCCGCGGCGACGCCTCGGCGCAGCGCGTGGGCGGTGATCGGATCCGTTCCCGGTGCGCGCCCGATCCCGAGGTCGATGCGGTCGGGGTGCAGCACCTCCAGGAGCCGGAACGTCTCGGCGACGTGGAGCGGACTGTGGTTGGGCAGCATGATCCCGCCGGAGCCCACCCGCAGACCCGTGGTCACCGACGCGACGTGACCGATCATCACCTCGGGTGCCGGGCACGCCATGCCCGGCGTGTTGTGGTGTTCGGCCAGCCAGTAGCGGGTGAACCCGAGCTCGTCGGCGAGGACCGCCAGATCAAGCGTGGCGCGCACGGCGTCAGCCGGGCTCTTCCCCGTCGGAACGGGCGCGAGATCGAGGACGGAGAGCGGTACGGACATCCCGTCAGGCTACCCGGCGCGTACGCGGACGGACGCCCTGCGTTGATCCGACGTCCTGGGCGATCCTTGCGTTCCGCAGCGAACTTCTATGGAATGGCGTGACGTCGCACCTGAGGAGGCCCCGTGGTTACCGCGATCGTCCTAGTGAACACCGAGCGGAATGAGGTGGCGCATGTCGCACGCGCCATCGGGCAGATCGCCGAGGCCACCGAGGTGCACTCGGTGACGGGACCGTACGACCTCGTCGTCAAGGTGCAGGTCGAGGAGTACGAGCTCATGGCCGAGGTCATCACCGAGAAGCTGGGGCACATCGAGGGGGTCGCCGACACGGAGACCCTCATGGCCTTCCGCACGTACAAGTTCTGACGAATCGGATCGACGTCTCACGGCACGGCGCATCTCCCCGGCGACGCCCCGCATACACCGTGAACGCACCCCGAGTCCACGATTCCGCGGAATCAACCGATGAGGAGACAACGTGTCCACGCTCTACCGCAGCAGCCTCGCCAAGCTCACCCAGAACCAGGATCTGAACGAGCGCGAGATCGTCGACTTCGTCGAGGCCATGCGCGACGACACGGTGACCGACGTCCAGATCGCCGGCTTCCTCGTGGCCCTCCTGATGAAGGGTCCCAGCATCGACGAGGTCGCATACATCGCACGCGCCATGCGGGCCAACTGCGTCCAGATCGAGCCCGCGGTCGACGGAGACCTCATGGACATGTGCGGAACCGGAGGCGGCCTCACGACGTTCAACGTGAGCACCGCCAACTCCGTCCTCACGGCCGCCGCGGGCGTCCCCGTGGCGAAGCACGGCAGCCGCAGCATCTCGTCGTCCTCCGGCAGTGCGGACGCGCTCGAGGCGCTCGGGGTGAAGGTCGAGATCGCGCCGGACGACGGCCGGCGGCTGATCGAGCAGGTCGGCTGGAGCTTCCTCTACGCCCCCGCCTTCCACCCGATCATGCTGAAGGTCTTCTTCCCCGAGCAGGCGCTCGGCATCAAGACGATCTTCTTCACGATCATCGGGCCGCTCATCAACCCCGCCGGCGCACCCCGCCACCTGCTGGGCGTGTACCAGCCCGGACTCGTGCCGATGGTGGCCGAGGTCGTCGCCCAGCTCGACATGAAGCACGTCATCGTGGTCCACGGGCTGGACGGCCTGGACGAGATCTCGCTTCTGGGACGCACGTCGGTCGCCGAGGTGAAGGGCGACTCGATCGAGCGCTACGAGATCGCACCCGAGGACTTCGGCTTCTCGCGCTGCGACCTCGAGGACGTCCAGGGTGGCTCGCCCGAATACAACGCCGACGTCATCCGCCGTATCTTCTCCGGCGAGGAGCAGGGACCGATGCGCGATTTCCTCCTTCTGAACAACGGGTTCGCCCTCTACGCATCCGGCCTCGCGGACAGCCCCGAGGCGGGGATCGCCAGGGCACGCGAGACGCTCGACTCGGGCGCGGCCGCCCGCAAGCTGGCGGAAATCGCCGAGGCGTCCAACGCGCTCTGACGTGATGGGAATGGTCGATAGCATCCGCTCACGCCAGCGCGGCGGGGACATGCCGGTCATCGCCGAGATCAAGGTGCGGTCACCCAAGGAGGGCTCGCTCCTGCGCGGTCGTGATCCGGTCGATCTCGTGCGCGCCTACGAGGCCGGCGGGGCCGCGGGCATCTCGGTCGTCACCGAACCGCACGATTTCGGAGGATCGCTCGACATCATCCGCCACATCCGCGATGTGACGCCGCTGCCGATCCTCCGCAAGGACTTCCCGCGTTCGATGGCCGACATCGAGGACACCGTCGACGCCGGTGCCCAGGTGCTCCTGCTCACGATCGGGATGCTCGACCCCGACGGGTTCGCGCAACTCCACGGCCTGGCACTCGAGGCCGGCCTCGAGACCCTCGTGGAGGTCGGATCGGCCGCGGAGATCGCACGACTCGGCGAACTCGGCATCGCACCCAGCGTCGTCGGCATCAACAACCGCGACATCACGATCGGCGAAACGGACGACGGCGACGTCGGCCGGACCGAGGCGCTCGCCGGATCGATCCGCTCGGCCGCACCCCTCCTGAGCGAGAGCGCGATCGCGACGGCGGAGGACACCCGTCGCGCCCGCGATGCGGGAGCCGACGCCGTCCTGGTGGGCACCGCCGTCCTGCGGGCGGACGACCCCGCCTGGAAGGTCCGTGAACTGACCTCGGTGGGCTGGCCGCAGTGACCCTCGTCAAGATCTGTGGCATCACCCATGCCGATGATGTCGACGCCGCCGTCAACGCCGGGGCGGACCGCCTGGGCTTC
This sequence comes from uncultured Bifidobacteriaceae bacterium, assembly GCA_964434425.1. GTDB lineage: Bacteria > Actinomycetota > Thermoleophilia > Miltoncostaeales > Miltoncostaeaceae > CALMEC01. The sequence continues at coordinate 10,487 of CAYSVH010000014.1, read as the reverse complement.
GTGGTGGAGTACCCGCTTCCCGTTCCGTGGAACCTCAGCATCGACCGGGCCGCCGAGCTCATGGCACGCGTGCCGGAGCACGTGACCACCGTCGCGGTGGTCGGTGGAAACGCCGACACGCTCCTCGAGATCGCACGACGCACCCGCCCCTCGATGATGCAGTTGCACGCCGATGAACCCCCGGACGTCGTCGAGGCCGTCGCCGCCTCGGGCATCCCGGCACTGAAGGCACTCCGTGCGCATACCGGCGAGCCGATCGGCGACGCGCCCACCTGGATCGCGTCGGCCCGACGATTCGTCGACGCCGGAGCCTCCGAGATCCTCCTGGACTCCCACAGCGCGGAGCGCCCGGCCGGGACCGGACACGCCTTCGACTGGCGGATCGCCGCGGCCGTGGTCGCCGCCATCGACGTGCCGGTGGTGCTTGCCGGAGGGCTGACGCCCGGCAACGTCGCCCAGGCGGTGGCGACCGTGCGCCCCGCGTGCGTGGACGTCATCACCGGCGTCTCGGCGGACGGTGACCGCAAGAGCCCGGGTCTGATGCAGGCGTTCGTCCGCAGCGCGCACAGCGCGCCCGTCTGAACCCACCCGCCCGGACGACGACGTCCGGGTGGATCGCCTGCTTGAGCGGCGCGATCGTCGGTCACTGTAGTGTGGATCCACGTGAGCGGCCAGCGTCAACCGGAGGGCTCGGACATCGCGTCGTCGGTCGATGATCCGTCGCGTCCGGCGAACCCATCGCCGGCCTCCGCGTACGCAACCCCGGTCGACGCACTGCGGCATGTCTGGGGATACGACGCGTTCCGCGGCGACCAGGCCGAGGTCATCGACACGCTGGTGTCCGGTGGCGACGCGATCGTGCTCATGCCGACGGGCGCCGGCAAGAGCCTCTGCTACCAGGTGCCGTCACTCGTGCGGGACGGAACGGGCGTCGTGATCAGTCCGTTGATCGCACTCATGCAGGACCAGGTGGACGCACTGCGGCAGCTGGGAGTGCGCGCGGCGTTCCTCAACTCGACACAGACGGTGGACGAACGGCGGGCCGTCGAACGCGATCTCCTGGCGGGTGGGCTCGATCTTCTCTACCTGGCGCCTGAACGGCTGCCGATCGTCACCGATCTGTTCGACCGCGCGGGTATCGCCCTGTTCGCGATCGACGAGGCACACTGCGTCAGCCAATGGGGCCACGACTTCCGCCCCGACTACCTCGGGCTGTCGGTTCTCCACGATCGCTGGCCACAGGTGCCGCGCATCGCGCTCACGGCGACCGCCACGGTCGAAACGCGGCGCGACATCGCCGACCGGCTCGCCCTGGACGACGCCCGCGTCTTCGTGTCGAGCTTCGACCGCCCCAACATCCAGTATCGGATCGTGCCCAAGCGCAGTGCACGGGATGCCCTGCTGGATCTCATCCGGACGGAGCATCTCGACGAGGCCGGCATCGTCTACTGCCTGAGCCGCGCCTCCGTCGAGCGGACCGCCGAGTGGCTCACGGACAACGGGGTTACGGCCCTGCCCTACCACGCCGGTCTGGATGCCCGCACCCGCACCCGCAACCAGGCGCGGTTCCTGAGGGAGAACGGCGTGGTCATGGTGGCGACGATCGCGTTCGGCATGGGCATCGACAAACCCGACGTGCGGTTCGTCGCGCACCTCGACCTGCCGAAGTCCGTGGAGGGCTACTACCAGGAGACCGGGCGCGCCGGGCGTGACGGCGCCCCCTCCACGGCCTGGCTGGCCTACGGGCTGCAGGACGTGGTGCAGCAGCGGCGCATGATCGAGGACGGCGAGGGGGACTGGCAGCGCAAGCGCGCCCAGTCGCTGCACCTCGACGCCATGCTCGCCCTCTGTGAGACCGTGGAGTGCCGTCGGCAGCAGCTTCTCGCGTACTTCGGTGAGGTCAGCGGGCCGTGCGGCAACTGCGACACCTGCCTCACCCCGCCCGACTCCTACGATGGCACGGTCGCCGCGCAGAAGCTCCTGTCGACGATCCTCCGCCTGAAGCGGGAGCGGGGCCAGGAGTTCGGCGCCGGCCACCTCATCGACATCCTGCTGGGGCGCGACACCGATCGCACGCGCAGGTTCCGGCACCATCAGCTCTCGACCTACGGCATCGGGAGCGACCTCACCGAGCCCGAGTGGCGCGGGGTCGTCCGGCAGATGCTCGCCCAGGGGCTGGTGCGTGTCCACGGACCGTACGGCGTGTTCACCGTCACGGAGGCCGCCACCGAGGTGCTCACCGGTGAGCGCACCGTCCGCCTTCGGCGCGAGCAGGAGCGTGTGCGTGCACAGACCCGCCGGAAGGCGACGAGGGCGACCATCGACCTGGACGAGGCCGGCGAGGCCCTCTTTGATCGCCTCCGCTCATGGCGCTCCGTGGTGGCGAAGGAGCAGGGCGTGCCCGCCTACGTGGTGTTCTCGGATGCGACGCTCGCGGGGATCGCGGAGGCGGAGCCCAGCACCAAGGACGAACTCAGCGCCGTGTCCGGCGTCGGCAACGCGAAGCTGAAGCGCTACGGCCGCGAGATCCTCCGCCTGGTCGCCTCACCCGAGGAGTAACCCGGGGGCGTCTGCGCCCGACCGCGCGGCGGAACGTCCGGTGTGAGACCCCGGACTCTCCGGGCAGGGTCTCACCACCACGGGCGACGCCACGAGCGAGAGGACACGGCCCTGAACAGGGAGAACATGGAGATCACACCGAGTATCCGGCTTCGGCGCTCCACCGCCTCGGAAGCCTGGTGTCAGATACGCGGCTTTCCGGACGCATCCCGTAAGGCCTCTTCCCGCTTCCCGGACGACACTCCGGAATCCCGAGCGAGGGCACCAGCACGGGTGCCATGACGGACCGTGTGGGTATCCCATGCCGACCGGCGAGGGAGCGTCTGGATCCGGGCCGGGCGGTCACGGGGGTGTCGGCCGCTCATGGCCCGATCCCCGTGACCGTGAAGGGCGGACGACTATGGGTTGAGCTGATTCACCTGGATCGCCGTGATCTTGCTGGAGAGGTAATTGCCGCTGGTTCCGCTGGACTTGCACTCCAGGCTGATGGTCCCGCCCCCGGGGAGGCTCACGCCACCGGCCGTCGTGATCGACTCGCGCTCACCGCCGGCACCGTTCGCCGACAGGACGACGTAGGCGGTTGTCGCGAACGGTGTTGCCCCGCCGACCAGCCGGCACTCCACGTCCGCCGTGCTCCCGGCGTTGTTGTTGGCGGTGGTGGCGGCCGTGACGACGTAGCTGCCGGCCGGAACGGTTCGCGACACGGCCGTCGCGTAGGTGCCGGCGGCCGCGGGGAACTGAACCAAACCCGCGCTGTCGGTCACGAAGCCGGCCGCCGCGCCTGCCGCGCCCGTGGCTCCGGTCTCGCCCTTCGGCCCCTGCGGACCCGCGTTGCCCTTCATCGCGTTCCGTGCCGCAGGCTGGATCTTGGCCAGGGTGACGGCACCGTTCGCGATCTTCGGCGCCGTGACGGCGCCGTTGCGGACCTTCGCCGATGTCACCGCCGCATTGGCCAGATCGACGGTCTTCACCTCGCCGTTCTTGATGTGCGCACTGCGCACCTGGTTGAACGCGACACCCGCGTAGGCGCCTCCGCCGAGCGACACGAAAAGTGCCACACCGGCCACGATCATCGATGGCGACGGCAGCCGCCGTCGCGAGTTCTGCTCGCCCATCTCACCACTCCTTTCGCCGATCTCACCGCCGAACGGAGGTCGGTCGGCGAAAGATCGATAGCTACCTATCGTTTTGGTCGTACTGACGGCAACTATGCGTTGCCGGAACCCGCGTGTCAATGGTGCGACGTCATTTCCGCCTCAGGTCCGGTGAGGACGAGTGGGAGATCATCGGACGCGAACTCCACCTGCGCTACGCCGCCGGGGTGAGCGGTGGGCACGAGAACACGAGCCGGGTCATCCGCACGATGGGCGTGCAGTCCACGTCGCGGAACATGCGTACCGTGCGGGAACTCGTCCGCCGCGCGATGCCTTCCGAGGGAGGCCGCGCAAGTCCGGTGCCAGGCACCGGACTTGCGGCGAACGGCGAGAGTTCAGATAAGTTGGCCGTTTGCAGGCAATCGTCGGGTCGTGCGGTTTGATACTCGCAAGTTAAGTGCCTGGCACCGGACTTGCACGGGCCCCTCCCCACGGCGTCGACCCACGCGAAGTGGTCAGCCCCCGGTCACCACCGGCCGCGACGGGTCGGTGATCCACCCGCTCCAGGAACCCGGGTACAGCGCGGCGGGGATGCCGATCTCATGAAGCGCCAGGATCGTGTGCGCCGCGTTGACACCCGATCCGCAATAGACGACCACCGGTCGGTCCTCCGTGAGGACGGAGGCGAAACGCTCGCGCAGGGCGTCCTCGCTCAGGAAGCGCCCGCCCTCATCGACGTTGGCGGTGGCGGGGTGATTGACGGCGCCCGGAATGTGCCCGGCCACAGGGTCCACGGGCTCGACCTCGCCGCGGTACCGCTCGGGTGCGCGCACGTCGATGAGCGTCATCCCGTCCCCGTCGGCGACGATCGCGCCCGCCGACACCGTCGCCATCTCGTGCCCGTGCGGGGCGATGTCGCCCTCCACGGGCCGAGGGACGTCCGTGGAGGTCGGGAAACCCTCCGCGACCCATGCGGCGTAGCCACCGTCGAGCACGCGTACGTCATCGACGCCCACGTGACGGAACACCCACCAGGCGCGTGCGGCGACAAGCGACGGCCCGTCGTCGTACACCACCACCGTGGTGGTCTGCGACACACCGGCACGTCTCAGGGCGTCGATCGGGATCTCCGGATCGGGCAGCGGGTGACGGCCACCCGGACCCGCTGGCCCGGCGAGTTCGGTGTCGAGATCCACGTAGACCGCACCGGGGACATGACCGCGGCCGTACTCCTCCCGCCCCGGCGGGCCGTCGAGCGACCAGCGAACGTCGATGAGGACGAGGTCATGTCCCGCATCGCGGGCGATGCGGAGGGCGGCCGGCGTGATGAGAGCGGACACGGACATCTCCTCAGGAAGCGGCGCTCGCGATCATCTCGAGAACCGTGCCCGCGTCCCGGCGGACACTGACCGAGAGACGACGAGGATCTCAGACGCCCGGTTCACAGGGGAAGCGTCCCTTCTTAACAGCACGTTGCAGGCTGGCGTAGTCGCGCTCCGAGACGTCCGCGTACGCGCGCGCCCACTTCGCGGTCGCCTCCGCGAACGCCGTGGAGGCGCCGATGTAGCCGGCGATCAGATAGCCCCCGGATGCCGTCTGGGAGTGGGCCCGCGCCAGGAGTCCGGCACACAGCTCCCCGTAGCGCGTGAAGTCGCCGGCATCGGTCAGCTGGGAGGGCTCGATCGACCCCTTCATGTCGCGGAACTGACGGCAGTAGTAGTCGGGCCCCGGCTGCCGGCGTCCGTGCGGGTCCTGCCCGGATATCCAGCCCAGGAACGGGTCCGAGTGCGCCTGCAGCACCCGCTGAGCAGCGACGACGCGGTGTCCCTGCGTGAACGCGGCACGAACACTGGGAATGCGGCGCGGCCGGCCTCCGAAGCTGTTGAGCACCGACTCCTGAGCCTCCTTGGCCTGGATGAAGAGCACCTCCTGCCCCTGCGCCGTGAGGGCGAGCAGGTAGCACCGTGTCCCCACGCTGCCCACTCCGACGACGCGCAGGACGAAGTCGACGACCCGGAACTGCCCCAGGAAGAAACCGACGTCCTCGCTCACCGTGCCGCGGTACTCGTCGAACAGATCGACCAGCTGCCCCCGCGTCGTGTATGAGTTGGTGACGTGGCGGAGGATCGGCGGCTGATCGATGATCACCGGGGTGCCGTCGCTGATGCCGATCTCGATCTTCGAGAGAACCTGGGCGGACGTGCGCTTGGTGGCCTTGCTGATCGCCTTCGCCGCCACATCGCCCATCTGCTTCGCGACCGTGGAGGAATCGACGGTGAAGTAGAACCGGTCGATCGCCGAGGTGCTCATCAGCCCTCGCAGCACGTCGCCGTAGGCGTTGACGGTGGCCAGGGTCGCCTCGCCGCATTGCTCCTCGGACAGTCCGGATGCGCGCCCGCCGATGTGGACGCTCGCCGCGAGTCGGCGGACGTCCCACTCCCAGGGGGCGATGGCCGCCTCGTCGAAGTCGTTCAGGTCGAAGATCAGCTCGCGCTCCGGCGTCGCGTAGAAGCCGAAGTTCGAGATGTGCGCGTCGCCGCAGGCAACCACGTCGACACCGGTGTCGGGGGCATCCCGCAGGTCCGCGGCCATCACGGCGGCGGTTCCGCGGTAGTAGGCGAACGGCGACTCGAGCATGCGGCCGATTCGCACCGGGACGAGATCCTGAAGCCGCGACTCGTGCTGCTTCTCGAGAATCGACAGGGGGTCCCGATCGTCGGGAAGGATGAGCTTCGCCTGATCCGCACGCGGGAGACGATTACGGAGACGTTTTCCGATCGGCGGAGACGGCTCGGAATGGATGTGTTCCCACGTGGTCGACGGCTTCTTCGGCTTGGATCTCGCTGCGGCCTTCGCTGTGGCCTTCGTCGGCGTGGTCTTCTGTGTGCTTTTCGGCGCCATCGTGTCTCCCCGGGTTGTCATCGGTCGGTCTCGTCACACGGAGGAAGGTCGATCGGCCCCTCCACGGCCACCGGACCATAGAGCGCGATGGCGTTCATGAGGAACGTCTCACGCATGACCCGGTCGACGAGCACGCTTCGCTCGTCCCGGGACATCTCCTCCAGCTGTCGCACCTGCTCCGCCGACACCTCCACGTCGTCGACATCGCTCAGAGCACGCAGGGGATCGCCGATGACGGAAGCCCGGAAGCGTTCGTCCGCCACCACCCGGGTCCAGAAGCGCGTCTTCCGACCATCCATCGATCCCCGTTTCTACGATGCGTGCACCCTATCCCGTCGTCGGCGCGCTCGAACCCGGGGCCCGGCGCTCGGCAGTGGCGGGGATGACCGTCACCCGGCGGCCGGCGCATCCCCCGTGTCGCCCTCGTCGTCGTCCCGGTCGTCCTCCGGATCCCTGCGCAGTTCCGGCGGCAGCTCTCCTCCGGCGCCCATGAGACCGCTCTCGGCGAGCTCGCCGTAACGTGACGACGCCCCCTGGAAGAACGCCTCACGGATGATCCCGCGGACGAACTCCGTCCGTTCCTCCCGCGACATCTCCTCCAGCTGCCGCACCTGCTCCGCCGACACCTCGACATCGTCGACGTCGCTCAGAGCACGCAGGGGATCCTCGATGACGGCCTCGGCGAAGTCCGCGTCGGCCACCACCCTCGTCCAGAAACCGGTTCTCGCGGTGTTCATCCCATCCCCTCTGACGACCCGTCCACCCTAGCGTGCCCGGCGACGGGAGCGAAACCCGCTCACCGCCGCACCGCAGACCGCCGGCACGGTGCGTGGCCGTCACACGCCGATCTCGGCGGGGAGCCGTCCCTTCTTCACCGCCCGCTGGAGCGCCGCGTAGTCCCGCTCGGCGACGTCGGCGTAGGCACGGCACCACGTCGCGGTCGCCTCGGCGAACTCGGCGGACCTGCCGAGATAGCCGGCGATCGTCCATGCCGAGGCCGACTGGCCATGCGCCCGTGCCAGAAGCGCTCCGCACAACGTCCCGTAGTTCGAGAAGTCCTTCGACCCCAGCTTCGACGGTTCGATCGAGCCCTTCATGTCGCGGAACTGCCGCCAGTAGTAGTCGACGCGAGGACGGTCCTCCCGGTTGCCGTCCCAGCCGACGATCCATCCGAGGAACGGATCGGAGTTGGCCTGGAGGATGCGCTGCGCGGCGACGACCCGATGCCCCTCCGTGAACGTGCCACCGCAGCCCGGGATCCTCCGCGGACGACCACCGTGGCTCGTGAGCACGGAGGTCTGGGCCTCCTTCGCCTGGAGGAAGAGGATCTCATGGCCGGGCCCCATGAACGCCAGCAGGTAACAGCGCGTCCCGACGCTGCCCACCCCCACGATGCGGAGCACGGAATCGACGAGCCGGAACTGTCCGAGGAGGAACGCGACGTCCTCCCGGACGGTGCCGCGATACTGCTCGTAGAGGTCGACCAGCTCGCCCAGGGTGCCGTGGGTCACGTGCTGGAGGATCGGAGGCTGGTCCACGATCTGGGGTCGTCCCTCCACCAGGGAGACGTCGATCTTCGACAGGACCTGCTCGGAGGTCCGGGTACGCGCCTTGCGCATGGCCTTCTCGCCGACCTTCCCCAGGCGCGTCGCGACCATCGACGTGTCGACCCGGAAGTAGAACCGCTCCGTGGCGGTCATCTCCATGAACTCACGCAACGTCGACCGATAGGCCTCGACGGTGGCCACGGTCGCGTCGGCGCACTGTTCCTCGGAGAGCCCGGCGGCCCGGCCACCGATGTGGACGCTCGCCGCCATGCGGCGGACATCCCATTCCCACGGGCCGACGGCGGCCTCGTCGAAGTCGTTCAGGTCGAAGACCAGCTCGCGTTCGGGTGACGCGTAGAAACCGAAGTTCGAGATGTGCGCGTCGCCGCACGAGACCACGTCCACCCCCGTCATCGGGGCATCGCGCAGATCCGCGGCCATGACCGCCGCCGTACCCCGGTAGTAGGCGAACGGGGATTGGAGCATGCGGCCGATGCGGACGGGCACCAGTTCCGGGAGCCGGCTCTCGTGCTGGCCCGCCAGGATCGCTATCGGATCGCGCTGCTCGGGCAGCACGAGCTGGGCCTGGTCCTTCCGGGACAGGCGCTCCCGCAGATTCTTCCCGGAGAGCGGGCCGGTCGATGCACCCATCACAGTCCTGCCTTTCCCTGTCGACGCCGACGAGACGCCCCATGTCCGCCCCTCTGACGCCCTCCGCACCCTACCGCTCACGGCCTCCACGACGGGTCCCGTCGCATCCGGTGAAAGGCCCGGTGTCCTGACACGGGGTGCTTCCGGGTCTCGCCACGCCGTCCGTCGTCGCAGCGGACGCGAACGCCATGACCATCAGGAGCGGGCCCCACATGCTCCCGGCCGTCGGTGTCCCGCGTCGGACGTCTCGTGGCGTGGCGGATGCCGCCCGAAATGGCGAGGGGCCGCTCGGAAGCGGCCCCTCGGTCACACGCTCCGCGGTCGGTCGCCCGGCTACTTCGCGCCGTACTTCTCGATCACGCGCAGCCGGTTCGTGTTGCGCCGGATGCGGTTCTCCGCCGCGATGCGCACCGCCGAATCCTCTCCCGCGTTCGCCAGGGCCTCCTCGGCCGCGGCGAGGCCGGCCTCGGACCGCGCCCGGTCGATCTGATCCACGTCCTCCGCCTGCGCGACCATGATGAGGACGTGGTCCGTCTCGACCGACAGGTAGCCCTCGGTGGTCGCGAAGACCACGGTGGTCTCGTCGTCGATCTTCAGCCGGACGTCGCCGGTGCGAAGCTGCGCGATGAGCGGGGCGTGACGGGGCATGATGCCCACCTCACCGCCGACGCTCGGCGCGACGATCATACGGACGTCACCCTCGAACACCGATCCCACCGGGGTGAGGATCCTCACCGCGAGGGTGCGGACGTCCGCTGAGAGGGCGGTGCTCACGCGGTCGCCTCCGCCTTCAGCGTCTCCGCCTTGGCGATGACGTCGTCGATGCCGCCGACCATGTAGAACGCGGCCTCCGGGATGTCGTCGTGCTTGCCCTCGACGACCTCCTTGAAGCTGCGAACGGTGTCGGCGAGCGAGACGTACTTACCGGACATGCCGGTGAAGGCCTCGGCGACGTGGAACGGCTGCGACAGGAAGCGCTCGATTTTACGTGCGCGGGACACGATGACCTTCTGCTCGTCGGTGAGCTCGTCCACACCGAGGATGGCGATGATGTCCTGCAGGTCCTTGTAGGTCTGGAGGATCTCCTGCACCTGGGTGGCGACCTCGTAGTGCTCCTCACCCACGACCTGGGGTGACAGGGCGCGGCTGGTGGAGTCGAGCGGGTCGACGGCCGGGTAGATGCCCTTCTCGGAGATGGCGCGGTTCAGCACCGTGGTGGCGTCGAGGTGCGCGAAGCTGGCGGCCGGAGCCGGGTCGGTCAGGTCGTCCGCGGGCACGTAGATGGCTTGCACCGAGGTGACCGAACCCTTGCGGGTCGAGGTGATCCGCTCCTGCAGGTCACCCATCTCGGTGGCCAGCGTCGGCTGGTAACCCACGGCGGACGGCATGCGGCCGAGAAGCGCGGAGACCTCGGAGCCGGCCTGCACGAACCGGAAGATGTTGTCGATGAACAGGAGGACGTCCTGACCACCCTCGTCACGGAAGTACTCGGCCATGGTGAGACCCGTCAGCGCGACACGAAGACGTGATCCGGGCGGCTCGTTCATCTGACCGTAGACCAGCGCGGTCTTGTCGATGACGCCGGACTCGGTCATCTCGAGCCAGAGGTCATTGCCCTCACGGGTGCGCTCGCCCACACCGGCGAACACCGAGAGGCCACCGTGCTCCTTCGCCAGGTTGGCGATGAGCTCCTGGATGAGGACGGTCTTGCCGACGCCGGCTCCACCGAAGAGGC
>CAYSVH010000013.1:0-81979 GCA_964434425.1 uncultured Bifidobacteriaceae bacterium | reverse complement strand
CCACCTCGGCGTTCGCCTGGGCGATGACCTTGAGCTCCTCCTGGGTCGCGTCGAGCCGCACGACCTCCTCCGTGACCACGCCCTTCTTCACGACGCGGTACGGGGTCTGGATGAAGCCGTACTCATTGATGGTGGCATAGGACGCCAGCGAGCCCATGAGGCCGATGTTCGGCCCTTCCGGCGTCTCGATGGGGCACATGCGCCCGTAGTGGGTGGTGTGGACGTCGCGCACCTCGATGGGGGCGCGCTCGCGGGTCAGTCCTCCGGCACCGAGCGCCGACAGGCGGCGGCGGTGGGTGAGGCCCGACAGCGAGTTGGTCTGGTCCATGAACTGCGAGAGCTGCGAGGAGCCGAAGAACTCCTTGAGCGCGGCCACCACCGGACGGATGTTGATGATCGTCTGCGGGGTGATGGTGTCCGGGTCCTCGGTGCTCATGCGCTCGCGGACGACGCGCTCCATGCGGTAGAGACCGACGCGGAACGCCTCCTGCACCAGCTCGCCCACGGTGCGCAGGCGGCGGTTGCCGAAGTGCTCGTACTCGTCCAGGTCGTGGACGAGGTCGTCGCGCGGGATGAGCGCGCCGTCCGCCGCGAAGTCCTTGCTGTCCTCGGGGACACCGTGCTTGAGCGGGAGGTCGACCAGCTCGCGGATCAGGCGGACGAGGTCGTCGTCCATGCCCGAGACCCCGCCGGTGAAGCGCGGGTTGGTGAGCGTCCGCACGGAGGTCGGGAGGTCCGACCCGAGGCGCGCGTTCAGCTTGTAGCGGCCGACCTTGGTGAGGTCGTAGCGCTTGGGGTCGTAGAAGAGGGAGCGCACGAGGGAGCGCGACGTGTCGACCGTCGGCGGCTCGCCGGGACGCTGCTTCTTGAACACCTCGATGAGCGCCTGTTGCATGGTCTCGCCGGCACGCTGCTCGAGCTTCTTCTCCAGCTTCTCGATCTCGGTGGCGAGGCGGGCGCGCTCGTCGGCGTGCGATGCGAGCATCTGCTCGTGGAGCGCCTCCATCTCCTTGGTGGTCGCCTCGATCTGCTTGAGGCTCTTCTTGTCGCCCGTGGCCGGCTCGCCCTCGATGGGGTCCTTCTCGAGTGTGGCCTCGATGAAGGGGTTCACGCGCTTCGCGTCGAGCGGGTGCGGGAAGAGGTTCAGGATGTCGTCGCGGGTGTACCCGATGGCGAACAGGAGGGTGGTGACCGGCAGCTTGCGCTTGCGGTCGATGCGGACGTTGACGAGTCCCTTCTTGTCCACCTCGAGCTCGAGCCACGAGCCACGCGCCGGCATCAGGTTGGCCACGAAGACCTGCTTCTCGCGGTCCTTGGGCTCCATGACGTAGGCGCCGGGCGAACGGACGAGCTGCGTGACGATGACGCGCTCGGTCCCGTTGATGATGAAGGTGCCGCGCTCGGTCATGAGCGGCAGGTCACCCATGAAGACCTTCTGGCGACGGATCTCGCCGGTCTCCTGGTTGATGAAGCTGACCTCCATCGTGAGGGGTGCCGCGTAGGTGAGGTCCTTCTCGCGGCATTCCTTGATGGGGTTGTTCGGCTGGATGTAGTCCAGCGGCTCCCCGGGCTGCCATCCGCCGACGGTGTAGATCCCGAAGTCGACGGCGAGGGTCCCGGTGAAGTCCATGATCGGCGTTATGTCGTCGATCGTCTCCCGAAGGCCCTCGTTCAGAAACCACTCGAACGATTTGCGCTGGATGTCGATGAGATGTGGGACATCCAGGACCTTGTCCAGACGCGAAAAGGACCGGCGAACGCGGGCAGGACTCTTTGTGCTCAAGTCTTTAACCTCCTGACTGAGCTTTTGATAGACGGGCGAAGAAGGGGCGGCGGCTCAAAGCGCAACGCGAAACGCTACCACATCCGGCGGCGTCCTCGCACCGTGACCGCCGCACGGTGCATAATCCAGCGATGGCCAATCGCCTACCGTCGCCGACGGATGAGCCCGAATCGGACCTGACATGGACCGAGCAGATCGTCCCGATCACCCGGGTCGCATACGACGTATGGCGGCAACCGGGCGAGCGACGGCGCATGCGCGCTTACGGATTCCGCCCCTCCGCACAGAAGGAGGGGGTGCTGAAGCGCGACTGGCACCAGATCACCGTGCGCGTCGGACCCAACCGGATCCGGGCGACACACCGCGAACTGGGTGAGCTCATCTTCCGCGACGAGGACAGCGCGCTGCTCTTCAACGGCAAGCCGTTCGACGACAGTCCGGCGGCGCTCGAGACGGCCAACCTGCTCGTGTCGCTGATCAACGACTACGAGCGCTGGGTCGAGGTACGCGAGGGGCGGGCCAGTCGGCTGCGCCGCACACGATCGGTCACGACCGACCCCCGGCCGATCAACGCGATCGCCGAGACCCGCCGTCTTCAGCGGCTCCTGGGCACCGCCTGGGGCCGGCCACCGACGCGCCGACGGTAGGGCTGCCGTCTCAGATCACGCTGCCGGGGACTGGCGGTGGGCTAATCCACCCACCCGCCCCGGCCAACCGCCAGTCCCCGGGCTTCGCGCGGGGCCTCACGTGCGACCGGGGAGGTTTCTGGTTGGGTGCGGGCACACGCGTCTTGCCGTTGATCCTTGATCACGCATTCAGGGACCAACGGTTCGTCCATGTACGGCAAGACCGACTGTGCCCGCACCCAACGGAAGACGAAGGATCATCACGAGAGGCCCGACGCAGGAGGGACTGGCGGTTGGCCGGGGCGGGCGGGAGGATGCCCTCCGAACATGAGATTTCTCTCATCGCCGCTTCATATTGGTCTCAGGCCGCGTTCGTAGCGTTCCGACCGTCACCACGAAGCACCCGGTGACTGTCCCGCCTCCCTCGCAAAGGAGAGAACGATGTCACTCAAGTTCGGACAGGTGCTCCCCGCCCGCACCGCTCACGGTCGCGGCACCTCGAGCACCAGCGACAAGCCCCGCCAGCGTCGCCGGCGTCGGGTCCGTCGCCGCCGTCGCCGCATCGTCCGTCGCCGCTCCTCCAACACCTGATCCATCCGTTGGAGCCGAACGGCCCGAACACCGGAGCGCACACCCGCTCCGGACCCGCGTCAGCACCGGCCTCATCGCCCGATGAGCATCCGGACGAACGGTCCCGGTTCTTCCGGGGCCGTTCGTTCATCTCGGGCCTGCTCCGGACGCCGGAGGGCGAGGAGCCCCCGCTCATCGCCCATGCCGACGCGCTCACCATCCGCGCCATCTTCCGGCGCTTCTGGCCGGCCACCAAGCCGTACCGATGGTGGCTGGCCCTCGGTCTTCTGATCGCCCTCATCCTTCCCGCCGTTGAGGCGGCCGAGATCTGGATGTTCAAGCTGGTGGTGGACGACGTCCTCACACCGCGCGATCTCGACCCCCTCCTCCCCATCGCCCTCGTAACCATCGGGATCGTGGTCCTCCGCGGCATCCTCACCTTCGTCGACGACTACCTCGGGTCGTGGGTCGGAGAGCGCTTCGTCCTGGACGTGCGCACGGACGTCTTCCGCCGGCTACAACGCGCGGCACCGGACGGCCTGGAGAGCCGCCACATGGGCGACACCCTGGCCCGTGTCACGCGCGACGTGGACAACGTGGAGGGACTGGTCATCCAGGGGGTCGTGCAGACGATCTCCGCGATCGCACGCATCCTCCTGTTCGTCGGTCTGCTGGTCTACCTGGACTGGCTGCTGGCCATCGTGGCGCTCGTCGTCGCACCCGTCCTGTGGGCGCTGGCCCACAGGTTCGCCACCTGGTCGCGAGGCGCCAGCCGCGAGGCGAAGCGCCGTGCCGGCGGGCTGATCTCGGTCGGCGAGGAGAGCCTCGCCAACCTGGCGCTCGTCAAGGCGTACGGCATCGAGGACGAAGAGGCCGAGCGCTTCCACCGCGAGGGTCGCGGCATGCTTCGCGCCGAGCTCGCCGCCGCCCGGATCCGGTCCGTCTTCAGCCCGCTCGTCGACCTCATCGAGCTCTCGGTGACCCTGGTCATCATCGGCCTCGGAACCTGGGCCGTCGCCGACGACCGCCTCACGCTCGGCGGGCTCCTCGTCTTCCTCGCGTACCTCAGCCAGCTCTACAGCCCCGTCCGCGAACTGGGGGCGATCGTCAACTCGCTGTTCACCGCCGCCGCGTCCGCCGAGCGTGTCATCGACGTCATGGACCAGCGTGTCCACATCACCGAGGCGGAGAACGCCCTCGACATCGGGCGCGCCCGCGGCGAGCTCTTCGTCCAAGACGTCACCTTCACCTATCCCGGCGTGCAGCGACCGACGCTGCGCTCCGCATCATTCGATGTGCGCCCCGGGGAGTGTGTGGCCATCATCGGGGACAACGGAGCGGGGAAGTCGACACTCGCGAAGCTCCTCGTGCGCTTCCACGACCCGGACTCCGGACGCATCACGATCGACGGCACCGACATCCGGTCACTATCGTTGGCGTCACTCCGCCAGAACGTCACCCTTCTCCTCCAGGAGACCCTCGTCTTCAACGGAACCGTCCGACGCAACCTCGAGCTCGGCCGCCCCGGCGCGTCCGACGACGAGATCGCGAACGCACTCCTGCGTTCGGGCGCGGACGCGGTCGTCGCGGCCCTCCCGGACGGCCTGGCATCGCACGTCGGCCAGCGCGGACGACGCCTGTCCGGCGGGCAGCGGCAACGACTGGCCATCGCCCGCGCCCTGCTCCACGACGCACCGATCGTCGTACTCGACGAGCCCACCACCGGCCTCGACGCAGCGGGCCGCGAAGCCATGACCGCCCCCCTCACCGAGCTGCGCCGGGGCCGTACGGTCCTCATGATCACGCACGATCCCGAGATGATCGCCCGCGCCGACCGGGTGGTCCGGCTGGAGGACGGCGCGTTCCATCCCGGCCGCCGGTCGAACGAGCGGACAACGGTCTAGATGGCCGACTCCGCGATCCCATGGCGTGGTGCACACCACCGGCCGCGCAGATGCGCCACCCGTCCACCCGCCCACCCCAGGCCGGCCTCGGTTGACGCACCCCACATCCACGACTCCGCGGAGCGGACCACCACATGACCTCGCGCCGACCACGCCGGGGAACGATCCTGGCCCCCGGCTACCGGATCCTCGGACATCTCCACCGAAGCAACCACTTCGACGTGTTCGATGCCTGGGACGAACACCGCTGGTGCCGGTGCGTCCTCAAGACCCCGCGTCCCGACAGGATCGACGACGCGCCCACCGGGCGCCGGCTGCTGCGGGAGGGACGCCGCCTGAAGCGGCTCCGCCACCCGCACATCGTGTCGGTGGTGGAAGTGATCGCGGACCCCCGCCCCATCGTGGTGATGGAGACGCTCACCGGCGAGACCGTCGGCCACCTGATCGAGTCGTCCGAGGGGGGTCTCGACGACACGAGCGCCGCCTGGATGGGACTCCACCTCTGCTCGGCCGTGGCCCACCTCCACGCCAATGACCTGCTGCACCTCGACCTGAAGCCCTCGAATGTGGTCGCCGAGAACGGTCGCGCCATCGTGATCGACCTGAGTTCGGCCGCGCGCCCCGGACGTCTGCGGGCCGGGGTCGGAACCTGGTGCTACATGGCACCCGAACAGATGCACGGAGGTGCGATCGACACCCCCGCCGACGTCTGGGGGCTCGGCATGGTGCTCCACGAGGTCGTGCGGGGACAGCACGCGCTGCCGGAGGACCGGCGCAGCCGAATCGAGGGCTGGGTGCCGTCGTCTCTCGCCGAAGAGCGACCCGGGTCGGCGCTCGCCGAGCTGATCGACCGGTGCGTCCGCTTCGACCCCGCCGGCCGTCCCTCGCTCCGCACTCTCGCCGGAGGCCTGGCCGACGTCACGGGAACGCCCTTCCCACCCCGGTGAAAGCGGTCTCCCGACAGATGCGCGGCGCCCTCTGCCTCATCCTGGTTGCCCTCCTCGTGGCCGGATGTGGCCCGGGCAACGACACGGACGACGTGCCGCCCATCATCCTCACGACTCCCGCCGAGACGACATCGACGCCCCGACCCACCACGACGCCGTCCACGCGGCGGCCGACCCCCACGCGGCCGCGCACCACGCCCGCCCGACCGCGGACGACACCGACCCGGCCGCGCACCACGGCACCCCCGGCGCAGCGCCCGGCTCCGCGTATCGCACCGTCCGACGATGACGATGACAACGGCGATGACGACGATGACGACTAGGTCGCGTATCGACGTCGTCGTCGACCGCCTGCGATCGTCGAGCCGTGTCAAGCTGGCCGCTGCGCTCGTACTGGTGGTGATCCTCGCCGTCATCATCTCGGGCATCGGTCTGCGCGCCATGCTCCACGGACAGGCCGACGACCGCATCCGCGATGACCTCGTGCAGGAGTACCGCGAGTTCGTCCGGTTCCTCGAGGTCGCGGAGGACGACGCCGGACAGCTCCTCAACCGAGACCTGCGGCGCGCGGCGACACGCTTCATCGAGTCGTCAGTGCTCTCGGAGGGCGAGGTGGTCTTCGTTCTCTCGCCGACGGAGGTCCTGCGGAGTTCGGGACCGATCACCGACATCGAGCTGGCGGACAACCCGGACATCCGCAGCCGGGCGACGTCATCCGCGGACTCGTCGTTCTTCGAGGTCCCCACCGCGGCCGGGCCGGCCCGTCTCCTGTCCGTCCCCATCTTCCGCAACGAGGAACGGATCGGCACGTTCGTCGTCGGCCGGTTCATCGACGGCGAACGCCAGACGGTGCGGGATGTGCTGTCGGCCGTCCGCACCGTGGGCGTGATCGCCGTCCTCGTCACCGCACTCGCGTCGTGGTGGCTTGCGGCACTGCTTCTGCGGCCCCTCCGCCAGATGAGCGCCACGGCACGGAAGATCAGCGCGACGGAGACGTCGGAACGCCTTCATGACCCCGGAGGCAACGACGAGATCGCCGAGCTCGCACGGACCTTCAATTCCATGCTGGACCGGCTGGACGGCGCTCTGGGGACTCAGCGCACGTTCCTCGCCGACGCCGCCCACGATCTGCGCACCCCGCTCACCATCATCCGCGGCCACATCGAACAGCTGCGCGATGGCACGGTGTCCGAGGACGAGGTCGATGACACGGTGGCGATGGTCGCCGACGAGGTCGAACGGATGAGCCGGATGGTCAACGACCTGATCGTGCTGGCCCGCGCCGAGCAGCCGACGTTCCTGCAGGTCGAACCGGTCGATCTCAGCGATCTCGCGCTCGCGGTGCACCGCCGCGCCCAGACCCTTCCGGGGCCCCAATGGCATCCGGTGGTGGGCGTCGGGGTGATCGACGCCGATGCGGACAGGCTGACCCAGGCGATGCTGAACCTCGCCGAGAACGCCGCTCGCTACGCGCCCACGGACAGCGTCGTCGAGATCGGAACGACCATCGATCCCGGCGGACGGACGGCCTCCCTCTGGGTCTCGGACCGCGGTCCCGGGATTCGGGAGGACGAGCGCACACGGGTGTTCGAACGCCACGTGAGCGGACCGGAACGCATGCGGCAGGGGTCGGGCCTGGGCCTTGCGATCGTGCGGGCCATCGCGGAGGCCCACGGCGGGTCGCTCCGGCTCGACCCCAACTGGCATCCCGGTTCACGTTTCGTCATCACGGTCCCGGTACACAACGAGCACACCACGGAGGTCATCCCATGAGCCGCATCCTGGTGGTCGAGGACGAGGAGCGGATCGCGCGCTTCGTCGAGCGCGGTCTCCGGGCCGCAGGGCACAGCGTCGATGTGGCGGCCACCGGCCAGGCGGCCCTCGCGGCCATCCGCGTGGGGCGTCCGGATCTGATCGTGCTCGATCTCGGTCTGCCCGACATGAACGGCGTGGACCTGCTGCGGGACCTGCGCGGCTCGGGGCACACCATGCCGGTCATCATCCTGAGCGCCCGCGACGAGGTGCCCGACAAGGTGGGCGGCTTCGAGAGCGGGGCCGACGACTACGTGACGAAGCCCTTCGCCTTCGAGGAACTCCTGATGCGGGTCGGCGCGCGCCTCCGGGAATCGGGGTCCACGCCGGTTCACGAACTGGTGGCCGGCGACGTCCATCTGGACCTGCAGTCGCATCGGGTGACCACGCCCGACCACGGCACGGCCGAGCTGTCGAAGCGAGAGTTCGCCCTTCTGGAGGCCCTCATGCGGTCGCCGGGGGCCATCCGTTCTCGTGAAGAGCTCCTCGACCGCGTCTGGGGGTACGACTTCGATCCCGGCAGCAACGTGGTGGAGGTCTACATCGCCTACCTGCGACGCAAGATCGGATCGAAGTGCATCCGCACCGTCCGCGGATCCGGGTACCGCATGGAGGTCCGCGACTCCGGTTGACGCAACGGCACGTCCCCGGGCCGCGGAGGATCCGAGCGCGACGCGACCCGCGTCAGCGTGCGCCCGACGTGCGGGGACGAACGTCGGGGCCCGCGCGCGACGGGCCCCGACGCCGTGATCAGTTGAACTTGCCGGGAACGCCGCCGCCCTTGACCATTGCCAGGTCCTCAAGCCAACCGGTCGCCCGTGCGTAGTCCTTGTCGTCCTCGGAGAGGCCCGACCGGACCTGCTCGACTTCCGCGATGATTTCATCGACGTTCGCCTTGTTGGCGGTCGAGATGCGATCGCGCAGCTTGCTCTTCACATCGGGGTCAAGGGGCATTCGCGCTCCTCCTGAAATGACGGATGATTGTTCCCCGGTATCTTGCGTGATGAACGGGCCGGAGTAAAGACCAGACGCGAAACTCGTTTCAGGTGACGACCATCGCCGAGTTCACCACGCGCCCGGTGTTCCCCGCCCGATCCGTGACGAGAACGACGACGCGCACCGGTCCGCGGGGCAGGGGCGCGGTCAGGAGCACGCGGGCCCGGCCCGAGACGCTCACCGCTCGCGTGTCGGACAGGGTGCGTGCTCCACGCTTCACGATGACCCGGGTGGTGAGACGCCGGGAGATCGCATCGTGGGCGGCCACCCGCACGGCGAGGCGACGCATCCGGCGTTGGGGGACCGGTCCGGTGGCCCTGCGCTGCACGCGCGGCGTGGGGCGCACGGTGGCGGTGACGCGGGGCGCGGTGTTGTCGAAGACGAGGCGCGCGGCGCGGCGTCCACGGTTGCCGACCCCGTCGACCATCTCGATCTCGACGCGGTGCACGCCGTCGGGAAAGCGGCGCGTCGGAATGGCCGCGACCACGTTCTCCCGCACCAGGCGGCCGGATCGGATGAGCCACCCGTCCACGTAGATGCCGTATGCGGCGAGGCCGGACGGATCCGTCCCGATCGACTCGAGACGGTGGTTCCCGCGGACGGGACCGGTGATGCGCGGGGTCATGCGCGACAGCTCGGGAGGCTCCTGTTCGACGCGGATGCGCCCGACCCCGAACACCGGGTCCGGGCCCGGCGCGCCGAGGTCGAGAGCGTCCCGGTCGATCATCGCCCGGACCTCGTCCGGCGAGGGACGGAGCCGCTCCGCCCTCAGGGAGGAGATCAACGCGGCCGTGGCGCCCGCCGCGTTCGGTGCCGCGATGGAGGTGCCGCCGACCGCGCGCGCCGGGCCGCCCAGCTGGGCGATGGCCGTGCCGGTGGGCGCGACGAGGTCCGGCTTCAGCCGCCCGTCCGGCGTCGGGCCGCGCGACGAGTATCGGACGAGGGAGTTGCTGCGCCAGTCGACCGCACCCACCGCGATCGACCCGGCGCTGTCGGCCGGCGTCGGGATGGAGTTCGGCGATGCATCGCCGTAGCCGAAGATGTCCGCGATCTCATCCTCACGCGAGTACAGATCGACGGACTCGGGAGGAGGGCCCGAGACGAGGAACGCGCGGAGGCGGTAGCGCCCCGGGGCGGATGGGCGGAGCCCGTTGATGCGCTCGGCGGAGGCCGCTCCCTCGGACTGCCGGTCGCGGGATGCGGCGACGGGCTGCCATCCTCCGGGCACCTCCCGCTCGAGGACGAGGTCGATGTCCGTGGGCTCGGCACCCGGGGAGTTCCGCCAGCTCAGGTGGTAGGTGAGGCCCGTGTGGTCGGTCCGCGTGACGATCCACGGGGACGCGGTCGGCCAGTTCATCTCGTTGTCGCCGTCGGGATCGTTCCAGTCCCCTCCCCACCGCTTCTGTCCGTAGTTTCCGGCCGAGTTGAACCAGAGGACACCGGCCTCGGCGGCACGGTCGACGGCCTGCGCGGGTGGAGACGTGCCGTCGAACGGCCCCTCGAGGAAGTTGTTGGAGTGGACGGCGATGTCGAAACGCTGTGCGGCGATCCAGTTCGTCGCCGCGACGAAGTCCTCGGGCGTGTGGTAGCTGACGAACGTGTAGTGGGCACGCGGGGCGAAGTCGTAGACGGTCTGCGCGACCAGCATCCCGTGGTCCGTCGGTCCACCGTACGCCGTGGTGCCCGCGATGCCGTTGGCGGGGTCGAAGGACTGCAACCGCAGCCGCGCCGGCGGAGGAAGCTCGCCTCTCGCCTGCAGCGGACCGAGCTGGGTGCCGAATCCCAGGTCGATGATGGCGATGCGGAGTCCGGCGCCGCCGTTGCTCACGTCCGCCAGAGCCGCGGCACCCGTCCGCTCGACGCCCTGCCCCACGACGGCGTCCGGATGGGCGGAGGTTCCGGGGGTCACGGACGCCACCCCGGGCATGGCGCGCAGCGAGCGCTGGACGGCCGGGGTTCGCGCCACCACCTGGAGACCGGTGGGCGTGCGCCGATTGGCCCTGATGCCGCGTCGGGCGAGCTCGGTCCGCACGGTCGCGTCCTGCCCGGGCGCGACCGCCACCACCACCGACACCGGCCGGGGTTTCGCAGCGGCACGCGGCTTGGCATCGAGGGCCGCCGGGACGAGCAGACCACAGACGGCCATCAGGACCAGGCGACGGAGACGGGGCGCGGTCACGGTGACGGAGGCTAGCCAACGCCCCACGGGGCGCGCCACCCGTCCGGGGCCGTTCGCGCAAGCCCGGTGCCAGGCACGAAACTTGCGCACCGTCGTGCGTCATGGAAGAAGAGGTCGGATAGCGGGCACTTCTGGTTCGTGCGGTTTGGTACGCGCAAGTTAAGTGCCTGGCACCGAGCTTGCGTGCCCCTCCACGCGACGGAGCGCGATCTCGACGGTGGTGCCCTCGCCCTCCACGGACCGGAGCGTGATCGCGCCGCCGTGGTCCTCGATGATGGAACGGCTGATGGCGAGACCGAGGCCGGTACCGCGGATGCCGCGGGGCGATGCGTTGGAGCCACGGAAGAACCGGTCGAACACGCGCTTCTGGTCGTCGTCGCTGATGCCGATCCCGGTATCCGCGACGGTGACGACGGCCATCACTCCCCGGACGGCGAGCGTCACGGTGACGGTGCCGCCGGCGGGGGTGAACTTCACGGCGTTGTTCACGACGTTCAGGACGACCCGCTCGAGTGCCGAGGGGTCTCCCGTGACGTCTGAGTCCTCCGTGCCGAGGTCGGCGTTCAGCGCGACCGAGCGCGCCAGGGCCTCGGGACCCAGCATCGTCACGGCGGCGTCGACGACCGACCGGAGGTCGACCGTCTCGCGTACGTGCTCGGTCGGTGCGAGCTCCGACCGCGAGGCGACGAGGAGGTTCTCGATGAGTTCGCGGAGACGGGCGGTGCTGCGTTCCACGATGGCGAGCGTCGCATCGACATCGGCGGGCAGATCACCGTACTCACCGTCCCGGAGCATCTCGACGTACCCCGTGATCGACGTGAGCGGCGTGCGGAGCTCGTGACTGACGTTCGAGACGAGCTCGGTCTTCTGACGGTCGATCTCGCGCATCTCGACGGCCACCCGATACTCACGGGCGACGATCCGGACGTTCGCCAGTGCCTGCCCCACCGACACACCGACCTCCCCGGCCGCATCGATCTCGGCCGGCCTCCATCGCGGAGCGGCCGGACCCCGGCCCAGGATCATGTAGCCCAGAACCTCGTCGGTGACACCGAGGGGCACCACCAGGAAGGTGTCGACGCCCAGCGGCGCGAGCTCCAGCCACACGGCGAGCTCCTCGTCGCGGGAGATCAGCGGCGGGTCCCCCTCGGGGCCGGGGAAGCGCGGAACCCCTCCCGTCGCCCACGCCGCGAGCGCGACCCGCTGGAACAGCGCCTCCAGCAGCGGCGGCAGCTCGTGCAGCGCGACCTCGGGAACCGAGACGACGAAGCCGTCGGCGTTCAGTGCGTCCGAGAACACGCGCAGCCGCACGTGGTCCACGGCCAGCTCGTCCTGTACCGTCAGCGCCGCCCCCAGCGCGATCGCATCGAAGTCGAGCTCCGCGCGCACCTGCCGGTTGATGGAGAGGAGCACGCCGTCCAAGTGCTGCCGCTCGTCGTCGCGCTCGGCGGCCTCCTGCCCCCACTCCGACAGATCGTTCAGCACCGAGGCCACATCGCCGAGCATCGTGATGCGCCCGGCCGCGACACGGGCGTCGTACTGACCGCGCATGTGCGATCTCATCACATCGATGAGAACGGCGGAGTCGCGCCGTATGCGCACGCGTCGTCGTCGGTCGACCAGCACCGCCGCCACCGAACCGGCGACCACCAGGATCGCGAGAGCGAGGACCACCCACGTCATGCCCGGCCTCCCCCCTCACCGTCGTCGACCCCACGGGCAAGACGACCCGGTCCGCCGACCGGTGTTCCGTGGACCGCCCGATGTGAGCGCCGCGGTGTCATTTCGATGAGCCGGATTCTCCGAACCCCTCCCGCGACATCACGCCCCAGACGGCCTTCTTGCCCCGCAGCGCCGCCCACCACCCCTGCAGGCGCCAGACCGCGGTCATCTGCCGGTACCCGAAATTCTCGGCGACGGTGGCGACGACGGCGCGGCGGAGGTCCTTGCCGCGGGGATAGCGGTTGAAGTAGATGGTGTCCACGACGATCGCGGCCAGCGACACCAGGAACCCGTACGCGTAGGCCACCAGCACGAACAGCAGGGCGAACTGCCAGTGCACGACCCCCAGGGCGATGCCCAGCGGAACGGCGATGATGCCGATCACCTCCAGAAGCGGCGCGATCAGCTCGAACAGCCAGTAGTACGGGAGCGCGACCATGCCGATCCGTCCGTACCGTGGGTTGAAGCACATCCGGCGGTGCTTCCAGAGCACCTCCCAGAGACCCCGGTGCCAGCGTCGCCGCTGGCGCGCCAGTACGGCGACCGTCGGCGGCACCTCGGTCCAGTTGGTCGGCTCGGCCACGAACCCGACCGAGTACGGGGTGCCCGAACGCCGGTACGTCCCATGGAGACGCGTGACGAACTCGAGATCCTCTCCGATGGAGTCGGGGTCGAGACCGTCGACGCTCAGTGCGACGTCGCGGCGGAAGACGCCGAACGCGCCGGAGATGAGGAGGAGGGCACGGGCGCGCGCCCACCCCTGACGACCGAGGACGAACGCGCGGATGTACTCGACCGCCTGGATGCTCGGCAGGTACCGGGGCGACATCCGGACCTCGAGCACACGGCCCCGATCCACGACGCAGTGGTTGATGGGGCGGATGCTGCCACCGCTTCCGATGCACCGCAGCGGGTCGTCGAGGAACGGTTGCGTGACGCTGAGGAGTGCGCTCGCCTCGAGTACCGAGTCGGCGTCGACGATGGCGATGAGGTCCTTCGACGCATGGTTGATGCCCACGTTGATGGCGTCCGACCGGCCGCTGTTGGGCTTGTCGACGAGCACCAGCCCACCTCTGCCGCTTCGCGGGATGAAGGTGGCGGTGGGCGCCGCCTTGGTCGGGATCGCCCCCTCGGCCTGTGAGGCCACCTCGATGAGCGAGAACCGGTCGATCATCAGCTGACGGGTTCCGTCGGTACTGCCGTCGTTGACGACCACCACCTCGACGTCCGGATACGCCAGCGCGAGCAGCGACTGCACCGACTCCACGATGCCGACCTCCTCGTTGTAGGAGGGGACGATCAGGCTGATTCCCCCCTTCCGCGCAGAGGAGTGGAGGTGGTCCACGCCCTCGAGACGCGCCCGCCGTCGATCGCGGTGGGAGGTCATCCAGGCCAGGCTGATGAGCACGAGGTACGAGGTGTTGATCAGGATGAAGTAGATGATGACCGGCCAGGCGAGGATGCCGAGCGTGGTCGCGACAACCTCGCGCAGCCCGTCGAGCAGTCCGGTCATGGTGATCGCGGGATGGGTCGTCATGCGCACATCACCCATTGCGGGTCGGCCTCCGGCTCCGCGACCCCGGACGCCAGCAGGCACCGCTGGAACGCCGCGGCCACGGCGACGTTCTGAGGAGCGACCTGGCGAAGCTCGCGGAGCACGGGCAGGCCGAAGTGCGGGATCCCGGCGATGACGTTGGCCGCCGCCAGGTTGACGGCGGCGTCGTCCGATTGCGCGAACGATCGCAGCACGTCGATGGCCTCGTCCGAGGCGATCTCGCCGAGGGCGGTGATGGCGGCGAGCGCCACCGACAGCGAC
Source organism: uncultured Bifidobacteriaceae bacterium (assembly GCA_964434425.1). Lineage (GTDB taxonomy): Bacteria > Actinomycetota > Thermoleophilia > Miltoncostaeales > Miltoncostaeaceae > CALMEC01. Next base: position 67,624 of record CAYSVH010000013.1, on the reverse strand, counting down.
GGATCCGCCGTGGTGGCCGCGACCAGTGACCGCACCGATGAATCGTCACCGATCTGTCCGAGGGCGAGGGCCGCGAGACGGCGCACGTCCCGGTCCTCGTCGACGACGACGAGGGTGTGCAACGCCGGCAGGGCCTTCGTCATCCGGCCGTTGCCGGCGACGGCGACCGCGACGCACCGTACGTCCGGAACGGGCACGTGCATCGCCGCGAGAACGCGGTCGGCGACGCCCTCGCTTCGTCCCATCGCCTCCAGGGTCTCAATGGCCGGTCCGCTGTGGACATGCCCCTCGCCGACGGCCCGGAGCACGGCGTCCACGCTGACCGGGTCCCCGATCTGCCCGAGCGCGCGTACGGCGACGTTCCGAACGCCCGGATGGTGGTAGCGGAGAAGTTCGGAGACGGGTCCGGCGGCGGGGAACCACCGCGCGTTGCCCAGGTCGCGCGCGGCCGCGGCACGGGCGTGCGGCCTACCGGACGAGAGCTCCGCGATCCGGGCGTCCATGACCCCCGCCTCCGCGAGCAGGGCCGTGAGGCGTGTGACGGCGACACCCTCGAACTTCGGGATCATGCGGAACGCCTCGTCCACCGTGACATCCCATTGCCATCCGCGGAGTTCGAGGAGCTCAGCGTAGAGCGCATCGATCTCCTCACCCGTCTCGGCCGAAAGCAGCTCGATCACCCGGGCACGGAGGCTCTCGATCTGCGGGTTGCGGTGGCGTCCGCGGATGCCGCGTCCCACGTGGGTCACCACGAGCGCGACGAGAAGCGCGGCGCACGCGATGGAGGCGGCCGCGAGCACCCAGGGGAGCGCCGCCCCTGTCACGCGATCCAGCATGGCTAGGAGTCACCCATCGAGCACCTAGGTCCCGAGCCGCGAGCTGATGCGCGCGAGGAGTGCACGCGGGCTGAACGGCTTCGCCACGTAGTCCGTCGCACCGGCGGCGAATCCGCGCTCGACGTCGTGCTCGTCTGCCCGGGCCGTGAGGAGGATGATCGGCAGATCCGCCAGACCGTCTCGTCCTCGCACCTCGCGGACGACGTCGAGTCCGGAGAGCCCCGGCATCATGACGTCGATCACGGCGAGGTCGACTTGGCTGCCCTCGAGGATCGTCAGCGCCTCCGCCCCGTCGACGGCGGTGACCACCTCGTAGTTCGCGCGGCGCAGCTTCATGGCGACGAGATCGCGGATGTCCTGGTCGTCGTCGGCGATGAGAATGGTCGGCATGCGAGATGAGGAGGTCGAGCCGCGCGGCTGTCGCGGCTCGAACACATTTCGGGCAGCGGACCGCGGACCCTTCCACGGTCCGCCGTACGCACCTCATCGTGAAACACCCCGACGCGGTCCGGCGACGCATGTGCGCGCAGAGGTACGTGTCCCCTCTGGCGCCGTCTACGGAGGGTGACAGCTGTTCCAGGCGGGCCGCCGGAGTTCCCCGTACGCGGGCACTTCTCGATTCGTGCGATTCGCTACGGACGTGTTAGGTGGCTGGCACCGGAGATGACGCCCCGACCGCCGTCGGGTTCAGCGGCCCCCGACGGCGTGCGCCGCGACCAGCCGCCGATCGGCGTCGTGCACGTCGCGAACCCGCGTCAGCCGCTCCCATTCCGGTGCGTCGTACATGGTCTCCGCGTCGGCGGGCCGATCGCAGAAGTTCGCGAACATGCTGCCCGTCGCCCATGGACGCATGGTCTCGACGACGTGCCGGGCCGCGCCCTCACAGGCGGCCAGCATCTCGGGAACGGGCACCATGCCCAGAGCGAGCAGGGCGTACTCGCCGTTGAGACGCGCGGCGGCGCCGTCATGCGGCCGGGCGAGGGCGCCCCCGATGTGGCGCAGTTCGACGAAAAGGAGCGGGATGTCCGCGTCCGGACCGGCCACGGCGAGCAGCGCCGCCAGGGCCTCCTGCGGCAGTGCGCCGAGCATGGTGTGGTCGCTGACGGCGGGCGCCGGCTCCGGCGGGTCCATATGGATCTCGAGCACCTTCTCGGCCGGGATGCGGGTGAAGGTGTCCATCTCCGGCGCGAGCGCGCGGAGCGGCCCGAGGATCTCGGCCGCGCGGTCGTCTGCCTCGAGAACCGCGCCGTCGATGACGATCAGGCTCCGCCCGCTGAGGAGCGGGGGGAGTTCGGGCAGGGGCGGGAACCGCATCAGCCGGAGGCTGGTGGTCGCCGATTCAGGCGCCGTCCTCGTCCACTCCGCCCACGCCCGCAGCACCGCGGGTGCGTGTTCGAGGTCCCACAACAGCATGCCCGCGACCACATCGGGGATCGGGAGGAGGTCGATCTCGACCGCGACGACGACGCCGAAGTTGCCGCCACCGCCGCGCAGAGCCCAGAACAGATCGGTGTTCTCGTGTGCGTTCGCACGAACCCGGTCACCCGCGGGGGTGACCAGTTCAACGGCACGGATCGCGTTGGCGGCGAGCCCGTGCGAGCGCCCGTAGAACGAGAGCCCACCGCCCAGCAGGTAGCCGACCACGGCCACGTCGCCGGCGCTGCCGTGAGGTGCCGTCAGCCCGTGGGGTGCCGCGGCGGCGAGGACGTCGCGCCAGAGCGTGCCCCCGAGCACCCGCGCCGTGCGCGTCTCGGAATCGATCTGGACGCCGGTGAGCCGGTTCAGTCGCAGGAGCACGACGTCGTCGAAGGCGACGTCGCCCAGGGCCGCGGCCCCGTGACCGGTGCTCTGCGGCGCGACCCGCAGACCGAGTGCGGCCGCGGCCCGCACGATCCGGGCCACGTCGGTGGCGGTCTCGGGCACGCCGACGGCGACCGGACGCTGGCGGACGGCCAGGTTCCAGGCCTGGCAGGCCGACTCGTAGGCCTCGTCGCCGGGACCGAGGACCGCATCTAGATCGAGGAGCGGTGTCACGTCGGGTGTGTTCGTTGTCATGGTCTCTCCTTCACGCCGAGGGGATGTCCGTGACCCGCACGTCGACCGAGAGCCGGACGAACATGCCCGGTTCGGGTGAGGATCCGACAACGACGACGCGGACGGGGACGGGGACGTCCAGCCGGACGAGTTCCTCCGCCACGACCTCGACGAGATCGGCCGGCCGCACCGGACGGGCGACGATCAGCCTCACGGCGAGGATCGCCGAGGGCGGGATGCCGCGCCGGTTGAGTGTCTCCGTGAGATTGACGGTGGTCAGGCACGCCTGTGCCAGCGCGTCGTCCGCATGGAGCAGAAGGCCGTCATCGTCGACCGGTGTTGTCGTGATGGTTATGGTCACGGGTCGCATGGTCCCCTCCGGCGCCGCGGTGCGCCATCCCAGTGCACCGGGAACGTGGTCCTCCCAGCGCCCCATGCGGAACGGCCTCCCAGAAAGCTGGGGTAGGCGTTCACGTCGTTCAGGCGCATAATGGAGCGACCATGGGCCGTCAACTCACCGAAGCCCGCGTCGTCAGTGACCTCGATGTCCTCTCCCGGGGCGGGCTCACGCTCGACGAGTTCCTCGAGGAGGCGGTCACCGCGGTCCAGCGGGTGGTGCCGTGGACCGGGGCCTGCGTGGGGACCCACGACCCCGCGACGGTGATACTCACCAGCGGCCGCAAATACGGGGCACTGGCGGACATCGACACCCACGACGACCTGTTCGCGCAGATCGAGTACTCCGGCGAGGACCCGTCGTCGTTCCGGGCGCTGGTGGACCATCCGCTCGGCGCCGTGAGCATGCACACCCTCACCGACGGCGACGTGAGGCGATCGCCGCGCATGGATCGCCTCCTCTGCCCGGTCTACGGGTTCACGGACGAGCTCCGCGTCCTGCTGCGCGACGGTGCCGGCGTATGGGGCAGCCTGGCGCTGATGCGCGAGCCCTCCGCGCCCGTCTTCACCCCGGCCGACGTCGCCTACCTGGCATCGCTGTCCCAGGCGTTCGCGCGCGGCATACGGTCCGGGATCATGGCCCGGCTCGTCGACTCACCCGTGGTCGACACGGCGAGCAACGGTCCCGCCGTCGTCATCTTCGACGCCGAGGACGAGGTGGTGCGGATGAGCATCGGCGCCGAGGAACGGCTCGCGGATCTGAACACGGCGTGCAACCGCACGGATCCGGTGGGGATCGTGCTCGGTCTCGTGCAGGCCGCACGGGCGATGACGCGCGAGAGGAACGCCCGGCTTCCCCGGGCCCGCGCGCGTACGGCGTCCGGTACGTGGTTGGTCCTCCATGCGTCGCCACTGGCGTGCCGCGACGGATCCATCGGCGATGTCGTGGTGACGATCGAGGAGGCGCGCCCCGCCGAGATCCTGGATCTGGTGGTCGCCGCGTTCGGTCTCACCATCCGCGAACGCGAGGTGACCAGCATGGTCCTCCGCGGGGTGGAGACGAAGGCCATCGCCGCTGCGATGCACGTGTCGGCCTACACGGTGCAGGATCATCTGAAGGCCGTGTTCGACAAGGCCGGCGTCCGCAGCCGCCGAGAGCTCATCTCACGTGTCTACTTCGACCAGTACCTGCCCCGCTTCGGCGACGAGGTGGGTCCCTCCGGCGGAATCGTGGCCTAGATGATGGTCGTTTCCTCCTTCTGGAGGCTCGGACCGGACTCAGTCTCCCTCTCCCCTCCCGTCCGTCGCCTCGGGGTTCCGTGGTGTTCATGCCGGTCGTCGACGCGGGTGGGGGTGGTCCGATGAGGGATTCCCTGACGGAGGCACGTGTCCGCGGGGACCTCGACGTCCTCTCGCGGGGAGGTCTCAACCTGGACGACTTCTTCGCCGAGGCCACGTCCTCCATACGGCGGGCTGTGCCCTGGGTGGCGGCCTGCGTCGTGACGCACGACCCGGCCACGATGATCCTGACCAGCGGACGCAAGTACGGGGCGCTGGCGGAGATGGACTCACACGACGACGCGTTCGCCGAGCTCGAGTACGCCGAGGAGGAGCCGACGTCGTTCCGAATGCTGGCGCGCGGCTCCCAGTGCGCGGTGGGCGTCCACAGCGTGACCGGAGGTGACGTGCTCCGCTCGGTGCGGATGGACCGGCTCCACGGTCCGGTGTTCGGCTTCGCGGACGAGCTTCGCTGTCTTTTCCGTGATCCGGCCGGCGTGTGGGGCGGTATGGCGTTGATGCGCGCTCCGGGCGACCCGGCCTTCGGCCCCTCCGAGATCGACTACCTGGCGTCGCTCTCGGAGGCGTTCGCCCGGGGCGTTCGGTGCGGGATCATGAACCGGCTCGCGGACTCGCCGATCGTCGACCTCACCGGCACGGGTCCCGCCGTCGTCATCGTCGGCTGCGACGACGAGGTGGTCCGCATCAGCGCCGGAGCGGAGCGACGACTGGCGGATCTCGCGACCGCCGTCCATCACACGGATCCGTTCAGCACGATCCTGGACCTGGTCCGGGCGGTCCGTGCCGTAGCCGCGGCTCCGGGGGCCGGACTGCCCCGTGCCCGCGTCCGTACGGGGTCCGGGGTCTGGCTCGTGTTGCACGCCGCACCGCTGGCCGGCCGAGACGACGCGACCGGCGAGGTCGTGGTGACCATCGAGGATGCCCGACCGGCAGAGATCCTCGACCTCGTGGTGGCCGCCTTCGGTCTCACTCCCCGCGAACGCGACGTGACCGAGATGGTGCTGCGCGGGGTCGAGACCAGGCTGATCGCGTCGTCACTCCACGTTTCGGCCTACACCGTCCAGGATCACCTGAAGTCCATCTTCGACAAGGCCGGCGTCCGCAGCCGCCGAGAGCTCGTCTCGCGCGTCTACCTCGACTGCTACCTCCCGCGGCACGGCGCCGATCTCGGACCGTCCGGCCGTTACCTGCAGTAGGCGCGGGGCCTCGTCGGGGCCGCGGGTTCACCGCCCGCCCGTGCATCGGCACACGGGCGCATGCCGGGTGCCAGACATGCGGATCGACCCGGAACACTCCCAAATGCACGCCGCCCCGTGCACCTGATGGTGCACGGGGCGCCGGAACCTCTGAACCGCGGTGAAGCTTCGCCGTTCGCGTTGGCGAAGCCGATGCGAACGGCGTGTCCCGCTGCTCTCTCCCCACCGCGGGAACCCGGCGACGGGTTCGCGCGGGAAGAGAGCAGGGTGACTACTTGAGGGAGACGCTGGCTCCGGCCTCTTCGAGGTCCGCCTTCATCTTCTCGGCCTCGTCCTTGTCGACACCCTCCTTGAGGTTGCCGGGCGCGCCGTCCACCAGGTCCTTGGCCTCCTTGAGACCGAGACCGGTGATCTGACGGACCACCTTGATGACCGGGATCTTCTTGTCGCCGGCGCTCTCGAGGACCACGGTGAACGAGGTCTGCTCGGCTCCACCGGCGTCACCACCGGCGTCTCCACCACCACCGGGGGCGGCGGCCACGGCCACGGGGGCGGCGGCGGTCACGCCGAAGGCCTCCTCGATGGCCTTGATGCGCTCAGACAGCTCCAGGACGGAAATCCCCTTGAGCTCCTCGATCCACTCTTCAGTCGTAATACCCATCAGTTGTCGCTCCTGTTACGTCGTTTCAGCTTTCGGGGGTTTCGGTCGACGCCTCGGCGTCGGGTGCTGCCTCGCCGTCGGCGGATGCCTCGGGCTCGGCGGGTGCCTCGTCGGCCGCCTCAGCGGCGGGTGCCTCGTCGGCGGGTGCCGGCTCCGCGGGCGCGGAGCCCTCTGCCAGCTGCCCGGATGCCTGGACGGCGCCGAGTGTGCGGGCGAAGGTCGAGATCAGCGACTGGAGGCCACCGGCCAGACCCGTGAGCGGGGCGGCGATGCCGCCGGCCAGCTTGGCGAGCAGCACGTCGCGGCTCGGCAGGCTTGCCAGCTGCTGCAGTGCGGCCAGCGGAAGATCCTCGCCGTCGAGGGTTCCTCCGCGGACGGAGAACGTCTCCTCGTGCTCCTTCGCAAAGTCGGAGAGCACCTTTGCGGCTGCGGCCGGGTCACCGTTGACCCACACCAGTCCGGTCGGACCCGTGAGGTACGGGGTGAGGGCGTCGCGCCCCACCTGGTCGGCGGCACGCCGTGACAGCGTGTTCTTGATGATCGTCATCTCGGCGTCCGCATCCCGCAGCTTCGTTCGAAGCTCGGTGATATCGGCGACGCTGAGACCACGGAAGTCCGCCGCCACGACGGTGCCGGTGCGCTCCATGCGCTCGACCACGTCGGCGATGACCTGTGCTTTCTCTTCGCGGTTCAGTTGTTCACCTCCTCATGTCGTTGCCCCGCGACAAGCGACGACATGGCTCCCCGAGAGGAGCAACATCGTCGATCTCGCACGGGTGGCCCTTCGGCCGGTTTCAGACGACTCAGGAAGAGCCGCCCCCGTGGGTCTTCGATCGACCCGTATCTGGTGATGGGCCGCCTAGATGGGCGACTCCATGGGATCGTGGATGTGGGGTGCGGCCACGGTGGATGCGGGGCGTCGCCGGGCGCCGAAGGACAGGGCGGTGTCCTTTCCAGGTCGCCCGGTGGCGCATCCGCGCCGCCGGGGACGTGCACCACGCAGCGAGACCGTGGAATCGCCCATCTTAGGCGGCCACTCCTTCGGCGGTCTGCGCGGTGTCGATCGGGATGCCCGGCCCCATCGTCTGGGTGAGGGTGATCGACCGCAGGTAGCGGCCCTTCGCGGCGGCCGGCTTGGCGCGCATGATCTCGTCGAGCACGGCCTGGTAGTTGTCGACCAGCTGGTCCTCGGAGAACGAGAACTTGCCGATGCCGAGGTGCACGATGCCGGTGCGGTCCGTGCGGTACTCGACCTTTCCGCCCTTGACGTCCTCGACGGCCTTCGCCACGTCGAACGTCACGGTGCCGGTCTTGGGGTTCGGCATCTTGCCGGCCGGACCCAGGACGCGGCCGAGCTTTCCGACCTCGCCCATCATGTCGGGAGTGGCGATGACGATGTCGAAGTCCAGGAAGCCCTCCTGGATGCGCTTGGCCAGATCGGCGCCGCCGACGACCTCCGCACCCGCGGCCTCGGCCTCGCGCGCCTTCTCACCCTCGGCGAACACCGCGACGATGACGCTGCGGCCGGTCCCGTGGGGGAGCGCGATGGTGCCGCGCAGCTGCTGGTCGGCGTGGCGGACGTTGACACCGAGGCGGAAGTGGACCTCGACGGTGGCGTCGAAGCGCGTCAGCTCGTGCGCCTTGAGAAGACGGACGGCATCACGCGAGCTGTAGGCCACACCGGGCTCGATGGCCTCGGCGGCCTGGCGGTACTTCTTTCCGTGCTTGGGCATTCTCTCTGAGTTCCTCGTTCTTACTGTGCTGCGACGGTGATGCCCATGCTGCGGGCGGTACCGGCGATGATCCGCATCGCGGCGTCGATGTCGTTGGCGTTCAGGTCCGGGAGCTTCGTCTCGGCGATCTGACGGAGCTGATCCTGACTGAGCTCGGCGACCTTGACCTTGTGCGGCTCCGCGGAGCCCTTGTCGATCCCGAGCGCCTGCTTGATGAGGACCGCGGCCGGCGGGGTCTTCGTGATGAAGGTGAAGGAGCGATCCTCGAAGACCGAGATCTCGACCGGGATGATGGTTCCGGCGTTCGACTGCGTGCGCTCGTTGAACGCCTTGCAGAACTCCGGGATGTTGATGCCCGCGCCACCCAGCGCAGGACCGACCGGCGGCGCCGGGGTGGCGGCCCCTCCGGGGATCTGCAGCTTGACGATTTGCGCGACCTTCTTGGCCATTCGTGTTCCTCGATCGAGCGCCCCGGCGACCGGGGCACGGTGGTTACGACAGCTTCTTGACCTGGTCGAAGTTGAGTTCGGCCGGGGTCTCGCGCCCGAAGATGCTGACGAGCACCTTGAGGCGACCCTGCTCCGGCGAGATCTCGGCGATCTCGCCGGAGAAGTCGGAGAGCGGGCCCGCGATGACCTTGACGGTCTCGCCGATCTCGAAGTCCGCGCGGACGCGGGTCTTCTGCTCGGTCGGCGTCCGGAGGAGGTGGTCGACCTCCTCACGCGTGAGGGGCGCGGGAGTGTTGGCGGCGCCGACAAAGCCGGTGACGCCGGGCGTGTTCTTGACGAGCGACCAGGAGTCGTCGGTCATCTGCATCTGGACCAGCACGTATCCCGGCAGAACACGGCGCTCGGACTGGACCTTCTGGCCGTCCTTCGTCTCGACGACCTGCTCGGTCGGGATCACGATCTGACGCACCATGTGGCCCTGTCCGGCGGAAACGATCCGGTGCTGCAGGTTGTGCTTCACCTTGGCCTCATGGCCGGAGTAGGTGTTGATGACGTACCAGTGGAACAAAGCGGAATGAGCCCTTTGGCTAGAAGGTTGATGCCATGGAATCGTGGATGTGGGCGGCGTCAACGGTGGGTGCGGGGCGCCGCCGGACGCCGAAAGACGGGGTGGTGTCCTCTCCGATACGTCCGGTGGCGCACTCGCACCGCCGGGGACGTGCACCACACCGCGAGACCGTGGAGTCAGCCATCTTAATTGGGGAAGATCCGGTCGGTGAGGAACTCGGAGACAACGTCGGCGCCCCCCAGGAACACGGCCATGATCGCGACGGCCACGATGACGACGAGGGTCGCCTGAAGCAGCTCGACGCGGGTGGGCCAGCTGACCTTCTTCATCTCCGCGACGACCTCGGTCACGAAGCGGCGCGAGCGGCCCTGCTGGACGTCCTTCGTGTAGGAGCCGGCCTTCTGGCTCTTGCCGCCAGGGGTCGGGCGCACGCGCGCCGACTTGGCCGGAGGGCGCGATGAACCCTTGGCCTTGCCCGACGAGGAGCCCTTGGCTCCCTCGTCTCGTGTGTTCCTGTCGCGTTTACGTGCCATGTGATCGGGGTGTCAAACGAGGCAGGGCCGGAGGGACTCGAACCCCCAACCCCCGGTTTTGGAGACCGGTGCTCTACCAGTTGAGCTACGACCCTTCGTGAGTCGTCCTATCTCGTTTCCTTGTGCGCCGTGTGCTTTCCGCACCAACGGCAGTACTTCGAGAGCTCGACGCGGTCGGGCGTGTTCCGTCGGCTCTTATTGCTTTGATAGTTCCGTCGCTTGCAGTCCTGACATGCAAGCGTGACGGCGATTCGCTGGCCGGTCTTGCCCAAGCGTCGCTCCTCCAGTCCGGTGACGGGCCGATGGACATTACCAGATCCCCCGCGAAGGGCCGCGCTCCGCCAATCGGGCACACCATTCGCGGCAGAGGTGGTCGGAGGACGCGCGCGACGAGGCGAAACCTCCGCCGCGTCACCCCCCCGCACGACGGGTGACGCGGTGCCCGACCCCGGGGGTCGACGTCTGCGACAATCCGGCCATGGCGACCACCGACACGAAGACCATGCTCGAGGAAGCCGCGGCTAGGTTCATCGCCCAGGTTCCCGCCCTCAAGAAGCTGGCGATCACCGTCGGCGTCCATCTGCGCGAACGCGGCGGCACCGCTGCCTGGACGGTGACGCTACCCGGCCTCGAGGCGAAGCGCGATCCGGCGGCCGACGCGAAGCTCGACATCGAGATGGACCGGAAGGCGTTCAACCAGCTGGCCGAGAAGGCGAAGCTCGGCGACTGGGTGGCGGCGCACGAGCGCGGCATCGTCCGCGTCACCGGCGACCCCACGGTGGTGAAGCTCCTGCAGCGGGTCATGGAGCTGCGGCTGGCACGCGCCACGTGAACGCGGTCGTCGTCGGCACCGGGGCCATGGGTCCCGAGATCGCCGCGGCCCTCGGAATGGCCGGCTGGAACGTTCGCCTGGCGGGCCGCATCCCGCTCAACCGGGACGCCGGGGCCCGGCGTGCAACCGTGCTCGCCGGCGGGACGCCCGTACCCCCGGCGGCGATCAACCAGGACACCTTCGCCGAGGCGGACCTCGTCATCGAGACGATCGTGGAGGACGCGGCGACCAAGCTCGGCCTCTTCCGCAGGATCGAACCCTGGTGTCATCCCAAGGCGATCATCGCGACCAACACCTCCAGTCTCACCATCGCCGAGCTGGCGCAGGGGTTCGACCGCCCCGAGCGCTTCGCCGGGTTGCACTTCCTGAAGCCCGCCCACCAGACGGGCGTGGTCGAGATCATCCCCGGCCCCGACACCGACGACACGACGGTGACGTTCCTGCGTGAGGTGGCGGCCGCGATGGGCAAGGCGGCACTCGTCGCTCAGCGGGACGTGCCGGGCTTCATCTGGAACCGGCTGCAGTTCGCGATGCTCCGCGAGTGTCTCCACATGCTGGAGGAGGGGGTCGCGAGCGCCGAGGACATCGACGCGGCGGTCGCCGACGGGCTGGCACCGCGCTGGATGGCGGCGGGGCCGCTGGCCACGGCGGACCTGGGCGGGCTCACCACCTTCGCGCGCATCTGCGACGGGCTCTTCCCCCACCTCGCGACGGCGTCGGCGGCGCCCGCGTCGATCACGGAGCCGGCGGCGGCCGGTGAGCCCCTGCAGGAGTGGACGACCGCGAACGCCGACGCCGTCGCCACGCTTCGCGGTGACGCCCTGGCGCAGGGACGCGAGATCACGCGGCGGCGGTCCCGGCTGCGCTCGACCGGCGAATGACGCACCTGTCCGCCCATCTCTCGATGCTCTTCACCGAGCTCCCCGAGGTCGACCGGCCACGCGCAGCGGCCGACGCCGGTTTCACCCACGTCGAGTCGTGGTGGCCGCCCGCGCCCGACATCGACGCCTGGGTGGACGCCGTCGCCGATGCCGGTGTTTCCGTCAGCTGCCTGAACGCGGACGGCGGTGACATCGCCCGGGGCGAACGCGGCTTCTGCAACCTGGCCGAGCGTCACGATGATGCGGTCCGGGCCGGGATGGGCGCCTTCGCGGTGACGGCACGGGTGAACGCCCCCTGCGTCAACATCCTCCCGGGTCTGCGCGTCGACGACCGGCCGGTGCAGGCGCAGCTTGAACAGGCGACCCAGGTCTACCGGCAGCTGGGCGACCTGGCCGCCATCCACGACGCGGTCGTGGTCATCGAGCCGATCAACGCCGTGGACGTCCCCCGCTATCTGACACCGCGCGCCGACGACGTGGCCGTGCTCCTCGACCTGATCGACCACCCGAGCGTCCGGATGCTGTTTGACGTGTACCACTGCGCCATGTCCGGCGACGACCCCGTATCCACCATCCGTCGCCACGCCGATCGGATCGGCCACGTCCAGTACGCCGACTGTCCGGGGCGGGGTGCACCGGGCACCGGCGACGTGGACCTCCGCGCGATCCTGGCGGTGCTGGACGAGGTGGGTTACGACGGTGCGATGGGCCTGGAGTTCGACCCGAAGGGCCCGACGACGGACGCACTGGCGGCGCTGCCCCGCCCCTGAGAGGCGGTCAGCCCAGGCATGCCGGCGCGAGCAGGAGCAGCAGCGCCAGGCCACCGCTCGCCACCGCCACGATCAATCCCACGAACCGCCGGCGCAGGGTGATCAGCACCAGGCCACAGAAGGTCGCCGCCGATGAGAGGGCGACCGCCACGGTGCCGGCCCCCTCGTTCCGTCCGCACCGCAGACGCCGGACCCACCCGTCATCGCGTCGACGACGAGCCAGATCGCTCCCGCCGCCGCGATGACGAGAGAGGAGGCGACGAGGGGTGAGCGCCTGCGGCGCGCCTCGGAGTCGGAGGACTGCTCGGAAAGTGAGTCGGATGTGGTCATGGACGCCTGGTCCGGGTGGGTGGGAGCGAGATCACGACGGGAGGTCTACACCCCGGAGAGGCGCGACGCACCCGGCCCCGGCGGTCGAAAGCGGGACCGGAGCCGCCGCGGCAGCACACGTTCATCACGCCCGGTCCGAACTCAGCCGATCGCCGCGTAGGCGGTGACCGCGAGACCTCCGACGATCGGCGCGGCGGCCACGCATGCCGCCGCGGTGCGGTGGCGGTTCACCGTGCGCACACCCCGTCGGATACCGGCGGCGGCGGACCCGAGCCCGGCGCGGACGGTGCGGCCTGCGCCGGCGACGAGCCGGACGGACCCGCGGACGACGGCCTCACCCACGGACAGGAGCCGGAGTGCGAAACCGACGACGAGAAGCCCCAGACTGAGCAGAAGGATGGCGCGTGCGGGCGCCGAGGTGACCGGGGGGTCGATGTCTGTGTTCATGCCGTTCATACGGCGACAATGCCGTCGGCGTCACGGCATCGCTACGGGTGAATCCGGGCCTTTACCCGAACCGGACCGTGCCTTTACCGGGAGTTGACCGGCGGCCAACCGGCGCCGAGTGGGGGGATTCGGGCATCACCACATCGTCCGCAGACCGGGGAGGTCGTCGAAGACCGCGTCGTTCGTGATGAGGGTCATCGACTCGATCATCGCCTGCGCGGCGAGCATCCGGTCGAACGGGTCGCGGTGTGCCCAGTCGAGGGCACCGCTGACCAGACCGTGCTCGTCGGTCACCGCCAGCCGATCGACTCCGAGGCGATCCAGGTTTCGCGGATAGCCGCCGCGGAACACCTCCCAGTTGGGGAGCTTGCCGATCCGGTGCTTGGTCGCGATCTCCCAGGCGGACGCGGCCGAGACGACGAGGCGCGACCCACGATCGGCGATGACCGTCCGGCCCGCCCGACCGAGGCGTGAGGGATCCGCCAGGGCCCAGATCACCGTATGCGTGTCGAGCAGATAGCCGGTCAGGCCGACCCCTCCCAGCCGGCGACCTCCTCGTCGGGCAGCGGGTCGAAGAACGTGTCGGGCAACTCGAAGGTCATGAAACCGAGTTCCCGTTCCCCCGCCCCGTCGATCGGGACCAGTCGTGCCACCGGCACATCTCCGCGGGCGATGACGAACTCTTCGCCTCTCTCCACCGCGACCAGAAGCGACGAGAGATGGGTCTTGGCGTGCTGCACCTTCACGACGTCCATGGCCGCATACTAGGTTCGTGACCATTGTTGGTCAACCATCATTGGTCAGGTTGTTGTCCACTCGGGCGACGCCCCCGGAGATCACGCGGCCCCGGCCCTGCTCCTCCCCCGTCCGAGCACGCCCAGGACCCGTTCGAGCAGCATGTCCTCGGGTGCGGTGCCCGTGCCCCGCGTCAGCGGACGCAGACGATGATCCGAGGTGAAGAGCCGCCGCGAGGCACCCAGGGTGATGGCCGCGGTGCTGGTTGCGACGCCGCCGAGGATCACGAACATCAGCGCCCCCTGCACGAGGACGGCGTCGAGCGGGTCGACCCCGGCCATCACGAGGCCCACCATGGCGCCGGGGAGGAACACGGTGCCGACGTGGCGCGTCCGCTCGACCTGCGGGCCGATCGCGGCGCGGAGGATGTCGCGCTGATGCGGCCTCATGGCGGCCTGCCACGGCAGGCCGAGGGCGAGGCGCGCCTCGATGTCGTCGCGCCTGTCGGCCACCTCGCGCACCAGGAGGGTGGCGGCGACAACCGTCGAGGTGAGGGCGTTGCCGAGCGTCATGCCCATCACGGGGATGAGTGTGCGGGCTTCCAGCGGGAAGATGTCGAGCCCGAAGATCAGTGCGGCCGACACGGCGGCTGTGACCACGTTCGCGATGAGCGCCACGGTGAAGACGCCGGGGAGCTCAGGTGCGCGTCGCCGGACGACCCACGACGCCACCACCACGATCCCCGCCACCCATAGCCACGACAGGATGAGGGGGCGGTCGTCGTCGATGATGAGCCCGAGGGCCGCGCCGACGAGAACCAGCTGGACCACGGCGCGCGCCGTGGCACCGACCATCGAGAGTTCGAGCCCTAGGCGATATCGCCGTGAGATCGCGATGGCGATGACGACGAGGAGGAGCGAGGCCGCGAGGCCCCACCAGCCGACGTTACCCTCCATCGCCCTCCGACCCCGGATCGGAGTCGAGGACCGTGCCCGGTGCGCCCGAGGCGAGGACACGACCGTCCTTCAGGCGAACCACGTGGTCGGCGATGCGCCCGGCCTGGCCCATGTCGTGCGTCACCCAGATGAGGGGCACGCCGGCGTCGGCCAGCGCCCGCCCGGTGCGCTCGACGACGGCGCTGGCATCCGCGTCGAGCGCCGAGGTGGGCTCGTCCATGAGGAGCACCGACGGTCCCGCGGCCAGCGAGCGCGCCAGGCACATGCGCTGGGCCTCGCCCCCGGACAGCGCCGTGGCCTCACGATCGATGAAGCCGCCGTCGAGGCCTGCCCGTCCGAGGGCGTCGACCAGGTCGGCCTCGGGGGCGTCGGGGGCGGCCACCCGGAGGTTGTCGCGTACCGTTCCGGCGAACGGGATGGGGCGCTGGAACACCATGCCCACCTGCCGCCGCAGGGCAAGCGGATCGCGCGTCGCGACGTCCGCACCCAGAACGCGCACCGTCCCGGTCTCGGGGGCCTCCAGCCGGTTCATGAGGCGAAGGAGCGACGACTTGCCCGATCCGGACGGCCCCACGAGCACCGTGATCCCCCGTGGCGGGATCGACAGGTCGACGTCGCGCAGCACGGTCCGGTCACCGCGGCGGAGCGAGACCCCGGTCATCTCCACGGCGGGAACGTTCACGGGCGCACTGTAGTCGGTCCGCGCACGCCTCCACCCGAGGTCGGCGTCATCCACGGGATGCACCGGCTGGCGCACGCACAGGCGACTTTCACGACATCGAAGTAGGCCGCTGGTGCCTGGCACCGGCGGCCTACTCCCCGCATGCGTCCAAGAACGGAACAGTCTGATTTCCAGGCGATTGTCCGGTGCGTGTGCTGAAGCGTGAGGCCGCTGGTGCCTGGCACCAGCGGCCTCACCCTTTCCGAACGGCACCGCTCCGTCGCCGGGCTCATCCCCGGACCCTGAGTCACCCGCGCAGGGTCAGGCGTCGGCCAGATCCACGATCACGGGGGCGTGGTCCGACGGCTTCCCCGAACCCCGTGCCGGATCACGCTCCTCGAGGTCGACGAAGGCACCGGTCACCCGCTCGGCGAACGACGGCGATCCGAGCACGAAGTCGATGCGCATGCCCCGGTTACGTTCGAAGCGCTGCCGGTAGTAGTCCCAGTAGGTGTAGGACCCCGGGCCCGGCGTGAAGGGACGCGCCACATCACGGAAGTCGGCCTCGATGGCGAAGAACGCCGCGCGTTCGGGTGGTGTGAGATGGGTCGTCCTGACGAACTGGGCCGGGTCGAAGCAGTCCTCGTCGAACGGACAGATGTTCCAATCGCCGACGAGTGCGGCGGGCGTGTCGCGCCACCTCTGGACGGCGTCGCGGAGCCGTGCGAGCCACTCCAGCTTGTAGGCGTAGTGCGGATCGACGGGCGAACGACCGTTGGGCACGTAGACGCTCATCAGCCGCACGCCGCCGCAGACGGCCGAGATGGCCCGCGCCTCGGCGACGCCGTTGAAATCGGGCATTCCGTCGAAGCCGATGCGTACCTCGTCGAGGCCGACGCGCGAGATCAGTGCGACGCCGTTCCACTGGTCGTGGCCGACGGCGGCGACCTCGTAGCCGCGCGCGTCCAGCCCCATCCGCGGAAGCTGGTCGACCTTCGCCTTCGTCTCCTGCACGGCGAGCACGTCGATGCCGTGGCGGTCGAGGAACGCCTCGAGACGTTCGATGCGTGACCGGATCGAGTTGACGTTCCAGGTGGCGATGCGCACCGGGTGAACCTACACGCGCAGGGCGGAGCGACACGCGCGCGGGGCGTCCCCTCTCGCCACCGGATTGTCGGTGAGATAGCGTCCCCGCATGACCGAGTGGAGCGACTGGTACCGGCACGAGGACCCACGGGAATGGGTGCTCCCGACCATCCTGAAGGCGCGAGCCGAAGCGACCCCGGACAGGGACTACTTCCGGTTCGGATCCGGTCCGTGGCGTTCGTACGCCTGGATGGACGGCCAGACCAACCGCGTGGCCAACGCCCTCCTGGTGCGCGGACTCGGCCAGGGCGACTGCGTGTCGGTCCTCCTGCCCAACTGTGAGGAGTCGCTCCCCCTCTGGTACGGCGTCCTCCGCGCGGGAGGCGTTCAGAGCCCGATCAACACCGCCTACCTGGGTGACTTCCTCAGCTGGGTGATCAACCTGCCGAGGTCGCGGTTCCTGGTGATCAGCGACGAGTACCTCACACGGCTCGCACTGATCCAGGACGATCTCCCCCACCTGGAGCACGTCTTCGTCTGGGAGTCCGGACGCCGTGACGGACCCGACCCGTCGGTCACCTGGGAGCCCCTGTCGGTGCTGTTCGACTCCTCGCCCGAGCCTCCGGAGATCGAGGTGAAGTGGACGCACGATGCACGCGTCATGTTCACGTCGGGCACCACGGGCCGGAGCAAGGGTGTCATCAAGCAGCACGGGTCCGACTACTTCTCGGGGCGCACCTACAACAACGTGTGCGAGGTGACCGAGGACGACACGTTCTTCTCGTGCCTTCCGCTCTTCCACTCGAACGCCCAGGTGCTCGCCGCCTACCCGGCCATGATCGCCGGTGCGCGGGTGGCCTTCGCCGAGCGCTACTCCTCCTCCCACTTCTGGAGCCAGGTGATCGATGCCGAGGCGACGATCCTGAACACGGTCAGCGCCATCAACTACTTCATCTGGAACACGCCGGCGAGCGACCTGGACCGCGCCCACAGGGTCACACGGATCATGGCGATGCCCGCACCGAAGGACATCTTCCACGAGTTCCAGGAGCGGTTCGGCATCCGGTTCACCGAAGGGTACGGACTGACCGAGACCGGGATGGTCACCTACCACCCGCCCGGCCGGCCGATGCGTCCCGGCTCGTGCGGCCTCCCCACTCCGGGGTTCGACGTGACGGTGGTCGACCCTGAGACGGACATGCCGCAGCCGCCCGACACCCCGGGCGAGATCGTGGTGGACATGAAGCTCCCGAACATCGTCATGCGGACGTACGCGAACATGCCCGAGAAGACGGCGGAGGACTTCCGCAACCTGAAGCTCCACACCGGCGACCTGGGAAAGATCGACGAGGACGGGTACGTCTACTTCCTCGATCGGGTGAAGGACTACATCCGCCGACGCGGCGAGAACGTCTCGTCCATGGAGATCGAGGCCGTGGTGTCGTCCCACCCGCACATCCTCGAAGCGGCCGCGATCGGCGTGAAGAGCACCGACGGCGCCGGTGCGGAGGACGAGATCCTCGTCTGCGTGGTGGCCCGCGACGGCATCACCGAGGTCGACTATCAGGACGTCCTCACGCACTGCATCGAGCGGATGCCGTACTTCGCGGTGCCCCGGTACATCCGCGTCCTGGCCGAGCTGCCGAAGACCCCGACCGCCCGTGTCCGGAAGGTCGAGCTCCGCGACGAGGGGCTTCCCGCCGGCACCTATGACCGTGAGGCCTCCGGCCCCCCGTTGCCGCGGTGAACGAACGCGAACCCGATCTGGGAGAGGCCGTCGACTACATCCTCGCGGAGCGCCCCAGGCTCTGGGAGGACGAGGTCTGGGCCGTGGTCATGGATCTGCAGGACCCGCCCGCGCCCGGATCGGACAAGCTGGCCCTCGCGCTGATCAAGGAGCGCCACCCCGAGATCACGAAGCGCGACGTGAAGAAGATCCTGCGCGAGTGGCGGGCGTACGCCTCGCTCGCCCGAGAGCGTGACTGGGACGAGGGGGAGATCGACCCCTGACACGCCCGCGCCGAGCGCAGCGTGGCCCGCGCGGAGGTGCCGTGACGGTGACCGGCCGGTGGATCGCCGGTATCAGCGCGGCTGCCTGGGGGATCACGGCAGCCGCCGCGCGATGGGACCAGCCTCGGGTGCCGCGACCCGACGTACCGGATCGGCCCGACACCGATGCCGCCCGGATCACGATCGTCCTTCCCGCACGCGACGAGGCCGAGGCAATCGGGGACGCCGTCCGAAGTCATCTGTGCCAGACACACGTGGACATCGAGGTGATCGTGGCCGACGACGGATCGACGGACGACACCGTCACCGTCGCCCATCGAGCCGCCGAGGGAGATCCGCGACTGCGCATAATCTCCGCCGGCCCCCTCCCCGACGGCTGGATCGGCAAGAGCTGGGCGTGCCACCGGGGAGCTCAGGAGGCGACAGGCGATTGGCTCCTGTTCACCGATGCGGACGTCGTCCACGCACCGGACACCCTGGCCGCATGCCTTCGGCTCGCACGTAGCGAGGGACGCGCCGGCGTGACCCTTGCGCCGCACATCCTGACGGGCTCGGCATCGGAGCGGATCGTCCTGCCCGCGGCCGCGTTCATCATCTTCGCGGTGATGGCACCGGGGCCGCTGGCGCGTTCATCGCGGTCCGGGGTGACGATGGCGGCCGGTGCATTCATGTTGATCCGACGTGATGTGTACGACGGGATCGGCGGGCACGAGCGCATCCACGGGCACATGGTGGACGACCTCGCGCTCGCGCGTGCCGTCAAGGACGGCGGCGACCTGCTGATCCCCGCGGACGGCACCGACCTGATCCGTCTGCGCATGTACCACGGCGTGCGCGCCATGTGGCGGGGATGGCGCAAGAACGCGGCATTCGCCTCACCGAGGGGACGGACCCGCGGGCTGGCCCCGGCCGTGCTCCTGGGGGTGCTGGCCCTGTCTCCGGTCGTCGCCACCGTCCGAGGCACGGTGCGGCGTGAGCCCGCACTGGCCGCTCTGGGAGTGCTCGGTCTGGGCGGACAGATGTGGGCGCAGCGCCTGACGGCACGCATCACCCCGACCCCGCGCGGCTACGCGCCCACCTTCCCCCTCGGTGTCCTCTTCATGGCGCTGGTGGCGGCGCGCGGCGCCGTCGACCGGCTCACCGGCCGCGGACCGGTCTGGCGCGGCCGGCGCTATCCGCAGGCCGCCGGACCACGCCGTAGGTCGCACGATGGATGAGCTAGCGTCTGACCAGCCGGATCACCTCGTCCATGCAGGCGTTCACGCCGCGCATGGTGGTGTCGATGACGCGGGCGCCGCGCTCGGCCGCATCGTCGCGCAGGCCTGCGGCCGCGTCGTCGTCCGTGATCTCGCGACCCTCGGCACGGTCGCGCCGCACGTCGTCGTCGCAGTCGATGAGCACCGGCGTGTACGCCACCCCGCCGGCCTCCGCCGCCGCGTCCTCCAGGTGGGCGAGGTCCATGCGGCCCTCGAGGATGACCGGCGTGCCCGACGCAGCCGCCGGAGCCAGGCGCCGCATCCACTCGAGCGTGGTCGCACGTCGCCACTCATCACTCGCCCCATCGTCGTCCGGCGGTGCTCCCAGCGCGTTGAAGCGCGCGACCTGGACATCCGGCTCGTCGGACGCCACCGCATCGGCGATCGTCGTCTTCCCCACTCCCGCAGCCCCGATGAGAACCACGAATGCCATCCGGTCGACCTCCCGTTCGCGTCACCGGGAGACTCTCACGCCAGGTCTACCGCCGCTTCGTCGGGGGCAGCAGGATCTCGCGTGCCCGATTGAGGGCGACCGAGAGCTCCCCGGCACGCTCGGCGAGGAGCGGATGGAGATCCGCCACGCGGTCCGGGTGGCATGCCCCCAGCAGGTCGCGCCAGTGGCGCTGGATCGTGGACCGGCTCGCACCGGGTGCCACACCCAGAAGGGCGGCGGCCTCACCGGGAGTCGTCGGAACCTCGAACGCCGGACGGGCCGGCGTGGCCTCCGCCCGCTCTCGCGCCCGGCGTGCGCGGAGCTTCTCCGCATCGACCGCCGACCACTCTTCGGCCAGACGCTCGCGCTGGGCACGCAGCTCCTTCCGCTCGGCCCTGACCTCCTCCGCCAGGCGCAGGAGCTGCGCGTCACGCGTGGCCGGATCGTCGTGCAGCGCGTCCAGCATGCCGTCCGGTTCCATGGCATCCGCCGCGTCGCCCGGGACGGCGCGTCCGGCCCCCGCCTCTCCGCGGCGAACCAGCTCGATGATCTCGTCCACGCCCAGGTGCGCGCCGTTGCGTGACGCCGGCCCGTCCGACGGACCGAGCCGGACCACGGCAAGCGCCTCCCAGGACGGGTCGACCACGTACACGGCGGAGGAACGGCCGCCGATGAGGGCACGTCGCGCGGGGCGTGCCCGATGACCGAGAACCGTGAATCGCGCGGTGCCCTCACCCTCGCCCGCCAGATCGGCGAGCTCGGCCGAGAGGTCCGCGAGCATCCGTGAGACGTCCCTGCCGTCGGCACCCTTCGGGCGCACGTCGGCGCGCGCCGCGTGAATGGCGGGGTCCAGAGCCTCCCGGTCGCCGGTCTGACCGACGGCCATGACAGACCACCAGCGCCCCCACGGATGCTCGGGTGCCACGGACGCCAGCACGTGACCGGCCTCGAGCGGATGGTCCAGCGCGCAGAGCGCCGCCCCCAGGCCGACGCGCGCGTCGTCGTCGTCCGAAATGGCGGCCGCCATTCCGAGCAGGGCGGCCTGCTGCCAGCGATCGACGGCCGAGCGTGCGGGCACCGAACCCGCTTTGGTCACGAAGTCCCTCATGGGAAAAAATGTAGCGGGGTGGACGCCGATCGCGACCCTGAGAGCCGGACCGCAGGAAGTCGGCGAACCGTTCCCTATGCTCGCCCCATGCCCAATCGCCTCGCCGAATCCGCCAGCCTCTACCTCCGCCAGCACGCCGACAACCCGGTGGACTGGCATCCGTGGGGGGACGAGGCGTTCGCCCGCGCGCGGGAGGACGACAGGCCGGTGCTGCTCTCGATCGGATACTCCTCGTGCCACTGGTGTCACGTCATGGCGCACGAGTCGTTCGAAAACGACGAGATCGCCGCCGAGATGAACCGCCTGTTCGTCTGCATCAAGGTGGACCGTGAGGAGCGCCCCGACGTGGACGCGCTGTACATGCAGGCGACGCTCGCCCTGTCCGGACAGGGCGGCTGGCCGATGACCGTCTTCCTGACTCCGGACGCCGAGCCCTTCTTCGCCGGGACGTACTTTCCGCCCGAATCGCGGCAGGGCCAGCCGGGCTTCCCCGACGTGCTGCGCTTCGTGGACGAGGCGTTTCGAAATCGTCGTGGTGACGTTTCGCAGACGGGGGCGCAGGTGCGTGAGCGTCTGGCGAGCAGGGTCGGCGGCACCGCGCAGAGACCCCTGGCCGACGTCGCGGTGGGCGACGCCATGACCGGACTCGGCGTGGCCTTCGATCCCCACGCGGGCGGGTTCAGCGGTGCACCGAAGTTCCCTCCGCACCTCACCCTGGAGTTCCTGCTGCGGCGCCTGGCGCGCCGGCCGTCCGACGTCCATGCGCGCCGCATGGTCGAGACGACGCTCACCGGCATGGCCGACGGCGGCATCCACGACCAGGTCGGCGGCGGCTTCCACCGCTACAGCACCGATGCGATCTGGCTGGTGCCCCACTTCGAGAAGATGCTGTACGACAACGCGCTCCTCGCGCGGGTCTACGCACTGGCGTACGCCGTCACCGGCGAGGGCCGCTGGCGTGAGGTCGCCGAGAGCACCATCGCCTACCTGCAACGCGAGATGGCGGCGCCGGACGGCGGCTACGCCTCGGCGCAGGACGCCGACTCGCCCGGCGGCGAGGGCTCGTACTTCACCTGGACCGCCGAACAGATGGAGACCGTGCTCACCTATGACGAGGGCGTGTCCGTCGTCCTGCGCTACGGCATGCGCCCCGAGGGGAACTTCGAGGGTGCGAACATCCTGCACGTGGCGCGTCCGATGAGCGACGTCGCCGAGCGCGTCGGCCCCGAGGCACAGTCACTTCTCGCGTCGGCGCTTCCGAAGCTGATGGCGGCCCGCGCAGAGCGTCCGGCCCCGGACCGCGACGACAAGGTGATCGTGTCGTGGAACGGTCTCGCCATCGGAGCCCTGGCCACGGCCGGGGTCTGGCTCGACCGGCCCGAGTACGTCGCCCGGGCCGCCGAGATCGCCGAGTTCATCCTGGACAACCTCCGGACGGGCGGGCGGCTGCGGCGCACCTGGATGGACGGCGCACCACACCACCTGGGCTGCCTCGACGACTACGCCAACCTCATCGATGGTTTGCTCGACCTCTACGCGGCCACGTCCGAGACCCGATGGCTGACGACGGCCGACGAGCTGACCGGGGACATGCTGGCGCTCTTCGCCGATGCCGGCGGCGCCGGCTTCTTCTTCGCCGGATCCGACGGCGAGCAGTTGATCGCCCGCACGCGCGAGGTGGAGGACCACCCGACCCCCAGCGGGAACTCGCAGGCGGCGTGGGTTCTGTGGCGCCTCTCGCTCCTCACGGGCAAGCGCGCGTACGAGGCGCAGGCACACCGGGCTCTCGAGCTCGTGTCGCACGACGCCATCCGCTACCCGCACGCCTTCGGGACGGCGCTCGTCGCCATCGATGCGATGACCGGCGAGCCTCCGACCCAGGTCATCGTCGCCGGCCCCGTCGGCGATCCGTCGACCATTGCGTTGGCCCGGGCGGCCCGGGCCGCGGATCCTCTGGCCCTCGTATTGACGGTGGACCCGTCCGACGCGCGGGCCGTTGCCGCATCACCGCTCTTCACGGACCGCGGTACGATCGATGGGAAGCCCGCCGCATACGTCTGCCACGGAACCACCTGTCAGGCGCCCGTAACCGACGTCGACGCGTTGAGGGTCACGATGGCGGACAACCCCGGCTGACGCCGCCACCCCTCCGGCACCGTCGGCCGGCCCGTCCCCGCACCCACAGCCGCTCCCCGGGTCGGGCACAGGCGGTACCCAGGTTCACCGCGCATAATCCCTGCATGAGCGACGAGCACGACCACGTCGACGGAGGTCTGGAACACGACCTCCCGCGGCTGTTCAACCGGCGAAGTGCCCTGGGCATCCTCGGCGGGGCGAGCGCGGCCGCCGTCCTGGCGGCGTGCGGCGGCATCGGGTCGGGCGGCTCCACCACGGCGGAGCCCCCCGTGACGGGCGGACCTCCCGGCGGCGGACCTCCCGGCGGCGGCGCCCCGGGCGGCTCGACCGTCACCGTCGGCGACGGAGAGATCCCGGAGGAGACGAACGGCCCCTACCCGGCCGACGGCACCAACAACGTCAACATCCTCACCGAGTCCGGCGTCGTCCGCAGCGACATCCGATCGAGCTTCGGTTCCGCCTCCGGAACGGCTCCGGGCCTTCCGCTGACGGTCGACCTGCAACTGGTCGACGTCAGCAGCGCGACGGATGTCGGCTCAGTCGTGGCCGGTGCCGCCATCTACGTCTGGCACTGCGACGCCAACGGCGACTACTCGATGTACAGCCAGGCCGTGGTGAACGAGAACTACCTGCGCGGCGTGCAGGAAACCGATGCCGACGGGAGGGTCGGTTTCGTCTCGGTCTTCCCGGGCGCCTATCCGGGGCGCTGGCCGCACATCCACTTCGAGGTGTACCCGAGCCTGGCCGATGCCACGACGGCGAGCAACCTCCTGCGCACATCCCAGCTCGCCTTCCCCGAGGATGTCTGTGCGGAGGTCTACAGCGACGGGACGCTCTATCCCCAGAGCGCGCGCAACCTCGAGCGGACGCCCCTGTCACAGGACAACGTCTTCAGCGACGGCTACTCACTCCAGATGGCCAGCGTGACGGGATCGACGACGAGCGGCTACACGGCCACCCTGCGCATCCCCATCTGATCAACCGCCCGCGACCACGGGTTGCCGGAGGATGGTCCTCAGCTTTTCCACATCATTCCACCGGTGACGCACGGAGCCCGGTGAGGCGTTCCCGGGTCAGATCCCACACGGGGACCTCCGCGTCCCCGCGACGCAGGCGGACGATGCCGGAGTCGTCGACGATGCCCAGCGCCCGGCAGGCCAGTCCGGCGGCATCCGCCTCGGAGCGGATACGGCCCCGGTCGCCGGAGAGGATGAACCCGAAGGTCTGGGCCGCCACGAGATAGTCCTCCAGGCCGACGCCGTCGGGTGGGACGAGCGCGTCGAGATCGACGGACATGCCGAGGCTCCCCGCCGACTCCAGCAGCTGGATGACGCTGCCCACCAGGCCCGCACGCGAGATGTCCCGCGCCGCCCAGACGGCACCGATGTCCGAGAGGCTCGGGATCAGGTCGAGATCGGCGGCGGCACGTGATCCGCGCGGACCGTCGAGGTGGTCGAGCACGAGCCCCTCCTGGGTCCGTGTCAACGCCACCTCGTCGCACGTCATCATGACGAGTTCGTCGCCCGGGCGGAGGTGCGCCGCCGACAGCGGCCGCCCGGTCCAGCCGACGGCGAAGATCGACAGCGACGGTTCGCCCGCGGTCTCCGTGTCACCCCCGAGCACGGGGACGTCGAAGACCTCCGCCGCGGCGCGGACGCCTTGGAGGACGGGACGCAGCGCGTCAGGTGGACCGGAGAGCGTGTTCACGAGCCCCATGGCCCGGGATCCGGACGCCGCCATGTTGCCGAGAACAGCAACGACGCCACGAAAGCCGGCTCGCTCCGGATCGCGCACGAGGTCGGTGCCGTTCACCCGGCGGGCGCTGACGACGCCCGCCCACCGGTCGACGATGCTGATGAGCCCCCCATCGTCGCCGTCCCCGCCGACGACGTCGGCCACCGCGTCCAGCTCGAGCTTGGCCCGCAGGGCGGGCTCGGTCCGAATGCGGGTCACGATCGGGGTAAGGTCGTCCACGCCGCTCACTCTACGGATGACCCGTCGTCACCCCGTCGAACCGGACACCGGAGGGGAGCGTGTCATCCCGGAATCCCCCCACGCAGATAAGAGGACGGAGAATGCCGCCACACCGCATCGTCGCCCTCGAGCGCCCGGACGGGGTGACCGGCGCGACGGTACGGGGCCGCGTGAAGGTCGGCGGGCCCGGCTGGATGTGGATCGCCGGCGAGGACGGTGCATTCCACATCACCGGACCCACCGGACCCAGGAGCCCGCGCACCCTCGTCGGCGAACGGATCCCCGCCCGGGATCCGGGCACCGTGGTCATGGTCGACCTCACCGGCGCGACGACGCGACCGCGTTCGCCGGTCGCGCGATCCGCGTCCTGGGAGGACGTGCTGGCCCTCGCGGCGATCCTGCGCCCGCACCGGTGGAACGACCCCCGCACGCTCGCACTCGGCCGCGAACCCCTCGACGACCTGCTACCGCGGTTGATCGGGCACGGCCCCGGTCTCACCCCGGCCTGCGACGACGCCGTCTGCGGCTATCTGACCGTGCGTTTCGCCGTCCGTCCCGAGGTTGCGCGACGCGACGCGGACCACGTCGTCACGCTGCTCGACCGGACCGGCGAGCCCTCCCGGTCGCTCGTGCGTGCGGCGGCCCGCGACGGTTCGACCTATGCGTCGGCCGAACGGCTCCTGAAACGGATTCTGGACGGCGACGGCACGTCGCTGGCGGCACCGCTCCGTGACCTGGTCGACCTCGGCAGGACGACGGGACGGGCCATCCTCACCGGGATGCTGTGCGGGCTTTCGGCCTCGGCACCCTCCACCGCGGATCCGGCGCCGTGAAGCGACCCGGCGCCCCGCTACCGTCCGGCGGCGAACATCCTCTCGACGGCGTCGATGATCGCGACCTGCCCGGAGAGGAGCTTGACCCGCGCCACGGACACCGACATCCACTCCGCACGGTCCATCTCGGGAAAGTGCTGCAGGCGCCCGGAGCCCCGCGGCCACTCCATCTCGAAGGTGTTGCTCTGGATGAAGCGGACGGACTCCGGCGTGCCGATGACCACGGCGTACGCCCGGACCAGCTTCCCGTAACGCTGACGGAACTCACCCAGGTCGATGCGCGCACCCGAGGGGCACGGCATCCCGATCTCCTCCTCGAACTCCCGGTCCGCCGCCGCGAGGGGATCCTCCTCCGCCGGGTCGTACTGGCCCTTGGCGATCGACCACGCCCCGGGGTCCTTGTGCGCCCAGAACGGTCCGCCCATGTGCGCGGCGAACACGGATGCGAGTCCCTCCGGAGAAAGGTGGACCGGAACGATTCCCGCGCTGCAGACGACGTCGGCCACACGAGAAGGGTACGACACCCGGGCGCCGACGGTCGCCCTCACACCGCGCCGAGACACGTACGCCACCGGCGTGGCATCCTTGCCGTATGCCGGATGTCACTGAGTACCAAGCAATGATCGAGGCGGCGCTGCCGGGATCGACGGCCGTCGTGGAAGACCACGGCGGCGGAGATCACCTGGCAGCCGAGGTGGTGGCCCCCCAGTTCGCGGGTCTCTCCCGGATCGAGCAGCACAAGCTCGTGTACGCCGCCGTCAAGCAGTACATGGACGACGGGACGATCCACGCCCTTGCCCTCAAGACCCGCACACCGGAGGACTGATGAGCGACACACTCACGATGACCGACGACGAGATCCTTGAGCAGATCAAGAAGGAGGTCGCCGAGAACCGCGTCTTCGTCTACATGAAGGGCACCCCCGACATGCCGCGCTGCGGCTTCAGCAACCGGGTGGTGCAGATCCTTCGCCTGACCGGGACCGAGTTCGGCGCCCGCGACATCCTGGCCGATCCCCGCATCCGCGACATCCTCACCTCGTGGTCGGACTGGCCCACCAGCCCGCAGCTCTTCGTCGACGGCACGCTCGTCGGCGGCTGTGACATCACCACCGAGATGTACGAGAGCGGCGAGCTGCAGCAGCTGCTCGAGCAGAAGTAGCACCGCGCGGGCGTGCTCCGGGCCATCGGGCTCGGAGCACACTCCACCGGCACCGGCTCCCGACACCGCGGGGATGCCCCGTTCAGGCCACGCCCCGCCGTACCTCCGGGTGACGATCAGCTGTTGGGGTAGCCCAGCCGCCGCAGTTCCCAGCGGACGCGGTCGATCATCGACGGGTTGTTCCTCTCGGCGGCGATCGCCCGGTTCCAGGCGGCCCGGCGATGGGCGGGGCCGGCGTTGGACGCGGCGGCGAGGTACGCGGCGAGCGGGTTGCCGCGCGCGGTGGTCTGCCGGGTGCGCAGCCGCTGATAGGCGGCCCACGCCCGGTTCATGCCGCGCACGCTGACCGCGGGGAACCGCTTGGTCACCTCGACGAACCGGCCGTTCCGGTAGTTCCATACCCGCGGCGGGAACATGGAGTCGGCGTAGGACGCGTCCAGCAGGTAGGCGAAGCGCATGTCGTAGCCGACGAACTCCGGCACCCGGTCGCGGTTGAGGAGCTGGATCTTGGGGGCGGCGCCGCTCCAGTCGTGCTTGGAGACGACATAGCGTCCGGCCTTCGGCATCCACCGGACGACGCGGGTCTCGAAGCAGCAGTGCGCCCCGCCCGTGAACGTGGAGATGAGGATCTCCGGGTCGCCGTCACCGGTGATGTCGCGCACCACGAGGGCGGTCCTCGGCTGGATGACGTTGCCCGGGGCCCGGAAGTGCAGCCCCTTGCCGGTGATGCGGTTGACCGGCCGCCCCCGGGTCTGGACGACCAGGTCCAGGCCGGTGGCCGTGACGTAGCCGCCGTAGGGAGCCCGGTCGTTCGTGTAGTTGAGCGTCGCCGTGACCTTCCCCGACGTGCGTTTGATGGACGCGGCGGATGCGGATGTCGCACCGGCGAGGACGATTCCCAATCCGAGGGCGGCGGTCAGTATGCGGCGCATCATGTCTGTCCTTCCAAGGCCAAAGTGTGAAGAAACCTACAGAAGCATCCGGGCTCTGTCAGATCGGCGTTCATGCCTCTGGGACCGCGTCGGCGAGAGGGCGGCGGAGTGGATGGTGCCCGGCCGCGGTGCTCCTCGGGGTGCACCGGAGAAGGCTCGCGGCATCCCGAACCCCTACGGGAGCGCGAACTTCCCCTGACGGATGAGCCGCTTCCCCTCATCCGACGTCGTGAGCTCGACGAACGCCCGGGCCGCGTCGGGATCGGCCGACCTCGCAAGTGGCGCGATGAGGTACGTGACCGTCTGGTTCTCCGCCCCGGGAACCTCGACGGTGCGTACCAGCGAGCCCGCGGCGGCCTCCTGCGCCTCGCTGGCCCACATGAAGCCCGCCGATGCCCGTCCGGAGGTCACCCTGCCGAGGATCTCCATGGGCGCGAGCCGCTGGTAGGGCTCACCCTCGAAGTCATTGGCCGTCTGGAGGGCATCGGTGATGCGCCCGCAGGTGGTGTCGGCCGTGCACTCGATCCACCGGGTTCCGTCGAGACCGCTCAGGTCGGTGATCGGGCTGGCCGTGGGGACCCCGAGGACGATGCGGTTGACGGCGATCGGCACGGGATCACCGGCGAGGAGACCGTCGGTCTTCGCCCGGTCCATGAGCGCCCGGTCGTCGGTGACGAGGACGTCGGCGTTCTCCTGGGTGCGCGCGTGCTCGACCATGTCGGGCGACGGCCCGAAGACGAACACCGCGCGATCGTCCCTCATCTCCCTCCACCGGTTGCCGAGGTAGACCATGGGCTGGCGGATCGCCTCGTCGGCGATCACGTGCACCAGCGCCGGCGGCTCATATGCCGGCTCATCATCAGGGCCGCAGCCCGCAACCGCAACAGCGGCGCTGACGATGGCGATCAGGCTTCGAACGCGCGGCACCATCAGGTGACCTCTCTCGACGTGGACCGGGCGATCGTAGCGACCGGAGCATCCACATGCGCGATGGGTCCCCGGTGCCGACAGCGGGGACGATCCCGGCGCACCGGTCGGCTGCCGCCTCCCGGTGCCCTCACGCCCTCTCCGGGCTCATGACCTGATGTCAGGACGCGAAGAGCGCGCGCTCGAGAGCGAGCACGTTGACGAGCGCCTCACGATCCGCGCGGAGATCCGCGACGGTCTCGGCCAGTCGGCGCTCCCCCTCCGCCGTCAGGCGCAGGTGCACAACGCGACCGTCACGCGCGGAGGCCTCACGTCTCAGCAGTCCGGCGGTTTCGGTGCGGGCGACCAGTTCGGTGACCGTGTTCTGAGCGAGGCTCAGACGCTCCGCGAGCTCGGTCACGGTGGCCGTCTCATTCCCGTCCGGTGCGCCCTTGATCATCAGAAGCAGCAACTGGGTGCGGGGAGTGAGCTGCGCACGACGCGCGGCCTCCTCCCCACGGCGAAGAAAGCTGCGCACGGCGGCACGGAGGGCCGCCGCGCGCTGATAGTCCGCAAGAGCGGGTTCCAGATCGGTGTCCATCCCGCGCGGCGATCTACTTCTGGTCGGCGTGAAGGAAGGGCTCGCTGCCCTTCCCTGCGGGGTCCGAGAGGCCGTAGTGGCCGAGCAGGTCGGCCCACCAGTCGACGCTTGTGTGCCATGCATTCGGGCTCTCGTCCGGTGGTGCGGGCGCGTCGATGACCTCCGCAAGTCCGACGCCGGACGCCAGGAACAGCGTGTTGGTATCCGGGTCGACTCGGGCGATGGCCTCGTCGGGCAGGTATCCGTGGTGCCGGGGGTGGCCGGGGATCCTGTGGATTCGGACGCCGCGCGGCCGGACGCCCTGGACCTCACCCACCACGGCGGAGCCGTCGGCGACGCGGGCCTGGTAACCCACGATGCGGGTGGTCAGTGCTTGCGTCTTGGACATGTCTCCTCGCTTTCATATCGTACTACGAAGTATTTTCAGGGTAGCGCCACTGATCCTGGCCGCAAGTCGTCCGGCCCTGCGGCAACATCCACCGGACGCGAACACGTGGATCTGGCTCTCCGCCGCGGTTCTCGTCGCACGTCGGCTCGTGTTCATGTACGCGCCGTTCATGAACTCGTGGTTCGCCACCGCCCCGGTGGAGACCCGCGTATGGGTTCTCACCTTCATGCCGGCCGTCGTGGTGTCCTGGTCGTCGCAGCGGCCAGGGCCTCGCTCCGGCGCCATCCGGCCCGGAGGTGACTCCGGCGGCATCCGGCGGTGGGGGGCGCACGGATCGCGCCGGCGACGAACACCGGGAGAGCGGCTGCCAGGATGATGCTGCGAACATGGGGCCCACCCGGGTGGGCCGTCGACCGGCGCCGCGGGTGAATGGAACGATCCCGCCCGGTTCGCTCCCGGTGCCCGGGGTGCCGCTCGATGCCGACGATCGCAGGATCGATCGCAGGCGGCGCCCTCGTCGGCAGCGCCGGATGAACGTTTACGTCAGCGGAGTGTCCGCTACTGCGATCCGCAGGGCGGTACACCTTCGAATCCGCCGCTCTGCACGAGGTTGTCCACCGTGGTCATGGGCATCGCCAGCCCGAGACCCGTGGCCGTCTCGATCGCGTAGACCACGCCCACGACGCGACCGCGCGAATCCAGGAGAGGACCGCCGGAGTTGCCCGGCTGCACCCGCGCCGACACACGCAGAACCTGGTCGGGGACGCCGAACGCGCTGCCGTCGACCACATCGATGACCACACCGCGCGTGATGGTGAAGGGGCCGCCCTGCGGATAGCCGACGGCGGCGACCTCGTCGCCCTGCCCGACGGTGTGATGGACGTCCGCGGTCACGGGAAGCGTCTCGGCCACGTCGACGAATGCGATGTCGCCGAGCACGCCCGCCTGCGCCGCCCTCACGGTGTACGACCGGCCGTCTCCCGCCTCCACCTCCAGCCGGTCGGCACCCGCCACGACATGACGGTTCGTGACGAGGGTGGTGCGGTTGAGCGCCCATCCGGACCCGGTGGACACACCCTGGCAGGAGAGGTTGCGCACCCTCATCGAGATGAGGTTGGCACGCCGCTCGAAGCCGTCCTGTGTGAGCGTGGGGATGGTGATGCTGGTCACGGACTTCGCCGCCGCGCTCTCGGCGACCAGGGCCGGTGCGGCCTCCTCCGCCGACCCGGACGGCGGGGCGTCGGCCATCACGCCGCATCCGGACATGAGGAGGGGGGCGATGAGGGCGAGGGCGGTGCGTCGTGCCCGCACGTCAGCCACCGGTGCCGGGGATGGCGTTGCTGGCGCTCTCGCAGGTGCGGCTGATCTGCGCCAGATCGAGCGTGACCGAGGGGTCCTGTCCATCGGCCACCGCGGACAGCATCTGGGTGAGGCCCTCGTTGCAGCTGCGAAGCAGCGTTGTGGCCCGTTCAAGGAAGGCTCGCTCGTCGGCGATCTGGGCCTTCTCGTTGGCGAGCTCCGTCTGACGCCGTTGGAGGCCGACGACGTCCGTCTCGCTCCTCGTGAGCGCGGCCTGGCTCTTCTTCAGCGCGTCGGCGGCGGTGTTCAGCCGCTGGGTCTGATCGTTGAGCGCCTTCGTCCGGTCGGCGACGAGCGTCTGGAGCGAGTCGGTCCGATCCTGCCATCCCGCGGCGCGGTCGTTGTTGACGAAGGCCAGGATGGAGCTGCCGACCGCGACGGTCAGAAGGAGGAGTGCGACCACGCAGAAGACGGCGAGTCGCGCGGCCGTGACGCGAATACTGCGGACCGGCGGTGGCTCATCCACCGGATCGGTCGTCTGATCGTGCTCCCACCGGTCCGTGGAGTCGGCCTACGGATCGTTCTGTCGGTCCATCCCTCGTTCCCCCTGACCCGCATGGGGCGGGTCGCCTGTGACGTGGGCCGATCCTAGCCGGAGGGCACTCACCGGATGCCCTCCGCGGGCGTCTCTCACCGGCTCGTGATCGAGTGTCGTCCCGGCACCCATCCGACGGGCCCGCCACCCGACTTACCGTCGTATCGACGCATCCCGTTAGATCCGCCCCGTTCGCTGGCCGGACACCCCCTCGCTCACACGCGTGCGGCGCTCCCCACGACATCCGACAGGGACGCGGCATCGGCACGGTCCATGAACCGCACCAGGTCTCGGTTGATTTCGGTGATGAGGGCCGGCCCCTGGTAGATGAACCCGGTGTACACCTGCACCAGGCGCGCGCCGGAGGTGATCTTCTCCCAGGCGTCGGCCCCGCTGAAGATGCCGCCGACGCCGATGATCGGGAAGTCCGGGGCGCGCAGGTGGGCACGGCGGATCATGTCCGTCGAGCGCCGGTGCACCGGACGGCCGGAGAGCCCGCCGGCTTCGTCGCGATGTGCGGATCGCAGCCCGTCGCGGGCGAGCGTGGTGTTCGCGATGATGATCCCCTGGACGTGTTCGGTGGCCAGATCCACGATGGCGTCGAGCGCCGCGTCGTCCAGATCCGGGGCCACCTTGACCAGGATGGGACACGGCACGCGCTGCGCGCGGTTCACCTCGGCCAGCCGCGAGAGCAGGCCCTCCAGCGCGGTGCGCTCCTGGAGGTCGCGCAGCCCGGGCGTGTTGGGCGAGCTCACGTTGACGGTGACGTAGTCGGCGAACGGGGCGACGCGGCCGAACGTGGTGAGGTAGTCCGCCTCGGCGTCCTCCGCCAGCTTGCTCTTCCCGATGTTGATCCCGAGCGGGATGCGGTGGGCCCTCCCGGACATCTCGACGCGGGCGAGACGCCGCGCGACCGCCTCGGATCCCTCGCTGTTGAATCCGAAGCGGTTGATGAGGGCCTCGTCCTCCCGTAGCCGGAACACCCGCGGCTGGGGGTTCCCCGGCTGAGGCTCGGCCGTGATGGTGCCGACCTCGGTGAAACCGAATCCGAGTCGGGCCCATGCCGGGATGGCCTCGGCCTGTTTGTCGAGCCCCGCCGCCAGCCCGACCGGATTGGGGAAGCGGCGACCCAAGATCTCCTGCTCCAGCCGGGGATCGGCCACCGTCCGCCGGGCGCGGGCCCGTTCGGCACCGGGGAACCGCGAGAGGACGCGCAATCCGTGCATGGTCAGGTTGTGCGCCCGCTCGGGGTCGAGGCGGAAGAGGACCTGGCGGATCAGAAAGCGTTCGAACACGTACGACCTCGTTGACGCGGATTGCCCATTCGCAGGCACAGCCTGCCGAACCGGGCGGCGGGAGGGCCGCACCCCGGGCAACAATCGCCTTGGGGCGGGTGCCGCACGACGGGTTCGCTTTCGACGAGGAGCGGGTAGAGACACGGGTACCTACGTTCATCCACCTGAAACGTTCGGTCCAGCTCAGACGTTCG
This sequence comes from uncultured Bifidobacteriaceae bacterium, assembly GCA_964434425.1. Taxonomy (GTDB): domain Bacteria; phylum Actinomycetota; class Thermoleophilia; order Miltoncostaeales; family Miltoncostaeaceae; genus CALMEC01. Next base: position 34,100 of record CAYSVH010000013.1, on the reverse strand, counting down.
CCCCGTGAGGACGGTGGCACGGCGACGCACGTTGCTTCGGCCTCACGATCGGCACCCCGTACAGACGGAGACGTTCTCATGGCAGACGACACCCGCACAGGCGACATCAACACGAACGAGCTCGTCGGCTATCGCGTGGTGGCGACGGACGGCCCGGTGGGACGTGTGCATCCCAGCACGGTCGAGACGCCGCTCTCGAGCTTCGTCGTGGCGACCGGCCACCTCTTCCACCGTCCGCACATCGTCCCGGCCCGGATCATCGCGGACGTCGACCATCACGATCGAGTGGTGGCCGTCCGCCTGACGAAGCGCGAGCTCCGGCACACCGCGGAGTACTTCAGCCAGGACTCCATCGACATCGCCGTGGCGGACGAGCAGGAGTCCGGCACCGGCTGAGACGCGTGTCCCCGCCCGATGACATCGGGCGGGGCACCCATCCCGGCGGAGTAAGCTCACAGGCGCCGGGCCGTTAGCTCAGCTGGTAGAGCAGGGGACTTTTAATCCCAAGGTCCTGGGTTCGAGTCCCAGACGGCCCATGGGTGGGGAATGCGGTCGCTTGAGGCCACCGCGCGCGCCGAAGATCCACCGGGCTCCCGATCCCCATTCCCGACCACCGGCCTCCGGTCGAAGTCGATTACGACGTGGCGACCGTGACCGCCGAGCGTGGTGCGCGAGTTGCTGTCCAAAGGCGTGCTGCGATTCGGCGATCAGAAAAGCAGCCATCGGCCGCAGTTCGGGCCGAAGCCGAGTTGTGGCACGACATCATCCACACGGGTGCGGCGCGATGCGTGAATCCTCACCGGAGCGATGGAACCGATGAACAACCCGGACTGGGCCCTCGTGCGACGGGAGGGCGACAGGCACACCCTCTACCTGGTGCGCGAGACGAAGGGCACGGACGACATCGGCAAGCTCCAGTGGGAGTCGGAGGGCTGGAAGATCAAGTTCGGTGAGGCCCACTTCCGCGCGCTCAAGGTGGACTATCTGTTCGGGAACGACCCAGAGGTGCTGATCGAGCCGTCGCCGGACTTCGCAAACTCGCGGGAGGCCTGACCATCGTGCTCCAGAGAGCACGAGCAGGTCGAACAGTGGGTCGGCCTCCTGCGCCACGACGGTCCGGAGCGGTGGCTGATGCGCAAGCTGCAGCGCTACATCGTCAACCTCCCCAATCGGGAGATCGCACTCCTTCGGGAGCGTGGCGATATCGAAGAAATCCTGCCGGGCATGTACGTGCAGTGCAGCCATGGCCTCTACGACGCAACGTTGGGGCTGATGCCGGAGGAGAGCGCACGGCAGGCCGATGACTGGGTCCTTTGAGGGGACGGGACTCGGTCAGGCCTCGAGATGGCATGCCCCAGCGTGATAATGACCAGTCAAACCGGTCACAAGGAGTTCTCCATGACTATCGGTGCCGCCGAGTTCCAGACCAAGTGCCTGAAGCTGCTCGACGAAGTCGCAGCCACGCACCAGCCGCTCGTCATCACGAAACGCGGCAAGCCTGTCGCGCAGGTCGTGCCGATCGAACCGGATGACGAGCGCAGCCTGTTCGGTTACATGAAAGGCACCATCGAGATCCGTGGCGACATTCTGGCCCCCATGGATGAGGCTTGGTCCGCCGAGACCGACGGTGAGAACCATCTGTATGAGCGCACGTCACGCAAGGACGCCTGATGGCGGACGGGCTCCTGCTCGACACCCATGTATGGCTCTGGCACGCCGGGGCGGGCGAGACTCCGCTGGATGAGAACGCACTCGCAGAAATCGAGTCCGTACGCCGCAGACGCCGGCTATTCGTGTCCTCGATCAGCGTGTGGGAGCTCGGCATGCTGACGGCCACGGGACTGATCGGCCTGGTATTCCTCTCCACACCTGGGTGGAGGACGCCATCACCCCTCCTGGACCGAGCCTGTTGCCGCTGGACGCGGAGTCCGCGATGGAAAGCACCGGGCTCCCGGGAGAGGTCCACGGTGACCCGGCTGACCGATTCCTCATCGCAACCGCGCGCGTACATGGGCTGCGTCTGGTCACGGCGGATCGGAAGATCTGCGAATACGCCGACTCCGGGTTCCTCAGCGTCCTGCCGATATGAGGCCATGAAGCCAGAAGCAGACGAGGAGTGGCAACCTACTGCCTGGAACTCACCGCTCCCTTCGCCTGCTTCACCCGCCCCGAGATGAAGGTGGAGCGCGTCAGCTGCGACGTGATCACGCCCTCCGCGGCGCGCGCCTGCTTCGAGGCGATCCTCTGGAAGCCGGCCATTCGGTGGCACGTGCGCCGAATCGAGGTCCTACGAGACATTCGCTGCATCAACCTGCGCCGCAACGAAGTCGCCGGTGCGGTCTCGACACCCAGATCATGGTCGACGTTGACGACAACGGCTTCGTCACCCGGGGAACGGTCCGCGAGTGCCTCACCCCAGCGCGCATCGCGTCACTGTCTCCCGGCACCACCATCCGCGTCAAGCCGGTGCCGAGTCGGAACGGCCGGTACGTGTCGGCACGCGATGACGACCCGTCGCCGACGTAACGTCCGCGGCAGGTGAGATCTACCGGCTGCCGGACCCCGATACCGTCAGAGCGTCGTTCTCCGCCGACGTCGACAACAGCGTCACCTCCGTCCGCGGCCGGAGCGGCTTCCGAGCGCGGGGAGCGGAGGGAAGCCGGCCGCCGCTCACGTGCAGCTGGCGGCGGCGATGTCATCGCGCCGCCTCCGTGATCGCATTCCTCAAACCCATACCCGCCGATCGGCCACGCCCCGCCACGGTCGTCCGCGCGGGTCCTACGACGTCCAGTAGCCGTTGGCCGCCGCGATGGTCTGGAAGTGAATCGCGATGACCTGCGAGGCGGCGGTGAGGCTGTCGGCGTTCTCCGCGTACTCGGGTCGCAGGCGCGTGCGCACCTCGGCCGACGGCTGTGTGTACCCGACGCCCTTGCGCGCGAGCGTGATGGCGAGCTCGAACCCCTCCTGGGGGCCGGGAGTGATGAGCGAGGTGAGCCACGGGTCCATGGGGGACGCCCCTTCTGCAGGTCCGGCCGCGATAGGGCGAGCCGGATGCTTTTTCCATTCAGGGTTAGATTATTGAATCGGGTTCGCCGCGTTCATGAATACCGCCGGAACCCGGTGCACGACGGGTGGACACCGGGTTCCGGCCGGGTCGTGTGAGAGCCCGGGAGACGGCACGGCGCTCCCCTGCCCGCCCAGAGCGGATGGTCCGCACGCCGGGGGGCGGGCGGGGGCGAAACACGCAGCGTTCGCTGAGACGGACGCCTCAGCGGTGGAGGACCGACGTCGCCGGTGCGGACCGACACGTTCAGCCGAATCTGGACGGCAATCCGTACGATCGTCGGTGGCAGGCGTGATACGCGCGACAGATCGGAGCAGAGTGTCAGTTACACACATCGGGTACGACGACCCAGTCACAGACGACGACCACGTCAAGTGGTCCGGATGGATGGAGACCGACGGCGAACGCCATTCCGTCCGGGTGACGTTCGCCTGCCCCGACCCGGCCGGGTTCGTCCCCTCCGTGCGTCCCTTCCTCCTCGCGTTCCTCGTGCCGGCGATGATCGCGGGCCACCCCGTCCACCTCACAGGTCCCATCGACCCGGGTACCGCGGCGGGGATCGCCGAGTGGCAGGAGGCCATGGCCTCCCTCTACCCCGAGCTCAACGCGGTTCCGATCACCGCGCCCTATCGAGCCGAGGTTCCGCCACCACCCGGAGCGGGAGGCCTCACCGCCTTCTCCGGCGGCGTCGACAGCTGTTTCACCGCCGCCCGCGGCCACCGGGGCGCGCCGGCCGGGGCGCATCGCCGGGCCGACCTGACCGCGGGTCTCATGGTCCACGGGTTCGACATCAACGCGGCCCAGACGGCCACCTTCGGATCGGCCTTCGCCCGCTCCCGGCGGATGCTGGGGTCGTTCGGGATGGACGCCTACGCGCTCCACACCGACGTCCGGAGGCTGGAAGCCGCCACCGGCTGCGACTGGGGGCACCAGGTCCACGGCATCTGGCTCGCCTTCGCCCTGTCGTGCCTGGAGCAGTGGTTCGCGCGCACGGTCGTGCCCTCCAGCTACCCCTATGACCAGCCCATCCCGCGCTGGGGCTCGACCCCTCAGACCGACCCACTTCTCGGGTCGACGTCCCGTCCGCTGTGGCACGAGGGTGCCGCCTTCGACAAGCTCGACAAGGTCGCCGCCCTGGCGAACGTCCCGGTGGCCACCCGGGACCTGCGGGTCTGCTGGCAGGGTGAGAGGCTCGATCGGAACTGCGGTCGCTGCTTCAAGTGCGCCGTGACCCAGGCCTGCTTCTGGGTCGAGGGCGTCGAAGAGCCCGCCGCGTTCGAGGTCCGGGCGTCGATGGACGACATCGCGGCAGTTCCGCTCAAGGACGCCTACAACGTCCGGGTCGCGCGGAGGGTCGCAGCGCGTGCGGCGGAGGGCGGTCGTACCGATCTGGTCGAAGCCTTCAGGATCGCTCTCGCCACCGTCGGCGAGGAGATGCAGCCGTGACGGCCGAGCGCGGGGATTCCGCCGCGGCGTCGGTCGCGGCCATGGCGTGGTTCGACGACTTCGCAGCCTGTGTCAGAACTCAGGACATCGCATCCGGACGCCGGCTCTTCGACCCCGCCTGCTCATCGTTCGGCACCCGGGCCGAGCACCTGGCCGACCTCGACGACCTGGCGACCCGGCAGTGGCACCCGACGTGGACCACGACGCGGGGGTTCTCGGCGATCGCGGGCACGCTCACGGTGGAGGCGGCAGCCGACGGCACCCTCGTGGTGCTGGCGACCCGGTGGAGGTCCGATGGTGTCCGTCCCGACGGCTCGACCTTCGACCGGCGGGGTCGCTGCACCGTCGTGCTGCGACGGGACCAGGGATCACCGCACGGTCTGCTCGCCGTCCACACCCACTTCTCATTGAACCCGGAGACCGAACCGCCCGACGTCATCTGAGCTGGCCGGGCGCCCGGAGAGGGAGGCCGGGCGCCACCCCGCGACCCGGTCCGCCGACGCTGTGGCGCAGGTTCAGGTCGACGACCGTGACGCGACAGCCGCAGCAGACCGCACGACACGCGTCAGGTGATCATCCGGCGGGTGTGCGGACGGCGGTGATGGTCGCGTCGAAACTGATGTCGGGGGTACCGCGGTAGTTGTGATGCACCGACACCGCGATCACGTTCTCACCCTCCCGCAGAAGCGACACGGGAACATCAAACGACACCGGCGCAGCGATCGCCGCCGGAGTCCTCGGCGCCGCAACCGCATACGTCTGATTCGACAACGCCCCCGACGGAAGCCCGGCACGCCCCACCTCGGTGCCGTTCACCCACACCGCCACACCATCATCCGCACGCGTCACAACCCGAACCGACGACAACTCACCCGGCCGAACCACCGAGAACGAACGCCGGAACAACGCCGTACGCGGCCGATTCGACGTCGGCGGCGGCACATCGATATTCGTCGCGATCGACGCATGACCCCAACCCAACGGAGCCAACCCCGACGACCACGAACCATCACCAAAACCCACACCCGTCCAACCCGACGGCCACGCCGACGACGAAAACAACCACCGCCACTGCACACCCTCCGCCACCAACACCACATCCTCCGGCACACCCGGTCCACCACCCGGAACCTGAACGACCGTCGTCGCCACCTCAGAACGCAGCCCGCCCGCACCCACGGCGACAACCCCGTACTGGTACTGCTCACCCGGGACCACCGAGGAGTCCACATACTCGCGCACCGCCGGACCCGGCTGAGCGACACGAACGCCGTCACGAAAGACCTCGAAGCCCGACAGCGCAGCCCCGTCACCCGGTGACCACGACACCACCGCCGAACCCCCCTCAACCCCACCACTCACAACCGGAGCCGCCGGAACCACAGGCCCGCCGACGGGTGTGCGGACGGCGGTGATGGTGGCGTCGAAACTGATGTCGGGGGTACCGCGGTAGTTGTGATGCACCGACACCGCGATCACGTTCTCACCCTCCCGCAGAAGCGACACGGGAACATCAAACGACACCGGCGCAGCGATCGCCGCCGGAGTCCTCGGCGCCGCAACCGCATACGTCTGATTCGACAACGCCCCCGACGGAAGCCCGGCACGCCCCACCTCGGTGCCGTTCACCCACACCGCCACACCATCATCCGCACGCGTCACAACCCGAACCGACGACAACTCACCCGGCCGAACCACCGAGAACGAACGCCGGAACAACGCCGTACGCGGCCGATTCGACGTCGGCGGCGGCACATCGATATTCGTCGCGATCGACGCATGACCCCAACCCAACGGAGCCAACCCCGACGACCACGAACCATCACCAAAACCCACACCCGTCCAACCCGACGGCCACGCCGACGACGAAAACAACCACCGCCACTGCACACCCTCCGCCACCAACACCACATCCTCCGGCACACCCGGTCCACCACCCGGAACCTGAACGACCGTCGTCGCCACCTCAGAACGCAGCCCGCCCGCACCCACGGCGACAACCCCGTACTGGTACTGCTCACCCGGGACCACCGAGGAGTCCACATACTCGCGCACCGCCGGACCCGGCTGAGCGACACGAACGCCGTCACGAAAGACCTCGAAGCCCGACAGCGCAGCCCCGTCACCCGGTGACCACGACACCACCGCCGAGTTCCCCTCAACCCCACCACTCACAACCGGAGCCGCCGGAACCACAGGCCCGCCGTCTCCTTCACGGATCGCCGTGATCGTCGCGTCGAAGCTGATGTCCGGAGTCGCCGTGTAGTTCAGATGTGTCGATACCGCGATGACGTTCTGGCCGTTGACGAGGAGACCGTCGGGCACGTCGAAGACGGTCGGAGTGCCGGTCGCGTCGTGCGTCCTGGGTGCGAGTGTGGCGTAGGTGGCGTGGCTGATGGTTCCGGTCGGCAGATTCCGGCGGCCGATCTCCTGCCCGTTGACGCGCACCGAGATGCCGTCGTCGGCCCGGGTGATGACTCTGACCTGACTCAACTCGGCGGGGTTGTCGACGGTGAACGTCTTGCGGAAGAGCATGGACAGGGGGCGGTTGGACGTCGGTGGAGGCACGTCGACGACGGTTGCTCGCGCCGGCGTTCCGAAGCCGAGGGACGCACGTCCCTGCGCCCATGCCGAGTCGTTGAACCCCGGGGCGGCCCATCCGCTGGGCCAGGTGCCCGCGCTGTAGCGATACCGCCATGTGTCGCCGCCTCGGAGCGGGACCTCCAGACGGGTACCGCTCATGTCGTAGTCGAGGTCGAACCGGCTGGAGGCGTCCTGTTCGAAGGTGCCGAGCGTCGGCGAGTACGTGTACGCCTCGATCCGGTTCTGGTCCGGGACGAAAGTGTAGTAGCGCAACCAGCCGTTGCCGCCGTTCGCCCGGCTCTGGTAGTTGGTGAGGATCTGGTGCACCGGTGTCCCGCACGCGTTGGCGTCGGTTCGCCGTGCCTCACCGATGTCACCGTCGTGCCAGTGCCCGTTGAGGACCATGAACACGTTGCAGTTCGGGTAGATCAGCTCGTCCCAGACCTGGTTGGCGCTCTTGCCGTCGGTGCGCAGGACGGTGTTGGAACGGTTGCCGCCGGTGTGGATGAACCCGTGCGTGCTGACGATCACCCGGCGGTTCGGGTGGGCGTCGATGACCTTCTGCGCCCACGCCAGGCTGTACGCGGGCGACTCGAACTCGAGCTGGAGCAGGAGGAGATCCATCCCGCCCGCGGTCAGGAGCGCGTAGTTGTTCTGGTTGAACCGGTCGACCGGATCCGGTCCGAACTGGTTGTCCCCCAGGTACCCACCGTAACGGACGCTCTCCGAGTTCCACGCTGCGTTCACGAAGCGGCTCGGACCGAAATACTCGCCGAAGCGCGGTGCGAGCCCGGTCTGCGACATGTCGTGGTTCCCGCTGAGCACGGCGTAGGGGAGCGCGGCCGTGTCGAGGGTCTGGAAGTGACCGCTGACGCGCCCCCACTCGGTCGCGTTGTTCCAGTTCTCGACCAGGTCACCGACCTGCACCGCGAACTTGACGTTCAGGTCGTTGCGCCGGTCCACGATCCACTGGGTCTGTGCACCGATAGTCTGGTGCAGCGTCGGGCTGAGGGCGTACTTCTGCGTGTCGGGCACCACCACCAGCGTGAACGGGTCGGTATCGCCCGGTGCGCCTCCTTCCGCGGAGACGAATGACGTGCCGAATCCGGTGAGTCCCAGGGCCAGCAGTCCCACCACCAGGAGCGCGAGCCATCGTGCATCTCGTCGCTTCGACATCCAGAATCCGTTCACGGGCGATCTCTACACCCCACCCCTGCAAATGTCAAGAAACCGACAAGTCGGTCAGGTGGGGTCGATCACCGGTGATCGACCCCACCTGACCGCGCGCGAAGCCGGAGATCGGCGGCGCGTTCCGAGTGGGTCGGTCGCGACCACGTCTCGCGATCGCCATGGGCCATCGTCTCGGTCCGGTGATGACGGCGCCCACCCGAACCCGATCGCGCGGCGCCGGACCGCGACTCCCGGGGTGGGTGGGGGCTCGGTCCCGATCGTCCGAGCCTCACCCCCGGGGCACCGTCAGGCGACGGCGCGCTCCCGGAATGCGATCACCGGGAAGTCGACCGGCACGTCCAGCGCGACGTTGATGTAGTTGGTGAAGAGGTTGAGAGCCACGTGGGCGATGATCTCGACGATCTCCTCGTCGTTCAGCCCGTGCTCGCGCAGGGTCTGAACGTCGTCGCCCGTCACCTGTCCGCGCTCCTCCACGACCTTCAGGGCGAAGGCCAGTACCGCCGCGGTCCGCGGGTCGTCCGACTCGCCGGTCTGGGCGGCACGCATCGCATCGGCGCTGACGCCGGCCTTCTGGCCGAGGACCGTGTGGGCCGAGAGGCAGTAGGTGCACGAGTTGCGGTTCGCGATGGCGACGGCGATCTGCTCGCCGAGCGCGGCACCGATCGTGCCGCCGCCGAGGGCACCGAACGAACCCCACATGCTGGAGAGTGCGGCCGGCGAGTTGGCGACGACGCGGAACATGGCGGGCACGACGCCGAACGCACCGTTGATGGCGTCCAGCTGATCCTTGACGGTGCCCGAGACGGCTGCGGGCTCGACGAGTGGGACATGAGACATGGGAAAGCTCCTTTGTGTTCGCTGGCATCGCCGGTCGATGGGGTGACCGGGTGACGTGCATCCATGCTGCCGCGCATTTCTGGACGTATCGCCGCGCATCGTCTTGACTATCTGTCAAATCGTCTGACATTCTGCGGTCATGCCGCCGCTCGACCGCATCTCGCCGCTCCTGGAGCGATTCCGGGTGCGCACGCGTCTTTTTCATTCGGGCCCCCTGTGCGGTGTGACCACCCTGGCCGCCGAGCCCGGTCGGGGTTTCCTCCACGTCCTACGTGAGGGCGAGATGACGGTCACGCACGTGGGAACGAGCGGCCGGCTGGAGCACGTGGCCGTGGAGGACCCCAGCCTGCTCCTCTACCCACGTCCGTTGGAGCACGCCTTTCACAACGCACCCGTAGAGGACTCCGACTTCGCCTGTGCCACCCTGGACTTCGAGGGCGGCTCCACCCACCCCCTGGTGCGCACCCTGCCACCGGTGATCATCCTGCCGCTCGATGCGGTGGCGACACTACGGCCGGCGCTCGATCTTCTCTTCGGCGAGATCGACAACGTGCGCTGCGGCCGCCGGGTCATCGCCGACCGGCTCTTCGAGGTTGTCCTGATCCAGCTGTTTCGCTGGATGGTCGACCACACGTCGGACCTCGGCCTTCCGGCCGGCCTGCTGCCGGGGCTGTCCGATGAACGCCTGGCGCCCACGCTCATCGCCATCCACGAGGAGCCCGGAGGGGATTGGACGCTCGCCGCCATGGCCCGCCACGCGAACATGTCGCGCAGCACGTTCGCCGCGCGGTTTCGCGACGTCGTCGGACAGCCTCCCGCCGAGTACGTGACCGACTGGCGGCTGACGGTGGCGCAGGAGCGGCTGCGCCAGGGTGCGCCGGTGGCGACGACGGCCTCGGAGCTGGGGTACTCGAGCCCCTCCGCGTTCAGCCGGGCCTTCACCCAGCGGCTCGGACGATCACCACGCGCGTGGGTGTCCGATGCGGGGGCGGACGAGACGACCGGCGAGCGCAGCCGCTAACCGGTGACGACCGCGTCCCGTCGGCCGAGTCCGCGAGCACTCGGTTCGGTAGGGTCACGCGACCACACGGACTCCATGGAGCCGCCTGTGCGGAGACAGGAACCTGCACCGGGAGGCCAGACGCAGTTGAGCACGATGGGACCTCGCACGGCCGTGGCCATCCGGCACGTGACGTTCGAAGACCTGGGAATCCTCGAGCCACTGCTCGTGGCGCGGGGGTTTGCCGTCCGTTTCATGGACGCCCCGGACATCTCCCTGGACACCGCGGTCGCGGCCGACCTCCTGGTGGTCCTGGGCGCGCCGATATCGGCGGACGACGAGGAGCACTACCCGTTCCTCACCAAGGAGGTCGCTGCGATCCAGACGCGTCATGCGGACGGTAAGCCGACGATCGGTGTCTGCCTCGGCGCGCAGCTCATGGCCGCCGCCCTCGGTGGCGAGGTCACGCGCGGTCCGAGAAAGGAGATCGGGTTCGGCCCGCTGACCATCACCGAGACCGGTGCGCGGACGCCGTTGCGGCACCTGATCGATGTCCCGGTGCTGCACTGGCACGGCGACACGTTCACGCTCCCCGCCGACACCCCGTCGCTGGCCTCGACGCCGGGCTTCCCGAATCAGGCATTCCAGCGGGGCGCCTCACTGGGCCTGCAGTTCCACATCGAGGCCGACTGGAGGCGGATCGAACGGTGGCTGATCGGGCACGCTCACGAACTCGAGACGGCCGGCGTCGACGTACGTGAGATCCGCCGGGATGCCGAGCGTTTCGGCCCGGCACTGACCGATGCCGCCACGGCCATGCTCGACGAGTGGCTGCCCTCGGTGGGCCTGTAGTCCTGCCGTCGGTCGACGCCATGTTCGACGACTTCGTCTGGTGGGCGACGGTGCTGCGGGAGGCGCGCGCCGCCTGACTCCATTTCGGGGTGCGCGCAAGTCTGGTGCCAGGCACTTAACTTGCGCGTGCCGAATCACACAAACACGAATACCCTGCATTCAGGGCAATTTTCGGCGAGTCCGTCCGTCGGCGCAAGTCTGGTGCCTGGCACCAGACTTGCGCACGCCCTCTCGCGCCGGCACCCCGCCGACGCTCCTACGGAGCGCTCACGTACTCCGCCAGATGCTCACCGGTGACCGTCGAACGGGTGGCCACGAGGTCGGCCGGTGTTCCCTCGAACACGACGCGGCCGCCGTCGTGGCCGGCGCCGGGGCCCAGATCGATTATCCAGTCGGCGTGGGCCACGACCGCCTGGTGGTGTTCGATGACGATCACCGACTTGCCCGAGTCGACCAGCCGGTCGAGTAGTGCCAGCAGGTTCTCGACGTCCGCCAGGTGAAGGCCGGTGGTGGGCTCATCCAGGACGTAGACGCCACCCTTCTCCGACATGTGCGTCGCCAGCTTGAGCCGCTGACGCTCGCCGCCCGAAAGCGTCGTGAGGGGCTGCCCCACCTTCAGGTACCCCAGCCCGACGTCCGCCAGGTGCCCCAGGATGCTGTGCGCGGCCGGGATGCGGGCGTCACCCTCACCGAAGAGGTCACGGGCCTCGGCCACCGACATCGCGAGGACCTCACTGATGTCACGCCCGCCGAACCGGTATTCCAGAACCTCAGCCTGGAAGCGGCGCCCCTCGCAGTCCTCGCACATGGCGGCGACCCCGGCCATGATCCCCAGGTCGGCGTAGATCACACCGTTGCCGTTGCAGGTGGGGCACGCACCCTCCGAGTTGGCGCTGAAGAGCGAGGGTTTCACGCCATTGGCCTTGGCGAACGCCTTGCGGATCGACTCGAGCATGCCCGTGTAGGTGGCCGGGTTGCTGCGACGTGAGCCGCGGATGGGGGTCTGGTCGACCATGATCACGTCGTCGCGGCCGGCGACCGAACTCTGGATCAGGGAGCTCTTCCCCGAGCCGGCCACGCCCGTGAGAACGACGAGAACACCGAGCGGGATGTCGACGTCGACGTCCTGCAGGTTGTGCATGTCGGCGCCCCGCACCTCGAGGACCCCGCTCGCCTCACGGACGTCCTCCCGCGGGGAGGCGCGGTCGTCCAGGTGACGGCCGGTGAGGGTCTGCGATCCGCGAAGTTCGTCGACGGTGCCCTCGAAGCAGACGGTTCCACCATCGGATCCGGCACCCGGTCCGATGTCGACGACGTGGTCGGCGATCGCAATGACCTCGGGCTTGTGCTCCACAACGAGCACCGTGTTGCCCTTATCGCGCAGGCGAACGAGGAGCTCGTTCATGCGCCGGATGTCGTGGGGGTGGAGACCGACGCTGGGCTCGTCGAACACGTACGTGACATCCGTGAGCGACGATCCGAGGTGGCGCACCATCTTGGTCCGCTGCGCCTCACCGCCGGACAGGGTTCCCGACGCACGATCCAGGCTCAGATAGCCGAGGCCGATCTCGACGAACGAGTCGAGGCTGTCCCCCAGCTTCTCCAGGAGGGGCGCCATCGCGGGTGCGTCCAGATCGCGTACCCACCCTGCGAGATCGCTGATCTGCATGGCGCACAGGTCGGCGATGCTGGAGCCGTTGATGCGCGATGAGCGGGCCGACTCGTTGAGACGCGTGCCGTCGCAGTCCGGGCAGGGCGCGAAGGTCGCGATGCGCTCGACGAACGCCCGGATGTGCGGCTGCAGGGAGTCAACGTCTTTCGACAGGAACGACCGCTGGATACGCGGGAGCAGCCCCTCGAAGGTGATGTTGACACCCGAGATCGTGATCTTGGTCGGCTCGTGGGTCAGGAAGTCCGCGAGTTCCTTCTTCGTGTACTTCCCGATCGGCTTGCCCGGATCGAAGAGGCCCGACTCGCTGAACATCCGGACCTCCCAGCCGCCGGCCCTGTAGCCGGGGATGGTGAACGGCCCGTCGTTCAGCGACTTGGAGGCGTCGTACAGCTCGTTCAGGTCGATGTCGCTGACCGTGCCCATCCCCTCGCAGCGCGGGCACATCCCGCCGAGGACCGTGAAGCTCTTCTTCTGGGCCTTCTTCGACCCGCGCTCGATGGTGATGGCGCCCGACCCGTGGGCGGTTGCGACGTTGAACGAGAAGGCGTTGGGGCCACCGATGTGGGGCTCGCCCGTCCGGCTGAAGAGGATGCGCAGCATGGCGTTCACGTCGGTGACGGTGCCCACCGTGGAGCGCGCATTGGCCCCGATGCGCTCCTGGTCCACCGCGATGGCGGTGGTGATGCCGTCGAGGACGTCGACGTCCGGCCGGGCCGTGGTCGGCATGAGACCCTGGAGGAACGCGCTGTACGTCTCGTTGATGAGACGCTGCGACTCGGCCGCGATGGTGCCGAAGACCAGGGAGCTCTTCCCGGATCCCGACACGCCGGTGAACACCGTCAGCCGACGCTTCGGAATCTCGAGGCTCACGTCCCTCAGGTTGTTGACGCGGGCACCCTGAACGCGGATCAAGTCGTGTGCGTCAGCCGGATGGCCGCCGTTCGATCCCGGTACGGCCTTCGTCGTCTTCGCCATCAACGGTCTCCGTGGGTGAGCGTTCGCGGCAGCCGCACGTATGCCCGGCGCGGCCAGATGGCTGATTCCATCTACGCCTGCTCGATACGGAGCATGTTGCCCGCCGGATCGCGCACCGCGCCGTCTCGGACACCCCACGGCTGGTCCGCCGGTTCCTGCAGCACGTCGGCACCGGGGGTCGCGGCCACCCGCGCGAAGACCGCGTCCAGGTCGTCGCACCGCAGGTGGACCGGCCGGAACTCGCCCTTCGCCAGCATCGCGGCCATGGCGTCGCCATCGGCCTCCGAGCGACCCACGCGCGGATGCGAGAGGACGATCGCCACCTCCGGCTGGCTTTCGGTGACGAGTGTGATCCAGCGGAACTCGCCCCGTGTCCCGTCGTACTGGACCGTCAGGCCCAGTGCGTCGCGGTAGAAGGCGAGGGCCGCCTCCGGGTCGTCCACCAGGATGTGGACCGTGCTCAGTGAGACTTCCATGATGTGTCCTCGTTTCGTGACCGTGGTGATCCAACGACCGTGAGACCACGGTAGGCGGGATCAGCAGTGCGCCGCTTCTTCGATCCTGCTCGCCTCGGTTCGTGCGCCCGTTCGACGCGGTCGTGTGACGATCATCGCCTGACACGGCGCCAGAGCGCGGATTTCGTCGTGCACCCGCGTCCGGTACGCGCTCGGCGTCTCGCCCACGATCTGGGTGAACCGCGACGAGAACGATCCGAGGCTGGTGCAGCCCACTGCGAAGCACGCCTCGGTCACGGTTACGTCGCCGCGGCGGAGAAGCGCCTGCGCCCGCTCGATGCGTCGTGTCATGAGGTACGAGTACGGCGTCTCGGAGTAGACCTCGCGGAAGCGTCGGCTGAAGTGGGCCGTCGACATGAGCGCCGTGCGGGCCAGCGCGGGAACGTCCAGGGGACGGGCGAACTCGCGGTCCATCCGGTCGCGTGCCCGGCAGAGCCGGCGCAGTTCGTCGGTGTCCGGAGGCATGGATTCATGGTACGTCACGCGTTCCTGTGACCAGCACCTGCATGAAGATGCGGTCGCCGTTGGGCGGAGTCGTCACCCCGACGGGCGGCACGGAAGCGTCACTCATGCGCGGACGCGCCCGGGCAAACCGGCGTCCGTCGTGGCACCGCTCAGAGGCAGAGGCCGGGCGAGAAGGCACACACGAACCTCCGGGTCGCGGGACTATGAGGTGCAATGAGCGCGCCCGGTTCAGGGCCGTAGAGTCGGGTTCCTGGGAAGAGAGCTGTGAGATGGGACGACCGCCAGTGATTGCGACCGATGACAAGCCGAGGCTGGTGTTGTCGGTGTTGTCTGGACAGATGACGATCGGTGAGGCTGCGCGCCCGCGGATTCCGCAGACTCGACTCCCTCCTCACCATGCTCACCCTCGTCTGCGGCCGAATCCCCGTCAAACGACCCACGTGAATGCCAGAAGAACCCGACTTCGAGGATGCGACGGGTCAGATGATCACCGGGAAGGTCAGCATGACCACAACCCCTGCGCCGCCGAACGCGACTCCCAACCCCAGCAGGAGCCACTTGGTCCAGTGGTTGCGGCCGCGCTCGGAGATGGCGGTGAAGAACAGCACGAGCGCGAATAGAACCGTCAGGAGCGTGTAGTTGTCGCCGGTCCGGTTGTTCACCAGGGCCTGCTTGAACAACTTGTCGGCCTTCTCTGTCGCTATCGCCGCGTCCTCTCGCCCTTCGGGTACGTAGGACGGTTCAGCGAACGGAGATCGCAGATTCTCGCCGTTCTTCTGCCAATCGGCGAACGCCTTGGCGAACGCCGGGGTGAAGCGGGCCTCGATGTATCTGGCAAGATCGTCGTCACCGGTCGCCCGCGCCTGGAGCCACATGCCGTAGATCGTAAGATCCACGGCCTGTACGTCGCGCGCCTCGCTGTCGAAGTTGACGGCCTGGATGCGGGCAGCCGAGGCCTGACTGAACTGGATCGACATCTGACCGCTCCACTGCGATGCCTGGAAGCCGCACCAGGCCGTGATGATCACCGTCACCGACAGCAGTACGACTGCGAGCACCTCGTGCGCCCGATGGACGCGAGATTCCGTGGCGGAGGGTCGGCTGGCACCTGTCGGCTCCGCAGTATCGTCTCTACCCTCCGCCACGGAAATCACGCTCGCTGCGGTGTCTTGGCAAGGCCATGTCGGCGATCAATCCGCTCGTCGAATGTGAAGGACAAGGGATCCGAAGCACCGTCATGCGACTGGCCCCGGTCGTCACCGGTGCGAAGCACCTCGATCTCTCGTGCTGATCCCGTATAGCTCACCTCACGTCGGCGCGGAATACGTGATGTGCACCCGGTCGATCCGCCCGTCTAAGGCGAAGGGCATGCGGTCCGCATAGTCCCGCGAGACGGCTCCGCCGTATGCGCGCCCGATATCGAGGCAGTCGTTGGCCGAGAACAGCAGAGGCGCGCTGACCGGTACGTCTCCGGATCCGACTTCGTCGCCGTCGACTCGCAGCGTCACGCGCAGCGGACCACCGGGCCGAGGCTCGATGTAGTGCGTCTCGATCTCGATCACATGATCGCCCGCCGGCACCGGGGCGGACGCCGCGATCCGGGTGCGCTGAATGAGGAAGAGATTGTACTCGTAGTGGAGAACGCCGTCGACGAGATAGGCCGTGAGTCCACCGCCGGAGCCTCCGAGCTTGTACAGCACCCCGTTCGCGCTCTCCGGGAGGTTCGCCTCGATCCTCACCGTGTTCGGCCTGTTGCCGAGCGCCGGCGCGCAGAACTCGGGAACGCGCACGGTGTCGCCCGTCATCTCCCATTCCGTGTACGGCACCGAGATGCGGTCCTCGGGGTGAAACGGCATCACCCACAGACCGCCGCCGATCGGGAGCACCTTGTTCTTCGCGGCCTCAATCGCGAAGAGCTCCTTCATCTGGGCGACCTTCTCGGGGTTGTCGGCGGCGAGGTCGTGCGCCTGACTCCAGTCCTCGTCGAGGTTGTAGAGCTCCCAGATGTCGGCATCCGGCGTCCACGTCGCGATTCCGGGGGGAGACCCGGGCACCCACGGCAGCCGGGGCCCCGTCGTGGAGGCGATCCAGCCGTCTTCGTAGATCGCGCGGCTCGCCATGACCTCGAAGTATTGCGTGCGATGGCGGCCCTCGGCGGCGGCATCGTCGACGGCGTAGGCGAAGCTCGTGCCGTCGATCGGGTCCTGATGGATGCCGTTGACCACCTCCGGGTGCGAGATGCCGAGGATCTCGTAGACCGTCGGTGCGAGGTCGATGACGTGGTGGAACTGCGTGCGCGGCACCGGATCGTGCGTGATGCGTCCGGGCCAGCTCATGAACATCGGGTTGCGCGTGCCGCCCAGGTGCGATGCCATGAGCTTCATGCCCTGGTACGGAGACGAGCCCGCCCATGCCCACGCGGCGTGGTACTGGTTGTCGGTGGCCGGCGTACCCAGCGCGTCCAGTCCGCCGAGCTCCTCGAGGGTCGCGATGTGCTGGTCGACGGTCGACGGGATCATGTTCTGCGCGAGCAGTTCGCTGATCGTTCCGTTCTGGCCCTCGCCCGACGAGCCGTTGTCGCCCCAGATGTATACGACGATCGTGTTGTCGGCGTATCCGAGGTCCTCGAGCGCGTCGACGACACGGCCCGCCTGAACATCTGCGTGCTCGCCGAACCCTGCGCACACCTCCATGAGACGCGCCTGGAAGGGCTTCTGATGATCGGGGATGTCGTCCCAGCCCGACAGGCTCTCGGGACGTGGCGTGAGTGAAGCGTCCTCCGGCACCCAGCCCGCCGCCCTGGCGCCGTCAAGCGCGCGCTGGCGATACACGTCCCAGCCGTCGTCGAAGACGCCCTTGTACTTGTCGGCCCACTCCTTATGGACGTGGTGGGGGCCGTGGATGGCGCCGGTCGCCCAGTACATGAAGAAGGGCTTGTCGGGTGAGAGCGCCTTGTGGTCGCGCAGCCATGCGATCGCGTCGTCGGCGATGTCCTCGCTGAGGTGATAGCCCTCCTCCGGCGACTTCGGTGGCAGCACCGAGGTGGTGTTGCGCACCAGGTTCGGCTCGTACTGCGAGGCCTCTCCCGCGAGGAAGCCGTAGAAGTACTCGAAGCCGTTGCCGGTTGGCCAGTTCTCGTACGGGCCGGCCTTGGTCGTCTCCTCGGCCGGGGTGTTGTGCCATTTGCCCCACGCGGCGGTCGAGTAGCCGTAGTTGCGCAGCACCTCGGCCATCGTCGCGCTGCTCTTCGGGATGTGCCCCGAGTAGCCGTCCCAGTCGTTCGCCAATTCGGCGATCTGGCCGGCGCCCACTCGGTGATGGTTCCTTCCGGTGAGCAGCGAGGCTCGCGTGGGAGAGCACATCGCGGTGGTGTGGAAACGGTTGAACCCGATGCCTTCTGCGCGAATGCGATCCAGTGTCGGCGTCTCGACCGCGCCGCCGATCGGCGCAGGCAAGGCCGGGCCGGCATCATCAATGAGGATCACGAGGATGTTCGGTGCGTCGTCGCCGAGATGCTGCTCGGGCGGCAGCGGAGAATACCTCGACTCTGCGAGCGTGCGACCCGCCAGGCTTCCCGAGGGTTTCGGCGGGAACGGGAGTGTGCGCGCGGGCGGCAGCGAGGAGCCGATCACCGTGCGAGTCTGGTTCATGTCAGTTCCTTTCTTCCGCTCTGGAGGCTTCCCTACCCCAGCAGTCTGCTCTTCGCGCTCTCGAATTCCGCGTCGCTGAGCAACCCCTGAGCCTTCAGGTCGGCGAGTTTCTGCAGTTCCGCGACGAAGTCTGTTCCACCGGCGGCGGCACTCGGCGCAGCCGGTGCGGGCTGCGCAGCCGCCATCGCCGCAGCCTCCTGCTGCAACTCGTACTCGTGCTGCTCCTGCTTCTCCTGTGCACGTCCAGCCTGGCGCCGCGCGACGTTTCCGCTCACCGCCGTCGCGGTTCCCGCGACAACCGCTGTGCGAGCGGCCATCCCGATCAGACCCGGCCGTCCTCCTCTTCTCAGCATGTCAGTCGCCTTCCTCTCGTGGTTCGACCTCTTCGAGCTCTTCCAGTTCCTCGAGGGCTTCGGCGAGCTCCTCCGCTTCGGCGACGGCGATGTTGACGATGGGCGCGGGAATGCGCACCGAGTCGACAACGAAGCCGTTCGCGTCGAAGAGCCGGGAGGCGAGCGTCTTCGCCCACAGGAGTTCGACGACGATCAGGAGCGCCGAGGTGCCAGGCTCCATCTGCGAGCTGAGCTCCAGGAGGTCCTCCTCGGCGGTCAGCCCGGCCGCGACGAGTTCGAGCCCTCCGACATCGACTCCGCTCTCCTCGATCTCGACGAAAGCGAGGGCGCCGTCGTCCGCACGGGAGACGAACGCGAGATCGATCACCCTGATGGTGCCGGACTGGTTCAGCTCGGCGAGCGCATCGAGCACCCCCGCACTCGGATTACTCCCCTCGAATGCCGCGAGGACCATTTCCACCGGGCCGTACTCGAGTGTGTCCATGTTCTGCTTCTTGTCGCTCACGCGAGTGTCCGCGCCTTCAGGTCATCGAACTCCGACTGCGTGATCGCGCCGCTGTCGAGCAGGCCCTTCGCCCGCTCAATCTCAGCGGCGGGTGATGCGGTATTCGCAATGCTTCGAATGTAGTCCGCCTGGGCTTGCTCGACACTCGCGTACTGCTCGGCCTGGCGAGACGCCATCGCGTTGCCGCGCGCTATCAGGTAGATCAGGCATCCGAGAAGCGGCAGCACGACCAAGAGGATCAGCCACCCCGTTTTTGCCCAGCCGTTGAGCGTGTGGTCGCGAAAGACATCGATGACAATCCAGACGAACGTCCAGAGACAGACAACGATGATCCATGCCCAGAGGAGCCAGAGTAGAAATTCCGTGAAGTCCATGGCACATTCCCCGTTCGGTAGAAAGCTCGCATTGCGCAGGAGCGCGTCCCTTCGCAAGAACGGTACATTTGGACATGAGCGGCACGCATCATGCAGATCGCATGAAGCACGGGTCCGGTCCGACGAGTGCGCTTGAGCGGTGCCGGCGGAGGAGGTGACCTCGACTGCTCGGTCGGCCCGCGGAGATTCAGTCGCCGAGCAGGCCTATCTCCGTGGCTCGTTCGACTGCCCCGGCTCGGGTGGTCACACCGAGCTTTCGGTAGATCGATCCGACCTGCGTGCTCACGGTATGCCGCGAGACGTAGAGGCGATCTCCGATCTCGGCGATCGTGAGATGGGTCTGCAGGTACGGGAGGATGCGTACCTCGGCAGGTGTGAGCGGAACGCTGCCGAGTCGTCCCGAACTGTCGGTCAGCTTCTGCCGAAGTCGGTCGATCTCCTGCTCGAGCAGCCCGACGCGCGGACGGCGTGCTCGGATCTCGTCGATCTCCCGGAGCATGTGGAGCCCAGCGGTGTGATCGCTCATCTCGGCGTGCAGCTTCGCGAGCTGAAGACGCGCGCGCATGGCGAGATAGGGCAGCACGTGGGTGCAGTGCACCCTCGCTCGCATCGATCGGGCGAGGAGATGCTCGGCCGCTTTCGCGTCGCCCTGACGAAGGGCGATTCGAGCACGAACGGCAAGGGCGAGGGCCGTGGTCGGATATCCCTCCATGTGGCTGTCGTCAATGGTGCGCACGGCTTCTCGGGCGTGCTTCTCCGCCTCGTTCCAGTCATTGTCGCCGATGGCGAGAATCGCGAGTTCGGCCTCGCTCAGAATCACCGAGTCCGCATTGCCGGCCTCTTTCGCACAGACCGAAGCGCTCGTGAACGACTGGCGCGCCGCCTCGGAATCGCCAACAAGCAGCTGCGTGGAACCCAACAGGTGGAGCGCCTGGTCGCGCCAGCGACTCCCTTCCGGCTCACTCGCGACGGCGAATCGGGCATCGGCCAGGGCGCGTTCGGCTCCGTCGACGCACATCGCCGCCCGTATCATCGCGCGCGAGGACTCGAATGCGACGACTTCGACGTCCGTACCGCCCGGCTCGATCCGGTGGAGTGCCGCGGCCAAGCGCTCCGATGCGGGGGACTTGCCCTGCAGGATTGCGACCCATGTGGCGAGCACGGCCAGCCAGGGTGAGGACTCGACGACCCGATCCCCCAGCTGCGACAACCAGCGGTCGATGACCGCCACCATCCCGTGCTGATACATGTCGAGGGCGTGCTCGGTTATCAGTGCCGCCGCGCGGTCGTGGTCGGGAGCGGCCAGCAGATGCTCGATGGCCGGCACGTGCGCGTCATGAGACTCGAACCATGCGGCGGCACGAAGGTGGAGATCGGGAACCGCGTGCTTCTCGGCAAGGGTGAGCTCCTCGAGGAGGAACTCGCGGAAGAGCATGTGATACCGGAACCACTCGCGACGGCTGTCGAGCGGCACGAGGAACAGGTTCAACGCCTCGAGCCGGCGCAGCATCATCTTCGAGTCGGACCGGCCGAGCACGACGTCGCACAGCGGGGCGGAGAGCTCCTCCAGCACCGCGGTGCGGCGGAGGAACGCTTGCAGGTCGTCGGGCAGCGCGCTGAGGCATTCGCGATAGAGGTAGTCGGCGACGAAGCGGTCGCTGCCCGACGGCGTCAGCACGTCGGTGTTGGCCGATGTCGCGAGGGCGCAGAGGAAGAGGCCTGTCGGCCATCCCTCGCAACGTTCGACCGCCAGGCCGATCTCGTGCGAGGAGGCCTCGACGCCGGCCGCATCGAAGATCGTCCGGGCCCCGGAGGCGTCGATCCGGAGATCCTCGGAGCGGATCTCGTGCGTCGTCCCGTGGGCTCGCAGCCGGGCGAGATATGGCTGCTCGTACCGGCCGGCGAGCACGACCTGGGATCCCTCCGGCACACCCGAGAGGACCACCTCCATGGCGTCCTGACAACCCGCCGATCCCGCGCTGTGGATGTCGTCGACGAACAGGACGAACGGCTCGGGCACCCGGGCCAGCACCGCCCCGAGCATCGGCGCGGACCGGCCGAGCACGGAGGTGCCGATCCCGCGCATCTCCGCCGCAACCGTCAAGGCCCGGGGCGACAGCGCGGCGCAGGCGAACGCGAGCGCGGTGAGCAGCGAAGAGGGGTCGTCGTCGAATCGGTCGATCGACGTCCACGCCACACGGCGATCCTCGAGGGAGGCCCACTCCGCGAGCAGTGTCGACTTGCCGTATCCGGCTGCGGCGGTCACCGTGACGATCCGGGCGCCGCTCGCCCGCGACGATTCGATGAGCGGTCGCCTGCTGACATCCCCCGCGTGGACGGCGCGCACCTGGGTCTTGCCGTCGAAGAGCAGTTCTCTCAGCGAGGAAGCGTCCCTGGTGCCGGTGGACGGTGGATTCCTCATGCCAAGATTCTAGATGAGTTGTTCCACGGGTTGGTTGGGCGGGTGGAGGGGGTGTCGGCAGTCAGGTCGAAGTCGGCGGTGCTTGCTGTCACCGCCGACCTTCGGGGCCTCGATGCTCGCCGACCTCGACCTCACCGCCCCGATCGGGATCATCGACCTGCGGCAGCCCGTACTCGCATACTGCGTCCGCGTCCGCGTCCATCACCGTGTCCCAGCACACCCCCAACTCATCGGCCAGCCGCCTCACCGGCCGGGCGTTCATCCCGACCTGCGGCAGGCCTCCCACCCCGCCCGGCGCGTCAACACACACCGCGACGAGAACGCCCGGTCGGTCTTGCGTCCACGTCCTCACATCACGCACAGGCTCACCGCAGCGGAAGCGGCGCTTCCGCCACACCAGGCGAGCCGGACGGCCGAACACCGGAAGATCACGGAACTCGACGACCATCCGATCATGAGCCGTCGCCACAGTCCCGCACCCCGGGCAGCCGGCAATCCGGCCCAATCGTCTCGATGCGGATCACCACCTCCGCCGCGGTCTCCTCAACCCCAAGCACACGAAACCCATCCACGCCAGGAGTGCCTCCGCGAGGCCGGTAACGTCACTCATCGTCGGGGGTCTCCTCTCACCGATCGCAATCGTGGAACAGCGCAACGATGCCACCGCCCCCGACCCCCCAGAACGGCGCCTCAACAACCCCCGATCCCCACTCCGATCGGAAGACCCGGAGATCGTTCCCGCCGCTACCCGACGCCTTCCGAGGAAGGCGTCGGGCGAGCAGAAGGTTCACGCGATTCTCGTGACGATCCGGTGCCCGGGTTCCGGGTACTGTCGCGGAAGCTCATGGTCCAGCCGTGGGCGACGAGCGACGGTCGCCGCCGACCTGGAGTCTCTTCGGCGGGCAGGGCCTGCTCGCTCACGCTCCCGTCCCCACGCCGCGGTGCTCGCAGAACTGCCGCCAGTCGGCGCGCGAGAGGTCCGCATACGCCCACGCCCACTCGAGGATGGCCTCGCCTGCGGCGCGCCCGCCGCCGACGTAGCCGGCGACCGCGGCGGCGTTCGGCATCTGCAGGTGCGCGCGGGCGAGGGTGGCTGCGCAGGCGAGGGAGTACCAGTGGAACGACTCGTCGTCGAGGGTGTCGACCTCGAAGCCTCCCTTCTTGTCTCGGAACTGCCTCACGTAGAAATCCCTCTGCGCCCCCTCCGAGGAGTGGCGTACGTGCCCGAGGAACGGATCCGACACCGCCTGCAGAACGCGCTGCATGGCCACGACCCGTCCGCCGTCGCCATATCGCGTGATGTAGCTCAGCGCCTGTTCCGGCTGTTTGACTCGCCCGTGCTCGATCAGCACGCTGCGGCCCGCCTCCTTGCCCTGCAGGAGGAGGCCCCTGCCATCGCCGTCCTGCATCAGCACCAGCATGCAGCGCGTGCCGACGCTGCCGACGCCCACGACGCGAAGCGCCATGTCCGAGAGCCGGTACTTCTGCAGCAGGACGCGGATATCGACGTTCGCGGAGGCCGTGTACTCGCTCAGCGACGCCAGGGTGCGCGCCTCTGCGGCCTCGTCGACATGCACCATGGTGGGGGGAGATTCGATGAACACCAGGCGGCCATCCGCGGTCATCTCGGTGAGCTTGTGCGCCGCCCGCTTCATGGTGCGCCGCCCGGCCTGCTTGAGGGCACGGTCGATGGTAGAGCGGATGGACGGTGTGACCGCGCTCTCGGCGGCCTTCGCGTCGAAGCGGTCGTAGTAGGTCTTGAGCGGGCTGCGCCTCGAGCCCTCGGAGAGAACGCGGGCATAGGTGTGCACGGTTTCGAGGGCCGTTCGTCTGATCGCGCCCTCGTCGCGAGAGGTCGACTGGCCGGCGATCACGACGCTCGTCACCAGTCGCTTCACATCCCACTCCCAGGGCGCCCACGCGGCCTCGTCGAAGTCGTTGAGGTCGAAGACCACGGTGCGCTGAGGCGAGGCGTAGAGCCCGAAGTTCGAGACGTGCGCGTCACCGCACGATCCGACGAGCAGATCCGTGCTCGGCGAGCGCTCCAGGTCCGCCGCCATCAGCGCCGCGGTACCCCGGTAGAACGCGAACGCGCTCGCAGCCATGCGCTCGGTGCGGATCGGCACGAGCTCGGGAACGCGCTCCTCGTCCTGCGCGTCGAGGATGCCCATCGGGTCGCGGGATCCCGCTGGGAGGACCGCAAGATTCTTCCTCGGAACGCGGTCGCGCGCGGCGCGGCCCTCCGCGCGGAGCTCCGATCGCGATGGCACCGGTGTCCACGTCCGGCCGATGAGACTCGTGTGCGCTGATGACATAGCTCCGACTCCTCGTTCCTGATCAGTTCTGGTAGTTCTCTGTCTCCTCGATGAGGCGGTAGAGCGCGATGCCGAGCCCCGGCAGGACGACGATGAGCAGCAGCCATGCCATGGCGGCGGTCGGCTTGCGCCCCCTGGGAATGACGATGAGCGCGATCACGACGATCGTCGCGTGCAGCATCGCCGCGATCGTCCAGGCCAAGCCGGCAGCATCGGTGTCCACGGATGCCAGCATGGGGCGCTTTCCGGGCAGGTGCATCATGGAGTGTGCATGAAATGCTCCCGACGGCGCAGGCGGGGATCCGGAGCCGAGGCCGCGGATTCATCCGTCCGAAGCACAGCGGAAGCCCACGTGTGACATGCCGGTGTCCTCTGCCTGGGCGGATCGGGCCGCCGGCCTGAAGCGCAGGCAGTAGTCAGGCGAGCAGAGGTGGGATCCGCCCTTGAGGACGCGCCGCGGAGTCGCGGGGAAGCCCTCCTCCGCGCTCGCCACGGCGAGCAGACTCTCGCGGCCTTCGGCGTCGGTGGGACTGGCCGAGGGCGGAAGGTGCCACGGCATGTAGTAGTCGGTGGTCCACTCCCACACGTTTCCCGTCATGTCGTACAGCCCGTATCCGTTCGGCGGATACGAGCCGACGGGTGCGGTGCCCCCGACTCCGAGGTTCTGGTAGGGGAACCGCCCGAGCCAGGAGTTCGCTCGCGGAACGCCCCCAGGATATGGCTCGTCGCCCCACTCGAAGCGGCGGCCGTCCAGGCCGCCGCGCGCCGCGTACTCGTGCTCGGCCTCTGCCGGGAGCCGGAGCCCCGCCCAGGCGGCGTAGGCTTCGGCATCCTCGAAGGCGATGTGCACCACCGGGTGCCGCAGCCGTTCGTCGATGGAGGAACCCGGCCCGGTGGGCCGGCGCCAGTGGGCGCCCGGCTCCCAGCGCCACCAGGCCCGCCAGTCGAGGAGGTCCACCGGTCCGGCCGTCGGCGTGAAGACCATGGCCCCCGGCAGGAGGTCGGCGGGGTCGGACCCCGGGAACGCAGCGGAGTCGAGTTCTCGCTCGGCGACCGTGACGTAGCCGGTGTCGTCGACGAAGGCCCGATACTGCTCATTGGTGACGGCGTAGCGATCGATCCGGAAGCGCGCCACCTCGCGGTGATGCACAGGGGTCTCATCGGGGTAGAACTCATCCGACCCCATGCGGAACACTCCGCCGTCGAGCAGCACCATCTCGTGACCGCCCCGTGCCCCGCCGTCAGCCCCCATGGGTACGTCCCTCCTGAATCGAGTGCTTAGAACGCCGCGATGCCCTTGCCGACGAGATTGACGCCGAGTAGGAGCAGCAGAACGCTCATGATGACCGCGTTCTCCCTCGCGAGCCATTCCCGGAGCCGGTCGAGCGCACCGCGCAGCCTGTCCGCGGCGATGAGATAGCCGACGACCGGGATGAGCACGGTGCTGGCGGCGATGACCGCGTAGATCACGATCATCACGGCGATCTCGCCGGAATCGAGCCCGGCCGAGCCGATGACGCGCCCGGCCGCGATGGCGAGCAGCAGGTTCTTCGGATTCACGGCCGAGAGCAGGAGGCCCAGCGCGAGCGCCTTCCCGGAATCGACCTTGTCGATCGCCCGCATCCATTTCGGGAGCTTCGGTTCCTCGCCCGGCTTCGGACGGCTCCTGAACTGCTTGACCGCGAGGAGCAGCAGCAGGAGGCCCAGCGCGATCTCGATGAGGCCCAGCGAGGGGCTCGGCTGGCCGGAATCGCTCTGGGGGAGCATCGAGGACAGCAGCGTGAACACCGTCACGCCGACGAGGATGCCGGCCACCCAGCCGAGCATGAAGCCGACGCTCGTCGACCGCGCCTTCGGCGAGAGCAGCATGAGGATCGCCGCGATGATCGGCACGGGGCTGATCGCGATTCCGACGGCGAGAGGAAGGATGCCTCCGATGACGCCGTTCATGCCGCTGCCTCCCTGATCGTCGTGGTCGTGGTCGCCGTTCGGCCACACTAGTGCCCATGGCGACCCGGTCCTTCATGTAGATCGAGTGATGTCGTCCGAAGCCGAAGCAGGTTTGATAGGTGCGATCGGGACAGACTGCGGCCCGGAACTCCGGCAAGGGGAAGAAGCCTCACATGAACGATGCCAAGCCCGGATATAACACTCCGATCCCGGAGCGGATCACGACGGCTGATCGAGTGGCGACGAGCATCGGGGAACTGCGGTTCGAGGATGGCGTACCGACCGCCGAGACCACTGCGAAGCTGTACGACCATCTCGACTTCGTCCGAGGCGTCGAGGTGTTCCTCAACTGCATTCCGGCGGCTTCGCTCGAGGGTCTTCGCCGGGGGATGGTCTCCCTCGGTTGCGACGCCTGCAACCGGGGCGCGATCACGGATCGCCTGATGGACTCGAATCCGCTGTTCCTGACGGGCAACACCGATACGGTCTACGCGATCTCGATGCTCGACATCGAGCGCGACGGCCCCACCGTGATCGAGGTGCCTCCGGGGTGCGGCCCGGGCACGGTCGACGACGCCTGGTTCCGGTTCGTGATCGATCTCGGCGCACCGGGCCCGGATCGCGGTGCGGGCGGCACCTATCTGATCGTCCCGCCCGGGTACGACGGGGAGCGTCCCGACGGGTGGTTCGTCGCGGAGTCGCCCAGCGCCGTCAATCTCGTCATCCTGCGCGGCTTCCTCGTCGACGGCGGCCCGGAGGCGGCGGTCGAGACGTTCACCCAGGGCGTGCGGGTGTATCCGTTCTCGACCCGGGAGGATCCGCCCGCGATGGAGTGGGTCTCCGCCTCGGAGGCCGTCGTCAACACCGTGCACGCGAACGACGCGAGCTTCTACGACGAGGTCGCCCAGGTGATCGCGAAGGAGCCGATCGGGTTGATCGACGACGAGACGCGCGGCCTGCTCGCATCCATCGGGATCACGAAGGATGCACCGTTCGCCCCGGACGAGCGCATGCGGCGGATCCTCGCGGACGCCGCGGCGGTCGGCAACGGGACGGCGCGGGCGCTCGGGTTCCGCTCTCGCGAGCGCGAGTTCTTCCTCTACGACGACCGCAAGTGGGTGAACCCGTTCCCCGGCGGGGACTACCGGTTCCTGCGCGACGGAGGCGCCGCGGGCAGATTCCTCGACGGGCGCACCACCTTCTTCTACATGGCGACGGTGAACACTCCGGCGATGGCGCTCAAGATGGTCGGCAGGGGGTCGCAGTACGGGCTCGTCACGCTCGACGCGAACGGGGATCCTCTGGACGGGAACCGCGCCTATCGGCTGCGCCTGCCCGCCGATGTTCCGGCCGCCGACTTCTGGTCCGTCGTCGTCTACGACCCGCAGACGCGCTCCGAGCTGCAGACCGGCCAGCGGTTCCCGAGCCGCAACAGCAAACGCGACGCGCTCGAGTACAACGAGGACGGCTCGGTGGACATCGTGTTCGGGCCGGAGGAGCCCGATGTCCTCGCCTCGAACTGGGTGCAGACCGTGGCTGGCAAGAACTGGTTCGTGCTGCTCCGCCTCTACGGTCCGCTTGAGCCATGGTTTGATCAGACCTGGAGGCCCGGCGACATCGAGCCATTCTGATCGGGCTCAGCTCTCTGCCTACTGCCACTGCACGCTCCATCGTCGTCGCTACGCTGGAGCGGTTACGGCACATCTCCTCGGGGCCGAGTTCCTCCATCGTGAAGTGCCCGCGAAAGTGGTCCTCGACAGATCACGGCCGATCGTCCACCAGGCGCAGAAACGCTCCCAGGCGCTCCAGCCCTCCGATGCTCGTCGGCATGCTGTCCAGAAGCCCCGGGCTGTGGACCACGAACGTCGCCCACTGCGCGCGCGATATCGCCACGTTGAGCCGCTGCCGGTCGAGCAGGAAGTCGAGACCGCGCGGGACGTCGGCCGCGCTCGAGGCGGTCATCGACATCACGGCGATCGGAGCTTCACGTCCCTGGAAGCGGTCCACCGTCCCGACCTGCGTGTCCGAGAAGCTGGCGTCGTCCAGGTGGCGACGGATCGCGGCCACCTGCGCGTTGTAGGGGGCGACGACGATCACGTCGTCCGGGGTGACGGGACGTGGGTCGGTGTCCGGAGCGGCCGCCCACGTGGAGTCGAGGGCAGATCGCACGATGTCGACGATGATCGCCGCCTCCTCAGGCGAGACGACGCTGTTGCCCGCGTGGTCGACGACGAAAGGATGCAGTCCGGGCCGGATACCGACGAGCGACCGGATATCGGTGACGTCGTCCTTCGCGAACAGCCGTCCGTCGTACGCGAGGTCGGACACGTGCCGCGTGAGGTGGCTGTGCATCCGCCACGATCGGCTGAGGAAGTAGCCGAGGTCCGGCGGCATGGTGTGGTGCCCCTGGACGAGCCATTCGAGCGCCGACGTTCCCACCGGCTCAGGGTGTGTCCCCCTGCTGACCTGTGGCAGCTGCTGCGGGTCACCGAGAAGAAGGAGCCGGGAGGCCACACGCGAGGAGGCGACGGTGTGCGCCAGCGAGAACTGGCCGGCCTCATCGATCACCAGGAGATCGAGTCCCCGCACCTTCGGGCTCGCGAAGGTCCAGGCGGTGCCACCGAGAACCCGGCCGCCGTCCTCGGCCACGAAGGCGGCGGGATCGGGGATCTGCGTCCACGACGCACCCGTCGCATCGCCGTCCGGCTTCTTGCCCACCCGTTCCGGAGCCACCCCGGCCTCGACGACCGATTCGAGGAAGTTCTCGGCCACGGCGTGCGACTGCCCGACGATGCCGACCTTCCAGCCCCGTCGCACCAGTTCGGCGACGGCACGCGAACCGACATACGTCTTCCCCGTTCCGGGCGGTCCCTGCACGGCGACGTAGGAGTCGTCGAGATCCACGATCGTGTCGACCAAGGATGTCGCATCGACATTTTCGACCGACGAGGCGTCGAACGCCCCGGATCGCAGACGCGGCGGTCGGCGCGCCAGTATGTCGGACGCCGCGTCGCGCGGCAGAATCCGAGGCGTCGTCGCCCGAACCTGATCGGCGATCTCGACGACCGCCTCCTCCAGGGTCCTCGTCCCGAAGTAGCTGTGCTCGAAGACCGCCATCGGACGTTGCGGGAACGCCTCCCATCCCGTCGCCGTCCTCTCCTCGACGTCCACCGCGGACCGACCGTCATCCCGGAGTCCGACGGCCGCGATGACGGCCTCGTGGCCGATCACGCGCAGGTCACCGGGTCCGGGTTCGATCACCGGCGGGATGTCCTCATAGACACACCGCACCTTGGTTCCCGGTTTCAGGTTCGTTCCGACGTCCAGCTCGCCGACGAACCGGAGTGTGCGCGTGAACGTGCGCTTCCGAGGGGGCTTCGTCCAGTCCTCGAGAACCTCCACCGACTCGGCGACGAGGGTCCCGCGCGAGCCCAGCCACTCGTCCACCGGTGACACGCACCGGTCGAAGTACTCCCACCACATGGGCTTGTCCTCACGGCGGTAGAAGCCCAGCGCCGCGGCAAGAAGCGCGACCCCCTGCTGCTCCGCCGAGCGTTCGCCACGCTCCTCGGGGATGCCGACGAGGACGTCGGCGGCGATCGACTGGAGCTCGCTCAATCCGGACGGCGTGTCCTTCTCGCCGGCCGCCCCAGGTGCGGCGTCAGGCGGGCCGGAGGCGGCCGCACCACCCTGCGCGTGCGACAACAGCCAGTCCCGCAACCTCAGGGTGGACACGCAGTCGTAGCGGTTGTAGCTGCCGATATCGTCAAGGAGACGCGCTGCGAGGGCATCGTCCCCGGCCGCGCGCGCCGCACAGAAGCGGTGGTACTGGACGACGGAGTCGAGACCGTCGGTCACACCGTCGGCCGATCGGAGCTCATCTCCCATGTAGAGGGGCTCGAGCTTCTTGATGCTGTACGACGGCTGGGCGACCCGGATCGACTGCCGCACCGTCGCGTAGAGGTCGACGAACACGCCGGCACGCAGCAGGTCGTCCAGCCCGTCCTCGCCCAGGCCGTGGCGTACCGTGAGGCGCTTCAGCGCCGACGTCTCGTATGGAGCGTAGTGGTAGATGTGCATGCCGGGATGGGCGACGCGGCGCTCATGCACATAGTCGAGGAACCGCCGCAGGGCCTCCTTCTCCTCGGCGCGGTCGTGCGCCCAGAAGGGGATGAAGCGTCCGCCGGGCTCGTCGAGATCGACGATTCCGAAGAGGTACTCGAGGCCCTCGGCGACGCCGTCGGGAGTGGCCCACAGCGGGTCGCCCTCGAAGTCGAAGAACACGTCGCCGAGGTCCGGAACCGGGAGGACCGCGATGGCCGCGGGGTCGAAGACCTCGTACGGGATCTCTCCGTCCTCGGCATGGCGTCCGCTGTTCTGGATCTCGGCCTGTGCCGTGAGGCGCGTCCACGTGCGCATCGAGAACCCCGGAACGGGATCGGACGCGGCGGCGAGCTGGGGGAGCGTCGTGATGCCGGCCTGTCGCAGAAGCAGCCGGTGTGGGCGACCGAGACCCGCGACCTGCAGCACATCGTCGTGCTCGGCGATGGCGGTCTCGCAGTGCACGCAGGTCCCGCAGATCGAGTGGCGTTCGTCGCCCCAGTCCACCGCGCGTCCGTCGTCCAGGTGGCGACGCAGGATCCGCTCCAGTGCGCGGCGCCGGTGCCGGTAGACGGGGATGACGTCGTCGAGCACCTGTGAGTGGACCGACCGGTCGCCCAGACGCAGGTAGCCGTGCCGCGTCCGCGGGACTCCCACCGCGTCCAGCCCGTCGGCGTACGCGGCGATCTGCAGGAGCGCCTCGACGCGCGTGGTACGGGCGAGCTTCACGTCCCACACGGCGAACGCGTCGTCCTCGCGAACGATGAAGTCGGCGAAGCCGCCGAACGAGCCGTCGAAGAACGCCGCCTGCGCCACGACGTCCGGCCCGTCGACCGCCGTGAGGAGCCCCCGGGTCATGTCGGCCACCTCGGACAGTCCCCGCCGGTCGTAGAACCGAGGACGGGGCACGGTCACCAGCCTCCCCGCACCGGCCAGGCGCTCTGCCTCCCTCGCCTCGTGGGCGTCACCCAGCCGCGCGATCGCCTCGGCGAGGGGGTCGTCCTCGACCCGCATCGGCGGTGCCCAGCCCAGATGCACGTCGATCGAACGGAGCCAGCCGTACGCGCACCCGGCCGATGCGACCAGATCGCTCGGGCTGAGAACGAAGCGGCCGTCGTCCTCGATCAGCGCCATGACGTCACCCGGCCGGCCCGGCGCGCGATCCCACGGCGGCGACGTTCACCGCACGGGCGGCCGAGACCAACCGCGGGTGACGGGGAGGAACGCATTCCGACGATGGTACCCGGAGAGGGTGACGGCTCCCGCACGGTGCGCGACGCCCCGCGCACCGTGCGGAAACCGACGACTCACACCTACGAGGTGGCCGGGCTCTCCTCGGACGCGTTGGCGCGCGATCCGTCCAGCCAGCCGCGCTTCGCCCACACGCGCTCGACGATGATCGTCGCCAGCGGCGGCACCGCTGCGGCGAGTGCGACGATCGTGGCACCACCGTCCCACCTGAGCTTCTTGGCCGCGTAGAAGGTGACGGCGATGTAGAGGAGGAAGGCCGCGCCGTGGATGGGGCCGAAGATGCGGACACCGGCCTCGGTGGTGTCGGTGACATGCTTCAAGAACATGCCGACGAGGAGCCCCGCCCACGTGAATGCCTCGAACAGCGCCACCACCGAGAAAAGCCGACCAACGCCTGACGTCCTAGCTGCCACGGTTCCCTTTCGTCGTCGCCGATCCGTCGGGGATCGACCGATGCACCCTCATCCTCGGCCGTCGGCCTCTTCGCTTCGTGCGAGATCAGCCGCTCCGCGCCGAGATAGCTCGTAGCCTGTCGGAAGGCTCCTCGTAAGGCCCAGCTCCTTCAAGTGGCGAATGCGCCTCTTCAGGGAGTCCTTCGTCATCGAGAGGCCTCCGGCGAGTTCACCGGAGACGACTCCGGGACGCCGTGAGATGGCCACGAGCGCGGCGCGGGTCCACGGCGTACCGCGATCCAGCAGGGCGAGCCGGGCGTCGATCCCGGCGATGTCGTCGGGGGTGAGCACGTCGTCCTCGGCCCGGCGGTCGCGCTCGTCCGGCCCCACCCACGAGAGCCCGATGCGGTAGACGGGGTCGGAAGCGGCGCCGCCGAACGTGACGACGAGCGCGTCCCGGCCGGGATGGCCGGCTGCCCGCGCGTCATCGTCGGTGATCGTGGTCCCGGCCCCACCCACGAGAGCCCGATGCG
This sequence comes from uncultured Bifidobacteriaceae bacterium, assembly GCA_964434425.1. GTDB lineage: Bacteria > Actinomycetota > Thermoleophilia > Miltoncostaeales > Miltoncostaeaceae > CALMEC01. The sequence continues at coordinate 1,654 of CAYSVH010000013.1, read as the reverse complement.
GATGACCCCGGCGACCGAGCGGAAGATGGAGCCGGCGATGACACGGGGACGCGCCCACCGTCGGTACGCGACGCTCACCTCACCGCGGCCGACGCCGTGGGCGATCACGCCGGTCAGAAGCACCGGGCATCGTCCCGCCCGGGCCGGCCCCGCACCTCCATGGGCGGGATCACGACGGTGGGTCAACGCGCGCGACGACCGTACCGGCCATCTTGTCGTGCCACGTCTGGCGTCCCCGGTCCCAGAGCATCCAGACGCATCCGAGGCCCGCGGGGACGAGCGACACGATCCGTCCGCCCCATCGCAGGAGTGCACGGGGATAGCCGATGGAGGCGCGCCCGCCGAGGTCGACGATGCGGAGTCCCATCCACCGCTTGCCCAGGGTCTGTCCCCCGGGACGCCCTTCGAAGTAGGTGAAGTAGGCCGCGGAGGCAACAACGCCCGCGATCTGAGACGTGAGGTCTCCCGCGACCGCCCACGCGATCACGTTCACCACGAACACGAGCGCGCAATCGGCGATGAAGGCGACGATCCGGCGAACGAACTTGTCGCCACGGGAGGTGGGCACGGGGACCGGCACCGCATCCTCATGAGAACCGGGTTCAACGGCCGTGTCGTCCTCGGATGACGAGGAGTCGACGGCGATGATCACCGTCTCGGACACCCCCTCGCCGGACTGACCGTCCCAGGTGAGGTCGTCCTCGAACTCGAGAAATGCCGAGGGCTCGTGCTCCGGTGGCTGCGTGCTCAGGCGGAGGCACCTTCCTCGACCGGTTCGACGGGAGTCCCCTGCACCGAGCCGAACCGACCGGTGACCGCGCAACGGCCCGGGGCACCGGGCAGGGAACGGCACACCGTGTGGGCGGTGACCGCAACCGGACGGGCTGCGTGGACGAACGCGGTGGGTGGGTGGAGTGTTCTCGGCATCGTGAGCCCGCAGGGGTGCCCGTAAGGGTACTCCCAGATGCCCGCGGCGTCCGTACCGGCGACGGTTCTGGCAACCTTCCGTGCGTGCGTGTCTCCGCCAAAGCCGACTATGCCGTCCGCGCGATGGTCCAACTGGTCGGCACCGACCCGACCTCACCGCGCAAGGGCGACGCCATCGCCACCGCTCAGGGCATCCCGCTGAAGTTCCTCGAGAACATCCTGGCGGACCTCCGCCACGCCGGGCTCGTGGGCAGCCGGCGCGGGCAGGAGGGTGGGTATTGGCTGGCCAAACCGGCCGATGAGGTGTCGGTGGCGGATGTCATCCGTGCCGTGGAGGGTCCGCTGGCGTCCGTGCGCGGAGAGCCGCCCGAGGTGACCACATACCAGGGCCCCGCCGAACCGCTCCAGCGCGTCTGGATCGCACTTCGCACCAGCCTGCGCCGCGTGGTGGAGGTCGTCACCATCGCCGACATCGCCGCCGACAAGCTGCCGGCGAGCATCCGCAAGCTGGCCGACGAGCCGGAGTCCTGGACGACCCGCTGATGCGGGTCCCCGTGGCCTGATCCGGATCGGGCCGCCTGCGATACGGATGGTTTGCCCGTCGATGAGCCGGTCATGGAAACAGCCGTGCGGCGACGCGAGGCCACCCCAAGGACGATCTGAGAAGGCTCGCGCGCAAGTCCGGTGCCATCTATGGGGGGTGGGTGTGTGTCAAGGGGGTGTCGGT
>CAYSVH010000012.1:55114-88259 GCA_964434425.1 uncultured Bifidobacteriaceae bacterium | reverse complement strand
ACCGACACCCCCTTGACACACACCCACCCCCCATAGATGGCACCGGACTTGCGCGAGCGGATGCGGACGTGCACCCGCCGTGGTGGCGCACACAAGAACGTCCGACGGAACCGCGGTCATTTCATCCCGCCGACCGAAATGACGAGGACCCGCCGGAGCGGGCCCTCGGTACCCCCACGGACTGTCAGCGGAAACTACGAGCAGCCGCTCGTGGAACCGCAGTTCTCGCACTTGTAGCAGCTGCCGGATCGGATCATCGTCCAGCCGCAGCTGGAGCAGATGGCGCCGTCGGTCTGCATCTTGAACGTGTACGCGCCGCCCTGCGCCGGCGACAGCGGAAGCTCCGTCTGGCCGCTCGCCGGCGGCGCGGCCGTAAGCTCCACCACGCTGGCGACGGGACCGTCCCCGTCGTTCGCGGCGACGGCCTCCGCCCGGTAGGAGTCGGTGATGATCCCCGCCTGGCGCTTCTCGTCCTCGGCGAGGAACTTGGAGCCGAGCCAGCGCACGAGGTAGTCCACGATCGACTTCGCCATGGGGATTTCGGAGTTACCCGTGAAGCCGGACGGCTCGAACCGCATGTGCGACAGCTTGTCGACCATGATCTGGAGCGGCACCCCGTGCTGCAGGGCCATCGACATGCAGATGGCGAGCGAGTCCATGAGGCCCGACACCGTGGAGCCCTGCTTGGCCATCTTCATGAAGACCTCGCCCGGGCTGCCGTCCTCGTACTTGCCGACGGTGATGTAGCCGTCGTGGTCGGCGATCGAGTAGTGGTGCGTGATGGCCTCGCGCTCGTCCGGCAGGCGGCGGCGGATGGGGCGGGCGGCCTGCGAGGCCGGCTCGGTGGACAGCGTCTTCTCCCCGGTGGAGAGCGGCTGGGTGCGCTTGGACCCGTCGCGGTAGATGGCGAGCGCCTTGACGCCCTCCTTCCAGGCGAGCATGTAGGCCGCCGCGATCTCCTCCGGCGTGGCCTCGTGCGGCATGTTGACCGTCTTCGAGATGGCGCCGGAGATGAACGGCTGCACCGCGCCCATCATGCGGATGTGACCGCTGGCGGCGATGGAGCGCGTGCCCTTGAGCGGGGTGAACGCGCAGTCGAAGACCTCGAGGTGCTCGTCACGGAGGCCGGGGGCGCCTTCGATGGTCTCGTGCTCGTTGACGTACGAGACGATGGACTCGACCTCGTCATCCGAGTAGCCGAGCGTCCGCAGGGCGCGCGGCACCGTGTTGTTGACGAGCTTGATGACGCCGCCGCCGACCAGCTTCTTGTACTTGACGAGGGCGATGTCGGGCTCGACGCCGGTGGTGTCGCAGTCCATCATGAACCCGATGGTCCCGGTGGGCGCCAGTACGCTGGCCTGCGCGTTGCGGATGCCGTGCACATCGATGCGCTCGACGACGCTGCTCCAGGCCTCGGTCGCCGCCGACAGGAGCCGGGGGTCCGGCACGAGATCGGCGCGGATGTCCCCGACGGCCTTCTGGTGCATGCGCATGACGCCCTGCATCGGCGCGGCGTTCACCGCGTAGCCCTCGAACGGGCCCATGCGCTCGGCCAGGCGCGTCGACATCTCGTAGGCGCGGCCGGTCATGAGGGCGGTGACGGCGCCGGCGTAGGCGCGTCCACCGTCCGAGTCGTAGGCCAGGCCGTGCGACATGAGCAGCGCCCCGAGGTTCGCGTACCCGATGCCGAGCTGGCGGAACTTGCGTGCGTTGTCGCCGATCTCGGGGGTGGGGTACCCCGACCGCGTCACGATGATGTCCATCGCGGCGATGGTCGTGTCGACGGCCTGCTGAAAGTCCTCCACCAGGAAGGCGCCGTCCTCGTCCACGAACTTCATGAGGTTGAGCGACGCCAGGTTGCACGCCGAGTTGTCGAGGTGCATGTACTCGCTGCACGGGTTGGACCCGTTGATGCGGCCGCTGTTGGGGCAGGTGTGCCAGCGGTTGATGGTGGAGTCGTACTGCATGCCCGGGTCGCCGCACACCCAGGCGGCCTCGGCGATGTCGCGCATGAGGTCGCGGGCCTTCATGCGGTCCATGACCTCGCCGGTGGTGACGGCCTTGGTGGTCCAGTCCTCGCCGGCCTCGACGGCCAGCATGAACTCGTCGCTGACGCGGACGGAGTTGTTGGCGTTCTGGAACTGGATGGACTGCCAGGCCTCACCGTTGAGGCCCATGTCGTAGCCCATCTCGCCCAGCGCCCAGGCCTTCTTCTCCTCGTTGGCCTTGCAGCCCACGAAGTCCGCGATGTCCGGGTGATCGGCGTTGAGGATCACCATCTTCGCGGCGCGCCGTGTGGTTCCACCGGACTTGATGGCACCGGCACAGGAGTCGGCGCCGCGCATGAAGCTGACCGGGCCGGACGCCGTGCCGCCGCCTGAGAGCGCCTCACGCGACGAGCGGATGCGCGACAGGTTGACCCCGGAACCGGAGCCGCCCTTGAAGATGACACCCTCCTTCCCGATCCAGCTGAGGATGGAGTTCATGGTGTCGTCGACCGAGAGGATGAAGCAGGCGCTTGACTGCGGGCTGTCGCGGGTGCCCATGTTGAACCAGACCGGTGAGTTGAACGCCATCTTCTGGGTGAGCAGCAGGTGCGTGAGCTCGGCGGCGAAGGTGTCGCCCTCGCTTTCGTCCGCGAAGTAGCCCTCCTCGTCGCCCCAGCGACGGAGCGTCAGAACGACGCGGTCGATCAGCTGCTTGACGCTGTTCTCGCGGCGGGGTGATCCGAGCTGACCCCGGAAGTACTTGGACGCCACCACGTTGGTGGCGAGCTGCGACCAGGTCTCCGGGACCTCGATGTCGTCCTGTTCGAAGACGGCCTGGCCACCCTCCGCCTGGATGCCGGCGGAGCGCTTCTCCCAGGTGACCTCGTCGTAGGGATGGACGCCGGGTGTCGTGAAGTAACGACGGAGCGCCAAGCGGGCGCGCGAATCGCCGGTTGTCTGGGTGGCGGCGATTTGGGTGGCCATCAGTGCGAATCCTCCTGATCGGATGCATCGGGCGAAAGGGCTGGGGACGAAACGGAGGTGGTTGGTGCGAGACCGCCTGTCAGGGCGCGAAGGCGCCGGGTGGGCCGATCACCGTCGAGGCCATCAATGGTAGTGGCGAACATCTGTTCGTCAAGGGGGGTCTGGCCGTGGGGGAGCGGAGGCTCACGTTCGAGGCGCGCCAGTTCCTCCTCGAACTCCTCGACATCGCTGAAGCGACGGTAGACGGATGCGAAGCGGACGTAGGCGACCTGGTCGATGTCCTTGAGGCGGCGGAGCGCGAGCTCGCCGATCAGCTGGCTGGGCGCCTCGCGGCGCAACCGGTTGCGAAGCTCGACCTCGATGTCGCGGACGGCCATCTCGAGCACCTGGGTGGACACCTGGCGCTTGTGGCACGCACGCTGGAGTCCGCCGAGCAGCTTCTGCGCGTCGAACGGCTGGCGCTCTCCGGTCGACTTGATGACCATGACGGGCATCTCCTCGAACCGCTCGTAGGTGGTGAAACGCTCGCCGCATGCTGTGCACTCGCGACGACGCCGGATGGCGTCCTTCGCGTCCGACACGCGGGATTCGACCACCCGGTGGTCGGGATTTTCGCAGAACGGACAGAGCATGAGGGAGGCGCTACCCCTGGTGTTTCGATGAAGACCCACACGCTATATTCAGCGCGTAGGCCGCTCATCCTTCCACGAACCGGTCCACAGAACAAGTCACAGCGGTAACGAAAGTTCCCGCGTGCTCCGGTATTCGTCGTGCACGCCGTGGTCCACGCGGATGGCGCGCGCAGGGGCCTCGTCGGGTTGTGCTCTCCGGTACATGACGGGCGCCCCGGCGGCGACCCCCACCGGCTCGCGCCGTTCTCTCCTGCTTCGTACCGCACGTCCGCGGTGAGGACCGCATCCGCCGTCGTGTGGCGCGGCTCGTGCGCGGTTCTCACACGTCGGCGTGGATGTGGGACGGGGCCGATCCGAGCCGCCGGATCGACCCCGTTGCACCCTCAGCGCTGGGGCACCAGCTTGCGGACACGGTACGAGCCTGCTCCACAGGGTGCCCGGCTCATGCTGTCGATGTGAGGGCTGAGGATCTCGTAGCCCCCCCGCCAGCCGCGCGGAATGCGCACGGTCCCGGCGAAGCGCACGTTCGGGAGCCCGGCCCGCCTGGCGAGGTTCACGGCGGCGGCCGGAGACTTTGCGCGCGCGATCCGGGTACGGGGAACGACGCACCGCGCACGCAGAGCGCGCAGTGAGCCGGCCAGGTAGAGCGACGAGCGGACCTCGTAGTTCATCTGCTGGGTGTTCTGGGGCCCGAACACGCTCTCTGAGAAGGTGGTGCGCTCCCGCTTGGCGATGATGACCCGCCACCGTCCCTTCGCGTCGCGGCGCAGGACCCAGTCGCGCCGGCCGGTGCTCTCGAGCCAGTCCGAGACGGGACGTGGCACCGCGGCGCCGCCGTGCTTCGCGAAGACCCGGGGCAGCCGGAGCGCCGGTTGTGAGTCGCCCTCGCAGGGATAGGTGCCGATCGTGTTCCACCGGCCCGGCAGGACCCAGCGGTCCTCGATCCACCAGCCGGTGTTTCCCCGTCCGGAGTTCGCCTGGATGTACGGGGACAGCATGAGGGATCCCCTCCCGGTGAGGAGATCCACCTCCGGCCGGATGTACTCGAACGCCACGCGTGCGTCGGCGATACCCCCGCTCGTCGTCGTCATGGTCCGGTCCACCCAGTGGTCGCCGTGGCCGCCGACCGGGCACGAGACCGTCTCGGTCTTGCTGCTGCTGAGCGAGGTCACATCGGCGGAGTGAACCTGTGTCGGACGCACCGCGCGGTAGGCCTCACCGAGAGTGGGTGTTCTGATCGCACGCAGGATGTCGGCGCGATTGGCGGCCATCGGCCGGAAGAGCAGGTTCGCATGGCCGTCCCACGCGGTGATCGGCGCGCCCGTGGTGTTCGACCAGGCGACGGACACCGTTCCCCTCACGCCGGCCTGCGCGGCCGCGAGCGATGCCGTCGCTCCGCAGACCGCCAGGGCACCCGCCAAACACCGGGAAATCGTCATGGCGGAATGCTACGGCGGAGCCCGAAGACGTGCAAGTATTTGGAGGATTTTTTCTTCCGGGTCGTTCGATTGTCGCTCCCACGAGATCGTGGGAGCGACCGTCTAGCTGAGGAAGCGCACGTGGCGGAGGGGCCAGTAGGTGACCTCCGCCTGGCCGATCACTCGGTCGATCGGCACGAACGGATCGCTCCACTGGTGCGAGTCGCACGAGTTCGAACGGTTGTCGCCGAGGACGAAGACCTTCCCCTCGGGCACCGGGGTGGTGAGGGTGTAGAGGTCCTCGTCGGCGGAGGGCGCGAACGACTCCGAGATCATGGTCCCGTCGTTCATGCCGGCGTCGGGCACGTCCAGCGGGGTCCCGTTGACAAGGACCTCGTTGGAGTCCATGCGGATGGCGATCTGATCACCCGGAAGTCCGATGACGCGCTTCACGAACGGCACGTTGTCCGTGCTTCCCGGCTCGCAGGTGTGCCGCGCCTCGTCCGTGGGCTGGAACACGATGATGTCGCCGCGCTCGATGTCGCGCACGTGGTAGATGACCCGGTTCGCGATGATCCGGTCGCCCGCGCGGATGGTGGGATCCATGGACGGCGTGGGGATCTCGTACGGCTTCGCCACGGCCGCCTGGATCAGGAAGGCCAGGGCGATGGCCACGGCCACGGGAAGGACGAGGTCCTTCATGAGACGGCGGAGAAACATCAGCGGCCACCCGCGACACCCGGTGTGGCGTCGGCGAGGGGGTCGTTGTGTAGGTTCTTCGCGGCGACGGCGTCCTCGCGTGGGTGGTGCCCGGCGGCTCGCGTGCGATCGTCGGTGGGGTCCGCCGAGGCTCCGAGGGCCGCTGAAGGAACGATGATGACGACGGCCAACGCGAAGAAGGCGGGAAGACGGCGGAGCAGGGTGACCCCCTCACGATGAGGCACGATCGACGACGATACAGCGCCGACGATCGTATCGGTCCCGTGTCGGGCCCTCAAGAGCGCACGGCGCTCGTGCTGGTCCTCCTCGTCGCCGTCGGCTGGGTGGCCGTCACGTGGATGTCCGGCGGGCTCGATCTGGGGCGTCCCGGCCCGGGACGCGGTCCGTTCGGCCTCCTGATCGCGCTGGGCGGTACCGCCACCGCGGCGGCCGCGGTATGGGTCCTCCGTCCGGTGCGCCTCCATCGTCTGGCCTGGCTCGCCATCGGCGGCATGACGGGCTACGTCGCCTGGACGGCACTCTCGATCCTGTGGGCGCCCGGGCCCGACCTCGCCTGGATCGCCACCAACCGGTCGCTCGCCGTGCTGGGCGCGCTTCTCGTCGGCGTGGGGATGGCGAGGTCGCTCCCCGATCCCATCACCGTCTTCGCCAAGACGCTCTCCGCCGCGGCCGGCGTGGTCATCGGCCTGGCCCTCCTGAGCCGTGTCGTCCCCGTCCTCCTGGCTCCCTCGGTCGAGCGCCCCCGGCTCTCGTGGGGCATCGGCGCGCCCAACGCGCTCGCCCTGGTGGCGGTGCTGGTCCTTCCGGGCGCCGCGCTCGCTCTCGGATCGGAGCGGTCCTGGGAACGGAACCTGGCACGTGCCGGCTTCGCCTCCGTCCTGATGACCGTCGCCATGACGCAGTCACGGACCGGTCTCATCTCGCTCGCCCTCATGCTGACCGTGGTCGTCATGCTCCAGCCGCACCGGGTGCCGGTCCTGGCCGCCCTGGGCGGTGCGGTCGTCGCGGTGATCCCCGTGGTGGTGTTCGCGTTCACGAATCCGGCGCTGACACGGGATCCCTTTCTGGCGCCGCCGGCGGATCGCATCGTGGAGGGAGTGGTGCTGGGCCTTCTCATTGGTGCGGCGCTCGTCGCGACGATCGTGTTCGCCCAGGCGCTCGAGGGCGCGGCCGCACGCGTCGATCGTCGGCTCCTCTCCACAGTGCGCGGCCGCATGGTGGCGCTTCTGGCGGGGGCCGTCATCCTCGTGGGAGCGGTCGTCGTGGTGGCCGTTCGCGAGCGGCCGGCGGATGACGGTGCCGGCCGTATCGTGAGCCTTCACTCCAACAACCGGGGTGAGTGGTGGCGGCAGGCGCGCGAGGCCGCGCTGGATGCGCCCGTCGTCGGTCACGGGGCCGGGAGCTTCCCGCATCTCCACCTGCGCGAGCGGACGGTCGACGAGCCGTCACGCCAGGTGCGCGACCCGCACCAGATGGTGCTGGGCACCCTGGCCGAGCTCGGTCTGGTGGGGCTCGTCCTCGGTGTCGTGGTGCTGGGGACCACCGGACTCGCGGTGCGTCGCCTGGGTGCCCGTGCCGCGCCCCCCGCGGCCGTCGTCGCGGTGTTCCTCGTGCACTCCCAACTCGACTACACGTGGTCCATCCCGGCCACGGCGATGGCGGCCGCCGCCGCGGCCGGCGTCATCGTGGGGTCGTTGCCGGTGGCCGTGTCGCGGATGGACGTGCCCCTCCGGCGGCGCCTCGTCGTCGGCCTGATCGCGCTGCCCGCCGTCGTCGCCGTCTGGGTGAGCGCGGTCGCTGTCTGGAGCGGCCAGTCACTGGTGCAGCGGTCCATCGTGCAGGGCGACCGAGGAGACCTGGTCGAGTCGGTCGAGACCGCCCGCCGGGCCACCGACCGCAATCCCCTCGCGGTCCAGGGGCTGCTGCAGGAAGCACGGGCGCTCGATCGCGGTGGCGACCGCGACGGAGCCATCCTCGCCACGGCACGGGCCGTCGCGCGACAGCCCGAGAGCGCGGTCGCCTGGAGCTGTCGCGCGGCGGTCGCCCGGAGCCCGGTGCGCGAGGAGGCACTGACGCGGATGCGACGGCTGGATCCGGCGTCGCAGGCCGCGTCGGGATCCTGTCGTCCCGACTGGTGAGCGCACTCCGTCTCGCCGTCAGCGGGAGGGCGTCCCCGCCGCCGTCCGCCGTAGCCGCCGCAGCTGGGGGATGCGGATCGCGGCCTCTTTCACGATGCCGCCACCCATCTTCGATTGCCCCCGGACCCGTTCGGTGAAGGTGATCGGGATCTCCTGCACGGTGAAGCCGGCGAGAAGGGCCCGGTAGGTCATCTCGATCTGGAACACGTAGCCGGCGGCCGCGACGTCGTCGAGCGGCAGGGCCTCGAGCACGGTGCGACGGAAGCACTTGAAGCCGCCGGTCAGATCCCGGATCCGGATGCGGAGGATCAGGCGCGCGTACGCCGATCCCGCGCGGCTGATGAGGCGTCGCAGCGGACCCCAGCGCGCCACCCCGCCGCCCGTGACATAGCGGGAGCCGAGGACCAGGTCGGCGTGCTCGGCGGCCGCGACGAGGCGTGGGACGTCACGCGGGTCGTGCGAGAAGTCGGCGTCCATCTCGAGGATGAGCGCCGCGCCACGCTCGAGCGCGAGGCGGAATCCCGCGAGATAGGCGGGACCGATGCCCTCCTTCGCGGTGCGGCGGAGGACCTCCACGCGCCCGTCGCGTTCGCGCACGCGGTCGACGATGTCGGCCGTTCCGTCCGGCGATCCGTCGTCCACCACCAGGATGTGGGCGTCCAGCGGTCCCTCATCCGCGACCCGCAGGAGCGCGGACACCATCTCCTCGATGTTCTCGGCTTCGTTGTAGGTCGGGATGACCACCCACACCGGGCCCGGCGGCCAGGCTTCGGTCATGAGGGGATCACGCTGGCGAACACGATGGGGCCGTCGATCGCGAACCGCCTGCTGCCACTGTCGCGACCGCGGGGGATGTCCGTCATCTCGACGGCGAGGACCGATGCCTCGGGGTTGAGTGCCGGAACCGCCTCGTACGCGCATTGGCTCCAGGTCGCATCGGACGCGCCGCTCAGGGCGGTGAGGCGGTACGTGGTCCCCACGTCGTCCCATGCGGTGAGATTGGCGCGGCCGACTGCCGGCGCCGCGCTCTCGGCGTCCTCGGGCCCCAGCGCCACCACGTTCGCGATCCACCGGTCCGCATAGCGCTCGACGGCGGTCAGGCAGACGGCCGTCCCCTCCACGAGCCGCGCCTGGCCCACCGGCAGCACCCCGTCGAACAGCGCACGGGTACGTGCCGGCACGGCCTGCACCTCCTCGGGGTCGTCCGACTCGCGCGGTCGCGTGGGTGTGTCGCGGAGGGTGCGCGGCGGTCGCAGATCGACGTCGACGGACCACGGCCCCTCCGACAGCTCGCGCACCACACCGCGCTCGCCCCGCGCCGGGTTCAATCGCTGCACGCCGTCCACGTCGAGGTGCAGCGTGCGCGCCTCGGATGGCACGGCCGGCACGATCCAGACCGTCGCCTCCACCTGGCCCAGACCGCTCGTGAGCGAGATGGTCGTGACGGTGTAGGCGCCGCCGGTGTCGTCCGACACGGTCAGCCCGTCCGCGGGGTCCCATTCCACGATTCCCGGTGAGGCCGTGAGCACCAGGAGGGTGAGTGCCGCGCCCTCCAGGTGGTGTTCGACCCCCAGGCAGGCGACGAGCGTCTCGGCACTCTCCTCCACGGCCCCGCCCGGTGTGAGGCCGCCGAATCCCCCGCTGTGGCGGGGCACGGCTGAGAGGTCGGGTGGTGCGGAGGTGGTCACGCTCCTAAGATTGCCAGGTGGATACCCACCGCCGCACCCTCGTTCTGCTCCACCCGTTCCCACAGGACGCGTCCTTCTGGGATGCCATGCGGGCGCACCTCACCGCACCCGTCGACGTGGTCGCTCACGAGTTCCCGGGCTTCGGGGGCCGCACCGTCGACGACGATCCCGACATCGTCCTCATGGCGTCCGAGGTCGCCGAGGTCATCATGCGCGGTGACGGTGAACCCGCCGTGGTCTGCGGCCTCTCGATGGGCGGCTACGTCGCGCTGTCCCTGGTGGCCGATCACCCGCACCTCGTGGCCGGACTGGTACTGGCGAACACGCGGGCCGATGCCGACGGTGCCGAGGCGCGGGCCGCGCGCGATGCGGCGATCGCGACGATCCGAGACGACGGCGTGGCCGCGTTCCTCGACGGCGTCATGCCCAACATGACCTCACCGGAGGCCGACGCGGATGTGGTCGTCACGGCACGGGCGATCGCCGAGATGCAGCCGGCCGAGGCCATCGTCGGCGCCCTGCGAGCGCTGCGCGACCGGCCCGACCGGGTCGACCTGCTGGCCCGTATCGCGGTTCCCACGGCCGTTGTCCAGGGAGGCGACGACCGCGTGACCCCACCGGAGGCGATCGACCTGCTGGTCGAGGGCATCCCCGGAGCCGAGCGACACGTCATCCCCGGTGTGGGGCACCTCTCGGCGCTGGAGGACCCGGCGGCGTTCGCCGCGGTGGTCGAGTCGGTCCTTCGGCGGGTCGGCTAGCCGCGCTCGGCGCGCTTGCGCTCGTAGTAGGCGTGCGCCTTGGCGCGTGACCCGCACCGCTCCATCGAGCACCACCGTCGGCTGCCGTTGCGGCTGGCGTCCAGGTAGATCATGGAGCAGCTCTCCGATGCGCACTGGCGCACCCGGTCCATCTCGTCGCGCGCGATGGCGAGGGCGTCGAGGAGGATGGGGGTGACGAGGCACCCGAACGTCGTCGGGTCGGCGCGGAAAACCGGTTCGAGGGTCTCGCGATCGACGCTCAGGCGCCCAGGGGTCTCGCTCAACCATGTGTCGATGAGGTCCGCCATGGCGGCGGCATCATGGGAGATGAAGCCCGCGCGCAGGTCGTCGCGGAGCCGTCGGATCCGCCTCAGATCATCGTCTGCGGGAGCCGCGGTCGACCGTGCGCATCCCGCGAGCGCAAGCCATTCCACGAGCGCGGAACCGTCGTCGAGGACCTCGCAGCACTCGACCGCCGTATTGCACAGGTCGAGTGATGGACGACCCCCGACCCAGGGGAAATCTTCAATGCCCATTGACGATCGATAGGCTCCTGACGTATTCTTCCTTACCGGTAAATCCATATCACACTGGTTAGCAACAGGAGTATCGATGCCTTCCCTGCCCCCGGCGATCACGCTGAAGGCCCACGAAATCGGCAAGGGTCCCCTTGTCGTCGCTCTCCACGACCTCGGTCGCGACGGAAAAGCGATGCTGCGCGCGCTCAAACCGCTCGGCAAGCGCTACCGGGTCGTCGCCCCCGATCTGCGTGGGCATGGGGCCTCACCGGTACCGTCGGGCCCCTGGAGCATCGATGACTTCGCCTCCGACGTCTCGCGGCTCATCGCCGCCGAGGGTGGCGACGCGATCGTCGTCGGGCTCGGACTCGGCGCCGCCGCGGCTCTGACCCTGACCCTCGGCCACCCCGGTCTCGTCTCCGCGCTCGTCGTGAGCGGTGCCGGCGCGCGCGCCGAGGACATCGAGGGCCAGGAGCGCTGGGCCCGCGTCGCGCGGATGATCCGCGAGCGCGGTGGCTCGGAGGGCGTGGCCTTCGCGGCCGAGGCCATGGGCACCCGCCCTGACCTCCGCGGCGCCCTCGTCCAGATCGAACCCCCGGTGTTCGTGCTGGCGGGTTCGGACGACCGTGCGTACCCGCTCGACACACAGGAAGAGCTCGCACGCTCCCTCCCCGGTGCCAAGTTCGCGCAGGTCGACGCCGGCCACGACCTCATCGGCGAGAAGCCGGGTGAGCTCATCGCCGCGGTCGACTGGGTCGCCCGCGCGGCGGCCAATCGACTCACGGTGGCCGCCTGATCCGATACCGGTGACGGTGGGCGGAGGTCGGCTCTCGGCCCCGCCCACCGTCTGATCTGTCACGGAACGGTGACGGATCGCAACGGGTTCGCCCACCCGGTCCGCGCCGCCGGGCGGACCGTGTTCGGTGCCCGGCATGCCGGACGCCCGCCCGTATCCGGGCCGTAGACTCGTGCCCGGTAGTCCCGCATCCTTGAGAGGTCACGAATGAAGCGCACGTCCGCCCTGCTCGCAGGCATCGCCGAGTCCGCAACGCTCGCCGTCGACGCGAAGGCGAAGGCCCTGAAGGCTCAGGGCGAGAACATCATCGGTTTCGGCGCGGGCGAGCCGGACTTCCCGACCCCGGATCACGTGGTCGAGGCCGCGGTCTCCGCCTGCCGCGACCCCAAGAACCACCGCTACAGCCCGGCGGCCGGTCTGCCCGAGCTGCGCGAGGCCATCGCTGCGAAGACGCTCCGGGACTCGGGCTACTCGTGCGAGGCCTCTCAGGTCCTCGTCACCAACGGCGGCAAGCACGCGGTCTACGTGGCACTGGCGGCGCTCTGCGATCCGGGCGACGAGGTCATCTGCCCGGCTCCGTACTGGACCACCTACCCCGAGGCCGTCACGCTGGCAAGCGGCGTGCCGGTGGTCGTGCAGACCGACGAGACCTCGGGCTTCAAGGTCACGATCGATCAGCTGGACGCGGCGAAGACGGACCGCACCAAGGCCCTCCTCTTCGTCAGTCCCGACAACCCCAGCGGCGCCGTCTACACGCCGGACGAGGTCGCGGCGATCGGGCGCTGGGCCGTCGACAACGGTGTCTGGGTGCTCACGGACGAGATCTACGAGCACCTGGTCTACGGCGACAACCGGTTCGCGAGCATGCCGACGCTCGTGCCCGAGCTGGCCGATCAGTGCATCGTGGTGAACGGCGTCGCCAAGACCTACGCGATGACCGGCTGGCGGGTGGGCTGGGTCATCGCTCCGAAGGACGTGGCCAAGGCGACCATCAACTTCCAGTCGCACACGACCTCCAACGTCGCCAACGTGTCGCAGATCGCGGCGCTCACGGCGATCAGCGGCGACCAGTCGTCGGTCGGCGTCATGCGCGAGGCGTTCGCCCGCCGGGCCGAGACCATGCACCGGATGCTGAACGCGATCCCCGGTGTCGAGGCCATCGAGCCCCAGGGGGCCTTCTACGGCTACCCCAACATGAAAGCGCTTCTGGGGAGGCCGCTGGGGCCCAACGGCACCGTCAGCGCGACGACGCTCGAACTCGCCGACGCGATCCTGGGCGAGGCCGGCGTGGCCTTCGTCCCCGGTGAGGCGTTCGGCACGCCCGGCTACGCACGCTTCAGCTTCGCGATGGCCGACGCGGACATGGAGGAGGGCATCCGCCGCATCCACGAATGGGTGGACGCCGGAAGCTGAACCTGCGCGGTCGGTGGCGGACATGTTCGTCCGTCACCGACCGATGTGAGACCGCTCGGGCTCGGTCGGGTCCTCCGCGGTCGCCGCCGGCCGGTGGACCGGCGTTCACGTGGTGAACCTGCATACCGTCCGCATGGGTGGCGGATGCAGGCCGCGTGCCATCCTTGTCCTGACGCAACCACTCCTGAAGGAGCCTCCCCGATGACCGTGCTCTTCTTTGTGATCCTCATCATCGTCTTGCTGACGGTCAGTGGGATCATGGGCGTCCTCGCCTGGATGGCGGGATGGGCGCTCGTCGGTCTCATCGTCGGGTTCCTCGCCAAGTTCCTGGTCCGCGATGGTGGCGGGCTCGGTGTCCTGGCAACGATGCTCGCCGGTATCGCCGGTGCCATCGGCGGCGGCCTCATCGCCGAGGTGTTCAACGTCGACAGCCGCTTCGTCCAGTTCCTGATCGCGCTTCTCGTCGCGGCGATCGTCACGGCCGCCACGGCGGCCTCGCGTCAGCGGCGCTGACGACGTGAACAGACGGGTGACGCACCCCTTGGGGATGCGTCACCCGACACGACTATGCGTCGTCACCTCCGGTGACCTCAACGGCTGGGAACTCGCCGTTGGCGACCTGCGCCAGCGCGCGGATGATGCTCACGCAGGTGGCGTCGCTCACGGCGACCTGGACGATGCTCTCGTCCTGATCCTGGAACGCGACGGTCCAGTGCGGGACGAGCCCTTCCGGAGTGTCCTGCGGCGGGGTCACCGACATCCCGGTGAGCTGCGGCGACAGTACCCAGAACATGCCCTCGGGCAGGCCGGTGATCTCGGGTTGCCAGTTGAGCGCCTCGGGCGGGAGCTGCTGACGCATGGGCTCGGCCTGGGTGAAGGCACCCATCATGCCCTCGGCATCGCCCTTGCTGATGGGCACGTGCATGGCCATGTTCGGGCCGGACCGGAACTCCAGCATGGCGGCGGGCTCGGTGCCGGGCTCCGGCGGAGCCTCCCCCTCGGGCACCTCGAACTCGACGGGGTGGCAGTGGAACTCGGTCGCGTGAAATCCAATGGTCATTCTCATGCGACGGATGTTGTCACACGGCCCGCGGGGTGCGACGTCGCGCCCGTGCGACCCAGACACCGATATGGGGACCCCATCGACGGCGGTCCCGGTCACCGTCGACGGGTCCGCTGGATGCAGGGGCGCGGTGGGCGATCTCTCACGGTGTCGCCCGCCGCGTGTCCTCTCATCTCACGATGAGGCCACGGGTGAGCGCGTCGAAATCGCTGAACGGATCGAAGCGAGGCACGGCGATTCACCTCCGTGGTTCGAGGTGACCGTCACCTGTGACGGGGCAGGTTCAACGCGGTATCGGGAGCCATCTCGCGCTCTCACTCAGAGTGTCGAACGCGGAAGCCGTGAATCCGTCGGAATGCGTCCGGTGGGCCGTGTCCATGAGACGACGACCGGCGCCTCCGCCCCGCCGGAGCCCCGGACGTTCCTCAGCGCCGGTGCGGGCGGGTCGATGATGCGGTTCTTCGGCGCCGCACGTCGCACGCCCCCGTACAGGCGTCGCGCCTGGGCCGGATGGCACTAGCCCATGCGTGTGCTCGGCTCGCACACTTCGTCGCGGGGGCCATGATGGTGCAGACCCGCGTCCCGGGGCGGGGGAGGGGACGAGATCCGGTCCTTCGGTCGTCAGCGTGAGAACGACCACCGTGGCGCCATGGCCCGGGTCACCCGGTGAACCGGGTGGCCACCCCACGAGACCCGTCCGGCCACGATGTCGACGCGCTCCGTCCCAGAAGGGCGGGTTTCGCCCAGCGCTGTCCGTCTCTACCGGCGCGAGCGGCCGTTGCGCTCGACGGCAGGGCCCGTGCGGACCGTGCGGCCCAGGAGGCGCATGGCCTTGAGACCCAGCGACAGCTTCTCACGGTCGTCACTGCGGCCGACGTCCAGTCCCGACAGTTCGGCGATGCGATCGAGCCGGTACCGGACGGTGTGCCGGTGCGTATAGAGCTTGGCCGCCGTGGCCGCCAGGTTGCCGTCCAGCTCGAGGTAGGTGGCCAGCGTTCCCACGAGCTCGGTCTGGTACTGCTCGTCGTACGCCACGAGCGGTGCGAGCGTCGACTCGTAGAACGACGAGAGCTCCTCGGGGCGGTCGGCGAAGATCTGGAAGAGCAGCTTGTAGGTGCCGGTCTCCTCGAACGTGACGACCTCACCCGCACGCCCCAGCCGCTCGCCGATCGTGAGGGCCAGCTCGGCCTCGTCGAGCGCCGCGCCGAGACCCTCCGGGTTCGCGGTGTGACGCGAGAGCGCCAGGGTGACGGCCAAGCCCGGCACCGCGCTCCGCGTGGCCGACAGCAGCCTCCGGGCCAGGTCGCGGGCCAGATCATCGATGGCGCTCTCCTCCTCGGTGTCGGCGGGGGTCGGCAGGAGCACCTTGATCCGTCCGCCGGACCAGTCGGAGAGTGCATGGGGCCAGTGCAGCTCGAGCACGGCCCGGACGTGGCTGACGAAGCGGCGTGCGGAGCGCTCGTCCACCTCACGTTCCTCGTCCTCGTGGTGGAGCATGCCGATCATCCCGACGCCACCACGCGACAGGTCGGCTCCCAGCAGGCGGGCGCGCCGGATGACGGAGTCCCGGTTCATCGTCTCGCCGGAGGCGAGCTCCTCCAGAAGGTCGCCACGAAGGCGTGACTCGGCGTCGATCCGCGCCTGCTCACGTGCGTTCTCGATCGCGCAGGCCACGATGATCTCGCCCACGACGGCGCTGTCGGGATCGATGTCGTCGCCGTCCCAGATGATGATCGCGCCGCCGGGACCGAGCGGTCCCTCCACGGCGATGACCCGTGCGCCGGCGACACCCTGCGCGATGAAGACGTCGATGGCGTCGTCGGTGCGCGACTGCCGGGCTTCGTCGATGCGCTCGCCGAGCACCTCCGAGCGGGCGTCGTCGTCGGCGGTGTCGCCCACCACGTCGAGGTATGCGTCGACGATCGTCACGGTGCGCTCGAGGAGGGTGGTCGTGAGGTGCGCGATCGCCGGGAACGACCCGGCTGTGAGGACCGCCCTCCGCAGATCGCGGCGCGCCGACGCCGCGCGCGCCAGGTCCGGTCCCGCGAGCGACTGGGCGACCGCCTGGATCACGGCGCTCCAGTCGGCCTCCTTACCGAGGACGATCACGGGTGCTCGGACGGGCTGTGACGGACCGGAGCGCGCGAGCACCGCAGCGCATTCATCGGGAACCTCGTCGGGCACACCGTCCGGTGCGATCAGGAGCGTCCCCGGTGCGAGCACCATCTCGTCCTCGACCGGGGCGATCGCCGCCACGGGGATGTCCAACGCCGCGTCGCTCGGGATCACGCGGGTGTGGCGAAGCGCCGGGGCCGTCAGGAGATCGGCCAGCGTCGGTACCGCCTCGACGGTCGGTGCGGGTCGTTTCGCTCGCGAGGGCACCTCCGCAGTTTCGCAGGTCATGGGGGTTCGTGCGTCCCCGCTTGATAGCGTCGCGGCGATGGCGGACGATGGAGAGAACTCCGTGACAACCGAAGAGGTCCTCGCGACCATTCATGACCGGGACGTGAAGTTCGTACGACTGTGGTTCACGGACATCCTCGGACAGCTGAAGAGCGTCGCGACGACCAGCGAGAACGTCGCATCGGCACTCGAACGCGGCATGCGTTTCGACGGGTCGTCCGTGACCGGTTTCAACGCCATCGAGGAGTCGGACATGATCGCCATGCCCGACCCGTCCACGTTCACCGTGCTGCCGTACCGACCGCAGGAGCAGGCCGTCGCGCGCATGTTCTGCGACATCCGGCTGCCGGGCGGCGAGGCGTACGAGGGCGACTCACGGCACGTGCTGCGGCGTGCGCTCGCGCGCGCCGACCGAATGGGCTTCGATCTGTTCGCGGTCAGCCCCGACCTCGAGTACTACTACGTCTCCGCACCCGACGATCCGCGGCCGGTCGACCAGGGCGGGTACTTCGACCTCACCACGCTGGACGCCGCCACCGACGTCCGCCGCGACACCGTGCTCGCGCTGCAGGCCATGGGCATCCGCACGCAGTACTCCCATCATGAGGTGGGGCCGTCGCAGCACGAGATCGACATGCGCTACGACAACGCGCTGTCCATGGCGGACAACGTGATGACCTACCGGACGGTGGTCAAGGAGATCGCGCACAAGCACGGCTACTACGCCACCTTCATGCCCAAGCCGATCTCCAACGCCAACGGCAGCGGGATGCACACGCATCAGAGCCTGTTCCGCGATGACGAGAACGCCTTCCACGATGCGTCGGACGATCTCCTCCTGTCGCAGACGGCGAAGCAGTTCGTCGCCGGCCAGCTGCGGCACGCGCGTGAGATGTCGGTCGTGTTCGCGCAGTGGGTCAACTCGTACAAGCGCCTGGTACCGGGGTACGAGGCCCCGGTCCACGTGGCCTGGAGCCGCCGGAACCGGTCGGCCCTCATGCGGGTGCCGATGCTCCGGCGCGATCGGCCCGAGAGCGCGCGGGTCGAGATCCGCTGCCCCGACCCCGCCTGCAACCCGTACCTCACGTTCGCGGCCCTCCTCCACGCGGGCCTCGACGGCATCGAACACGGTTACGAGCTGCCTGAGGCCATGGACACGAACCTCTACGACCTGACGCACGAGGAGCGCGAGCGCGCCGGGATCGAGGCGCTTCCCGAGTCCCTGGGCGAGGCGGTCGAGATCGGGGCCGAGAGCGAGTTCCTGCTGAGGGCGTTCGGCGAGCACGTCCACGAGCGGCTCATCGATCTCAAGCGCCGCGAGTGGAGCGAGTACCGCGGGCAGGTGACGCCGTGGGAGATCGACCGGTACCTCGACATCCTCTGATGCGCGTCTGGGCCACGCACGGTCGAGTCGGTGACCGTCCGGGACGGGGACCGGGCAATCGCCGGTGACCGGGCTGACCGCAACGACCTTCGGTCTGGACGGCTGGATGGAGAAGGCGCTTCTGGTCGCCATCACCCTGGCGGTCGCCGTCGTGCTCTTCGCGTTCATCCGCGCGCTCGTCCCACGTGCCGAACGCAAGGCCGCCGCGAGCGAGGATCCGGCCAAGTGGCAACAGCGCCGCACCGCCGTCACGCTCCTCGCCACGGTGCTGCGCTACACGATCCTCCTGATCGCGCTGATCACCGTCATCATCATCCTGGCGGGCGCCGGCAGCATCGCCGCCCTCGGCGGGGGCAGCGCGCTCTTCGTCCTCATCGTCGGATTCTCGACCCAGCGGTTCCTGACAGACGTCATCGCGGGGTTCTTCATCCTCTTCGAGGGACAGTATGCCGTCGGCGACGTGATCACGATCCAGCCCGGCGGGGCCACCGGAATCGTCGAGTCACTCGGCGTCAGGGCGACGGTCCTCTACCTGGCCGACGGCTCGCACGTACACGTCGCGAACGGGCAGATCTCGGTGGTGACGCGGCACCGATCCGCCCAGACCAGCGTGCTCATCACGGCGGTGACCCGTGACGTGCCGGCGCTGAGGGCCGGGGTCGCGGACGTCGCGCGAACGGCCACCGGCACCGGTGAGATCATCGGCACACCACACGACGAGGAGGTCATCGAGATGGCGAGCGGAGTCCACACGGTGCGTACGACGGTGCGGGTGCCGTCCGCCCGCCTCACGGAGTCGCTGGACTTCCTCCGCGCGATGCTCCCGGTGCGTCTCGGTGACGACCTGCTCGGTGATCCGCTTCTGGCCAGCGTGCCGTGTGCCCACGAGGACCTCATCGGCCCGGCGGTCGAACCGTGAGCGAGCCGCTGCGCGTCGCCATCGACCTGCGTTCGGTGACGGAGGGTGACCGCGGCGGCGTCGCGCGCTTCGCCCTGGGCATCACCGAGGCGCTGGCGCAACGCGCATCCGTCGAGGTCATCCCGTTCGCGCAGGCCGACATCCCGTCCCTGTCGGTGCCGGTGCAGTACCTGCGCGCGGCCCGGGCCGGCGCGAAGGCCCACGTCGCGCTTCCCAATCTGCTTCGGACGGTGAACGCCGACGTCCTCCTGTCGCCGGCCAACATGGGGCTCCCGCTCATCTCGCCGTGCCCGATGGTGCTCGTTCTGCACGACGTCGAGGACTGGGAGTCCGAGCCGGACGCCCCGGACGACGGAAGCAGTGTGGCCTCGGTGGCGAGCGGTGCCGTGTCGCTGGGCCGGGCGGCGTTGATCGCCACCCTCTCGGACCACGCCGCCGGGATGATCCGGCGGCGCCTGGGCATCGCGGACGAACGGATCCGCGTGGTGCCGACGGGCGTGGACGCGCGCTTCTTCGACGATCCCGGGTCCGAGGCCGTCGAGCGCGTCCGGACGTCGTACGGCGTCGTCGAGGGTAGCGTCCTCCACGTCGGGAGCCTCCGCTCACGACGCGACCTCCCCACGCTCGTCCGCGCCGTCTCGTCGCTTCCCGCGGATCTCGCGCCACGCCTGGTGCTCGCGGGTGCGGGGCCGGCCGAGGAGAGCCTGCGCTCCATGGCCCGGATGATCGGGGTCGCCGATCGACTCCATCTCACGGGCTTCGTCGAGGAGGCGGATCTCCCCGCCGTCTACCGTGCGTCCCGGTGCGTGGTCCTGGCCGGCACGGCCGAGGGCATCGGTCTCCCGCTCATCGAGGCCATGGCCTGCGGCACACCGGTCATCGCCGCTCGGGCGGGTGCGCTGCCCGCCGCCGTCGGTCGGGCGGGCCGGTTGTTCCCCGCGGGGGACGCCACCGCACTGGCGGGCCAGCTGCGTCAGGTGCTGGGCTCGGCGACCGAGCGCGAGCGGATGATCCGGGCGGGGCACGAACAGGCGGCGCGGTTCGCCTGGAGCCGTTCGGCGCGCATGGTGGAGGAGGTCCTGCGAGAGGCGGTCGAGGGCACCACCCGCGACCGTGCGAAGGCGCAGATCGGCGGGCTGCGGAACATCCGTCGCTGGCTGAAGCGCAACCCATAGCCGCGAGCCGTTCGAGATGGCGCCCGCGCGTATCGCGCGAGGTGCCACCGGTGGTGATCGACACGACGACGTCCGCCGGGCCCGCGGGCGCCTCCGCGACGGGCGAGGTGCTCGTTGGCCGCGGTCCGATCATCCCGGCGAGCGCGGCTGTTACCCTGAGCCCCGTTCCCGAGTAGGACGTATTCCCTTGCGCCAGCAGAACGACATCCGCACGCACCACGTGCGCTGACCTCGTCGTAGCCCTCACGGCTCCGTCGTCAGCGTCCGCGCTGATCCGATTGGAGTCGTCATGCCTGCTCGTCAACGTCCCTCCGTCGTTCTCACCGATATCTCGTTCGCCTGGCCCGATGGCTCACCGCTTCTGACCCGTGCGACCGCCGCATTCGGTCAGGGGCGCACCGGTCTCATCGGCGCGAACGGTTCGGGCAAGTCAACCGTCCTGCGTCTCATCGCCGGTGAACTCACACCGGACCACGGTTCGATCCGGGCGACCGGCGACATCGGGTATCTGTCCCAGGATCTCGTCCTGCGCGCGGACGACACGGTCGGCGATCTCCTGGGTGTGCGCGCGGTCGTCGAGGCGATCCGCGCGGCCGAGGATGGCGACGCCAGTCCGCGTCAGTTCGACATCATCGGTGAGGACTGGGACATCGAGGCCCGGGCCGATGCCGTACTGGGCCGCATGGGGCTGGTCGACACGGGGTTCGATCGTCCGGTGTCGACGCTCTCCGGGGGAGAGGCCGTGCTCATCGCGCTTGCCGGTCTCGATCTGGCGCGCACGCCGATCGTCCTCCTCGACGAGCCCACCAACAATCTGGATCGCCGGAGCGTGGAGGAACTCGTCGACGCGCTCAACGTCTACCGTGGCGCCATGATCGTGGTGAGCCATGACGATCGCTTTCTCAGACGCGTCGGCATCGGAACGTGGCTTGCCCTTGACGACGAGGGGCTCACCATCGCCGATCCGCCGGGCGTGGCGGAGACCGGGGAGCGGGAGCGCGATGCGGAGTGAGCTGCGCGACCGGCTTTCCGAAGGGTGGTCTCCGTGCCGGAGGGAGACCCCGTCCGCCGTGTGCTCGTGTCGACGGGCCGCAGCGATCGGACTCGGCCGCGCCTCGCTCTCGCCGTTGCTCGTGTTCGCGGGAGCGTTCGGCCGGCCACCCTGTACCCCGGGGTTCGCCGACGATGGTAGGCGCGCTAAACTGCACGCGCTCGGCGGTCGTTCAGAGGAGGCGCATGCGAGAGGTCATTCGGACGGTGCGGAGCATCGGCACCCGTGAGGCGATCCGTGCCGTGCGGTCCCGCCTCTGGTCGGAGACGTCGGGCTTCGGGCTGGCGAGCGACCTCACCGATCTCCCGTCCCCGCGGCCCCCGAAGATCCCGGTGAACATGGTCGTCGTCGAGGCCCGTGGTTTCCGTGGGTTCGATGAGGAGCGTGAACGGACCGAGGGCTCGGATCGCCTCGAGGTCGAGCAGCGCCAGCGCCTGTGCCGGGCCGGGGTGGCGCGGCTCTACGTCGCGGCCACCGACGACGGTGACGCGATCTACGCGCAGTGGCTCATCGGCCCCGGCGAGCAGGCGCCCCTGCACCATGTCACCCACAGGCAGTTTCCGCATCTCACCGGGAACGAGACCCTGGTCGAGGGCGCGTACACGTTCGTCAACCACCGGAAGCTCGGGGCGATGGCCGAGGGCATGAGCCAGCTCATGCACATCGCTCGGGACGAGGGATCGAACCGCTGCCTCACCTACGTCTCGTGCGACAACATCCCGTCGCTACGCGGGTGTGCCAACTCCGGGTTCGTCCTGGACCACACGCGGGTCACCCGGCAGCGGTTCGGTCGTCGTCGGGTGACGTTCCGCCCGCCGACGCAGGCGGAGCGGGAGATCTGGGACGCCGCCGTCGCGCCACGCCCGCCGGCGGGGTAGACACCGAAAAGGGGTGATTCCACGACCCGCGTGGAATCACCGGTCTAGACGTTGTAGAGGGCGGTCTTGTAGTGGCCGAGGGACTCGGCCAGCCAGTCCGCCGTACGGCGCAAGCCCTCGTCGAGGTCGACGGTCGACGTCCAGCCGAGCAGGCGCTCGGCCTTGGACGGGTCGGCCAGGAGCCGCTCGACCTCACTGTCGGCGGGCCGCAGCCGTTCCGAGTCCTCGCTCACCGGCAGCTCCTTGCCGAGGAGCGCGAGCACCCTCCGCACCACCTCGGCGATCGTGACCTCGGTGCCGGTGCCCAGGTTGATGACCTCGCCCTCCACGCCGTCGGCCTCGGCACAGCGCATCATCCCCTCGACGGTGTCGGCGACGAACAGGAAATCACGGGTGGTGGCCGTCGATCCCAGCGAGATGGTGTCCTGCGCCATCGCCTGTCCGATGATGGTCGGAATGACCGCGCGGGCGGTCTGGCGGGGACCGTAGGTGTTGAAGGGCCGGACGACCACCACGGGCAGGTCGAACGAGACCCTGTACGACAGCGCCAGCTGGTCGGCGCCGACCTTGGTCGCCGCGTAGGGCGACTGGGCGTTGATGGGGTGGTCCTCGTCGATCGGCACCCGCTGCGCCGTCCCGTAGGTCTCGCTGGACGAGGTGTGGACCAGCCGGCGCACCCCCACGCGGCGACACGCCTCGAACATGTTGAGGCCACCGGTGACGTTCGTGTCGACGAACTCGCGCGGGTGCTGGTACGAGTAGGGGATCGGGATCAGCGCGCCGAGGTGCAGGACGGTGTCGCAGCCGTCGACGGCGCCCAGGACGGCCTCCGGGTTGACGAGGTCGCCGCGGTAGACATCCATCGCGCCCACGACGTCGGGGTCCGCGTCCTCCAGCCAGCCGAGGTCGTTGCGTGAGTTGTACCGGACGAAGGCCCGGACGTCCGCGCCCGCACGTACCAGCGTCTCCGCCAGGTGGCTGCCGATGAAGCCGGCCGCGCCGGTCACCAGCACGCGTCGACCTGTCCAGAACTCGCTCGTCCCCATGAATCTCCTCTGATCAGCCATCCGTTGACGGACGCAATAATGGCATCTCAGGCGTCCGACCCCCGCTCGCAATCGGTGCGCCGACCTGATCAAATGCCGGGAATGCGCCTCGGAATCTATGTGGACGGGCCGTACGCCCGCATCGGCGGCCCGGAATCCGGGGTCGCGACCGATCCCGCCGACTTCCCGTTCCTCACCTTCGCGGGCGAGGTCGGCTCCCATTTCGCGCGCCGCGTCGTCTTCGCACGCGTCTCCGGCGCAGCGGGCGACGAGCGCTTCCGCCTTCCCCCGGATGTCGAGATCGTCGAGCTCCCGGACTTCGGGGACCTCCATCAGATCGGGCGTCTCGCCGCCTCCGCGGGCGGCACCCTCCGTGGGTTCTGGCGCGGGCTCGACAGGGTCGACGCCGTGTGGGTGTTCGGCCCGCACCCGTTCGGGCTCGCGCTCGCGCTCCTGGCCAAGGCGCGTCGCAAACACGTTGTGCTGGGCGTCCGCCAGGACACCGCGGCGTACTTCCGCTCGCGGGGCGGCTCGGGACGATCACCGGCGCAGCTGGCCGCCCGCGCCATCGACCGCGCGTTCCGGCTGCTGGCCCGTTGGACGCCCACGACGGCGGTCGGCGCGGAGATCGCCGCCCAGTACGGCGCACCCGACCCGCGCGTCCACGACATGACCGTTTCCCTGATGCGCGACGACGACATCGTCGACGCCCCCCGGGCGCACGACTGGGCGGACGGGCAGATCCGGCTGCTCACCGTCGGCCGGGTCGATCGCGAGAAGAACCCGCTGCTGCTCGTGCGGGCGCTCGCCGATCTCCATCGCGACGAACCGGATCGCTTCGCGGTCACATGGGTGGGGGCGGGTCCCATGATCGCGGAGGTCGAGGCGCTCGCACGGGATCTCGGTGTGGGACACCTGATCCGCCTGCCGGGTTTCGTGCCCTTCGGTGAGGAACTGGTCGCCCGTTACCGCGACGCCCACGCGTTCGTCCACGTCGCCCTGACCGAGGGTGTGCCCGCCGTCCTCATGGAGGCCCTCGCGGCCGGGCTGCCCGTCGTCGCGACGGATGTCGGCGGCGTGCGCGCCGCGCTGCAGAACGGTGCGGCGGGCCTGGTGATACCGCCCGACGACCGTGACGCCCTCGTGGCGGCGATCCGCCGGCTGGCATCCGACCCGGAGGGGCGGCGGGTCCGGGGGGAACGCGGGCTCGAACTCGTGCGCGGCCGGACGCTCGAACGCCAGGCCGCCGATGTCGCCCGGTACATTTCCACCACCGCGCGCGCAGATCGGCGGTAAGGATGGAACCGTCCGGATTGCGCGGCCGCATTCCGGACCCGATGCTCCATCGCTGATGAACACTCTCCGCCCGATCTCAGGGGGACGTCTGCGTCCCCGTCGCCTCGTGTCCCTGGTGGCCCTGTCGGCCGCCCTCGGTGCGTCGTCCGTCGCGGTCGCCGCGCCCAGCTACGGGACCCTCCGCGCCACCGCCGCGGCGCCCCCCGGTGCGAAGTACGTCGCCCCCAACGGCAACGACCGATCGGACGGTTCGCGTGCGCGACCCTGGCGGACCATCCAGCGTGCGGTTCAGGATGCCCGGCCCGGGCAGACGATCCTTCTCCGCCGGGGCGTGTACGACGAGCGCGTCTCGGTCAACCGCAGCGGCGCGCACCGGGCTCCCATCACCATCCGCAGCGCTCCCAGGGAACGCGCGACGGTGCGGGGATCGTTCACGATCCGGTCGAACTGGGTTCAGATCGCGGGCATCACCATGACGGCCGGGTCGACGTCGCGTTCCAGTGACCCGCTGGTCTACGTCTCGGGTGGCGACCACGTCGAGATCACCGGCAACGACCTCAGCCAGTCGCGGATGTCGGCGATCTTCCTGGGCGACCCCCGTGACGCCGCCCACGACGTCCGCATCCGCGGCAACCGCATCCACGGCAACGGAAGCAATACGCGTCTCCATCACGGCATCTACTGCGCCCACGCCCGCGATGTGGCGATCGTCAACAACATCGTCGAGCTCAACGCGGCGTTCGGCATCCAGGCGTACCCCGACTGCGACGGCGTCGCCATCGCGAACAACACGATCGTCGGCAACGGCAAGGCGGGGATCGTCGTCGGAGGTGAGGGGGGTGCCGCCACCGACAACGCCACCGTGGCGAACAACGTGGTGGTCGGCAACCGTGAGGAGGGCATCCGGTCCTACTGGAGCAGCCAGACCGGCCACGGCAACCGGCTGGTCCGGAACCTCGTCTCCGGGAACCGCGGGGGTGGCATCGACATCCGGGGCATCACCGCCAGCGGGACCATCACCACGAGCCCCCGCTTCGTGGACATGGCCCGGCGACGCTACGGACTCCGGCCGGGCAGTCCGGCGATCGGCACCGCGTTCGTTCCCCTCTCGCCCGGCTACGACATCCGCAACGCCGTTCGCGGGAAGCGCGTGGACCTCGGCGCCATCGAGGCGGTCCCACGCCGCTGACGCGGGACGACCGAGGATGACACCCCGGCCAGTGTAGGATGAACCCATGATCATGTGGGTGACCCGGGCCACCCGTGGACATCGGTCCGGGCCCCGTCGAAGGAGCGGACGGGCTCATATCCCCGCGCCCGTGCATGGAGGCACGTGACACCCGATACCACTGAGCAGAGCACGAGTGCGGCGACCGAACGTCGCCCGGCATCGATGCTCAGTGCCGCGGCGGCCACCTACGGATCCGAGGTCCTGACCGCGACGCTCTCGCTCGGTAACGCGCTGATCGTCGCGCGCGCGCTGGGTGCGACGGGGAGGGGGGACGTCGCGTTCCTCACCGCGGTCGCCTATCTGGCGTCGAACCTCGCCACGATCGGGGTCGAGGACGCGATCGGCAACATCGCCGGACGTTCGCCCGGCAAACGACGCGCCCTCACGGGCAACGCGGTCGTCCTGTCGCTGGTGTTCGGCTTCATCGCCATCGGGGCGTTCTCGCTGCTCATCTACCTCGTTCCCTCCGCGGGGGCGGGTAGCCCGACGCTTCTGCTCGCGCTCGCGGCGGGCTCCATCCCGATGCTGATATTGCAGGTGTACCTGCGCTTCTTCGTGCAGGGCGTCTATCACTTCGGGGCCGCGAACGTGGCGCTGCTCCTCCCCGCGGTCGTCAACGTCGTCGCCAACGGGACGTTCGCCGCCTTCGGCGCACTCACCGTCGCGACCGCCCTCATCGTGTGGATCTCCGGCCAGGCACTCGCAACGCTGTTGCTCGGCCTCTACATCCTGCGCAGGCTGTCGGGCTTCGGGCGCCCGAACGCGAAACTCGCGCGGGAGAGCATCGCGTTCGGGGCGAAGAGCCACCCCGGGCAGATCATGATGGAGGGCAACTACCGGATGGACGCCTGGATCCTCGGCGCGATGGCCGGTACCCACGAGCTCGGTCTCTACAGCATCGCCGTCGTGTGGGCGGAGGCGTGCTTCTTCCTTCCCACGGCCCTGGCCGCGGTCCAGCGCCCCGATCTGGTGCGGTCCGAGCGCAGGGAGGCCGGACGTCTGGCGGCCGCGGTGTTCCGAATAGCGGTTGCCGCCACGGCGGGCCTCGTGGTCGTCATGATCATCGCGGCACCGTTCCTGACCATCGTCATATTCGGAGACGACTTCGCCGGTGCGATCGACGACCTCCGGGTGCTCGCACTCGGGGCGTTCGGTGTGATCGCGATGAAGCAGCTCGCAGGTGCGCTGACCGCGCAGGGCTTCCCGATCCGGTCGAGCGTCGCGATCGCGATCGGGTTCGTCGTCGCGCTCGTGCTCGACGTCGTGCTGATCCCGATGTACGGCGGCCTGGGTGCGGCCATCGCCTCGACGATCGCGTACACGACCGGCGGCATCGCCGCGGCGGTCATCTTCAGCCGGACGCTCAAGACGCCGATGACCAAGCTCATCCCACGCCCGCGGGACATCATCGACTTCGCGGATCGGATCCGGGACCTCATCAGCTACCGGCGTGCGAGGGTGGACGGGGCGTCGAAGGACGGCGATGAATCCCGCTGAGGTCCTGTCGCGTATCGTCTGCACCGTGGGTCTGCCGCGGCTGACACGGGCGACCGTCGGCCGGCGACGTGCCGCGATCCTGCTCTACCACGACCCGTCGCCCGAGGTGGTCGACGCGCACCTCACCCATCTGCGTCGCCACCACGCCCTCGTGTCGCTCGACGAGGTGGTGGAGCACCTGCGCGCACGCACGTTCGATCGCCTCCCCGAGCGGGCGGTCGCGATCACCATCGATGACGGGCACCGGGGCAATCGGGATCTGCTGGATGTGTTCCGCCGACACGACGTGGTTCCGACCATCTACCTGTGCAGTCAGATCGTCGGCACCGATCGTCACTACTGGTTCCTCGACACGCCGGATCCCGAGCCGCTGAAGAAGGTTCCGAACGGCGAGCGTCTGCGGCTGCTCGCCGACACCGGTTTCGACCAGGCCGCCTCCCATGATCCCGAGAGTCGTCAGGCGCTCACGTTGGACGAGGTCCGCGAGATGGCCGACGGGACGTCGTTCGGCGGGCACACTCGGTTTCACCCGATCCTTCCCATGTGCGACAGCGATGAGGCCGAGGCGGAGATCGCCGGATGCAGGGGCGAGATCGAGGAGTGGCTGGACCGCCCGTGCCTGCATTTCGCCTACCCCAACGGTGATCACTCCCCGCGCGAGGTCGACATGGTCCGACGGGCCGGCTACCGCTCCGGACGCACGACGGCGACCGGATGGGTCGGGCCCCGCTCCGATCCCTACCGGCTACCGATCCTCGGAGTGCCGGACGACGCGTCGATCACCCGTCTGGAGGCCGACCTCACCGGTGTCACGAGTTGGCTGGCCCATCACTGGGGCGGGGGGCTGCCGCGTCCGTGGCGCCGCGGCTGAACGCGGCACGGATCAGGCCCAGGGCCATCCCGATCCCGTAGCCGAAGTGGAAGGCCGGGAAGACGGAGGCGACCCGCGGGACGCGTCGCAACGGCTCCTTCCGGCGGCGCGAGGAGCGCACGGCGAACACGGTGGCGCCGCCGCTGTAGACGAGGGCCTCGGCGACCAGTGCCCAGCGCGCCCAGGCGAACGGGATCGACAGCACCGCCAGGACCACCAGTGATGCGACGAGACCGATCGGAGCGAGGCTGCGCAGGCCGAGCACCGCATTGTGCTTGCGCATGACGGGGATCTTCCAGAGGCCGTACTCGTAGTACTGGCGGAAGACGCCGCGCCACGAGCCACGGGGCGTGTACCGCACCCTGATCGCCGGGTCGAGCACGATCCTGCCTCCGGCACGGCGCAGACGGAGATTGAACTCGTCGTCCTGGTTGCGGACGAACGCCTCGTCGAACAGGCCGGCGTTCTCGAACGCCTCGGGACGGAACGCGCCGAACGTGACGGTGTCGACCTCCGTGCGCTCCCCGCCCTCGGCATGCCGGGTCCACCCGATCCCCCCGAACGGACTGTCCATGGCGCTCGCCACCGCCCGCTCCATGGGCCGGTCGCCGTCCGGGATGACGACTCCGCCGACGTTCCACGCGCCGGTCTCCTCCGATGCGGCCGCACACCGGCGGACGTAGTCGGCGGGATACCGTGAGTGGCAGTCCATCCGGACGAGCAGATCGGCGTCAGCCCGGCGAAGACACGCGTTCAGTCCCGTGGGGGCGATGCGGCGCGGGTTGGGAACCACGGTCAGCGGCACGCCGAGGCGTTCGGCCTCGGCGCGCAGGATCCCGACGCAGCCGTCGGTCGATGCGCCGTCGGCCACCAGGAGCTCCAGGTGACCCTCGAAGTCCTGCGCGGCGACGTCCTCCACGAATCGGGCGACGTGGCGCGCCTCGTTGCGCATCGGGGCGATGATCGCCACTCGCCGCACCGGCGACCCGGCGCTCAACGGCGCTCCACGGCGACGGCCTCCGCCAGCGCGTCGACGACGGAGTCGATCTGCGCGTCGGTGAGGTGGGGATAGAGGGGGAGGGTCAGAAGCCGGGGCGCGACCGCGTCGGTGCGCGGCAGCGGCCGTCGCCCGGCGTCGGACGTGAACGCGGTGAACGTATGGATCGGCGGATAGTGGACGCTCGTCTGGATGCCGGCGGCTGCGAGCCATCCCCGCACACGGTCGCGGTCGACCCCCTCCGGTAGCAGGACCTCCTGCAGGTGGAAGGCCGGCGTCGTGTCCGCCGCCGGGGCGTCGAACGGCACGACGAGCCCGTCGATACCCGCGAGGCCCTCACGGTAGCGCTCGGCGTGGCGGCCGCGGGCGGCGTTGTTGGCGTCGAGCCGCGACAGCTGGACCAGGCCGATGGCCGCGTGGACCTCGTCCAGCCGGTAGTTGAAACCGTGGGCCAGGACGTCGTAGCCGGACGCGTGACCGCGGTGGCGATCCCACGTGAGGGTGGTCATCCCGTGCGACCGCAGGAGCTTCAGGCGCTCGGCCACGGCATCGTCGCCGGTGACGACCATGCCGCCCTCGCCGACCGGGAGGTTCTTGTTCGAGAAGAAGCTGAAGCAGCCGGTGTCGCCGAAGCTGCCGAGACCGCGGCCGCCCGCGGCTGCCCCGGGGGCGTGCGCGGCGTCCTCGATGACGACCAGTCCGTGGCGGTCCGCGACGGAGTGCAGGGCGTCCATGTCACAGGGAAAGCCGCCGTAGTGCACGGGCATCAGCGCGCGTGTCGCCTCGGTCACGGCATCGGCGAGGTCGTCCGGGTCGAGGTTCAGGTCATGGGGACCGGCGATGTCGCAGAAGACGGGTGTCGCGCCCACCGCCCGGACCATGTTGGCCGCCGCCACGAACGTGAGGGAGGGGAGGATCACCTCGTCGCCCGGTCCGATGCCGGTCGCGAGCAGCGAGAGGTGGATGGCCGCGGTGCCGTTCGCGACGACGAACGCGTGCGGAACGCCGCACTGCGCGGCGAACGCCTCCTCGAACGCGGCGACCCGCGGCCCCATGCTCCACCATCCCGAGGCGACGGTGTCGTGGACGGCGGCGAGCAGTTCGTCGTCGACGAGGATGTCGGAGAGCGACACCGTCGGTGTCGCTCTGGCCACGGGGATGGCGGGCTCCGTGCGGTCGGTCATCGTGTGCAGGTCCCTTGCGTACTCGGCGGACGGACGGCATGTCGCCGGTAGACGTCGTCGGTCCGGGATGACGCCCCCAGGAATCGACGCGACAGGGTCCGAATCCGTTCGATGGTTGATTCCACGGGATCGTGGATGTGGGGTGCGTCATCGGTGGATGCGGGGCGCCGCTGGGGCGTGCACCACGCCGCGATTTCGGTGGGATCACCCATCTAGGCCGTTCCGGATCCCAGGCGCGAGGTCAGGAATCGCCGCTTCATCCGCCGCAGCACCGCGGGGTCCGCCGTCGGCGTCCACCCCGGGCGTGCGCGGAGATGGTCGAGCAGCGTCGACGTGGGGACGAACCAGCCGTCGAAGGAGGCCAGCCGGCGCATCAGCTTCTCGAACCGCGGGTTGAGCCGGCCGTCGGCCTCCACGAACCCGAGCGCGAAGTGCGTGTAGACGACGCATGCGCCGCCCTCGGCGACGAGACGGTCCTGGTTCTCCTCGGTGAGCAGGGTGAGGAACGGACCGATCTCCGCACCGTTGCTGCCGCTGTACCAATAGCGGACGTATGGCCGCTGCGGGTCGTGGTACGGCATCATCGGGTCCTGCGCGAGGGTGTTGATGTCCTGGTAGACGAAGTTGCGGACGTACTCGATCCGGTCACGGCACAGATCACCCCAGAAGTACGGACTCGCGGGGTCGTGACCGTAGTGCCGGCGGTCCTGGCGCGCGACGCGGTTCGCGAGCTTGTAGAGGAGGCGCATCCAGCCGTCGAGCCGCGCCTCGCCCCAGTACATGCCCTCGGTCTGCCCGTCGTGGTTCACGTGCATCCGGGGGTCGTCGCCGATCACCTCGCGGTAGTAGTCGAGGCCACGCTCGACATCGGACCGCGTCGACGGATGATCGGTCGTTCCGTGAAGTGCGATCTCGAAGCCCCGGCGCTGCAGGTCGAGCACCCATTCCCGGTACTCGGGGTTCTCGAGGGTGTCGCCGCCGTACTTCGGGGTACGCGTCGGTGCGAGCGGCCAGACGGTCTTGGTGGTGCGCATGCCCAGCTCGTCGAGCAGGTCATAGACCGGCTTGGTGTTGGCGAGAGTCGACTCGTCCGTGTCGTCGACGACCGTGAAGGCGAACGCCTTCCCGTCGGGCCATTCGACGTCCGCCAGGCCCCGCCGCGCAGCGGTGTGCGACGGTGTCGGCCGGTCATTCGCGTCG
Organism: uncultured Bifidobacteriaceae bacterium; assembly: GCA_964434425.1. Taxonomy (GTDB): domain Bacteria; phylum Actinomycetota; class Thermoleophilia; order Miltoncostaeales; family Miltoncostaeaceae; genus CALMEC01. The sequence goes on along the minus strand of CAYSVH010000012.1, from coordinate 57,011 downwards.
TGGGCGGCACCGGGGGTCTGAGTACTGTCCGTAGTAATCTCGTGACCTACCTTGCTGTGATGATGAACAGGAACAGATGCTGAGGATCGAGCGGCTTCACTTACCCGAGGATTGCGACTGGGACGAACTGGATGCTTTCGCGGACCGAATGGTGACCCAGTCGCGCGAGTGGCTCAGGTTCATCGTCGAGACCCAGGACGCGGAGCCCATTATCGCATCGGTTCACGATGGGTCCTCCTGTATCGGCTACTTCACCGGACTCATCACGCGGCGGTTCGGTCTGCGCATGCTGGGCAGCCCTCTTCCCGGCTGGTCGACCGCCTATCAGGGCTTCAACCTCGCGCCGGGGGTCTCGCGTGCAGACGCGCTCGAGGCCGTGATCCCATTCGCCTTCCGCGAGCTCGGCGTGCATCACGTCGAGCTGCGCGACCGCTTCCTCGTGGACGGCGACATCCGCGACCGGCGGTGCCGCGTCGAGACCTTCACGACCTGGGACGTCGACATCTCGGGTTCGGAGGACGCGATCTTCGGTGGCTTCTCCAGCGCCTGCCGGCGCGCGGTGCGCCGTGGTGAGAAGCTGGGGCTGACGGTCGAGGAGGCCGGCCCCGACGGGTTCGCGGAGGAGTACTACGCGCAGCTGGAGGACGTCTTCGCGAAACAGGGGCTGCGCCCCACGTACGACGTCGAGCGTGTCCGCGCGCTGATCCGAAATCTCCACCCGGCCGGCCGTGTCCTTCTGGTCCGGGCGCGTGATCCGGAGGGGGAACCGATCGCGACCGGGATCTTCCCCGGGCTCGCCTCCACGATGTTCTTCTGGGGCGGTGCGAGCTTTCGTTCGGGGCAGCAGTTCCGGCCCAACGAGGCGATCTTCTGGTTCGCGCTGCGCCACTGGCGGGAACGTGGCGTCACGACATTCGACCTCGGCGGGGGCGGGGACTACAAGCGCAAGTACGGCGGACACGAGGTCACGCTCCCGCACGTCGTGCGTCCGCGCATCGCACCGCTCTGGCATCTGCGCGAATGGGTCCGCAAGCGGAACGACCCCGACAATCCATCGGGCCGCTTCCAATCAGACGCGCCGAAGGAGACGGCGAAGGCCGCCGAGGGCTGACCGGCGCAGCCGGTGGGTGCCGCGCGGCAGTCCGTGCTGACGCAGCGCCGCGCGGGTTCGCTTGACGTCGTAGGGAACGGTGACGAACGTCGCCGTCCTGGCGACGGTGTCGAGGACCATGAAACGGGCGACCGGCGGCCCGCCGCGCACCTGGCCGACGGCCCCGGGATTCAGCACGATCGGCTCGTGGCCGATGGCGATCGTGCCCTCGTGTCTCCGTGTCTCGCCGTCGTGCCCGCACGCCCACGGGCGATGCGTGTGGCCGACCAGGAGGACCGAGGCGCCGGGGTGTTCGCGCGTCAGCTGGCCGAGGTTCACGACGGCCTGCTCGGGCGTGGTGAGGTACTCCTGCGGGTCGTCCAGCGTGCCGTGAGCACACACCACGCCGTCGTCCGTGGCGTATCGCGGGGGCATCCGCTCCAGGTACCCGCGTGCGGCGGGGTTCAGGACGGTTCGGGTCCAGCGGAGCGTTGTGCGGGCCGCGCGGATGCATCGCTCGTCCGAGAGCCGCCCGATCGCCATGAGGTCGTGGTTGCCGGCGACGGCGGGTGCGCCGAGATCCGCCACGGCGGCCACGCATTCGTTGGGGAAGGCCCCGTAGCCCACGAGGTCGCCGAGAACGAGGTGGCGGTCGATCCCCAGATGCGTCGCCTCATGCATCACGGCCTCGAACGCGGGAAGGTTGCCGTGGATGTCGGCGAGGACGGCGTAGCGCACAGGCGCGGATCCTAGACGGTTGATTCCACGGTCTCGCGGCGTGGTGCACGTTCCTGGCGGCGCGGATGC
>CAYSVH010000012.1:0-55014 GCA_964434425.1 uncultured Bifidobacteriaceae bacterium | reverse complement strand
ATCCACGATCCCATGGAATCACCCATCTCGACGGTTGATTCCACGGTCTCGCGGCGTGGTGCACGTTCCTGGCGGCGCGGATGCGTCACCGGCCGACTCGAACAGGCAACCAGCATGCCCTTCGGTGGCCGTCGACGCCCCGCATCCACCATGACCGCACCCCACATCCACGATCCCATGGAATCACCCATCTCGACGGTTGATTCCACGGTCTCGCGGCTTGTGCACGTTTCCCCGACCCATCCCGCATCCACCGCCGACCCATCCCGCATCCGCGATCCCGCGGTATCACCCATCCCGGCGGTTGCCTCCGCGTTCGCGCGGTGTGGCGTGCGTCCCCTGCCGCGCGAACGCGTCATCGGGCACGTGGGCCGGGCCACCGGCCCGCCGGTCGGTGCCGGAACGACGCTCCACGTCGACCCGTGCGCCACCCGGCATCCGCGATCCGGGCGTCCGGCGGTGCGACGGGTGCGTCCCGAGGTCACACCACAGGGCCACGGCGTTTCGTCTCCCCGAACGTCAGCTTGCGGAGACGCGGAGCTCGGAGCGCTGCCTCACGGGCTCTCGCTCCAGCCACGTGGTCGCCGCCCTGGCGTAGTCCTCCTGGCGTCCGATGTCGAACCACAGGCCGTCGTGACGGTACGTCCCGACCGGCTGCCCGGCACGCAGGAGCGCGTGTACCAGGTCGGGCAGGTCAAACCGTCCCGTCGGCGGGATGTGCTCGAGCGCGGCGGGCTCCATGACGTAGATGCCCATGCTCACGACCGTGCTGATCTCCGGCTTCTCCTTGAAACCGGACAGGCGCCCGGACGCTCCCACTTCGAGCACGCCGTAGTCGATCGTGACCACCCGGCGGTGGGTGGCGATCGTCAGCATGTTGCCCGCGGCGCAGTGGTGCTGGATCATCTCCTCGTAGTCGATGTCGGTCAGCACGTCGCCGTTCATGGCGACGAAGGTGTCGTCGAGGTCGTCGATGAGCCGCAGGGGGGCGGCCGTGCCGAGGGGCTCCGACTCGTGCACGTACCGGAGGTCGACGTCGAGACCGGTGGCGTGGTCGAGGACGGCCTGGATGAGATGCGCCAGGTAGCCGACCGAAAGCGTGACGCCGCGGATACCGGCGTCCCGGAGCTGATCGAGCACGATCTCGAGGATGGCGCGCTCGCCGATGGGCATGAGCGGCTTGGGCAGCACCTGGGTGTACGGGGCCAGACGGGTTCCGCGGCCACCGGCGAGTACGACGGCGCGGCGGACCGGGTCGCTCTCGACGATCCGCATCGTCGTCTGGTTCTTCTCCGCCTGGTCCTTGATTGGGGACATCGTCATCGGGCCACCCCCCGGTGCCTGTCGCGCCCGTACATCGTCATACGTGTGGCCGATGCGCGGTCCGCCGTGGGAGGCCGCACACTCATCTGGCGTCGTATCATCGGGCGCCTTCCGTTCCTTGGAAAACTGTTACGAATACAACAATGGTACGCCCGGGAGGTTAGCTCCACCACATGCGCCACCTCCCCCCCCATACGTATAGGAAACTGCGGCTCGGGCAGAAGATGGCCTGGCCTGCGGTCTAGTTCTGGGCGTTCACGAGGGTGCGGAGTGTGACGAACACCGGATGCGGACGGAGGGCCGACGGGGCTCACGCGGTCGATCACCGGGTGCCTCGGAGGGGTTCCCGGCCCTTCTGGGGACCGTGTCCGTCGGAGCCTGTGGAGCGGGCGCTGTCACCGTGAGTGCGAGTGCCGTCGGCCGATCGGGATCAGACCACGGACGCGGTGCGTGGCACGCTGAGCGCCTCCCGCCAGCAGAGGGAGCGGATCGCTTCCGGCGATCGCATGCTTCGCCTCGCATCCCAGCATCCACCGCAACCAGGCCATCGTCGAGATGCCCTCCTCGCGGGCGGCACGCCTGTCCGACGCGATGCTGACCCATCGCACTCCCGCACGGACCCGTCCCATGGGCGGCCGTGGTCGGTCGGTGAGGTCGGCGAACACGGCGTGCGCGAGGTTGACACCGGCCTTGGCCCCGAGGTGCTGCCACAGGCTGAAGCGCGGGTTGATCTCGAGGATGAGGAGCTCACCGGTGTCGGGATGGCGCTTGAAGTCGATCTTCGCGACACCGGTGAAGCCGATGCGCTCCAGCACGTCGCGTCCGACCGCGCGGACATCGGCGGCGTCCGAGGTCTCGAGCGCGGTGCTGAAGCCGTGCCGACGTGGGTACGTGCGGATCTTCCTGCCGGTGAACTCGCCGACGATCCGTCCGTCCCCGTCGACGTAGGTGTGATAGCTCTCGATCAGCCGCTCCGGCCCCGGAACGAGCTCCTGGACGATCACCGCGGCATCGAGCGCGGCGAGGTGGTCCCAGATCCGCGCGAACTCCGTGGGATCGTCGGCCTGCAACGCCTTGCGGTCGGTGAGTGGCTTCCACGTGTCATGGTCGCGCGTCAGAGGCTTCAGGATGACCGGATACCGCAGGTCCACATCGCCGGTGTACCCGGGCTCCAACGAGATCGCGCGGGGCACGGGGAGACCGCGTGCCTCGGCGAGCCGGGCGAACCGGGCCTTGTCGACGAGATCATGCACCAGGTCGCGGTCGGGGATGACGAATCGGAACGCCTCGCCCAGTCGCTCGCGCTCCTCGGACACCATGAGGAGGTCCCAGTCGCCGTCGTAGAACAGGACGGGCTTCTCGCCACGGCCGCGGGCCCACGCCACGAGCATCTCGGCGAGCTCCGCCGGCTCCCACCGCTCGGGTTTGTCGACCGTCTCCGTCACCCCGCGGCTGAAACGCGCGCAGTCACCGGGATGCGCCACAAGGGCGCACGGGATGCGTGCGAGCGCGAGGGACCGGACCAGGTCGATCTCGCCGATGACACACGCGATTGGGTCCGCTGCGGAGCGTCTGCTCCCGGGACGTCTCAAAGGTGCTCTCCGGGTCGGCGCCACGACGTCGTCGGCAGCGCTAATGTAAGCATGTTACCTACCCTCGGAGCACGTCATCGGGTCCATCCTCAGAGCGGCGAGTTCGTTGATGACCATCAACCGCGAATGCGCATACTAGCGAGGGTGACGGCCGGGCCGGGCGTCCTCCGCGCGGTGGACATGCTCCCGCCGATCGGGCTCCCGGACACCCGTCGATGAGCTCGTTTCACAGCTGGCTGCCGATCGTGCTGCCGGCCAACGCCCGTCGGATGCGCGTCGCCCTGCCGGACACGGCCGAGCTCTTGGCCGACGCGGGAGCGGATCTCGTCGAGGAGGATCCCGAGGTCGAGATGGCCGACCACCTCGGGGCGCTCCGGCACGATGCGCCGTACGTGGTGCTGTCGCTGGGGGAGAACCAGCCGGAGGGGGGCGGTCGGCTTCTGCGTGCCGGGCGGCGCGCCGGAGCGGCGCTGCGTGTCCGGGCCAGTTCGCGCTCCGCGCGGCTGGCCCTCGGCCGCCTGGGCTACGAGGAGGTCCGGATCGTCCGGTGGGACTACGACCAGGCGGTACAGCTCGGCCGCCGGATCTGGCGTCGGGGTCTTCCCGAGTTCCTGCCCGAGCGGGCGATCGTGACCGGATCGCGCGGGCCGGCGGGACTCACGCTGCTCGAGGCGGTGGTCGACGACGCCTCACGGACCACGGGACACCCGGTGCACGTCGGCCGGCCGCTGATCCGGAAGGGCATCCTCGTCGTCGTCGCCGAGACCTCCGTCGTCCGCATCGCGGTCGGAGCCGCGGCGGAACGCCTTCGCCGCCAGCAGGAGGTGCTCGGGCTCCTGTCGGGCGCGCCGCCGATCATCGCGGATCGTCTCCCGGCGCCGGTCGTGACCGGCCGGGTGGGCCTCGGCGACTGGTCGTCCGAACCCCGCATCCAGGGGCGGACCCTTTCGGGTGAGATCCCCGATCGGCTTCTGTGGGAATGCATGGACTTCCTCGCCGCGCTCCACGACGTCGACGCTCCCGGGACGTCACACACCATCGCCGAGGGTGCGCGCCGCTGCGCGGCGGTGTGTCCCGAGCCCGCGCAGCGTGCGGCCCTCCTCGCCCTCGGCGAGGAGCTCGAGACGCTGCTGGCGGACATTCCGCGCGGCTTCGGGCACGGTGACTTCTGGATGGGGAACGTCCTCTGCCAGGACGATCGTCTGACCGGAGTGATCGACTGGGACGGCGGCGGGCCGGGTCGCCTTCCTCTGCTCGACCTCATCCATCTGCAGGTCAGCGGCTTCCGCGACGGGCGCCACATCTCGATGGGCGACGCCATCGTGGCCTCACAGCTCGCGGCCACCCGCACGGGGGGCGGCCAGGTGACACGTGCCTACTGTCGTCGCATCGGTCTCGATCCGGATTCGACGATCCTCGAGGCACTGGTGCTGGCCTTCTGGCTCGACCTCTCAGCCCTCGAGCTCGAGCTGCGATCGGACGCCATCACGCCCGGATGGATCGGGGACAACATCCTCACGGTCCTCGATCACCTGCGGCGGAGCGGCCGGCTGCCGGGCGCCTAGGCGAAGGCGGCCGGCCGCCGGGGGTTACAGCACCGACTCGTCGGCGTCCGCGTCGGTGAGCACGACGGCCGTGCGCCGCGCCCCGAGGCGGTCGAGGATGGCGCGGGCGGTCTGGGCTCGCCTGCGGCGGGTGTTGCCGCGCCGCGCGACCATGATCACCGTGTCGGTCGTCCGCACGAGCCGGTGCGCCTCTCCGAATCCGATGGGCGAGGCGTCGAAGATCACGAAGTCCGCGTAGGCGCGCAGCACCTGCACGAGCCGGGAGATCGCGTCCTCCGACAGCAGCGCGGCGAGGCTCACGTCCGTGTCGCCCACGGTGAGGATCCGCAGGCCGCCGCGCGCCTCGATCTCGGGGTCGTCCTCGGCGACGGCGTTGACGGGGACGGTCACGAGGGCCTCCGAGACCCGCGCGTCGCGCCGCACCACCTGGAGCAGGCCGACGGAGGGTGCGTCCACACCGAGCTGGCGGTGGAGCGGCGGCCCGTTGGCGTCGACCTCCACGCAGATCACGTTCATGCCGTTGCGGGCGAGCGCCGTTCCGAGGTGCGCCACGACGGAGGTCTTCCCCTCGTCCCGGCGTGTGCTCGTCACGACGATGGCGTTGCCCTCGGTTCCGCTGCGGAGCGCCTCGACGTTCAGGCTGAGCAGCTGTGCGGCCTGATCGACCAGTTCACGCTGTGCCTCGGGATCGTCACGACGCTTGCCCCGCGTCGCACCCGTTCGGCCGGATCCGGCCGGGCTCCGGCGGCTGCGGGGCTTCGCGGAGAGCGGCGGCAGTTCCCATCCGGCGGGCAGGGCACCGATCACGGGAGCTCCGAATGCGGCGCCCGCGTCGCGGCGGTCACGGATGCGGTCGTCCAGCCGCTCGCGCAGGAGGGCGATGAGCACACCCGCGATGAGGCCCAGGATGCCAGCGAACAGCAGCGTCCTCGCGGGCTTGGGAGAGACGGCGTCGGGCTGGACGTGCGGAGCGCTGAACGTCTTGATCTCGAGGAGGTTGTCCGTCGTCGTCCCGGTGGAGCGCCGGGCCACCAGGTCTCGCTCGACGAGGTCGTTGAACACCTGCGACATGACGGTGAGAGCGCGCTTCGCCTGCTCCTGGTCCGGGTCGTCGAAGGTGACGTCGACGACCGACGCGGACGGGCGCACGGTGACGTTCAGGTTCTCCAGGAATTTCTTCGGCGTGGTGTCGAGGTCGGCCCGTTCGACCACCTCGGCGGCGACGATGTCGGTCTCGGCGAGGCCGGCGACGGTCTGCGTGAGCGCGATGTCGGCGATCACCGACCGGCTCAGGGTGTCGCCGGGCTGGACCACCACGAACGAGGTCGACGCCCGGTAGACGCGCTCCTGCAGGCTCGTGACGATGCCCGCGAACACGAGCGCGCCCACGAGGACGACGGCCACCAGCCAGGCGTTGTTGCGGATCGCGCGGACGGTGTTGACGCGTGGCGCGTCGTCGTTCGGCGCGAGGGGCGCGTCGTTGGAGAGGTCCCGGTTCGCTGTTGTCATGATGGGGCTCGTTGCCTCCTCTGTTGCTGGTGCACGCGGATGCGCGTTCTCATGCCGGGGTCTTTCCGGACCCAGGAGACTGCCACGAGCGGTTCAGCGCGGCCGTGAACGCCGCGTAATGGTCTGATTCGGCGCGTCGGACGATCTTCTCGAGGGCGAACGTCAGGCCGATGAGGATCCACAGGGGGCGTGCGGTCTCGGTTTCGATGAACGCGGACGAAATCGCCCAGCCCACCAGGCTCAGGATCATGGCGATCGCGAGGCGGGCGATGAAGAGCTCGTTCCGGCGCTGTGCCCTCCTGGCGAGCCGCAGCAGCGAAACGAACAGCGTGATGAGGATCGACAGGAAGAACGCGAGGCCGATGAAGCCCAGATCGACCGTCGTGCCGATGTAGGCGCTGTGCGCCTCGATGCCGTCGACGTGGGTCGCGATGCGGTCGAGTTGCACGCCGGGCGTGCGGAAGAGGAGTTGCGTGGACTGTGAGGGGAACGCACCGAGCCCCAGGCCGTGCAGTGGCCGCTCGCCGATGGATGTGAAGGCGGCCTTCCACAGCTCGGTGCGCCCCGACCCCGAGCTGGATCCGCCGCCGCCCTCCTCGTAGTCGTCGTCGTAGACCTGTTGCGGAGCGAAGAGCGTCTGCACGCGGTCGACGACCTCGGCCCGGAACGTGGGCAGGGTGAACAGCACGCCGACGGCCACCGCGAGCATGATCAGGACGGCGGTCTTCTGCCGCGGGGTTCCGAGATACGCGCGGGCGGGGATGAACGGAAGGATGAGGGCGACCACGACGAGGGCCAGCATCCCGCCCCGCGACAGCGTCGCGAAGACCGACGCGACCGCCACGACGGTTCCGATCCCGAAGAAGATGCGCGCACCCCGGGTCCTGGCCTGGGTGGCCATGAGGAGCAGGATCGGGAGCGCGACGAGCTGGACGTTCGCGAAGAAGTTGGGGTCGCCGACACCGCCCTGGCTGCGTCCGTCCTGAAGGCTCTCCGTGGCGAAGACCGGATAGCCCACGAACGCGGCGATGGAGGACAGCCCGATGGCGATGGATGCGCCGCCGAGCACCGCGAACGTCCGCCTCAGATCGCGCTTGTCGTCCACCAGGATCGCGAAGGCGGCCATGTAGGTGAGCGCGATGCCGAGCGATCCCAGGATCCGGGTGGTGTGTGACGGGCTGACGGTCCAGATCCCGCTCGCGATCCCCCACATCGCGTAGGCGGCGATGGGTACGAGAAGCGGCGCGGGCTGGAACCGGGCGTTCCCCCGGATGAGCGCGATCACCACGACCAGGAGCGCGATGGGAGCGAGCAGACGGGAGATCGTGAGACCCCCGAACTGGATCACCTCCAGGAAGACCGATGCGATGAGGACGTCCGACATCGTCGCACCCCACGCCAGTACGACCACCGGCGCGGCGAGGACGACGATGAGGGGGAGGACCGCGGCGCCGCCCAGCGCGGCGATGGCGCCGACGGCGATCGCCACGACGATGGCGGCGAGGATCCATTCGAGCCCGTTCAGCCGGCGCGCCGGCTCCGGGGGCAGTGCGATCTGTCCGGCCGTGGCGGGTGCCGGCGCGGTCATGAACGGTCTCCGCGCGCGGCGGTGCGACCGCGTGGCGGGATCGTCATCCGCGCCGCTGGTGCCGCCGCCCGTGCTCGGCGCCTGCCTGTCGCCATGGTCGGCACGGCTCAGGGGACCCGGGTGATCCGGGTTGTGGTCTCCACGGCGCGACTACCTGGGGTCGTTGGCACGGCGGTTGTGCGTCGTCTGGCCGTTGTTCGGCGTGTGGCGCCGGAAACCCATGGCCAGCGTGTTCCGGTTGACCGCGACCTCACGGCGGAAGATGATCGCCATCGTCGTCCAGAAGAGGATCCTCACGTCGAGGAACAGCGTGCGTTCGGATGCGTAGCGCTCATCGAGCGCCACCTTCTGCGGGAGCAGCGCGGTGACGTAGTGGGTCTCGGGGTCGTCGGTCGCGAGGATCTCACCCTCCTTGGCGAAGGCGAGCTGGGACAGCCCGGTGATGCCGGGACGGACCGAGAGGATGCGGTCGTAGCTCGTCTGGTGCATCCGGGCGAAGCGCTTGTCCTCCGGACGTGGCCCGACGAGGCTCATGTCCCCGCGGAAGACGTTCCACAGCTGGGGCAGCTCGTCGAGCTTCGTGGCGGCGAGGAACTTCCCGACCCGGGTGAACCGGTCGTCGTCGGCGAGCGTGAGGGCCGATCCGGTTGCACGGTCGGTCATCTTCCGGAACTTCAGCACGCCGAGCGTCCCGTTGCGGTAACCGGCCCGGTCGCAGCGGAAGAACACCCCGCCACGGCTCTCGATGACGATGGTGACCGCGAGCACGACGAACAGCGGTGCGGTGATGATGAGGAGTACACCCGAGACCACCATGTCGAAGGTCCGCTTCGCGCGCTCACTCCGGCTGGACGCCGCCGTCATCCCCGTCTCGCCCGGCGTTCCGTTGGGGCCCTGACCGGTGCGCCCTTCGACGCGTTTTTCCTTTGAGCGGTCCATCGCGGTGTTGTCCTCCGTCGCAACTCTGCGGAGGAGTTTACTGCACGTTCGGGGTCCGTCCGTGGCTCGCCGGGTGACGGCCGGGGTCGGCCGAGGCGGTGCGCGAGCCGGAGCGCCTGGAATGCCCGGACTTCTCGCACGCGCGCCGACGGCTCACCGGAACTCGAACGCGCCGATGTCGGGTGAGCCGTCGTCACGGGCGTCGCCGGTGAAGTCCGTGTCCGGTGCGAACTCAGGCGGTGCCGTGTCGATCGCCGGGCCTCCCTCGCGCAGGCGCAGGTCGCCGTTCGCCAGATCGACGAACCGGGGGTCGCCGGAGGGGTTGTCGCCGAACTCGGCGCCACCCGCGGACGTGTCGATGTTGCGTCCGTTGCGGTCGACGATGTTGCCGGTGATCCGGTTGCCCGCGTCCTCCGGGCCGCCGCCCCAGTAGCTCGTGAGGCCGACGTCCTGGTTGTGGGCGACGATGTTTCCGGTCACCGTGATGTTGTTCGCGGCGGTGCGGTCGTATCCGCCGACGATGATCCCGCCGCGGTTGTCGACGACCGTGTTGTTCGCGACCACGACGTTGCGTGCGACGGGGTAGACCTGGATCCCGTAGCCGTTGTGCGCCCGCATGACGGCGTTGTTCACGATCCTATGACCCTCACCGCCCACGTACATGTTGTGGTCCTGGTTGTCCGGACCGGTGCCGCCGTTGTCGTGGAACACGCACGCCTCGACCGTGACCCGCTTGGTGTCCTGTTCCGAGAAGAAGCCCTGCCGCGCGGATCCCGACACCTCACAGGCGCGGAAGGTGATGTCGTGGGCGTCGCCGGAGACGTAGATGTTCGCCGACGACGCGCCGACCGCACCGGTGAAGTCGACGCCGTCGAACGTGATGTGCGCCGCACCGGAGCCGACCTGGAGGGCGAAATCACCGTCGGCCGCGATCACCGCTCGCCCGTCGGGGGCGCTGGTGACGACGATCGGCTGGGCCTCCGTCCCGGCGGCGTCCGTGGCCACGCTCCCGCGGTATGTGCCGTCGGCCAGCACGAGGATCGTTCCGGGTTCCGCGTCGCGGAGTCCCCGGGTGAGCGTCCGCCACGGCCGGGCCTGCGATCCCGGCGCGGCGTCGTCGCCCTCGGGCGAGACCCAGCGGACCGACGCGCCGTCCAGATCACGCTGCAGCGGGGCGGGGGGCCGGGGGTGTCCGTCGGTTGAGATCGCGCTGGCGCCGCAGCCGGCGAGCAGGGCCGCGACGGCGATCACGACGATCGTGAAGGTGCTTCCGAACCGGGGGTGGCGGGGGCTCATCGCACGTAGCGCTCGTACCAGAGACCGAAGATCAGGAGGGCCCACAGCTGCCGGCTGTAGTCGCGTTCGCCACGGGAGTGCTGGTCGAGCAGCCGGGTGACGACGTCGTCGCGGAACACTCCCTGTGCGCGGATCGCGGACGGTGCCAGAAGCTCGCGCGCCGTCGACTGGAGATCCTCCCGCAGCCAGGTGCCGACGGGAATCGAGAAGCCCTGCTTGCGGCCGTTCAGGACGATGTCCGGGACGAGGGGGGCCAGCGCCTTGCGTAGCAGCCGCTTCTTTGACAGGCCACGCACCTTCAGCCGGGACGGGATCGCAAGCGCCAGGTCGGTGACGGCCGGGTCGAGGAAGGGCACGCGGGTCTCGAGCGACCGCGCCATGCTGGTGCGGTCCGTCTTCACCAGCATGTCCTCCACCAGGAACACGCGGAGGTCGACGTCCATGATCCGCGCGAGGGGATCGACTCCCGCCGTCTCGTCGTACGTCGGGCGAAGCAACTCGGTGGGGTCGTATGCGCCCCGGTGGTCCGGCGTGAGGATCTCGGCGCGAAGCTCGGGCGAGAAGATGCTCTTCCAGGTTGAGTGGCGCTCCAACGGCCGCTGCGCGGCGCCGTCGACGAAGCGCTTCGCCTTGTAGTCGAGGCTGCTCGCGCGCTTGGTCGAGCTGGGCAGGTGGTTGATCAGCGGCCGCAGCGCGGGCGCCAGCTTCCCGACGGACGGCGCGAGACGGTGGCCGACGTAGTTGAAGTACCCGCCGAACAGCTCGTCGCCGCCCTCGCCCGACAGCGCCACCTTCACGTGTTCGCGGGCGAGCTGCGAGACGAGGTAGGTCGGGATCGCCGACGAGTCGGCGAACGGCTCGTCGAAGATCTCGGCCATCTTGGGCAGGAGCTCGAGGGCGTTCGGCCGCAGCACCATCTCGTGGTGGTCGGTGCCGTAGCGCTGCGCGACGGCGCGGGCGCGCTCGCGTTCGTCGAAGCCGCGTTCGTCGAAGCCGATCGTGAAGGTGCTGACCCGTGTGGCGCCGTTCTCGGATGCCATGGCCGCCAGCGCGGACGAGTCCACCCCGCCCGACAGCATCACCCCGACGGGCACGTCGGCGATGAGATGCGCCTTGACCGAGTCGGCGAGCCGTCGCCGGATCTCCTCCGCGAGTTCGTCCTCGTCGACCCGCGAGCCGCCCGGATCGACCGGCGGTCGCGGTGCGGCGTAGCGCTCGATGCGCGCACTGTCGGTGGTGCCGGTCCCCTCCCACACGAGTACGTGACCGGCGGGGAGCTTGCGGGCCTCGGTGAAGATCGTGAGCGGCGAGGGGATGCAGGAGAAGGCGAGGTACGCCTCGAGTGCGTCCAGATCGATCTCACGCGGGAAGCCCGGCTGCCGCATGAGCGACTTCAGCTCGGATGCGAAGGCGATGCTCCCGGCGGTCATCCGGTAGTACATCGGCTTGATGCCGTACTGGTCGCGGGCGAGCACGAACCGCCGTCGCGGCACGTCCCAGACCGCGACCGCGAACATGCCGCGCAGGCGGCGGGCGAACTTCGGCCCCTCCTGCTCGTAGAGGTGGACCAGCACCTCTGTGTCGGAGTTGGTGCGGAACCGGTGGCCGTTCGCCTCCAGTTCGGCGCGCAGCTCGCGGTAGTTATAGATCTCGCCGTTCTGGACGACGTGGACGGTCGAGTCCTCGTTGGAGATCGGCTGGTCGCCTCCGGCGAGGTCGATGATCGACAGGCGGCGGTTGGCGATGCCGGCGACCCCGTCGCAGAAGACGCCCGCGGCATCGGGTCCGCGATGTTCCAGCGCGTCGTTCATCCGGGTCACGACCTCACGGTCGACCCGCTCCCCGGTGAGCGACACGAGGCCGCAGATTCCACACATCCTCCGGGCAGTGTAGCGGGCTGTCCGTCGGTGCGACCATGGCGGGACGGATGCCGATGGAGTGCGCGCTATCGTCACTTCTCCCGTCCGTGCGCCGGCCCGGATGGCCGGATGCGGGGAGACGCCGGCGGAGCCTCAGGGGGTTCGTCCGATCGGAGCGACGACAGATGACGAGATGCCACGGGCACGCCCGACCGTCGCCGCGGTCGTAGCGGCGGGCGTGGCCCTCCCGCTCACGGTCTTCGTCGCACTCGCGGTCTACGCCTCGCGGTCACCGGTCGGGGCCGACCGTTCGATCTTCGCGCAGCTCTACGGTGCGTCGGCATGGTCGCCCGACGCCACACCGGGCGGCGACAGTCGCTTCCTGCGGTGGGTGATGCCGCAGGCGCTCCGCCTGAACGACGATCGCGAGGTGGCACTCCTGATGATCCTGGGGCTCGCCGGCCTCCTCGTCACCCGGCGGTTGCGCGCCGTCGTGTTCGTGGTCCTGGCGGTCGCGATCGTTCTGGCGACGCCGCTTCTCAAGTCGCTGTTCGACCGTGAGTCACCCCTGCCGATACCGGGGCAGACGGCGTTCCCCAGCGGGCACGGGCTCGGGTCGATGGCGATCGCGGCGGCCGCGGTCGTCCTGGCGTGGGGAACCCGCTGGAGGTGGCCGGTTCTCGTGGCGGCGGGTCTGTTCGTGGCCGTGATCGGCATGGCGGTGGTCGGCGACGGAGGGCACTGGCCCTCGGACGTGCTGGCCGGATGGTGTCTGGCCGTCATCTGGGTGTCGCTGCTGTGGCTGGGTGCGCGAACACGTGCGACCGGTGAGGTCGGCGCCTTCCTGCGGGTGCCGGGATGGCGTCCGTTATCCGCCGTTCGCGGGCCGGGAGCCGGCTGAATCGGGGTGATCCCTGTGTCGTGGTCGCGCGATCCTCCGTACTCGGTGCGGGCGGCGCCGTGCCACGAGAGAAGCCGCCGACGAGGTGCCCGAGAGCCCTGATGATCCCGCCTCCATCGGCATCGCGACCGAGGCACGGCCACCGCTCCGCTCAGGCTGTGCCGGGAGCAGACCCGCGGGAGGCGTCATCCCGGCGGCGCGGTCTCCGTGCGGAGGATCGGCGCCTGGACCCGGGTCCGTTCCGTCCGGACACAAAAATGTCAGGACGATGAGCTCTGCGCCGCGACCGATGCGACGAGTGCCTCCCAGCGGTCGGCGACGCCGTCCCAGGTCTGCGCCTCCGACCACCGGCGGCCGGAGGCGGCGAGCTCGTCACGCAGCTCGCGATCCGACTCGAGCACGCGAAGGGCGGCGGCGTACTCGTCCGGGGTGCGGTAGACGAGGCCGCCTCCGCTTCGCGCCGTCTGCCCGGCGATGACCGGGGAGTGCCCGGTGCCCAGGGTGGCGCATCCCTCGCGCCATGCCTCGGCCAGCACGAGTGAGTAGCTCTCGTTGCGCGACGGCATCGCCAGGGTGACGCAGCGGGTCAGAAGCGCGGTGCGCATCGCGTCGCTCACGCGTCCCAGGTGGACGGCCCATTCGGGAAGACCGGGGGGCGGGTCGCCGGGTCCCGCGAACACCAGGCGCGCCCGTCCGCCCTGCCGGCGGTAGTGCGCGTGATGGTGCAGAAGCTCGCCGACGCCCTTGCCCGGGTCCATGCGTCCCACGTACAGCGCGAACGGGCCGTCGGGTAGATCGCCCACATCTCCCGCGGCGACGGCGCCGTCCGCCGGCCTCGGCGGCAGGGCGGCGCCCACGATCCGGGAGGGGCGTCCGCGGAGGTCGAAGTGGTCGTCCACGAGCGTCCGCTCCTCGGGCGTGAGGAAGGCGAATCCGGCCGCCAGGTTCATCACGCCACGGGTCAGGCCGAAGCGGATCTGCGGTTCGTTGTGCGCGGTGGGCACGAGGATGCTCCGTCCCCGGGTGAGGGGCGCCGCCAGCTGGCTGGTGGCGTAGAGGTAGGTCCAGAGTGCCACGGGTCCGCTGGTGGACGCGACCTCGTCGAGCAGGGGGCGGCTGATCGGTCCCTGGGCGACGGCCCATTCGCGCTCGGCCTCCGGGGTTCCTCCGCCCGTCGCGATCATGGATGCCAGGTCGGCGGCGCGGGCCGGGTCCGGTGTCTCCGCGTCGTGTCGCGAGACGGTGACCCCGTCCTCCTCCGAGGGGCCGACGGGATCGACGGGCGTCCAGTGCAGGTACTCGCGTGCCGTCGTCGTGATGACATGAACGCGGTGACCGCGTGCCGCGAGCGCGCGGGCCGTTGACCGGCAGAGTCCCTCGGCCCCGCCGATGACGGCCGGCCCGTACCTCTGGACCACGAAGGTCACCTGCATCGCGACCCCGTTACTCCGGTCGGTCGGTGCGGTCGCTCTCGAGCGACGCGACGCGTGCCTCCAGCGCGCGGAGGCGGCGGTCGGTGGCGTGCCGGTCGTGCTCCAGCTGGCCGACGAGGTCGAGGAGCGACGGGGCGATGATGCGGATGAGTCCGCGGCGCACGCGTGTCACCAGACGTCCTGCGACCCCGGGGCGAAGTGATGCCGGCGGTGTGCTGAGGGACAGCGGCATGAGGGGCGGATCGCCGGCCGCGTCCTGCAGCTCACGGAGGAGGGCCTCCGGATCGGGCTCACCGGGCACTAGAACGCACCTTTCCGGAAGAGGACGGCCGGGATCGTGCGAAACAGGATCCCCAGGTCGAGCCACACCGACCAGCGTTCGATGTACGAGAAGTCGAGCCGCACGAGTTCGTCGAACGAGAGGTCGGACCGGCCGCTCACCTGCCAGAGCCCGGTCATCCCCGGGAGCACGAGATACCGGCGCTTGTGGACCTCGTCCAGGAGGTCGAAGTCGCGTTCGGGAAGGGGGCGGGGGCCGACCAGCGACATCTCGCCGCGCAGGACGTTGAACAGCTGCGTCAGTTCATCGACGGAGAACCGGCGGAGCACGCGTCCCACGCGGGTGACGCGCGGATCGGCCTTGATCTTGAACAGCGCGCCGTCCGCCTCGTTGCGCTCCTCCAGGTCGGCCTGCTTCTGCTCGGCGTCGATGGACATCGTCCGGAGCTTCAGACAGTCGAAGCGGGTCTCATCGACTCCGACGCGGCGGCTGCGGAAGATCACCGGACCGCGGTCCTCGAGCTTGATGGCGAGGGCCGCGATCGCGAGGATCGGTGACACAAGGAGCAGGATGATCGATCCGACGACCACGTCGAATGCCCGCTTGACGAAGAACGCGCCGCCCGACAGCACGGGCGGGTGAACCGCGAACAGCGGCAGACCCGGTGCCGCCACCGCGCGCAGCGAGTGCGACAGGAGAGCGGTGGCCGTCGGCGCCATCCGGACCTCGACGCCGCTCACCCGGCAGTGCTCCAGCAGGTCGAGGACCGGGGCGTCCGCGCCCATCGACCCCGCGAGGATGACCTCGTCCACCTCTCCCGACGCGATCGTGGAGCGCAGCCCCGGGGAGATCTCGCCGGATCCGTTGCCGGTGAACTCGTACCGGCCCACGACCCGGTAGGGGATGCTCTCGTGACCCTGTGATCGCTCGAGGCTGCCCGAGATCTCGGCGGTCAGGTCGGGTGCGCCGGCCAGGACGACCCGCCGTTCGGCGCGGAGGATGTCGAAGATGAGCGAGGTCAGACTGTTGTGGCTCGCGCGCAGCGCCACGCATGTCGCACTGATGAAGACGAAGCCGGCGACGAGGTTGTAGTACGAGGTGAACCGGTTGCCGTCGGCCATGATGATCGCCGCGACGATGATCGTCGTGATGGCGACGCCTCCCATGATGCGGCTCGCCCGGCCACGGCGATCGCGGTCGTGGTAGAGGCGTGCACGTGCGAACACCAGGACCAGGGTGATCGACGCGATGGGGAGGAGCCTGCGTTCCTCCAGCCAGATGGCGCCGAAGTCGACCGACTCCCCGTTGAGGACGACCCTGCTGGCGAAGGCGAGCAGGAGGCCCAGTATCAGCGCGGTGAGGTCGAGGGCGACCAGCGTGGCGACCGACAGCGACCGCCGTAGGAACACGCGCATGAGGTGCACGCCCTGAAACGATCGGAAGCGCGCGTCGCGGCGCACGTGCTCCCGCCCCGGGAGACTCCCCATCCGGCCCTACACCTTCACCGGGAGGCTCGTCCGCACCACGCGCTGCCCGGCGCGTGTGGTCCCCCGCCACTGCGCGCGGATCTCCGCGCGGCCCGTGACACGCACCACGAACGTCCCGTCATTGGCCGTGGTGACCACCCTCCGCGTGATCCATCGGCGTCCGCTGCGCTCCTGGATCGTCACGCGGGTGCGACCCGTGGCGTTGCGCGCCTGGCCGTACACCACGCGCCGATGTGCCCACAGCGGCAGCTGGTGCGCCTGCAGGCCCGGCTTGCGGCTCCCGTTCTGCGCGAACAGTCCGGATCGCCACCCCTGGTGGTCCTGGAGCAGGTAGTAAACCGTCATCGTGACGCGTGGATTCGTCTTCGCGCGCCAGTACGCGTCCGAGATGTTGGTGGCCTGCCCCCGGGGGCTCACGGTCAGCCGGTATTCCGGGACGACCGCCGTCGAGAACCCGTATTCGGTGAGCCACAGCTTCTTGCGTCGCAGGTACGTGGCGTCAATCGCCTGGACCATGTGGTTCAGGTTGTAGAGATCGGCATAGGCCCGGCCACCCGGCGTCGGCCGGTTGGTGCGCGCCCGCACCGGGTAGGGGTGGTGTGACACCACGTCCATCGGCGGTCGGAGACCCGAGCGGTTCAGGTGACGGATGAACGTCATCGGAACCACCCGGGTGGGATCGAGGCCCCCCGCGCTTCCCGCCGGTGAAGTCACTCCTCCGGCCACCTGTGACCGGCGGTCGACGCGCTTGATCCCCTGGTAGAAGGCGCGCTGCAGGCCGGAGTAGATCTCGGGTGACACCGCCACCGGCAGCCCGTTGACGCGCCGGTACTGCGGCTGCAGGAACATCGGGATGTTCGGCTCGTTCCACCCCTCCCACTTCCGCACCCCGAGCGGCGCGTAGCGCCGTGCGGCCGCCTCGGCGAACCGGCCGAAGTCGCCTGGGTCGCGGGGCGCGAAGCTCGCCGTACCGTAGGCGAGGTCGCCGTAGGGGAGAAGGCTCGTGTCGACAGCCCATCCGGGCGTGCCCCAGACCGTGAAGAGCACCTCCACCCGGTGGCGCCGCGCAGCAGCCACCACCCGGTCGTATACGGCCCAGTCGTACGCGGGGTCGTTGGGGTCGGCGGCGTTGGCCGGCTGCGCCGTCGCCACCTGGTCCCACCGGAGGTCCACCCGCGTGAGCCGCGCGCCGGCGTCCGCCATCATCCGCAGCCGGGGGAGCGGGTCGCCCTGGATCACGCGGTCGTCCTGGATGCCGGTCAGCGGGGAGGCTCCCGGCGCCAGCGGCTGAACGGTGGCGGCGCTCGCACCGCCGGTCGCGGCTGCCGCCACCACACATGCACCGAGCGCGGCGAGGCCGCGTCGCAGCAGGCGGAGTGTGGAAGCGGAGACGACGTTCATCGGTGAGCGACCCTACCAGTGGGTCGGAGCGGTTCCGGGTGCGGTCACCGCTTTCGGATCGGTGCCGATCATCCCTGCGAGGTCGCCGGAATCTCGGCCATCCCGAGGATTCTACGCGTGGTGCCGCCGACCGGGAACCCGTCGGTGTCCGTCTGCGCCATGGCCTCGCCCAGGTCGGCGGCGAGGCCCAGCGCGAGCCGCAGCCGGATGTCGACGGCCGCCAGCCACTCGCCCGGCCGGTCCACGTGCACCAGCACGGCTCCCGCATCCCGGTCCAGGCGGTCGATCGCCGTCGACACCAGCCGCCGCACGTCCTCCGACGCCGACTCACCGTCCGCGATCGGGCACCAGCTGACGCCGAACCCGAACAGGGCCGCGTCGACCAGTCCGTGGCGGGACCGCATCCCCGACACCAGGTGCCGGACGCCCGCGTCGCGCCACCATTCGAACTCGCTCTGTCGTCGGGCGATGCGGTGCGATCGGCCGCCGCCTCCCGGGCGCTCCGCGACGACCAGGCGATCGTCGATCAACCATGCGTAGGACTGTGGCTCGATGCCCATGGGGCCTCCTCGGGGTACTGGATTGGCGACCCACGTTCGTCGATGCCGCGTGACGTGTCCCGCGACGGATGTGTCGATTCCCTGACCCGTTGGCGACGCCATGTATCCGGGCACCTGCGAACGCAATCTGCGTGCCGCATCGACATCGGTGTCGTCGGTGCGTAGTGTGCCCGCATGTCACTCTCACATGTTCTCCATCGCCGGGTGATCGGCGCTCTTATCGTCGGTCTGATCGCCATCGGACTCGTGGTGCCGTCCACGTCCGTCGCGCAGATGGGAATGGCCCGGTACCCGGTGTCGGTGAAGATCGACATCACGGCCACGCAGCGCTCGATCTGGCAGGGCGTCAAGCCGGGTTGCCACGCGCCGCAGGAGAACGTCGATGTGGCGTACACATGGCGCATCCGCACCCATCCCAACGGGGCGAAGTCGGCGAAGCTCGCCAAGCCGGTGAAGGTGGTCATGGTGGGCGGCGCCACCAATCTCCAGAACGGCACCTACGCCGTACCGACCTTCTTCGGGGCGCCGGGCGGCTTCGTCCAGTCGGGCCGCTCCGGCGCGTGGGACCTCGAGGTCAACTACCCGCCCTCGGGATGTGGGACCGATCCCCCGCCGCCCGTGCCGCCGGAGGTCACCTCACCCACCTGCAACCGCATCGCCGGTCGCGCAGCGGTCACCCTTCAGCCGGCCGAGGAGCCGGGGCGGAATGGTGATGGCTCCCTGATCATCCACCGGGTCCACGGTCCCAAGCTCACGTCGCTCGGCGCCGCCATCAAGCCCGGTTGTTTCCGCACGCTCCACGATGTGAGCTTTGCCACCAGGGAGTCGGAGTTCTCGGTCAAACGGCGCACCACCACGGTGCAGCTTCCGCTGCCGGGCCTCCACCGGCGACTCGCGAACCTCGCGACGCTTCGCAATCCGAAGCCCATCGTCTACCCCGTGCGCTTCTCGGGTGACTGCTGGAACGTCACCGCGCGTCCCGACGTGGGGCTGGTCCGCAGCTTCCGGCCCGTCCAGAGCGCTCCGCACTTCACGATCGGAAATCCCGAGCGGGAGGGTGTCGCCTGCATGCTCTCCGGCCGGGGGACGGTCACCATCACCCGCACGGGACCGCAGACCGTGACCCGGATCCCGTCGAAGATCCCCCGCGGGATCAGATGATCTGACAGGCCCCGCGTCCGTGCGGGGCCTTCGTCAGCCCGCCTTCGGAAATACCTCGTGCTGGCGCAGCCAGTCCGGGGCGGGCACCGACTCGCGCGTCTGGCGATTGACGCAGACGTGGGTGAGCTCGCCGCGCGCCACCCGCTCTCCGTCTCGCTCGAAGAGATGGCGGCTCTTGAAGGAGCTGCGGCCGAACGCCCCCACGCTCGTGGTCACGACGAGGACGTCGTCGAGATGAATGCGCTTCTCGATGTCGAGGTTCACGTTGACGATCGGAATCCCCGGGCCGTGTTCCAGTATCCACAGGAACGGGTGACCGATCTGCACGAGCCATTCGCTGAGACCGCGATCCATGTGGCTCACGAGCGTTGTGAAATGGATCTGCGAGAGGTCGACCTCGCTCATGACGACCTGTCGCTCGACGCGGTGCACGTGGGGGATTTCCATGGACGGGATCCTAGTCGGTGCGGAAATTCGCGGAAATTGCGGGACCAGGGTGGAAGGGAGGGGGGTGGAAACGCTCGTCCCAGCCCTTAGAGGAGTGCCGCCTTGTTCGTGTGCTCCGACGAGCGCACTCGTCCAAGGCCCACCGAACGAACTCTAGACTTTCGAGTAGTTGTAGAAGGTTTTAGAGTCTTATGGACTCCGAATGCACCCTATGTCGACCCATCAGACACATCAGGACAGGACGGACGCCGACGCTGGCCGTGGTCGGCGCAGTGCGGTCGTCGGGGCTTTGGGCAAGGCTCCGGCGCTCATTCGCTACGCACTTCGCTTCTCCGTGTCGCTCGCCGACGCGGAGGACGCCTACCAGCGTGCGATGGAGATCGCGCTCACCAAGGGGCCCGACCTGGTGGACGACGATTTCATCGCGTGGCTTCACACCGTCATCCGGCGTGAGGCCCTTCGGATCAGGGAGACGTATCAGCGGGAGCTTCCGCATGACGATGAGGGCCTCGGCGCACTTGCCGGACCGACGCTGTCGGTGCGAGATGAGACGGACCCGCAGAGGGCGTACGCGTGGAGGGAGCGCTACCGGACCATCCAGGATGCGCTCAATGGGCTGACGGATACCCAGCGCACCTGTCTTCTCCTGCGAAGCGCCGGTGCGAGCCACCGCGAGATCGAGGACATCACCGGGTACACGTCCCGCAAGGTCGAGAGGGCGATCGTCGAGGCGCGGCGCAGGGTCCGCGAGTTCGAGTTGCGCGTCGAGTCGGGCTCGGCGTGCCGTCCCATGACCGACCTCATCACGCGCGTGCTGGATGCCGAGGCGACCGGTTCCGAACGGCGTCGGCTGTCCCTCCACGTTCGTCACTGCGGTGGTTGCCGTGCCGAGTTCCGCGAGCGCCGTGATCAGACGCGGCTGCTCTCGTCTCTTGTGCCGGGACTTCTCCTTGTGCCGCCGGCCGTCGAATCGCTCTCCTCCGATCCGTCTGTCGCGCTCAGCTGGTGGGATCGGGTGAGTCAGGGGGCGCAGTTCCGGGCGGGTCAGGCAACGCAGATCTGGCTCGACTTCCCCGCGCTTCTCGCCACGCGAAGGGGCGTCGGCGCCGCGGCGGTGGTCGTCGCCGGCGCCATCGGCACCCCGGTGGTCGTCGATGCCGTGCAGACGGGCGTTCCGTCGGCACAGTCCGTTGCGGCTCCGGCGTCGTCTGCATCGCCGGTTCCGACCGCTCCGCCGCCGGTCGCGCCCTCCGGAACCGCGGCGGCGGCGATATCGGCGTCGTCCGGATCGGGGGCGGTGTCCTCCGCGAAGCGCACGGTCAAGGTGGTACGGACGGCCACGAAGGTGAAGTCCAAGCCCGTGGAGCGCACCACGCCCTCGGTGGCGGCGCGGATCTGGACCAGGCCCGTGGCGTCACGGCCTCCGGCGCGCGTCACACCGACGCCATCGTCGGCGCCGCGTTCGTCCGCACGCCGGGGATCGGCAGAGATGGAGTTCAGTCCGTGATGCGGCCGCCGCCGTTTCCGTGGATTCGCGCGAGCGATGCGCGGTCACTCGGCGTCGCCGGTCCAGGGTGCCGTCGGAAGGGAAACAACGCATGACCGGATGTGCCCTCAGGTGGATTCGCCGCGGCACGCTGGCGGCCGTCGCGTCGGCGTTCGCGGGAGTCGGTTCCGCCGCTGCCGGACCGACGCTCAACCTCGGACCACGAGCGTGGGACAGCACGGTCAGCGCCGCGGGTCCCTGGCAGCACTACGACGGTGATGCGAACACGCTGTTCGTTCCGAACGGCACGCGGCTTCAGGCGGGGCACCACCACCAGACGGGCTGGTGTACCCCCTTCGCCGGTACGCGCATCGTGGGCGTCACCGTGCGCCGCATCCGCCACAACGGCATCGCGGCGATGAACATGCGGATCCAGGACTCCGCGGGACAGGATCTGCACACCCGGGCCGTCGAAACCATGGCGGACGATGTGATCCACGACGATGCGCACGGCTTTCCGTCCAAGGGCGCGTGCGTCTACGGCGGAGTGTTCCAGAGAGCGACGCAGACCCTGAGCCAAGGGGGCCTCCTGTTGCGCAACGAACTGCGGGACGTCGAGCTGGAGGACCTCCAGGGACCCTCGGTGGGGCGGCCGTCGGCCGACCGGTGGGTCACCGGCGACCATGTGCAGGCGTGGTGGTCGACGGCGGACAACGCACTGTTCCGCGGCGGCGTCGGTGCCCAGGTCGAAGGAGGGGGATCCGTCGGGCTCGGAGACCGGCCCGATGGTGTGGTCACGGCTCTGATCCCCGTGAACGGTCTCGGGGACGGCGACGGGAAGCGGCTCTGTGTCTTTCGTGATGCCCCTCATTGGGGGCGGGCCAGCGAGTGCACGACGTTCGGGGTCGATCGGGTCCCGGCGTCGGCGCCGAGCATCACCGTCGTACCCGACACCGGTGGCGGGTGGACCAATCGAAATGTCACCGTCACGATCGGTGGTGCCTCGAATCCCGGGTCCGGTGTCGTCCGCTACCAGCGCAACGAGAACGGTGCGGGCTGGATCGATACACCCACGACTCTCACGCTGGCGGGTAGTGCACAGGTGAACTATCAGGCGCGGGCGGTCGACGGTGTCGGCCGGCCGGGGCACGCCTCGCAGGTGGCCACGGTTCGCATCGACAAGGAGCCGCCGCTGGCGGAGATCCGGTTGGTCGCGACCCCTGCTCCGGGCGTGGTGTCGGTGTCGAGGGGGCGGACCGGTGATGCGCTCTCGGGTCTGAAGAGGTTCGAGGTCCGACTCCATTCGCCGAGCGGGCCCGTCGTGGCGACGAACGACGAGGAACTCCTGAACATCGGCGCGCCGGGTACACCGGCCCACAACGCGGGAACGGCCCGGCTCGTGATGGTCGCGATCGACAACGCCGGCAACTCGGCCAGCGCACGCACGGAACCCGTCGTCCTGGGACGTCCGCTGGCCCCTGCGGGACGCATCCGGCCGTTCCAGACGACGGGACTCGCGGCCGTCAAGCAGCGCACGACCCGCCGGGTGGACGGCCGGATCGTGCCCGTGGTCCGACGTTCCCACAACGGCCGGGTCGTCCTCAGCGGCACCCTCCGGGCGCCCGACGGCACGGCGCTGCCGGATGAGGGGATCGAACTCCGTGACAGCACGGGCCGGCACATCCAGGGACGGCGAACGAGTGCGACCGGGGCGTTCCGCTTCGTCGTGAATGCGGGCATCGGCCATCGCTGGACGGTCAATCTGGTCGGGCAGCCTCATGTGCGGCAGGTAGTCTCCTGGATGGAGGTTCGGCCACGGGTCAACGTGGGCATGCGGATGACCACGAGGGGTGGCACCAACCGTCTCGTGGTTCGGGGCCGGTTGGTCCCCGGTGTCGGCTCGTACGGGAAGTCGATCCAGTTGCAGTGGGCGGACGAGAGAGGCAGGTGGCGACCTGCCGTCAACGGTCGCGTCGGGAAGAACGGTCGGATCGCGCTCAGCTACCGGTTCCGAAAGCCGGGCGGCTACGCGATCCGATTCCGTGTCCTGGTACCCGCTGACAACGGTTGGCCCTATCTCGCCGGCGTCAGTCGATCCCACCGGCTCGCGGTTCGGTGAGAGCGTTGCGGCTGGGTCGATCCGCCACGTTCGTCGGCGCATTGCTCGTCGGCGTGATGTGCACGTCGGGTGCGATGGCCGAGACCCATCCCGCACTCCAGGGCCGTTGGCCTGAACGCGACGTGGATGCGGTACCTCCCGGCCCCTGCGACGAATCGTGTGATCTGTGTGGTGGACACGGGAGCGGACATCGCTCCGGACACGGCACCCGTTCTTCCGGACCGGCTGTCGGTCACGCTCGACCAGGGTGCCGGTGACAGGGCCCGCTGGATGATGGCCGGGTATGTCGGGTGATGTCGTTTCCACCACACCGCCATGGCCGGCGCACCCATCCGCCAGGTCAGGGGGCCTCCCAGGCCACCGCACACACGTGGCGCTACCATTGACGATCCGCTGATCGTCACGTCCCCGCCCGCCGCACCGGAGACCCATGAGCACCGCCGCTCCCTCGTTGAAAGAGCGGCTCGCCGAGCTCGGCGAGCCCGCATACCGTGCACGCCAGGCCGAGGAGGCCCGGCGCCACGGCGCCATGGCCTGGGGCGACATCACCTCATGGCCCAAGGCGCTTCGCGCCAGGATGGAGGACGGGCCCGGTCTTTGGGCCGTCACGCCGCGGGCGTCGGCGCTCAGCACCGACGGCACCGTCAAGTGGCTCTTCGGCGCCGATGACGGGTCCCGGATCGAGGCCGTGTCGATCGCCCATGCCCGCGGGCGGCGGACGGTCTGCGTGTCGAGTCAGGTGGGATGTGCGCTGGGCTGCCGCTTCTGCGCGACCGGGAAGCTCGGTGCCGGACGCGACCTCCGGGCCGACGAGATCGTCGATCAGGTCGTCTACGCACAGGCCGAGGCCGAGCGCGCCGATGCACGCGTCAGCAATGTCGTGTTCATGGGGATGGGTGAGCCCATGCAGAACCTCGACGCCGTGCTCGACGCCTGCCGCTACTTCACCGATCCGGACGAGGGTCTCGGCATCTCGGCGCGCAAAGTCGCCATCTCGACCGCCGGATGGGTACCCGGCATCGCCGAACTCGCGAAGGCGGACGTGCCGGTGCGCCTCGCCATCTCGCTGCACGCTGCGGACGACACCACCCGCAGTGCTCTGATGCCGATCAACAACCGCTGGCCGATCGCGAACCTCATGGCCGAGTGCCGGCGGTACTGCGACACCACCGGCCGCAGGGTGTTCATCGAGTACCTGCTGCTGCACGAGGTGAACGACCGGCAGGAGGACGCCCGCCGTCTGGCCGATCTGGTGCGCGACGGCAACTTCCACATCAACCTGATCGAGTTCAACCCGACGGGCGGCGAGTACCGCGCGAGCTCGTCGGAACGACGCGAACGCTTCATCATCGCCCTGGAACGCGCGGGGGTGACCCCGTCCGTTCGGCGGTCACGCGGCGCCGACATCGACGCCGCCTGCGGACAGCTGGCGCTGTCGACGGGAGGGGCCCCGGCGGAGGCACCGGAGGTCTGATCCGGGCTTGGCGGAGGGCCATCCGCTCGTCCGCTCCGGCCGACCACCAGGCCCGACGCTCGTGCCCGCTTCTCGTGCGGCGGGGATCGTTGTGGGTACGCGCCACCCCCCGTTGGATCCGTCCGGGGGTGGCTGGTGGCCTGGTGGTGGGCTCTCGATCAGCCGTCCAGACCGCTGACATCCCGCACCTCGGCGGCCGGAGGAGCCGCTATCCCATCAACGCCGTTCCAATCCGAGAACCGCATGTGGCCGCCGTTGTCAGTTCCGTTCGCGTTCATCGCGATCGGGAGTGCTCGTTGTCGTCGGAGACGTAGATCACACCGGACCTGTTCGCGTCGGTGTCCTCGAGACCGACCGTGGGAACGCCATCCGTGACCCTGCCGTCGGTTCGCGCGAGAGGCCCGTCGGGTACGAGGGCTTCCTCGAGGAAGGTCCGCATGTCTGCGATCGATCGGATGCTGGGAAGATCGGGGTCGCCGGTCGTGGTCCTCGCATATCTGCCGCCGATCGTCGCCTTGACGCGCTCCGAGCAGGCCGGGCCCAGCCACTCCCTGTACATGTCGTTGCCGCGAAGGAACACGTCGGCGTCGCGTACGACGAAGTCGAGGACCGTCCCGTCACTCGTGGTCGTGCCCTGGCGCCCAGCCCGGAGACGAACCGGATGTCGAACGAGAGGGGTCCGTCGTTCGCTCTGCCGGAGCCGGTGACGCGGACGGACGTCGCGGCAACGGCTGCGGTCCTCGTTCGTCGGAGGATCTGGTCGGTGCTCAGGCCGTAAGAGGCGAGGTCTCGACGGCATCGGTCACGAGCGCCTCGTCGGCGCTGCTCGTGATGCTGGTGCCCCCGCACGCGGCTCCGGCGATGGTGCCGCATGCCGCAAGCGCGAGGAGCAGGTTTCGTACGCGGTGTCTGCGTACTCGGTCCCGACGGCTTCTCGGCATGCGTTCATCCATCGCGGGCTGTATCGGATGATCCGGCGCGGGACCTACGGCATCGGGGCACCGAGGACCGCAAGTGCGCCGGCGTGATCACAAGCGCCGCGGCGAGCAGGTCGTGGTGATGCTTGGGCGCTCGGCCATACCGTGGCACCCGCCGAGACAAGCCCAGGAGAACTCAGAGAACGCCGAGAAGCCCAGAGGAACCGTTGACCGGGGAGTGCCCGTCCACGACCATTGCGGCTCAGTGGTGATGGCCGGCCGAGCACCCCTCGTGGTGGCAGTGGCACTCGTCGGTGTCCGGGTTCTCCTCGCAGAAGGATGAGCAGAAGTCCGAGCCCGCCGCGGGCTCACATACACACGTCGCGTGGGCACACTGCATCAGGGCACCCTAAACGTCGCAGGCCGCGAGGGCGCTGAAGTACGCCTCCTCGTCCGGCACATCGGCGGGAGTCGGCTTCACGTCCGCGTGGCGCACGATGCCGGCCTTGTCGATGACGAATGAGGCCCTCGTGCTGATCCCGCGCTCGTCGAGGTAGACGCCGTAGCTGCGGGCGACCGCACCCTTGGGCTCGAAGTCCGCCGCCATGACGGTGTCCTTCAGGCCGATGGCATCGGCGAACGCCGACTGTGAGAAGTGGCTGTCGACGCTGACGGTGATCACCTGCGCGTCGGCACCCGCGTAGCGCGCCTCGTTCTCGCCGATCTCGGTCAGCTGCTTGGTGCACGCCCCGCTGAAGGCGAGGGGGTAGAACACGAGCACGACGTTCTTCGCACCGCGATAGTCCGACAGGGTGATCGTCTCCCCGCCGCGGCTGGGAAGGGTGAAGTCCGGGGCCTCCTGGCCGACGCTGGCCGCCATAACGTCCTCCGATTCATTCGTGATTGTCGTTCTCCGGCGACGCTACACGCTACGCTCCGTCCGTATGTCGGAGGGCCGTCCAAAGAGCGTGCGTCGTCGCGTCGCACCCCCGGAGCAGGGGTGGTCGCTGGGCGCCGGAGGGCTGCCCCGAGCCTTCTGGGCCGTCATGGTCGTCCTGCTCTGTGCTCTCGCGGCGCTCGTGCTCGTGCTCGGGTACACCGTCTACGGCTTCCTCGTCCTGATACTCGCCGCGGCCGCCGCCGTGAACCTGTTTGGCCGTCCCGGCTGAGCGGCTCGCCGAGGCGCTGCGCTTCGGCCATCCCGACGCGGAGCCCGGTGAGCTCGACCCGGACACCCTCTCCCGCTGGGTCAGGGACGCCGGGCACGACCCCGACGATGCCGAGCTCGTCGCCGGCGCCCTCGCCCACTGGGAACTGCTGATGTTCTAGAGGGGTGATTCCGCGGCGCGGATGATGGCGCCTGCGTCACCGGTGGGTGCGGCACCTGCCGTTGGGCTGGGTGGGTCCTCCGCGGGCCCGGCGGAAGGGCATCCTCCCACCCGCCCCGTCCGATCCGCCGGGGCCGACCACCCGGCATCCGTGGCTCCTGCCGCCGGACCGGGAGGGCGGATGGGCCAATGGCGCATATCCGCACCCGCCGGGTTGCGCGCCACGCCGCGAGAGCGCGGAAGCACCCCCTACGGCGCGTCGGGCAGCCGGGCCTCGATGCCCTCGCGGTCGACGGGGTCGAGTGCCCAGTCGAAGCGATCGGCCAGGGCACGGGCGAACGCCCCCTCCACCACTGGCCGCGCACCGTCGCCGCCCTCGGTCACGATGGACGTGGGCGTGACGTCGGGCGCGCCGCACGCGCTCATGATCTGGCCCCACATCGGGTCGACGTCGCGGTTCAGGGCGATGCCATGGGTCGACACGCCGGAGGTCACCCGGATGCCGACGCTCCCCAGCTTGCGTCCCTCGACATAGACGCCCATGCGCTCGTGGTCGCTCTCGGCCCCGTCCAGTCCGCTCGCCTCGCGCATGGAGTCGACGAGGGCGGTGACGAACCGGCGCACGCCGCCCAGCCGGCGGACGTCGGCGATGACGTAGCCGGTCGTCTGTCCCGGGCCGTGCCAGGTCATGAGGCCACCGCGGTCACTGTGCACGCAGCTGGCGCCCAGCCGTTCCAGCGTGGCGTCGTCGACGAACAGGTCCGACCGCGATCCGTGCCGTCCATAGGTGTACACGGGCGGGTGCTCGAGCACCCACACGACGTCGTCGATCGCATCGGACGTCCGCGCCGCCGCGATCCTCCGCTGCAGGTTCCACGCCTCGGTGTAGTCGATGCGGTCGGTTGCGAGAAGGAGTGCCACGCGACCGATCGTAGCGTGCCCGTCGTCGGGCCGGCCGGGTGCGCGCGCCGCGCCAGGGCCGGACCGGCCCCGCCGGAGATCAGGCGTCGTCGGTCGGCGCGTACTCGGCGACGACGAGCCGGTAGCCCAGATCAATCTCGTTGCGACCGGTCATCCATCCGTGCGTCGCGTCCCATGCGCCGCTTCGCAGGTCCTCCGACAGGCGCCGCAGGTCGTCCAGGATGTGGTCGTCGCCGAGCTCCGCGAGGATCGCGATGCGCTGCCGCACGCGCCGCTCCAGATACGCCGACGGACGCCGCCAGTGGGCCGTGATGATGTTGTCGCGGCAGTCGTGCGGGATGGGCACGGTGATCACACGGGACTCGCCTCCGAGCGCACCGCGCACCGCGTCGATGGACGGGTAGCGCATTGACTGGAGGAAAGCGGCGTCGGGGATGTAGCGGTACAACCAGAAGTCGCTCAGACGGGACGGATCGAGGGTCAGCACGATCGCCCGGCGCGTCGCGACGCGGGCGAGCTCGCGGAGTCCCGTCAGCGGGTTCGCCCAGTGCTCCATCGTGAGGACGGCCATGGACGCGGCGAAGGATCCGTCGCGGAACGGCAGCGCCTCGGCGGCGCCCTTCACGACCGGGGCCGCAGCGGCGTCGCGCTGGGCGATGATGGAGTCGCCCAGCTCCACGGCGACCACCCTGCGATCCGGCGGCTCGTATCCGCCGGTCCCGGCTCCCACCGTGATCACCGACGCCGCGCCGCCCACCGCCCGGGCGATCAGACGGAGAAAGCGCGGGTCCGCGCGTCGCATCGGACCGTACCCCTTCGTCACCGCGTCGTACGCGTAGGGGTTGCTGTCCTTCGCGAGTATGGATCCATCCATGGTGTGGCTCTCCCCTTCGACCGTGCGCGACACGGCGTGATCCGTCAGTCGAAAAGTCTAAAAGACCACAATCCTCCGGCGGAACTACACGAAAGTACAGTTGCCGCTCAGGTGGTCGGCGCCGACCGGGAGGCCGCCGGGGTGACGGTGGCCTCCTGTCCGACGCGCCATCCGGTCGCCCGCACGAGCACCGCCGTCGCCACGACGAGGGCCGCGACGAGAATCAGGTTGCGGACGAGCAGCAGCGCGACCGGCAGCGGTGCGGCACGTTCGACGAGGTCCCGGTAGAGGAGGGGGAAGACCAGCTGTGTCACGGGCAGCGACACGGCCACCCCGACCGCGGTGAAGGTCCCCGGAACGCCGGGGATGACGAGCACCATGGGCACGAGCCACGCGAGGTACTGGGGCGAGACGACCTTGCCGAACACCACGCACGCCAGCAGGGTCGCGGCGACGGCGGTCACCAGGTGCCGTCCGTCCGGCGTTCCGCGGCAGATGCGGAGAAACAGGACGGCGATGAGGGCGATGGCCACCACCAGCGCCACCGTGGACAGCGTTGCGGCGATCTGCGGGGCGTGGCCGTCGATGTTGTCGCTCCCGTAGCTCTGCACCTGCTCGAAGCTCAGGCCGAGCGCGTGGATGATCGACGACCCCAGGGACTCCATCTGCAGGGGGCGTTCGAGGTGGTACGCGAACAGCTGCCAGATGCCCGACGGCGCCATGATGACGAAGGGGATGAAGGTGAGCGCCACGCCGGCGGAGAAGCCGGCGACGCCTCCCGCCGCACGCTTGGTGCCGCGGTGACGCCAGTGCCAGATCGCGAGGACGGGCACGAGGAGGACCGGCACCAGCTTGATCGCTGTCGCGACGGCGAGAAGCGTCCACATCCATCCGAAGCGCCGGGCGACCGCGGCAACGGTCAGCCAAGCCAGGAACACCGTGAGCAAGAGGTCGTAGCGGGTCTGGAGCAGGGTCCCCAGGAGGACCGGGAGCAGGATGGTGACGGCCACGGCGAAGACCGTGCGTCCCCGGGGCAGCCGCATCTGCTGTGCGAGCACGAGCGCGGCCACTGCGGACGCCGCCAGCGCGGCGCACATGGCCATCGAGAACGCGAAGGTCGGCGGCCCGGGTATGCGGTCGATCAGCCAGAACGAACCGGTGGCGAGCGGCGGGTACTCGATGTCGAAGTCCCGGTACGGCATGAAGCCGGCGTCGATCATCCGCACCGCGTGCTGGTAGACGCGCGTGTCGCCGAGCTGGGGGTAGGCGTAGATGACCCACCGGATCACGGCCCAGAATCCGAAGGTGAGCGCGACGATGAGGGCGGCGCGACGTCTCACGTGAGGTCGGCCGCCATGATCCGGCCGCGGTTCAGGTCGATGTACACCGCCACGGGCGCGGTCCCTCCGGCGATCCGGATGCCTGCGGACTCGCCGTCCGCCGGGGCGACGTCGCGGCAGACGCCGTCCGCGGTTCTGGTCCGGACCCGCAGCAGGCCGCCGTCGATCTCCTCCCAGCCGGTCACCGGAACCCCTCCCGGTGCACGTCCGACGGCGACGCCTCCCGCCTGCTGGCCGGGTCGCGACAGCGGCTGGACGGGCGTGAAGCGTCCGGCGTCGTCGGTCGTCGCCGTCGCCACCTCGGTCGCCCCGCCTCTCCCCGCGGCCCACGAGACCGTGAGCCGCCCATCGGGTGCGAACACGAGGCCCGGAGCCATGTCGGCGCGTCCGGGACGGGACATCTCGCGCGGGATCTCATCGGGTTCGGTGACGGTGGCCGGCGTGTCCCACTCACCGTCGGCGAGGCGGGCCACGTTGACGTACGTCGGTCCGCCGCGCCCGGACTCGACCCAGGCGACGGCGCCGACGCCCGTTGCGAACGCGGTGACACCGGGATCCAGTGCGTGATGAACCGCGGACGACACCGGCTCGGCATCGGACCAGGTTCCGGCCGCATCGCGGGCCGCGGCCCAGATCTGCGTGCGGCGGCCGGACTGACCATGCCAGGCGACCACGGCCGAGCCGTCCGGTGCCACGGCCAGATGCGGAGTGCCCACACGGCCGCTGTCCGAGATCGTCTGCGGCTCGGACCAGGTGCCGTCGGCCCTCCGCTCGGACATCTGGATCGCGGTGGACGTCCCGGACCGGTCGGCCTGCCACACGGCGATGGCCCGCCCCGCCCGGTCGAACGCGATGCGCGGTTTGCGTGCGCTCCGGTTCTCGGCCGAGATGAACGTCGTCGACGTCCACCCGTCGGCGTCGGTCATCACGCCGATCCTTGCGCGATGGGATTCGTCATGGGTCTGCAATGCCACGAAGCCCCGGCCGTCGACGGTCATGGCCACCGACGGTTCGCGCGAGTTGCGTCCGCCGATCTGCTGCACCGGGCTCCAGGCTCCCGCGTTTCGCCGGGTGCGGACCTCCACGGGCGCGCCGGTCGTCGTCTGCCATGCGGCGATGGCGTCGGTGCCGCCGTTCGAGGCGACGACGGGATTCACCCTCTGATGGCCGCTCAGCACGGTCGGCGGATCGGACGGTCCGCACTGGGAGGTGCCGACCGATCCGCATCCCGCGAGCGCGATGGCCGCCACCGCGACGATCGCGGCGCTGCCGCAGCGTCGACTCAGCGTGGTCGCTCCAGGTGTCGCTCGACGATCGAGATGTCCTGCCAGTCACCGTTGAGGCGTCCGTGATCGCGGAACGTGCCCACCTCCACGAATCCGGCGTGGCGCGCCAGAACGAGTCCGGCGGTGTTCTCGGGGAAGATGAGGCCGACCAGCTTCCAGTAGCCGAACGCGGGGGCCTTGAGGATGAGGTCGTCGAGAAGCCCGGTCCCGATACCCCGCCCGCGTGCGGACGCCGTCACGTAGACGGTGTACTCGCCGACGCCGCTGAACCACGAACGGTGGCTGAAAGGCGCGATGGCCGACCAGCCCACGACGGTTCCGTCCATGTCGGCGACGAAGACGGGTGCGGTCGCCGCCCGCCCCGCCAGCCAGCCGCGACGTTCGCTCTCGGGATGCGGGGCCACGGCGAATGTGGCGTTGCCCGCGGCGATCGCCTCGTCGTAGATCTCGCCGATGCGGTGCGCGTCATCGAGTGCGGCGGGCCGAACCGTGATCTCGACCCCGTGCGGGCGTTCCGTCGCGCTCATGAACAGGGATTGGGACCCACAGAGGGCGGCCGATCGGCCAGCTTGACGGTTGCGGTCCTCTCGGTGCCGTCCCGCAGGTAGGTGATCTCGATCGACTCGCCCACGCGACGGCTGGACACCTCCTGGGACAGGTCGCCGAAGTCGCGGACCGGGCGCCCCGCCACAGCGGTGATGATGTCCGCGCCCTTCGGAGGGGCGTCATCCGACTGCACGTTCGTCGGGACGAGGCCGGCGGCCTTGGCGGGCCCGCCCGCCTCCACGGTCCGGAGGGCGACGCCCGTCTTGCCCTCCAGTCCCAGGTCCTTGGCCGTCTGGGGGGTGAGCTCCTCACCCGTGATCCCGATCCACGCGTGACGTGGCTTCCCCAGCTCGAGGATGTCCTGCATGACCGGTCGAACGGTGTCGATCGGCACCGCGAAGCCGATCCCCTCGTTGCCACCGCCCTGGCTGGCGATCTGGGAGTTGATGCCGATCACCCGTCCGTGCGCGTCGAGGAGCGGGCCGCCGGAGTTGCCCTGGTTGATCGCGGCGTCGGTCTGGATGACGTTGCCGATCGGCGTCCGGTCCGGCGAGCAGATCTGCCGCTTGAGGCCCGACACGATCCCGCTGGAGACGCTGTTCGAGAAGTCGAGAGGGTTTCCGATCGCGATGACCGTCTGTCCCACCTGCACATCCCGGCTGCGCGCCAGCGGCAGCACCGACGCCGATGCCGGGGGATCCCCGGCATCGAGGACGGCCAGGTCGATGGCCGGATCCGCGGCGATCACCCGGGCCGTCACCTGTGTCGCGTCCTGGTACACCACCTGCACCCGCTGCGAGGATCCGACGACGTGGGCGTTGGTGAGGATGCGGCCGTTGCGGTCCACCAGGAAGCCCGTGCCGAAGCCGCTGCCCGCGCGCACCTCGACCACGCCCGGTCCGGCGCGACGGACGACGGCCGGGATCGACGGCGCGTTGGCGTCGGAGTCGCCGTCCTCTTCGATGGGTGCCTGCGTGACCGTCTCACCGGAGGCGTCCACCGATTCGGTCACGGTGACGGTACGGGTGGGCCCGTCGCCGTCCGCGAACCTCGTCACGCCGAACGCCACAAGCCCGCCGACGATGGCGGGGATGAGCACGGACACGAGCAGCGACGAGCGGCTGCGGCGCGGAGGTGGGGGTGGTGAGGATGAATCCGAGGGAAGCGTCGGAAGATCGGTCATGTGCGGATGATGACGGGTGGCGGTGACGTAACGGTAGGGAGGAGGTTTCTCCTGACACCCCCGAATCCCTTGTGCGGGCCGGGCGTTCGATGCGTGCCGGCGGTGGTGACGGCCCGGTCGTCGACGATCAGCTTCCGCCGCGCGACACCGCTTCGTACAGGAGGAGTCCGAGCGCGACGGTCATCAGGCCGATCGCCGTGATCCGCTGCCCGCCGAGATCCGTGGCCCGCAGCCCGAGCAGCCCGTACCCGGTCGGCGACGGCCGCCGAGACGGTTCCGCCGAGCGTGACGGCGATATCGGTCACCGTCGCCCCCATGTGGACGACGGCGGCCAGGCTCGTGACCAGGAAGACGACGCCGAGCACACCGCCCAGGTAGGCCCACCAGGGTCCCTCGCCCAGCGAGCGCGCCACCTGGTGCCCCTGCCCCCCGATGAGGGCGAGGGCGGCGAGGATGACGGCCGAGATGATCACCGAGACCATCGCGGCACTCCACGGCGATCCGCGCAGCACGTCGCGCATCCGGGCGTTCACGGTGGACTGCGGCGCGGGGCACCTGCCGCCCGTGATCGCGAGGATCGCGTAGAGGGACGTCCGCCACATCCCGAGGAGCCTACGCGGTGGGCATGCGGCCGACCGTCCCGGGTCGGTGGTGTCGTCCGCGGGCCGATCCTCCACGGTCGGCGTGACTCCGCCGTCCGTGCGTGGCGTCATGACGACGTGTCCGCGTGCACGCTGACCGGCCCTCTACACTTCATGGAATGTCTCAGCGCATCCTCGTGGTCGACGACGAGCAGTCCATCCGCACGATCGTTGAGTTCGCATTGAAGGATGCGGGCTTCGAGGTCGTCTCGGTGGGCCGGGGTGATGACGCCCTTGCGGCGATCGATCGCGACACCGTCGACCTCGTCGTGCTTGACGTCATGCTGCCCGGCATGGACGGCCTCGAGGTCTGCCAGAGGATCCGTGCCGAGCACAGCATGCCCATCATCATGCTGTCCGCCCGGGGCGAGGAACTCGACAAGGTTCTCGGCCTCGAGCTGGGCGCCGACGACTACGTGACCAAGCCGTTCTCGCCGCGGGAGCTCGTGTCGCGGGTGAAGGCGAATCTCCGCCGGGGCCGCATGGACACCGACGTGGAGGAGGCGCTGCGGGTCGGCGACCTGGTCATCGATCCCGCGGCCCGTTCGGTTCAGAAGAACGGCGAGGAGCTGACCCTCACGCTCTCCGAGTTCGAGATCCTCCACAAGCTGGCCAAGTCGCCGCGCCGGGTGTTCACCCGGCAGGAGCTGATGGACCACCTCTGGAAGGGCACGTTCTACGGTGACCTGCGGAGCGTCGACGTCCACGTGCGGCATCTGCGTCAGAAGATCGAGGACGACGCGTCCACCCCCACGCTCATCCGCACCGTGCGCGGTGTGGGCTACGCGTTCGGCGGAGAGGACACGTCGGGGCCATGACCGGCACCCCGCGGCGGCGTCGGGTCGGCCTGTCGGCCTGGCTGGTCGTCGCGTTCGTCACCGTGGGCGTGCTCGCGAGCCTGGCGGTGCTCGTCGTGGTGCTCCCCACCCTCGAGCGCTCGATCCGCGACACCGAGTCGGACCGCATCCAGACCCAGACCGAGTCGTACCTGCACCAGGAGGGTCAACGGGCGTGGACGTCCCGGGACTCCGTGGACACCCTGGCCCAGCGGGTCGGCGGGGACGCCCGGCTCACCGTCTTTCCGGGCACGCGGATTTTCCGGCTGCCGCCGCGGGTCGTCAGCGAGAGTGTCACCCACGGGTTCCTGCCGTCGACCGGGCCCAGCTATCCGGCGCTCCAGATCAACGAGGCCTGGAGGGCGCCTCAGCCCGATGTGGTCCGCGTGGCGTCACGGCGGGTGCGGGTCGGAGGCCGCGACGTGCTCCAGGCCGCCAACGCGGTGAACGTCCGCGACGATCGCGGCCAGCGGTGGAACGCGGTCCTCGAGATCGCCCGCCCCATGGACGGCGTGCCGCCGCGACTGGTCCAGGTGCAGCGGCGCGTGATGATCGCCGTCGCGTTCGTCCTCGGGCTCGCCAGCCTGATCGGCATCACGCTCGCCCGGTTCTTCGGATCGCGCATCCGCCGCCTGGCCGGCACGGCCGCGGCGCTGGCCCGCGGTGAGCTCTCGGCACGTGCGGCAGAGTCGTCGCCACGGGAG
Organism: uncultured Bifidobacteriaceae bacterium; assembly: GCA_964434425.1. Taxonomy (GTDB): domain Bacteria; phylum Actinomycetota; class Thermoleophilia; order Miltoncostaeales; family Miltoncostaeaceae; genus CALMEC01. The sequence goes on along the minus strand of CAYSVH010000012.1, from coordinate 20,018 downwards.
TTGACGTCGCTCGCCGGCAGCATCAACCGCATGGCGTCGCGCCTGGAGGGGCTGGTCGACGAGACCGTGACCGATCGCGACCGTGCCCGCGCCCTGGTGGCCGCCCTCGTCGAGGGTGTGATCGCCGTGAGCGACCAGGGCGAGGTGACCGTCGCCAACGACTCGGCGCGCGCCCTCCTGCGACTGCCGGAGGGCGTGTCGGAACTGCACCTGGAGGACCTCCCCGACGCCGTGCGCACGGTGGTGGGCGAGGCCACCGAGATGCCGGGGACGCCGCAGATCGCGGAGGCCGAGCTTCGGGGCGGACACCACGTCCTCCTGTCGGCCGTCCGTCTCTCGAAGGAGGCGGGCACGGTGATCACCCTTCGGGACGTGACGGAAGAGCGCGGACTCGACCGGGCCCGTCGGGACCTGATCGCCAACGTGTCGCACGAGCTCAAGACTCCGCTCACGGCCGTCAAGGGGTTCCTCGAGCTCATGGAGAGCGAGAACCTCTCGCCGGAGCAGCGCGCCGAGTTCCTCAAGCTCACCGACATCGAGGTGCAGCGGCTCGAGCGGCTCATCGCCGAGCAGCTGGAGCTCGCCCGGATCGACGCCGGCGCCCTCCCGCTGGACCGCGAGATGGTCGACATGAGAGAGCTCGCCGACGGGGTCGCCGGATCCCGGGCGCTTCTCGCCGAGCGGGAGGGCGTCGAGCTGGTCACCTCTCATCCGGACGAGCCGGTCATGGTCCACGCCGACCCCGCCCGTCTGGAGCAGCTTCTGCTCATCCTTCTCGACAACGCGCTCAAGAACACCGGGTCGGGCGGCAAGGTGACCGTGGGCGTCTCCCACTCCGACCACGACGCGTTCCTCACGGTCCGCGACACGGGCACGGGCATCCCCATCGAGGCTCAGCAGTTCATCTTCGACCGCTACTACCAGGCCGACGAGTCCCGGCAGGGCGGCGGCCTGGGCCTGGGGCTCTCGATCGCGCGTGGTCTGGCCGAGGCGCACGACGGCAGCATCGAGGTGCGTTCGGCTCCGGGCATCGGTAGCGTCTTCACCGTCCGGCTGCCGCGTGTCCGGACGTCGTTGCCGGTGGTCGCTCGGGAGGAATCTGAGGAATGACGCGTCAATCCGATGAGGGGGTGGTCCTCGTCACCGGGGCCAGCCGGGGGCTCGGCATGGCCGTCGCCCGATCGCTGGCGGACGGGGGCTGGCGCGTCGTCGCCGGGGCGCGCGATCCGTCGGCGGTCGACTACGGGGACGATCCTCGGATCACCGTCGTCCCCCTCGACGTCACCGATCACGACACCGTGCGCAGCGCCGTGGCGACGGCCGAGGAGATCGCGGAAGGTGCGCTCGACGCGCTCGTGAGCAATGCGGGCTACGCCTACCTCGGACCGGTGGAGGGTCTCGAGATGGACGATCTCCGCGTCCAGTTCGAGACGAACGTCTTCGGTGCGCTCGCCGTGACGCAGGCCGTCCTTCCGAAGATGCGCGAGGCCCGGCGCGGTCGCATCATGGTCGTCTCGTCCGTCGGGGCGCACCTGTGCACTCCGCTCGTCGGCGCCTACCGGGCGAGCAAGGCGGCGTTCGACGCGATGGCCGACACGCTGCGCGTCGAGATCCGGCCCTACGGCGTCGAGATCATCCGGGTCGAGCCGGGCATGGTGGCGACGGGCTTCTCCGCCTCGGCCGTGCGCTCGCCGGCGATGAGCTTCGACGACGGGCCGTGGGCGGCGATGACCACCCAGACGGTGGGCGGACTTCGTCGCTGGCGCCAATGGGTCGATCTTCCCGCCGAGGAGGTCGCCGACCAGCTCGCCGAACTCCTCGCGGCGCCCGACCCGCCGGTCGCGATGCCCATCGGCGAGGACGCCGCGCATCTGGCGGGGCTGACGTCCGACGAGCTGCTCGACTTCCTCGGGGTCGACGGGACCATCGGGACGTGACTCGCGTCGTGGTGGCGCCGGCCCCGTTCAAGGGGGCCGCATCCGCGGTCGACGCCGCGCACGCCGTTGCCACGGGGCTGCGCGCCGCAGGGCACGATCTCGACGTCGCGGTGGTGCCGGTCGCCGACGGCGGCGAGGGCACCCGGGATGCCTTGATGGCGCGGGACGGCCGGGAGCGTGCATTCACGGTGTCCGATCCGCTCGGGCGTCCGGTATCCGCACGGATCGGCCTTCTGCGCGGTGCGACGCCCACGGCCGTGGTCGAGCTGGCCGCGGCGTCCGGGTACGAGCGCCTCACCGACGACGAGCGTGACGTCATGGCGGCGAGCACCCACGGCACCGGCGAGCTGATCCGTGCGGCGCTCGACTTCAACCCGACGCGCCTCATCCTGACCCTCGGAGGGAGCGCCACCACCGACGGCGGGCTCGGGATCATCCGCGCGCTCGGCGGTCGCATCCTGGATGCCGACGGGCGGGAGCTCGAGGGCACGGGTGCCGACCTCGTCCGTGTCGCCCGCATCGACGTGACTGACACCGACCCGCGCCTGGCGGACGTCGAGGTCGTCATCGCCGGCGACGTCACCAACCCCCTGATCGGGCGGTGCGGCGCGGCCGCCGTCTTCGGCCCGCAGAAGGGCGCCACGCCGGAGCAGGTGGACGCGCTCGACGCGGGCCTGCGCAACCTCGCCGACCTCTTCGTGGCGGACGGGCATGCCGATGTGCGCGACCTCCCGGGCGCGGGGGCCGCGGGTGGCGTGGCGGGCACCATGGTCGCACTGTTCGGTGCGACCATCACGTCCGGTGCCGATCTCGTGCTCGACGTCGTCGGCATCGACGCTGCCCTGGACGGCGCCGATCTGTGCATCACCGGCGAGGGGCGTTTGGACCTCCAGTCACTGGACGGAAAGGCCCCCGTCGCGCTTGCGCGCCGCGCCGCGGCCCAGGGTGTGCCCACGGTGTGCCTGTGCGGGCAGCTCGCACTCGGTCCCCGGCAGATCCGGGAGGCGGGATTCGTCGCAGCCTTCCCCATCGGCTCGGGCGACCCGTCGGCGGAGCCGATCGCCGAGACCAGCCGGGACCTGGCCCGGACGGCCGCGATGGTGGCCCGACTGCGCTTCGCGGACATCGTGGCCTAGCGTGGACGCGTATGGGCGGCCCTCGCCCGTTCGACGGGGCGGATGGTCCGTCCGGCCCTGTGACCGTACCGACGCTCGTCGGAGCGCCGGGCGCGTCGTCAGTGCGCCTTCGCGTGCTGGCACACCCATCCTGCGGGCATCGATCCGGTGTCGAGGAACGTGCGCAGCTCGGATGACGCCCGCCCATTGAGGGTGGTGTCGGCCTCCGGGTAGAGGATCTGCTCCTCCTTCGGGTTGTGCGCGCCGATCTGCGCCATCAGGTCCATGCAGAGGCCCTCGATCCGCGGATCGGAGGCGCCGTCCCGCACGAGCGGCTCGAGCTCGTCCATGATCTGCCACAGTCGGCCGTGCTCCATGAGCATCACCATCACCGGGCCGAAGAAGCCCTGGTCCTTGAGCGGCGGGAAGAGGATGGCCTCCTCCAGGTAGATGTGCCGTCGGAGCGCTTCCATCGCCGCCAGCATCGCGTCCACCGGCGGGGCGCCCGCCGCCAACCCGGTGGTGAACGCAGCGATCCCGGCGTCGATGTCGACGTGCTCGCGCTCCAACGCCTCGGCCAACGTCTCCGTCATCTCACTCACCCTCCTGCTGCCGGTGCTATTGATCCAGCTCGCACTGTAATAAATCGGCGCCGGACGGGTGCCGTGTCCGGGGGCGTGGCCTTCTCGGCGGCGGGACCGTGGTCGCCTACTCCCGCGGGGGCCGGAGCACGGCGAACGGGTCGGTGACCTCCAGCTCCCGTGATCGGAACCGGAACTCCGCGGCCGGGCGACCTCCTCCCGCGCCGGAGGGACGCCGGTTGCCCGTGGGCTCCAGCTCACCGCGTCGCACGAGCACGCGCTGCAGGTTGGTCGCCGACACCGGGTGGCCCAGGGCGGCGCGGTAGATGTCGCGCAGCTCGCTCATGGTGAAGGTGGGAGGGGAGAGAGCGAAGCCGATGTTGGTGTACGACAGCTTGGCGCGCAGGCGTTCGCGCGCGGTGAGGACGATGTCCTCGTAGTCGAAGGCCATGATGGGATGCCCGTCCACCGGGTGCCAGCGGGTGTCGTCGGGCAGGGTCGGATCGAGGTCGCTCGCGACCACTCCCATGTAGCCGGTCATCACCTCCCACGCTCCCGGATGTCGCGCCGGGTCGCTCCAGGTGCCGAGCTGCTCCATGTGGGCGACCTCGCGCAGGTCCACTTTCGTGGCCAGATGCCGGCGGATGGAGCGTTCCAGGTCCTCGTCGGGCGCCAGATACCCACCGGGCAGAGCCCATTTCCCGGCTTCGGGTGGCTTGCCGCGCTGCCACGCCAGCACCTGGAGGATGCCGTCGCGCACCTGGAAGATTGCAGCACTTGTGACCTGGGCGGGGGCCGGGAATTGCATGTCTGGTAAACTTCGCCTCATGTTTTCGACTGCAAGTCGCAAACTAGCGACCGAGCCCCGCGAAGGCAACCCTCCGATCATCGTCGTCGGAGCGGGTATCGCCGGTCTTCAGGCGGCTCTGATCGCGGCCGAACGCAGCGACGTCCTGCTGATCAGTGCCGGTGCGGTCGACCACTCCAACAGCTCGCGCGCCCAGGGCGGCATCGCCGCCGCCATCGGCCCCGACGACTCGGTTGCCCTTCACGAGGCCGACACCCACGCGGCCGGCCGTGGCCTCTGCCGGGCGAGCGCCGTGGGCATGCTCGTGGCCGAGGCACCCGACCGCATCCAGGATCTGCGCGACCTCGGCGCCGACTTCGAGGATGATCTCGGCCTGGAGGGTGGCCACTCGCGCAACCGGATCGTGCACGCGGGTGGCGCGGCCACCGGGTCGCACGTCTCGCGTGTGCTCGCGGCCGCTGTGACGGCCACCCCGCGGATCGACATCCGGACCGGCATCCGGGTCCGCGGCATCTGGGTGGAGGACGGAGTCTGCGTCGGCGTCCTGACCGCCGACGGCGGCATCGCGGGCAGCGCGACCATCCTCGCCACCGGCGGTGCCGGCGGCCTCTGGAGTCGCACGACCAACGCGCCCACCGCCACCGGTGGCGGCATCGCCGCGGCCTATCACGCGGGTGCCGATGTCGCCGACATGGAGTTCACCCAGTTCCACCCGACGGCGCTCGTCGGAACCTCGCTCCTCCTGTCCGAGGCGCTGCGCGGCGCCGGTGCGACGCTGCTCGACGAGCGGGGCGAGCGATTCGTGGAGGAACTCGCGCCCCGCGACGTGGTGGCCCGCGCCATCAACGACCGGCCGGGGCAGGTCGCACTCGACCTCCGTGCCATCGACCGCGCGCGGTTCAACGGGCTCATGGAGCAGGTGCAGGAGGAGTCGGGGCTCGACCCGGCCACGACGCCCATCCCGGTCTCGCCCGCGGCCCACTACTTCATCGGTGGCATCGTCACCGACCTCGACGGGCAGAGCACCCTCGACCGGCTCTACGCGGCGGGGGAGTGCTCGACCACCGGCGTCCACGGCGCCAACCGCCTGGCGTCCAACTCGCTGCTCGAGTGCCTGGTGTTCGGGCGCCGCGCGGCACTCCACGCCACCGAACGCGACCCGCTCGTCACGCCGGCGGGCCCGCCGCCCGCCTTCGTCTCGGAACCTCCGCCCCCGCGGGAGGTGAAGGAGGCGCTGTGGCGCGACGCCGGCCTGGTGCGCTCGTCGGACCGGCTGCGCACCCTCACCCGTCTGCCGCACACCGTCGTGCGGCTGATCGCCGAGGCCGCGCTCATGCGCGAGGAGAGCCGGGGCGTGCACTACCGCAGTGACTTCGGCACCGAGGACGACGCCTTCCGCAAGCACATCGTCCAGCGGGTGAACCGTGAGCCCGAACTCGTGGAGTGGGCATGACGACCGTGGACGCCACGCTCACCACCGACGCCATGCGCATCGTCGATCTGGCCCTCGCGGAAGACCTCGGATCGGGCGACGTCACGAGCCTCGCCACGATTCCCGCCGAGGTCACCTGCACGGCCACGCTTCTCGCCAAGGAGGAGGGTGTCGTCGCCGGTCTGCCGGTCGTCGCCGAGGTCTGCCGTCGTGTCGATCCAGCGATTTCTGTGGACCTGGTCGCGACCGACGGTGACCGCATCAGCGAGGTCCCCGCGGTGATCGCCCGGCTGGAGGGTCCCGCACGCGGCATCCTGGCCGCCGAGCGGACCGTCCTCAACCTGCTGGGGCGCCTTAGCGGGGTGGCAACCGCCACCCGCCGGTACGTCGACGCCGTCGCCGGAACCGGTGCCGGCATCCTCGACACCCGAAAGACGCTGCCCGGCCACCGGCTGCTCGAGAAGTACGCCGTCGCCTGTGGCGGAGGTGTCAACCACCGGATCGGCCTGTACGACGCGATCCTCATCAAGGACAACCACCTCGACATCGCCGGTGGTGTCCACGCCGCGGTCCAGGCGGCACGGGCCGCATACCCGGACCTCAGCCTCACGGTCGAGGTCGAAACCGACGATCAGCTCCGCGATGCGATCGACAGCGGAGCCCAGCGGATCATGCTCGACAACATGTCATCCGAGCGGATGCGGCAGGCCGTGACGCTCGTGGCAGGACGCGCCGAGGTCGAGGCCTCGGGCGGTATCACCCTCGACAACGTGCGGGAGGTGGCGGAGACGGGAGTCGACGTCATCTCGATCGGCGCGATCACCCATTCGGCCACCTGGCTGGACGTCTCACTGGAGGTACACCGATGACGACTGCGGAAATCACTCTCATCCAGGAGGAAGTACGCGCCCTGGCGCGTGAGCGCGGCGCGCTCCTCATCGCCCATAACTACCAGCTGCCCGAGGTCCAGGACGTCGCGGACTACGTCGGCGACTCGCTGGGGCTCTCCCGTCAGGCGGCGGCCACCGACAGTGAGGCCATCGTCTTCTGCGGGGTGCACTTCATGGCCGAGACCGCGAGCATCCTGTCGCCCGACAAGACCGTGCTCCTCCCCGACCTCGACGCCGGCTGCTCGCTGGCCGACTCCATCAACGCCGATCAGCTGCGCGCCTGGAAGGCCCAGCACCCCGGCGCCGTCGTCGTGAGCTACGTCAACACCACCGCCGAGGTGAAGGCCGAAAGCGACTACTGCTGCACCAGCGGCAATGCCAAGGCCGTCATCGAGGCCATCCCGGAGGACAAGGAGATCCTGTTCCTCCCCGACCAGTTCCTCGGCCTGTGGGTCGAGCGCATCACCGGTCGCAAGCTCAACAAGTGGCTCGGCGAGTGCCACGTGCACGCCGCCATCCACCCCGACGACATCGACGAGGCGCGCGCGAAGCACCCCGGTGCCGAGCTGCTCGTGCACCCCGAGTGCGGCTGCGCCAGCAAGTGCATGGCCTTCGCCGACAACCGCACGCACATCCTCTCCACCGAGAAGATGGTCAGCTACTCGAAGGAGTCGTCCGCCGGCACGTTCCTGGTGGCCACCGAGAACGGGATCATGCACCGTCTCGCGAAGGACGTCCCCGAGAAGCGGTTCGAGGCAGTCTCCGAGAAGAACATCTGCAAGTACATGAAGATGATCACGCTCGAGAAGGTCCGGGATGCGCTCCGCGACTGGAAGTACGAGGTGAAGGTGCCCGAGGACGTCGCCGACAGGGCGCGCCTGTCGATCGAGCGGATGATCGCGATCGGCTGATTCTCCGCGCGTCGTCCCGGCGTTCGCGTCGGGACGACGGGGACCGGACGCGCGTCTCATCGACCCGCCGCCTGCCGCGCCGGAACCACATCGGGGCAGATTATTTACCGATAGCGGTGAGTAAATACGATACAGGGTGATAGTTCACCATATCTGGTGTACTATTGTGGATATGGAATCGCATTCGGCAGAAGACGACGACGCCTTGGCGGCGATCGGCCACGGGGTACGCCGTGCCCGGGTCGATGCCCGGCTTCGTCAGACCGACCTGGCCGCACGGGCGGGGGTCGGTGCGAACACGGTCAGCCGCATCGAGACCGGCCTGTCGGTCTCGATGGTGCTTCTGGTCCGCGTCCTTCGCGAGCTCGGTCTGCTCGAGAGCCTCATCCGCATCTTCCCGTCCGAAGGTCTCTCGCCGGCGGAGGAGGCGGCCATGGTCGCCGGACGCCGCGAACGCATGCGGGTGCGCAGACCCGCATCCGGCGACGACGAGACGACATGGCGTTGGGGTGACGAGAAGTGAACGCCCGCGTCGTCCTCTGGGGAAGCGTCATCGGGTACATCTCGGACGGCGCGGACGGGGTGGCAGCGTTCGAATACGACCGGGACTTCCTCCGGTCCGGCATCGCGGTGTCCCCGGTTGTGATGCCGCTCCGGTCCGGCGTGTACGCCTTCCCGGACCTCTCGCGGCGCACGTACCGTGGACTTCCCGGGCTCGTCGCCGACAGCCTTCCCGACCGCTTCGGCAACGCCCTCATCCGCGCGTGGGCCGAGCGCCAGGGGCGCGGTGAGGCCGACCTCACCGGCGTGGCGGCACTTTGCTACATGGGATCCCGGGGGATGGGCGCTCTGGAATACGTACCCGCCCAGGATCCGGACATCGCGTACGCCGACCCGCTCGACGTGGGCGAACTGGCCATCCTCGCCGACACGGTGCTCCGCGAACGCGCCGGGTTCTCGGTCGACGCCACGAGCACCGGCGCGCTCCAGCGCATCCTCTCGGTGGGGTCGTCGGCGGGGGGTGCGCGTGCAAAGGCCGTGGTGATGTGGAACGAGGCGACCGGGGAGATGCGGTCGGGGCAGGCGCCGCACATCCCGGGGTTCGAGCACTGGATCCTCAAGTTCGACGGCATCTCCGAGAACCGCGACAAGGAACTCGCTGATCCGATGGGACACACCATCGTCGAGTACGCCTACTCCCTGATGGCGAGGAGTGCGGGGATCGACATGCCGGAGACCCGTCTGCTCCGGGAGGGCGGCCGCAGCCACTTCATGGCGAAGCGCTTCGACCGGACCGCGGACGGCGGGAAGGTCCACATGCAGACCCTGAACGGCCTCGCCCACTTCGACTTCAACATGGCCCGCGTCTACGGCTACGAGGACGCCATGCGCGTCGCGCTTCAGATCGACGTCCCGCCCGGCGATCGGTCCGAGCTCTACCGGCGGATGGTGTTCAACGTGATCGCCCGCAACCAGGACGACCACACCAAGAACATCTCGTTCCTCATGGGACGCGACGGCCGGTGGCGGCTCTCACCCGCGTACGACGTGACCTACGCGTACAACCCGGCCGGCCGGTGGACAGGGACCCACCAGATGCTGGTGAACGGACGGGCCGACGGGTTCACCGCGGACGATCTGCTGGCCGCCGCCGGTCATGCTCGACTGAAGGTCGGTGAACCGCAGCGCATCATCCGGGAGGTGGTCGCCGCGGTCCGCGAGTGGTCTCGGTATGCGGAGGCGGCAGGTGTGCCGCCGGGAGTGGCCGAGCGCGTGGGCGACACCCATCGTCGCGGGCTCGAGCCGTAGACGGGCCTACGGTTCGGGTACGGGTTCGCCCTCAGATGTCAGGTCGGCGATGACGAAGGCGACGAGATCGCGGATCCCGTCCAGGGCTTGGGTGGGGTCGGATTCGAGGACCGACAGCCGGGGGGAACGCTGTGCACGTCGCCACGTACTCATCGTCCTCGTGTGACCAGACGGACCTGGTGGGTGTAGCGGTCGGCGGTGCTGCTCACGGGAGCGGTGTCTCCTACGTCGTGGCGGTCCCATCAGACCGGCCCACCTGCTCCACCACCAGGCGCTTGATCCGCGCCAGAATCGCGCCCATGCCGCGCATGCGCAGGGGCGAGATCAGCTCGGAGAGCCCCATCCGGGTGTAGAAGTCGGACGGGGTCTCGAGGATCTCGTCCACCGTCGCGCCCGACAGCCCCTCGCGCAGTACGCCGGCGTATCCACGGGTGGTGGGCGCCTCGGGCGGTGCGTCGAAGTACAGGGTCACGCGCCGGTCGTCGTCCACGGGCGCCGCGACGAAGAACGGCGTCTGGCACTCGTGCACCTGCTCGAGACCCTCGCGGTTCATGTCGTCCGGCAGCGGCGGAAGGCCGTTGGCGAAGTCGAGCAGGATCTGCAGGCGAAGCGCCTTGGGCGCGTCGGCGAACTCGTCGACGATCTCCTGGAGCTCGCCTCTCATGGGCGGATGGGGAATCCAGGACGTTCGATCGGGGCGCGGACGGCGTTGCCCCATTCGCACCAGGACCCGTCGTAGTTGCGGACCTGCGGGAAGCCGAGCAGGTGCGTGAGCACGAACCAGGTGTGGCTGGAGCGCTCACCGATTCGGCAGTAGGCGATCACGTCGTCGTCCTTCCGCAGCCCGATCTCGCCCTCGTAGATGTCGCGCAGCTCGGAGGCCGGACGGAACGAGCCGTCGTCGTTCGCCGCGCGCTTCCACGGGACGTTGGACGCCGTCGGGATGTGGCCCGCGCGCAGCACGCCCTCCTGCGGGTAGTCCGGCATGTGCGTGACCTCGCCCGAGAACTCGCCCGGAGACCGGACATCCACCAGCCGGCCGGGCGTGTCGAGGTGAGCGAGCACGTCCTCCTTGAAGGCGCGGATCGTGGAATCGTCGCGAGGAACCACCGGATACTCGGTGGGTCCGGGGCTCGGAACGTCGGTGACGAGTGGCCGGCCCTCCTCCTCCCACTTCTGTCGACCGCCGTCCATCAGGCGGACGTCCGCGTGACCGAAGAGCGACGCCACCCACAATGCGTAGGCGGCCCACCAGTTGAAGTTGTCGCCGTAGAAGACGAGCGTCGTGTCCGGCCGGACCCCCCTGGAGGACATGAGCGCGGCGAACGCCTCCGGGTCCACGTAGTCGCGGGCGACGGGGTCGTTGAGGTCGGTGTGCCAATCGATCTTCACGGCGCCCGGGATGTGGCCCGTGTCGTAGAGGAGGACGTCCTCGTCCGACTCGGCGATCACCACGTTCGGGTCGTCCAGATGCTCGGCGACCCAGGCGGTGCTGACCAGCCGCTCGGGATGGGCGTACTCGGCGAACTTGGGGTGGGGATCGGCGGGAGCGGCCATGTGAGGGTTCCTTTCGCTTCTCGAGCGGAAATTCCAACTTACCAAACACCACAGGGATTCCGATATTTCGTGTCGTGCGACGCTGCGGGTGTTGCACGGACGCGCAACCGTCGGCCGTCGACCCTCGGTGCCTCGGGTGGCTAGGCGATCTCGGCGCTCGGGATCGACTCGTGCTCCGGGCAGTCGACCCGGACGTCTCCCGGGCCGAGGTCGAGGTCGAGCAGTGCGCAGCGTCCGTCGTCGTGATCGGCGACGGTCTCGGGCTCGCGGTGGTAGCGGCAGGTGGGGCAGATGCGGGCGACGGCGACGAGCCCCTCTCTGTGGAGCTCGCCCAGGAGCCCGAGCAGGAAGTTGAGGGCCCGGATCTTGTCGCCCTCGGACACCCCGGCCAGCAGGTCCTGCGCCCGCGACTGCCAGGCGTCGGCCGATCGGGCGATGTCGTCGCCGTGGGGGGTGAGCGTGATCCGCACGCCGCGGCCGTCCTCGGGATCGGCCGTCCGGCTGACGAGGCCCTTCCGTTCGAGTGTGGTGAGCGTATCGGACACGGTCGCCACCGTCAGGTCGAGCTCGGACGCGAGGGTGCTGGCACGGCTGCGCTCGGGCGGATCGGTGCGCAGGCGGAGCATCAGCTGGAGCTGGGTGGGCGTCAGTCCGTGAGCGCGCGCCACACGCGACATCTGCACGCGCATGACGTGGCCCAATCGGTCGATGGCGGCGACCAGCTTCGGGTCCACCCCGTCGCGTGCACCCAGGGGAAGCGGCTGTGACCGACCGAATGGCCTGCCCATCAGCGAGGTGACTGAGGTCGACGGCACACCATGGTCGCGTCAGGCTATCGGTAATGGGCGCTCCTTTACAGGAGCCCCGGCATTGTCATCGGGTAAAGCTCGGCACCATCTTCCGTCGCGGAGCGGCTTCCGCCAGGGCGAGCGCGCCACCGGCGAGCAGCAGAAGGACGATCGCCGAGAGGACGGCCCACACGGACATCTCCTCGAGCTTGTGGATCGATGCGAGGGACGCGCCGATGTCGGCGTACACCTGCTGGAGGTCCTCGTTGCTGGTCGACTGCGTGAAGATGCCACCGGTCTGATTGGCCAGTGCCGTCAGGGTCTCCTGCGGTGAGAGCTGATCCGTGCGTCCGGGGTCATCGCCCAGAAGCACCGAGTAGACGGGAACCCGGAGGTCGGCGGCTCGCTGCGCCGCGGCCAGCGGATCCGAGCCCCACGAGTTTGCCCCGTCGGTCAGAAGGAGGATCCGCGCCGCCGAGTTCTGCGTGTCGGCGGGCGTGTTCTCGAGGGCGCCGCTCGCCTGGATGGAGTGGAGCGACGACTGAACGGCGTCACCGATCGCGGTGCCGACGCCGATGGGGAGGCTCTTGAGCGCTTCACGCACCTCTCCGCGATCCGTCGTCGGAGCGACACGGACCCGGGCGCCGGCATCGAAGGTCACCAGGCCGATGGCCGCGTCCTTCGGCGCTGCCTCCAAGAAGCGCTCGGCCGCGTCCACTCCGGCCTCGAGGCGGGAGGGCTGCACGTCGGTCTTCTCCATCGACTTCGACGTGTCGATGGCCAGCATGACGGTGCTGCGGTTCTCCTGGGTCTCCTTGCTCATGGCCGGGCGAGCCATCGCGACGATCCCGGCTCCGGCGGCGAGGACGGCGAAGAGCGCGGCGACCACGCGCAGCGCACGTACCCGTCGGGGGAGCGTCAGGTTGATGAGAGCCGGGTCGGCGTACGTGGCCGCCGAACGCTTGCGGGATCGGCCCCACGCCCACAGCACGGCGGCGAATACGGGGAGCAGAAGAAGGGCCCAGAGCCACTTGGGGTCATTCCACGTCACGGGAACCTCGATCCGAATCGCCAGGCGGCGGCGCCGGCCAGGAAGAGAAGGAGGACGCCGATCCCAGCCGGAATGGCCGTGACCTCGTCCTTGACGGTGGTGGTCCCGATGACGGAGCCCATCCTCTCGTAGACGGCGGAGAGGCCTTCCGCGTCCGTCGCCTCGTGCATGGCGGCGCCGGTGCTCTCGGCGATCGCCCTGAGGGCATCCGGGTTCGGGGGCACGCGCCGGCCGTTGGGGAGCATCCCGTCCTGGGTTCCGAGGGCCACCGTCGCGACCGGGACACCGAGCTCATTGGCGTGCTGGACAGCAGACTGAGTCGAACGGCCGGTCGTGTTGTCACCGTCGGACAGGAGCAGGATCCGGGCGCCGTCAAGCTCGCCCTCATCGCTGCGGTTCGGTTGCACCGTCTCGATCGCGTCCAGTGACGCGAAGATGGCCTCGCCGATCGCGGTCGCTCCCTCGGCATGGAGGTTCTCGACGGCGTTTCGGAATGCGACGCGGTCGGCGGTGGGCGGAAGCAGCGTGCTCGCCGCGCCCGAGAAGCTCACCAGCCCGATGCGGTACTGCCGGGGAACGCGATCCGCGAACCGGAGGGCGGCGTCCTGGGCGGCGCGCAGACGGTAGGGCTCGACATCGTCGGCGGCCATCGAACCCGAGACGTCGATGGCCAGCATGATCGTCGCCTGCTCACGCGGAACCGAACGGTTCGCCTCGGGGCGGGCCGAGGCGACGATGAACGTACCGAGAGCCGCCAGGACGAGGGCCACCGGGATGTACGTGCGAAGCCGAGGGCGGCCGGCGGCCGCGACCACGGTGTCGACGTCCGAGAACGGGAGCGCGTGGCGCAGCGTCCGGCGCCGGTAGAGCGCGAAGGCGGCCACCAGCGCGGGGATGGCCAGGAGCAGAAGCAGGAGGAGGGGCCAGCGGAAGGACATCAGCATCTACAGCGCCCTTCGTGCGGCGGAGGGTCGGCGCAGTGCGACCGTGAGCGGAAGGACCCAGTCGGTATCCGTCGAGGCGACGAGATGCCGGGCGCCGATGCGACGGAACATGTCGCGCCGCTCGCGGTCGCGCTCCTCGGAGATCCGGCGGAAACGCTCCTGAAAGCGTGGGTCCGCCGTGTCGACGAGGACGCGGCGGCCGGACTCCACGTCGCGCAGCGTGACCGGGCCCATCACGGGGAGGTCCCGCTCGCGTGGGTCGCGCAGCTCGACGAGCAGCAGCTCGTGGCGCCGGCTCATCACACCGAGCGCCTGCTCCAGACCCTCCTGCATGGGGAAGTCCGAGACGACGACGACGAGACCTCGGTGGCGGAGAACCCGGCCCATCCCGGTGATGGCGGTGACGAGATCCATCCGCTCGCCGGTCGCGACGGTGGGCACCTCGCTCATGAGTGCCAGCGACGCCACCAGCCCGCGGCGGTCACCCCGCGGCGGCAGGATGGCGTCGAGCTTGCCGGTGCCCGAGACGGCGACACCCAGCCGGTCGCCGCGACGCCGCAGGACGACGCCGAGTCCGGCGAGGACCTCGGCGGCGAGGTCGCGCTTCGTGGTGCGGACGGTGCCGAAGGCCATGGAGGGTGAGACGTCGACGAGGGCCCATGCGGTGAGCACCGGTTCGAGTTCCGGGACGCGCACCATCGGCTCGCCCGTGCGCGCCGTGAGCGGCCAGTCGAGCCACCGGACGTCGTCACCGGGCTCGTAGGCGCGGGTGATGGCCTGCTCTCCCCCCGGACCGGGGCGACGGCCGCGACGCTCCCCCTGGAGGAGACCGTCGAGGCGTCGGCCGATCCGGAGCTCGACGCGCCGGAGGACGGCGTCAGGCGACTGAACGGCCGGTTCCAAGTTCAACCTGCGGCTGGGGGATGGACTCGAGGATCGCCTCGAGGACCCGATCGGGCTTGACGTCCGCGGCGAGCGCCTCGTAGCTCAGGATGACGCGATGGCGCAGGCAGTCGAGGTAGAGGCTGTGGACGTCCTCGGGCAGGACATAGTTGCGGCCCCGCATGACGGCCAGTGCCTTCGCTCCGCGGATCATCGAGATGGAGGCGCGCGGCGATCCGCCGAGGTCCAGGTATGGGGCGAGGTGCCCCAGACCCTCACTGCCCGGAGTGCGTGTGGCCGTCACCAGGCGCACCGCGTAAGCGCGGACACGGTGATCGACGAAGACACTGTCCGTCAGCTCCTGAAGGGCCACCAGCTCGTCGGTGGTGAGGAGTTCGCGGACCTCGGGTGGTGACGACGCCATGCGGCGGACGATCTCCTCCTCGTCCTCCTGGCTCGGGTAGTCGACGATGAGCTTCATGGCGAACCGGTCGAGCTGCGCCTCGGGGAGTGCGTACACGCCCTCGCTCTCCACCGGGTTCTGCGTTGCCAGGACGAAGAACGGCCTGGGGACGGGGTGCGTCTGACCGGCGATGGATGCGTGACCCTCGGCCATGACCTCGAGGAGCGCCGACTGCACCTTGGCGGGGGCGCGGTTGATCTCGTCGGCGAGGACGAAGTTGGCGAACACCGGGCCGAGCCGCGTGGAGAAGTTGCCGGAGCGGTCGAGCACCTGTCCGCCGACCACGTCGGACGGGACGAGGTCGGGTGTGAACTGGATGCGCGCGAAGTCTCCGCCGGCCACCTTCGCCACCGTCTCCAGCGTGAGGGTCTTGGCGAGTCCGGGGACGCCCTCGAGGAGCACGTGTCCGCGGGACAGGAGCGAGACGATGACCCGGTCGAGGAGCCGGTCCTGCCCGACGATGACCCGGCGGAGCTCGTAGAGGACCGTCTCGAGCCGTTCACGCGTGGAGTGCTCCGGGGCGGGCGCCGACTGTGGGTTTGACTCGAACATCAGTGTCCTTTCGTGATGCGGACCACGGAGGGTCAGCTGATGCGCGCCAGCAGGGCGCGGACTCGTGATGAGGGGACGGCGAACGCGATGCCCACGTTGCCCGAATCGGGGGTGCGGATGGCCGTCGGGATTCCGACGAGCCTCCCGTCGAGGTCGAACAGGCCGCCTCCCGAGTTGCCGGGGTTGACGGGGGCGTCGAACTGGATGACGGGCCGGCCGTTGTCGGTGCGGAACGCGCTCACGACACCGGCGGTCACGGTGTTCTGCAGCCCGAAGGGGCTACCGATGGCGAACACCGTCTTGCCGTTGCGCGGAGGACCGGACGAGTCGTCGACGAGGTCGACCCCGGGGCCCGCCGTGGAGACCGGGCGAAGGATCGCCAGGTCCTCTCCCTCGTTCCTCTCGATGACGTGTGCGGTGATGCTCTGCCCGCTGGCGGTGATCACCTCGACCCGCTCGGCGTTGCCGACGACGTGGTGGTTGGTCACGATGAGGCCCGTGGGACGGACGACGACGCCGCTGCCCTGGCTTCCGCTCTGGAGAAAGCCCCGGCTGGGAACGCGGACCTCGACGACCGAGCCCTGTACCCGGCTGATGGCGGACTGGAGCGCCTCCTCCGGATCTGTCGGGGTCTGCGATGAGATCGGCGTGTTGGGGTCCTGCGAGGACGTCGCATCCGACGGCATGACGAGGCGGGCCGAGCCGGCACCCACGATGCCCGCCGTCAGGATGACGGCGAGTGCCGTGGCGATGGTGCGGTTGCTGGGACCGCGCTCCTTGCGGACCGGTGCGGGTCGCGGCGGATCGGTCTCGCCGGATGCCCGTCGCAGCTTCCGGAAGTCGGGCGATGCGTGCATCGTGCGCGCCTCGATCGTCGGAAGCTCATCGGTGTGCTGGGGGCGGGAAGGGAGCGGCGGCAGTCCGTCGTCGTGCTCCGGTCGCCGTGGGATAGGGGGAAGTTCGTTCGGCACAGATCAAGTTGTACCGTCAAAAGGTGTGAACTCTCAGTGAGTTCGATTGAGGCTCGGTGAAGAACCCCTGTGACGGTGGTCGGTGATGGTGGTGAGGGAATCGGCCAGGGAGTCGGCCAGGGTGGCGCGTCCGGTCGCACGAGCGGCGCGCAGACGGAGACGATCGAGCTTGGCCAGGGTGTCCGGATCCGGGTCGATCATCTCGGCGACGGCGGCTTCCATCTCGTCCAGCCGGGCGACGAGGGAGCGGACCCGGCGCCATTCGGCATCAGCCACGCCGTAAGGGCCGGTCTCGTCCGAGACGGCGCCATCATCCGTGATGTCCGGGTCGTGGGCTTCCACAGTCACCGCCCACGATAGCCCGTTTTCCTGAGATCGCGGAATCCACGCCGGATCCTGCGGCCGGCAAACGATCCACCCGATGGTGGGCTCGGGCTCTCCGCTACTCCTCGGAGGACGACTCGGTCCCAGCCTCGTCGTCCGACGAGGACTCGGAGGACCCGTTCGGTTCCTTCGCGTCCTGGGAGGCGGCCACGGCGACCTTGCGCCTGCGCCGACGTCGCCGCCTCTTGCGGGTGGGGGTGTCCGCCGTGGAGGTTGTCTCTCCGCCGTTCGCCGACGGGGACGATTCCGACGCGGCCGTATCCGTCGACTTCGATTCATCATCGGTGGTCGCCGCGTCGCCGTTCTTCGTGGCGTCGCCCACGGCGGCGGTGGAGAGCCGGCGACGGCGACGACGGCGGCGTGATCGTGACTCGCCTTCCCCGGTGATCCCGACGATGTCGGGCTCGGGGAGTCGCGGCGACTTCGCCTGCTGCGCACGCCACGCCTTCACGTTGGTCAGCGCCCGCTGTGCCATCGCGCCGACGGCGGCGCGCAGGGAGCGCGAGGCGTCCTGAGTGGACCAGTCGATGTCGTCGAGGAACGCCCGTAGACCGGCCCAGCCACCGCAGGCGGCGGCGCCCCGGGCGCACATGCGGAGATTCTCGGCGCGGTTCGGCACGTCGCCGGGGCCGAGCATGAGGATGAGGCGGGCCGCCTGACCGAGCCGGAGGGTGGGGGGTTCGGCCGGCGGTTTCGGATCCGGCGGCGGGCCGCCCGCGGCGCGAAGCCATGCGGCGATCAGTGCCAGCTCGCCGCCGTTGCCGATGATGTGCCGCGCCTCCCAGGCGGCGATGCGGTGAAGTTCCTGGTTGCGTCCCGGACGCAGATCCGCCAGGGAGCGCGAGACGTCCCAGGCCCAGGCGGGCGCCCAGGACGATGCCTCGTCGAGGGCGGACCAGCGCCGACGGCGCTCACTGGAGCGGGCGAACTGGTCGAGTGCGGCGATGCGGTCCCATTTGTTCGCCTGATCGACGTGCCACCAGAGTGCGCGGAGCCTCTCGCGGCTCGTCATTCTCAGCCGGTCGAGGATGCTCCGGGGCACGTCGACGGGAAGACCGGATCGCAGGTCCGGCTGCACGAGCATCGCCGTGGCCCATGCGCGCCAGATGGGCTGATCGGCCCCGTCGGCGGCCCGCCGGGCGACCACACCCGTCAGCGCCCACCACGCCAGTGCCGCATCCTCACCGAAGCCGGTGGTGATGGCGTCGACCAGCTCGGGGATCGTGATCTCGCGGCCTGCGGCGGCCACCCAGTCCTCGAGGGCGCCCTTGGGGAGAAGGCCCGGGTCGGCGCCGCGCCATCCACCCTCGGCAAGCCCGGCCACGATGTTCTCGGGAGAGGCCGCGGGGTTCACCAGTTTGGCGACGCCTCCGTCCTTGTCGGCGAGCAACTTGGCCGCGGCCGCCAGCTTGCCGGATTCGGCACCGTCCGGCGGGCCCGCGACACGGCCGAGGGGCTTGTACCAGCCCATGCCGTAGAGGTCGTGGGAGGTCTGGACGCCCATCGGATCCCCGGCCGGAAGGAACTCGACGGACACGGCCTCCTTGCCCTCCGCGGGGCGCATGACCCGGCCCAGACGCTGCACGAAGACGCGCTCCGATGTGGTCGGAGCGAGGTGCATCACGATGGCGGCACGGGTTTCGTCCCACCCCTCGGTCAGGAGGTCCGCGTTGCAGAGGACGTCGATGTCGCCGCGCCCGAAGCGCCCCAGGATCGTCGTGAGCTCCCGCCCGGGGGTCTGACCCGACACCGCGGCGGCTTTCACGTCGCGCTCGGTCAGTTCGTCGGCGAGCGCATGTGCCTGCGCCACCGTGGCCGTGTAGGCCACACCCGCCAGGTCCATGGGGGCAAAATGCTCGACCCATACGTCGGCACACGCCTGATGCCAGAGGGCGCGGTCGAGGGCGCGGCCCAGGCTGGCCTGATCGAAGTCGCCGCGGACCCGGACCACGTCCGAGAGATCGACGGCGCGCTCGACCCGGAGACTCCGGAGCGGCGCCAGGATCCCGCGCCGGATGGCCTCGAGGCGGTCGAGCGTGGCCGCGACCGGACCCAGCACCTGCTCGACGTGACCCGTCGTCGTCGCCGGGGTCGCCGTGAAACCGACGATCAGTGCGTTCTTCGCCAGGTTGAGCAGGGCCCGCGTCTGGGCGCCGAGCGTGGTGTGCGCCTCGTCGCAGATGACGAGCCCGATGCGGTCCCATTCGATCTTGTCAGCATGACGCAGCGAAGCCTGATAGGTGGCGATGGTCACACCGTCCCGGCCGGCGGCCAGGGGCCCGTCCATCGTGTGGCGCGTATCGGGGAAGAACCGGACCAGGGACGCGGCGGTCTGGTCGGCGAGGTTGCGGCGGGGGACCAGGACCATGGTCGGGACATCGAGCGCCGCCGCCAGGGCGCAGAACGTGATCGTCTTACCGGACCCGGTGGGCGCGTGGACCCAGGTCCGTGAGGCACCCATGCCGATATGGGTGGCCAGTTCATCCAGCGCTTCGAGCTGATGCTCGCGCAGCGTCACCTTGGGCCATGCCGCCTGGGGGTCGGCAAGGGCCGCACGCAGTGCGTCGATGCGCGGCGCTTCCACGCCAGATGTCGTGCTGCTCATAGAGTCAATGGCTCCACCAGCCCGGTCGAACCGCGTCGACACACCTCGTGGACGGGCTCGATCAGCAAACGAATTCCCCGGCCTCTATGCCAGGGACGGATCGGTCAAGGACAGGTCCCTCAACACGCGTCGCCCGCATCCTAACACCCCGCATCGCGGGACATCCCGGACCGGCCACGATTCCGCCCGTGTCGAAGGGCCGACGCCGCCGGTGGCACGCACCTCCGTCCAGCCCCGGCGGCGCGGATGCGCCACCGGACACCTCGGAAAGGACGCCACCCTGACCGTCGGCGCCCGGCGACGCCCCGCATCCACCGGTGACGCACCCCACATCCACG
>CAYSVH010000011.1:0-91507 GCA_964434425.1 uncultured Bifidobacteriaceae bacterium | reverse complement strand
GCTGGAACCACCGACACCCCCTTGACACACACCCACCCCCCATAGATGGCACCGGGCTTGCGCGAGCGGCTTCGCGAACCGCGCGGGATGGGCGGCACCGGTGGCACGAGCCGGGTACCGTTCGGCGGGTGGATCGACTGGAGTACTTCGCGAAGCTCGCCGCCGACGATCCGGCCGAGCCGCGTGCGCGCTACGGCTATGCGAACGAGCTGTACCGGGCCGAACGGTGGGCCGATGCGGCGGACGAACTGCGGGCCTACCTCGACCTCGCGGAGGACGAGGGCAACGCGTGGGGGCGTCTGGGCGACGCGCTCGCACGGACGGGACGCGCGAACGAGGCGGCCGACGCCTATCTGACGGGCATCGACCAGGCCGAGAAGTTCGGGCACACGGGCATGGCGGACGACTTCCGCGCGGCCATCGAAGCCCTCTAGATGGGTGATTCCACGGAATCGATCATCGGGATGGGTGATCCCATGAGGTCGCGCACGACGGCCACCGCGCCACCGGTGGATGCGGGGTGTCGCCGCGTGCCCAGGGGCATGTCGATGGCCTGTTCGCGGTGCCCGGAGGCCGGCCCGGGGCGGCCGGATGGATCGACCGCCCGCCGAGGCCGTTCGGCGGGATCGTCGGTCGCGCCGTCGGGGGCGTGTACCGGGCCGCGGGATCGTGGAGGCGACCATCGCGTGTCCCGTGTCCGAAATCACGCGACGGCTCCCGGCCGCATCTCATGGCGAAACCGTGTCTTCGACCACCGAATCACTCCCGATCGTCCGGCGGATCCGCGTCCTCGCGTCGTGGCGGGTTCGCCCGGGAGCCGCAGACGAACCTCTGACCCAGGGACACCCGATGGACGCACCCAATGATCTGAGTTCTCGGCGTGTCCACATGCGCTCGGCGCTGCGGATGTGGCAGCGCAACGCGCTGATCTCGCGCAAGACCATCCTGACGACGCTCGGTCCGCGGTTCATCGAGGCCGTCGCGTACCTGCTCATCATGGGCATGGGGCTGGGGACCTACCTCACCACGGTGGGCGAGGTCGACTACGTCACCTTCATCGCGCCCGGCGTGGCCTGCTCGGCCGTCATGTTCGGTGCGATCCTCGAGACCACGTACAACGCGTTCGTCCGCATCCACATCCGGCGCATCTACGAGGCCGTCGTGACGACGCCGCTGTCGGTGGGCGACGTCGTTGTGGGCGAGTACCTGTGGGCCGCCACGCGCGGGGTCATCTACGGGCTCGTGTTCCTGGTCGTCATGGCGGTGATGGGGCTCATCGCGTCGTGGTGGGTGCTCCTCGTCCCGGTGGTGTTCATCGTCGGTGCCCTGTGCTTCGCGATCGTGGGCATGACCTACACGGCGTTCGTGTCCAACATCGAGCACTTCAACATCTTCTTCACCGCACTCCTCACCCCGATGTTCCTGTTCGGGGGGATCTTCTTCCCCTTCACCGATCTTCCGGTCTGGGCGCAGGTGATCGGCTGGTGCCTTCCTCTGTCGCACATGGTGCAGGCCACGCGCGACATGGTCCTGGGCACGGTTGACGGAGTCACCGCCCTCCACGTCGCAGCGCTGCTGGTGGTGACGGCGGCCCTCTACCGGCTGCCGGTGCGGCGACTCGAGCGGCGGCTGGTGGCCTGACGGGGCCCGATGCCATGGCCGCCCCTCAGGGTGACCGTGGCATCACACACCCTCCGCCCGCGATCCTGTGCGCCGGCGGCCGGCGCTAGGCGGTCGCGCCGTCGGCGATCCGGGCGAGCCCGGCCGCGACGGCCGCCTCGCGCACGGCGCGCGCGACGTTGGGCACCAGGTCGGCGTTGAACACCGACGGGATGATGTGGTCCGGGGCGGCGCCGTCGGCCGACGTCTCCGCGATGGCGCGTGCGGCTGCGAGGACCATGCCGTCGTCGATCGCCGTCGCCCGGCAGTCGAGCGCCCCGCGCCACATGCCCGGGAAGGCCAGGCCCGATGTGATCTGGTTGGGAAGGTCAGGGCGCCCGGATGCGTAGACGTGGGCTCCGGCGGCGACCGCCTCCTCGCGCGCGATGTCGGGATCCGGCATGGCCAGTGCGAGCACGACCGGGTCCTTCGCCATGCGGGAGATGTCGTCGGCAGTGATGATCCCCGGCCGGGTGAGGCCCACGACGGCGTCGGCCCCCGTGATGACCTCGGCGAGCGATCCGCGGCGCGCCTCGGGGTTGGTGTGCTCGGCGATCCATTCGAGCTCCGGGCGGCCCTGCGTGTTGCCCTGCGTGATCGCACCGTCGCGGTTGACGGCGATCACGTTGCCGACACCCGCCACGGTGAGCAGGCGTGCGGTCGCGACCCCGCTGGGTCCGAGCCCGGCGACCACGACCGTGGCGTCGGCCGGGGCCGTGCCGACCAGCCCGAACGCGTTGGTCAGCGCGGCGAGGACCGCGGCGGCGGTGCCCTCCTGCACGTCGTGGAGCACCGGGATGTCGAGGCTCTCCTCCAGGAGTCGCTGCACCTCGAAACACTTGGGTGCGGCCATGTCCGTGATGTGGACGCCGGCGAACACCGAGGTGATCTTCTGCACGACGTTGGCGATGTCGGAGGCTTCGCGGACGTCGAGGGGCAGCGGGAACCCGTCGATGGCGGCGCCCTCCCGCAGGAACATGCACTTCGCCTCGGCTGCCGGCAGCGCTGCCAGCGGCCCCAGGTCGCCCTGCCCGACGACGCTGGAGCCGTCGGTGATGACGGCGATGCTGTTGCCGCGGATGGTGAGGTCCCACGTGCGCTCGGGGTCGTCGTGGATCGCCATGCACACCCGTGCGACACCCGGCGTGTACGCCATGGAGAGGTCGTCGCGGCTGGTGAGCGGCGCCCGGTTGCGCATGGTCATCTTGCCGCCGATGTGCGACTGCGCCACACGATCGAGCGCCCAGGCGATGGTGACGCCGTCCAGCGCGCCGAGCGTGGCGACGAGCGCGTCGCCGTGGTCGGCGTCGCGGACGAGGACGGTGATGTCGCGGGTGACCCCTCCGGTGGTGGATCGCACGAAGTCGGTGGCCGTGACCTCGGCGCCGTTCTCGCCGATGATCGACAGTACGCGGCCCAGCCTCTCGACCTTCGGGTCGATCGTGGCACGGACGGACAGCGTGTATGTCGGCGTTTGTTGGCTCATTGCCTTCTCGTCTGGAGGATCGTGGCGGTGGGCGCGGGCGGACGGCGGACGAAATCGCGCCGCGTGACTTTACCGGAGCCCGGTGCGGCGGGACGTCAGCGAAGCGGTCGTACCCGGCGCCAGACGGCGGCGGCGATCCCCGTGGCGATCAGGATGAAGGTGGCCGTGGCGAGGGCGATGATCCAGGACGGGAGGCGCGCCGGGTCCATCGTCGTCGCCGGGGCCTCGGCCAGGCCGAGGTGGTCACGCGCGATCACCCGCTGCACCTCGTCGGCAAGCTGCACCTGGTAGGCGTCGTCGCCGAGGAACACCGTGCGTCCGAGCGTCACGGCGCCGCGGAGATCGCTCCAGCTGTACTTCGACGTTATGTCCTGGCGGTTGTCCTGGAACTCGCGGATCACGTCCTCGGGCGAGGCCGAGGCCGGGACGGCCACGAGAGCGAACGCCAGCAGGGCGACGATCAGTGTGCGGATTCGGGACGACACCCGGTAGAGGCTAGATGGTTGATTCCACGGAGATCGTGGATGTGGGGTGCGTCACCGGTGGATGCGGGGCGTCGCCGGGCGCCGACGGTCAGGGTGGTGTCCTTTCCGAGGTGTCCGGTGGCGCATCCGCGCCGCCGGGGGCACACGCCACGCCGCGAGGTCCGTGGAATCGATCATCTCCATGGTTGATTCCACGGAGATCGTGGATGTGGGGTGCGTCATCGGTGGATGCGGGGCGTCGCCGGGTGCCGACGGGCATGCCGGTTTGCCTGTTCGAGGTGTCCGGTGGCGTATCCGCGCCGCCGGGGGGGTGCACCACGCCGCGAGGTCCGTGGAATCAACCATCTAGCTCGTACGGTCGCCCGTCATGGGCGGAGAAGCGCGACATCGCGCTGGTATCGTCGCCGGGTGCGCGCGCTGGTCACCGGCATCTCGGGCTTCGTGGGACGCCATCTGGCGGCCGAGCTGACCGACGCCGGCTACGAGGTCCACGGTCTCGACATCGTCGCGCCCCGCGTGCCGATCGCATCGGTGGACACCGTCCACACGGCCGACATCCTGGACGGTCACGGCGTGGCCGCACTCGTCGGCGATCTGCGTCCGGACGTCATCGTGCACCTGGCGGGTGCCGCATCCGTCGGGCGGTCGTTCGCCGATCCGGTCGGGACATGGCGCCTCAACGTGGACGGCACGCTGTCTGTCCTCGAGGCGGTGCGCGGTGCCCATCCCGCGGCGCGGGCGCTCGTCGTCGCCAGTTCCGAGGTTTACGGCCTCGTCGACGTCGCACACCTCCCCGTGGTGGAGGACACGCCGCTTCGTCCGCACTCGCCGTACGGCGCGTCGAAGGCCGCCGTCGACATCATGGTGCGGCAGTACCACGACGGCTACGGCCTCCATGTGGCGCGCGCCCGGCCGTTCAACCACCTGGGACCGGGACAGGACGAGCGCTTCCTTGTGCCGAGCGTTGCGCGACAGGTCGTGCGCGGCGAGCGGGACGGTCTCGATCCGATCGAGGTACGGGTGGGGAACACGTCGACCCGGCGCGACTTCCTCGATGTGCGCGACGTGGTGCGGGCATACCGCCTCATCCTCGAGTCCGGTGATCCGACGGTTCCGTACGTGGTCGCCTCGGGCCGATCGGTCTCGGTGCAGGACGTGCTCGACCTCATCGCCGTCCACGCGAACGGACGTGTGCGATTTGTAAGTGATGCGGAGCGTCGGCGGGAGGGTGAGCAACCCGACCTCTATGGTTCCGCGGAGCGTCTGACCGCGGACACCGGTTGGCGGCCTGAACATCACCTGACGGACACGGTGCGCGACACGCTCGATCACTGGCGCGGGCGCATCGACGAGGAGGAATGACGTGCCCACTGCTTTGATCACCGGTATCACCGGGCAGGACGGTTCGTATCTCGCGGAGCTTCTGCTCGACAAGGGGTACGACGTCTGGGGGATGGTCCGGCGTGCCTCCACCGAGTCGTACGACCGGATCGAGCACATCCGTGAGCGCATCACCTTCGTGCAGGGCGACCTCCTGGATCAGCCGTCGCTCACCCAGGCGATCACGGAGTCGGAACCGGACGAGGTGTACAACCTCGCGGCGCAGTCCTTCGTCCCGACCTCGTGGGCGCAGCCGGTGCTCACGGCCGAGTTCACCGCCGTCGGTGTGACGCGTCTCCTCGAGGCGATCAAGCAGGTGAACCCGGGGATCCGCTTCTACCAGGCGAGCTCCAGCGAGATGTTCGGCAAGGTGCAGGAGGTGCCGCAGTCCGAGGTGACGCCCCTCTATCCGCGGAGCCCCTACGGTGTGGCCAAGTGCTACGGGCACTACATCACCGTGAACTACCGCGAGAGCTACGGGATGCACTGCTCGTCGGGGATCCTGTTCAACCACGAGTCGCCGCGCCGCGGACTCGAGTTCGTCACCCGCAAGGTCACCGACGGTGTGGCCCGCATCAAGCTCGGCCTCACGGACCATCTGGCCATGGGCAACCTGGACGCCAAGCGCGACTGGGGTTTCGCCGGCGACTATGTCGAGGCCATGTGGCGCATGCTGCAGCAGGAGGATCCGGACGATTATGTCGTTGCGACGGGCGAGACGCACACGGTGGAGCGCCTCGTGGAGCTGGCGTTCGGGCACGCTGGCCTCGACTGGAACGACTACGTGCGCATCGACGAGCGGTTCGTGCGTCCGGCGGAGGTCGATCTGCTCATCGGCGATCCGGCGAAGGCGCGCGAGAAGCTCGGGTGGCAGCCGAAGGTGAGCTTCGAGGAACTCGTCGCGATGATGGTCAACGCCGATCTGGAGCGGCTCTCGAAGTAGGCGCCCCGCGCCTCGTGGTGCGTCGAGAACATATGACCCGGCGTCGCCACCGGTCGTCATGTTGTATGGGCCCCGCCGTGGATCGACGTCGGCATCCGGTGGGTGGCTGCTCATAGGGCGATCGTCGGCGATATCCGCGAGAGGGACGCATGATGTAATCCGTGACCTCGGGCGAGCACGGACCACGTGGGTCCGCACTGGCCATATGACGACGAGCGGGAAGTAAAGAGATGAAAGAGCGCATCACAGGGCCTGTGCGTCAGAGGATCGTCTCCCGTCGGGAGTTCACGGAGGATCAGGACCGGGCCCGTCGCCTTGAGGTGCGGGTCGACGAACTGGAGCACAGGGCGGCCGCGGCCGAGGAGGCGTTCACGCGTCTGGCCGAGCAGATCGACGGCCTCGGGGATCACCTTCCCTTTCTTCTCGACCGCCTCGGCACGTCGAACGCCTCCGACCGTGAGTTCGCACGCAGGCTGAGCGCACTGGAGCAGCGGACCGAGTTCATCCGGAGGGAGATCCTCCACGAGTTCCGGCATGGCGACGCAGCGGAGCAGCCCCTTCGCAACATCGCCGACGACGTCGAGCCGGCCGGACCGGCCGTCGAGATCCCGCACGACGGACCGGTCCGGCTCAATCTCGGCGCCGGGCACCATCCGATCGACGGGTTCGTCAACGTGGACGCCCGCGAACTCCCGGGGATCGACGTCGTCGCCGATGTGGCCGCGCTGCCGTTTCGCCCGGGAAGCATCCAGGCGATCCACTCGGCCCACCTTCTGGAGCACTTTCCGCAGGAGCGCCTCCGTCGCCGGCTCCTGCCCCACTTCCGTGATCTGCTGGTCCCCGGCGGGGAGTTCTCGGCCGTCGTCCCCGACGCCGAGGCGATGCTGCGCGCGCATGCCCAGGACGAGCAGGCGTTCAGCTTCGATCGTCTCCGCCTGGTGACGTTCGGTGAGCAGGAGTACGACGGGGACTATCACCACACGATGTTCACGCCGTCGTCGCTGACGGCGCTGCTCGAGGAGGCCGGCTTCGTGGACGTCGCGGTTCCGGTGTGCGGTCGGCTCAACGGCGAGTGCTTCGAGTTCGAGATCACGGCGAAGACGGCCCGGGAGGTGTGATGCCGTCGGGAGGACACCGGTTCCGGGTCGCGCTGCACAGCGGCATCTGGGTGCGGAACGACGCCATATCGGCGAGTCTCGCGATCAAGATGGAGCTCATCGACCGGCTGGTCGCGGACGGCTGGCCGATCACGGCCACGGCGTTCGTGCACGACGCCGAGATCGTCACCGATCGTGTCCAGATCGCGAGCGGCCCGCAACAGCTCGTCGCAAAGCCGGCGTTCCGTCACGCCGACCTGCACATCTTCGAGTTCGGCATCCACTATCCGAACTTCGACGTCGTCTACCTTCTGCCCCCGAACACCCCGAGCGTTGCCGTCTACCACAACATCACGCCGCCGGAGCTGGTGGAGACGGGGCACCAGCGCCTCCATTGCCACGCGTCGCATCGGCAGCTCTCGAATCTCTTCGAGATGGACCGGGTCGTGTGCGACAGTGAGTTCAACCGGGACGACCTTCTTCGCCTGGGCGTCGATTCGGACCGGCTTTCCGTGATCCACCTGCCCGCCAACGTGGAGCCCGAGTCCCCGCTCGGGACTCCCGGAGGGGCTCAGGAGGTGGAGGTCCTGTACTGCGGGCGATTCGCCCGGGCGAAGGGCCTCGACGATCTCTTCGCGGCGATGGCCATCCTCGCCGAGCGCGGGCAGCTGGACTTCACGCTCACCCTGGCCGGGGATTCGCGCTTCTCATCGACGGCGTATCTGAGACGACTCGACGCCCACCGCCGCGACCCGCGGCTGCGTTCGCACATCCGCGTGGTCGACGGGCCCAGCGACGGGGACCTGAGTGCCCTCTACCGTCGCAGTGACATCTTCGTGCAGCCCTCCCATCACGAGGGGTACTGCGTTCCGGTCGTCGAGGCGCTCCTCCACGGGTGCCTCCCGGTCACCTCCGACGCGGGCAACCTCCCCAACATCGTCGGTGATTGCGGGATGGTGTTCCCCGCACACGATCCCCGGGCGCTGGCATCGGCACTTGGCCGGGCGGTAGAAGCGGTCGCGAACGCCGGGCCCGGGACGTCCGCCGGTTTCCCGACCGTTCGGGGCCGGGTGTCTCCGGAGGAATGGCGGCGGCGGGTGACCACCCACCTCGCCGGGTACTCACGCGAGGAGCACGATCGCGCCTGGACGGGTCTGCTCGCACGGTATGCGGGATCCGCCGGCCATCCCCTGCCGAAGGTGGGTCGACATGGCCTCTGAGAGGCCCGTGACCGTCGTCGTCAACACCAACGGCCGTGCCCCGAGTCTTCCACGGACCCTGAGCGGACTGGACGCGTTGGACCATCGCGAGACCGAGGTGATCGTCGTCGCCGGGCCGGATCAGGAGGGCCTGGCGGATGCCATCGCCCCCTGGCGTGACCGGATCGTCCTCGTGGGCTGCCCCGAGCGGAACCTCTCCCGGTCACGCAACATCGGGATCCGGGCCGCGGCCGGTGCGTTCGTCGCGTTCATCGACGACGACGCCGTACCCGACCCCGGTTGGCTGACGGCGCTCCTCGCCGGCTTCGAGGGCGAGGACGTCGCGGCCACCGGCGGACCCGTCTTCGACCATACCGGCGGCTCCTTTCAGGCGTGGGACAGCTTCTGCACCCGCGCGGGCGTGGTGTCGTCCCGGCGTCTGCCCGGGCCCGCCTCGTCCGAGGTGCTCGGCTCGCCGTCGTCGTGGCGTCTGCCCACGACGATGGGCACCAACGCCTGCTTCCGGCGTGATGCCCTCGTCGAGATCGGCGGCTTCGACGAGGAGTTCGACTACTACCTGGACGAGACCGACGTCTGTGTGCGCCTCATCGACCAGGGGTACCGTGTTCGCCTGCTGGAGAACGGGTTCGTGTATCACCAGTTCCTCCCGAGCGACGTCCGCAACGACCACCGCGTGGTGCGCGACTGGTCGAGCATTCTCAAGAACGTGTGCTACTTCGGCGCCAAGCACGGTGCGCCGATCGTCGGGATCACGCCGGTGGGCCACGACATCGCGGAGTGGTGCGCGGAGCAACGGGTGCGGGTCGGCCAATGGGCGGCGAGCGGCCTCGTGGCGCCGGACGCCGCGGAGCGGTTCGATGAGTCGCTCGCCCGGGACGGGGACAGAGGCTGGCGCCGCGCTCTTCTCGGGACACCTCGCGTCCGCGATCCGGAGTGGTTTTCGTCGGAGCGAAGGTTTCTGCCGTTCGTCATCCGGAGGAGTCCACGACAGCGCCTCCACCTCTGCCTGATCGCGCGGTCGTTCGAGGCGTCGCCGCCTGGGGGGATCGCCCGCCTCATGCATGCCGTCGCGACCGGGCTCACCGAGCGCGGACATCTCGTTCGGGTCATCGCGGAAGGGGACGGCAGGCTCCAGGTCGACCGCGAGGACGCGGGATACTGGATCCACCGAGTTCCGCCGTCGGACGAGCCCGTCCCGGCTCCGTACGCCGCCGTGCCCCAGGCGTGGGCGTTCAGTGCCGCCGCACACCGCGAGGTGGAGCGCATCGACGGAATGCGCCCGGTCGACGTGGTGCAGATGCCGAACTGGGATTCGGAGGGTGTCCTCCTGCTCGACGATGGGAGGTGGCCGACGTCACTGGGCCTGTACACACCCCTCCGTGCGGTCGCCGTCAGCGATGACCGGGTGGACGAGGAACAGCCCGCGATCCGGGCGCTGATCGGGATGGAGGAGCGGAGCCTGGTCGGTGCGACGCGGCTCCTGGCCTGCGGGCCCGGGATCGTGCGTGAGATCGAGGATCTCTACGGATGTGATCTGCCGGAGGCGCGCGTCAGCCTCGTTCCGCACGGTCTGCCCGACGCGTATGCACACCGGCCCCGTCCGGCGCACGACGATGTCCTGTTCGTCTTCGTGGGCCGACTCGAGCCGCGCAAGGGCGTCGTGCCTCTCCTCGAGGCCTTCCGCATGCTCGCCGGGCAGGTCCCCTCGGTGCGCCTGGAACTTCTCGGCCCGGACACCTTCGCCGGGTCGGGCGGAGAGCCGTACGAGACCCGTTTCCGGGTCGCCGGCGGCGACGACAGGGTGACGTTCCGGGGCGCGGTGGAGGAGGCGGACCTTCTGGATGCGTATGGCAGGGCGGATGTCGTGGTCGTGCCGTCGCTCTTCGAGTCCTTCGGCCTCGTCGCCGTGGAGGCCATGATGCACGGGGCGCCGGTGATCGCGTCGGACGTCGGGGGGCTCGCGGAGATCGTCGTGGACGGCCGGACCGGTCTCCTTGTCGCGCCGGACGACGTGGACGCACTCCGTGCCGCGATGGTGAGCCTCGCGACCGATGGCGACCTCCGCCGTCGCCTGGGCCGGGCGGGACGGCTGCGGTACGAGGCCGAGTACTCGGCGGCCGTCATGGCGGAACGACTGGAATCCCACTACCTGGAGATGTGTCGCGCCCCCTGCGACTGACCCGCACACGACGGCGTGATTGCGTGTCGTGCACCGGTCGCTTCGGATGCGGATCGGTCAGATGGTGGCGCGGATCGGCTCCTGCGTCTGCGACGACGACGCGCCCCGGAGTTCGTCCAGAGCGCGTCCGAAGCGCTGGGACACGCGGTCCCAGGAGTACTCGGCGTGCACGTACTCGCGTCCCGCCTCGCCCATCGTCCGGTTGGCACGCGAATCGAGGAGGGCGTTCATCGCGGTCTCGAAGCTCGGCGCGTCCGTGAACGTGACGCCGCCTCCGCTGGCGGCCACGTGATCGACCAGGACCTCCGACCGGCCCGAGACGATGACGGGCGTCCCCTCGAGCCAGCTCTCCATGACGACGATGGAGAGACTTTCGAGATCCGATGGGTTGATGAGCGCGGTCGCCTCCGCCAGGGCCGAGCGCTTGGTCTCCTCGTCGACGTAGCCGAGCTCCACCGTCGCCCACCGGTGCTCCGGAGGTACGACGAGATCCCCGCGACCCATCAGCACGATGCGCAGGTCCGGGGCGAAGCGCTGCGCGAACCGTGCCACATGGCCGATCGCGCGGTCGACGCCCTTTGCGCGTTCCAGGCGGCCGGCGTACACGACGTACCGTCCCAGACCGTGCTTCGCCGCGAAGCCGATGGCGGCCCGGCGGGCGGGCGGATCGAATCCGAGGCCGACCACGGGCGAGCGTGGGGTGGGGGTGATGCGCGCGGCGAGACGGGCCTCCGCGGGCGTGTTGAACATGCAGCCGCGGATCTGGGCGAAGAGATCCCGGAACACCGTCATGTGGGCGTACGGTTCGTCGTGGAGGCAGGGGATCAGCGCGCTCCGGTCAGGATGAATCCGGCTGCCCCAGTATGTCGTCCCGAACAGGTACGGCCCGAACAGCATGAGGTCGAACGACGGTCCCTCATGGTCGATGAAGTCCTCCATCCGCTCGGATGTGACGGACGAGCCGAGCAGTTCGAGTTCCTCGCCGTAGCCGAGGCGCTTCCGCTGGCTCAGATGGACCGCCAGGGCGGTGTGCCGTCTCTCGTCACGTGGGCTGACGGGAAAACGGTGAATCGTCAGACCGTCCTCGACGGAGCGCCCCGGTGGGCGATCGTCCGTCCACGTCAGGTGGTTCGTCGCGCAGGTCGTCGCAACCTCGACCCGCCAGCCCGGCGGTATGTGGTCGGCGAGGCCGCGGAAGAGAGTCTCGGCGCCCCCGACGATGCCCCGGCCGAATCGTGGTACCACCATGAGTAGCCGCATTCATCGGGACACTACCGGGCGGCCACCGGGGGATTCGCGTTCGATGTGATGCCACGACCCTCGAACGGAGCGGTGGCGCCCGTGTCGCCGCCGCGGATGCTCCCGGGCCGTCGATGAGGCACGGGCCGCTGGCGTACACGTCCCCCCGACCGCGTCGATGGCATCGCTCTGACGTGTTCAGGGCCCGTCGTGAGTGAGAGCCGGGACGACCTCCTCGGCCGTGCCGGCCCGGGTCATCGATTGCGGGCGGGTGAGGCCCGCGCCCGCCTCCGCCCGTGACGCGGACGGACCCGGTCTCCGTGCCCCGGTGTGATCGGGATGCGATGCCCCAAGGGGATCCCTCCCGGCGTACGCCGGGTCACCACCGTGGCGGGGCGGGGCGATCCGGTCGCCGCCGGCCGGCCCGGACGGTCTCGACGCGCTCCTCGCCGCCGCCGACACCGATGTCGGCCTCTGTCCGCGCCTTGGGCGGTCGGGCCGCGAGATCTGCGTCGTCTCGGACGTTGACCTCGTGTACCACGAAGGTGCCGTTCGGACGCGGAAAGCGACACCCGACGTCGTCGCGGATCGGCTGCTTGGCGGTACGTCCTCGTGGCGGACGATCCGTAGCTGCCCGTCACGGCCTGGGTGCCGGCCGAACCGGAACCTCAGTCTCCTGAGGCGACGCGCCCAAGCACCGATTCCATGCGGTCCAGGACCCCGTCCCAGCTCTGATGCCGGGCGAACGCCTGCCCGGCTCGGCCGAGCGCACGGGCGAGCGCCGGTGTGCGGTGGAGCGTGTCGACGGCGAAGGCGTACTCGACCCCGTCCTCGTACCAGATGCCGGCGCCGGCACGGCGCGTCTGTCCGACGAGAACTGCGGAGCGTGTCGTGACGATGGCAGGGACGCCGTTCGCCCAGGCCTCCAGCAGGACGATGGAGAGGCTCTCGAACGGGGACGGCGACACGAGCGCCACCGCGTTGCGGATGAGCGCGTGCTTGTCCGGTTCGGGTACGAAGCCCGTGACGTGGAGCCACGGCGGGCGGCGACCCGGAAGGTCTCCGCGTCCCACGAGCACGAGGTCTGGCGCGGCGGGATTGGCATTCCTGTAGGCGGCGTGGTCGCCCACGAGGTCGTGCGTTCCCTTTGACGCGTCGATGCGCCCGACGGCGACCACGTAGTCGCGGATGATGCCCAGGCGGCGCAGGATCGCCGCGCCGTCGGTGGGCGCGGGGGGGTCGATGCCGGCGCCGCCGATGTCGGTGAGATCGGGAAGCGTGAAGCGACGCTCCGCGAGCTCGCGCTCCTCGGGTGTGTTGAACAGCACGGCCGCGGCGGAGGCGACCACGGGGTCGAAGATGCCGAGGGCGAGCCACGGCTCGTCGTGGAAGCACGGCACGAGGACCGCGCGGCGTGCGACGTGGGGGAGGCCGAACACGGTGGTTGCGTAGAGGTACGGGATGAAGAGAATCGCGTCGTAGTCGCGGCCGTCCGTCTCGAGGTGGGAGATGAGGCCCGGTGCGGTCGGTCCCTGCATCGCCATCCAGCGTTCCTCGAGTTCGGTGCCCCCCTCGGCGAGGACGCGCGGTGAGAGGGCGTCGAATGCCGCCGGGTCGCGTGGGGTGGGCACGTCGAACCTCCGGACCGTGACACCTGAGTCCTGGGACGTTCCGCTCGGCAGGACGTTTTCCCAGGTGTGGTAGTCCTGGGCGCGGGTGGTGAGCACGGTGACGTCGTGCCCGCGTCCGGCCAGGCGGAGCGCGTACTCGCGGCCGAGGGTCTCCGCCCCTCCGCCGATGGTGGCACCGAAGCGCGGCGTGACGACGGCGATTCTCATGATAGGAGCGGATCGATGGCGGACAGGATCTCCCGTCCCACCGTCCGCGGGTCGAGGGAACGAAGGCGCCGCCCGGCCCGTTCGTGAAGGACCGATCGCAGGGGGCCGTTGCCGAGGAGCTCGTGAACTGCTTCGGCGGCAACGGCGGGATCGTCGGCGGGGACGAGCAGTCCGGCGTCCCCGAGGGTCTCCGGGATGGCGCCGACGGCGTTGGCGACGACCGGAAGGCCGCGTGACATCGCCTCGACGACGGGTACGCAGAATCCTTCGTGGGCGCTCATCGTCAGGTAGACGCCGGCCTCGGCGTACAGTCGATCGCGGGCGGCGTCGTCGACCCGGCCGTGGAAGCGGACGGCGTCGGCGGCGCCGATCGTCTCGGCGAACCGCCGCAGCCCGGCCGCGTAGGGCTCGAAGCCGTCGGCGCTGCCCACGATGTCGAGTCGGATGTCGGGCCGGTGCGCGTCGCGGACGAGGGCGACGACGCGGATGACCTCTTCGAGGCGTTTGTTGGGAACGATGCGACCCACCGTCAGGACACGCGGCGCGGGGCGTGTGAGCACGGCCGGCGGGGTGAGCGCCGGAAGCAGCAGTGGGACCACCCGCGGGGAGCGGAAGCCCATCGACTCGAGTTCGTGTGCGTTGAACGTGCTGTCGGCGAGGGCCACGGCCACGTGATCGGCGAAGCGCGGGAGCTCCCTGCGTCCGCGTTCGCAGAGCTCCGCCACCATCGGATTGGTGCGGCGGAAGAACCGCGCGGGCGTGATGTTGTGGTAGATCAGGCCGTCGCGCCGGGGAGGGCGTGCCAGGAACCGCTCGGCCGCGCCGCTCCAGATGGAATACCTCAGGATGACACGATCGGACGGCGCGACCCGGTCCAGTTCGCGCAGGGGGCGCACCCGCCCGGTGAGTCCGGGGGCGATGTTCTCCGCGAAGACCTCACCCGCGATGCCGGACCCGGCGAGGAAGGACTGCAGTTCGAGGGCCTGTCCGGTGACCGCGTCGAACCGTGCCGCCGTCGCGACGAGCTGGTGGATGGTCATTCCGCGGCGGGGGAGGGTGGCTCGGGATCGGCCGGATCGTCGGCGGGTGCGAGACGCTCCACCGTGGCGGCGATGTCGCGGACGGCGACGGAGAGCTCGGTGACGCGCGTCGCGATCTCGTCCAGGCGACGGTCCAGGCGGGCGACGTCGTCCTCGTTCCCTGCGATCTCCTCGCGAAGGCCCGCGACCGCCGTGTTGGTCTGGGTGAACGCATCGTCGAGGACGTGGCGGATTCCCCGGAGGAGGGTCTTCTTCGCGGTGGTGATGGCCGGTCCGACGACCGGCTTCGACGAGTACCCCATCTCGGGACGCAGGCGGATCAGCGTCGAGTCCGGCGCCAGGTGCTCGAACGGGATGTCGAGGATCTCGGGGCGATAGCCGCCGGACCGGCGGGCGTGGGCCGCGCGCACCTGGATTTCGGCGACGATGGCCTCCACGTCGACGGCGGGAGTCGTGCGGTTCTCGGTCATCAGCTGGTTCCGGTGGGGGTTGTGAGCGCATCGTTCGACCAGTCTCCGTGCAGGGCCACCGGACCGAAACCCCGACCCTGTGCGAAGACACTGAACTCGAGGGCCCGCCGCACCTCGTGGAAGGGCTGGATGCCGTCGGACGAACCGACGGTCACGTTCACGCTGAACCGTCCCTCCATCAGGGGGAGCGCGGGGAGGTGGAAACGGGCACGTCGCCGGCCGGTTGCGGGCGCCGACGAGATCACCGTGTGACGGTTGTCGAGGCCGGCGATGATGGTTCCCTCCACCGTGGTGATGACCGCCCCGACGATCGTGGTCACGGGGTCGACGACCTCGTAGTCGACCTCGAGCGTGAACGGGTCGCCGTTCACGAAGCGATCGCTCGGATCGGATCCGTCGGTCGTGCGCACGGCGAGGACGCGGGCGCTGCGCCAGTCGTCCCCCGAGATGGTGGCCTCGCCGCCGTCCGACTCGACCGCCGCGACCCCGCGGTTGTACTTCTCGAACACCGCCTCGGGCGTTCCGTCCGCCACGATCAGCCCGCCCGAGATCCAGATCGCGCGGTTGCAGGTGTGCTCGACCGAGCTCTGCGAGTGGCTGACGAAGACGATCGTCGTGCCGCGTTCCTGGAACCGCGCGATCCGTCCCATGCACTTCTGCTGGAAGGCGGCGTCGCCGACGGCGAGGACCTCGTCGAGCAGGAGGATGTCGGGCTCCAGTTCGGAGGCGACCGCGAACCCGAGGCGCGTATACATGCCGCTGGAGTACGTGCGTACGGGGGCGTCGATGAACCCCTCGAGCTCCGAGAACTCGATGATCCGGTCCGTTCGTTTCTCGATCTCGGTGCGTGTCATACCGTAGATCGACGCATTGAGGACGATGTTCTCGCGGCCGGTGAAGTCGGGGTGGAACCCCGCGCCGAGCTCGAGGAGCGAGACGACCTTGCCGCCCGTCTCGACGGTCCCCTCGTCCGGCGGGATGATCCCGGCGAGGATCTTCAGAAGCGTGCTCTTGCCCGCGCCGTTCGACCCCACGATGCCGAGAGCCGTCCCGGCCGTGACGTCCAGGTCGATCGACCGGAGCGCCGGCACGGACCGGGTTCGCGACCGGCGGCGGCGCAGGATCGTCTCCTTGAGTGTGGCGTTGCGCTCCAGGAGCAGCTTGTAGGTGCGCGACACGCCCCGAAGGCGGATCTCGCCGGGCCGCAGACCGCTCACAGCTCGACCGCCAGGTCGCGCTGCAGGCGGCGGAAGATCGCCCATCCTCCCACCAGGCTGACCAGCGTGATCCCGGCCATGTAGAGCACGTGCGCCGTCTCGGGCGCGCGTCCCCAGAAGAGGACGTCCTGCAACACAAGGATGAACGGCGTCACGGGGTTGCCGTAGGTCATGACCGTCAGAATCCACTCGTGCCGCGTGCCCAGGGGGAACGACGCGTACGTGTAGAGGATCGGCGTGAGGAAGAACCAGGGCAGAAGCAGCGCGTTCACGATGTGCTCGAGATCGCGGAAGTAGACGTTGATGACCGAGAAGGCCAGGCAGATGCCGGTCACGAACGCGATGCAGAAGACCACCACGAGGGGTGTTGCGAGGATCCACATCCGGTTCCCGGGCGTCGCCCACAGGGTCAGCGGGATGAGGACGGCGACGATGATGAGCATCGTGATCGCCTGCGAGCTCATCGACGCGATCGGGACCATCTCGCGGGGGAACTTCACCTTCTTGACGAGGTTCGCGTTTCCGATCAGGCTCGTCGCCGAGACGGTGAGCGCCCCTCCGAAGAACGTCCAGAACGACAGGCCCGTCAGCACGAACAGGAAGTAGTAGGGCACGTTGTCGATCGCCCGGAACATGATGTTGAACACCAGTGTGTAGGCGCCCATCATCACCAGCGGTATGACCAGCGTCCAGACCACGCCGAGCCATGAGCCCTTGTAGCGGCCCCGGATCTCGCGGCGGACGAGGTTTCCGAACAGTTCGCGTTCGGCCTGCGTCGGTATCGTCACCCCACGTACCTTAGATGGTTGATTCCACGGACATCGCGGCGTGGTACACGCCCCCGGCGGGGCGGATGCGCCACCGGGCGACTCGAACAGGCGACCGGCATGCCCTTCGGCGCCCGCCGGCCCCCCGCATCCACCGGTGACGCACCCCACATCCACGATCCCGCGGAATCGGCCATCCGGATGGCCTCCTCCACGGTCTCGCGGCGTGGTGTGTGCCCCCGGCGGCGCGGATGCGCCACCGGGCGACTCGAACAGGCGACCGGCATGCCCTTCGGCGCCCGCCGGCCCCCCGCATCCACCGGTGACGCACCCCACATCCACGATCCCGCGGAATCGACCATCTAGCCGCCGTGAGCTCCGGCATGGCCGTTCGGCGTCCATCGGGCGACCGTGTCGCGGCCCGGCGCTCCGGGGAGTGCGTACAGCTCGACGTCGCCGTCCTCGTAGACCGGATCGCCCAGGTACCGCCGGAGATATCGTCGATAGCTGACGAAGCCGGGATCGGACATGTTCGCCCATCCGAAGATCGTGTGGCGGTGCAGCAGCGCGTAGCCCACCCCGGCGCGCCGCAACTCCTCGACACCGGCGACGCGGCGGGCATCCGGCCGTCCGGATGCGGCGAATGCCGCGTCGTCGTCGGCGAGCGCCGACGAGTCGGGTCCGGCGACCGTGTTGATCAGGAACGGGTTGCGGTAGAGGAGGAGGGGGTCGTCCATGGACGGACGGGGTGCCGCGTTGTTGACGATGCGCAGACCCGAGTCGCGTTGGTACGAGAGCCACTGGTAGTCGTTGAAGCCGCCGCCCGGAGCCTCGATGATGATCGGGTCGCCCGGCAGCGTGGCGAGCTTCGCGTAGACGGACGGGACCCGTGCGTCCGCGGTGGGTCGCGGGAGCTGGAAGAGCATCTCCCAGACCCCGAGCGCGCAGATCGCGGTCACGACCGCCACCCGCCGCGGACGTGCGGAGAGCGCCCGCGACGACACCAGCCGCTGCAGCCCGAACGCGGCCAGCACCACGAGGGCCAGGGAGACCACGTAGAAGAAGCGCGACGGCGCGCGGAGATAGTTCAGGACCGGGATGTACTCCAGGAACCGGTAGGGCAGCGGCATCAGCCGATGCCCGTTCACGAGCAGCGTCGGTCCGAGCATCATGATCCCGCCGACGACGGCGAGCGTGAGCCAGGCGCCGAAGTGTCGTGCGCGCCGCCACCCGAGGGCGGCCAGGATCAGGATGACGATGCCCAGGTAGCCGCTTCCCGTGTTGGGTGCCTGCGTCGGGTCGAGGTGACCTCCCATCCGGCCGTACAGGTCTCCCAGCTGCGGGTGGTTCGGGGACCCGATCACCAGGCTGAGGAGCTCGGTCGGCGGACGCGAGTCGGCCCGGCCCGCCACCGACTCGAGCTCGTTCCGCGTGCTGTCGCCGACGGCCACGATCGGCGGTATGTATGCGACGGCGGCGACGGCGATGATGAGGCCCGTGGCCAGGAGGCCGCCGCGCAGGACGCGACGGTCTCCCAGACGGCGCCAGGGGACGAGGCAGGCCATGATGACCGGGACGTAGTAGACGATGAAGTAGAAGTTGCACAGCGCGACCACGGAGCCGGCGATCGCCACCTCCCACCAGCGTCCCGGGTCCTCACGCCATCGCAGGAGCGCCAGGGCCAAGAGCGGCAGTCCCCACACGGCGTTGGTGTTGAAGAGGAGGTCGAACTGGTGCGGTCCGGTCGCCGTGAAGAGGGCCCCCGCGCCGAGGGCGATGGTCGTCGACGGCAGCAGATGGCGCACGAGGAGGAACATGCAGTAGCCCGTCGCCGCGTAGCTCAGAATCGTGAGGAGGTTGAAGGCGGCCACGGGGCCGAAGAGCCCGGTGAGCGGAACGGACACGGCCTCCATCAGTATCGACGGGTGGAAGTACACCCAGTCGACCGGGACGCCGTACAGGTCCGTGGACCAGGGGATGCGGAACGCCGACACCTCGCTCCACACCCACTGCAGGGTGTGTACCGCTCCCATGTTGTCGCCGGCGTAGCCGAGCAGATGCGTGTCGAGCGTCGTCGCGACGGGCCAGGTGAGGAGGATCGCGAGCGCCAGGTAGACGATTCCGGCGACGAGGTGGGGAACGGCACGCCGACCACGGGAGGCGGGGCGTCGCACGTCGATGTCGGTGGGATCGGTGGACTCGGTCATGAATGCGGACGCGTGCGGTCCACGGCAATCGTGATGTGCCCGGAGCGGCTCGCCATTGTGTCAGCCGGGCGGCGCATGCGGGTGTGCACGTGGTGCGCCGAAACCCGGCTCCCCCGATCCGTCGTCGGAGGTGCGGGCGGCGTGAGCCCGGCGCCGGGCGCCGTGTCACGGTGACGCACCGGACAGCCCGACGTGCGCCCGTGGTGCACACGCCGTATGGTCGTGGGCGGCGTCGGCCACGAGTCCGAATGTTACGATCGAACAACCACCACGTGAGAGATGATGCACAGGCAACGGCGCGCGCGAACGCGGGCTCACAGGAGCATGACGACCCCGCCGCCGGTAGTCGACGATCGTGCGGGATCCCGGCGACTCCGCCATCGGACCGCCTTTCCTGCCGGGGTTCGGGCGTGACGCGCGTACGGGGACGCCGGGGCGCGCGTCCGTGATCGGAGTGACGAGCGACCGGACCGCCACGCCGTCCGTATCCGTGATCATCGTGACCCACAACTCGGCGGACGAGGTGTCCCGTCCACTCGAGTCGCTCGCGGCCTCGACGATCGCCGGTGACCTCGAGTGCGTCGTGGTCGACTGTGCGTCCACCGACGCGACGATCGAGGCCGTCCGGCGGGAGTACCGGGATGCCCGGGTCATCGCCGCCGACAACGTCGGATTCGCCGAGGGCAACAACATCGGGGTCGCGGCCTCGTCGGGTGAGTACGTCCTCATGCTGAACCCCGACGCCTGGGTCGAGCCCACCACCATCGACGTCCTCCGCCGGACACTGATCGATCACCCGGAGTTCGGTGCCGTGGGCGCGACGGTCCGTCATCCGGACGGACGCATCCAGGAGGTCGGCAACCGCCTCGACTGGTTCGGCTTCCCCATCCCGCAGCGCCCGGACGAGCCGGGGACGGAGATCGTCCGCGACGCGTTCTTCGTCAGTGGCTGCGGGGTCCTTCTGCGCCGGCGCGACTGGGAGCGGGTCGGGGGGCTGGACGGCCGCCTGTTCATGTTCGTGGAGGAGGTCGATCTCTGCTGGCGCCTGCAGCTGGCGGGACTCCGCACCGTCGTCGTCCCCGACGTCGTGATCTGGCACGTCGGCGGTGCCAGCCTCGACGGCGGCTATGCACACGACGGGCGGCACGAGACCAACGACCAGCGGATCTACCTGCGGGAGCGCAACACACTCGCCGTCGCCCTGCGGAATGGATCCGTGTTCGAGATCGGGGCCGTCGCCCTCGGCTGGCTCGTGAACGCGCTCGAGATCGTCGTCTTCGCGCTGACCGGTCGAGGCGGTCTGGCGCGCCAGTACCTGCGGGCGCTCACGTGGAACTGGCGGCGGCGGCATGAGACGCGGGAGCTGCGGCGCGCGACCCGGTCCGGCCTTCGCTGGTGGCGGTCGGCGCCCCGGGGTCGCTCGGTGACGCCGGGCAAGCTGGTCCTCCTGCGCCAGAGCGGGATCCCCTTGGTGAGCCGGTGAGCACCTCCACCGTGTCGGCCACCCAGCGGCTGACGCACTTCCTCCGTCGATCCATCGCCGCCGCGGGCGTCATCGTCGTCGCGATGACCGTGAGCAACGTGGCGAACTACCTGTTCAGCCTCATCATGGGACGGACCCTCGGACCCGAGGGCTTCGGCGAGCTCGGTGCCCTCCTGGGCGTGCTCATGATCCTCTCGATCGCCACGCAGTCCGTACAGACGCTCGTGGCGCGCTACTCGACCGAGCTCCACCGTGACGGCGGTGAGGCGTTGGTCGGTCAGTTCGTGGATCGGCTCTCGCGCCGGGCGACGTACATCGGTATCGCCTGCTTCATCATCTGGATCCCGCTGTCGTGGCCCCTCGCGCGGATGCTTCAGATCGACCACGTCGTCCCCGTCCTGGTGACGGGCACGGCACTCATCATCGCGTTCACGCTGCCGGTCATGTGGGGTGCGATGCAGGGCATGCAGGAGTTCTCGCGTCTCGGGTTGAGCCTGGTCGTGGTGGCCGTCGGCCGTCTCGTGATCGGCGTGGCTCTCGTCGCCATCGGCGCCGGCGTGGCCGGTGCGGTCGGCGCGCTGACCATCGCGACGTTCATCGCCCTCGTCCTCGTCATGCCGCGGCGTCGGCCGCGCGACGCCCGGGCCGGGCGTGTGGGCCCGTCCGGTGGCGAGATGCTGCGCTATGCGTACCCCACGCTCGCCGGCGTCCTGGCGTGGACGCTACTCACCAACCTCGACGTCGTCTTCGTCAAGAGCATGAGCGACGCGGATGCGGCCGGCTACTACAACGCCGCCGCGACCATCGGCAAGATCGCGCTCTTCCTGCCCGTCGCCGTCGGCATCGTCCTGTTCTCCAAGGGTGCGGCGAGCCACGTCGCGGGCCGCGATTCGCGTCACCTCATCCGGCGCACCGGACAGGGGCTCTTGGCCCTGGCCGTCCTCTTCGTGATCCTGGTGCTCGTCGCCGACGAGCAGCTGATCCGCCTCATGTTCGGCACGACGTACGCACCGGCCGCCGACCTCGCGCTCCCGATCGTGATCGCCATGAGCTGCTTCGCGATCGCCAACGCGCTGCTCTACTACTACCTCTCGACCCACCGGATGCGGTTCACCGCCGTGCTCTTCGCCGCCGTCGCGGTCCAGGTGGTCGCGCTCGCCGTGTTCGCGGGCGACCCACTCGCGGCCGCGCGGGTGCAACTGGTGATCGGTGTCGCGATCATCGTCGTCAACGAGCTCTTCTTCGTACCGCTGCTTCTTCCCCTGCGCGGCCGGTTCGCCACCGCGGGCGAGGTCGAGGCGGTGGCGGGTGTGCCCGTTGTCGGCGGAGTGCCGGATGAGCCGGCCCCGGCGGGCGACGGCGCCGATGCGCCGGATGACGACACCGACGCGACGGGCGTTTCGTCAGAGTGACGCGCCAGTGTCCCGCGCCAGAGGTTCGTTTGGTGTTTGCCGAGCGAATCTCCGGCGAGGCACGGACGCACGACCGCCCGGAACATCGGGAATCTTCTGGCGGTCGAGGACACCGCCTCGCGATGAGATGCAGCCGGCAAACGACCACGAGCCTCTGACTCAGGGATACGAGGAGCGGCCGCCGGCCG
This sequence comes from uncultured Bifidobacteriaceae bacterium, assembly GCA_964434425.1. Classification (GTDB taxonomy): domain Bacteria; phylum Actinomycetota; class Thermoleophilia; order Miltoncostaeales; family Miltoncostaeaceae; genus CALMEC01. The sequence goes on along the minus strand of CAYSVH010000011.1, from coordinate 69,197 downwards.
GGATCCGGGAGGGCAGGGCCCGCGCCTCGTCGTAGATCGCCACGGTCCGCCGGGCGACCGCGTCCAGCCGGGTCTCCTCACCCGCCCGGCGACTGGCGGCCGCCAGCTCGTCGCCCAGCGGGCCGGTGAGCGCCGCCGACATGGCCGCGGCCAGGTCCTCGGCCGTCGTCCCGTACACCGCGCGCGGGTGCACGGCCATGGTGCCGAGGGCGTCGCTCATGATGGCGGGCAGCCCGTGTGCGTACGCGTGGGTCAGCGGACCGGACGCGCCCAGTGCGGAGGTGTAGGGGAGGACGAGGAGCGATGCGGCCGAGAGGTGCGTGGCCGCGTCAGCGTCGTCCAGGTATCCGGCCCACCGCACGCGCGGCAGGCTCGTCGCGGCCGCCTTCATCGCGGCGTATTCGGCGTCGTAGGCAGGCTGTCCGCTGAGGCGCGGGTGCGGGCCGCCGGCGATCACGAGTTCGCCGATGCCGCCGCCGGCCGTGTGGCGCCGCCACGCGTCGATCAACGTCGGCAGCCCCTTGTACCCCGTGACGAAGCCGAAGAAGAGGACGACCGGTCCCGTGAGGCCGATGGCGGCGAGCGCCTCGTCGCGCGGGCGTGGCGTGACCCGCTCGCTCGGCAGGGGCACGACGCGGACGGCCGCGGGGTCGATGCCGTACTGCGTGACGAGGCGTTCGCGGAAGAGCTCCTCGTGGACGATGACGATGTCCGACGCCCGGGCCGTTCCGCCGATGAGCGTCCGGATCGCCCTCCGGATGACGGGTGCGGGCAGGCGCGATCCGTTCTCGGCGACGAAGGTCCGGTCCACGCCCGCCAGGTCGATCACGCCGTGGATCGTCGTGACGGTCGCCATCCCGTGCCGGCGTGCGCGCTTCAGCACCGTCGGCAGCTGGACGGCGGTAAGGGGTCCCCCGTAGAGGAACACCTCGTGCTGCGTGTGCAGGACGCTGGCGCCGACGGCGGTCACCGGGCGCGTTGACCGCAGGAACTCCCGCTTGCCCGACGACCATGACGATCGGACCGTCACACCGGGGACATCGAGTGATGTGATGCTCCCGGCCTGGGACACGATCGTCTGGCGTTCGACACCCGCATCCGCGTACGCCGGTACGAGGGTGCGGAGGTATCCCGGAACGCCCGCCACGGCAGCGGCGTCGTCGTGGCTGGGGAGTGGTGAGAGGTGGACGATGTGTCGCATGGGATTCGACGTACCGGTCATCGAGGCGGAGACGCCGGCCCCGGTGCGGCCGGTCGCGAGTATACGAGCGGGCCATGGAGGCTCGCCGCGCATGCCCGGGGTCCCGGTGGTTTCCACCGACCGCGGTCTATGATCGCCCGATGGCCGTCGCACCCGGGCATCCCGTGCCGATCGGCGCGGACGTCGCACCCATTCTCTCGGTCGTCGTACCCGCGTACGACCAGGAAACCGCGATCGCGGCGAACCTGGTGACGATCCACGAGCGCATCGCCTCGATCGGCGTTCCGTTCGAGATGATCGTCGTGTCCGACGGCAGCCGGGACGCCACCGAGAACGTGGCGCGCGCCGTCGATCTGCCCGGCACGCGGGTGATCGGCTACCCGCGCAATCAGGGCAAGGGCTACGCCGTCCGCCAGGGGTCCGGTGCGGCGCGCGGCGAGTACGTCGGGTGGGTCGACTCCGACCTCGACCTCGACCCTGCCTCCCTCGGGCGTTTCCTCACACGGGCTCGCGAGCGTCGGCTGGATGCGGTCATCGGGTCGAAACGCCATCCCGATTCGACGGTCGAGTACCCGGTCCACCGGCGCGCCTACTCCGCGATGTACCAGATGCTGGCGCGCGTGCTCTTCGGTCTCGACGTCCGCGACACGCAGGTCGGCCTCAAGCTCTTCCGCCGGGAGGTGCTGGAGGAGACGCTTCCCGTGGTCCTCGTGAAGCGCTATGCCTTCGACCTCGAGGTGCTGTCGGTGGCCAATCACTTCGGCTACCGGCGGATCGAGGAGGCACCCGTCACACTGACGTATCAATTCGCCGGGACGGGGATCAACTGGCGGTCGATCGCGCATGCCCTCTGGGACACGGCGGCGGTCGCGTACCGGTTCCGCATCCGGTACTACGACCGCAAGCGCACGCTCGTCGAGCATCTGGACGTCTCGTCCGGACTGCCGCAGCCGGAGGTCACGGTCCTGGTGCTCGGGACGGCGCAGCCGACACGCGGACAGGTCGATGCCGTCGAGCGGTCCCTTCCGGCGACCTCCGGTCCCGTGCGCGTGATCGGCGTCAGCCGGACCGATGCGTCGGATCCGCGGCGGCTCGGTCCGCTCCTCGCGGGCATCTCCACCGAGATCACCGCGCTCCTCGACGCCGATTCGATCCCGGGCGGACGCTGGGCCGCCAGCGCGCTGGAACTGTTCGGGAGCTCGGGGGTCGGTGCCGTCGTCGGCCCGACCATCAGTCGGCTGGACCGGGATCCGCGCGTGCATGCGGCGGCCGTGCTCGGCGAGTCGCGCTTCGCCGTGGGCGGCGCACGGGCACGGACCCAGGCGGGCGCGCTGCACCGCGTGGACGAGTTCCCCGCGGGCAACCTGTTCGTCCGCACCGACCTCCTGCGGCGGGCCGTGGATGACGGCGAGACGGCAGACGACGATCTCTGCGGATGGCTGTCACGTCATAGTGACGCGATCATCCTCTGCAGCCCCGACGTCACCGTATCGCGCCGTCCCGATCGGCTGATGGCCCCCTATATCGCGTCGCTGTGGCGCTTGGGCGTCGGACGCGGCGAGCGGATCGCCGCCGGACGACGGCCGCGGGCCCGGCATCTCGTGCCGTCCGCGTTCGTCGGATTCCTGGCGGTGGCGCCGGCCGTCGTCGGTCGTCGGTCCCGTGGCGGGCGGCTGGTACGGGGTGTGCTGGCGACCTACGGCGCGTGCGTGGCGGGCTTCGCGGTGATCACGCAGGTCATGCACCGGCGGTGGGGCGTCACCCGACGGGCGGCGATGGCGGCACCCGCGTCGCATGTGGCGTTCGGCACGGGCCTTGTGGTGGGACTTCTGCGACGGCTCCCCTTCGTCGCGCGTCGGGCAGCGTGTGACCATCTCGTGATTCCGGTGCGGAGCGAGGAGGCGGGGGTCGCGTCTACCGACGTGCGCGGTGTCGAAGACCGGCGATCCGACCCGGTGCGGAGAGCGCCCAGCCCGCCGCGTCACTGATCGCTCCGGAGAGACGTCCGCGCCAGCCGGGTCGGTGGATGCGGTGGAGCTCGCCGATCGACGTCGCCCAGGCGCGCCTCGCGCGCGGGCTCATGCCGCTTCGCCCGCCCAGGTGGGTCACCGTCACCAGCGGCCAGTAGACGACGCGCCAGCCGAATGCGGCGGTGCGCAGGCACAGGTCGATGTCCTCGCCGTACATGAAGAAGCGCTCGTCGAACCCGCCCGTCGCCCGCAGGGCCTCCGCCCGGCAGAGCATCACCGCGCCGCTCACGGCCTCGACGTCGGCCACCTGGTCCGGTGCGACCCATCCCATCAGGTAGCGCTGTGACGCCCGGCCCGGCACCACGCGCGCCAGACCGGTGACGGCGCAGAACGTCCCCCACAGCGTGGGGAACCCGCGCCGCGTGTTGGGGTCGTCGCGTCCCAGGTCGTCCACCACCTGCGGCGAGAGGATCCCGATCGTCGGGTCGGCCTCCATTGCGTCACGCATTCCGCGGAGGGCGTCGGCCGTGATGCGCGTGTCCGGGTTCAGCACCAGCACATACGGTGCGTCGGTCCGGGCGAACGCATGGTTGTTGGCACGTCCGAACCCGAGGTTCTCGGACGAGGCCTCGAGGTCGACCCAGGCGAAGCGTTCCCGCACCATTCCGACGGTGCCGTCCGTGGAGGCGTTGTCGACGAGGAACACCGCGACCGGCATCTCGGTGCGAACACGGTCGAGGTCGCCCAGGAGGTCTGTCAGCTCGTCGCGGCACTCGAACGCGACGATGACGACGGCGACCTCGGGGGACCCGTCATCCACGTCGGATCGCCTCGCAGATCTCCAGGTAGCGATCGGCGCAGGCGTTCCAGCTGAAGTGCTCGGCGGCCCGTGCCCGTGCCCGCTCGCCCAGGTCGCGGCGGCGTTCGTCGTCGGCGGCGAGCGCGGTGATCGTCTCGGCGAGGCCCTCGGCGCCCCGGGCGAGCGGGAACGTGGCGGCGGTGTCCCCCACGACCTCGACGTTGGGTGGGTGATCGCTCACCACCAGGCAGGCCCCCGCCGCGAGCGCCTCGACGATCACCGGGTGGGTTCCGCCGACCTCGGTGGGCGCGCACATGATCCCGCAGCGGTGGACCAGCTCCCCGTACCCGGATCCGAAGACGTAGCCCGGGAAGCGCACGTCGGGGCCGGCGCTTCGCTTCAGGTCGCCGATGTAGTCCTCGCTGTAGGGGGCGTCGCCCACGATGACGAGGGGCCAGTCCGTCCCCGATCGGCGGTGCGCCTCGACGAGGAGGTGCGCGTTGTTCTCGGGTACCAGGCGCCCCACGAAGAGGATGAAGCGTCCGGGTTCCACGCCCAGGCGCTCACACCACTCGGTGCCGCCGGGATCGGGCAGGTCGGCTCCGTAGGGGATCGCCTCGATGCGCCGGCCGTAGCGCGCGTGGTAGCTCTCGGCCACGGCATCCGAATCGGTGACCGCCTTCGTCGCCACCCGTGGCGCGATCCGCTCCGTCCAGCGCAGGTACGCCTTGGCCGCCGCCGGCCACTTCGCGCGCTCGGAGTCAAGCCCGTCGATCTGCAGGATGCTCGGTACGCGCGCCGCTCGCGCCAGCGGCACGACCGGTGCGTTCCCGGCGATGAAGTACAGGGCCACGTCGGGGCGATCGCGCGTGATCATGTGACCCGTCGAAACGACGGTATGCACGAGCGTGTCGAGGTACTTGTTGCGGATCGTCGGCAGGTGCACCAGCCGCGCGCCGCGGTACGCGTCGCGCCGTTCGGTCATGTGCGGCCGGCAGTAGACGACCACCTCGTGCCCCCGCTCGGCGAAGACGGCGGCGAGGTTCTCGACGGCGGTCTCGAACCCCGAGTAGGCGGCGGGAATGCCGCGCGTCCCGATGAGGGCCAGCTTCATGCCCGGCCCCCCGTGGTGGACCTGCCGCACGAGACCCCGCGCAAGCCCGGTGCCAGGCACCGGGCTTGCGCTCCATCGGCGATCGGCGCGAGAACCGGCCGGTAGCAGGCGCTTCGTGTTCGTGCGATTTGCCACGCGCAAGTTAAGTGCCTGGCACCGGACTTGCGCGCGCTTGTGCGAGTACCGCACAAGCGCGTCGACGACACCGTCATTCGACCGCCGCCCGGATGGCCCGCCACCCCTGCTCGCCCATCTCGGTCAGCGAGAACGTGGCGGCCTGTTTCGGCCCGGCCTCACGCAGCCGGTCGGCCGTCGCGGGCTCGAGGGCGGCGCGTATGCCGTCGGCGAGCTGCGCCGGGTACGGGTCCACCAGGATGGCGGCGTCACCCGAGATCTCCGGAAGCGCCCCGCGCGTCGTCGCCACTACGGGCGATCCGCACGCCATCGCCTCGACCACCGGAAGCCCGAACCCCTCGTACAGCGAGGGGTAGCAGGTGACGGTCGCCGCCGTGTAGAGGTCGGCCAGGTCGTCGTCGCCCATCGGGCCCAGCCAGATCCCCCCGCTGGCGGCGATCAGCTGCTCACCCTTATGGCCAGCGCGTCCCACGACGGCCAGGCGCAGATCGCGCTCGCCGACCAGGCGGATGGCCTCCGCCAGGGCGACGACGTTCTTGCGGGGGTGCACGTCGCCGACGTACAGGCAGTAGCGGTCGAGGCCATGCCGTTCGCGCACGCGTTCGGCCGCCCCCTCGCGGGGAAAGAAGGACGGCGCCGGGACGTTCGTGACCACGTGCACCTTGTCCGGGTCGACGCCGAACGCGTCGATCAGATCCTCGCGGCTGCGCCGCGACACGGTGACGACCGCGCCCGCCCGGCGCACCGACGGCGGCACGAACGTGTTGAGAAGGAGCCGCACGCGGCGGCTGAACCACTCGGGCTGAAGGCGGAAGAGCACGTCGTGCACGACGACCACGGACGGGCACGGGCTCCGCAGCGGGCTGATGTAGCTGTAGACCGCGGCGTCCGCTTCCACCGTGGTGAGAGCGCGGGGGATGTCCTGGAGGAGCCGGCGGACGTTGCTCGCGGTCACCGTTTCGATCCGCGGGCCCTCGCCGATCAGGTCACGCGCCTTCTCGTGGGCGATCAGGGCGGCCACACCGTCGTCCTCCGCGGCCGTGGCGAGGAGCGCCTGGATGAGAAGGGTGTGGAAGCGCGCGTTGCCGGCGTCGCCGGCCGACGGCTGGCCGACCATGTGCGCGTCGACGGCGGCGATCACGGGCGGTTCCCGTGGCGGGGCGACGGGTCCGGCGGGGGCCCCGTCCGCCGGTGGTGTGGTGTGGTCATCGCGCCGCCTCTCGGTACACGTTCAGGGTGGCCCGCGCCACCGCGTCCCAGTCGAACATCCGTGCATGATCTCGTGATCGCTCGCCGCGGGCCGAAAGTGCCGCACGATCCCACAGGGCGTCGGTCAACGCGCGGGCGATTCCGTCGGCCGTCGGATCGTCCAGCGGGATGGCCACGTCGCCGCCCACCTCCACCAGCGACGAGTTCTGCGCGACGAGCGTCGGGCAGCCGTGCGCCATGGCCTCGACCACGGGGAGCCCGAACCCCTCGTACGACGACGGGAACACCAGCAGGGTGGCCCGGCGGTAGAGGTCGCTCAGCGCCTCACCGGCCACGAATCCTGTCAGGACGACATGATCTGTCGCCGCAGCGCGCACGGCCTCGGCCTGCGATCCGCCCGAACCGACCAGCACCAGGTCGCACGGCGGTGGATCGGCCGGGGCGTCCGCGCGGTATGCGGCGAAGCCGGCGATCAGTTCCATGATCCGCTTGCGGGGTTCGAACTCACCCACGGCCAGGACGAACGGCTCGCGGGGCAGGTCGCTGGGCGCACGGTCGGGGTGGACGCCGTTCGGGATGACCCGCAGGCGGCCCGCGGGCGCGCCGTAGAGGTCGACCAGGTCGTCCGCCGTCGCGCGCGACACGGCGATGATGCGGCGTGCGCGGCGCACGCTGAGGCGGGTGAAGATGCGGGCGTACCGGCGGAAGAAACCCGGGAACGTCTCGGGTACGCGCTCCCACGCCAGATCGTGCACCGTCACCACCGTGGGGCACGTGGCCAGGGCGGGACCCCAGTTGAACGGTGCGTGGATCACGTCGGCGCGATGACGCAGCGCGATCAGGGGGAGGGCCACGTGGGTCCACAGGAGGTCCAGGGCGAGGTTTCCGATCCGCGTCAGACGTCCCCGGCGTGGGAGAGGCGGCGGTCCGCTGACGACGCGGATCCGGACGTCCGCGGCGTCGGCTCCGCGTATCGCAGCCACGAGGCCGTTGATGTAGGTGGCGGTGCCGGTGTGGCGTCGTCGCGCCATCCGGGCGTCGACCACCACGGTGCGCACCGGTCTCGGGCTCGGGCGCTCAGACACGTCGGCGCGCCTCGTCCCACACCATGACCGTCTCGCGCGCCGTGCGATCCCAGTCGAATCCGGCCGCGTGCCGTCGTCCGCGGTCGGCGATCTCGTCGCGATCGTCCTGCGCCACGAGGCCGTTGATCGCGTCGGCCCAGGCGTCCGGGTCTCCCAGCGGCAGGTAGATCGCGGCGTCGCCGCCGGCCTCGCGAAGCGCGGGGATGTCGGCGGCCAGCGCGGGAGTGCCGGCCACCAGCGACTCGAGCACGGGGAATCCGAAGCCCTCCATCGTGGACGGTGTGACGGTGGCCAGGGCATCGCGCCGCAGGGCCGCCAGGTACGACGGATCGACATATCCCAGCCAGTGGATGCGCTTCTGCGCACCCACGCGTCGCGCGTGCTCCTCCAGCCGCGCCCGTCGCCGGCGGCTCCACGGCCCGGTCATGACGAGATCCACACCCCGGACGCGGGCGAACGCGTCGATGACGAGCCGCGGGTTCTTGTGCGGCTCGATGCTGTTCGAGTAGAGGACGTACGGCGTCTGCGGCGTCACGCCCGCCGGGGTGTGCGCGGGTGGCGGCCCCAGATGGATCACGTGTACGCGGCTCTCGGGGATGCCCAGTTGCGCGGCCAGGTCGTCACGCACGGCGTGGCTGATGGTGATGATGTGCTCGGCGCGGGCCAGCCGCTGCAGGTAGGTGCCGTACGCGAACCGCTGGAGCGGGTTGCGCATCGGCCGGTGCAGCGGGATGAGGTCGTAACACGTGATGACCGTCGGCACGAGGTGCGGATCCGGCGTCAGCTCGGGCTGCGTGGCGTGGAAGATCCCGGGTGGGTCGGCCAGCAGCGCGTCGTGCAGTTTGAGGGACGGCCAGGGGTCCGGGATGCGGTGCGTGGGCCACCTCGGCCAGCGGAAGTCACGCCGGCCGAATCCCGGGGGGATCTCCTGTCCGGGAAGGGTGAGGAGTGCGGGGCGCCGCACGTGCACCAGATGCTCGATCAGGTGCCGGAGCGCGGTGCCGATGCCGCGCTGGGCGTGTCCCCGGGCGAGAGGGGTCGCGTCGAGGAGCACGGGTACGGACATCGGGTCCAGTGTAGTGGTAGGCGCCTTCGTGGACGTGCTGCAACGTGGCCGCTGTGGCGGGTGAGGCGCCCCCGGTCTCCGGCCGCCGGGTCATGCGGGTCTCTCGCGTCCACACTGCCCGCCCGCTCCTCACCGGATGTGCTGCGCCGCGATATCGGAGGTCGGGTCGCCGCCATACCTGCAGGGTGCTGTCCATGGCGCACAGCGACGCCGGGTTGCGACCGGGCGGTGTACCTGAGGATCGGACGGACGACGGTCAACCGATCGTCATGGACGTTCCGCCAGGACGCCAAGCGGTCTCTGCCCGGGCCGGTGCCAGCCGTCGTGCCCGCCACGTTTCGCGCAGGGTCCTGTTCGGGAGGCCATGCCCGTCGGGCATGGGGTCGATTTCGGGTGGTGCGGTCATGGTCCGTCAGGGCCGGGCTCGCCGCCCTGCGCGCCCGGCCGATGTCATGCTGTCCGGGATGACGTGGCAGCCACTCTCCCCGGCCGGCGTGGTGCGGGAGTTCACCAGGGCCCGCACCCGGGTGCACACGATCATGGACGAGGTGACCGACGCGACGCTGGAGCGCCAGTGGATGCCGATCCTGTCGCCGATGGTGTGGGACCTCGCCCACATCGGCCACTACGAGGACCTGTGGCTGGGTCGCTCCATGCTGGGCAGCCGATTGTCGGGTGAGCGGGAGGACCGCCTCTACGACGCCTTCCTCAATCCGCGGTCCGACCGCATGTCCCATCCGCTTCTGGGCCCGGTGGAGGCGCGTCGCTACATCGGTGCCATCCGCGACCGCTCGCTGGCGGCGATCGAGGCCGGCTTCCTCGACCCGGCGCGCGCCGACGATCCCGCCATGGTCAACGAGGGCTTCGTCGTCGGCCTCATCATCCAGCACGAGCACCAGCACGCCGAGACGGTGCTCCAGTCGCGTCAGGCGATGGAGGAGGCCGCCGAGCCGCTCCATCACGCTGCGGCGGGTGATCGCCCCGGTGCCCGCATCCGACCATCCGCGGACGGATGGTGTCGCCATCCCGGTGGGGAGGTCACCATCGGCACCAGCGACAACCCGTGGGCGTACGACAACGAGCGACCCGCCCACACGGTCCGGGTGGCTCCGTTCCGTATCGCCGCGCACCCGGTCACCTGCGGCGAGTGGGCCGAGTTCATCCGCTCGGGTGGCTACGACGACCGGGGCCTGTGGACGCCGGAGGGGTGGGAGTGGCGACACGGGGACGGCGTCGACGCGCCGCTCCACTGGCGCCGCGCGTCCGGCGACGACTGGCGGGTGCTTCGCTTCGGTCGCTGGCGCGATGTCGATCCCGACGAGCCGGTGCAGCACGTCTCGTGGTTTGAGGCCGATGCGTTCGCCCGGTTCGTCGGTGCGCGTCTTCCCGATGAGATCGAGTGGGAGGCCGCGGTGGCCGGCACGCCTCGACCCCGCTGGCCCGACGCCAACGCCGGGTCCGTGTGCGACGGCCCCCGGCCCGTGACCGGCTCCAGCGCCCGAAGCGCCATCGGCTGCCGCGACATGCTGGGCGGCGTCTGGGAGTGGACCGCCGGCACCTTCGTCCCGTGGCCGGGGTTCCGCGTCTTCCCGTACGCCGAGTACTCCGAGGTCTTCTTCGGCCACCGGTACCGTGTGCTGCGCGGTGGATCGTGGGCAACCGACCCGATGGTGTGCCGCACGACCTTCCGCAATTGGGACCTTCCCCAGCGCCGGCAGCTCTTCGCCGGTCTCCGCCTCGCCAGGGACGACACGTGACCGATCGCTCCGAGATCACCCTCGATGTGCGCCTCGACGAGTCCGTCCTCGACGACGAGCTCCGCGCCGATGTGTGCGCCGGACTCTCGGCGACGCCGCGCTGGCTCTCGCCCCGGTGGTTCTACGACGCCGTCGGCTCACGTCTCTTCGAGCGGATCACCGAGCTCCCCGAGTACTACCTCTACCGCTCCGAGACCGCGATCCTCACGGCCGCGGCCACCGAGGTGGCCGATCTGGCCGGGCCGAGCGTGGTGGTCGAGCTGGGGAGCGGCTATTCCACGAAGACCCGGCTGCTGCTCGACGCGCTGGCCGGCGCTGGCAACCTGTCGGGGATCGTGACGCTGGATGTCTCCGTCGCCGCCCTCCGCGACGCGGGGGAGCACCTTCGCGTCCGCTACCCGGACGTGCCGCTTCACGCCATCGTCGGCGACTACAGCCGCCACCTGCCGGTCGTGCCGGATCCGCTCGCCGGGTCGCGGCGGCTCCTCGTCTTCCTCGGGTCCACGATCGGCAACCTCACCCCGGACGAGCGGGCCGCTTTCCTGGGTCAGTGCGCCACCGCCCTCCGGCCGGGTGAGCACTTCCTGCTGGGGACCGACCTGGTCAAGCCGGAGGCCCTCGTGCAGCCGGCCTACGATGACGCCGCCGGCGTGACGGCCGAGTTCAACCGGAACATCCTCCACGTCATCCGTCGCCGGCTGGGCGCCGACGTGACCCCCGAGGACTTCGCGCACGAGGCGTGGTGGGTGCCCGAGCAGGAATGGGTGCAGGTGGCGTTGCGCGCGACGCGCCCCACCCGCATCACGGTGCCCGATCTGGTGGATGCGGCGTTCGACGAGGGCGACAGCATCCTCACCGAGATCAGCGCCAAGTTCACGCCTCAGCGCATCGACGGCGAACTGGAGGCGGCCGGGTTCGCGACGACGGCCCGCTGGCTGGACGAGCGCGGCTGGTTTGCCGTGACGCTGGCGACGCGCACGTAGATCGGAGCCGTCTGCGCGGGGTGGCGCACGGGCGTCGTCGCGTGGCCCGTCGGTGCGGGCGGGAGTGTCGGGTGATCGGTCCGTTCGCGCTGCGGTGGTCGGGTCCGGCGTTCGCCCGATGTCCGCTCGGGCGCCGGGCACCGGAGCCGACACGGTCGTCCTCGACGTGCCTCATTCTCCGAGGCGGATGCGCTCCGTCCCGGGAGTCGGGTGCGTCTGACCATGTTCGACCGGCCTGCCCTCGTCGTCGACCGCGACGCAGACGATCTTGTCCAGGGTGAGGATGTCGTGGCCGGAGACCGCGTTGAAGACACGACAGCCGAGCGTGATCGATGTGCGCCCGAACGCCTCGACGGAGTACTCGATCTCCAGCAGGTCACCTCGGTTAGCCTGGGCGACGAAGTCGACGGCGGAGAGATGTCGCGTCACCAGGTCGGTCGTGCCCAGCTGCGTGGTGGCGATGATGGCCGCCTCCTCATCGATCCACGCCAGGAGCCGCCCGCCGAACAGCGTTCCGTGCTGGTTGAGGTCCTCGGGTTTCACCCACTTGCGTACCAGATGCTTAAGTTCGCCCATGAGGGCATCGTAGGCGCCGGACGCGTCCGAGATGAGAAGAGTCCCGCCGACCCCCGTGTCCTCGGGTCGTCTGCTGATGCCTCCGTCGGTGCCGACAGGATCGAGACCCACGAGGAGAGCCCGGTGTCAGACACCTGACTCTCCCCCACGGCCGGTCCGGACAAGAAATCCCTGGAAACGGTGGGAACAGCGCTCGGTCGTCGGGATCCTCTGGAGAGTTCTGTGTCAGACACCAGGCTTTCCACCCGGTCCGCCGCTCCGTACGGACCCCGTTCCGTCGCGCCTGATACTCCGCCCCGAGAGTGGACGAAAAGCGCCCTCCCGCGGCTCGCGTGCTCGGTAGGGTTCGCACCCCATGGCAACAGTTCTCATCATCGGAAGCGGTGGCCGCGAACACGCGCTCGTCCTGGCCGCACTGCGTGGCGGGCACCGGGTGCTGTGCGCCCCCGGAAACGCGGGTATCGCACGTGACGCCGAGGTACACGACATCTCGGCCACCGACGCCCCCGCGCTGATCGCGCTCGCCCGGGCCAATGACGTCGACCTGGCCATCGTCGGGCCCGAGGCCCCGCTGGTGGCCGGCGTGGCCGACGCACTGCGCGACGCGGGGGGCGTCACCACCTTCGGCCCTGGCCGCGAGGCCGCCCGGCTGGAGGGCAGCAAGGCGTTCGCCAAGGACGTCATGGACGCCGCGGGTGTTCCCACCGCCGCCTACGAGACCGTCGAATCGGTCGACGCCGGGATGGCGGCCGTCCAGCGCTTCGGGCTCCCCGTGGCCGTCAAGGCCGACGGCTTGGCAGCGGGCAAGGGCGTCGTGGTCGCCCAGACCGACGACGAGGCGCGCGAGGCGCTCACCGCCTGCTTCGAGGACCGCGTCTTCGGCGACGCCGGCAGCCGCGTGGTCGTGGAGGAGGGGCTCACCGGCCCCGAGGTGTCACTGCTCGCCATCTGCGACGGGACGCGCGCCGTGCGCTTCCCCGCCGCCCGCGACTACAAGCCGATCGGCGAGGGCAACACCGGTCCCAACACCGGCGGCATGGGTTCCATCTCACCGCCCGCCGACGTGTCGGACGCTCTCGCGGACGAACTGCTCGACACCGTCCACCGTCCGGTCCTGGCCGAGATGAACCGTCGCGGCATCCCGTTCTCCGGCGTCCTCTACGCCGGGCTGATGCTCACACCGAACGGTGCGAAGGTCATCGAGTTCAACGTGCGCTTCGGCGACCCCGAGACCCAGTGCATCCTCCCGCGCCTCGACGAGGACGTGGTCGCGGTCCTCGCGGCCGCCGCGCGCGGCGAGCTGGAGGAGCGCCCGCTGGCGCTCTCCGACGACCCATGCGTCGCCGTGATCCTCGCCGCCGCCGGATACCCCGGCACCCCGCGCTCGGGGGACACCATCACCGGTCTCGACGAGGCCACGGCCGCCGGTTGCCAGGTGCTCCACGCCGGTACCACCGCCGGTGACGGCGGCGCGATCGTGACCTCGGGCGGACGCGTGCTGGCCGTCGCGGCACGCGGCACCGACCCGGACGCCGCGCGGACCCTCGCCTACCGGGGAGCAGACCTCATCAACTTCGACGGGCGCCAGATGCGTCGGGACATCGGATCATGATCGAGAGATACGCACGGCCGGAGATGGCCGGACTGTGGACGGAACACGCGAAGCTGCAGCGCTGGCTGGACGTCGAGCTGGCGGTGTGCCGCGCGTGGGCGCGGCGCGGGGTCATCCCCGAGGACGATCTTCGTCAGATCGAGGAGAAGGCCGCGTTCACCGTCGAGCGCACGCAGGAGATCGAGAAGACCACCAACCACGACGTGGTCGCCTTCCTCACCAACGTCAACGAGAACATCGGGCCGGCGTCGCGGTGGGTGCACTACGGCATGACCTCCAGCGACGTGCTCGACACCGGCATGGGCATCGCCATCCGCATGGCCGGCGAGATCCTCCTTCGCGAGCAGCACGCTCTCACCGAGACCCTCTCCGCCAAGGCGCGTGAGTACGCCGACACGTCGTGTGTGGGGCGGACCCACGGCATCCACGCCGAGCCCACCACCTTCGGGCTGAAGCTGGCCGGGTTCGCCGCCGAGAGCGCCCGCAACGAGGAGCGCCTCGCCCGAGCCGTCGAGCAGGCCTCCGTGGGCAAGCTGTCCGGCGCCGTCGGCACCTACGCCATGCTCGACCCCGACATCGAGGCCGAGGTCATGGCTGAACTGGAGCTCACCGGAGAACCGTTCGGCACCCAGGTCGTCGCACGCGACCGCCACGCCGAGCTCTTCACCGCTTTCGCCCTCTGCGCGGCGGGCATCGAGCGTCTGGCCGTCGAGCTCCGTCACCTGCAGCGCACCGAGCTGCGCGAGGCGGAGGAGGCGTTCCGCAAGGGGCAGAAGGGCTCCAGCGCGATGCCGCACAAGCGCAACCCGATCACGGCCGAGCGCCTCAGCGGCCTGGCCCGCGTCATCCGTGCGAACGCCCTGGCGGCCCTCGAGAACGTCGCCCTCTGGCACGAGCGCGACATCAGCCACTCCAGCGTCGAGCGCGTCATCCTGCCGGACTCGACGACGCTCCTCGACTACATGCTGGTCACCACGCGCAAGCTGGTCGACGGCCTGGTCGTGTCGCCCGAGCGCATGCAGGCGGTGCTCGATTCCTCCCACGGTCTGGTCTACAGCCAGCGCGTGCTGCTCGGTCTCATCGAGCGCGGGCTCACACGTGAGGAGGCGTACGCCGCCGTGCAGCGCAACGCCATGCGCGCGTGGGACGAGAGCCGCCCGCTCCGCGAGCTCCTCACCGCCGACGAGGAGGTCAGCCGGGTCATCAGCACCGCGGCGCTCGACGAGCTCATGAACCCCGCCTGGTACACGCGTCATGCGGACCGCATGCTGGAGGAGCGCCTGCCCGTTCCCCGCATCGTCGGAGACGTGGCGTCCACCCGGGTGGTCCCGCGCCAGGACACGGTTCTCCGCGAGGCCATCCTCGACGCGCTGCGCGCGGCCGGTGAGCCCATTCGCGAGTCCTCGCTGTACGAGCGGGCAGCGGCGGAGGCCGGTTCGGGTCCCACGCCGGAGCACTTCCTCGACACCGCGGCGCATCTGGCGGCGGAGGGCCGGCTGGCCGTGGCGATCGAGCGTGAGGAGACCGGGCGTCGTGACCCGGAGCCGTTCTCGGCTCGGTACTACCGGTTGATCTCGGGATAGCTCCGGGCGGAGTCTCGAGGATCACGCGTCGGCGCTGCGGTCCGACGCTCTGTGGGGTCCGCGGGTGTGTGACGTCCTCTCTGCGCATCTTCGGGTGCCTCGGTCCCGGGCGCCGCGCATCCCCGGCCACCGGATCGGCTGCCTTGACGTCCGTCGATCGCTGTGGCACCATGCCGTTCCCCTGACGAGCGGACCCGTCTCGTGTCCGGCGCCAAGGTGCCGGATCATGTCGAAATGACGAGGACTCAGGAAGGCTTTACCACCGCTCACGCATAGGCACTCGCTGTCACCGGTCACACAGTCCCGACGGGACTGGTGCGTCCGACGACGACAGGAGATGCCATGGGAGCACACACGAGCGGCAACGGGGCCTCGGACGAGGCGGCACGCCGGGAGTACATCCACCGGCTGCGGGCGGCGGTGCGCGACCGTCGCGAGGAGCTGGTGATCGGCGCGGTGCTGCGCGGCCACCGTGACGTGGAGACCGTCTGCTGGAGGACGGGCCTTCAGGCGGCCCAGGTGCGGCGCGCGGTGCGCGACCTGATGGGCCGCCACCGGGCCGACAGCATGGAGGGGGCCGTCCGGTGCGAGACGGCGGCCCGGCTGCGGGAGGAGCGGGAGTAGCGGGGGCGGCGGGGTCGGGGAGATCCGGTCCCCGACCCCGGTCCCGATGGGCTAGTGCTCGCCCTCCAATCGCGCCTCCTGGTGCCGGCGGTCGCCGATCTTGTCGATCCACGCGAGGCCCATCGCCGAGAAGATGAACGCCATGTGGATGATCGTCTGCCACATCAGGATCTCGCCGGCGTTGCTCGCGATCTGCGGGTCGCTGCTGTTGAACATGTCGGTGGCGCCGACGAACGACTTCAGCAGGTGCACGGACGAGATGCCGATGATCGCCATCGCCAGCTTCACCTTCAGCACGTTGGCGTTCACATGGCTCAGCCACTCGGGCTGGTCCGGGTGGTCGTCCAGATTGATGCGCGACACGAAGGTCTCGTAGCCGCCGACGATCACCATGATCAGCAGGTTCGCGACCATCACCACGTCGACCAGTCCGAGCACCATCAGCATCATCTCGGCCTCGGAGAGGTCGGGGAGACTGTGCCCGATGTGCCACAGCTCCTTCATGAACGTGAACACGTAGAAGAGCTGGGCGACGATCAACCCCACATACAGCGGGGCCTGCAGCCACCGTGACGCGAACAGGAAGCCTGACAGCGCGGATGCGGCGCGCCGGCTGGGCGGTGGGGATGGAGTGGTGGACGGTCCGGTCACGTGCGGTCTCCTGAAACGATCACCGCGGATGCGGCCGGAGAATGGTAGACGCACGTGCTGATGCACGCCCACGCCGGCGGCCACGGACAGGTCTCGGTGACATACGGCACGCCGCGTCCCGAAGACCCGTCGGTGGCGCACGGGTGCGTGTGGGACGACAGAATGCGGGTACGGAGAAACCGCATGGGCCGGGCGCCACGTCTCGGCTCGAGGCGGCGCGAGCGATGGAGGTAGGCAGCATGCGGTTGAAGGGGCGGATCTACGCGGTCCTCGTCGCCGACGGGGTGGAGGACCTGGAGTACTGGGTGACGGTCATGCGCATCCGGGAGGAGGGTGCGACCGTTGTGCCGGTGGGAAGCGACCTCGATCCGCACCGGGGCAAGAACGGCCTCGCCGTCCAGGCCGACCGGCTGGCGCAGGACGTGAGCGCCGACCAGTTCGACGGGGTCGTCATCCCCGGCGGCTGGGCACCCGACAAGATGCGCCGCTATCCGGCCATCGTGGACCTGGTGCGCACGATCAACGCCCAGGGCAAGCCGATCGGGATCATCTGCCACGGCGGATCCGTCGCGATCTCGGCGGACATCGTCTCGGGACGGCGCGTCACCGGATCGTTGGGCATCAAGGACGATCTCGTCAACGCCGGTGGCACCTGGGTGGACGAGCCCGCGTTCCGGGACGGCAACCAGGTGTGGGGACGCGTCGTCGCCGACATCCCCGACTTCGAGCGTGAGCTGATCGCCCTGTTCGTCGACAGCGTGGGCTGACGCGCGGTGCCGGGGATCTCCGCCGGTCGGAGGGGACACGCCCAAGGTCGACAGCGATGCCGGTGATCCGTCCTGGCGGTAGACGCGATGGGGTGGGGAATTGCCGCCTCAGAGCGATCCACCGACTTCGCATCGCGGGCCTGCGTCCGTGTCGGCGGCGCGGCATTCGGATGCGTCGTACGTGCCGGCAGAGGACTCCTGCACGGCACCGTTTCGATGTTTGCTTTTTTTGTACATCGGCCTGTAGCGTCACCTGGCGGAGCGATCCATCCACGTTCCCGACAGATCGAAAGGCATCGCCTGTGAAACGTCCCACCGCCCATCGAGGGCGAGCCCCGGTCCTCGTGATCCTCGCTCTGTCCGTGATGCTCCTCGGGGCACCGGCCGTCGCCACCGCGGACGTCCCCGTCTGGTTCGTCAGTGGTGAGCAGCTCGGAAAGGTGTCGCGTCCTGGCGCCACGACGGAGGATGCCGTCCGGCAGCTCCTCGCCGGCCCCACCGCGGCCGAGCGCAAGAAGGGTGTACGCACTCACATCCCGGCCGGGACACCCGTTCGCTCCGTCACCGTCGACGGGGACCTCGTCACCGTCGACCTCGGTCTCCGGTTCGTCCTCGGCAACCAGAGCGCCGACAGCCAGAACGCCCGCCTCGCCCAGCTCATGTCGACGGTCAACGGCACCGTCGGCGTACCCGGTTCTCCGACTGCGGTCCGGCGCATGCAGCTGCTCATCCAGGGCGGCGTGCCGCTCGGGCTCTTCCCGGGGATCCGCACCGACCAGCCGATCACCTCGGCAACTCTCACGACGCCGGCAACCGCGAAGCCCACGTACCCGTCCGGGCCGACGAGTGGTGCCACGGCGTCGACCAGAGAGATCCAGCAGCGCCTCGCGAACCTGGGCTACCTCGCCGCCGCCGACGTGGACGGCCGCAACGGCCCGAAGACCCAGAGTGCGGTGATCGCCTTCCAGAAGTGGGAGCGGCTCGCACGGGACGGCGTCGTCGGACCCGCCACACGAGCGCGGCTCGCCAATGCCACCCGGCCGACACCCCGCACGAAGGGGGGATCCGGTCGGCGCATCGAGGTGCTCCTCGACCGCCAGGTGACCCTCGCGATCCAGGACAACCGCGTGGTGCGCATCCTCCACGTCTCGACCGGCGCGGCGGCGACGCCCACACGTGTGGGGACGTTCTCGGTCTACCTGAAGACGCGCAACTGGTGGTCGGTGCCGTTCCGCACCTGGCTGCCATACGCCCTCGCGTTCGACGGCGGGATCGCCTTCCATGAATACTCGCCGGTGCCGACGCAGCCGGCATCCCACGGATGCGTGCGCATCACGGCGGGCAACGCGCAGTGGCTCTACAACTTCGCGTCGGTTGGTACCCAGGTCAAGGTTCTGGCGAGGTGATGATGATGAGACGCGTCCCACTCACCGCCCTCGCTGTGGCGGTCCTTACCCCGGTCGCGGTCGCAAGTGCCGCGCCGCCCGCGACCATCGACACCGGCCGCCTCACCGTCGGCGTCGCGATGCCCAGTGAGGGCTTCCAGACCGGCGCGGTCCGCGGCGACGAGGTCGTCTACGCGCGGGGATTCGAGATCGACCTCGCCAAGCAGCTCGCGGCCCAGCTCGAGCTCGCCAGCCCGCGCTTCGTGCAGTCGCCGTTCCCGAACCTGTACTCGGCCGGCGCCAAGCCGTGGGACGTGGCGATCGGACAGATCTCGATCGTGGCGACCCGCCGGAAGACCACCGACTTCAGCATCCCGTACATGGTCGCCGACGAGGGGGTGCTGCTCTCGCGCCAGGTGACGACGGTGCCGAAGAACATCGCCGCGCTCCGCGGACTTCGCCTCTGCGTCGCCGCATCGTCAACCGGGGCGGCGATCGTGCGGACCCGTGTGAAGCCGCGGGCTGCGGCCACCGCCTACGCGAACATCGACACCATGATGCAGTCCCTGCAGACCGGTCGGTGCCAGGCCGTCGTGTACGACGCCCCCTCGCTGGCCACGCTGCGCAAGCGCGTCCCCAACCGGTACGGAGCGTTCGCCGGACGCATCCGCACCAACGGGACCTACGGCATCTCGGTGCCGAAGGGCAGCGGGATCCTCCCGTCGGTCAACGCGGCGCTCCGGCGCATGACCGCGAGCGGGGCGATCAACGCGCTCGAGAAGAAGTGGCTCGCCGTCGACATCGACAGGCTTCCGATCCTGAAGTAGGCGCTCACACCGAGACACACCGTCGCATCGCGTCACCGGGTTCCGGTGACGCGATGCGACGTCGCGGGGCCGCGCGCCGCCTCGGCCTCAGTCCTCCGGCCGCTGCGCGATCACCAGGTGGTTCGATGCCTTCCCGGCCTCGACCAGCGACAGGTAGACGTTGAAGTAGTCGATGTGGTGATCGGTCTGCTCCGCCCCCTGCTCCGCGGCCAGGATGTCGCGATGGGTCGTCCAGCCGTCGCGCCAGCGGCGCATCTGACGGCCGAAGTCGCGGATGTACTCGACCACCTGGTCGACCGCGAAGCCGGCCTCGATCAGCTTGGCTTTGTATCCGGCCAGGCTGTCGGTGTACTGGGCGATGGCGTACCCGGTCTCGATTCGCTCCCGCGCGGCGTCATCGTCCGGCCCCCACTCGAAGGTACCCGAGAGGAAGGCGAGCGTTCCTCCCGGACGCAGGACGCGCCGGACCTCGCGGAAGAGGGCGACCTTGTCGGCGAACACGTTCATCACGTTCATGCAGATGACGACGTCGAACGTGCCGTCGTCGAACGGCATGCTCATGCCGTCCGCCTGGACGAAGTCCACGCGGTCGGTCATGTCGGCGGCGGCCACGAGTCGCTCGGCGACCTCGATGCCGACGCGGTTCACCTCGAGGCCGGTCATCCGGCAGCCGGTCCGTTCGGCGATGTAGATCGCCGGTCCACCGGTGCCGCTCCCCAGATCGAGGACCCGCGTCGTCTCGTCGATCGCGAGGCGATCGGCGATGTCGTCGAAGTACGAGAGGGTGGCGAACGACTGCTGCCCGATGTCCTGCCCGGCCTGCCAGATGTCCGCGCGAAGCCGCCGATTGGCCGGGCTGTCGATCCGGTGCACCTCGGAGTAGTCGACCCCCTTCCACGTCGCCAGCAGCGCGGCTCGTTCTTCGTCATGCAGATCCGACATCTCAGTGCCCCCTTGCCGTCCGGGTGACGGGCTTCGGTTTCGTTGCGGCCACGGTATGCCGGTCCGCCACCGGTGTCCAAGACGGAGTGCGTATCGATCGATAGCTTCTGGTTATGGATGTGACGCTCAAACAGCTGCGCTACTTCACCGTGGTCGCCGAACAGCTGAACTTCACCCGTGCGGCGGAGCTCCTCCACGTCTCGCAGCCGGCGCTCAGCGTCCAGATCCGGGGATTGGAACGGGCGCTGGGGACCGAGCTGCTTCGGCGCACCAGCCGGTCCGTCGTCCTCACCGACGCGGGCCGCCGCTTCCACGACGACATCTCCGTCGTACTACGTGCCCTCGACGCCGCCGTGGCCGAGGGGCGACGCGGCGGAGGGCCGGCCGGAGGACGCCTCCGGATCGTGTACACGGCGAGCACCGCCTACGACGCCCTGCCCCGCATCCTCGACCACCTGGCGGACGATCCGTCGATCGACGTCACCACCACGAAGGAGTGGTCGGTGAAGGCGGTCGACGACGTCCGCGGCGGCGACGCCGACCTCGCACTGGTGCGGGAGTTCCCGGGCGCCCCGGGCCTGACCTCCGAGGTGATCCGCCGCGAGCGGCTCGCGGCGTTCATGAGCACCGACCACGAGCTGGCGGGACGGGCGGAGATCGCCGTCGACGATCTCCGCGACCGGACCATCCTCGTCGTCCCCCATGACCTTGCTCCGGGCTTCCATTCGCTCGTCGCGCACCTGTGCGCCGCACGGGGGTTCGCGCCGGCGCAGGTCGTGCTTGCGCGTCCCGAGAGCCGTGAGCCGTTGCTCGCCCACCTCCGCCGTCATCCCGATCAGCTCTTCGTGGGGCCCGCGTCCATGGCCTCTCTTGCGTGGGAGGGCGTCACCCATCGGTTCGTGAGCGATCCCGACGCGCGCATCGACCTCTGCGTCGTCACGCCGTCCGATGGATCGCATCCGGCGGCCGAACGAGCGACCGCGACCATCCGGGGCCTCGCCCGGTCGGAGGGGTGGCTCTGACGACGTGGCGGCAAAGGCCCTCGCCGGCCCGGCGCGGAGTTCGCGTCCAAAGTCACCAACGCCCTGGGGTGTCACCGGAACGCTAGACTTCCGGGAGTGCAGCTCCTCCTGCAAGGCAAGGTCCGTGACGTCCACGACCTCGGCGGCGACAAGCTGCTCATCGTCACCAGCGACCGCATCAGCGCATACGACGTCGTGATGCCCACACCCATACCCGACAAGGGCCGGGTGCTCACCGCCGTGTCCGCCCACTGGTTCGCCGAGACCGGGCACATCGCACCCAACCACCTCGTCAGCACCCACGTCCGCGACGTCCCCGCCGAGGCGGGCGACGACCTGGCCGGCCGGACCATGGTGGTGAAGAAGCTCGACATGCTCCCCATCGAGTGCGTGGTGCGCGGCTATCTGTCCGGCAGCGGCTGGCGGGACTACACGGCGAAAGGCACCGTGTGCGGACACCATCTCGATGCGGGACTCCGTCAGTCCGAGCGGCTTCCCGAGCCCATCTTCACCCCTGCCACCAAGGCGCACACCGGGCACGACGAGAACATCACCCGCGACCAGGCGGCCGGCATCGTGGGGCGGGAGACCCTGGACGAGGCCGAACGCATCTCGATCGCCCTCTACGCGCACGTCGCCGCCCGGGCCGAGGCCTCAGGGATCATCCTGGCCGACACCAAGTTCGAACTCGGACGCGACGAGAACGGTGTGCTCACCATCGGGGACGAGGTCGCCACCCCCGACTCGTCCCGGTTCTGGCCCGCCGACGAGTACGCGGTCGGGAGCAGTCCGCCCTCGTTCGACAAGCAGTACCTGCGGGACTGGCTGGACGCATCCGGATGGGATCACCGCCCGCCGGCGCCCGCCCTGCCGTCCGGCGTTGTCGCGGGAACGCGCGACCGCTACCTCGAAGCCCACCGGCGGCTCACCGGCCGCACCATCGACACCTGGATCCAGGAGTGCACCGAATGACCCGAGTCGTCGTCACCGTCATGCCCCGCGCCGAGATCCTGGACCCGCAGGGCCAGACCGTCGCCCGGGCGCTCCACACCATGGGGTTCGACGACGTCGGCGACGTGCGCATCGGCAAGCGCATCGTGCTCCAGCTGGACGGTGACGACCCCGAGGCCGAGGCCCGCGAGATGTGCGAGCGACTCCTCGTGAACCGCCTGGTCGAGGACTACGAGATCGCGGTCGAGGGCTGATCACGTGTCCAAGCCGACCATCGCCGTCATCCAGTTCCCCGGCTCCCTCGACCACGAGGCCGCCGCCCGCGTCATGACCGAGATCGCCTCGGAGACCCACGAGGCCGTCCTCGTCTCGCACCGTGCCGACGCGCTTCCCGCCGACACCTCGGCCGTCGTCCTCCCCGGTGGCTTCTCGTACGGCGACCACCTGCGCTGCGGTGCCATCGCCAGCCGCGCCCCCATCATGGACGCCGTGCACACGTTCGCCGGATCCGGGGGACCGGTGCTCGGCATCTGCAACGGCTTCCAGATCCTCTGCGAGGCCGGCCTGCTGCCCGGAGTGCTCCGGCCGAACGACACCCGCACGTTCATCTGTCGCCAGTCCACCCTGGAGGTCGTCGACGACTCCACGCCCTGGACCGGTGAGCGCCGTGCGGGCGAGACCCTGTCGGTCCCGATCAAGCATCACGACGGCGCGTGGCAGGGCGACGCCGACGCCTGCCGCGTCGTTTTCCGTTACCGTGACGAGAACCCCAACGGATCCCAGGACCGGATCGCCGGGATCGCCAACGAGGCCGGCAACGTGATGGGTCTCATGCCGCACCCCGAGATGGCCTGCGAGGACCTGCTCGGCTCGGCCGACGGTCGCATCATCATGGTCGGCCTGCTCGCCGAGGGCCGGGTGGCCGCATGAGCACCGAAGCCCAGCCCCTCCACCGTCAGCTCGGTCTGACCGACTGGGAGAACGACCGCATCCCCGAGCTCCTCGGTCGCGAGCCCACCGGGCCCGAGCTCGTCATGTTCAGCCTCATGTGGAGCGAGCACTGCTCCTACAAGCACTCCAAGCCGCTCCTGCGCGGCTTCCCGACCGACGGACCGTCGGTGTTGCAGGGGCCGGGCGAGAACGCCGGCGCGATCGACATCGGTGACGGCCTGGCGGTCACGTTCAAGATCGAGAGCCACAACCACCCGTCGGCCGTCGAGCCGTTCGAGGGTGCGGCCACCGGTGTCGGCGGCATCATCCGCGACATCCTCGCCATGGGCGCCAAGCCCATCGCCCTGCTCGACTCGCTGCGCTTCGGCAGCCTCGAGAGCAACCGCAGCCGGTACCTCTTCCGTCGCGCGGTCGAGGGGATCGGTCACTACGGCAACTGCATCGGCATCCCCACCGTGGGCGGCGAGGTCGGCTTCGACCCCGTCTACGAGGACTCGTGCCTGGTCAACGCCATGTGCGTCGGCATCGTTCCCTCCGACCGCATCCTCCGCGCCGCCGCCGAGGGCGTGGGCAACCGCCTCATCCTCTTCGGCAACCGCACCGGCAAGGACGGCATCGGCGGCGCCAGCGTGCTGGCCAGCGCCGAGTTCTCGCACGACGACGACAAGCGCCCCTCGGTGCAGGTCAGCGACCCGTTCACCGAGCGCAAGCTCATGGACTGCTGCCAGGCGCTCGCCGAGAGCGGCCTCCTCGTCGCGCTGCAGGACCTCGGCGCCGCGGGCCTCACCTCCAGCGCAAGCGAGATGGCCTCCAAGGGCGGGGTCGGTCTTCGCATCGACCTCGACCGCGTGCCGCTGCGCGAGGAGGGCATGGCGCCCGCCGAGATCCTGGTGTCCGAGAGCCAGGAGCGCATGCTCGCCGTGGCGACCCCCGAGAACACCGATGCGGTCATCCGGTTGTGCGAGGAGTTCGATCTCGACGCCACGGACATCGGCGAGGTGACCGAGGGCGACGCCCTGGTGGCCGTTCACGGCGGCGAGGTCGTCGTCGACATCCCGGCACGTCTTCTGGCTGATGACGCCCCCGTCTACGAGGTCCCGCAGAACCCGGCGTCGTCGCCGCAGCCGATCGACCCGACGACCGTGCCCCAACCCGCCGACCTGGCGGCCGCCTGGTGCGACCTGCTGGCCCGTCCCTCCATCGCCAGCAAGCGCTGGGTCTACGAGCAGTACGACCACCTGGTCGGGGCCAACACCGTGGTGCGGCCCGGCGGTGACGCCGCGGTGGTCCGCGTGCCCGGTCGCGCGACGGGCCTCGCTCTCACCACCGACTGCGCCGAGCGCCACTGCCAGGCCGACCCCCGCGGGGGAGGCGCCGCCGGAGTGCTGGAGGCCGCCCGCAACGTGGCCTGCGTGGGTGCCACCCCGTCCGCCATCACCAACTGCCTCAACTTCCCGAACCCCGAGAAGGGACACACGGGCTGGCGCCTGGCCCAGGCCATCGCCGGCATGGCCGACGCCTGTCTGGCGCTCGGTACCCCTGTGGTCTCGGGCAACGTCTCGCTCTACAACGAGAGCGCCGATCGCATGATCTTCCCGACGCCCGTCGTCGGCATGGTCGGCCTGATGGACGACGCGTCGGCCACGACCGGTCACGCCTTTGTCGCCGCGGGCGACGTCGTCCTGCTCGCCGGGTCCGGCGAGCCGCGTCTCGACGCCAGCGAGTACCTGGGCACGGCCGACGGCCTCCCGGACGCACCGGACATCGCCGCCGAGGTCGCGCTCTGCCGCTTCGTGGCGGACGCCGTCCGGCGCGGCGCCGTGCGGTCGGCACACGACATCTCGCAGGGCGGCCTCGCCGTCAGCCTGGCCGAGTCGGCCGTCGCGGGGGCCATCGGTGCCACGATCCGATTGGACGATTCCGTCCGTCCCGACATCGCGCTCTTCGGCGAGGCAGGCGGTCGCATCCTCCTCACCTGCCCACCCGACGGCGTCGCGGCGCTCCGTGATCTGGCCGGTGGCGTGCCGATCCGCGAGATCGGTTCGGTGGGAGGCGGTAACCTGGACGTGCAGGTCGGCGACACAACCGTGACGCTTTCCGTCGATCGAGCACGTGAGGCATACGAAACCGCGATCCCGGACGCACTTCGATGACCACAGCCCCGGCCCAGGAGCACGACGAGACGTTCGACGACGTACCCAAGGAGGAGTGCGGCGTCTTCGGCGTCGTGGCCCCCGGGCGCGATGTCGCGCGCATCACCTTCTTCGCGCTCATGGCCATGCAGCACCGCGGCCAGGAGAGCGCCGGGATCGCCGTCGCCGAGCAGGGGCACGTCACGGTGTTCCGGGATCTGGGTCTCGTCACCGACGTCTTCGACGAGAACGCGCTCCGCACCCTCACCGGCGACATGGCCATCGGGCACGTCCGGTACTCCACCACCGGCGCCAACAAGTGGGACAACGCCCAGCCCGTCGTCCACACCCGCGGCCAGGAGCTCATCGCCCTCGGTCACAACGGCAACCTCTGCAACACCGTGTCACTGCGACGCGATCTGCAGCACGAGGGTGACCTCTCGGCCACCACCGACAGCGAGCTCATCGTCGCCGCGCTCGCCAACACCGACGGCGACCTGATGGAGGCCGTCCGTCAGGCGATGCCGCGTTTCTCGGGTGCTTTCTCGGCTGTCGCCCTGTCGTCCAGTGAGCTGATCGCGTTCCGTGACCCGTACGGTGTCCGGCCCCTGGCCATCGGGCAGCTCCCCGACGGCGGCTGGTGCGTGGCCAGCGAGACCTGCGCGTTCGACCAGATCGGCGCCACCTACGTCCGCGACGTCGTGCCCGGCGAGGCCATCCGCCTGAGTCCCGACGGCATCGAGAGCATCCAGGCCATGCCCAAGGCCGACTCCAAGCTCTGCGTCTTCGAGACCATCTACTTCGCGCGGCCCGACAGCATCATCGACAACCAGGCCGTCTGGGACCTGCGCAGTCGCATGGGGCGTCAGCTCGCGATCGAGGCACCGGTCGACGCCGATCTGGTGGTGGGTCTGCCCGACTCCGGCACGCCCGCGGCCATCGGCTTCTCGAACGAGTCCGGCATCCCGTTCGGGGAGGGCGTCGTCCGCAGCCGCTACGTCGGCCGCACCTTCATCCAGCCCGAGCAGCAGCTCCGCCGCAACAGCGTGCGCCGCAAGTTCAACCCGCTGCCCAGCATCCTCGCCGGCAAGCGCGTCGTCATCGTCGACGACTCCATCGTGCGCGGCACGACCATCCAGCAGGTCATCCGCATGTTCGAGGACGCCGGCGCCATCGAGGTGCACCTGCGGATCTCGAGCCCGCCGGTCCGCTGGCCCTGCTTCTACGGCATCGACATGGCCACCCGCGACGAGCTGATCGCCGCCGACAACGAGGTCGAGAACATCCGCGAGGAGGTGGGCGCCACCAGCCTCGCCTACATCTCCCTGGACGGCCTGCAGACCGCGCTGGGCCTTCCCGCCGAGCGCTACTGCCGCGCCTGCTTCACCGGCGACTACCCGATCCCCGTACCCGGTCAGGCGCTCAAGCTCAGCTTCGAGGACGCGCCGCAGAGCGTCGCGAGCAGCGCATGACCAAGGTCACCTACGAGGACTCCGGCGTCAGCCTCGAGGCCGCCCGCGCGCACACCGCCAACATCGCCGACCTCGTCTCCGGGGGCCTCGGCTTCGCCGGCGCCATGGAGCTGCCCGGTGACCCCGACCGCCTGATCGTGGGGTGCACCGACGGCGTCGGCACCAAGATCGCGCTGGCGCAGTCGCTGGGCCGCGTGGACGGCCTCGGCCAGGACCTCGTCGCGATGTGCGTCAACGATCTCGCGTGCACCGGCGCCCGCCCGCTGTTCTTCCTCGACTACCTCGCGGTGGGACGTCTCGACCCGGCCGTGGCCGGCGCCTTCGTTGAGGGTGTCGCCCGCGCCTGCCGCGAGACCGGTTACGCCCTGCTGGGAGGCGAGACCGCCGAGCACCCCGGCGTCGTCGCCGACGATCACCTCGACGCGGCCGGATTCGCCTGCGGCATCGTGGAGAGGGACGACCTGCTGGGCCCGCACCGCGTGGTGGAGGGCGACCTCATCGTGGGCGTCCCGTCCAGCGGTCTGCACTCCAACGGCTTCAGCCTGGTGCGCCGCCTCGTCGCCGACGGGCACCTGGCCGCCGATCCGGACCTCCTCCTCACGCCGACGCGCCTCTACACCGGGGACGTCGCGCGGCTCCAGGAGGCCGGGGTCGACATCCACGCCATCGCGCACATCACCGGTGGGGGACTGCCCGAGAACCTGCCGCGCGTCCTGCCGGAGGGGCTCCGCCCGGTCGTCGATGTGACGACATGGACGCCGAACGCCGCCGTCGCCGCCGTCGTCGCAACGGGCGCCGTGCCGGACGACGACGCCTGGGACACCTTCAACATGGGCTTGGGTCTCTGCGTCGTCGTGGCGACGAGCGAGGCCGAGCGCGTCGTCGCGCTCATCGAGGGTGCGTCCGTCGTTGGTCACATCGAGGAGGGGGAGGGGCTCCGTCGTGTCGGATGACACCGTCTATCCCGTCGTGGTGCTGGCCAGCGGTCGTGGCACCAACCTGGTCGCGCTCATCGAGAAGCTTCACCGGGACCCGGCGTCGCCGGTGTCCATCGTCCGCGTGGTCGTCTCGTCGGCGGACGCCCCCGCCGTGCAGGTGGCGGAGTCGGCGGGCATCCCCACCGAGGTGGTGCCTCGCGATGACTACGGAAGCCGTGAGGAACGCGACCGCGCGCTGGCCGACGTCGTCGCGGCGGCGGACCCCGGGCTCGTCGTTCTGGCCGGCTGGATGAGCATCCTCACCCCGGACTTCCTCGATCGCTTCCCGGATCGCGTCATCAACCTCCACCCGTCCATGCTGCCGGCCTTCCCGGGGATGCACGCCATCGAGGAGGCACTCGCCTGGGGGGTGCGGTACACCGGTGTGACCGTGCACTATGCGGATCCCGTCGTGGACGGCGGGCCGCCGATCCTGCAGGAACCGGTGCCCGTGTCCAGCGCGGATTCCGTAGAGTCGCTGCGTGAGCGGATCCGGGAGGTGGAGCACCGGATCCTCCCTCATGCCGTTGCGCTGTTTGCCGCCGGGCGGGTTTCACGGGATCCCGCGGAGCGGCGCCGGGTTGTGATCGAAGACGGGAGTTCTTAGATGAAGGTCAAGCGTGCGCTGCTGTCGGTCTCGGACAAGGACGGGCTCGTCCCGTTCGCCGAGGGCCTCGCGAAGCTGGGGGTCACGCTCGTATCGACCGGCGGCACGGCGGCCGCCCTCCGCGACGCCGGACTCGACGTGGTCAGCGTCGACCAGGTGACCGGACACCCCGAGATCCTCGGCGGCCGCGTCAAGACGCTGCACCCCCGCATCCACGGCGGCATCCTCGGCCGGACCGACGTCCCGACCCACGTGGAGGAGATGGCGGCCAACGGCATCGAGCCCATCGACCTCGTGGTGGTGAACCTCTATCCGTTCGCCCAGACCGTGGCCGCCGGCGCGTCGGACGAGGAGGTCGTCGAGCAGATCGACATCGGCGGCCCCGCCATGATCCGCGCCGCCGCCAAGAACCACGCACGCGTCGCGGTGGTCACCGAGCCCGCCCAGTACGACGCGGTCCTGGCTGAACTCGAGCTGAGCGACGGCGACCTGAACGAGCACACCCTCAAGGCGCTGGCGCTCGACGCCTTCCGTCACACGGCCCGCTACGACGCCGACATCGCCGAGTGGATGAGTGCCGACGAGGGCGACTTCCCCGAACTTCTCATGCCGGAGTTCGAGAAGCTCTCCGACCTCGTCTACGGTGAGAATCCCCACCAGCGCGCGGCCTACTACGGCTCGTGGGGCGCCCGTACCCACCTGCTCGCCCGCGTCGACCAGCTGCACGGCCAGGCGCTGTCGTTCAACAACCTCCTCGACCTGGACGGAGCCCGGGGCCTGGCCGGCGAGTTCGACGAGCCCGCCGCCGTCATCGTGAAGCACAACAACCCCTGCGGCGCGTCGATCGGCGAGGACATCAACGCGGCGTATGACCGGGCCCACGCCTGCGACCCCGTCTCGGCCTATGGCGGCGTGATCGTGGTCAACCGCACCATCGACGCCGAGCTCGCGGCCAAGCTGGCCTCCACCTTCGTCGAGGTGCTCATGGCGCCGGGATTCGACGACGACGCGCTCGAGCTCCTCACGAAGAAGGAGAAGATCCGCATCCTTCTCAACCGTGAGCGCCGGCGCTTCAATCCCGGCGAGCTCGATTACCGCAGGGTCACGGGCGGGCTCCTCGTCCAGGACCGCGACCGCAGCAGCGAGACCCGCGAGCAGATGGACGTCGTCACCGAGGTGCAGCCGACCGAAGAGCAGTGGGAGGACATCCTCTTCTCGTGGCGCGTGGCCAAGCACGTGAAGAGCAACGCCATCGTGTTCGCGCGCGAGGGCCGCACGATCGGCATCGGTGCCGGGCAGATGAGTCGCGTCGATTCGACGCGTCTCGCCACGGAGAAGGCGGCCATCGCCGGACTGTCCGCCGATGACTGCGTGGTGGCGTCCGATGCGTTCTTCCCGTTCCCGGACGGACCGCTCACGGCCCTCGATGCCGGTGCGACCGTTATTGTTCAGCCCGGCGGTTCGATTCGCGATGACGCGGTCATCGAGGCCGTCAACGAGCGGGGTGCCGTCATGGTCTTCACGGGTCACCGCCACTTCCGTCACTAGCCTCACCCGATTCACCGCCCTTTCGAGAACGACCCGGAGAGCCGTTCGGACGCATGCAGTTCCTCTCGACGCTGATCCGCCGATGGACGACGTTCGCCCCGATCGCCGCCCTGGTGCTTCTGGTGGTCGCGTGGGGGTGGGACGTCGGCCCGATCCGTGCCATCCTGGTCGCCGCATTGCTGGCACTCGCGGTGTTCTCGGCGGTTCACCATGCGGAGGTGGTCGCCCACAGGGTCGGTGAGCCCTTCGGATCCCTGATCCTCGCCGTCGCGGTGACGGTGATCGAGGTGGGTCTTATTGTCATGCTGATGCTTTCGGCGGACTCTCCCGAGAGCACACTCGCCCGCGACACCGTCTTCGCCGCGTTCATCATCACCTGCAACGGGATCGTCGGGCTGTCCATCCTGATGGGCTCCTACCGGTTCGCCACCCCCCGGTTCAACGCCGAGGGCACCGGCGGAGCGCTGGCCACCGTTGCCATCCTCGCCACCATCTGCCTCGTCCTGCCGACCGTCACCGAGTCGGCCAACGGCCAGTCGTTCTCGTCGTCCCAGCTGGCCTTCGCCGCGATCGCGTCAGTGGTGCTCTGGTCCAGCTACGTATTCACGCAGACGGTGCGCCACCGTGACTTCTTCCTGCCCGTGGACACCAAGGGCAAGCCGATCGACACCGCAGACCTCCATGCCGATCCGCCCACCCTTCCGGCGACGCTGAAGAGCGTCGCACTTCTCATCTGCGCCCTCGTTGCGGTGGTCGGCCTGGCGAAGATCCTCGGTCCGACCATCGAGTCCGGCGTCGCCTGGGCGGGCATGCCGTACGCCGTCGTGGGCGTGGTCATCGCGATGCTCGTCCTTCTCCCCGAGAGCATCGCCGCCGTGCGCGCCGCGATGCGCAACCGTACCCAGGTCAGCCTCAACCTGGCATACGGGTCGGGCATCGCGAGCATCGGGCTCACGGTTCCCACCATCGCGCTCCTGTCGCCGCTCTTCGACACGAAGCTGGTGCTGGGTCTCGATCAGACCGGCATCGTGCTCGTCGTGCTCACCGTGATGACGGGGATCCTGACCGTCGTCCCGGGGCGCGCCACCCGACTTCAGGGGGTCGTGCACCTCGTGATCCTGGGTGCCTATGTCTTCTTCACCATCACGCCGTAGTGCGCTGACGGCCGTCGCGGCCGTCCTCGTGGCGCTCGCCGCGCCCGCCGCCGCGGCCCCTCCGCACGACGACCGTGCATCGGATCGCCTGGAGCATGTCGGGGTGCGCTCGCTCGCCGCCATCGTCAGGGTCGACGCCCATGTCCCGGTCATGGCCGTCGTCGATGGTGGCCGCCGCATCCCCGTTCGCGACGAGGTGCGCATCGTCGGTACGGGGTTCGGCGTCACCCCCCGCGACATCGTCACCGCGCGCCCCGTCATCCGCCCCTCCGATGCGACCCTCCTGACCGACCTCCGCGCGCGCGGCGTGCCCGGCCTGGCCGAGGTGTCCGACGACGCGCGACTCGTGCGCGGGCCCGTTCGCGTCACCGTCATGGGCGCCGAGCTGCAGGCCTCCGCCGACGCCTCCACCGGCGACACCCGCGCCGTCGTCGTGACGCCCGTCGACATCGGCGCGCGTCGCGACCTGGTCCGCCTGCGCACCGTCGATCCCGGGCCCCATCTGGCGGTGATGGACGATCAGGCGCGTGGATCGGATGTGATCTCGGTCGGCTTCGGGGACGGCCCCGGGCGCGTGCCCGTGTTCCGGAAGCAGCGATTCGACGTGCAGGCGCGGGTCACGGGCCGACCGGACCTCGCTCTGGTGGCGCTCGACGGGTCGGTCACCCGCGGCGATCTCGGCGCCCCGGTTCTCGGCGAGGACGGTGCCGTGCATGGTGTGGTCTACTCGCGGGGACGCGGCGACACGCCGCCGCTCGCCGTGCGCTCCGGTGCCGTCCTCCAGCTCGTACCGGACGCGGGGCCGGACGAGGAGAATCTGTTCGGAACGGCCATGGACCGGATGAGCACGGGCGAATACGAGCTGGCCGCCGCCGCGCTCCGCCAGGCGACCACCCGGGCACCGTCCTCGCTCATCGCGTACGAACGCCGGCGGGCCGAGGCGCTGGGCGGTGCCTCCTACGGCGTCGCGCACCGGTCGTCCCAATGGAGGATCCCCCTCCTGATCATGGCGGCGGCGGCCCTCGTCGCCTGCGCCCTCATCCTCCGGTGGCTGCGTCGGGACGCCCTCGAGGCCCCCTAGCGTCCCGCGTCAGAGGTTCGTTTGGTGTTCGCCGGGCGAATCTCCGGTGAGGCACGGACGCACGACCGCCCGGAGTACCGGGAGTCCTCTGGCGGTGGAGGACACCGTCTCGCGATGAGATGCAGCCGGCAAACGACCACGAACCTCTGACTCAGGGACACGAGAGGCTGTGGCCGATGCACGCGCGGCGTCCGGCGGCGCCTGGTGCGCCCCTTGGCGGCGCTCGCACGGGCCACCGGCCCGCGCGTCGCGCCAGTCCGCGTCAGGAGCACTCCGCCACTCGCCGGCCACCCGCGCGGGTCCCGGCCACGTCCTCGTGCCGCGCAATCCCGGTTGCAGTATTCCTGCCGGGTGTTCGGGTTTCCCCGTATCGGCGACTAAGCTGTTCGGCGATGCTCGTGGATCTCTCCGCACCGACACGCCCCGATCGTCCGCAGGATCCGGACGTCTCGCGCCCTGCGATCGTTGCAAGAGAGCCGGGCGTCATTGCTCGCCCCAATGCGCTCCGGGCTCCCTTGCGTGCTGGGGGTTTCGACGCCGTCGGATCGGGTCCTGCCCTCCCTCGTCTCATCCCGGCGGAGGTCGCCTGATGCGCCTTCTGCACACCGGTGACTTCCACCTGGGCAAGCGGCTCTACGGTGTCGACCGCCTCGATGAGGCCGAGGCCGTCATCGCTCAGGTCGCCGCGATCGCCGAGGAGCAGGTCGTCGACGTCATCCTCGTCGCCGGCGACATCCTCGACCGCCGCATCGTGGATCCCGCCGTCCTGTCGGCCTGCCTCCAGGGCCTCGAATGCCTGGCCAAGGCCGCACCGGTCGTCGCCGTCACGGGCAATCACGACGAGCCGCTCTTCTGGGCGGAGCTCGCTCCGTACCTCGCGCCGAGAATCCTCCTCGCCGCCACCGATTCGGTGCTCACCGTCGAAACCGGCTCGGGGCCGCTGACCGTCGCCTGCATGCCCTGGCCCGAACCGGCCGACGCCGGTACCGCGCCCGGTGCCATCCGCGCGGTGTCGCGTGAGGCCTACGGCGACCTGGTGCGGGAGCGCCTCCGGGACGTGAGTCGCCAGGTCGGATCCATCCGCGGCGAACGTGGTGGTGCGGCCGTCCTGCTGGCCCATCTCATGGTGCGCGGCGGCGTGGCCGGAGGGGGGGAGCGCGAGCTGACCCTCGGCGGGACCTACGCCGTCACCGGTGGTGACGTGCCGACGGTGTTCGACTACGTGGCCCTCGGGCATCTTCACAAGCCTCAGGACGTGACGTCCGTTCCGGTGCCCGCCCGCTACAGCGGAAGCCCCCTGGGACTCGACTTCTCGGGCGACGGCGACGAGCCGTCGGTATCGATCGTCGACATCACCAACCGGCACGTGCGGACGACCGAGGTGCCGATCACCGCGGGCCGTCGGCTGGTCCGCATCCGCGGTTCGCTGGAGGACCTGCCCCAGATGGCGGCGCGGTACCCGAACGCCTGGTTCTTCTGCGAGGTCGTCTCCGACGACACGCGCCTCGATCTGGTGAAGGTGGTGCGCGAGGCCGTTCCGGACGCCCTCCGCGTCGAGCAGATCACCAGCCGCGCCGTCGAGGAGTCGGCCGTGCCGGATGACCCCGAGGACGTCATCGCGAAGTCGCTGACCGAGCTCTACAGCGAGTGGCTCGTGTCGGTGGGGCGTCCGGTCGACGAGAACCTGCTGTCCGCGTTCGAGGACGTTCTCCAGCGCGCCGACCGGGAGATCACCGAATGAGGCCGCTCCGCCTTCGCCTGGTCTCCTTCCGGTCGTACTCCGACGCGTCGGTCGACCTGTCGCACCACAGCCTCGTCGTCATCGCCGGCGACACCGGCGCGGGCAAGACCTCCATCCTGGACGGCGTGTGCTTCGCCCTCTACGGACGGACCCCCGAGCTGGCGGGGCCGCGGGAGCTGCTCTCCCTCGGGGCCACGCACGGCGAGGTCGAGCTCGAGTTCGCCGCGACGTCGGGAACCACGCTCTGGCGCGTCATCCGCCGCTTCGGCCCGCAGGCTCCCGAGCCCAACCACGTGCTGGAGGAGCTCGACGACAACGGTGTCGCCACCGGTCGCATCACCGGGCACGCCGCCGTCAATCGGCGGATCGTGTCGCTCATCGGGATGTCGTTCCAGACGTTCACCTCGGCGGTCCTCCTCGCGCAGGGCCGGTTCTCGCAGTTCCTTCAGGCGCAGCCCAAGGATCGCGACAACATCCTGCGGCAGCTCTTCGGCGTCACCGGCCTGGAGGCCGTCCGTACGGCGGCGATCGCGGCGCGCGATGCGCACACGGCGACGGCCGAGGCGCTCGACGCTGAGCGTCTGCGGCTCGGATCCGTCGACACCGCCGTCCGCAATCAGGCTGCCCGCGATCTGCGTGCGGCCGCGGGACGGCAGGCGCAGCTGGCGGCGCTCCAGCCGCTCATGGACCTGGCGGCCCGTGAGCGCGTGCGCATCTCGGAGGCGACCGCCACCCTCAAGCAGATCCAGTCCGCCGCCATCGATCTGGGCACGCGCGAGGGCTGGGACTCCGCCCTGACCGCGCACCGGGAGGTCATCGAGCGGCTCGCCGAGGTCCGGGGTCAGCGCATCGAGGCGCAGCGCACCGCCGACGATGCCGCCGACGCACGGGATCGTCTGCAGGAGGAGTACGGCGGCAGCGTGTCCGACCTCGCCGCGCTCCGCGCGGTGGCCGAACGCCTGGCGGCCGTCCGTGCGGCCGTCCCGGTGGTCCGCGAGAAGCTCGAGGCGCGACGCCAGGAGGTCGCCCGTCGGCGCATCGAGGCCGAGGGTCTGCGCGCCGAGGTCGCCGAGCTCCAGGACAGGCGGAACGCCCAACGTGAGGTGCGTGACGCGGTCGACGCGCTTCATGCGGCCCGCCGGGTCATCCGTGAGGCCGAGGCCGAGGTGGCCACCACACAGGCGGCGCGGGACGCCGCACAGGAGGAGGCCCGTCTCGCCACGGACGACGCCGAACTCGCCGACGAGGGTCTCGATGCACTGCGTCGTGCGCAGCTGGCGACCACCCTTCGAAGCGGCCTCACCGTCGGGGACCCCTGCCCGGTCTGTGAGCAGGCCGTCCACGTCGTCCCACCGGTGCCGGAGGACGATCTCGACTCGGTCGCCGTCGACGTCGCGTCCCTGCACCAGCGTGCGGCGCGTCTGACGGCGGTCCTGAACGAGCAGGAGGGGGAGCACCGTGCCGCCCTGCGCCATCGGGCCGGTGCGGGCGAGCGTGCGGGCGAGGCACTGGCCGCGCTGCGTCTCCTCGACCCCGGCATCGACCCGGACGACGCCGCCGCGAACGAGCTGCTGGCCGTGCGTGTCGCCGAGGTCGAGCGGATGCACGAGCAGGCGAAGGGCCGGCTCGACCAGCTCACGTCGTGGATCGAACAGGAGACCGGGTCGGTCACCGAGGCCCACGCCCGGCTGCTTCACGACGAGGAGGAGGTCGCCTCCCTCGAGCAGCGGCTGGGTGAGCGCGCCGGGGACGAGGACCCGGTGACGGTGCTCGACGTCGCCATCCGCGATCTCCAGTCGCTTGAGGAGTCGGTGACTCTCGCGGCGTCCACCGTCACGCAGTGCACGGCCGAGGTCATGGACGCCGAGGGAAGCCTCCGCCGGATCGAGCAGACGCAGATCAACCCCCTCCGCCAATCCCTCGCGGTGGTCGCGACGCGCCTCGGGCTGGACGCACCGAGCACCGACATCTCGCCGGACGAGCTGATGGAGCAGGCCGCCGAGTTCTCGCGTCAGGCCGAGTGGGCCGCACAGGACGCAGCCGAGCGCATCACGGAGGCGCAGGCGCAGGCCGAGGAGATCGACGCCCGGGTCGCCAAGCACGCCACCGCGCTGGGCGTCGATCCGGGCGTCGATTTCCCCGCCAGTCTCCGTGCGGCCAATGCCGAATACCAGCGTGCCGCGGAGCGCCTCGCCACCACGGAGCGCGCCGCTGTGGAGGGCCAGCGCCTCCAGGGCCAGACGGACGGGGAGCGCCGCCGTGCCGAGATGGCGGCGATCTTGGCGCAGGACCTCCAGGCCAACCGGTTTCCGCGGTTCCTCCTCAGCCGGTTCCACGAGCGTCTCGCGCGGGGCGCGACGCAGCGGCTTCTCACCCTGTCGAACGGGGCGTACACCTTCTCGGGCAAGGATCCCGACCCGCTCGCCGTGATCGACCACCGGCGCGGGCACCGGTTGCGAAGTGCCGCCACCCTGTCCGGGGGCGAGCGCTTCCTGGCGAGCCTCTCGCTGGCGCTCGCGATGTCCGACATCGCGAGCGGCACGGACGGGCGCCTCGAGTGCCTCTTCCTCGACGAGGGTTTCTCGAGCCTGGATGCCGACTCCCTCGAGCTGGCCATCACCGGGGTGGAGCGCATGGCCGACGACGGGCGCCTCGTCGTCGTGATCACCCACCTGCCGGGTGTGGCTGAGCGTCTGGGAAGCGCGATCTACATCCGCAAGGATCCGGGTGGCTCCAGCCGCATCATCGACCTGGCGGCCCCGGAGCGCGCGTCGTCGTAGGGGTCCTGCGTTGGTGTTCGCTACCCTGGAAGTATGAGTACCGCTACGCCGTCGAGCATCGCTCTTCGTGAGCTCATCGAAGCGCGACGCGGTGAACTCGAGGCTGTACTGCAGAAGTACAGTGCCACGAATCCGCGGCTCTTCGGTTCGGTCGCACGTGGCGATGCCAACGCGGACAGTGACATCGACGTCCTGGTCGATCTCGATCCGGCCGATGGGAACATTCTCTTTCGTGCGGGCGGTCTGAGCGAGGAGTTCCGTCGGATTCTCGAACGCGACGTGGACGCGTTCTCGGTCGACCTGCTGAAGCGCCGTGTCTCCGCGACCGCCATCGCCGACGCGGTGGCACTGTGAGCCGCGGCCCAGAGGAGTGGATCACCGACATCCGGGCGGCGATTGCCCGATGCCTCAGATACGCGGATGATCTCGATGCGACCGAGGTGGAACCAACCATCTGAGGACATCTGGCGGATATGGCCGCCGATGCGGTCGAACGGAACATCGCTGTCATCGGTGAAGCCGCGAGACATCTTCCGGCGAACGTTGTCGATGCCCTGCCTCAAGTCGATTGGGCCGCGATCCGTGGCATGCGCAACATCCTCATCCACGAGTACTTCGGTGTTGACAAGGATGTTGTCCGTGATGTCATCGAAACCACGCTTCAGCGTCTGGATTCTGCCCTCGCAGACTACGTCGCCGGTCGAGATAGGACCTGACCGGGGTCGCACTGACCCGGTTTTCCTAAGCCACCTCGCTCCGCCTGCCGCCCAGGTGGTCGGCGAGGAAGCGCTCCACGAGCCGGTACATGTCCATGCGGTTCTCGGGCTTCACGAACCCGTGGCCCTCGTCGTCCTTCACCATGTACTCGACGGGCACGCCCCGCTGGGCGAGGGCGTCGACGATCTGGTCCGATTCCTGCTTCCTCACCCGAGGGTCGTTCGCACCCTGGATGACGAGGAGTGGTGCGCGGATCTGATCCACTCGGTTGATGGGCGACCGGGCCTCCAGGTCGGCGAGCTGCGCTGGGTCGTCCGGGTCGCCGACGAAGCGGAACCACGTGCCGGCGAGAAGCGGCTTCCAGTAGGCCGGAAAGCTCCGGATGAGGGTGACGAGGTTGGACGGCCCCACCACGCTGATCACCGCGGCGAACACGTCCGGGGTGAACGTTGCACCGACGAGGGCGGCGTATCCGCCGTAGCTTCCACCGTAGATGGCGATCCGGTCGGGATCGGCGATGCCCTCGGCCACCAGCCAGTCGACGGCGTCGATGAGGTCGTCGTGCATCCTCCCGGCGAACTCCCGCTCGGCGGCGTGCATGAACGTCTTCCCGAAGCCGCTCGACCCCCGGTAGTTCACCTGCAGCACGGCGTACCCGCGGTTGGCCAGGAACTGCGCCTGCGGGTCCCAGCC
This sequence comes from uncultured Bifidobacteriaceae bacterium, assembly GCA_964434425.1. GTDB lineage: Bacteria > Actinomycetota > Thermoleophilia > Miltoncostaeales > Miltoncostaeaceae > CALMEC01. Next base: position 31,085 of record CAYSVH010000011.1, on the reverse strand, counting down.
CCACGCGTCGCGGGCCCACGGGCCGCCGTGGACGAAGAGCACCGTGGGGAGGTTCCGCTCGTCGGCTCCCACCGGGAGGGTGAGGTAGCAGCGCAGCACCAGCCCGTCACGTGAGGTGACGCGCACCGGACGCCGCTCGGCCAGGGTGGACGGGTCCAGCCACGGGCGTGACCGGAACAGAAGGCGTGCCTCGCCGTCCCGCCGGTCGAACAGGTACGTGGCACCGGGGTCGCGGTCGTCGTCGAAGACGACGGTCCAGTAGCGCTCGTCGTCGTCGGTTCCGGTGATCATCGGGTCGCCGGGGTGCACGGCGCGCAGGCGCTCCCAGTCGCCGGCGAAACGGTCGTCGAAGGGGTGCATGACGATGCGGTCGCGGCGGTAGACCGCACCCAGCAGCGCACCCGTCCTGTCCGAGATGACGGGCCGGCCGAGGTCGGCCTCCTCGTCGAAGTCGATCTCCCGCTCCTCGCCGCTCTGAACGTCGATGGCGACCAGCCGGACCAGGTCGCTGCCCTTCGCGCTTCCCACGTAGATCTCGCGTCCGTCCGCGCTGAACGCGTACGGGTAGCCGCTGTCCTCGTTGTCGAACTCGGCGAGCACCCGGAACTCCGACGACTCGTCGTCGCGCACCAGGAGCTCGTGGTCGCCGGTGGCTGTCTGCGCGAAGGCGGCGCGCAGCCGGGCGTCGCGATCGGTCAGCCAGCCGAGGATGTTGCCGGGGTTCTCGGCGACGAACGTGATCTCGCCCGTCGTGATGTCGACGCGCTCGACGTCGAAGAGTGCCGGGTCGCGCCGGTTCGTGGTGATCAGAAGGTGGGCGGGGTCGTGTCGCGGAACGTCCACCACGCTCACCTTGACCCCCTCGAACGGCGTGAGGTCGCGGTCCTCGGCGTCGGGGTCGGAGGGATCCGTCACGAAGAGGTGGTTGTTCTCGTCGCCACCGGTGTCCTGCAGGTAGAGGATGCGGGCGCCGTCGCGCGACCATGCGTAGTCGCGGATGCCGCGGTCCGAGTCGTGCGTGACCTGGACGGGCTCGCCTCCGTCGCGGTCCGACACCCACACGTTGAGCGCTCCATCCCCCGGTGCGAGCCACGCGAGGCGCGATCCGTCGGGCGAGATGCGCGGTGCCGCGCGCTCCGGGTCGTCGAAGAAGTGCTCGAGGGGGATCAGCGGTGGTGTCATGCGGTTCATCTTGGCAGGGGTACGGAGTTCTCGGCCGTCGGGTACGGGATGGGATGTGTCCTGGGGCGACAACGCTCGGCGGGCCATCGACGCGGTCTCGTTCGCGTCGGCTGGACAAAAACTGTCAAGGCGACATGAACTCGGCGACCGTCGATGCCTCGCGTCGCACCGATCCCGGTGTGCGGCCGGTGGTTCGCGTGAAGGCACGGTTGAACGCGGCCTCCGATCCGTAGCCCACGTCGGACGCCACCTGGGCGATGGTGGCGTCGCCTTCCATGAGCTGCGTCTGTGCGAGGTTCATCCGCCACCGGGTGAGGTAGGCGATGGGTGCCTCGCCGACCAGGTCCATGAAACGGGCGCTGAACGCGGATCGTGACATCGCGGCGGTCTGGGCGAGGGCGGCCAGGTTCCAGTCGCGACCGGGATCGCGGTGGATCTCTTCGAGGACCGCGCCGATGCGCTCGTCGTTCAGTGCCCGCAGCCAGCCGTCGCCGGTGTCGGGCTCCTGGTCCAGCCACGCGCGGATCGCCTGCACCACGAGGATGTCGGCCAGCCGCGTGGCCACGGCCTCACCGCCCGGACGTGGGTGGGCCAGCTCATCTGCCATGAGGCGCAGTGTGTCGCGCAGGGCCGGTGCCACCGAGGTGCCGTCTCCGTCCAGGTGGATGAGGGATGGAAGGCTCGCGACGAGTTCCCGTGCCGTCGGCTCGTCGAACGAGACGATCCCGCAGATCAGCTTGGTGCTCCGTCCGCCGCCCCCGTGGTGCAGAACGGAGTAGTGCGGGTTCCTGAACTCCTGCGGAAGCTCGTCCACACGTTCGGTCGCCACCGCATCCTCGGCGCTCAGGAGTTCGTGCCCGAGGCCGTGGGTGACGAGCGCCATGTCACCGGCGCGAAGCTCGACCGGCTCGGCCCCATCCAGGCGAAGCCAGCAGACACCGTGTGTGATGACGTGGAAACTGACGGCGTCGGGGAGGACGGGCATCGTCAGCGCCCACGGCTCGGTGAGGGTCGAGTCGCAGTAGAAGGCGCCGCGCATCCGCAGCGAGTGGAGCACGCGCGCCAGGCGGTCGCGTGTTGCGGGAGGGAAGGTCGCGGTGCTCATCCTGTGGTGCTTTCCTCTGGGTGTCATCCGGTACGCGCGGACGGATGATCAATAATCGTGCCGCTGCGATCATAGATCATCCATCTGATGCCTTCTAGCGTGGTTGAAAGGTCAGATCACGTCACGAAGGAGCACACCATGTTCGCCATCGCAGGAGCCACCGGCCGAGTGGGCTCGGCCACCGCAGAGCGCCTCATCGCCGCAGGTGCCGATGTACGCGTCCTCGTCCGTCGTCCCGATGCCGCTGAGCCGTGGGAGCGCCGGGGAGCCCTGGCGCGGATCGTCGGGCTGGAGGATCGCGCCGGCCTGGCCGAGGCGCTCGCCGGAGCCCGGGGATTCTTCGTCCTTCTCCCGTTCGACCCCGCGGTCGAGGACGCGGAGTCCCACACCCGAGCGCTCATCGCGTCCATCGCCGGCGCCGTCGCCGACGCCGGCGTACCGCACGTCGTCATGCTCTCGTCGGTCGGCGCCGACCTGCCGGAGGGCACCGGACCGATCGTCGGTCTCCACCACCTCGAGAACGCCCTTCGGGCGACCGGTGCCACCGTCACGGCGCTCCGGCCGGGCCACTTCCAGGAGAAGGTCGGCGATGTGCTCGGTGCCGTGCGCGGCCAGGGCATCTACCCGGTCTTCGCGGCGTCGGCGGATCGGCCGCACCCCATGGTCGCCACACGCGACATCGGCGAGGTCGCCGCGGCATGCCTCCAGTCGCCGCCCTCCACGAGCGAAGCCGTCGACATCGTGGGGCCGTCGTACGCGGAGGCCGACGTCGCCGCGGCTCTCGGCGACGCCCTGGGGACCACCCTTTCGGTGGTCACGATCCCCGAGGAGGGGTGGTCGCCGGCGCTGCAGGAGGCCGGCCTCCCGGCGCACGTCGCCGACACGCTGGCCGAGATGTACCGGGCGGAGGAGAGTGGCCTGCTGGAGCCGAGGGGAGACCGCGTCGTCCGGGCGGACACTCCGATCACCGAGACGATCTCGGCCGTTCTGGCGTAGGTCGTACGGCGCCGAGTAGGCCGCTGGTGCCAGGCACCAGCGGCCTCAGGCTCATGGAGCGCGTATGGTGATATGCCTGCAAATCGCGTGGTTCGTGTCGTCGTCGAACGCGTGGGTGAGGCCGCCGGTGCCTGGCACCAGCGGCCTACTCGTGGCCTGCGGGCTCCGAGCGTATGCACGATTCACGCGGGTGGATGCTTCCAGCGTGAACGTCATCGCCACGCCCGCTGAGTTGGATGGGCGTCGGTGGCTGCGACGGCGACGTCGCACCACACGGGCGGGTCGGAGAGTGGCCGACTGAATGGGAGCTGCCGCAACCCCGGCCACCTGTCGATAGAACCCCGAGCGCCGATATCTCATCCGTGTACGAATGCAGAGAACACGCCGACCCGAACGAGACGATCGATCGTGACCACTTCTGAGAATCCCTACCGCCGCACCGTGTTCACCTCCGCTCCTCCGGACGAGGTGAGCTGCCAGCTCGTCGCATCCCTGGCCCTGTCGAGCTACGAGATCTCCATGCCTCGGCCCGACGTCGTTATCGGGACACGGGTCGGTCGCCCGGCCTGGTCGATCTTCGTTGCGGCCGCCAGCGCCATCGGAGGTGTGTTCTTTCCCCTGCTTGGGTCGGGCTGCTCTTCCTCCTCTCCAAGGTGAAGGAAGGATTCTCGGCGACCGTCGTGGGCGGTGGCGACCGTAGCGAGATTTCGGTTCGAGGGTCGGTGGATCCAGATCTCGCTATCCCCGTGAACAAGGTCCTCCGAGGGCTTCCCGATCTGATGCATCCCGACGGAAAGGCGTTGGATCTCGTTGATCCGGATACCACGACCCTCAGCGGGATGATGAGCGGCTCCGGATCCTGATCCGGCTGGGTCGGCGTCGCGCGATCGACGCACGACCGGCCTGTCCAGCGACGTCAATCGTGTCCTCGCCGGGACGTGGCGTGCCGCCGACACTCCTCCCGGTGATCGGGATCCACCAGTTAGGCTTCACCCATGTTCGCGCCCATTGTCGTCTACTCACCGGATCTTCTCCTTCGGCAGAAGCTGGTCTCGGGCATCGAGGGAATCGGGCGTGCTGCCACCGGTGCGGCCAGCCCCACGCGGCTGCAGTCCAGGCTGGCCGAGGGTGCGGCGGCACTGGTCATCGAGATGGACGCCGAGGGCGTCGATGCCGTCGCCATCCTGAAGGCGCTTCGCGACGACCCAGCCACCGCCGATCTCCCCATCGCGGGCTTCTGCGCCCACACGCGGGAGGAGCTCATCGAGGAGGCACGGGAGGCCGGCGCCACCATCGTGGTCTCGCGCGGCGCCATCGTGCGGAAGCTCACCGCCGTCGTCGAAGAGCTTCTCGGTGCACCCGCAGGGGATGATCCTCCGCCCGCGGCCTGACGAAACCGGACATTCTGACCGGTAATCTCCGGTTCTTGTCCGATACGCTCATGGGATGAGCGACCGCCCCACCCTCGAGACCATCACCCGTGATCGCATCCTCCTTCTGGACGGCGGCATGGGCACCATGATCCAGCGGTACGACCTCACCGAGGACGACTTCCGGGCCGGTGACCTGACCGAGCACCCGTCACCGCTCAAGGGCAACATGGACCTGCTCGCCCTCACCCGACCGGACGTGCTGGAGGAGATCCACGGCGAGTACTTCGCGGCCGGTGCCGACGTCGCCACCACCAACACCTTCAGCGCCACGACCATCGCCCAGTCCGACTACGGGACCCAGGCCTGGGTGACGCGGATCAACCATGCCGCGGTTGCATGCGCACGCCGCGCGGCCGACACCTGGACGGCGAAGGACCCGTCGAAGCCCCGCTTCGTGGCGGGCTCGGTGGGGCCGCTCAACCGCACGCTCTCCATCTCGCCCGACGTCGAGGATCCGGCCAAGCGCAGCGTCACGTTCGACGAGGTGCACGCCGCCTACTCCGAGCAGATCCGCGCGCTGATCGAAGCCGGCGTCGACCTTCTCATCATCGAGACGATTTTCGACACGCTGAACGCCAAGGCCGCGATCGTGGCCTTCCGCGACATCACCCGTGAACTCGGTACCACCGTGCCTCTCGCCATCTCGGTGACCATCACCGACAAGAGCGGCCGTACGCTCTCCGGTCAGACGGTGGAGGCCTTCTGGGCGTCGGTGGCCCACGCCGAGCCATTCAGCGTCGGCATCAACTGCGCCCTCGGCGCGCACGAGATGCGCCCGTTCATGGAGGATCTCTCACGCGTCGCATGGACGCGAACCAGCTGCTACCCCAACGCCGGGCTGCCCAACGCGTTCGGCGGCTACGACGAGACCCCGGACCAGACGGCCGCCGCGCTACGCGGCTTCGCCGAGGACGGGCTCGTCAACATCATCGGTGGCTGCTGCGGTACGACGCCCGATCATATCCGCGCCATCGGCGAGGCCGTCGCCGATGTGACCCCGCGCACCCCGCCGGCCAATCCCCATGTCACGCGCTACAGCGGTCTCGAGCCGTTCGCCATCTTCGAGGGGTCCACGTTCACCATGATCGGTGAGCGCACCAACGTGACCGGGTCGAAGCGCTTCGCCCGGCTCATCCTCGACGGCGACTTCGGCACCGCCACCGAGGTGGCCGCCGAGCAGGTGCGAAACGGCGCCAACATCGTCGACGTCAACATGGACGAGGGCATGCTCGACTCCGAGCAGGCGATGACGACGTTCCTCAACATCATCGCCACCGAGCCCGAGATCGCGCGCGTGCCGATCATGATCGACAGCTCCAAGTGGTCGGTGATCGAGGCCGGCCTCAAGTGCGTGCAGGGCAAGGCCATCGTCAACTCCATCAGCCTCAAGGAGGGCGAGGAGGACTTCCTCGCCAAGGCACAGCAGCTGCGCGACTTCGGTGCCGCCTGCGTGGTGATGTGCTTTGACGAGACCGGTCAGGCCGACAGCACCGAGCGTCGCCTCGAGATCGCCGAGCGGGCGTACCGGCTTCTCGTCGACAGGGCGGGAATCCCGCCCGAGGACATCATCATCGACCCGAACGTGCTCGCCGTCGCGACGGGGCTCGAGGAGCACAACGACTACGCCGCCAGCTTCATCGAGTCGACGCGCGCCATCAAGGACGCCTGCCCGGGCGTGCGCATCAGCGGCGGCATCAGCAACCTGTCGTTCTCGTTCCGCGGCAACGAGCCGGTGCGCGAGGCCATGCACACGGCGTTCCTCTACCACGCCATCGACGCCGGCCTCGACATGGGCATCGTCAACGCCGGCCAGCTCGGCGTCTATCAGGACATCCCTGAGGAGATGCTCAAGCACGTCGAGGACGTCATCCAGAATCGCGACCCCGAGGCCACCGAACGGCTGATCGCCTTCGCCCAGACGGTGAAGGACGACGGCACCGGCGCCGTCAAGGCCACCGACGAGTGGCGGGGCGGCACGGTCGAGGAACGTCTGTCACATGCGCTCGTCCACGGGATCGTCGATCACATCGAGGATGACACCGAGGAGGCCCGCCAGAAGTACCCGGCCCCCCTCCAGGTGATCGAGGGTCCGCTGATGGACGGCATGCGCATCGTGGGCCAGCTGTTCGGTGAGGGGAAGATGTTCCTGCCGCAGGTGGTGAAGAGCGCCCGCGTCATGAAGCGTGCCGTGGCCTGGCTCGAGCCGTTCATGGAGGCCGAGCGCGCCGAGTCGGGTGCCACCTCGGCCGGCAAGGTGGTGATGGCGACCGTGAAGGGCGACGTCCACGACATCGGCAAGAACATCGTCGGCGTGGTCCTCGGCTGCAACGGCTACGAGATCGTCGACCTCGGCGTCATGGTTCCCGCCGACACCATCCTGCAGACCGCGCTCGACGAGAAGGCCGACATGGTCGGTGTGTCGGGGCTCATCACCCCGTCGCTCGACGAGATGGTGACCGTGGCGCGCGAGATGCAGCGCCGCGAGATGACCATGCCGCTCCTCATCGGCGGGGCCACCACCAGCAAGCAGCACACCGCGGTGAAGATCGCCCCCGAGTACACCGGCGTCGTCACCCACGTGCTCGATGCCAGCCGCGCTGTCGACGTGGTCTCCCGGCTGATCGATCCCGCCCGCCGGGACGGCTTCCGCGACGAGATCCATCAGGACCAGGATCAGCTCCGTGAGCAGCACGCCGGCAAGGAGCAGCGCCCTCTCGTCGATCTGACGGCCGCGCGTGAGAACCGCGCACCCATCGACTGGCAGGCGAGCGATCTGCCGGTACCGCCGTTCACCGGCACGCGGATCCTGGAGAACGTGCCGCTCACCGACATCGTCCCGTACATCGATTGGACGTTCTTCTTCTACGCGTGGGAGATGCGCGGACGCTTCCCCGGCATCCTCGACCACCCGCGGTTCGGCGAGGCCGCCCGCGAGCTCTACGGTCATGCCACCACGCTGCTCGACCAGATCATCGCCGACGGTTCCATCACGGCACAGGGCGTGTACGGCTTCTGGCCGGCCAACTCCGACGGCGACGACATCGTCCTCTACACCGACACCGATCGCACCGCCGAGGTGGCGCGGTTCCCCATGCTCCGCCAGCAGCGCGAGAAGGCGGAGGGCAAGGCGTCGCTCGCCCTGTCGGACTTCGTCGCGCCCGTCGAGAGCGGCCGCATCGATCACATCGGCGCATTCGCCGTGACCGGCGGCATCGGTGCGGCGGACATCGCCGCCACGTATGTCGCGGACAACGACGACTACTCGGCCATCATCGTCCGAGCGCTGGCCGATCGTCTGGCCGAGGCGTTCGCCGAGATGCTCCACCACCGCGCGCGGCGTGAGTGGTACGAGACCGAGGACATCCCGATGGAGGACCTCACCGCCGAGCGGTTCCGCGGCATCCGGCCCGCGTTCGGCTATCCGGCCTGCCCGGACCACACCGAGAAGCGCACCCTCTTCGACCTGCTGCAGCCCGAGCGTGTGGGCATCACACTGAGCGAGAACTTCGCGATGATGCCGCCGGCCTCGGTGAGCGGCATCTACCTGGCGCACCCGGACGCCCAGTACTTCTCATTGGGGAAGATCACCCATGAGCAGGTGGCCGACTACGCGACGCGCAAGGGTATGTCGGTGGAGGAGGTCGAGAAGTGGCTGGCCACGCACCTGGCGGAGGGGCAAGCAACGCCTGCGTGATCGGCTGAAGGGACCTGTGGGCGGGGTCAGGCGCGGACGATGTCGATTCCGTAGGCGGCGAGCTGTGCGTCGCGCGTCGCGAGCCGATGTCCACCGCGGAGTGCCTGCGCCACGATTGCCCGGTCGAACGGATCACGGTGGTGGTCGGGGAGATTGCCCGCCAGCCATACGTCGTGTTCATCCAGAGGGCGGACGGTCATCCGGTTGGCCGAGAGTTGCTGCAGAAGGTCGTCGGGAGCTCTCCAAGGCTGCGTTTGGTGGCGATCGCCCAAACCGCTGCGGCACTGATGATCACCTCGGTGGAGCCGTCGCCGATGGCGTCGCGTGCTTCATCGGCCAGGATCGGATCGTCCTCCGTCCACCACAGCAGCACATGGGTGTCGAGGAGAAGGCTCACTCGGTCGGGATACCGAACGTGTCAGCGAGACCCGGGAGCAGATCGTCGAAGTCGTCGTGGACGACGATCTTGCCCTTCCAGGCGCCGGGAGTCCGCGGTGGGCCGGATGGTGATGTGTAGGCCGTGAGCCGCGCCAGAGGCTTTCCGCGCTTGCCGATAACGATCTCCTCGCCCTTCGCGGCGCGGTCGACGAGCTCCGAGAGGTGCGTCTTGGCGTCGTACAGATTGATCGTGCCCATGGACCCATGGTGGTGATGACGACCAGGTTGGTCAAGATGGACCCGAAGAGGCGTGGTGCGTGGTGGAGGGGCCGGGCGGTCTGACCGGCCGGCGGTTCATTCGCGCCGGCGTACGACAACACCCGGACGATTCAGGACGCTGCGGCTGGCCCAGTCAGGCCAATCGTGGAGCCGCCTCATCCTGTTTGCCGGGCAGTTCGGGACGGGTGACGCCGGGTCACCCGGTCCTGACGCCGAGCCATGTCAGCACGGCGACGACCCCCCGTAGTCGGGCATTCCCTCGCGACGGCGCCGTCCGTCAGCGGGGGTGCCTCTTGCCGACAGGGGATTCGAGAGTGGGTCGGCTGTGCGTCACTCTGTGGCAGCGCCTTGCGGTGGATCGACGGGGTGTCCTACCCTCGCGGCCATATGACGGTGACCGCATTGACATCGGCGGGCGACTGGGCCGGCCTCGCCGTACGCGAAGCATTTCGGGCCGCCGCGCGGGAACTCACCGGCGTGCTTTCCGCGATCGACCCGGACGACCCTCCTCATCGGTTCGCGGTGGAGACGATCGGCTCGATCGCGATCGATCTGCGCTCGTGCGGCGAGAGTCTGCAGCCGTCGTCCTCGCCGACTCGCCGGCCAGCCGGGCGGCGGGAGGAACCCGCGAGTCGGGATCGTCGTGGAGCCCGAGCAGATCGTCGGCGGAGGCGTTGGCCTCCTGGCAGAACGCGAACAGCCGGTCGAGTCGTGGACGCACCCCGTGATGGTCGCGTGGATCGCTCATGCTCTATTCGACACCGCAGGCGACCGCTTTCTTCAGTCGACCGCTCCCAATCGTCCGGGAGGCCTATCGCAGCGGGATGGGAACGTCGATCCCGCCCTCGTGCGTGAGGCGCGCGCCGACCTGCACCAGTTGCGGTGCGGGAGCGAAGCCTCCGGCGAACAGCGCCTGACCCTGGGTGAACTCCGGGGATCGCTGCAACAGGTCGATCGGTGCGTAGCTCAGGATCTGCCCGAGCTCCTCGAGGTCACGCGCGGAGCTCATTCTCATGAGCGCCAGGTTGTCGCACTGCGAGATGGCGTTCGGATGCAGCTTGGACGGTCGCTGGGTCGAGAACAGCAGCCAGATGCCGTACTTCCGGCCCTCGGCGGCGATCTGGACGATCCGCTGGGTGAGGAGGCGCTCCAGCGGCGTGGCGGCGTCGGGCGAGCAGAGGTTGTGCGCCTCGTCGATCACGACCAGGCGGCCGATCCGCTCCTCACGCCGTTCCCACAGATGATCGAGGACGGCCAGCGCGGCGGACTGCATCTGTGCGGGTGACGAGAACCCGCCGAGGTCGACGACGGTGGCGTCGGCACGCTCATCCACGATGTCGGTGACGTCGCGACCGCCCCAGGCCCAGAGGTCCCACTCCACGACGCCCAGATTCTCCAGGCGGGTCGCGATCCCGCGGAACCCGGGATCGTCCGACCGGCGGAGCCAATCGACGAGCGGTTCCGTCAGCGTCGCGAGCTGCGCGGCATCGGCCCGCAGCATCGCGTTGAACTCCTCGGCATCGAGAACGGGATCAAGCTGGAGGACCGCGGCGCGGGAGCGGACCCGCATGTCGCTGAAACGCACGGTCAGCCGCTCGCCGTCCCCCGGTGTCGAACGAAGGACGCGGACATCGCGATCACGGAGTTCCGATGCCGCATCGGCCGGTGCGTCCTCGCGAATGCTGCCGAGCTTGACGAAGTCGGAGTTCGGGTCGAGCACCACGATGGGCAGGCGGGTGTTGAGCAGTACCTGCTCCAGCAGGACGCCGAGCGCGTAGGTCTTCCCCGATCCGCTCTGGCCGCACCAGAAGGTGTGCCGGTTCAGTCGCGGGGCGCGGAGGAGGGCGGGGGCGTCCGAGTCGAGGAGTGTTCCGAGGGTGAGTTCTGCGGGCATCGGCACATCGTAGAGCGATCGTGCGTGACGGGGAGGTGAGCGGCGGGCACGGGGTGCCTCCTCCCGGGCGGGCTCGTGCGGTGCGAGCCGGGGAGGAGGTCAGGCGACGTCACGGTTCGGGTCCGGAGCGTCGTCGCGCGATGGCGTCGAGGGCCTCGGCGACCGAATCGCCCAGGCGGCGGCGGACCGGGAACACGTTGTCGGGGCCGAGAAGCTCCGCCACGCCCGTCGCCTGCAATTGCCGGTCGAGCTGTGGATCCACGCCGGCGAGGATGAGGGTGCCCCCGTGCTCAGCCAGCTCCTCGGCGTAGATCCGCACCATGGTCAGGAACGTGATGCCGAGCTCCTCGTTGCCGCGCAGACGGATGATCACGTGCGCTCCGGGGACGGGCCCGGCCGGAGTCGGCAACTGCTCCCGGAAGGCCTGGGCCGATGCGAAGAAGAGGCTGCCATAGGGGGCCAGCACGACCGTCTCCCCGGGCAGGAGGGTGGCGGGCGGCGGGGTCTCGAGCGGCCGGCCATCCGCCTCGTCGAACACCCAGCGGACGATCCTGACGCGGTTGGACTGCCGCGCGATCTGCAGGATCACCGACAGCCCGACCCCCGTGATCACCGCGTACTGGAGCGGGATCACGAGCGTGAGCGCGAACGTGACGGCGAACACGGCGACCTGCGTGCGGCCGGAGCGCCACACCATCACCAGCTGATGCAGCTTGAAGGTCCGCGCACCGACGAGGATGAGCAGCCCGGCGAGCGCCGGCATCGCGAGGCTCTCGATGAGCGGGCCGGCCAGGAGGACCGTCACAACCATCACGGCTGCCGCGATCACGTTCGCGAGGGCCGTCTTCGCGCCCGCCGCCTGCGTGAGGGCGGTACCCGAGGTCGATCCGCCGACGGGCATCCCCTGTGCGACACCCGCGGCCAGGTTCGCGATCCCCTGGCCGCGGAAGTCGGCCGATGCATCGGGATAGCGGCCGTCCGGATTGGGGATGGACCCGGAGATCGCCGCTCCCTGGACCAGCCCCACCAGCGCGATCGAGACGGCGGGGATCAGGACCGTGAACGTCGAGGACAGGTCGGGAGCGACGATGTCGGGCAGCGAACGGGTGATGTCCGCGATGTCGCCGAGAGTGGCCACACCGGAGAACGGCAGCGCGATGAGTGACCCGGCCACGACCGCGACGACCAGCGCCAGGGCGCCGAGCCGCGTGCGCTCGAGCGACAGGATCAACGCGATCGTGACCGCGCCGACGAGCACCGACGCCCAGCTGTAGTGGGGCAGCCCGAGGACGGTGTCGAACGCCCGTGTGACGCGGTTCGGTCCGTCGCCGGAGAAGCCCGTGAGGTTGTCGAGCTGGCCGAGCACGATGTTGATGGCGACCGCGTTCATGAAGCCGATGAGCACCGCGCTCGGGATGAACCGCACCAGGCTGCCCATGCGTGCGAGTCCGAGCCCCAGCATGATCAGCCCGGTGAGCACCGTGAGCATCGCGATGGCCCCTCCGGCATTCACGCCGTGCAACGCGGGCACGTCGTCGATGATCACCGCCATCGCACCGGTGGCCTGAACGGTCATGAGGATCGAACCGGTGGTGAGGGCACCGGCGATCGATCCCATCAGATGCGCGTTGAGGCCGAAGATCGGGTTCACGCCCGCCAGGACGCCGGCCGCCAGTCCGTCGGGCACCCGTTCGACGCCCAGGGTGATCCCGGCACGCGTGTCGGCGCCGACCGTTTCGCGCGATCCGAAGCGCCGCAGATAGGCGCGCAGAGAGGAGGGGACGTTCACCGGAACGCCCCGTCCAGCGCCCGCTCCGCCTGCAGGACGCCGACGACGAGCAGCAGGCCCGCGCTGATGAATCCGTTGTTGCGCAGCACCCATTCCCGCATCCGGCGGAAGACGGGCCGGGCGGCGTCGCCGCGCGAGATGAGGATCACCAGCGGGACGACGACGGGGATGGCCGCGGCGAGCACGAAGCCCACCCCGAGCAGGGTGCGGCCCACGGGTGCCAGATCCGACTCGGTGATGTCGATCGCGGTGGCCGCGACGAGGGCGACGTTCATCGGGTTGAGGCAGAAAACGCCGAGCCCGAGCGCGAACGATCGCCGGGCGGTGTAGCGGTCGGTCGCGCGCAGGATGCCGGGGAGTTGCGGCACTGCGGCGACCAGCGTGTCGGGTGTGGATGCGGCGGCGACGCGCGCGAGCGTGCGGTGTGCACGCCGGTAGATCACCACCGACCCGCCCAGGGCGCAGACCGCCACCACCCCGTGGAGGACCCGTACCGCGGTGTCGCGTTCCTGAAGGGCGGTGTCGGTCAATGCGAGGACCCCGATCCAGAACGCCAGGAGGACGCTGACCGCGACGATCCATCCCGCCGCGTAGGAGCCGGCGTTCCGGACGGAGTCGTCGGAGAGCATGATCCCGAGGAGCGCGAGCACCGCGACCGGGCTCGCGATGACGCCGAGCGTGACCGGGATCATCTGCCAGATCGGGCCGTTCACGACGGGTGCCCCCGGTCCGCGGCGGTCGCGGGGCGGAGGGTACGGGTGCCGTCGACGTGGGTGTTCATCTCGGATCCCCTGGCGCGCCGGCCAGAAGGAGGCGATGCCCCTGCCGGTCGGGTGCGCGGCGAGGACGATCAGGACCACCGACATGATCGTGGCGTTGTTGTGCACCAGCCAGACGCGCAGACGATCGAGCGGCTCGGCCGATCACCCTCCGGCACACAGGAACGCGACGACGGGTACGGCGACGGTGAGCGCGGCGACGAGCGTGAACACGACGATCGTCACCGCCGCCGCGCCGGTGCTGGGAGTCGACACCGCGACGCCGGCTCCCGCGGCCAGGAGCAGATTCTTGGGGTTCACCGACGCCGGCAGGAACGCGAGTCCCGCGGCCTTCCCCGGCCCCATCGTGTCCATCGCGGCCATTCATCCGGGGAGCGTCGGCTCATCACCGGGCCCGGGTCGCGACCTCCACTGCCGAACGGCGGGCAGGACCAGCAGGGCGCCGAGGGCCAGCTGGATCACTCGGGTGACCGGGCGCGACGACGTGTCGCCGTCGGGCTGTGCGGATCCCAGCAGCGAGAAGACGGTGACGGCGACGGCGATTCCGCCGTCCACCCGGCGAGGAAGGCGAGGGAGGACGCCCTGACGGGAAATGGCGAGATGGCGATGCCCACCGCGAGCGGCAGGATGTCGCCGATGACACCGTTCACGAGCGCGGATTCCCGCGCCGATGCACGGACGACCGGTCCGGTGCGGACGGGGTGTGGCGCCCGCTGTTTCCGTGAGTGTTCACCTGTGGCGCATCCTATTCTTCGTCAGGGGCCTGGATCGCTGTGACGGCGCGTCCTCCGTGTCCAACCGCTGCGATCGCGGTGACGATCGGTGGCCGGCTCCGGCTCGCGTGCCGGGGCCGGCCGGTCCCGTCAGTCGCGGAGCACCCCAGGGCGGGTCAGTGACCAGATGACCCAGACCGCGAGGGCGATCATCAGCAGCGACCAGTAGGGGTAGTAGGGGATGAAGAAGAAGTTCGCGATGGCGCTGAGCATGGCGACGACGATCGCCGTGACGCCCGCCCAGATCCTCTGGCCGAGAAGGCCGATGCCGATCGCGACCAGCACGATGCCGAGGACCAGGTGGATCCATCCCCAGCCGGTGACGTCGAGGTTGAACGTGTAGTTCGCGGTGACGACGAAGAACTCGTCGTCGATGATCGCCACCAGGCCGGCGATGGCCTGGAAGATGCCGGCCAGTACTCGATGGTCCATTCCATGGACTCGCGGCGTGATGCACGCCCCTGGCGGCGCGGATGCGCCACCGGACGCCTCGAACAGGCGAACCAGCATGCCCTTCGGCGTCCCGCGACGCCCCGCATCCACCATGACCGCACCCCACATCCACGATCCCACGGAACCAACCATCGAGGATGCAGGCGGCGAAGAGGATACCGCCGGCCGCCAATCCGGACGGTTCCGGCTCGGGTGGTCGGGTCGGGTTGTCAGGTTGCGTCGCGGACGTCGGTGCTCCTTTCGTTGGTGCCCCCTCCGGGCGGCTTGTCGTGGGTCTGCGGGCCGATGGCTGCGACCGCGGCGTCGATGGTGGGGAAGATGTCGAGCGGTTCGTCGCCGACCTTGGCCAGCACGTCGCGCACCTGGCCGATGTTGCGCGTCATCGCCAGTCGTCCCTCGGGACGAAGCTGAACGGCGAGACGTTTGAGCATCCGAGCGGCGGCGACGTCGACGAACGGGACCGAATCGGCGTCGAGCACGATCGCTGTGACGTCCGGAGCCGCGGCGTGGTCGCGGATGCTGCGGGCGACGGCGTCGGCGTTGGCGAAGAACAGTCCGCCCTCCACGCGCAGCACCGTGACTCCGGGGGCCTCCCGGGCGTCGGGATTGTGGTCGATGTCGCGCCAGACGTCGCTGCCGTCGGGCATCCGGCCGAGTCGTGCGATGTGCGGCCGCGACGCGCGGTAGAGCAGCAGCAGCAGTGATACGCCGATGCCGATGAACAGGCCGGGGAGGGTGTCGAAGACCAGCACCCCCACGAGCGTCGCGACGGCTGCGATGAAGTCCGGGCGGGCAGCGATGCCGTAGGCCGCGCCGAGCCGGCGGGTGTAGACGCGGTAGAGCGCGACGAGCGCCGGGACGTCCACCAGGTCGATCAATGCCGCGATCACGATCGCCGCAAGCGTCGCGTCGGGCAACGACTCGAACAGGCCGGTCAGGAACAGCAGCGTGATCACCGTGAGGATCGCCACGATCACTCCGGAGACCTGGGTGCGCGCGCCGGCCGACACGTTGACGGCGGTCTTCGACAGGCTGCCGCCGACGACCATTCCCGACGACAGCCCGGAGGCGAGGTTCGATCCGCCCAGGGCGACCAGCTCGCGGTTCGCGTCGATCTCGTAGCCCTCACGCACGGCGAAGGCCTTCGCGGCCGCGAGGCCCTCCGCGAACCCGACGAGCATGATCGCGAGCGCGCCGGTGGCGAGGCCGCTGTAGTCGCCGATCCCGGCGTCCGGGAGCCCGAACGACGGCAGCCCTTCGTCGATCGCTCCGACGATCGCGAGCCCCTCGTTGCCGAGGTCGAACACCTCGACGAGCGCGATGCCGACGGCGACGACGATCAGCGACCCCGGTATGACGGGCGCGATGCGGCGCAGCCCGAGCACGACCACCAGCGATCCTGCGCCGATGGCCAGCGTCAGCCAATGGACCGCGCTGAGCTCTCGGGCGAGGTCGACCAGGCGCTCGAAGAAACCTCCCTCGGTCCCCTCGACGCCGAGCAGCGTCGGCAGCTGTCCGACGATGATCGTCAGCGACAGCCCGACGATGAACCCCTTGAGCACCGGCTCGGAGATGAGGCTCGCGAGGAACCCCAGCCGCAGGAGACCCGCCGCCAGCGCCGCGATCCCGATGCAGAGCGCCAGCACGATCGTCAGCTGCACGAAGGCATCTGAACCGCCCGCCGCCATCTCACCGACCGTTGCGGCCGACAGCGCCGCGGTCGCGGCCATCGGCCCGCAAACCAGCTGCCGCGAGCTGCCCAATGCGGCATAGACGATGAGGGCGCCCGGCGCGGCGTAGAGGCCCACCACCGGAGAGACCCCGGCGATCGCCGCGTACGCCAGCGCCTCCGGGACCAGGATGGCCCAGACGGTCAGTCCCGCGAGCAGATCTCCCCGCAGCCCGGCGCGGTCGTAGCCCGGCAGGCGCGCGAACAGGCTCAGACCACCACCCGCGCGATGGGACCCGTCGGCGCTGCGTCTCATGACCGCAACCGTAGTGGACGCGCCGATCGCACGGCGCGTCTCCGCTGCTTTCACCCCGGTGAAGATGCAGATGTGGGAGGTCCTCGCGTGCGGCGGACCGTCCCATGAGCGACGCGCACTCCGGGACGGACGGCGGGGAGCGAACGCCGGTGGGTGCGGCGACCGCACGGCGCGCCGATGTGTCGACTCCCCAGGGGGTGGTCGAGCGGAACCGTCTGACGTGCCGGCTGGACTCCGGAGCCGACGCGGCCCTGACACTCGTCGAGGCACCCGCGGGATACGGCACGACGACCGCGGTGCGCAGCTGGCTGGACACCAGGTCCGGGGCCGCGGTGTGGATCGCGCTCGACGAACGCGACAACGACGCGGTCCGGCCCTGGACCGCGGTGGCGGCGTCGGCCGCCCATGCCTGCCCGGGTGCCGGGCAGCGGACCCTGGAGTTGCTGCGAACGCCTCATGCCGCGGTCACGGGAGCCATCGATGGGCTGGCCGTTGCTCTGGAGGAGTCGGGAACGGACGCGGTCGTCGTGCTCGACGACCTGCAGTTCATCCAGGACGAGCATTGCCAGCAGTCGCTCGACTCTGCGATCACGATGATTTCGCAACGCGTGCGGCTGGCCGTGATCGCCCGCGCGGTGCCGGGCTCGATACGCATCGCGCGGTTGCGCACCCAGGGCCGGTTGGTTGAGATCGGCGCCGGCGCGCTGGCATTCACTCGCGCTGAGGCCGCGACGGTGATCCAGACCGTCGCCGGAATGACGATCCGGGGCGCCGAACTCGATACGGTCATGGACCGATGCCGTCGTCGGCGGAGCGAGCCGTCCTACAGCGCCTGGAGGGGAGGACGGTGCGTCAGATCGCCGAGGAGCTCTATCTGTCCCCGAACACCGTCAAGACACACATCCAGTCCCTGTATCGAAGACTCGGAGTGACGACGCGGGCCGATGCGGTCGCCCGGGCCTCGGCTCTCGGGTTGTGCGACCACGACGGCGACTGAGACGGCGCCGAGGCGACCGACGCCCCACCCTCGCCCGGCGGGTCGCGCCAGTGATCGACGCGACGTCACCCGCCATCATCGGCTCCACTCCCACCACGGCGATCACTCAGAGGCATGGACGCACGTGGCGGCCCTCCGGCGCGGGCGGTGCCGCCCCGACGATATCCGCAGCCGCCCTCGCCATAGGTGACACATCGCAGGCTGACCGGCGCGAGCCGCTGTACGGCTCCTGACCCCGCCGTGCACGGATCACCGCTGTGATGGTCGGACGCGCACACGTGCGAGCCTCTCGGTCACGCGGTGCGGCCGCTCGTGCTGACACTCCCCGGTATCACCGCCCGGCCGATCAGGGCATCCTGTCGCGACGTCCTGAGCGGCGGGACATCACGACATCACCTCGGTACGGGGAGTTGATCACGGCGAGAGGCTTCGATCACCCGGGTGAATGCGTCGTCGTCGGGTTCGCCCGACGGCGCGGGGGGCTACTGTCGCCGGCAGCGGGCCGATCGATCGAGGAGGAACTGCGGCCATGCCGACTAACGGAATCATCCGGACCGATGCCCGGGACCGGGGCCGTCCTGCTGCCCGGAGGTACGGTGCTCCGGTCCGTCGTGCCGCGATCTGCGCGTAGTGTTCCATGGTGGTGATCGACCGTTGTCGATGGAGCATGACGTGACATGATCGCGGCCACATGGGTTCACCCTGCCACCGTCGTCGACGAAGAGACAGATCATGACCGTATTCCCCTTTGAGGACACCCGCGACTTCGACGACGTCGCACGCGGTCTCGTCGCCAGGTTCGAGCCCAACATCGTCCGCGATGCGGATGGTGGGGTCGTCTGGGACGGCGAGTCCTACAGCTTCCTGCAGGGCGAGGCTCCGGACACCGTCCACCCCAGCCTGTGGCGCCAGGGGATCCTGGTCTCCACGGCGGGGCTGTTCGAGGTCACCGAGGGCATCTACCAGGTCCGCGGACTCGACCTCTCGAACATCACCTTCGTCGAGGGCGATACCGGCGTCATCGTCATCGATCCGCTGATCTCCACCGAGTGCGCGGCCGCCGCCTACGCGCTCTACCGCGAGCACCGCGGTGATCGCCCCGTCACGGGGATGATCTACACGCACAGCCACGTCGACCACTTCGGCGGCGCGAAGGGCGTCCTCTCGCAGGAGGACGTCGACGCCGGACGGGTGCCGGTCCTCGCCCCCGACGGTTTCGTCGAACACGCCATCGCCGAGAACATCTACGCGGGCACCGCCATGGCACGCCGTGCGGGCTACATGTACGGCGCCGCTCTCGAACGCTGCGCGCACGGCGGCGTGGGCGCGGGTCTCGGTCAGACGACATCGACGGGCACCGTCTCGCTCATCCCGCCGACCGACCTCATCACCACCACCGGTGAGGAGCGGGTGATCGACGGGGTGCGCATCGTGTTCCAGATGGCCCCGGGCACGGAGGCGCCGGCCGAGATGCACTTCCACTTCCCGGAGCGGAAGGCGCTGTGCATGGCGGAGAACGCGACGCACACGCTGCACAACATCCTCACCATCCGCGGGGCCCTTGTCCGCGACCCGCACGTCTGGGCCCGGTACCTCAGCGAGGCGATCGAGACGTTCGGCGACGACACCGAGGTCGTGTTCGCCGGCCACCACTGGCCCACCTGGGGCAGGGACACGATCATCGAGTTCCTCAGCATCCAGCGTGATCTCTACGCGTACCTGCACGATCAGACGCTCCGCCTGATGAACAAGGGCCACACGGGCATCGAGATCGCCGAGGACTTCGCGATGCCCCCGGCGCTCGACGCGGCATGGCACACGCACGGCTACTACGGATCGGTCAGCCACAACGTCAAGGCGATCTATCAGCGCTACATGGGCTGGTACGACGGCAATCCCGCCCGTCTGTGGCAGTACCCGCCCACAGAGGCCGGCCGACGGTACGTCGAGTACATGGGCGGCGCGGACGCCGTCGTCGAGAAGGCGCGCGCCTCCTTCGCGGACGGCGACTACCGCTGGGTGGCGCAGGTCCTCGATCACGTGGTGTTCGCCGAGCCGGCGCATGCGGACGCGCGGGCCCTTCTCGCCGACGCGCTCGAGCAGCTCGGCTTCGGTTCCGAGAACGGCACGTGGCGCGACGCCTATCTCTCGGGCGCGAAGGAGCTCCGCGACGGAAACTTCGGCACCCCGACGGCCACGACGTCCGGCGACTTCCTCGCCGCCCTTCCCCCCGAGCTGTTCCTTGACGCGCTGGCGATCCAGATCGACGGCCCGGCGGCGTGGGACCTCGACATCGCCACACGGTGGATCTTCCCCGATACGGACCAGACGTTCCGCGTCACGCTCCGCAACGGCGTCCTGGTATCGGTGCCCGACGGCTCCGGAGATGTCACCCTGACACTCACCGTCCCGCAGCCCGCCATCATGCCCCTCGTGCTCGGGTCGATCGCCGACGCGGTCGCGTCCGGGGTGACCTTTGACGGCGACACGTCCGTGTTGCAGCAGGTGCTCGGAGTGCTGGATCCGGGCGATCCGTCGTTCAACATCATCGAGCCGTAGATGATCGCCGCCAGGGTCTCGCGGAGTGGTGCACGCTCCTGGTGGCGCGACGGACCATCCACCCGCCCGCCCCGGCCAACCACCGGCCACCGCGAACAGACCGACCGGCATGCCTTGCGGCACTCGGCGACGCCCCGCATCCGCCATGATTGCGCTCCACGTCCACGATCCTGTGGTATCCATCATCGAGCGTCGCCGGATCTCCTCCACGAAAGGACACACTGATGGGCTTCTGGGAATTCCTCTGGTGGGCGTTGTGGGTGTATCTCTTCATCGCCTACCTCTACGCCCTCATCATGATCGTCACCGATCTCTTCAGGGATCGTGAGCTGGGCGGATGGGCCAAGGCCGCCTGGCTCTTCTTCCTGATCGTCCTACCGCTGATCACAGCATTGGTCTACCTCGGCGTACGCGGACGCGGAATGGCGGAACGCGGTGCGGCCGCGGCGGAGCGCGCCAAGAAGGAGACCGACTCGTACATCCAGCAGGTCGCCGGGCGCAGTCCCAGTGAGGAGATCGCCCATGCGGCCGAGCTTCACGCGGCCGGTACGATCAGCACCGAGGAGTTCGAGAAGCTCAAGACGAAGGCGCTGAGCTGATGGCGATCGACAGCGTCACCTTCCGGTACGGCCCCGTCGAGCTCTTCCTCGTGGGCTATGAGGGAGAGGGACCCGATGCGGCCTCGCTGGCCGAGCTCGGCCGCCTGGTCGAGACCGGTCATGTACGCGTGCTCGACCTCATCGTCATCGCGAAGACCGCGAACGGTGACGTCACGATCACCGAGGTGGCCGAGGTCGAGGATTTCGACCTGGGCATCGAACTTCTCGTCTCCGGGTTGATCGGCGAGGAGGACATCGTCGAGCTGGCGGAGCTGGTGCCGCCCGGAACGTCGGCCACACTGGCGGCCCTCGAGCTGACCCTGTTGCGATCGCTCTCGGAGAAGGTCGCGGCCAGCGGCGGGGTCATTCTCGCCGACGAGCGCATACCGGCCCCCATCGTCAATGCCATCGCGGACGTCCTCGACGAGGCCGCGGCAGAGATCACGAACGGAGAAGAGTAGATGCCCATCGGACGACGACGGGGCGGACGCCCCGGCCTCATCGGAACCGCGGCGCGGACCGCGGTCATCGCGGGTACCGCCACCCATGTGAGCGGCAAGGTGGCCGCAGGCCAGCAGCGGAAGGCGCAGGCGCAGATCGAGCAGGAGCAGTATCAGGCGGCTCAGCAGCAGGCGCAGATCGACGCGGCCGCACAGGCGGCGGTCGCCCAGGCCCAGGCGGCACCGGCTCCGGCTGCGGCTCCCGCCGCTGCCGGCGGTGACCTCGTCGGCGAGCTGCAGAAGCTCGCCGCGCTGAGGGAGCAGGGGCTGCTCAGCGACGAGGAGTTCGCCGCGGCCAAGGCCCAGCTGCTGGGCTGAGCCACATGAGTGACGGGAGGGCCTGCGAGCCAGGCCCTCCCGTCACGGGAAGCACCGGCGCGGGCGACGACACGGGCGGCCGGGACATGGGCGGGGCCCTGAGGAGGATGCCCGGGGGCCGATCGTCGGTGATGACGACGCCAGGGGCTGCGGTCCGCTGATCGGGCCGGTGCTCCATGAAGGTCTCGTGTTCGGCACCCGGCCTTCCGGGTCGGTTCCTTCGTCCTCACGTCCGGAGACCGGCGTGATTCCCGCGTCCGCCCGGAGAGGACCGTTCCACGGTTTGCAGCCGCGAGACGACGGACCCTTCGATCGGTCGCACGGGACGAGCTCGATCCAAGGGATGTCGACGGGGCACCGCCGGCCCGCGTCGGCGCGGCCGGGGTCAGGCTGTGGCCGGGCCCAGGTCGATCTCCGCCGGGAGCTCCACGCTCGTCTTCTGTGCGGGCTCGGCTCCCGCCTTCCGTACGCGAAGGTCGGCGTAGAGGTAGGTCATCACGATGGCGGCGTAGCTCAGCGTGACGGTGTGGACGACCGCGGCGATCAGGTTGACGACCGTGAAGGACCACCCGGTGAGGATCATCGCCAGCACACCGATGCTCGGCCCGATGAGAAGGGCGACGCCGGCCACGCCGAGCACGACGACGGCGGTTCGCCAGGTGTGGCCACGGGTGAGGCGGATGCTCGCAAGGAGCGGGTGCCGGGCGTCCGGGGCGTCGTCCACTCCGAGGATCACCGGGGCGAGTGCGATCCGGATCACCAGCACCGCGAAGACGATCCCGAAGATGAGCGAGAACTCCATGACGAACTGCACGATGAGAAGTGCCAGGAGCGGGATCGCGAGCAGGGGCAGCCGTGGCAGGACGCGGCGCAGCGCGGCGAGCGAGGTCTGCTCATCCTTCTGGTCGAAGTGCTGCACCAGCCAGGCGCCGGCCGCGATGATCACGATGAAGCCGATGACGGGGAGGGCCGTGGCGACCCAGATCAGGATGCTTGCGAGCACCGCCGTCCCGACGTCCGAGCTGCCCGCCGAGTTCAGCGACCCCGCCGCCCATTGCGCGGCGGCCGCGGCGACTCCGACGACGATTGCGACGAGGCCCACCCCGAGGAAGGTGAGGGGGTGCCGCCGCATCATGCGACCGGACGCGGTGAAGATCTGCCCCAGGCGCCGTTTCCGTGCGAGCCGCATCGGGTTGGAGGGCTGCCACCGGGTCCGCGACGCGGCGAACGCGAGGAGCCCGACGACGATGGCGGCCACGATCAGGAGGGCCGAGGGCCGGTCGAGGCCGAACAGCGTGATGCCGGCTCCTCCGGAGACCATGGTGCAGAACGCGTCCGTGGCGGGTGTGAGGGAGAGGCCGGTGGAGGGCATCCGTGCGGCCGGACGCTGGTTTCCGCGGTCGGACGACCAGGCGAACGGTTCCGCCCATTGCAGCTTGTCGATCGGGCCCGTCGGCCCGTTGTAGAAGGCCGGCTGAAGCTCACCCCAGCGTCCCTCGAAGGCGACCCACGGCTGCTCCTTCACCGCGAGGTTCAGGTCGGACGGGAGCACCACCAGCTCGGGGTGCTCGGTCTCCTCGTTCGCCCGGGCATCATCACAGCCGAGGCCCTGGCGTCCTCCGCGCGCGATGTACATGCCGGGGCGGGTGTAGCTGGCGTGGGATCCGGCGGCCGGGAACACGAGGGGGTGCGTCGCGTCCTCGATCATCATCTCGGGGTCGTTCCAGGGGAGCACCCGGGCGCCGGTGTGCTGGGAGTACGCCGCCACGTCCGGCGACATGGTGAGCGCCTCCTCCGCCGTCGACGCGGAGAACTCGATCTGGATCATCTCCCAGTCGCCCTCGTGACGGTTCTTCCAGTCGTTGTAGATGTAGAAGAACCAGTACTGGGCGGCGATCCGGCCGGGCACGGCGGGGTCGGATGCGACCCGCCCGTAGATCGTGGTCGGGTGCTTCTTCATCAGGGAGGTCTGGAGGTCGTAGTAGACGCACTCGTCCGGTCGCAGCGCGTCTCCGGGGAAGTCCAGGTGGTACCCGGGCAGACCCTCCCCGACCTGGGCGGCCGACGGGGCGATCTGGACGACGTTGAACGCATCCCACGGGCCGCGCAGGACGATCTGCTTGTTGTCGAACATCGGGGTCACGTCAAGCGGCCGGTACGACGCCGGGCCGCAGTCGTCGTCGTCCGCGTAGCGGAAGAACGGCTGGTACCGGGCCAGAAGCTCCTGCTCCGCCGCCGGGGCGGCGCTCACGGGCTTCGCGCTGATCGGGGTGATGGTCGGTGTGTCGTCCGGAGAGGACGGCGCCGGCGCCGGCTGGGCCGCGCCGATGTCGGCGAGAACCAGGAGCAGCATCGCCACGACCGCGATGAAGGATGCCCGTCCCGTGGCGGGCGACCGCCGGCGTGCGGACCCGTGCCGGTGCCGGTCTTGCCTCTGATGCCTCCGGTCGCGCCCTGCCCGCTGAGTTGTCCGCATCGATTCCATATCTGGGGTCCTTCAGCCATGGGACGAGGGATGGCGCTTGAGGTGCTCGGAGCCGCCTTGAGGGACCTGAGTGGGTCTCCACCGCCGGGCCGGCCGGATTCTGACGTGTGGACACTACCGGGAGGCGCACACGTCATACGAGGGCTGAGCGGTGGGACCCCGCATCGCCGTAACGTCGATTCCCGTCTGCGGGGACGTGCTCTTCGGTGGTCGGCGGCGTCCACGTCCGGAAGCGGTGGGGTTGGTACGGGTTCCCGCGTCCTGTCAGACTCAGGGGAAGCGAGTTAACCCGACGAAGGGACAGAACGTGAGCGCGTCACCGTTCGATGGTGAGTACGAACCCCCGGCACAGGGATGGGTCCGGAAACAGGTCGAGACGTACGAGGCGTCCGGGGGTACGGAGGCCAACACCCTGATGGACACCGGTCTTCCCATCATTGTCATGACGACGGTGGGTGCGAAGTCCGGCAAGGTGCGGAAGGTCCCCCTGATGCGCGTCGAGAACGACGGCGAATACGCCCTCGTGGCGAGCAAGGGCGGCACTCCGGAGAACCCCGGCTGGTACCACAACCTCGCCAAGCTGCCCTTGGTGCGTATCCAGGACGGGCCGGAGCCCTCCGAGTACGACATCCGTGAGCTCTCGGGTGACGAGCGCACGGAGTGGTGGGACCGGGCGGTGGCGGCCTTCGCGCCGTATGCGGACTACCAGGAGAAGACGGACCGCACCATCCCGGTGTTCCTGGCGACACCGCGCTGACGTCGGTTCCGTGGGGCCGGGCTCGCGCGCGCCTGACCGGCCCCACGGTTCGGGCCGGCGATGAAGGAACCCGCCTCGCGGCGGTGGCGCCGCCCTACGCGCAGTCGGCGCAGACGCCCCGGTAGATGACCTCGGTCGACTCGACCACGAAGCCCTCGGCCACCGTCGAGGTGTCGGGCGCGCGCATGCCCCGTGCGGGCACGTCGAAGATGGCTCCGCACGAGTTGCAGACCAGGTGGTGGTGATTCGCGTCGATGTTCGGGTCGTAGCGGGTGATGCGGTCGCCCACCCTCACCGAGAGCAGCTCGCCGGCCTCCACCAGCTCGCCGAGGGTGTTGTAGACCGTCGCCCGGCTGATCTCGGGGAGCGCGGCGACGGCCCGCTCGAGGACCTCGTCCGCCGTGAGATGGATGCTCTGGGGACCGCTCACGTCGAAGACGGCGCTGATGACCCGTCGCTGCGGTGTCATCCGCCAGCCACGCTCCGTCAGGCGTTCGGTCAGGGAAGCCATGCGCGCATGCTAGCTCCGTCGGCACCGGCCGCGAAAGGGCCGATGGTCCCCAGTTTGGAAAATGTCCAACTTTGGACTCTGTCCAATGTAGACTGATCAGTACCAAACCGGAGAACCCTTCACCGAAAGGACGGGATTCCATGAGCGAGGGTACCTGCCCCGTTGTGCACACCTCCCCCAGCGGGACGACCAACCGCGACTGGTGGCCGAACCAGCTCGACGTGAGCGCACTTCAGCCGAGCGCCGCGGCGGCCAATCCGCTCGGTGGGGACTTCGACTACGCGGCCGAACTCGCGACCCTCGACTTCGAGGGCCTGAAGGCCGACCTGGTGGAGCTCCTCACGGACTCCCAGGACTGGTGGCCCGCCGACTACGGCAACTACGGCCCGATGTTCGTCCGACTGTCGTGGCATGCCGCCGGCACGTACCGCACCTTCGACGGTCGCGGTGGAGCAGACGGTGGACAGCAGCGCTTCGCCCCGCTCAACAGCTGGCCGGACAATGTGCTCCTCGACAAGGGCCGCCGCCTTCTCTGGCCGATCAAGCAGAAGTACGGCCGCCGGCTCTCGTGGGCCGACCTGCTCGTCCTCGCCGGCAACGTCGCGCAGGAGGCCATGGGTCTTCCCATGGAGGGCTTCGCGTTCGGTCGTGAGGACGACTGGATGCCCGTCGAGCTGAACTGGGGTTCCGAGACGACCTGGCTGGGCGACGACGTGCGCTACGGCACCAAGGGCCGCGACCTCGACGATCCGCTCGCCGCCGTCCAGATGGGCCTGATCTACGTGAACCCGGAGGGCCCGGGCGCCAACGCCGATCCCGTCTCGGCCGCGCACGACATCCGTGAGACCTTCGCCCGCATGGCCATGAACGACGAGGAGACCGTCGCCCTCATCGCCGGCGGCCACACCTTCGGCAAGACCCACGGCGCCGCACCGGCCACCAACGTCGGACCCGAGCCCGAGGCGGCCCCGATGCACGCGATGGGCCTCGGCTGGACCGGCAGCCACGGTACGGGCATGGGCGCCGACACCATCGGCAGCGGCCTGGAGGGCACGTGGACGCCCACGCCGACCGCCTGGGACAACTCCTTCTTCGACATCCTCTTCGGGTACGAGTGGGAGCTCAGCGAGAGCCCTGCCGGTGCCAAGCAGTGGGTGCCCACCGACCCCGCCGCGCACACGCTCGTCGCCGACGCCCACGACCCCGGGACGACGCATCCGCCCGTCATGCTGACGACGGACCTGTCGCTTCGGTTCGACCCCGAGTACGAGAAGATCTCGCGTCGCTTCCACGAGAACCCGGAGGAGTTCACGAAGGCCTACGCCAAGGCGTGGTTCAAGCTCATCCACCGCGACATGGGTCCGCGGTCCCGCTACCTCGGTCCGTGGGTCCCCGAGAACACGGAGATCTGGCAGGACGTCGTCCCGCCCGTCGACCACGAGCTGGTGGGCGACGCGGATGCGGAGGCGCTCAAGGCCAAGGTGCTCGACGCCGGTATCGCCAACGCCGATCTCATCACGACGGCGTGGGCGTCGGCCGCCGGCTTCCGTGGCAGTGACAAGCGCGGTGGGGCGAACGGCGCCCGCGTGCGCCTCGCGCCGCAGAACACCTGGGAGGCGAACGAGCCGGCCCGCATCGCTCCCGTCATCGCGAAGCTCGAGGCGATCGCCGACGCGTTCAACGCCGCCGGCGGCGCCCGGATCTCGGTCGCCGACATGATCATCCTTGCGGGATCCGCCGCCGTCGAGAGCGCCGCGAGGGCTGCGGGCGTCGACGTGAAGGTTCCGTTCACGCCGGGCCGCACCGACGCCACGGACGAGATGACGGACGCCGAGTCGTTCGACGTCCTCGAGCCGAGGACCGACGGCTTCCGCAACTACCTCGGCGCCGCCACGGTTCCCGCCGAACGCACCCTGGTCGAGCGGGCCACGCTGCTCACGCTCACGGCACCCGAGACCGCCGCGCTCGTCGGAGGTCTGCGCGCCGTCGGCGCCAATCACGGCGGCTCGTCGCACGGGGTGCTGACCGACCGCGTCGGCGCGCTCACCAACGACTTCTTCGTCAACCTCCTCGACAACGGCACGACGTGGCTCCCGTCGAACGATGAGGAGACCCTGTACGAGGGGCGGGACCGCACGACCGGTCAGGTGAGGTGGACCGCCACCCGCAACGATCTCGTCTTCGGTTCGCACTCGGTGCTGCGAGCCGTGGCCGAGGCCTACGCGTCCGACGACGCCCTGGTGCCGTTCGTCGGAGACTTCGTCAGCGCATGGGTCAAGGTCATGGACCTCGACCGCTTCGACGTGCACGCACACCGTTCGTCGGTGACGTCGCCGGCGCCCGGGTCGCGGTCGTGAGCTTCGACCGCTTCGACGTGTCGTCGCCTCCATCGTGACGCCGACCGAGCGCCCCCGTCATTCCGGCGGGGGCGCTTGTCATTTCGGGCGTCGCGGCCGATCCGTCGTCACGGGTGATCGGCGACGGCGGGCCGACCCGGATCCCGCGCAGGTCACGGCGCCGGGTTTCGCCGTTGGCGGACGTATGCGTGACCGACACCCACGATGCACAGGACGACGACGTACACGGGCAGGACGAAGCGCGTGAACCAGGAGCCGTCGCCGACGACCATCTGGAGAACCGCAACGATCGTCAGCCCGGCGCTTGCGATGAGCAGGGCGGTGCCGAGGACGCGCTGCGTGCGGTCGCCGGCCGACCGCAGCTCTTCGTCCGACAGATCCCACCAGCCGGTGAGGAACGACAACGCCATGAGGCCGGCCACCCCGACGACCACCAGGACGAGGGTGAGTGCCCGATCCTGATCGGTGAGGGCCGCGATCCCTCCGGCGGCTGTGATGAGCGCGGCGACGACGAAGACGGTGTCGAGTGCCGTCGCCGCTCGCTTCCAGGATGTGGCCGGCTCCTCGGTGTCGTTCACTCGAGATCGAACTGGTGCTTGGCGATGTAGAGGCGCACGTAGTGGACGCCCTCCGCCAGCACGGTGATGACGCGCTCGGCCTCGTCGGGGGTGGTGTCCGCCAGGCCGCGGGCGGTGACCCACCACCGCGACGGCGCGTCCTGAACGAGCGGCAGGATGGTCGAGGCGATCACGTTGGGGTCGTCGGCCGACGTGCCGTCGGTGCCCGTGATCACGTGAGCGGGGTCGATGCCGATCGCGCCCTCCGGCACCTCGTCCGCGTCGACGAGCCAGGCGCGTCCCTCCAGGTGTGCGGTGATACCGCATGCCTTGACGGGCCGGTGGGGTGACGCCTCCGAGAGCCGGGCCAGCGATGCGTCGTCGTCCGGATCCCGGCCGCTCGAGACCAGGTCGATACCGTGGCGGATGAGGACGGACGGCCAGTCCGGACCGGCGGGGAGCCCGCCGGTGATGAAGGTGGGGAGGGCGGGGACGTGGATGCCCGCGCGCTGGAGTTCGTCACGATTCATGGGAGGCGCACGCTACTCGAACCCCATGGTCTGCGATGCGGGCAGTCTGCAATGATCGGCCGAGTTGACCTGCGAGAATCGGCATAGCAAGACTGCGAGAATCGGCAGAGAGGTCCTGCGAGAATCGGCATAGGACTAAGATTCATTGCATGGATACCGCTGCGGTACTTGGACACGCTTACCGGCCGAGGGTGATCGACGTGACTCTGTCTCGTGCGCTGGCTTCGGCGGGCGCGGTCGTGATCGAGGGCGCGAGGGCGAGCGGTAAGACCATGACCGCTCTTCATGCTGCGCGTTCGTATGCCTTCATCGACGATCCCGACGTCCAACGTACGCTGTCGATCGCGCCTCGGTCCATCCTCGAGGGAGATGCGCCACGGCTTCTTGACGAATGGCAGGTCGCACCTGATCTGTGGAACCTGGTCCGTCGTGCCGTCGATACGGCCACCGAGCCGGGGCGGTTCATTCTCACGGGGTCGGCGGTCCCTGCCGACGATCTGACCCGTCATACCGGGGCCGGCAGATTCCTCCGACTCCGGCAGAGGACCATGACGTGGTGGGAGAAACTCGACGGGGCATCCGGTCGGGTGAGCGTTGCCGGGTTGTTCGACGGCGAACGACCGGTGGGGGACAGGTCGGCCGCCCCCGATCTGGACGAGGTGATCGAGGGTGTTCTCCGTTCCGGATTTCCCGCGATGACGGTGCTCGACGTCGATCAGTCGGCGGGCCGGCTCCGCGGGTACATCGACGACGTGACGAGGACGGATATCCGCCGGCTTGCCGATGTGCGGCATTCGCCCGATGTGATCCGGCAGCTCGTCACGGCGCTGGCGCACTCGGTTGCCGCGGAGGTGAAGTACACGACGCTCGCGGCCGACGTGAGAGCCGTCGCTCCCGCCATCGACGCCGAGACGATCAGTGGCTATGTCGAGCTTCTGCAGCGCCTGTTCATCATCGAGGCACAACCGCCATGGACCCCGAAGCTCCGCTCCCGGGCCCGGCTGCGGACCTCACCGAAGTTCCACCTGGTCGATCCGTCTCTTGCGGCGGCCGTCCTCGGGGCGGGGGTGGAGCGCCTGCGCGGTGACCTGGAGACACTCGGCATGCTCTTCGAGAGCGCGGTCGTCCATGACCTGATGGTGTTCGCCTCGGCGCTGGGTGGCGAAGTCCGCCATTACCGGGACTCGAACGGCAAGGAGATCGACGCCGTGGTCACGCTCCCCGACGGCCGCTGGGGAGCGGTCGAAGTGAAGCTGGGCGGTTCGCAGATGCTGACGGGCGTCGAGTCACTGCGCAAGGTGATCGAGCAGATCGACACTTCCGCCGTCGGCGAGCCATCGTTCCGCCTTGTGGTCACCGGAACCGGCCCCATACTCACCACCGACGACGGAACCGTGATCAGTCCCCTGGGCGGTCTTGGCCCCTGACCTGCGCATCACCCAGTGTCAACGATGCGGCGGCACCAAGGGCGTCCTTCTTCCATGTTCGGGGTGCCAAGTCCGAGTTGCTTCCATTCGGTGGACCCGAACCCCGCGCTTCTCGCCGGCCGTCCTTGATCGGCCACGTGGACGGACCGCGACGGGTGTCAGCCGTAGAAGGGCTGGACCACCGGAATGGGGTTTCCGGATTCGTCCCATGCCTGGATCTCGACTGGCGTCCGGAACAGGTTCGCGCTCGCGTCCTTCGGACGTGGACCGATGGTGTCCGCGACGGCCATGAACCAGCCGTTCTCGATCGTTGCGCTGACCATCGCTCCGTTCTCCGCGCGGACCGCGACACGTCGGACACCCGGCTGGACACGTCCGTGGTGATGTCATCGGCCGCTGCGACCCCGACCCAGCGGGCGGCATATCCGTGGATCTGTGCAGAGAACCGACGGAAGACGTCGGCGAACGGTTCCTCGCTGCCGGACAGGGCAACCTCCATGGTGGGGTATACCGAGAAATGCCCGATGGCGGCGCGGTCATTCTTTGTCGCGGTCGCACTTCCCGTGCCGGACGCTGAACGGCGAAGCTGCATCGCTCGCGCAAGTCCGGTGCCAGGCACCGGACTTGCGCACGATCGTGCCCCATCGGGAAAACTGTCCGATAGCAGGACTTTTGTGTTCGTGCGGTTCGGCACGCGCAAGTTAAGTGCCTGATGTTATGGAGGGCTTCCTTGTTGTCTCGCGGGGTG
>CAYSVH010000010.1:20030-95885 GCA_964434425.1 uncultured Bifidobacteriaceae bacterium | reverse complement strand
ACGACACCCACCAGCGCATCCGCGCCCGCCGCGGCGCGAACATCGCCACCGTCGCTGAATCGCCCCGGGTTTAGTGGAGGGTGGTTTCTCCCTGCCGCGGGCGCGGTGGGGTCGGTGTTTCATCCTGCTGGGTGTAGAGGTCTTCCATCTCGATGGGGGTGAGGTATCCGATCGCTGAGTGCAGCCTGTGGTGGTTGTACCAGTGCACCCACGAGAGGGTCGCGAGTTCGAGTTCGTCGGTGGTGCGAAACGGGCCGTCGAGGCGGACGCATTCAGTTTTGTAGAGGCCCACGACGGATTCGGCGAGGGCGTTGTCGTAGGAATCACCGACGGTTCCGATCGACGCGACCGCACCGACGTCGGCGAGCCGGTCGGTGTAGCGAAGCGCGGTGTACTGGCAGCCGGCGTCGCTGTGATGGATCACCCCGTCGACCGGTAGATCCTGGTGGTCGCGGATCCATAACGCCATCTCGAGAGCGTCCAACGGCAGCTGGCTGGGCATGCGGTTGGTGGTACGCCACCCGACGATCCGACGGGAGTAGACGTCGGTGACAAACGCCGTGAATCCCATGCCCTGCCAGGTCGCAACGTACGTGAAGTCCACGACCCACAACTCATTCGGCCGGCTCGCACGAAACACTCTTTGGACGCGATCAGGGGGGCGCGCCGCTTTCTCATCCGGTCGGGTTGTGACAAACCGCTTCCCGCGGCGGGCTCCCTGAAGCCCGGCCTGGCGCATCAGCCGTTCAACGGTGCACCGCGCCACCGCAGTGCCCTCTCGTTCAAGAAGCCGCCAGATCTTGCGGACGCCACTGACCCCGCGGCCCAGATCACGATCCCAGAACACCCGCTCAATCTCACCGAGCAGTTCCCGGTCACGAACCGCCCTCGCTGACGGCGGCCTGGTCTTGTGGGCGTAGTAGCCGGACGGAGCGACCTGCACACCGTGCTCGGTGAGCACACGGCAGATCGGCTCGACTCCGAACCGGCTTCGGTGTTCGTCGATGAATGCGACTACCACGGCAAACGCGGGTCGAGCTCCCGCGCGAAGAAACTCGACGCTGCCAACAAGATCTCGTTGGCGCGTTTCAGCTCCCGCACCTGCGCCTCAAGCTCCCGGATCCGCTGGTGATCTGCCGTCGTCTGACCGGGCAGCTCACCCGCATCGACGAGTGCACGCTTGCACCAGCCGTAGAGGGTGTCCTTATTCACCCCCACCCGCACGGAGATCCGCACCGCCGCCTGATTCAACGACAACGCGGGATCCTCCCGGCGCGCCTCCTCCACGAGCCTTACCGCCCGCTCCCGAAGCTCCTGCGGGTACTTCCTCGCTGTAGACATGGCCATCATCCTTTCAAGGACTCAGACCCTCCACCAAACCCGGGGCGATTCAGTCGAATAGATGGCTGGAACCACCGACACCCCCTTGACACACACCCACCCCCCATAGATGGCACCAGCGGCCTCACCTCATGATGGCGGACTCCAGCGACCTCACCTCACGGCGGCCTCATCGTGCGCGGATCGGCACCGGTCGTTGCTCGGCGGGAGTTGTGGGCCAGAGCTGTGAAGAAGCGCCGGCTACCTCACCGCGTGTTGCCGATGAAGCGCAGGCGCTGGCCGGACGGCGGCCCCTGCAGTCGGCCGTCGTGCCAGGTCCGGTGGCCGTTCACCCACGTCGAGACGATGCGGGAGGTGAACGTCTCGCCCTCGAACGGCGACCAGCCACAGCGGCTGAGCACGTCCTCCGACCGGACCGTCGTGGTGGCGTCCAGGTCGATCAGGACCAGGTCGGCGGCCATGCCCTCCTGCAGTCGTCCGCGATCCACCACGCCGAAGAGCGCGGCGGGGGCATGGCTCGTGCGTTCGACGAGGGTCGGCAGGTCGAAATGACCGGCGCGTACGTGCTCCAGTGCCGACAAAAGCGCGTACTGGACCAGCGGGAGCCCGGACGGCGAGGCCGGGTACGGACGCGCCTTCTCTTCGCGGGTGTGCGGTGCATGGTCGGTGGCGATCACATCGATGCGGCCATCGGCCACGGCGGCGAGCAGGGCGGCGCGATCGGATGCGTCCTTGATCGCCGGGTTGCACTGGATCAGCGAGCCCAGCCGCTCGTAGTCGTCGGCGCAGAAATGCAGGAAGTGCACGCAGGCCTCGGCGGTGATCCGCTTCTGGGTCATCGGTCCCGGTGCGAAGAGGTCGAGTTCCTCCGCCGTCGAGATGTGCAGCACGTGCAGACGCGCATCGTTGCGACGTGCCAGGTCCATCGCAAGCCGCGTCGACTTCAGGCACGACTCGCGGGAGCGGATCAGCGGGTGCCGGTCGACGGGGACGGCGTCGCCGAAGCGTTCGCGGGCGGCGGCCTGGTTGGCCTCGATGGACGGGGTGTCCTCGCAGTGGGTGATGATGATCGTCGGCGAGTGCCGGAAGATCGCATCGAGCACGTCCGAGTCGTCGACCAGCATGTTCCCGGTGGAGGAGCCCATGAACACCTTCAGACCCGGCGTGGTCGTCGGATCGATCGCCCGGACCACCTCCAGGTTGTCGTTGCCGGCGCCCATGTAGAAGCCGAAGTTGCCGTAGGCACGGCCCTCCGCACGGGCGTACTTGTCGGCGAGGGCGCCGGCATCCAGGGTCGGCGGATCGGTGTTGGGCATATCCATGAAGCTGGTGATGCCCCCGGCCACGGCGGCGGCGCTCTCGGTGGCGATGTCGGCCTTGTGCGGGAACCCCGGCTCGCGGAAGTGCACCTGGTCGTCGATCATCCCCGGCAGAAGATGGCGGCCGTCGGCGTCGATCACCTGGTCGTCGCGTGCGGCCGTCAGATCACCGCCGATGGCGTCGATGCGGCCGTCGCGGATCCGCAGATCCGCCTCCCAGACGCGTCCGTCGCTGACCAGCGACGCGTTTCGAATGAGCCAGTTGTCGTTCATGTCCTCGCGGGGGTGTCGATGTGCACGCGGTCATCCTCGAGTGATGGGCGTTTTCGTCCGGTGATCCCGTCGGCGAGTGTAGTGGGGTGCGCGCTCGGCGCACCCGCACCCGATCGGTGTCGTGCCCCGCCTGGATTGATACGGATACGGACGTATGGGCAGAGCCGCAGGACGCCTGTGGGACGCTAGATGAGTCGCGTTCCGCGGAGGCGTAGATGTGGGGTGCGTCACCGGTGGATGCGGGGCGTCGCCGGACGCCGATGGTCAGGGTGGTGTCCTTTCCGAGGTGTCCGGTGGCGCATCCGCGCCGCCGGGGACATGCACCACGCCACGAGTCCGTGGAACGACTCATCTAGTCTGGGCGACGTGGACGGACCTCGACTCACCCCCGGCGGAACATCGTGAGCGCGGAACGCCCGCCGCTGAAACCGGTCTACGGCATCTGGGGAGAGGACCGCGGCAAGGTCGAGCGGGCAACCGCCCGTCTTCAGAAGCGCGTCATCGACGAGGGCGGGTTGCCGCCGGACGAGTTCGATGCGGCCTACGACCTGGCCGCCGACGTGGTGGTCGTCTGCGAGACGCTCTCCTTCGGTGGCCGGCGCCTCGTCGTCGTCCGCAACACCGACGACTGGAAGGCGGGTGACGCGGCGCCGCTCGTCGACTACCTGCGGTCACCCAGTCCGGACACGTGCCTCGCCCTCCTCTCATACGGAGCCCCGACGCCGAAGCTGGTGGCGGCGATCGGCAAACACGGCGACGTCCTGGAGTACGGACCGCCCGCCAAGGCGAAGCGCAAGGAACGGACCGCCTGGTTCGTGAAGCACGTGATCGCCGAGTGCGAGCGGGCCGGCCAGCGACTGCCGCAGGCCCTCGCCCGGATCATCGTCGAACGCGTGGGCGAGGACGCCATGGCACTCAGCCAGGAGGCGACGAAGCTGGCCATGGCCGCCGGACCCGACGGCATCGACCGTCCCCTGGTGGACCTCCTCGTCATCCCGCACCCCGAGGCGAAATCGCACGAGTTGGCCGACGCCATGACGGCCGGCGACCGCGCACGCGTGTTCGCGCTGCTGGGCGAACTCGCCACCGGCGACCACCCCAGCGAGCCCATCGTCATCCAGATGGCGCTCGCGCGTCACTTCCGTGGGATCGCGGCCGCGCAGGCGCTCGGGCCGGGGGCCTCACCGGAGGATGTGGGCCGCGTCACCGGCCTCCGGGGTTACCCGGCCCAGAAGGTGGTCGAGCAGGCCCATGCGCTTCCCGACGGCGCGGCCGACCGGTGCGTGGCGCGGCTGGCGGCCCTCGAGCTTGATCTGCGCGTGGGCTCGCTCACGAACCTGGGGCGCTCTCCCGACGACGGCCGCCGCTTCGTCCTCGAGCGCGCCGCCCGTGACCTCCTGGCCGCCGTCAGGGCGTAGGACTCCGGACAGCGCCGCGGCGGGGGCGGCCACGGCACGTGACCGGGCCGCCCGCCGATGGTGACCAATGCGTCGTGGTGGTTGACGGGGTCGAGCGCACGATCCCCGTCGTCGCCACCGAGGGGCTCATCGCCGCTCCCGAGCCGTGCGCGAACGGACCGGAGACGGCGGTCCGCGACGTCACCTCACGCGGGCACGAAAAAACGGCGCGTCACCCGAGGGCGATGCGCCGTGCTTCCGATCGGGCCGCGCGGTGCGTGGCCGAGGGCTATTCGCCGGTGTCGGCGAGAATGCGCTGGATACGGCTCTTCCTGCGGGCGGCCGTATTCGCGTGGAAGGCGCCGCGGGCGGCGGCACGGTCCACGAGCTTCTCGAGCTCGCGGGCCTGTGCGACGCGTTCGTCACCCTCCGCGGCCTCGAGGTTCTTCAGCTTGGTCTTGATGGTGGAGCGATAGCGCACGTTGGTGTCGTGCTGCTTCGCGGCGCGCTTGATGCGCTTCTTCTGCTGCTTGATGTTCGCCAAGCGACATCCTTCTGGTCAGACGGTCCGAGCGGCCGCGTATCCTAACACGCATGTCAGGAGCGCTGCGCTGGACGACGTGAGAACCGACGGCGCGGCCGACGCCACCTCAGAGATCCCCCAGCTCACGGAGAAAAAGGCGTCCAGCACGGGCCGGTCCACGGCCCTCTTTGCCGTCTGGACGGCCGTCAGCCGTGTGGCCGGCTTGGCGCGCGAGATCATCGCCGCACACCTGTTCGGTGTGAAGGGCGCCATCAACGCGTTCGTCATCGCCTTCCAGATACCGAACCTGCTGCGCAGCCTCGTGGCCGACGCCGCCCTCTCGGCGGCGTTCGTGCCGATGTTCGCCCGTCTGCGCGAGGAGGGACGCGAGGAGGAGGCCCGGCGTCTCACCGGCGCGCTCATCGGGCTCATCACGATGGTGCTGGGCGGGCTCACCCTCATCGCCATCGTCACGGCGCCGTGGGTGATGCCGTTCTTCGGGTGGAACCTGCCCGAGGACCAGATGGACAACCTCATCGGGCTCTCGCAGGTGATGTTCCCGATCGTGGTGCTCCTCGGGCTCACCGGCCTCGTCATGGGGATCCTGCAGTCGTACGGTGAGTTCTCGTCGTCGGCCTTCGCACCCGTCCTGTGGAACGTGGTCATCCTCCTGGGACTCGTCGGCGTGACACCGTTCCTGGAGGGCGACCAGCGCATCTACGGCTACGCGTTCGGGATCCTCGTGGGGACCGTCGTGCAGTTCCTCTACCTGCTGCCCGGGCTCCGCGGAAAGGGACCGTTCCCGCTATCGCTGGGGTTCGGGAACAAGCACGTGATGACGGTGCTCGTGATGATGCTCCCGGTCACGATCGGGCTGGGCCTGATCAACGTGAACGCCGTCGTCGACACCTTCATCGCCCAGCGCGTGAGCGAGGAGTCCGTCCGCGCCATCGATGCGGCCTTCCGCCTCTACATCCTTCCCCAGGGCATCTTCAGCGTGGCCGTCTCGACCGTGCTCTTCCCGGCGCTCTCGCGCATGGCCGCCCGCAACGACCACGACGGCATGGGCGGGGTCGTCACGACCGGTACGCGGCAGATCTTCTTCCTGCTCATCCCGTCGTCGGTGTTCCTCGCCGTGCTCGCCGTGCCGGTGACGCGGCTCGTCTTCCAACGCGGCGAGTTCGACGCCGCCGCGACCGACCTCACCGGGGGCGCGCTCTTCTACTTCTCGTTCGGCCTGGTGTTCAACGGTGCCAGCCTGCTTCTGATCCGCGCGTTCTTCAGCCTGCAGCAGCCGTGGACGCCCACCAAGATCGCCGGATCCGCCGTGCTGCTGAACGCCGTCCTCGACCTCATCCTCATCATCCCGCTCGGAACCGGCGGCATCCCGCTCGCCACCTCCATCGTCAGCCTCGTCACCTTCGTCTGGCTCCTGGTGGTGCTCCGCCGGCAGATCGGCGGCATCGATGTGCGCTCGATCGTGGACGGGTTCGCGCGCGCCCTGGTGGGCTCCGTGTTCCTCGGGGTCTGGGCCTACGGGATCTGGCATGCGCTCGACGGAGGGTTGGGTCGGTCGCTCCCGGCGCAGCTCGTCAGCGTCGGGACCGCCGCCGTGCTGGCACCGCTGGCCTACCTCGCGGTGTGCCGCGGGCTGCGCATGCGCGAGATCGCCATGCTGATGCAGCTCAAGAGCAGGCTACGATAGGCGGCCGTGGACCAGTCCAAGATCCGAAACTTCTGCATCATCGCGCACATCGACCATGGAAAGTCGACGCTTGCCGACCGCATCCTCCAGCTGACGAACGCCGTCAGCGAACGCGAGATGCGCTCGCAGATGCTCGACTCCATGGACCTCGAGCGTGAGCGCGGGATCACCATCAAGGCGCAGGCCGTGCGGGTCTTCTACACGGCGTCGGACGGTGAGACCTACCAGCTGAACCTGATCGACACCCCCGGCCACGTCGACTTCTCGTACGAGGTCTCCCGCAGCCTCGCCGCCTGTGAGGGTGCGCTGCTCGTCGTCGACGCCAGCCAGGGCATCGAGGCGCAGACGCTCGCCAACACCTATCTGGCGCTCGAGGCCGATCTGGAGCTCATCCCGGTCCTCAACAAGATCGACCTTCCCGCCGCGGACCCCGATCTGCACAGCCGCGCCATCGCCGACCTCATCGGTGACACGCCCGAGAACGTCCTGCGCATCTCGGCCAAGACCGGCCAGGGCATCGCGGAGGTCCTCGAGGACGTCGTGCTGCGCATCCCGCCGCCCGGGGGCGATCGGGAGGCCCCGCCGCGGGCGCTCATCTTCGACTCCGTCTACGACCAGTACCGTGGCGTCGTCACCTTCGTGCGCGTCGTGGACGGTCGCTTCAGCACCCGCGACAAGCTCTACGCCATGCAGACCGGGCTCACGGCCGACGCGGAGGAGATCGGTGTCATGACCCCGTCCATGACGCCGACCGACGTCCTCGAGGCGGGGGAGAGCGGCTACCTGATCACCGGGGTCAAGAAGCTCGGCGACCTTCGCGTGGGCGACACCCTGACCGTCGCGTCGAACCGCGCCGCCGATCCGCTGGCCGGATACCGCGACGTGAAGCCGATGGTCTTCTGCGGGCTCTTCCCCGTCGACGCGGACGAGTACCCGGATCTGCGCGAGGCGCTCGAGAAGCTGTCGCTCAACGACGCGTCCCTCGTCTGGGAGCCCGAGAACTCCCAGGCGCTGGGATTCGGTTTCCGGTGCGGTTTCCTCGGCCTGCTCCACATGGACATCATCCGCGAACGGCTGGAGCGTGAGTACGACCTCGACCTGCTCGCCACGACTCCCAACGTCGCCTATCGCGTCATGACCACCACGGGTGACGAGCTGGAGGTCAAGAGCCCGGCCGAACTACCCGAGCCCACCAACATCGAGACGGTCTTCGAGCCGTTCGTGCGGTGCACGATCCTCGTCCCGGCGGAGTTCGTGGGTGCCGTGATGGAGATCTGCCAGGAGCGGCGCGGTACGTTCGCCACCATGGAACCGATCGAGCAGCGGCAGCAGATCGTCTACGACATGCCGCTCGCCGAGATCGTGCTCGACTTCTACGACACGCTGAAGAGCCGCACCAAGGGCTATGCGTCGCTCGACTACGACATGCTGGACGACCGCGAGAGCCCCCTCGTCAAGCTGGACATCCTCCTCGCCGGCGAGCCCGTGGACGCGCTGTCGATGATCGTCCATCGCGACGTCGCCTACGGGCGCGGCAAGCACATCGTGGAGCGTCTGCAGAAGACGATCCCACGGCAGATGTTCGAGGTGCCGATCCAGGCGGCCATCGGCAGCAAGGTCATCGCCCGTGAGACGGTGAAAGCGCGGCGCAAGGACGTTCTGGCCAAGTGCTACGGCGGCGACATCAGCCGCAAGCGCAAGCTCCTCGAGCGCCAGAAGGAGGGGAAGAAGCGCATGAAGCAGGTCGGGCGCGTCGAGGTCCCGCAGGAGGCGTTCCTGTCGGTTCTCTCGATCGGGGAGGACTCCACCCCCTCGAAGAAGTGACCGGCGCCCGCCACCTCTACGTGCACCTTCCGTTCTGCGAGCACCGGTGCGGATACTGCGCGTTCGTCGTCGAGGTGGGATCGCTGGACCGGCGCGACCGGTATGTCGATGCGCTCCTCGCTGAGGTGGAGCTCGAGTCGGACCGTCTCGGGCCGCTCGCCACGGTGTACCTGGGCGGCGGCACCCCCAGCCTCATGGAGCCGTCGCGGATCGCCCGTCTGCTCGACGCGATGTCGTCACGGTTCGCCCCGGAGGTCGAGGTCTCGATGGAGGCCAATCCCGAGACCGTGAACGCCGCCACGCTGCGCGCGTTCCGTGCCGCGGGCATCACGCGTCTCTCGATGGGTGCACAGTCGTTCCAGCCGCACCTGCTGGCCGCGCTCGATCGGCGCGCCACGGCCGACGGGGTCCGCCGTGCGGTGGACGACTCCCGTGATGCCGGCTTCGACAACCTCAGCCTGGACCTCCTGTTCGGCGTTCCGGGGCAGTCGGCGGAGGATCTGGTGGCCGACATCGACGCGGTGCGCGAGATCGCGCCGGAGCACATCTCCTGGTATGAGCTCGAGGTGAAACCCGGCAGCGCTCTCGCTCGCGACGGCGCGGTGGTGGACGAGGACTTCACCGAGGACGCCTACCACCACATCGTCGAGGCGCTGGAGACGATGGGGTACCGGTGGTACGAGACGGCGAGCTTCGCCCGTCCGGGACGTGAGAGCCGGCACAACAGGGCGTACTGGGGTGCGGCGGACTACATCGGCGTCGGAATCGGTGCCGTGTCGACCGTGGGAGGCGACAGGTGGCGCAACGCGCCGGATCTGGACGGCTACATGAGCGCGGTGACGGAGCGGCGGACTCCGCGACGGACGGTCGAGCACCTCGACGAGGACACCCGGCGGCGTGAACGCTGGATGCTCGCGCTCCGGCAGGACGAACCCATCTCGCTCCGATGGGCGGGGGAACCGGACCACCCGGAGGCCGTCGACGATCTCATCGACGGGGGTTTCGTACGGCGCGTGGACATCGATCTCATCGAACTGACGCGCCAGGGGCGGTTCGTGCAGAACAGCGTCCTCGGCCGGCTCATGGACTTCGACCGCTGACCCTTCTGGCGGCGTGGGCGGGATGACGGCGCGGGTCCGGTGCCCGGCACCGGACCCGCGCGCGTCGCGTTCGGCCGCCCGTCGCGGACCCGGCGGCCGAACGTGCGTCCCGTCAGTCGTAGCGCCGGATCATGCGCACGCTGATCGTGACCATGAGGACGAGACCACCGGCGACCACGGCGAATCCCTTTCCGAGCGCGGCCCACTCCAGATCGTCGACGAGGATCAGGGACCTCATCGCCTCCATCAGGTAGGTGACCGGGTTGAAGGTCGCCGCGATCTCCATGGGCCGGGTGAGCAGGTCGCGGGGCACGAAGTTGGGGGTCAGGAAGAGAAGCGGGAAGAACACCATGCTGCCGGCGTTCGTGGCGGCGGCGCTGCGGGTCTTCAGCGCGATCAGCTG
Source organism: uncultured Bifidobacteriaceae bacterium (assembly GCA_964434425.1). Classification (GTDB taxonomy): domain Bacteria; phylum Actinomycetota; class Thermoleophilia; order Miltoncostaeales; family Miltoncostaeaceae; genus CALMEC01. Next base: position 86,000 of record CAYSVH010000010.1, on the reverse strand, counting down.
CATGAACCCCGAGAACGCCACCGCCCATCCGGCGGCGAGCACGAGAAGGATGACGAACCCGAGCGGCCCGGATGCGACGGAGATGTCGAAGAAGAGCCAGGCGATCACGACCATGATGATCGTCAGGACGACGGTCTTGAGCGCCTCGGCCAGAAGACGTCCGAAGATGATGCTCGTGCGCGCGGCCGGGGTCGCCCGCAGCTTGTCGAAGTAGCCGCCCTCGATCTCCTCGACCAGATAGAGCGCCGCCGATCCGAAGGACGCCGCCAGGAGGATCGATGCGGGGAGCTGGAAGGCGCCGTAGCTCTGCCCGTGCAGGAAGTCGGTGGACTGGGCGGGGAAGATGCGGGCGGCCTGGCCCACGTTCACCACGAGGAAGAACAGGGGGATGAAGAGCATCGGGAGGAGGGCGTCCGGTGTCCGGAGCGCCTCCCGCACCGAGCGCTGTGTGAGTGCGACCATGGTGCTCATGCCGTCACCTCGCTGACCTCGCCGGCGGAGCGCGTTCGCGTCTTGCCGGTGACGTCGAGGAAGACATCGTCCAGCGTGGGGTCCTCGCTGAGGTTGAGGCGGCTCTTGAGCTCCGCCTTCAGCGCGGCGGGTGTGCCCTCACGGACGATGAGGCCGTCGTTGATGATGGCGAGGCGGTCGCAGAGCTGGTCCGCCTCCTCCAGGTACTGGGTGGTGAGGAACACGGTGATGCCCTGCTGCCGGATGCGCTCCACCTCGTCCCAGATGGTGATGCGACTCGCCGGATCCAGGCCGGTGGTGGGCTCGTCCAGGAAGAGGATCTGGGGTTCGTGGACCAGTGCGCAGGCCAGGTCGAGCCGTCGCTTCATCCCGCCCGAGAAGCCCTTCACGCGACGATCGGCGACGTCGTCCAGTTCGACCAGCCGGAGGAGTTCGTCAGCGCGGGCCTCGATGGCGGCCTTCGGCATGTCGAACAGGCGTCCCTGCAGGACGAGCAGCTCGCGTGCTGTCTGCCGGGGGTCGAGACCGGCCTCCTGAAGCGCCACGCCGATGATGCGGCGCACGCCGTCGGCGTCCGTCGCGACATCCCGGCCTCCCACGGTCGCCGTCCCCCCGCTGATGGTGGTGAGGGTCGTCAGCATCCTCACGGTGGTCGACTTGCCGGCGCCGTTCGGTCCGAGGAAGGCGAAGATCTCGCCCTCGGCCACGTCGATGTCGACACCGCGGACGGCCTCGACCGTCCCCGACCGGTCCGTGAAGTTCTTGACGAGTCCCCGTGCTTGGATCGCGCTCATGACGTCCACTCCTCTCGGGTGGGATGGTGCGTGATGTGAACCTTCATTCAGGTCCTCCGGTTCGTCTGAGGTCCCCTTCGTCGGCGGGCGGGGGCCGACCGCATCACCGAGCGCGCGGAATATAGACCGGGGTGAGGGAGAGAATTCATCGGAGGGGTCGGGCATCACGTCGTCGGCGCGGGCGGTTCCCCCCGGCGGTTGTGATGAAATGGGGCCCGTGGGCGATCTGGATCTGACATCCCGACAGGAGGCCGTTCTCCGGATGGTGGTCGAGCAGTACGTCGCCACGAGTACGCCGGTGGGCAGCAAGCACATCGCGGGGCGGGAGAGCATGGACTACGCGTCCTCCACCATCCGTTCCGAGCTGGCACGCCTCGAGCAGATCGGCCTCCTCGGCCACCCGCACACGTCGGCCGGCCGGGTGCCCACCGATGCGGGGTACCGCTACTACGTCGACCACCTCGTCTCACGCGGCGAGGTTACGCCGGCGCCGACGGCCGTCCAGAAGGCGCTGGAGCTCGACGAGATGCGTCGTGAGCTCGATCAGGCGATGCGGCGTACGGCCGACGCCATCGCTCAGATCACGGACATGCTGGGCGTGGTGAGCGCGCCTCCGGCCCAGTCCACCACCATCCGACGGGTGGAGGTCTTGGTCCTGCAGCCGCAGGTGGTCATGGTCGTCGTCATCACCTCGACCGGATCCGTGGCCAAGCGCATGTTCGCCTTCGACCGTCCGGTCGATCCCAAGTTGGCGGACTGGGCTTCCGACTTCCTGAACGAACAGGCCGGCGGGCTCTCGCCCGGTGCCCGGGGCCTGGCGGCGCGCCTGGCCGAACCCTCCCTGGCTCCCAGCGAGCGGGCCTTCATCGCGGCCATCGGTGGTGCCCTCACCGAGATGGTGGACGAGGACGACGGTACGACGATCTACGTGGGTGGCCAGGCGCGGTTCCTCGAGCGGCAGCATTCGCAGGACCTCCTGGAGATGGGGTCGATCATGCGGGCCCTCGAGGAGCGCTACTCGCTGCTTCACCTGCTCCGCGGCGCTCTCGGCGGCGGTGACGTCTTCCTGCGGATCGGCGGGGAGGTCACGGTGCCGGACCTCGAGGGTGTATCGCTGGTGGCCGCCACCTACGGCTCGGCGCGGCGTGATCTGGGCGCGGTGTCGCTCATCGGGCCGACGCGGATGGACTACCGTCTGGCGATCGCCACGGTCAAGGAGGCGGCGCGGGCGCTGTCCGCCTATGTCGAGGAGGTCTACGAATAGACGATCGGTTCGAGGTTCTCGAGGTCTGGCGACGTCCCCTCCGGTCGGGTTCGGCCGCCGCGGTGCGCGTCCTCGCCAAGACGGAGGCCGGTGCGATCGGTCCGCAGGAGTACGCCGTCGGCATCACGAGCAAGCCGGAGTCCCAGCTGTATCCGCAGGCGGACGAGGCCAAGCTCTTCACGGGGCTGTCCTATGCCGAGGCCCACTGGGTCGCGGCGGTGCTGGCCAGTGCCGCGGACCGTCCCGACGAGGCGGAGAACCTTCTGTTCGACCTCCGCGTCCCCGTCGATCTCACGTGGCGTGACATCGAGCTCGCCGCGGAGGTCATCGAGCCGGAGGGGCTGCGCAGCGGTCCCCTCGTTCCGTGGGAGCCGCCGGGTGACCGGCCGGGCTCCAGCCAGTACGCCATCGCCACGTACACACTGGAATGCGGGCATCAGGCCGTCGAGCTCCTGCGCCAGGATCCGGAGTCGGCGCCGTTCTGGGTTCTCGAGGGTGCCGTGGACCACCTCGCGGCGCGTGACGCCCGGAGCCTCTGCCGCTTCCTGCTCGAATCGAACTCGCTCGACGACGCGTATCGCCTGATCGAGTCGGCACGGACGAACCTCGCCACCCATCAGGACGACCTGGACGAGGACGACGACATGGACGACGACCTGCGGTCGTGAGAGGTGCCGTCGCCACCGTCTGGCGATGACGACGGCGGATCATGCGGCCGCCACATCGTCGACGGTGGGTTCACGCCCGGCTGATCCGGACGATTCCTGACCGGAACGGGATCGCGGTGCCTCGCGGCCTTCGCGCCGGTCGTGCGGTGCCGGGCCCGTGCAACGGGTTCTCCGTGAGTGCAGGTGGCGCTGGAGACCTGCCCGGGAGAGGCCCACGCTTGCGGCGACCTCACGCTGTTCGTACCCCAGGGCGAGGGCCGCGGGGCCGCCCTCCTTCGGTCCCATCGCCTGGACGAGCGTGGCGATCGTCGGCATCGTCGAACCGACGCGCAGGGGCGCAGAGCCGGAATGCACGAGTGTGCGCAACTGGCATTCCGCGATCGCCGGGAGCGGATGGAGCCGCTCCATGAGGTCGGCGTCGTCGACGATCAGCAGTGGGTGGGCCACGTGTCTCATGGCATATCCACTCCACGGATAGCGATCCGGACGGTCGGCGAGACCCGCCTCCACGGGGTTCCGGTTGATGTAGCGCACCGTCGTCAGGAACTGCTCGTCCGATGTGACGAGGACGGATCGGAACCGCTGGCCGAAGAGATGGCCGCTGGTCCCGTGGAAGTGGTTGTAGCGCCGGGCGTAGTGACCGAGGACATCGTGGATGCCCGCGGAGATGTCGGCCTGTTCCGTCGTGAGGAGCAGGTGGACGTGGTTCGTCATGAGGCACCACGCGTGCATTCGCCAGTTCCGCCGTTGCCGTGTCGCTTCGAGGAGTGACAGGAAGGAGCGTCGGTCCAGTGCGTCCTGGAAGATGTCCCGCCGATTATTGCCGCGTGCCATGACGTGGTAGGTGAGCGCCTCTCCCTGGGGGCGGGGTGCGCGTCCCATTCGGTCCTCCCTCGGTGGTGTCACCCATACAAGGGCTGGGGCGGGCTCTTCCTCCCCCTCCGGGCGATGGCGACGACCGCAAAGAGCGAACATTTCCGCGTCGCGGACGAGGACGAGTAGGCCGCTGGTGCCTGGCACCAGCGGCCTACTCGTGATTCACGGGATCGCCGGAATACGGACGATTTGCAGGTGCGATAGCTCAACCGCGCAAAAAGGGTGAGGCCGCTGGTGCCTGGCACCAGCGGCCTCACCGTCGGCTCACGCACCGACGTACGCGGGTGGCGACGGTTCGTTGCTATCCTCGGTGGCCGTGTCGACTGCCAGCCAGGATTTCTACGACATCCTCGGCGTCTCTCGCGACGCCGACGATGCACAGATCAAGAAGGCCTTCCGTCGCCTCGCCCGCGAGAACCACCCGGACGTGAACCCGGGCGACAGTTCGGCCGAGGAGCGTTTCAAGGCCATCGCGGAGGCCTACGAGGTCCTCTCGGACCCCGAACGCCGTCAGATGTACGATCGCTTCGGCCGCGACGGGATCAACGGCGCCGGAGGCGGCGGTGACCCCATGGGCGGCTTCGGGTCCTTCCAGGACATCTTCTCGAGCCTCTTCAACGGCGACATCTTCGGGGGCGGGAGCGGGCCGTCACGCCAGCCCGGCGAGGACCACCTGGCCGGCGTCGAGATCAGCTTCGTCGAATCCGCACTGGGCGTGACGCGCACGGTGACGGCGAACCTGGTCACCCTGTGCGACACCTGCGAGGCGACCGGAGCGGCGCCCGGCAGCAGCGTGTCCACCTGCGAGATGTGCGGGGGACAGGGGCAGGTACAGGAGGCCATGCGAAGCGCCCTCGGCCAGATCGTCCGCCGCCGCGTCTGTCCGACGTGCAACGGCGCGGGACGTGTGCCCGAGAAGCCGTGCCCCGATTGCTCGGGACTCGCGCGGCACATGGCGAAGCAGGAGATCGAACTCGACATCCCGGCCGGCATCGCAGACGGCCAGCGCATCCGCATGCCCGGGAAGGGACACGCGGGCGACCCCGGCGCCCAGGCCGGCGACCTCTACATCGAGGTCTCGGTTGCCGAGGACGAGCGCTTCCAGCGCGACGAGATGGACATCGTCAGCCACGTGCGCATCTCGGTGATCGACGCCATGACGGGTACCACCGTCACGGTGCCCACCGTGGAGAGCGAGGAGGAGATCACCATCGACGCGGGCGTCCAGCCACTGTCGGAGACGGTGATCCGCGGCAAGGGCTTCCCGCAGATCCGCGGGCGTCGGCGCGGTGACCAGCGCGTGGTGATCGATGTCGACATTCCGGCGGTCACCAGCCGCGAGGGACGGGAGTTCCTCGAGGGACTCGAGCAGCACGTCGAATCCAAGGGGTCCGGTGAGGGACTTTTCGGTCGCCTCAGAAACCGATTCCGCTGAACTCACCCGGCTGACGCTCACCGTCGCGGGAGACTCGGTCGAGATCGCTCGTGGACTTCTGGACGAGATGACCGATGCGGGCTGGTCCGAGACACGTCAGGACGACACATGGGACCTCACCCTCTGGGTGCCCTCCCGTCACAGTGACGAGGCCGTCGTGGCCATCGCCGACCGACTCACCGCCGCCGGACTCGACGTCGACCTCGACGTCGCCGCCCAGAACGACGACTGGCGCGACGCCATGCGCCGTATCCACGTGCCGGTCGAGATCGCAGGACGTCTGCGCCTTCGTCCGCCGTGGGTGCCCGCGGCCGACGACGTACCCGAGGTCGTCATCGACCCCGGCATGGCGTTCGGCACCGGCCAGCACGCAACCACGCGGGGATGCCTCGAGCTGCTCATCGACGTTCCGGTCGGACGCGTGCTGGACGTCGGCTGCGGATCCGGGGTGCTTGCTATCAGTGCCCGGAAGCTGGGGTACGACCCGGTGTTCGCCGTCGACCACGACCCGCTGGCCGTCGAGGCCACCGCCAGGAACGCCGAGGTCAACGATGTCGTCGTGACGACGTCGACGGTCGATGCCACAACCGTCGCGCTTCCGCCCGCGGACATCGTGCTCGCCAACATCACCCGGATGCACGTCCGCCAGGTCGCCGGACGCCTCGCCGCGACACCACGTGTCGCCATCCTCTCGGGCTTCGTGGAGGCCGACATCGTGAACGCCACCGAACCCTGGGTGGCGCTCGGCCTTCGGATCGACCGGGTCATCTCCGCCGACGGCTGGGCGGCCGTCCGCCTCACCCGGGAATGAAGCACCGCTTCCGCTATCTGGTGGACGGTTGCGCGCCCGGGGCCCTCGTCACCCTCACCGCTGAGGACGCACACCACCTGACGCGCGTCGTACGCCGCGGAGTGGGGGAGGCGGTCGAGGTGCTCGACGACGACGGGAACGTCTGGGACGCGACGGTGGCCGAGCTGGGCGACACGGTGCGGCTGCGGCTGGGCGATGCCCCACGTCCGGCGCCCCGCCGTCCGCGGATCGAACTGGCCGTCGGTTTGGCCGAATGGGGGCGCCTGGACCTGGTGGTCGAGAAGGCGACCGAGATCGGGGTCCGGGAGATCACCATCTTCCGTTCGGCACGCGCCGGACGGATACCCGATGCGTCGGCGTTCGGAAAGCGCCGGGATCGGCTGCAGCGGGTGGTCGCATCCGCGATGCGCCAATCGGGCCAGGCCCACGGACCGCGGATCGAGGGGCTCGCGGACGTCGAGGACGTCATCGTGGGCGACCCGGACGTCGCCGTGATCGTGGTTGATCCGCGGGGCGACGCGAATCTCGGTGACGTCGTGCGCGCCGCCGGTGCCGCGACGGTGCGTCTGATCATCGGCCCCGACGCGGGATTCGCGGAGGACGAGATCACGGCGGCACGCGACGCCGGTTGCCGCCTCGCGCGCCTGGGCGACTCCGTTCTGCGGGCCGAGACGGCCGCGCTCGTGGCCGTGTCCATCGCCGCGGACACGCAGCGGTGGGGCCGCGATCCGGGCGACGGGAACGATGCACCGACGCCTCGGTGACAACCGCGCACCGGTGGGTGCGATGGGGTTCGTCGCGCCGCCCGCGGCACCGGGAGTCCGGCCCGTCCGCGCCTGTACGGTGTCACCCATGAACGGGCGACCACACCGCCGCGGACGCTGATGGCGACCTTCTCCGTCCGCTTCCTGGGATGCAAGGTCAGCCAGGCCGACGCCATGCTGATCCGCGACGCACTCTCCGACGCCGGACACGTCGAGACAACCCGTGACGTCGCCGACATCCACGTCGTCAACACGTGCGCCCTCACGCTCGAGAGCGAGCGCAAGAGCCGCCAGCAGGTCAACCGTGCCGCGCGCATCGGCAGGACCTTCGTCACGGGCTGCGCCGCCAACCTGAACGCCGGCCAGTTCGGCGAGTCGGTGACCGTCGTCGGCCGCTCCGCCGACCGCGCCGCCGTCGAGATCGTGGATCTCCTCGGCGGTCTCACCACCACGCTCGCCTGCCATGACGACGACCGACCCGCCGGCCGGACGCGGGCCTTCCTCAAGGTGCAGAACGGGTGCGACCAGAACTGCACGTTCTGCATCATCCCGCGCACCCGCGGCATCGCCGAGAGCCGCACGCTGGAGGCCATCCTCCGCGACGCCCGCCGGCGCATCGCCGAGGGGCACCCCGAACTCGTTCTCACCGGGATCAACATCGGCACCTGGCGCGGCGATGACGGCACCGACCTGTCGGACCTCGTGCGTGCCATCGGACACCTGGACGGGCTGCGTCGCCTGCGCGTGTCCTCCATCGAACCGGGTGACGTGACCGAGCGGTTCGTGGAGGCCCTCGCCGACACCGACACGGTGGCCCACCATCTCCATATCCCGCTCCAGTCGGGTGACGACGGCGTGCTGCGGACGATGGGCCGCAGCTACACGATGGACGAGTACGTTCGTGCGATCGGCTGGGCACGTGAGGCGATCCCCGCCGTCAACGTCACCACCGACGTCATCGTGGGCTTCCCGACGGAGGACGACGCCGCCTTCGACCGCACCCAGGCCGTGTGCAAGGAACTGGCGTTCGGGAAGATCCACGTGTTCCCGTTCTCACCCCGCCCGGGCACCGTCGCGGCCGACCTCGACGACACCGTGACGCCCGAGGCCCGGACCGACCGCGGTCAACGCCTTCGGGACCTCTCGGACCGGCTCGGGTTCGCGCGCCGCGCCTCACGTGTGGGAGGCGACGACGCCGTGCTGGTCGAACGCCGCCTCGACGACGGCACCCTCACCGGGTACGGCAGCGACTACTGCCGCTTCGTGCTGGACGCGGCCGACGCGTATGCGAATCCCGGGGACCTCGTCCCCGTGCACGTCGCCGGCATGGCCGGCGAGCACCTCAAAGGAGTACCCATCCCATGAGCGACTGCCTGTTCTGCAAGATCGTCGTCGGCGACATCCCCGCGGACGTCGTCAAGCGCGGCGACGGCTTCGTGGCGTTCCGCGACATCAGCCCGAAGGCACCGGTGCACCTCCTCGTCATCCCCGAGACGCACGTCTCGAGCCTGGCCGAGGTGGACGGCCTCTCGGACGCCGAGCGCGCCGTTATGCCGACCTTCATCGCCGAGCTCGCGGCCGAATCGGGCCTGGTCGAGTCCGGCTACCGCGTCACCACCAACCACGGCCCGGACGCACTGCAGTCGGTGTTCCACCTCCACTGGCACGTGATGGGCGGCGAACGTTTGTCAGAATCCATGTGATGCATCAACGAACGATCGAACTCAGCGACGACGTCGCGGTCGAACTCGCCGGGGAGCACGACCGCATCCTCCGGTCGCTGGAGGAGCACCTCGGCATGGACCTGGGGCTGCGGGGAAACCGGCTCACCCTCATCGGCGACGAGTCACGCGTCGAGGCCACCGCCACCGCGATCGGTGACCTCGCGTCCCTGATGGGCCGTGGGGAGGGCATGGGCCCGGGCACCGTCGAGGCCATCGTCAGCGCCGTCGACCGCCACGCGCCGCTCGCCGACACGCTGGGCGACGTGGTCCTGCGTCACCGTCACCTCGCCGTCACGCCGAAGACGGACGGCCAGAAGCGGTACGTCGACGCCATCCGCAACCACACGATCACCTTCGGCATCGGCCCCGCCGGCACGGGGAAGACCTACCTCGCCGTGGCACTCGCCGCGGCGGCGCTGGCGCGCAAGGAGGTGGGCCGGATCATCCTCACCCGTCCGGCAGTGGAGGCCGGTGAGCGCCTGGGGTTCCTCCCGGGAGACATCGCCGCCAAGGTCGACCCGTATCTGCGTCCGCTGTTCGACGCCCTCCACGACATGATGGAGGCCGAGAAGGTGCAGGCCTATCTCGAACGCGGTCAGATCGAGATCGCGCCCCTGGCGTTCATGCGCGGACGCACCCTCAACGACAGCTTCATCATCCTCGACGAGGCGCAGAACACCACGAGCGAGCAGATGAAGATGTTCCTCACCCGGCTCGGCTACCGCTCCACCATGGTGGTCACGGGGGACGTCACCCAGATCGACCTGCCCCGCGACCGTCCGTCGGCGCTCAACGACATCGACCGCATCCTGTCGTCGGTGAACGACGTGGCGTTCGTGCGCTTCAACCGCGACGACGTGGTGCGCCACCGCCTGGTGCAGGAGATCGTCGAGGCTTACCGCATCGCCGACGAGAACGATCGATGATCGAGGTCGAAGCGTCGTCCGACGTATCCGGCGTGGATCTGGACGCCCTCACGGAGACGGCACGCCGGGTGTGCGCCGAGATCGCCATCGAACGCGCCAGCCTCGGCCTCATGGTGGTCACCGAGGACCGCATGGCCGAGATCAACGGCGAGCACCGCGACAAGCCACGGCCGACGGACGTCCTGTCGTTCCCGGTCGACGGACCGACGGTCCGTGACGGATGGCCCGAGGACGGCCCGTCGCCCGAACTCGGCGACATCATCATCTGCCCGGCCGCCGCCGAGGATCCGCTGAGCACCCTCGTGATCCACGGGCTGCTGCACCTCGTCGGCTACGACCACGAGGTGGACCAGGGCGAGATGCTGCAACTCCAGGACGAGCTGGTGGACCGCCTCACGTGAGCGAGGACCGGAAGCGGCACGGAATCCGCGCCCGGCTCTTCGGCCGGTCGGACAGCAGCATCCCGCGGCAGGGATCCCTCCGGTGGTCCTTCACCTGGGCCTTCGCGGGCATCGTCTACGTGCTGCGCACACAGCGCAACATGCGCATCCACATCGCCGCGGGGCTGGGCGCCCTCATCCTGGCCCTGGTCCTGGGCGTCACCCGGCTCGAGTTCATCGCCATTCTCGGCGTGGTCAGCCTGGTGATCATCGCCGAGATGTTCAACACGGCGCTCGAGGCGGCCATCGACGCCACGGTGCGGCACTATCACCCGCTCATCAAGGTGGCGAAGGACGTGGCGGCAGGGGCCGTTCTGGTGGCCACCGTGAACGCCGTGGTGATCGCCTACCTGGTCTTCTACAACCACCTGACCGACCACGGGTTCGACATGGCGGGGCGTCTCGACGCGCGCCCCTCGCAGATCGTGGTGGGTGCGCTCATCGTGACGGTCCTGCTCACCATCGCGATCAAGGCGTTCACGGGGCGCGGGACCGCGCTTCGCGGTGGCCTTCCGTCCGGGCACGCTGCGGCGGCGTTCGCGGGGTGGGCCGCGGTCACCATCCTCGCCAACGACGTGGCGCACGCCGCGCTGGTGTCGACACTCGCCTTCATGATGGCCCTCCTGGTGGCCCAGTCGCGGGTGGAGGCCGGCATCCACTCCGCCGTGGAGGTCGTCGCCGGCGCCGTCCTGGGCACGGCCGTCACCATCCTCATGTTCCAGGTGCTCGGGTGATCCCGCCGCGATCGATCGGAGGGGGCGCATGAGCGCGGAGTTCCGATCCGGCCTCGTGGCGCTGGCCGGACGCCCCAACGTGGGCAAGTCGACCCTGGCGAACGCACTCTCCGGCGTCCACGTGGCCGCCGTGTCGTCCCGGCCCCAGACCACCCGGCGCCGGGTGCGCGCCATCGTGAACGGGGACGACTGGCAGGCCGTCCTCATCGACATGCCCGGGTTCCAGCGGCCGGCCGACGCGCTCACGCGCCGCATGCAGGACACGGTCGACGCGACCCTCGATGATTGCGACCTGGCCGTCTTCATGGTGAACGCCCGCGAGGAGATCGGCGGTGGCGACCGTTTCATCGCCGAACGCCTCGTGGCCTCCGGGCTCCCCATCATCCTCGTCGTGAACCAGGTGGACGCGGTGTCACGGGACGAGATCGCGGTCCGGGTGGCGCAGGCGTCGCAGCTGGTGCCGTTCGTCGAGCTCCACCCGGTGAGCGCCGCCACGGGCGACGGGCTCGAGGCGCTCCGCGCGACGCTGGGGCGCACTCTGCCCGTGGGCCCCCGCTACTTCCCGGAGGGCATGGCGACCGATCAGACCGACGAGGAGCTGGCCGCCGAGCTGATCCGTGAGGCCGCCCTGCACCGGGTTCGCGACGAGGTGCCGCACGCCGTCGCCGTGCAGATCGAGAGCATCGAGCCGGCCACCGAGGGCCGCATCGTGCGCGCCGCGATCTTCGTCGAGACGGACTCCCAGAAGGGCATCCTGGTGGGCAAGGGCGGGCGCATGATCCGCTCCATCGGGGAGGCCTCGCGAACGACGCTGAGCCGTGTGCTGGGTGAGCCGGTCCACACGGACCTGATGGTGAAGGTGCGCCGCCATTGGCGCCGGGACGACACGATGCTGGACCGATTGGGCCTGTAGTGTCCCGCGTCAGAAGTTCGTGGTCGTTTGCTGGCTGCATCTCATCACGAGGCAGTGTCCTCGACCGCCAAAGGATTCCCGATATTCCGGGCGGTCTCTCGTCCTTGCCTCGCGGGAGATTCGCTCGGCAAACACCAAACGAACTTCTGACGCGGGCCTCTAGCGGGACCGGGGTTCAGCCGCCTCGGATGCGCCATCGGCGCGCCGGGCATTCGGCGGTCGCGAACGCACCGCCGCCTCACCGCAGAAGGCGCGACATCCTCCGGTCGGCGTAGACGTTACCGTCGGTCTGGCAGCCCGGGCAGTAGACAAGCTCGTACCCCTCGAACGACACGCGCTCCAGGGTGCGTCCGCAGCGCACGCAGGGGGATCCGGCCTGGCCGTGCACCAGGGTGACGCGCTTCTCGCTGGTGGGGGGGTCGGTGTCGATGTCGCGCCGGGCGCGCTCCAGCGCCTGCGTGAGCACCGTGTCGGCGGCCTTCGCCAACCGTGCGTACTGGTCATCGGTCATCGTGGTCGTACGCGCGAACGGAGGCAGCTTCGCGGCCCACATGATGTCGCTGGCGTACGCCCGGCCGACACCGGCCACCCGGCGCCCCTGCCGGATGGCGGTGTGGAGAAGTCCCGGAGGGCTCGTGAGGCGCTCGCGCCACACCTCCGGGTCCATGCCGAGCGGCTCGGGCCCCAGGCGGGCGATGAGGGGGAGGGCGTCCCGGTCCTCGGTGCGCACGATGTGGGCGCTCGCACGGTGCTCCTTCGCGGCCTCCCGGAACCGGAGCTGGCGCCCGTCGTCCAGGTCGAGCGTGAGCGCGGTCGACCGCGGTGGCCGGTTCGCCGCCTTCGGCGCCAGTGCCACCCGCCCGGACTGCATCGGGTGCACCACCAGGTCGAACGGGCCGATCGTCAGACCGATGAGCTTGCCACGGCGCCAGGCCGACGACACCGAGTGGTCGATGAGGTCAGCCAATCCGGGGCTCACGGTCTTCACGATGGAGGGGTGGAGCTGGCGGGCGGCGACGACCGTGCGTCCGGCGAGGGCGCGGTCGAGACCCTCCACCACCGCCTGGATCTCCGGTAGTTCCGGCATGGGCGGGATTTTGCCATCTCGCTATACTCGCCGCGATGATGTCCGTGTGTCGGGAGTGCGACGATCCAACCTGAGGAACTCGCCAAGACGATCGATCACACTCTCCTGGACCTCCGTGCGACCCAGGCGGATGTCGAGCGCGCGTGTAACGAGGCCCGCGAGCATCACTTCGCGAGTGTCTGCACGTTTCCGACGTTCCTGCCGATCGTGGTGGACCGGCTCCGTGAGTGCGACGTCAAGACCTGTGCCGTCGTCGCCTACCCGTACGGTGCCGACCTGCCGCAGAGCAAGATCGCCGCGGCCGAGCACTGTGTGAGCGCCGGCGCCGAGGAGATCGACGTCACCATGAACGTCCTGGCCCTCCGCTCGGGCGACTTCGGTTTCGTGCGTAACGAGCTCGCCACCCTGGTGCGAGCGGTGCAGTCACGCGCGGTCAACGACGCGCGCGGCGCCGTCATCGTGAAGGTCTCCATCGAGGCGCCGCTGCTCGACGACAAGCTGAAACGCCTCGCCTGCAAGATCGTCGCCGACGCCGGCGCGGACTTCGCCAAGACGAGCACGTCCGAGACCGCGGTGCGGCTGGAGGACGTCGAGCTCATGCGGGAGGCCCTGCCGGAGGGCGTGGGGGTGAAGGCGTCCGGGGGCATCAAGACGCTCGCCATGGCCGAGGACATGATCAACGCGGGGGCCGCGCGTCTGGGATGCAGCACCTCCCTCAAGATCCTGAAGGAACTGGCGAAGGCCGGATGAGCGCGATCCCCGTCGTCGATGAGGTGCTCTCGCGCGTCACGCCAGGGTCGGACGGGCTCGTGCCCGCCGTGGTGCAGGACGCCTCCACCGGCCGTGTGCTGACCGTCGCCTACATGTCCCGGGCATCGCTCGAGCGCACGATCGCCGAGGGCGAGACCTGGTTCTGGAGCCGTTCACGCGAAGAGCTGTGGCACAAGGGCGCCACCAGCGGCAACACCCAGGCCGTGCGCGGCATCCTCCTCGACTGTGACGGCGACGCGCTCGTGGTCCTGGTCGACCCGGCCGGGCCCGCCTGCCACACCGGCGCCGAGACCTGTTTCTCCGACACCCTCGCCGGATCCGACGCCCAGCCGTTCGCCGCCCTCGGCCGTCTGGTCGACGTGATCGCGACGCGCGCCGCCGAGGCGGACCCGTCGTCGTCCTACACCGCCAGTCTGCTCGACCGCGGCATCGACACCGTGTGCAAGAAGGTCGGCGAGGAGGCCACCGAGGTGGTGCTCGCGGCCAAGGGCGATGAACACGAACAGATCGTCTACGAGAGCGCCGACCTGCTGTACCACCTCGCGGTGCTGTGGCAGAAGACCGGCGTGAGCCTGGACGAGGTGGCCGCGGAGCTCGAGTCCCGCCGGTGACCACAATGTCCGATCACGTCGGCGAACTTCATGTGGTGCCCGCGCGCGAAGAGATCGCCGCGCATGCGCAGGGCGCCCGGCAGATCCCCCTGACGCACACGTTCATCGCCGACTGCGACACGCCGGTCAGCGCGTTCCTGAAGCTGCGCGACGACGGCCCCTGCTTCCTCCTCGAGTCGGCGGAGGAGGGCCAGCGGCTGGGCCGCTACTCGTTCATCGGCATCCATCCCCAGGCCGTCGTGCGCGCCGAGGGCGACCGGGTCGCGGTGATGTGGTCCGACGGGACGATCGAGAACCTCGACGTCCAGGACCCGTTCGCGGCGCTCCCCGCCGTTCTCGACCGGGTCGGAATGGCGTCGCCCGCGGGCGACGACGTCGCCTTCTACGGGGGCGCCGTCGGGTACATGGGCTACGACCTCGTCCGCACCGTCGAGCGCCTGCCCGACGTCCCCGCCGACGACTGCGGCATCGCCGACCTGCAGATGATGATCACCGGGCCGGTCGTCCAGTTCGACCACCTCCGCCGGTCCATGACGATCATCGTGCCCTGCTCGCTCGAGGGCGACGTCGACGAGAACTACGAGCTCGCGGTCGCGCAGATCCAGGCGATCCGGGTCCGGCTGGCGGGTCCCGTGCCCGAGCAGGAGCGCTCCGAGGCCCCGGTCGTGGGCCCGCGCGTCAGCAACACCACGCGTGAGGCGTTCTGCGACGCCGTCGAACGGGTCCGGGAGTACGTCTTCGCGGGTGATGCGTTCCAGGTCGTCCCGTCGCAGCGCTTCTCGGTCGCGACGAACCTCGACCCCTTCGCGATCTACCGCGGCCTTCGCACCGTGAACCCGTCTCCGTACATGTTCTTCGTCGATTTCGGCGACGTGACGCTGGTGGGCTCCTCTCCGGAGATGCTGGTCAAGGTCCACGGCGACACCATCGAGACGCGTCCCATCGCCGGCACCCGGCCTCGGGGCGAGACCATGGCCGAGGACCGTGTGCTCGCCGACGAGCTTCTGGCCGATCCCAAGGAGCGGGCGGAGCACGTCATGCTGGTCGACCTCGGCCGCAACGACCTGGGTCGCGTCTCGAGGCCGGGCACCGTGCACGTGAAGGAGCTGATGGGGGTCCACCTCTACAGTCACGTCATGCACATCGAGAGCAGCGTCATGGGCACGCTGGCGGAGGGACAGCACGCCGTCGACGCCCTGCGGTCCACCTTCCCGGCCGGAACCCTGTCCGGTGCGCCCAAGGTGCGCGCGATGGAGATCATCGACGAGCTCGAGCCCACCAAACGGGGCCCGTACGGCGGTGCCGTCGGCTACGTCGGTTTCGACGGCGAGCTCGACACCTGCATCACCATCCGCACCATCGTCGTGAAGGACGGCGTGGCCCACGTGCAGGCCGGGGCCGGCATCGTCGCGGACTCCGTTCCCGAGACCGAGTTCGAGGAGACCGAGAACAAGGCGGCGGGCCCGTTGGGGGCGATCGATCTCGCCGCACGTCAGGCGGGCTGGTAGGAAGGGGGGACCGTGAACGACCGCGTCGTCATCATCGACAACTACGACAGCTTCACCTACAACCTCTTCCAGTACCTCGCGGAGCTTGGTGCCGAGGTGCTGGTGCACCGCAACGACGCGGTGTCCGTCGAGGACATCCGCGCCATGGACCCCACGCACCTCGTGATCTCGCCCGGCCCCAAGACCCCCACCGAGGCGGGCATCTCGGTGGAGGCGATCCAGGCGTTCGGTGGCGCCGTCCCCGTCCTCGGCGTCTGCCTCGGCCATCAGGCCATCGGCCAGGCGTTCGGCGGTCGGGTCGTCCGCGGGCCCGAGCCCATGCACGGCAAGACCAGCGACGTGCGCCACGACGGACGGTCGATCTTCCGGGGGATCGACAACCCGATGGGGGCGACGCGCTACCACTCGCTGGTGGTCACCGACATCCCCGACGTCCTGGAGGTCAGCGCCTGGTGCGAGGACGACATCGTCATGGGCCTGCGTCACCGCACGCTGCCCATCGAGGGCGTGCAGTTCCACCCGGAGTCCATCCTCACCACGGCGGGCATGACCATGCTCGCGAACTTCCTGGAGATGGCGGCATGAGCATCGCCGATGCGATCGATCGCGTGCTGGCGGACGAAGACCTGGGGCGCCAGGGCGCCGCCGAGGCGCTCACGCGCATCATGGGCGGCGAGATCGACCCCATCCAGACGGCGGCCTTCCTCATCGGTCTGCGGGCGAAGGGGGAGACGTCCTCCGAACTCGCCGGGCTCGTGTCGGCCGTGCGGGACTACGCCACCAAGGTGACGGTCGACCACGAGGTCTTCGTCGACACCTGTGGCACCGGAGGCGGGGCCTCGACGTTCAACGTCTCGACCGCCGCCGCCTTCGTGGTGGCCGGTGCCGGCGTCGTGGTGGCGAAGCACGGAAACCGGTCGTCCACGTCCCGCAGCGGCAGCGCCGACGTGCTGGAGGCGCTGGGCGCGGTGGTGGACCTTCCGGCGGAGGGCGTCGCCCGCAGCATTGACGAGACCGGGATCGGCTTCATGTTCGCGCCGTCGTTCCACCCGGCCTTCAAGCACGTGGTGCCGGTCCGCCGGGCCCTCGCGGTGCGCACCGTGTTCAACATCCTCGGTCCGCTCGCCAACCCCGCCGGAGTGCGGCACCAGGTGATCGGCATCGCCGACCGCGGCTACATGGACCGCATCGCGGCGGCCATCGCCGAGCTCGGGACCGACCGCACCATCCTGGTCTCGTCGGACGACGGGCTGGACGAGTTCTCCACGTCGTCGCCCAGCGAGGTGGTCGACATCACGGCCGACGGCATCCGGAAATGGCGGTTCGACCCGCGGGACCTCGGCATCGCACCACCTCCGCCGGGAAGCCTCGCCGGCGGCGAGCCCTCCGAGAACGCTGACGTCATCCGCGCGATCCTCGAGACGCGAAGCGGTGGACCGGCCACCGACATCGTCGCCCTCAACGCGGCCGCGGGCCTCGTCGCGGCGGGTGTGGTCGACGACATCGTCGACGGCTACGAGCTGGCCCGCACCAGCATCGAGAGCGGGCAGGCGGCCGAGCGTCTGGTCGCGTTCTCGACCCTCACCACCAGGTTGGCACCAACGTGAGCTTTCTCGACGACATCGTGGATGCCCGCCTGCGGGCCGTCTCCATCGCGCGAAAGAAGCGATCGCTCGACGACCTCCTTGCCGAGGTCGACCCGCCGGGCCGTGGCCGCCCCTTCTCGGAGGCGCTCATCGCGCCGGGCGTCTCGCTGATCGCCGAGATGAAGCGGGCCAGCCCGTCGCGCGGACCGATCCGACCGGATGCCGACGTGGCCGAGACGGTGACGCGCTACCAGGAGGCGGGCGCGTCCGCGTGCTCCATCCTGACCGAGCCGGACTTCTTCGGCGGGTCGCTGGACGACCTGCGCGCGGCGCGTGCCGCGACGCACCTGCCGCTCCTTCGCAAGGACTTCATCGTCGACGAGTACCAGCTGGCGGAGGCCCGTCACGCGGGAGCCGACGCGGCGCTCCTCATCGTGGCCGCCCTCGAGCCCGAGCGGCTGGCCGAGCTCCTGGCGTACGCCCACCCGCTCGGGCTGGACGTCCTGGTGGAGGCCCACGAGGAGTCGGAGGTCGAGGTCGCGGTGGACGTCGGGGCCGAGATCATCGGGATCAACAACCGCAACCTGAAGTCCCTCGACGTCGACACCGAGACGGTCTTCGAGCTGCTGTCCGACATCCCCGCGGGGACGGTGGTCGTCGCAGAGTCCGGGATCTCGGAGCGCGGCGACGTGCTGCGCCTGGAGGAGGCGGGGGTCGACGCCATCCTCGTGGGCGAGGCGCTCATGGGTTCCGACGACATTGGTGTCGCGGTCCGGGCCCTGCTCGGCACCTGATCGCGCGACACGGCTAATCTGAAGCGGATGGACCCCGACACCTCCGAAACCCCCGAGCCCCCGAGCCAGGGGTGGACGCGCGGCCGCATCGTGGGTGCGTCCCTCGGCTCCGTCGGCGTCCTCCTGGTGATCGTCTTCCTCGCCATCGGGCTCTTCCGCGACACCGGTGCCAACCGCATCATCGACGAGTCCGTCCGTGCCGGGAATCCGTACGAGGCCCCCGACTTCACGCTCCCGCTCACGAACCCGGCGGGTGACATCACCGGCGACGAGCTCACGCTGTCCGAACTGCGCGGCCGCCCGGTGGTACTCAACTTCTGGGCGTCATGGTGCGACGCCTGCCCCGACGAGGCGGACAACCTCGACCGCATCTGGAACCGTTACAAGGGGCGCGGTGTGGTGGTGCTGGGGCTCAACAGCCGCGACGAGCCCGAGAAGGCCCAGAAGTTCATCCGCGACTACTCCGTGACGTTCCCGAACGTCCGCGAGGGCGGCAACCGAGTGGCGCGCCTGTACGGGACGGAGCTGATGCCCGAGACGTTCCTGATCGACGCCGACGGACAGATCCGCTTCCTCCCGATCCGCGGCCCGATCGACGACACCATCGAGCAGCAGATCAACGCGCATCTCGACCGCCTGCTCGCGGTCAACTGATGCGCCGTCTTCTCACCCTCGTCGCGGCGTTCGTCTCGCTGCTGGCGGTCCAGTCGGCGTCGGCCGTCGGCCTGACGGAGGTGGCCGAGGAACTGCGCTGCATCACGTGCGGCACGTCACTCGACGTATCGGACGTACCGGCGGCGCGGCAGATGAAGGAACGCATCCAGCGCCGCATCGACGAGGGCGCGACCAAGCAGCAGATCATCGACGAGTTCGTCGCCGACTACGGACGCGAGGTGCTGGCCACACCACCCAAGAAGGGGTTCGACCTCGTCGCCGGCTGGATGATTCCGCTGGGCGTGCTGGCCTTGGGCCTCGTCATCGTGCCCGTGATCATCCGCGCGTGGACCCGTCGTCGGCGCAAGGAGCCCACCGCGCCGGTGGCCGCCGAGGGGCTGTCCGACGACGACGCCGAACGTCTCGACCGTGAGCTCCGGGACTTCGGCCGCTGAGGGCGACATCCGCGTCGGGACCGCGTCGTGGACCGATCCGGAGTTCATCCGTGCCGGCTGGTATCCGGACGACGTGAAGCACGACGCCGAGGGGCGTCTGCGGTACTACTCCGACCACTTCCCGATGGTCGAGGTGAACGCATCCTTCTACGCGCTACCGACGGTGGAGACCGTGGAGGCATGGGCGGACCGCACGCCGGACGACTTCCGGTTCCACGTGAAGGCGCATCAGGTCATCTCGGGTCATCCCAGCGATCCGGGGCGGCTTCCGGCGCCGCTCCGGGGTCTTCCGGCCGAGTTCGACCGTCGGGGACGCATCCGGAAGCCGAGCCGTGAGTTGCGGGACGCCGCCATCGACACCCTCCTCGAGGCGTGCGGGGCGCTCGGCGACAAGCTGGGTGCGGTACTCCTCCAGCTACCGCCGTTCGTGGTCGCCGGCGACGCCCAGCGCGACGAGATCGCGCGGATCATCGAGCGCATGAAGCCGGTTCGCACCGCCGTGGAGTTCCGGCATCGGTCGTGGGCGACACCGGACGAGCGCACCGTCACCGTCGCGCTCCTGCGCGACCTGGACGCCGCCTGGGTCTGCGTCGACACTCCGGATCGCGACGTCGCCTCCATCATGCCCCGCGTCGTCGAGGTCACCTCGCCCGGCCTCGCGTATCTGCGAATGCACGGGCGGAACGCCGAGGCCTGGACGAAGGGCCGAACCGTGGCGGAGCGCTTCGACCACGACTACACGGAGGCCGAACTCGAGGAGTGGGTCGACCCCGTCATCGAGATGGCCCGGCGCGCACAGGAGGTGGCCGTCGTGATGAACAACAACGCCCGTGACTACGCGCTCATCGCGGCCGAGCGGTTCCGGTCCCTTCTCGATCGCGCGCGCCACGTCTCGTGACGGGTTCGCGGGCAGTCCGGAACGTGAGGCCGCTATCTTAGGCACCCCTTAAGCACCCGGGGGCCGGCGGGCGGCGGTTCACGGACCGCGCTCAGGTCGTGCAGCCTCGTCGGGTGGCATGCGCCCGTGGCGGTCGCCGGTTCCGGCATCATCACAACACGAAAGCGAGCGGCGTGACACCAGCGAGTGAGGACGCGAAGAACGCAAACGGCCATCCCACGCTCGCCGCCGAGGGCATCACGTTCGGGTACGCCGAGCGGGTCGTCGGGAGCGACCTCTCGCTGGTGGTACCGCCGGGATCGTTCACCGTGATCGTCGGGCCCAACGCCTGCGGCAAGTCGACGCTCCTTCGCGCGCTCAGCCGCCTGCTTCGCCCCTCGGCGGGCACCGTCGTCCTGGACGGTCAGGACATCCATTCACGCAGCACCAAGGAGGTCGCGCGACGGCTGGGGCTACTGCCGCAGTCGGCGATCGCCCCGGAGGGCATCTCGGTCATCGACCTGGTGGGACGCGGCCGCTTCCCCTATCAGGGCCTGCTGAGCCAGTGGTCGCCGGCCGATGAACAGGCCGTCGACCACGCGCTCGAACGCACCAACACCCGCGACCTCGCACTGCGTTCGGTGGACGAGCTGTCGGGCGGACAGCGGCAGCGCGTGTGGATGGCGATGGTCCTGGCGCAGGAGACCCCGCTCATGCTGCTGGACGAGCCCACGACGTTCCTCGACATCGCGCATCAGATCGAGCTCATGGAACTGCTCCGGCGGCTGAACCGGGACGAGGGCCATACGATCGTGGCTGTCCTCCATGATCTGAACCAGGCCGCCCGCTACGCGTCCCACCTGATCGCCATGCGCGACGGTGACATCGTCGCGCGCGGCGAGCCGTCCGAGATCCTCACCGCCGAGCGGGTGAAGGAGGTCTTCGAGCTGACCTGCCGGGTCATCGACGACCCCGTGTCGGGAACGCCGCTCATCGTTCCGGACCCCGACGCTGACCGGGCGGCGGCCGCCCAGGGATAGATGGTCGATTCCGTGGAGTCGACCATCTGTCCCTCGCGCCGCGGTCGGCGGTTGCGGTTCGCTAGCCGATCATGGTGACGGTGAGGGCGAGGGGTGTGCGGATCCCCGGGCTCGCCGCGGTGATCGACCCGGATCCATCGCCGATCAGCTCGGGCGGAACGGTCACCAGCACGCCGGACGGGGTCGGGGTGACGGGGAGGGGTGCCGTCCGGGTGTTGGCCACGAGCTGTCCCGCGAGTGCGTCGGGTGACATCTGAGGAGAGGTGACAAGGAATGTCGGGGCGGGCTGGTCCCAGTCCCACTGCAGGGTGGCGGAGCGCACGCCTCCGGCCGGAACGGTGATGCTCGCCGCGCTCCCCGGTCCGGCACCCACGCCGAGGGCGATGAAGCCACGCGCCTCGGAGGGAAGCGGCACCGGGCTTCCGGGGATGCGGAGTTCGCCGCACACGGAGCGGACCGCGGCCGCCAGGGCGCGGGACCACCGCACGTCGCCGACCTGGCTCATCACCGCGTCGGCCGTCGTGCGCGGACGGGCGACGGCGGCCAGGATGGTTCGGCGGGTGATGCCGGGTTCGGCCGCCTCGAGGGCCGCCCAGACGGCGAAGCTGCGGTACGGGTCGGTCGACATGGTCGCGGACGGGTCGAAGTCCCGGCAGAAGCCGACGGAGCGCGCGGTTCCCCCGCTCACGCCGTAGCCGCCCGCGGTCGCGCGGACGGCCTCGGCGAAGGCTGTCGGGTCGATCCGGGTGGATGCCCATTCGGCGGATCCCTCGGTCAGCAGGGCGGAGTTGCGGATCGCACCCATGTTGCACTGGACGACGTGGAAGAACTCGTGGGCGAGCGTCGTGAACTTCGGAACGGCGTCGTCGGTCAGGACGACCATGCTCGCACCGATGAAGCGGTCGGCTCCTCGTCGGGACGGATTCGTCCGGCACTGCGCGTATCCGGCGGGGCCGCTCAGCATCGCGGGGTCCGCCGTCAGAACGACGTCGATGCGGCGGCTGCCGCCGATGAAGTCGGCCGGCCGGCCCGCGAGGGCCGTGCGGAGGTCCTGTGCCATCAGGGCCCGCAGTCGCTGGGGCAGGCCACGATTGACCACCTGGCGCTGGGCCACGGTGAGCGACGCGAGCATCCGGCCGCGGTTGGCGCGCCGGATCCCGCTGAGCCAGCGGGCGCGGGTCTGCGGGCGCATGCTCCGCAGGTTGCGGAAGACCGCCGGCTGGGGCTGGAACCTCGGGGCGGCGTCGCCGTAGACGACCGGATAGCCCATTGTGCGGAGCGCGGCCTGGCCGCGGACGAGCGCCGCACCCGAGGCCCGCACCACGGGTGGGACGGTGCGGCAGTTTCCGTCCGCACCCTGGACGGTGTGGCGTCCGCCGGGTGCCTCGCTCCACCAGAGGCTGAATCCACCGGTGTCCGCGCGGCAGAGGCGTCCGGTCTGGGCCATCTGCCGGGTCATGTCGGGTGGCTGGGCTCCCGGGGCGGCGTTTCGGCCGGCCTGCGCCGAGGCGCTCGAGGCCAGGACGAACATGAGGGCCGCGGTGGCCGCGAGGGTGATGAGGCGGTGCATGGGGGAATCCGTTCCGGGTAGCGGGAGTGAGTTCCACGATTCTAGATGGTCGACGCTCGTCACATCGTGGTGATCGCGGGGTGCGGTATCGCGGTGGCGCGCGCTATCCTTACGAGAACACCGCGACGACGAAGGGACCTCTTCCGATGGTGACGCTCACGGAAAACGCCAGTGCCAAGCTCAAGGGGCTCATCGCCGAGGAGGGCGACCAGGGCGACGGGCTGCGCGTGAAGGTCGTGCCCGGCGGATGCTCGGGTTTCGAGTACCAGCTCACGTTCGACCAGCCGGGTGAGTCCGACGAGGTCTTCGAGCAGCATGGGGTACGCATCATCGTCGACCGCTACAGCGCCCCGTACCTCATGGGTGCCGAGTTCGACTACGAGGAGAGCTTCCAGGGCGCCGGGTTCGTGATCAACAACCCGAACTCCACCTCGAGCTGCGGGTGCGGTAAGAGCTTCCAGGCGTAGCGCGGTTCGACCCGCACGCCGGCCGGGCATCACGGCGCTCCGGTCGTCGGCGGCCGGTTTCTCGAACACTGCCGGATGACCATCCGAAGGCGGCCCTGCAGCCCGCTGCTCTGATCTGCCCGTCGTGGTTGTCCGCGTCCTCTGAAGGTGCGCGAGCGTCCCCTCGGGGCGATGTCGCGCGTTCGTCGACGACCTCGGTGAGGCCGCTGGTGTCAGGCACCAGCGGCCTCACTCAAATTGGTAGCAGGCGGACTTCTCCCTGCAAACGGGCGAAAGGCGGTGGGTCTGTCGGTCGTCCCTGAGGCCGCTGGTGCCAGGCACCAGCGGCCTCAGGGAGTCACCCGGAAAGCGGATCGAGGCCGGTCCCCGGCAGGGAACCGGCCTCGAGGGGATGCGTATGGCGGGGAGGTCAGCCGCCGAAGGTCGTGGCGTAGACCGTGTTCTCGCAGTTGCGGTCGGAGGAGATCGCGATCCCGACGTTCCGGTAGTTCCTCGAGAGGAGGTTGCGGCGGTGGCCCGGGCTCTTCAGCCACATGTTGACCATGATCTTCCCGGCACGGGGGGTGCAGCCGCCGATCATGCCGAGGTTCTCGCCGATCGCCTTCCTCTTCGAGTAGCCGGCACGGTAGATACGGACCCAGAACGGACGGCCGTCGGCTCCGGTGTGCTCGAGGCGACCCGTGTTCGCCAGGTAGCGGCTGTGGGAGACGGCCGGCCGGGTGAGGGTGGCGTTCAGCTTGAGGGGCTTCAGGCCCTGGGCCTTCCGTGCCGTGTTCATCTCGCGCAGGAGGTCGGTGCGGGGATTCGCGGACGCTGCCGGGGCCAGGATCGCGAGGAGTGCGATCACCGCGGCAAGGATCAGGTGAGCGTTCTTGGCAACCGTGCCAATGCGCATTTCGGACCTCCGTGTCCAACATCTCGACTATCGATGACTGTGAGAAGGCGAATCCGTGCCCTCCAACCCCCTTATCGGTAATCCTCCAGAAGTTCTTGAATCGACCTTGGCGTTCTCCTGCCGGGCGGATCGTGCGCGTTCGGTCAGTGACGACCGCGGCCGAAATGCTGGCCGGCCGGTGCGGCCCGACGCATCCGGTGGATGTCGTCGGCCGACGCGACGGCGTCCTTCGGGATCTCGACGCGTGCGAGGCCGTCCGCCAGGACGTTGATGTTGCGGTCACGTCGTTCGAGACGGCCGTGCACCACCAGGAGTGCCTCGGTGCGGAGGAGCGCGCGGTGGCGTTCATAGAGACGGGGGAGAACGATGACGTTCACCATCCCGGTCTCATCCTCGATGAGCAGGAAGACGATGCCGCCCGCCGTCTGAGGCCGCTGCCGGGCGGTGACGAGACCCGCCACGGTGATCGGTGACCCGTCCGGGAGATCGGGAAGCTGCGAGGCGGTCACGGTACCGTGGGGGAGCCCCGGTCGGATCAGCGTGGCCAGATGCCATCCGGTGGAGATGCCGGTGGTCTCGTACGCGCTGATGACGCGCTCCATCCGTGACTCCTCACCCAGGTCCGGTGCGGTGGCCACCGAGACGTCGAAGGCGAGCTGACGCCCCCGGTCGCGTCGGGACGGGGTACGTGCGAGCGTGCCCAGCTTCCAGAGAAGTTCGCGTCGGGGGCGGTCGAAGACGTCGCACGCCCCGGACCGCACCAGGACCGTGAGCGCGTCGGTGGAGACGCCGGTGCGAACGGCGAGATCCGGCAGATCGGTGAAGGGCCCGTGCAGGGTGCGCTCCTCGACGATGCCGGACGCGTCGGCGTCCACTCCACGTACCGACTGAAGTCCGATGCGGACGGCGCCGGATCCGTCCACGGTGCAGGCGGCGTCGGAGCGGAGGATGCACGGTGAGAGGGTCTTCACACCGCGTCGTGCCGCGTCGCGCACGAGGGTGGCGGGGGGATAGAAGCCCATGGGCTGCGCATTGATGAGGGCCGCCAGGAACTCGGCCGGATGGTGACGCCGCAGCCAGGCGCTCTGGTAGGCCAGCACGGCGAACGCCGAGGCATGTGCCTTGGGGAAACCGAAGTTCGAGAAACCGACCAACTTGGTGAACACCGAACGGATGGTCGTGTCGTCGACCCCGCGCTCACGCGCACCGTCGCGGAAGTCCACCCAGAGTCGCAGCATTGCGTCCCGGCTGCGTTTGCGGCTCATGGCGCGGCGCAGCTCCTCAGCCTTTCCGGGCGTGAATCCCGAGAGCGCCATGGCGACCTCGAGCACCTGCTCCTGGAACACGACGACCCCGAGCGTCTCGCGCAGGACGTCGGCCAGAAGCGGGTGATCGTACGGCGGTTCGAAGTCGGGGTCGGCGCGACGGGCGCGCCGGTGTTTGACGTAGGGGTGCACCGCACCCCCGCTCACGGGTCCGGGACGGATGAGCGCGACCTGGACGGTGAGGTCATCCAGGTTCTCGGGGCGTGTCTGGAGGATGCTCTGGATCTGGGCACGGCTCTCGATCTGGAAGACACCGACCGTGTCGCCCCGGGCGATCTCGTCGTAGACCTCCGGATCGTGCACGTCGATGCGGGCCAGGTCGACCACCCGGCCGGTGCGACGGTGCACCATGTCGACGCACTCCTCCACGGTGGAGAGCATCCCCAGTCCCAGCAGGTCGATCTTGACGAAGCCCGCGTCGGCACAGGAGTCCTTGTCCCATTGACACATCTGGCGACCCGGGAACGCGGCGGGGACGACGGGGACCATCTCGACGAGCGGGCGTGCCGATACGATCATCCCGCCGGAGTGCTGGGAGAGGTGGCGTGGCAGGCCCGCCGCCTCCCGTGCCAGGAACGCCAGGGCACGCCAGCGCGGCGACGTGAGCTTGGCCTCCCCGTCGGGGAGCTCGCGGATCCGTTCCTCCAGCTCTCCGGCCGCGGACCATCCGTCGGCGATGGTGGTCAGACGCTCGATGTCGGCGGGCGGCAGTGCGAGCGCCCCTCCCAGCTCGCGGACGGCCATGCGTGCCCGGAAGGTGGGGAAGGCGGCCACCATGGCGGCGTGTTCGTGCCCGTAGCGGCGGATGATCTCGGCGATGAGCCCCTCACGGATGTCGCGGGGGAAGTCGAGGTCGATGTCGGGTGCGGACACCATGTCCCTGTTGAGGAATCGCCCGAGGAACAGGCGATTGCGTACGGGGTCGATGTGGGAGAGGCCGGTCAGGTAGCAGACGATCGAACCGACGGACGAGCCGCGACCGCGTCCCGGCGGCAGGTTGCGGCGCGCCGATCCCGCGGGTCGGCAGGTGTGGGCCACCTCGCGGGCGATCTCCAGGACCTCGCGGTGCAGGAGGAAGAAGCCGGACAGGCCGTGATGGTCAATGAGATCCAGCTCCTCATCCAGCCGTTCTTGTGCATCGCGTCGTTTCGATGCGTTCGGGTAGAGGGCTCTCAGCCGCATGCGGCAGATGCGGGTGAGGGTGGCGAGGGCCGACTCGTCCGGGGCGGTGAAGTCGGGATAGGCGTATCCCAGGTCGCGGGTGAGGTCGAACTCGAGCCGATCCGCCAGGCGGAGTGTCTCGGTGACGGCGTCCGGATGATCATGGAAGCGCTCGGCGGCGTCGGCGGGGGCACGCAGCACGGCATCACGGTTGCCGCGGCGTTCGCGTTCGGAGCCGTCCAGGGTGAGGCGGTTGCGGATGGCGACGAAGGCGTCCTGCAGGTAGGCCCGCCGCGGATGGTGGGCGTGCACGTCGCCGGTGGCGACGGTGGTCAGGCCGCAGACCTCCGCCAACTGCGCGAGGGTGCGGTTCTGCGAGCGGTCTCCGCGTGTGCGGGGACGCTGCAGCTCGACGCGGACGTTCGCGCGACCGAAGATGCGGACGAGGGCGTCGACGGCGGTGCGGACATCCGTTTCGGATCCGGTGCGCAGCCGGCGGGGCAGCCACCCGTCACGTGCGCAGCCGGTCAGGCAGACGAGCCCCTCGGCGTGATCGGCCAGGTGCGCGGGATCAAGGGCCGGTGGGCGGGCGCGTCGGTCCGGGGGAGGGCGTGTGTCGCGATGTGCCAGCGTGATGAGCTGGCAGAGGTTGGCGTATCCGATGGCCGTCCGGACGAGGAGGGTCAGATGCGATCCGTCCGTGAGCGTGATCTCGCTCCCCGTGATGGCCCGTATCCCGGCGGCCCGGCAGGCGTGGGCGAACGCCAGCGATCCGCTGATGCCGTCGTGGTCGGTCAGCGCCAGGGCCGGGTAGCCCAGCACCGCGGCCTGCTCGGCCATCTCCTCGGGGCTCGAAGCCCCGTCCAGAAAGCTGAAGGCGGAGTGTGTGTGGAGCTCGACGTAGGGGGCGGACGACATCGAACATATGTTCGCTTATGGGCGGTGGATCGCGCAACCGGAGACAGAAGATCCGCCCGTACCCGACATCCGCATTTCCACCGCCACGAGCGCGAAAAGGTGTCCGTCGCTATGGGGAGGTACGCGTGCCCCGACCGTACCCGGCGACGAGCATGGTCCCGGCGGCGACGGCCATGGCCGTGGCGAGGGCCCACGGGGAACCCAGGACGGCGAGGACGGCGCCCGCCCCCGCCCCCAGGATCCAGGCCGCGGCGGGACCGGGGCGCATCCACGGCTCGATCGTCGGATCACCGTGGTGGGTGGCCAGCCAGATCACGACGACGAGGCACGGGGCGGCCACGGCCATCACGGTCAGGAACGGCACCATGCGCGATGCGAGATCCACCAGGGCGAGCGCGGTTCCGGCGACGGCGATCACGAGCAGTGCACGCCGGTGGCTGAGGGCGCGCCCCGCGAGGTCCTCCACGGCGATGGCGCCGCTGTGCAGGTTGGTCAGCACCGAACCGGTGAAACCCAGCGTGACGAACGCGTACGCCACGGTCGGGCTTCCGATGCGTCCCAGCACCTCGACCAGATCCCAGCTGCCGGTGCTCAACCGGAGGACCGCCCCGGCGAACGCGAAGAGCACCAGTGGGAGGAAGAGCCCGACGCCCGCACACCAGACGACGTCGCGCGGACGGCGGAGATCGTGGGTGAAGTCCGGGGTGCGCAGGGCGAAGGCGGCCCCGTAGCCCACCATGATCGTGACGGCTGCCAGAAGGGGCAGGTTCTCGGCCGGCACGCCGTCTCCCAGCAGCGGCCCCTCGTGCCCGTCGAGCGCCCGGCGCAGCCCGTCCCCGGCGAGGGCGATGGTGGCGACCCCGGCCACGAGCGCCGCGATGCTGAGAGCGTTCAGCCCCCACCAGGCGACCGCCAGCATGACGAGTGCGAACACGAGGATGCCGGTCCAGCGGGGGGCACCGATGAGATGCGCCAGACCGTCACCGGCGATGCCCGTGTTGAACGCGTACCACCCGAGCATCAGGACCACGATCACCGGCGAGGCGATGTAACGGCTGCCGCCGATCCCGAGGGTACGGGC
The DNA here is from genome assembly GCA_964434425.1 of uncultured Bifidobacteriaceae bacterium. Lineage (GTDB taxonomy): Bacteria > Actinomycetota > Thermoleophilia > Miltoncostaeales > Miltoncostaeaceae > CALMEC01. The sequence goes on along the minus strand of CAYSVH010000010.1, from coordinate 57,380 downwards.
GGCGAGCGTGGGGAACCGTGCGCGGGTGCGAGTGCCGAGCGCCCCCTGCGCCAGCGCCACCAGGGCGAGGGCCAGTGCCCCGGTCACGATGGCGGCGGCGAGCCACGCGCGCTCGTTGCCGTCCGCCACCCCGCCGCCGACCATCAGGGCCACCGGGCTGGCGCCGATCCCCAGCCAGGGGCCGACCCGTCGCCACCACGAGACGGTGCTTTCGGAAGTGCGGGTCGGCGGGTGCGGCACCTCGAGAGCCTAGATGGCTGATTCCATGGCCTCGCGGCGTGGTGTGTGTCCCTGGCGGCGCGGATGTGCTTTTCTCATCCACCCGCCCACCCCAGGCCAGCCACCGGACGCCTCGAACAGGCGAGCCGGCATGCCCGTCGGCGTGCGACGGCACCGCGCATCCGCCATGACCGCACCCCACATCCACGGTCCCATGGAACCAGCCATCTGGATGGTTGATTCCATGGCCTCGTGGCGTGGTGTGTGTCCCTGGCGGCGCGGATGTGCTTCTCTCATCCACCCGCCCACCCCAGGCCAGCCACCGGACGCCTCGAACAGGCGAACCGGCATGCCCGTCGGCGTGCGACGGCACCGCGCATCCACCATGACCGCACCCCACATCCACGATCCCACGGAACCACCCATCCCGTCGCGGTGGCTCCGGGCCGGGCGCGGTTCGACGCCGCGGCGACGAACCGGTGTGATACTCGGCCGGTGGCCCGATGGAGGACAGCGACCGCGGCGGCCGCCGCCCTGATCTACCTGGCGCTCTGGGTCGGCATCGAGCGGGGATGGTCCTGGCTGGGGGTGGTCGACCGGCGATTGCTCGAGCCGGCGTACGAGTTCGGACGCGACCACCCCGGCTGGGTCCACGCGTGGGACGTCTTCTGCCTCGTTCTCGGCCCGGACGTCCTTCGCGTCGCGACGATGGTCCTCGTCATCGTCCTCCTTCGTCGACGGCGGGTGTGGCCGGCCATGTTCCTGTTCGTGTGCGTCGTGCTCAGCTGGGCCGTGACGCAGTTCGCCAAGGAACTGGCGGACCGTCCCCGGCCGTCGACGGCGCTCGTGTCCGCATGGTCCTCGTCGTTCCCGTCCGGACACGCGCTGGGTGTGCTGGTGGCCGTGCTCGCGCTCCTCACGGTCCTGCTCCCATCGGTGCCGCGACGTCGGCGCGCCTGGGTCATGGCCGCCGGCGCCGTCCTCGTCGTGGCCATCGGGGCGGGGCGCGTGGTGCTCAACGTCCACCACCCCTCCGACGTCGTCGCCGGCTGGGCGCTGGGGTATCTCTACTACCTCGCCTGCCTGCCGCTCCTGGGCCACCGGGACGGTGGACCGGTGGACACCGGCACGGGCGACCCCCTCCGTACACGGTCATCTCCGCACCCCCGTGCTCCGGACGTACCCCGGACGCGGTCCGGCAGAATCGATGCATGACCACCACACGCATCGCCATCGTCGGATACGGCAACCTCGGCCGCGGCGTCGAGGCCGCCGCCGCCCAGAACCCGGACATCGAGCTCGTCGCCATCGTGACGCGACGGTCCCCCGAGTCGGTGTCGCCCGCGGATCCGTCGACGCGGGTGGTCCACCAGGACGCGATCGAGGACCTGGTCGGAGCGGTGGACGTGCTCATCTGCTGCGGCGGGTCGAAGGACGATCTTCCGGCGCAGGTGCCCGGGTTGGCCACACGCTTCAACCTGGTCGACAGCTACGACACGCACGCCCAGATCCCCGTGTACTTCGCCGATGTCGACGCGTCCGCCCAGGCCGCCGGGACGACGGCGCTCATCTCGTCCGGATGGGATCCCGGAATGTTCTCGATCCACCGCATCTTCGGCGAGGCGATCCTGCCGGAGGGCGAGACCTACACCTTCTGGGGCGACGGCCTGAGCCAGGGGCACTCCGACGCCATCCGTCGCATACCCGGCGTCGCCGCGGGTGTGCAGTACACCCGGCCGGTGGCCGCGGCGGTGGAGGCCGCCCGCAGCGGCACGCGTCCGGCCCTCACAACGCGTCAGAAGCACACACGGCACTGCCACGTGGTGCTGGAGGAGGGGGCCGATGCGGCGGCGGTGGAGCGCGCCATCGTGACGATGCCCGACTACTTCGCCGACTACGACACCACCGTCGAGTTCATCGACGCCGCCACCCTGGCGCGCGATCACCAGACGATGCCCCACGGCGGGTTCGTCATCCGCAGCGCAACCGCCAACGGCGCCGAGCACACCATGGAGTTCTCGCTCGCACTCGGCGACAATCCCGGCTTCACGGCCAGCGTCCTCATCGCGTACGCCCGCGCCGTCCGTCGCCTGAACGCCGCCGGGGCGATCGGAGCGAAGACGGTGTTCGACGTGGCGCCGGGCCTCCTCTCACCGCGTTCGGCGGAGGAACTGCGCCGCGACCTGCTCTGACGGGTTCGGCCGCCGCCGCCGGCCGCGCCCGGATCCGGGTGACGACGGATGCCGCGACGTCTGGTCCGGCCGGCTCGCGGGGTGCGCTTCGCCGATGCCGGTCGAACGAGCGGGCCGCGGTCATCGGTCCGCTTCGCACGGGACATCGATCATCCTGTGACGAAGTGGAGATCACCGGTCTCGCCCGACCGGGTCGCACTACACTGTTCCGCATGCCGAACGAGAAGAAGACGCTGGTCGTGATGGAGGGGGACGAGACGGGGCAGGAGCTTCTGGAGGAGGCCCTCCGCGTCATCGATCCCGCCGTGATCGGGTCCGAGGTCGCCGTCGCGCGCTTCGATCTGTCGCTCGCGAACCGTCGGGACACCAAGAACGCCGTCGTCCACGAGGCCGCCGCGGCGATGCGGGAGCACGGCTTCGGGTTGAAGGCCGCCACCATCACCCCCGAGACCGCCGGTGACGTCGGGAGTCCCAACGCCATCCTCCGTCAGGGCATCGACGGGAAGGTCATCATCCGCACCGGGCGGCGTCTGGCCGGTGTCCGTCCCGTCGGCGGCATCCACGCACCGATCTCGGTGGTGCGCATGGCGGTCGACGACGCCTACGGTGCGGAGGAGGGACGCACCGGTGAGGGCGACGACGAGGTCGCCTGGCGGACCGAGCGCATCAACCGCCGCACCTGCCGCGCCGTCGCGGAGATCGCGTTCCTGCAGGCCCGGCGCATGCGCGCCATGGTGACCGGCGGCCCCAAGTGGACGGTCTCACCGACCTACGAGGGTATGCTCAAGGAGGAACTCGACTTCGCCGCCGAGCGTCACTCCGACGTGAAGTACAAGCCGATGCTGATCGACGCCACGTACGCCATGCTCATCGCGCACGCCGGCGACGCGCTGGTGGTGCCTGCGCTGAACCGCGACGGCGACCTCCTCTCGGACATGGTGCTCCAGCTCTTCGGGTCGATCGCCGGAGCCGAGTCGCTGCTCTTCTCCCTCGACGACGAGTACCGGCCCACCGTGGTCATGGCCGAGGCACCCCACGGCACCGCGCCCACCCTCCTCGGCAAGAACGTCGCCAATCCGCTCGCCATGATCCTGGCCTCCGCCGCTGTCCTGTCGTACATGGACGAGGCGCTCGCCGCGCGCGCCATCTACGAGGCGGCGCTCGAGACCGTCGGTGAGGGCGTCAAGACCATGGACCTCGGTGGCTTCTCACACACCGACGAGTTCACGGACGAGGTCATCAAGCGGGTCCGCACCAAGCTGGACGTGTGGGAGGCGATCGGCGACAGCGCCCTCGAGCTGGCGCGGCGCCGGCCGATGCCCGACTCCGGTGAGACGTTCGAGATCCGCGAGCAGGACCGCGCCGGGCGCTGACCCGTCCGGGCCCGCCCGGCCCGTCACGACGTCCGCCCGCCGGTGCTCGGGTGACGGACGTCACCTCGTCGATGCGGCGGAGTCCCCGGCCGCATCGTTCGAGGCCACATCCGAGCGTCGGACGATCCGGCGGGAACGTCGTGGTGTCCCTCCGTCGGAGACGTGCTCGTGGACGGCCACAACGATGAACGGCGCGCAGATCACCATCAGCACGAGCGCGGCCACCGACGCCGCGCCGTAGGCGCCGACGCTGGTCTGCGTCCAGACCTCGGTGGCGAGGGTGCGCGCTCCGGTGGGAAGCAGGAGCGCCGTTGCCGGAAGCTCCTTGATCACCGAGAGGAAGACGAGCATCACCGCGGCCACCAGACCGGGTCGCATGGCCGGCAGCGACACCTCGAGGAAGGCCCGTGAGGGTCGTCGGCCCAGGCTCCGCGCCGCCTCCTCCGCCCGGGGGTTCACCGCGTTCAGCGCGGTGTCGACACCCGCCAGGGCCTCGGCGAAGAAGCGGATCACGTATGCGGCCAGGAGCATGGTGAACGTCTGGTAGAGGCCCGGGAGGTACCGTGCTCCGAGAAACACCAGTGCGAGGCCGATGACGACGCCCGGGAGGGCGTTCGCGCCGTATCCCGTGCGTTCAAGGGCCTGCGTCCAGGGCCTTGGGTGCCGGGTCGCCAGGAGCGACACCGGCATGGCGAGCACCGTGGCGACCACCGCCGCCACGAGTGCCAGCCAGAGCGACGTGTACGTGGCCTCCCACGGGATCCCCCGCAGCCGGCCGTAGGCCGCGCCACGGCGGATCCAGTCGAACATGACGATGACCGGAAGGATCACGAACGCCGTGCAGATGAGCGCCGCCCACGCGGTCGCCCACGGCCGCGCCCGGCCGAGCGGGATGCGGGCGGGCTCACGCCGTGCGCCGGGGCCGGTGCGGATGCGCCGGTGGCCGCGCCCGAATGTCTCGATGACAAGAAGGGCGACGGTGAGCGCGATCAGGAGGATGCCGAGCACCGCGGTCGCGGCGCGGTCGCGTCCCGCGTCGAACCGCTGGAAGATGGCGCGCGTGATCGTCGTGTAGCGCATCAGGGAGACGGCGCCGAAGTCGGAGAGGGCGTAGAGCGCGGCCAGAAGCGCTCCTCCGGCCAGAGCACGGCGAAGCTGGGGGAGTGATGCCGCCGCGAAGGCGCCGATGGGGCCGCGCCCGAGGCTGCGTGCGGCCTCCTCCGGGGCCGGGTCGAGGCGCTTCAGCGCCGCGAGCGTGAGGAGGTACACGTAGGGGTACGTGGCCATGGTGACCGCGAGCATGGCACCCCAGTAGCCCTCCATCCGCGCGATCGGACCGAGTCCGACGAGGCCCAGCATGCGGGAGAGGAGGCCGCTCGCACCGGTGGAACCCGCGAGGGCCAGGGCGGCGACGAAGCTCGGCATCGCCAGGGGGACGACGGCCAGCACCGCCCAGAGGCGCCGCAGGGGGATGTCGGTGCGCGCGACGAGCCAGGCCAGGCTCCCCCCGATGACGAGGGACGTCGCACCCACACCGACCGCCAGTCGAATGGTCCGGTAGAGCGCCCTCCGGGTGGAGGGCTCACCCAGGATCGCCCAGGCGTCGCCGAATCCCGCACGGATGAACAGATAGACCGGCGGAACCAGGAGCAGGGCGATCGCCAGGACCGCCGCGACCACCAGCGCGACCGGGGGACGATTGCGCCGCCATCGTCGTGACGCGCCCGAGGTGCCGTCCGTGGCGTTCAGCGCGGGCTCCGCCGCGTGCGTCGATCGGGTGTCATACGGAGTGGATCATGGGTTCGCCGCCGCGCCGGACGACGAACCCATGATCGCTCACCGGAGGGGGGAGGGCTACTCTCCGAGCCCCGACTCGGAGATCATCTCGGCGGATGACTCCGCCTTCTCTCCGAGCTCGCTCAGCGTGACGTCACCGCCGAGCTGGCTCTCGAGGGAGGGCAGTCCTTCTGCTGCCGCGATTCCCTCGACCAGCGGGTACTCCGTGTTCTCCTGGGTCACGTAGAACCTCTGACCCTCATCCGAGAGGAGGAACTCGACGAACCTCTCGGCCGAGGCCTTCTGGTCCGAGCTGTCGAGGATCCCGACACCGGTGACGTTGACGAATCCGCCCGGGTCGCCGGCCTTCATGTACTTGTTCTCGACCTTGATGTCCGGGTTGGACTTGCGGAGGACCGAGAGGTAGTAGTGGTTGACCAGGCCGAAGTCGACGTCGCCGTCGTTGATGGCCTCGACGATGACGCGGTTGCCGTCGAAGGTCTTCGCGCCGTTCTTCTTGAGGTCGGCGAGGAAGGTCTTCGTGGTGTCGTCACCGACGCTCAGGCGCATGGCCGAGATGAAGGCGACGAACGAGCCGTTGGTCGGGGCGACACCCAGCTTCGAGGCGTACTCGGGCTTGGCGTACTCGGTGACCGTGTCCGGGAGGTCCTCGGCCCTGTGCTTGGTGGAGTTGAAGGACACGACGCGGGCACGACCCGACAGGCCGACCCACTTGCCGTCCGTACCGCGGAACTGCGCGTTCACCCGGTTCAGGGAGTCGCTGGGGATCGTCGCGAACCGGTCCTGGACGAGGCCGAGGGAACCGGCGTCCTGGGCGACGTAGACGTCGGCAGGGGAATTCTCGCGCTCTTCGGCGATCTGGGCGGCGAGCTCCGGCGTGTTGCCGTAGCGGACGTCCAGCTCAATGCCCGTCTCTTCCGTGAACTGCGTGAAGAGGGGGCCGATCAGCTCCTCTTCACGGCCGGAGTAGACGGTGAGCGGGCCGTCGGCCTCGTCGCTGCTCGAGCTGCCGCCGCAGCCCGCGATGGCAACCGTACCCACGACCGCGATCGAGGCGATCGCGATGCGCATGCCGTATCGGCGTTGCTTGGGGGAAATGCTGGGCATAGCATCCTTCCTATCGGGTTTTCCCGCTCTCCGCAACGGTCAGGTCTCGGATGAGCGGGGGAATACGGTGACGGGGGCCCGATGCGGCTCGAGGGCCACTCGGGTCCCCACGTCGACGGCCTCGGTTGAGGGCCTCTGGGCGCAGATGACGGTGTCATCCGCCAGGCGGACGCGGTACATCACGTCGTGTCCGCGGAACTCGCGACCCACCACCTCGGCGGAGCCGTCGGTGGTCGGGCGAAGCAGGATCTGCTCGGGCCGGATCAGCGCGTCGACCGCGGATGCGGCGGTCGAGGGGATCCGAAGGGGGAAGCTCCCGATCGACGTCGTCACGGAGCCGTCCCGGACCTCGCCGGGGATCAGGTTGCCGGGACCCACGAACTCGGCCGCCCAGCGATCGACGGGATCGGCGTACATCTCCTCCGGGGAGGAGACCTGCACGATGCGGCCCGCGCTCATGAGGGCCACGCGGTCCGCCAGGAGGAATGCCTCCTCGCGGTCGTGGGTGACGAGCACGACGGTGGCCCCGGCCTTCCGGAGGATCGCGATGATGTCCATGCGGACCGACTCGCGCAGGAGGGCGTCCACGCTGGACCACGGCTCGTCGAGGAGGACCAGGCCGGGTTCGGGAGCGAGGGCGCGTGCCAGGGCGACGCGCTGCTGCTGCCCGCCGGAGAGCTGAGAGGGCATCCGGTCGTCGAGGCCGGTGAGCCCCACCAGGTCCATCACCTCGCGCACGCGTGACGCGCGGCGGGCGCGGGGAACACCGAATCCGATGTTGGCCGCGACCGACCGATGGGGGAAGAGCGCATGGTCCTGGAAGACCATGCCGACGTTGCGGTGCTCGGGTGGAACCCAGACGTCGTCGTCGGCGACGGTACGTCCCCCGATGGTGATGGAACCCCCGTCGGGCTGTTCGAAACCCGAGAGGAGGCGCAGAAGCGTGGTCTTCCCGCATCCGGACGGGCCGAGAAGGGCGACGATCTCCCCCGAGGGTATCGTCAGTGTGACCTTATCGACGGCGAGCACGGTCCCGAACGTCTTGTGAAGGTCCTGGACCCGGATGGCGTGGGAGATGTGTGGGCTCATCGAATGGTGAGGTCGCCCTATCTAAGGGCGCCCGCACCCTAACCGAGAATCGTTCCCTTCGGCAACAGGAATGACCGGAATGGACCGAGGTCCGAATGTCCCTGTCTGCACGCGGAGAGGATGGTTCGCACGCAATCGTTGTCGTCGGGTGGATCCGTGAAGTCCCCGCATCTGATGGGAATCCGTGTCAGCGACGGCCGTCCGCGGTTCGCCGGGCGGGATCGGCGGTACCGTGTCTCGGTCCGGACGATGCGTGCTCGTGCCGGTGGGTGAACCATGTGTCGTTTCGTATGTCGAGAAATACGACGATGTGGCGCCCGGGATCGATAACAAGTTCGTAATAGTGGCGGTCGACGGGCGTGTCCGTCCACCAGCGGTCCTGCACCAGCCAGTCGTCGCGGATCGCGACCACCGGCCGGCGTCGTCCCTCGAACACGACGGCGTGCGGAAGCCCTGTCGGGCTCACCACTACAGCGATCGGCCGGGGCTGGTCGAGGCGTCGTAGGGGACGAGAGCCCATCGGCGTTCCGGTAGTGATGACCAGGGTTCCATCTCGACGGCCTGCAGCACGGCGTCATCGCCATGGGCGGTCCGGATCTGGCGGATCGCCTCGTCGGTACGCCGTGCACGCTCCCGGCTGCCGGGAGCGGTGAGGGCGATCTGCTGCCCTCCGATGTGCCCCGACGCGTCGGCGCGGATGACCAGGGTCTCGACGGGGGCGGTGACGTCGGCCAGCGCGGGGAATGCCGTGATCGTGAGGCGATCGATCTGGACCGTGGCCTCACGCAGGGTGATGGTGCGGGTCCATGAGCCGCCGCCCTCCATCCATGCACGGAGGGTGAGGCCCCGGATCGCGCCGCCACGGTTTCGGACGGAGGTGGCGATCTGGATCAGAAGATGACGGGCCGCGGCGTGGAGCGCGGGGAGTGCGCCCACGGCGTCGGGGAAGTGGACCGCCGCCTCGACGGGGGCGGGGGGATCCCTGGGATCCAGCCGGGCGGCGTCCTCTCCGCGGGCGGCGTTCCAGGCGTGAAGGCCGTCCAGCCCGAAACGGTCGACCATGTGGGGGCGTTCGAATGCGGCCACCTGCCCGATGGTGGTGACCCCCATCCGGTCGAGTTCGCGGACCCGTCGCTCGTCCAGGGGGAGCCGGCCGGCCGGGAGGGGTGCGAGGAAGTCCCGGACCTCGTCATGGGTGAGATGGAGGGGGGTCCGCGGGGTCGCCTCATGGGCGGCCTGAAGGGATGTGAACGGGGTGGGGCCGATCCCGATGCGCACGTCCATGCCCACGGGGAGGACCGACCGGACCCGCCGGACGACACCGTCGACACCTCCGTGAAGGCGTCGGAGGCCGTCGATGGCGAATCGCCAGACCCCGTCCGCGGTCTCCTCGACCGACGCACCGATGCCCTCCAGTCGCCGGGTGACGACCTCCTGCGCATGGGCGGAACCCCCGGGGTCCGGCACGATGAGCTCCAGTCCGGGGCAGCGGGCGAGCGCCTCGCCCACGCGGAGGCCGGGGCTCACGCCGAGGGCGGAGGCCAGAGGGGTGCAGAGACCGACGACTGCCGGATCCCCCGGTTGGGGGCCGAGTGCGATGGGCAGGTCGAAGGGGCGGCGTGCCGCGTGAAGGGCGACCCGCAGCGTGAAGAGGGGGATGACGACGGTGAGGACGGTCATCCCCCACCACCGAGGATGGGGGGTCGCGGGTGTGGCCGAGAGCGAATCATCGAACGTATGTTCGATGATTTCCGGATGGAGCGCAAGTGCTTCTCGGTATGTGCCCGCGGCTTTCTGCAGGGACGCCGTATCTCTCGGCGATCTGCCGGGTTGTCGCGCCATCCGGACCCGGTTCCGTGCAACCCGTCTCTCGAGAAGCCGATACGGCAGCCGAGGATGTGCGCCGGTCATGCGTGACCGGTTCTCCGCCCGCATCGGCGTCGGGGTCGAGCGGGTGGAGATGGTCGCGTGCGTCGTGCCGGGCACGACGCACGCGGGGGTGAGGGTGGCGAAGGCCTCCCAGCTTCGCCACCCCATGCGCGGGATCACCGTCGGGCGGTCAGCGCCCTCTGCGGTGATCCCCCTCCACCGAGTCGATCAGATCCTCGACCCATTGCCGCGACTCGGGATCCAGTCCGCTCGGTGAGAACGCATCGTCCTCGATGGCGGAGACGACCCCCTCGATCCGCGGATCCCCTCCGACAGCGGTGCTGAGGCCCGAACCGTATTCCCGCGCCGTGGCCGCCGGATCCCGTGGATGGCCGAACCGGTCGCCGATCCGCTCCAGCCGTTCGCGCTGGACGTCCGCCCAGGCCCGGTTGCGGCGCGCGCGGCGCCATCCGATGAGCCGACGGGCCGGGCGGATCATCATGATGATGAGAAGTCCGCTCGACAGCAGCACGAGCCCCAGCACCATCGGCGTCGAGATCTCCGGCATCTTGCTGCTGAGATATTCGCCGAGGCCCTGCCGCGCCTGCTCCACGCGTCCCTCGCCCGAGAGCGGTACCGATGCCGTCGGGTCGAACGCCTGCCACCCGATGCCGGGGAAGTAGACCTCGGCCCAGGCGTGTGCGTTGTCGGCACGCACCTCGTACATGCCCGTGAACGGGTTGCGCTCACCCGGTGTGTAGCCCACGGTCACGCGGGCGGGGATGCCCTGCGAACGCAGCATCACGACCAGGCTGGAGGCGATCTGCTCGCAGAAGCCGACGCGGTCGTGAAACAGGAACTGCTCCACGGCGTCGCGCCCCGGAGGGAGCGGCGGGATGTCGATCTGGTACTGCGTGTTGCGGCCCATCCACGCCTCGATCGCACGCACCTTGTCGTACGTGGTGGGCTGGTTGCGGGTCAGCCGACCGGCCAGATCCGCCACCCGCTTCGGTGTCGAGGTGGTGGGCGTCGCGTACCTCGACAGGATGGATGACGGAGCCCGGCGGGAGTCCGGTGCGCTTCGCAGGCGGCTCTCCGTGACGAGCGGCCGGTGGCTCACGACGGTGTAGATCGCTCCGTCCTCCAACTCGACACCGGTGCGGATCGTTCCGTCCGTCATCTGGAACAGCGCCCGCTGAGGGATGTAGACGCTCGTCGGCCGGAACGCCGAGAAGATCAGGTTCGGCCCGGGAGTCGCCAGATACATCGTCTGGATGAACTCCTCACCGCTCGTCAGCGGTTCCTCGTCCAGCGGAGGGACGCGGATCGGGCTCCGCCCTCCGATGACGCGGGTCCTCTGGTCCGACATCGTCCACTTCCGGCCGTCCCAGGTGTCGAAGCTCTGACCCCGCCAGAAGTCGGGTGCCGAGGCGCGTACGCGCATGACGAGGGTGTCGTCCGGCCGTCCCCGGAGGGAGGTGTCCATCTCGTTCGCGAAACCGAAGTACCCGAAGGAGGCCGCGGAGCCGTCGCCGCCACCGGCCCCCGAGGGGTTCTGATCGCCGAGGGACGGGTTGGAGAGACCACCCTGCTGAGGCACGGCGGTGGCGTTGGGGATCCGTGCCGTGAAGGCGAGGAACCGGCTGGACTTGGCGGCGGGGATCACCATGAACGCGCCGGCGGCGACGGCGAGCGCCAGGCACGAGGTGACGACGGCGGTCGCGATGCGGGGCCGGCGCCGCACCGGCTCGTGACGCACGCCGTCCGCCAGCGCGCGCACCTCGCTGCGGTGCGCGGCCACGAGGAAGACATAGGCGGCGACGGCCCACGCGAAGAGCGGGAGGATGAACGACATCGACATGGCCATCGAACCCGCGAGGGCGATGAGCGCGATGCTCGACATCAGCGTGAACCGCAGATCGCGCAGGGACCGTACGACGAACGATCGCGCCATCTCGAGGAAGATGAGGAGTCCGGCCAGGGGTGCGCGCAGTTCGGCCGGTGATCCGACGTCACCGTTGCGCACGATGAACACCAGCGTCGCGACGACCGCGACGCACGTCATCACCAGGCCGGGCCAGACCTCACGGCTCGCCCGGCGCCGGTGCGCGAACCACGCGCCCAGCGGCATGAGGAGGAGGAAGGCCCACGCGACGGGGGCGACGTCGAGCCCGCTCGTGAGCACCGCCGCGCCGGCGACCATCGCCGCGGCGAGCGCGGCCACGCGGGTGACGACGGAGCGCTCGCCCTCGTTGCTCATGTCGCCCAACAGGCGCATCCAGGATCGCCGGTCCGGTGTCGTCCGCTCGCTCACGGGGCACCCGGTGCGGTCAGACGGACGATGCGTCCGTACGCGTCGTGGGGTTCGGGGACGGCGCCGGCATCGGCAGCGGCGAGGCACCGGCCGGCGTCGCGCGGGCGGCGCACCGGGGTGACCCGTGCACCCGTTCCGTCATTGGTGTGGAGGGTGATCGATCGGCCGTCCTCCAGTGCCCGCACCGCCGTCGCCATCGCGTCGTCGCAGATGGGGTCGTCGACCTCGGGAACACCCGTGAGCGCCACCACCAGGTGCAGGTGGGGGCTTGCGGGGGACTCAAGCTCCTTCACCACGAGGTCACCGCGGCGTGCGCTGGCCGGCCAGTGGATGAGGCGCATGGCGTCGCCATCCGCGTACTCGCGGACCGACCGCAGGCGGTCACCGTGGGTGGGGCGGCTCCCTGCCATCTCGCCCTCGGCCGCGTTCTGCGATGCGCCCGTCTCCTGGCACCTGCCCATCCGGGGCGACACGTGGACCGGGTGATCGAGCGGGACGGTGATCCGCCGCGACGCCCGGAGCATGCCGAGCGGCGCGCTGGACGAGATGACCACGGTCATCTCGCGGATGACGCCGCGCCGGGCGATGACGGGGCCGATCGGGTTCGCGCCGTCCAGCACCGCCGCGAGCGGTGTGGGCGGTGACGCGCCCTGGGCGAGAAGCCCCAGGCCGGGGCGGTCGACCGCGACGGAGAGGGTGAACGGTTCGCCCGCCACCGCGTCACCCGGTCCGCTCATCCGTACGCGGATGCGGGCGAGCGTGAGGGGCGGGACGACCACGCCCACGACGACGGAGCCGATGATGAGGCAGGAGAGGACGATCAGCCATCCCGCCCCGGTCGTGCGGGCCGCGAGGAAGAACATGAGGGTGAAGCCAACGGCCCCCCAGAGCGGTGCGAGCGAGCGTGGCAGAAGGAGGCCCGTCGGCGGGGCGCCGATCGCCCCCTGCCGGCGCGCGCGCCGGTCCGCGACGAGGCCGGGGATGGCGGCCAGCAGGCCGAGGGTCACCAGGATCGGCGCCAGCCGGTGGCCGCCGGCCACGAGGCGAAGTGTGATGCCGGCGACGATCAGGACACCCGCGAGCCATCGGGAGACGGAGATGGCGCGGGTCGTCATCCGCGGGGCGTCGGAACCCGGTGGAGGATCTCCTCGATGAGCTCGCGCGAACGGGTCAGGTCGAATCCTCCGGACGTGGTGATGCGGTGCGCCAGCGCGGGCGCGGCGACGGCCTTCACATCGTCCGGCAGGACGTGGCCGCGACCCTCCATCAGCGCGTACGCCTGCGCCGAGCGCTGCAGGCTGAGCGAGGCGCGCGGGCTGGCACCCAGCTCGATTTGATCGCTGGTTCGCGTCTCAGTGACGATATCGAGGATGTACTCGGTGACCGAGTCGGCGACGTGGATCGTGCGTACGCAGTCGATGGCGCCCCTCAGGGACGCGGTGTCCGCGACGGGCTGGATGATGTCGAGCATGTCCGTGCCCACCTCGCCGCGGAGGATGGCGAGCTCGGACTCCCGCGATGGCATCCCCAGGTTCAGCACCATGGTGAACCGGTCCCGCTGCGCCTCGACCAGCGGAAACGTGCCGTGGTGCTCGTGCGGGTTCTGGGTGCCGATGACCATGAACGGGTCGGGCAGCACCCGCGTGCTTCCGTCGGCGGAGATCTGGCGCTCCTCCATGGCCTCCAGCAGGGCCGACTGGGTGCGGGGGGTCGCGCGGTTGATCTCGTCCACCAGGACGATGTTCGCGAAGAGGGGGCCCTCGCGGAAACGCCACGAACCCTCGCGCTGATCGAGTACGGCCACGCCGGTGAGGTCCGCGGGAAGCAGGTCCGGGGTGCCCTGGATGCGGCGGAGGTCGCCGTGGATCGAGCGGGCGAGCGACTTGGCGAAGAGGGTCTTGCCCACGCCGGGGACGTCCTCCAGCAGCAGGTGACCGGACCCGAGGAGGGTGACGACGGCCAGCCGGATCGCCTCCGGCTTGCCGTGGATGACGCGCGCGAGGTTCGCCTCGATCGAACGGGCGAGCTCCGAGGCGGTGGCGGTCAGCGTGGACGGGCGCTGGTCGGTGGTCGGTGGCATCGGCTTCTCAGATCGGTCGGTGGAGGATGGGCTGGAGATCGGATCTCGTGGCGTGGCGGGGCCTATGATGCGTCCTCGTCGCCCGACGCGGTGCCACCGTCCGTCCGCATGGCCAGGCCGAGGGTGATGTCGCGGGGACGTTCGCGAAGGGTGCGCTCGAGCAGGTAGAGCTCGCCGCGGCGCAGGACGTCGATGGGCGTGTAGTAGTCGAGCTCCGGCGAGGGGATGCTCAGCCACACCCGGGCCGCGCGCGTCGACATCGCCTCGCGGACGGCGGCGACGACTCCGCAGAGCGAATCAATCTGTTCGGCCATGTGGCGGCCGGGCTCCGATGCACCGGTGCCCCACTCGTCGACGAGCCCCGGGGTCGTGCCGATGATCTCGGCGATCTCGATGCGGCTGAGACCGAGCTCGCTGTGGGCGGCGGTGATCGCCTCGGACGCCGAGATCGGCGTCGCCGGCCGGATGTGGCCGGGGATGTCACGGCGAGGGGATTCGTCGCGCCGCGGGGACGCCGCGGTCGTCGTGTCGTTCGCATCGGTGCCCGGTTCGGCGGGGACGTCGCCGTCGGCGGACGTGCGCGACGGCGCCGCGGTCGTGTCCGTGTCGTCGGTCTCCGGCTTCGCCGGGGCGCCGGGTGCTCGCGCGGCCGTCGCCGTGTTGCCCGTGGCCGCCTTCGTGGGCGGTGTGGCGGCGGCGGGCGCATCGGCCACCGGGGACGTGCTCGTGGCACTCGACGCGGACGGTCGACGATCCTCGGTCTCGGCCGGCTCCGTCAACGTGGCGGCCGGTGGCTGCTCGGATGCGGCAGGCGGCGGGGTCGGGACCGCCGGTGTGGCGGTGTCGGATGACCGGGCGACCGGCTCGTCGGATGCGACGCTTTGGGGTACAGCGGGTGCGATGATGGTCGGCGTGGTACCGGTGGCGGGGATCGGTGGTGGACCGGACTGCGGAGCGGCTGCGGGTGTCACCGTCGCGGCCACAGGTGTCGGGGCGGGCTCCGGGGTGCGCGGTATCCCCGCGGACGTCGTGTCCCGGGGCGCGCTTCCGTTCGTGGAGGTGTTCGCGTCGCTCTGCGGTTCTGGGGCACGCCCCCACGATGCGGGGCGTATGGGCGGCGTCGCGCGCGGCCGTGTCCACCGGGACGGATCGGCGGGCGGGCCGTCGGCAAGGTGGGTGTCCTGGCGGGACGTCTGCTCGGGATCCCGATCGGCGGGGTCGGTGCTCGTCTCGGCCGTGGACGGCTCCTCGGCGGCATCCGTCGTCGACGCGGCGGCGTCGGCCGCCTCCGTGCCGTCGTCATTCGCGTCGTCTGACGCGTCGCTCACCGTCGCAGCCGTCTCGGTCGCCTCGGCGGAGACATCCGGCCGGTCGGTGTCGTCAGGTTCGTCGCTCGTCGTCTCGGCCGTGGCGGCTTCGGCAAGCGGCGTGGCGCCCGTCGCCTCTGTGTCCGTCGTCACGGTGTCGTCGGTTTCGTTGACCGTCGCCTCATCGGTGGCGGCCCCGGCCTCCGATACGGCGTCCGTCGTTTCTTCGGTCACTTCGACGGCGGCACCGGACGAGGTCGGCTCGTCGGGCGGGGCCTCGGCGGACACGTCTGCCTCAGGTGCGGCGTGCGGTACCTCCCAGCGGTCGTCGAACACCAGCGAGCGCCAGGGGCGTCGGATGGCCTTGAGGGCCGGGGGAAGGGATGTGGGGAACTCGATCGGGTAGCCGAACGGCGTGATGACGGGGACCTCGATGTCGTCCGGCAGGTCGAGAAGCGACCGGAAGTCGGCGTCGCGATACCAGTGAAAGACCGTCGGCACGGTTCCGATCCCACGGGCGCGGGCCGCGACGAAGAGGTTCTCCATGGCGAACGCGATCGACATGAGGTCCGCATCGTGCTCCAGCTGCGCCTGCTCGGCGGGGAAGACGTTGCGGGGCACCCGTGCGGCGACGATCCACACCGGCACCTGCAGGTAGGTCCCGAGGGTCTGTTCGGCGTAGTAGGCCGCCCACCGGGCGTGCTCGCGCGACGTGACGCCCTCGGCGGGCGGGCGGACGGTTGCGAAGTACTCGGCGCCACCGTCGATCACGAGTTCGGCGAGGGGCCCGCGCACCTCGGGGTCGCGCACCACGATGAAACTCCAGGCCTGTGCCATTCCTCCCGAGGGGGCGAGAAGGGCGAGACGGAGGCACTCCTCGATCACGGCGTCCGAGACCGGACGGTCGGAGTACCGGCGGACGCTGCGACGCATGCGAATGGCGCTGTCGACGTTCAAGAAGGCGCGCTCCGATGAAGGGTTGGTGTGGTGACGACGGTGTGACGGGATCCACTGTGACCCTCGGCCGAGGATCGAGTGTGCTTCCCGAGCCGCGCGAGGCTCGTCACTCTGGTATCGGCGGCTCGGCGAAAATCTCCACCGGTCGTGCTGTCAGACTTTCGAGAACGATGAGCGACCACGTCCTGATCGCCCCCGGATACGACGACGAGGCACGGGCCCGCGGGTTGCGGCGCATGAAGCGTCGTGCGACGGGGCTGCTGGTGTTCTCCGCCGTCGTCTTCGTCGTCGCCCACATCTTCGAGGGCGACCACGCATGGCTGGGTTACGTGGCCGCGGCCGCCGAGGGCTCCATGGTGGGTGGTCTCGCCGACTGGTTCGCCGTCACGGCCCTCTTCCGTCACCCGCTGGGGATCCCGGTACCGCACACGGCGCTGATCCCGAGCCGCAAGGACCAGCTGGGACGGGCCATCGGCTCGTTCGTGGAGGAGAACTTCCTCACCGGCACCGTCGTGATCGAGAAGCTCCGTGGTGCGCGGGTGACCGAACGTGCGGCCGAGTGGGTGTCGCAGGAGGAGAATGCGCAGGTCGTCGCGCGGCATGCCTCCGCCACCATCGCCGGGGCCGCCCAGGTGCTCCGGGACGACCGGGTGCAGCTGGCCATCGAGCGTTCGCTCGACTCGTGGGTCCGGAAGGTTCCGCTGGCGCCGCTGGCGGGGCGGGTGCTCGCCGTGGCCACGCAGGACGGTCGCCACACGGAGCTGGTCGACGCCGGCCTCAAGGCGGCCACGCGGTTCCTCGACGAGCACCGGGAGAACCTGCGCGCCAGGTTCGGCAAGGAGTCACCGTGGTGGGTGCCCGAATCCATCGACGACCGGATCTTCAACAAGATCTATGACGCCATCCAGGGCTTCGTGCGTGAGGTCGGCGCGAATCCCGACCATGAGTTCCGCGGGTACCTCGACGTGCGCATCGCATCTCTCGCCGATCGGCTGCAGAACGATCCGGCTCTGATGGAGCGCGGTGAGGAGATCAAGATGCAGATCCTGTCGCACCCGGCCGTGCGCACCTGGACGGCCTCCCTGTGGACCGACTTCAAGGCGATGCTGCAGAAGCAGGCGCGTGACCCCTCGTCTGTCCTGCGCACCCAGATCGCCGAGGAGGTCCAGGCCATCGGTGCCACCGTGGCCGCCGAGCCGGAGCTCCAGGGCAAGATCGACCGGTGGGTCGAGGCCGCGGTGACGTATCTCCTCGAGGAGCACCGCCATCAGGCCGGCGACCTCATCGCGACCACGGTCGAGCGGTGGGATCCCCACGACGCGGCGGGGCGTGTCGAGATGGCTGTGGGACGGGACCTCCAGTTCATCCGGATCAACGGGACGGTGATCGGCGGACTCGCCGGAATCGCCATCTACGCGATCAGCCAGATCATCTGGTAGTCGCGGGCCCGGCCCGGGAGAGCGTCTCTCGGGGGTTCGTTGGACATCCACGGAAAGTCTGGTGCCAGGCACCGGACGTGCGCGCTATGGTCCTGCGTCCGCAGAAGGGCCGATGAGCAGGCATTTCATGCTTGTGCGGTTTGGTACTCGCAAGTTAAGTGCCTGGCACCAGACTTGCCTTGGCACCGGACGTGCGAGGTTCTGTCGCTCCCGGACGGTCGAGGACGTCCGGTACCGACGACGCCCACTTCGCTCGCCCCACGATGGATCGGGCGGCGGGGAACAGTGATCCGTTGCGGCCTCAGTCGGCCGACGGGCGGCGGCGGAGCGCCTTCGTGCTGGACCGGCGCGCCTTCTGGTCCAGACGGCGGGCGACCGACGCATTCGACGGTCGCGTCGCCACGCGGGCACGCCGCGGCGTCATGGCCGTTGCGACGCGGTCATACAGGGCGCGCTCGACGTGCTGGCGATTGCGGTCGCGTGACCGGTCGCGCTGCGAGACGAGGCGCAGGGGGCGGCGATCCAGGCGCAGACCGGTGCGAAGCGCGGCGGCCAGGGGCGTCGGAAGCCCGGCGAGGGCGTCCGCCCCGACGATGAGCTCCGCACGGTTCTCGGTGTGGTCGCGGTGCTGGCCGCCGGGGCCGGACGCGCGCGAGTAGGTGACGGACGCCCGGGCGAGCAGGTGTGCGGTCACCTGCTCGGCGGTCATGACGCCGCGGTCGGCTCGGGCGTGCCCTTGGCCCCGGATGCGCCTGCGTTGTGGGCCTCGGCGATGCGCTCGGCCGCCTCCTCGCGCGTCACGTCGTGGCCCTTCTCCCTCTTCCAGATCACAAAGCCGCAGCCGGGATTCTTTCGGCTCTTCCAGCTGGTGCAGCCGTAGGCCCGCGAGTTCTCGACGATCTTGCCGCCGCACCCCGGGGTGGGGCAGTCTCCGACGGGTTCCTTCGAGGCCGCGGGAGTCGCATTGGTCTCGCCCGCGGCGACCATGCGCTTGGCCGTCTCGACGTCGACCTCCTCCTTCTGGCCGCGGACCTTCTTCCAGATGACGAAGCCGCAGCCGGTCTCGGACCGGCTCTTCCAGCTGGTGCAGCCGTAGCTCCGTGTGCGCTCGATGATCTCGCCACCGCAGTCCGGCGTGGGGCAGGGGCCGATGATCTCGCGCTCGGCCTCCAGATCCTTGCTGGACTTGCCCTGGGCGATGAGCTCCATGGCGGCGTCGTAGGTGAGGTTCTTGCCGTTCTGGCGCTTCCAGAGCGTGTAGCCGCAGCCCGGCTCGTCCTTGCTCTTGTAGCTGTTGCACCCGTAGCTCTTCGGGTACTCGACGATCATGCCCTCGCACCCGGGGGTGGGGCACTTGGCCAGCTCACGGCGCTCGATGCGCAGGTCGTCGCGATCCTTGTCGGCGAACCACGCCACCACGTCACCCGTGAAGGCCTCGACGTCGCGCCGGAAGTCGTCGTGCGACTCCTCGCCGCGCTGGATGCGGTTGAGCCGCTGCTCCCAGCGTCCGGTCAGCTCGGCCTTGGTGAGGACATGGTCGCCGAGCATCTGGATGAGCCCGATGCCCTTCTCCGTCGCCCGGAGGCTGCGTCCGTCACGCTCGACGTAATCGGCGTCGATGAGCCGTTCGATCGTGGCCGCACGGGTGGCCGGCGTGCCGAGCCCGGCGTCCTTCATGGCCTCGGCGGCCTCGTCGTCGTCGACCAGCTTCCCGGCCGTCTCCATGGCCCGCAGGAGCGTGCCTTCCGAGTAGCGCGCGGGGGGCTTCGTCTGCTTGGCCAGTGACTCGGACTCGGTACATGTGACCGACTCGTCCTTCGCGAGCTGCGGGAGCTTCTGGTCCTTCTCGGATTCGTCCTTCGCCTTGCCGGACGCCGTGGTGTCGACGGCCTCCTCGCCGTAGACGGCGCGCCACCCGGCCTCGATCATGACCTTGCCGCGGCTGCGGAACAGGTGCTCGGCACAGCGCGTCTCGACCACGGTGTTCTCGAACTTCGCTGCCGGGTGGAACACGGCGAGGAACCGCCGGGCGACCATGTCGTAGATGCGCCGCTCGTCGTTGTTCAGACGCGAGAGGTCGTGGTCGGCGTTGGTCGGGATGATCGCGTGGTGGTCCGTGACCTTGGCGTCGTTCACGACCTTCCGCAGCGGGAGCTTCTCGAGGGCGAGCACGAACCGGGCGGCATCGGCGTACACCGGTGCCGCGGATCCGACGTTCGACGCGATCGACTTGAGGTCGCCCACCATGTCCCCGGACAGGTAGCGCGAGTTGGTCCTCGGATACGTGAGCAGCTTGTGCTGGTCGTAGAGGGCCTGGGCCGTGGACAGGGTTCGCTGAGCCGCGAAGCCGAAGCGGCTGTTGGCCTCGCGCTGCAACGTGGTGAGGTCGTAGAGCAGTGGGGCCTGCTCGGTCTGCGGCTTGGTCTCGAGGCTCTCGACGACGGCCGGCGCCCCGTTCGTCACCTTGACGATGGCTGCTGCAGCGTCGGCGGAGTCGAGGCGGTTCTTGGAGCCCTCGTGCCAGAGGCCGTTGTAGACCGCACCCTCGGCCGTGGTAAAGGTGCCGTGCACCTCCCAGTAGTCCTGCGGGACGAACGCCTGGATCTGCAGGTCGCGTGCCACGATGAGCGCCAGCGTCGGCGTCTGCACACGGCCCAGGCTGAGCACCTTGCGCACCGAGCCGGCCTTGGTGGTGGCGGCGCGCGTGGCGTTCATCCCCACCAGCCAGTCGGCTTCGCTGCGGGCGCGCGCGGCGGCCTCCAGCGGCTGCATCTCCTCATCGTCACGGAGGTTGTCGAACGCATCGCGGATGGCCTGCTTGGTCATCGAGCTGAACCACGCGCGCATGACCGGCTTGCCCAGCGCCTTCTTGGGCGCCGTCTGCAGGATGAGCTTGAAGATCAGCTCGCCCTCGCGCCCGGCGTCGCAGGCGTTGACAAGGACGTCGACGTCGTCGTCCGCCATCAGCTTGTGCAGGGCCTTCAGCTGCTTGGACGAGCGGGCGTCACGCGCGTGGTACCTGAACGTGTCCGGGACGATGGGGAGATCGTCGTAGACCCACTTCTTGAACTTGGAGTCGTAGCCGTCCGGGTCGATCTGCTCGACGAGGTGGCCGACGGCGAACGCGACGGTGTACTTGGTGCCCTTGTAGAAGTCACCGTCCTTCTTGAAGGTGCCGGGCAGGGCGGCGGCCACGTCACGGGCGACCGACGGCTTTTCGCAGATGATGAGTGAGCGTGGCATCGGTGTTCGAGGGTAACAGCATGGCGACCGCCTTCGTCGGACGGTGCACGCATGGGGCGTTCGGGAGGTCGATCGAGGGACGTGTGACGCTCGCGATCCCGGCGTCCGTCACGTGGGGGGCGGGATGGGGGCACGTCGTCGGACTCATCATCCGGACCGCAGCGGACCGCAGCGGGGTGAAGCGCACCGGTGAGGTCGGCGCGTCCCGCATCGGAAGCGGGCGTGCTTCCGTCTCCGGAGCGGAGGAGGAGTGGGCATCGCGTACCTGGTGCCCGGTGTCCACTCCGCGGGCCGAAGGCGCCGGTGGTACGGCGAGCAGACGCCGTCGGACCTACGGAAACCGCCGAGTGCGATCTAGAAGCCGAAGAACGGGCGCGCCACGGCGTATCGCTCCGGCGGCACCGTCTTCAGTTTGGCGACCCCCTCGCTGATCGGGATGTCGATGACCTCGTCGCCGCGGAGCGCGACCATGCGTCCGAACCGTCCCTGCGCCACCAGGTCGGCGGCCAGGGTGCCGAAGCGGGTGGCGAGGATCCGGTCGAAGGCGTTGGGCGAGCCGCCGCGCTGCACGTGCCCCAGGACGACGGAGCGCGCCTCGTATCCCGTGCGCTCCGAGATGAGCCCGGCGACGCGCTCACCGATGGCGGCCTTCGAGAGGTCGCGATGGCCGAACTCGTCGACCGGGCCGCCGCCCGGGTCCTCCGAGAACTGGAAACCCTCGCTGACCACGATGATCGAGAACCGGCGACCGCTCTCATGCCGCGAGACCACGGCGTCGCAGACCCGTTCGATGGGCTGCGGGTCCTCGGGGATCAGGATGAAGTCGGCGCCACCGGCGATGCCGGCGTAGGTCGCGATCCAGCCGGCATGGCGACCCATCACCTCGACCACGATGACGCGGTCGTGCGACTCGGCCGTGGTGTGGACGCGGTCGAGCGCCTCGGTGACGATGTCGACCGCGGTGAAGAATCCGAACGTGTAGTCGGTGCCGTCCAGATCGTTGTCGATGGTCTTGGGAACCCCCACACAGGGGAGCCCGAACTCCTCGGAGAGGCGGTTCGCCACACCGAGCGTGTCCTCTCCGCCGATGGCGACGAGGGCGTCCAGGCCGAGCTCCTTCGCGTTGTCGGCGCAGACCTGGCCGCCGCCCCCGTCCTTGAACGGGTTCGTGCGCGAGGTGGAGAGGATGGTGCCCCCGCGGGGGAGGATCCCGGCGACCTGCTGCAGGCCCAGCGGGGTGGTCTCCTTCTCGAGCAGGCCGCGCCAGCCGTGGCGGATGCCGATGTGTGTGTTCCCATGCACGTTCTCGCCGACGCGGACGACCGAACGGATGACGGCGTTGAGGCCGGGGCAGTCTCCGCCTCCGGTGAGGATTCCGATCTTCATACGGCCAGCGTACCGGCTCGACCCCGGGGGTTGGCCATGCCCGGGGACACCGTCACGATCCCGCCGTTCGGCCCGATGGCGAAAGTATGCGAATGGAGAGGCGGGTATGGGTCCGGGTAGGGCCGAGACTCCCCGTAGGTCCAGGATGAATCTCCAGAACCTCTATGAGAAACCCGACCATTGGGGAGTGTTGCGCTCGGTGAACATCGTCACAATCACGCAATGCGCGTGATCACCCTTGGCGATATGCACGTGGACGTCGTCCTGCGACGGGATCAGCGGTCGGAGGCCGGGGCTCCCGCATGCTCTCGGGTGAGCGTCGACGGGCAGGCGGCGGCGCTCGCCGCGTGGGTCGCCGCCCTCGGAGGTGAGGTCGGCCTGATCGGGGCCCGGGGCGACGACCCGGTCGCGCAGATGGCCGCGGCCGACCTGTTCACCCGCGGTGTGCGTCTCCGCGGCCCGGTCGTGGGTACCGACGCCGCGGCGCGTCGACCGGCCGATCCGATGGCCGCCGACGGGTCCGACGCGTCGCCCGTGCGCCTGACGCCGGCGGACCTCGACCCCGCGTGGTTCGCGGACGTCGACGCCCTCCACATCTGCGGGCATGCGCTGCTCACCCGGATCGACGCCGAGGTCGCCGTCATGGCGGCCACCATGGCCCGGCACGTGGGTGCCCGGGTCTCGGTGGGTCTCGCACCGGTCTCGCTTATGCGGTTCGTGGGCTCCCGGACGGTGTCGCGGCGGCTTCGGGCGATCCGTCCGTCCGTGCTGCTCGGTTCGGAGGCCCAGGCCGACGAGATCGGGACGCTCCCGCTCGCGGATCTGACGGTGACGACCCGTGAGGACGGTACCGTCCTGGTCCGTGGCCGCGAACGCGCGTATGTCGTGCCCGCCCCCGACATCGCCGTCGTCGACGCCACCGGTGCCGATGAGGCGTTCGCCGCCGGTTTCCTGATGGGTGACGACGTAGAGGACCGCATCGCCCGTGGCTATCACGCCGTGACGATGTGCCTGGGCCGCGAGGGGTCGCTGCCCCCCATGCGCGAGGCGACCTCGCCGCCGTCTCCCGTCCGATGATCCTCATCGGCGACGAGGTCCGGTCCGCCCTCGACGAGGGGCGGCCGGTCGTCGCGCTCGAGACCACCCTCGTATCGCACGGATTCCCGCATCCTGACGGGGTCATGGTGGCGGCGGCGTCCGAGGACGCCGTCCGCGCCAGCGGGGCGGTGCCCGCCACAGTCGGGGTGGTGGACGGCTCCATCCACGTGGGGCTGGCACGTGACGACCTGGGGCGTTTCGGGGAGTCGGCCGATCAGGTCCGGAAGTGCGGACCGCGCGACCTGGCGCCGTGTCTGGCGCAGGGTGCGCTGGGCGCCACGACGGTCGGCGCCACGGTCACGGTGTGCAGGAGGGCCGGGATCCCGGTGATGGCCACCGGAGGACTCGGCGGTGTGCACCAGGAGTTCCCGGCGCCGCCGGACGTGTCGGCGGACCTGCCCGCGCTGGCGGCGTGCCCGGTGATCGCGGTGAGCGCCGGCGTCAAGTCACTGCTCGATGTGGACGCCACGGCCGAGATGCTCGAGACCCTCGGCGTCCCGCTGCTCGGGTGGCGCACCGACACGCTCCCCCTGTTCTACGCGCGGGGAGGCGGGCCGCCGGTCTCGGCACGCGTCGAGCTTCCCGCCGAGGTCGCCCAGGTCGCCCGGTTGCACTGGGACCTGGGAGGTGGCGCGGTCCTCCTCGTACGGCCGCCGGACCGGTCGTTGGACGACATCGCGACCCTCACCGACGAGGCCGTCGCGCGGGTGCGCGACGCCGGTGTGACGGGGCCGGCCGTGACCCCGGAGGTCCTGCGCGCGCTCAGCGAGGCCACGGGGGGACGCACCACCGAGGTCAATCGCGAACTGATCGTCGCGAACGCTGCGCTGGCGGGTGAGGTCGCCGTCGCCCTCGCGGCGGGCGCGTCCGCCGACTGACGTCCGTTCGCCTCTCTCGGGGAAGCCGTGCGGAAGCTGGGAGCCCGGCCGCGGGAAACGGCCGAGATCCCGGGTGCGGAGGAGGGTAGAGGCCCCTCGACCACAGGAGGAGCGTACACCGCATCACCGCGGTGGAGGGCACCTGCCGGCGAAGGGCATCGCCCGTGCGATGCACCCGGCGGTGCCGCGAGCACATCCCCGAATTGACGAGACCCCCGCGCCTGCGGAGGTCTCAATGGAGTAGCGCATACGGGATTCGAACCCGTGTTACCGGCGTGAGAGGCCGGCGTCCTAGGCCCCTAGACGAATGCGCCCTGTGGTGCCACTGCCATTGCCCGCTATGGAGAGAACTCGAGTTGGGGGAGGAGGATTCGAACCCCCGCTACCGGGGCCAGAACCCGGCGTCCTACCGCTAGACGATCCCCCATCGAACCCCCGTACGGGCGCCGGTCAGCCTAGCACACGCCGATCGCACCGGGTCGGGCCGGCGACCGCACGGAGCGCGCCCCTCGGGGGCGCCGGAGGTCCGGGAGTCCGCGCTCACGACCGCCAGTTGGCGTAGAGATCGGCGTAGCGGCCACCCCGTGCGATGAGCTCGTCGTGGGTGCCGTCCTCGACCACCCGGCCGTGGTCGACCACGATGATGCGATCCGCCCGCCGCACGGTGGAGAGGCGGTGGGCGATGACGATCGCGGTGCGGCCGGCGAGGAGCCGCTCCAGCGCGACCTCGATCTGCCCCTCCGTCCGGAGGTCGACGGACGATGTGGCCTCGTCCAGGATCAGAAGGCGCGGATCGGCGACCAGGGCGCGGGCGAATGCGATGATCTGGCGCTGACCGGCCGACAGGCGCGAGCCCCGCTCCTCCAGCTCGGTGTCGAGCCCGTCCGGGAGCGCGGTCACCAGATCATGGGCGCCCACGGCGTCGAGGGCCGCCCACAGCTCGTCGTCGGTGGCGTCGGGGCGTGCGAAGCGGAGGTTCTCGGCGACCGTCCCGCGGAAGACGTGACCCTCCTGGGGGACGATCCCCAGCTGGGCGCGCAGCGACCTCTGCCGCACTCCGCGCAGGTCGTGACCGTCGATGAGGACCGCACCCTCCGTCGGGTCATAGAACCGGGCGATGAGCTTCGCCAGGGTCGACTTGCCCGCTCCGGTCTCGCCGACCAGCGCCACCGTGGTGCCCGCGGGGATCGTCAGATCGACATCGCGCAGCACCGGGGTGTCGCCGTAGGCGAAGGTGACGTCGCGCAGCGTGACCTCACCCCGGACCTCCGGCAGGTCGACGGCGTCCGCGCGATCGACCAGGTCCGGCTCGGTCTCGAGCACGTTGAGGATCTTCTCGAGGGCGGCCATCGCCGACTGGAACGTGCCGTACAGCTGCGAGAGCTGCTGGATCGGGTCGAAGAAGATGACGACGTAGCCGACGAACGCCACCAGCACCCCGACGGTGATGTCGCCGTCCATCACGCGGCTGGCCCCGAAGAACAGCACCAGGGCGGTGCCCACCGCCGTCAGGAACTCGACGCCGGGGAAGTAGACGGCGGAGATCCGGATGGTCTGCATGTTGGCCTCCCGGTACTCCGCGTTGGCGTCCCGGAAGCTCGACTGCGCCGCGTGCTGACGCCCGAATCCCTGGACGACCCTGACACCCGAGATCGACTCCTGGAGCACGGCGAGGACGTGGGCGATGCGCTCCCGGGTGCGGCGGTACGCCCCGGCCGAGGCCAGCCGGAAGATGGCCGTGGCCACGATGAGGAGCGGGAACACCGCGAACGCCCAGAGCGCCAGTTGCCAGTCGTAGCCGAAGAGGATGACGATGACCCCGACGAAGGTGAGTCCCTGGACGACGAGGGTGGTCACACCCTCGGTGACGAGCTGGTGCAGCGCCTCGATGTCACTGGTCAGGCGGCTGACACTGACCCCTGTGGGGGTCTTCTCGTGATGCCCCAGGGACAGGTGCATCATGTGCGAGAACGTGCGCGTCCGGATGTCGTAGAGCATGCGCTCCCCGACCCAGGCCGCAAGGTACGTCTGCCCGTATCCGGCGATCCAGCCGACGAGGCCCGCGGCCACGATCAGCAAGACGGCCCAGACGAGGACGGACTTGTCACCCTCGTCGATGCCGTGGTCGATCGCTATCTGCACCAGAGCGGGGGAGGCGAGACCGGCGATCGCCACCAGCCCCATGAGAACGAGCGTCGCGACGATCTGCCACCGGTACGGGCGGAAGTACGGAAGGAGCTTTCGCAGCATCCGGACCGGGATGCGCTCCGCCGGTGCCCGCCCGGCGCTGCTCAGGACGGTGGGTGGTCCCGGCCGGCCGCCGACGGTCATCACCCCACCTCCGGTGCGCTCGCGACGAGGCCCGCGTCGTGGATCTCGCGGTACAGGTCGCTGGTCGCATGGAGCGTCTCGTGCGTGCCCCGCGCGGCGATCACCCCGTCACCCAGCACCACGATCTCGTCGGCGAGGGCGATCGTTGAGAGGCGGTGGGCGATGATGATCGTGGTGCGGTCGCGCATCACGGCGCGGAGCGCCGTCTGGATCTCGCGTTCGGTGGTGGCGTCCACCGAGGCCGTGGCCTCGTCGAGGATGAGGACACGGGGATCCGTGAGCACCGCGCGCGCGATCGCGATCCGCTGGCGCTGCCCCCCGGACAGCGTGTAGCCACGTTCGCCGATCATCGTGTCGTAGCCGTCGGGGAGCGCGGCGATGAAGTCGTGGGCCATGGCGATGCGGGCGGCCTCGCGGATGGCGGCGTCGGTCGTGTCGGGGCACCCGTAGGCGATGTTGTCGCGCACGGACAGACTGAAGAGGAAGGGCTCCTGTGCGACGACGCCCACGGCGCGGCGCAGGTCGTCCAGGTGGAGGTCCCGGACGTCGACGCCGTCCAGTGTCACCGACCCGCCCGTGACGTCGTAGTACCGGGGGATCAACTGTGCGAGCGTCGTCTTTCCCGAGCCGGTGGCGCCGATGAGCGCCACGACCCGGCCCGCGGGGATGTCGAGATCGATGTCGCGGAGAAGGCCGGTCGGCGTCTCGTGCCCGAACGACACGTCCGCGAATCGCACGTGTCCGTCCCCAGCGGGCAGGGGGCGCGGGTCGTCGGGCTCGGTCAGGTCGGGCTCGTTGTCGAGCACCTCGAACATGCGGACGCCCGCGGCCGTCGCCCGCTGCGCGCTGCCGACCAGGGTCCCCACCATGCGCAGGGGGAACACCAGCATGAGGAGGTACTGGAAGTACTGGACGAACTCGCCGGTGGTGAGGTCGCCGTCGATCGCCCGGACACCGCCCAGGATGACCACGACCGCCAGTCCGAGCGTGGGAAGGAAACCCATGAACGACGTGTAGAAGGCCTGCACGCGGTTGGCATGCATGCTGGTGCGGAACGCGGTCATCGATGTGTCCGCGAACCGCTCGCTCTGACGGTCCTCCTGGCCGAACGCCTTCACCACGCGGATGCCGACGATGCTCTCCTCGGCGCCCTGCGTGACGTCGGCCACCTTCTGCTGGGCGTCCACGAGGAGCGGCTGGGTGCGGACGCTCGACCGCCAGGCCACCGCGAGCAGAGCCGGTGCCATGAGCAGGGCGAGCAGCGTGAGCAGCGGGTCGATCAGGAACAGGAGCACCGTGTAGAGCGCGAGC
Organism: uncultured Bifidobacteriaceae bacterium; assembly: GCA_964434425.1. Taxonomy (GTDB): domain Bacteria; phylum Actinomycetota; class Thermoleophilia; order Miltoncostaeales; family Miltoncostaeaceae; genus CALMEC01. Next base: position 29,390 of record CAYSVH010000010.1, on the reverse strand, counting down.
GCGAAGGCGTTGGAGAAGATGAAGACCAGGCCGTATCCCAGGAAGAACCGGATGATCTGAAGGTCGTTCGTGGCCCGGGACATGAGCTGTCCCACCGGCATGCGGTCGAAGTAGCGGAACGACTGGCGCTGCAGGTGCTCGAACATCTGTCCGCGCAGGTCGAACTCGACCCCCAGGCTGACGTTGCCGGACACCATCCTGCGGATCGCCGCCAACCCCATGCGAAGGAGGCCCACACCGACGATCGCGGCGACCAGCGGCCACAGCAGATCGCGTCGCCCGTCCCCGATCACGTCGTCGATGATGAGGCGCGTGAACCACGGGATGGCGGCCGAACACGCCATGAGGAGGGCCGCGGCCGTGGCGGTCACGGCGACCTGGACACGATATGGTCGGAGGAATGCGAGGAGGCGGACGAGAGTTCTCACGGTATTACCGGTGAACGATAGCGATACTGGTCAGATCGGCGTTGTCGAACCCACACCGCCCGGTGTCGAACCACCGGTGGTCGTCGCCGTGCCCAATGTCGCCGAGGGGCGCGATCCGCGCGTCATCCACGACCTCGAGGAGGCCATCGCCCGCGTCGGCGTGCGCGTCATGGACGTGCACTCGGACCCGGATCACCACCGGACGGTCTTCAGCGTCGCCGGCGACCCGCTCGCCGTGCAGGACGCCATGGTCGACCTGGCGGCCGCCGCCATGGACGCCATCGACGTGCGGCGACTGCGCGGGGTCCACCCGACGGTGGGTGCTCTCGACGTCGTCCCGATCGTGGCCCGCGAACCGAGCGACCTCCCCCTTGCGGCCGAACTCGCCGCGAGTATCGCGCAGCGCATCGGTGACGAGCTCCTGATCCCGGTGTTCCGCTACGGGGCCATCGCGACCGCCCCGACCCGGCGGCGCCCGCACGACTTCCGCGCCGGCGGGGTGGAGGGCCTGGCGTCCCGGATCGACGACGGTGTGCTCCTCCCCGACGACGGTCCCGCGCGCATGCACGCGACGGCGGGCGCCGTGCTGGTGGGCGCACGCGATCCCCTCATCGCCCTGAACGTCTGGCTGGACGACGGCGGCCTCGACCAGGCACGGGCCATCGCGGCCCGCGTCCGTGAGAGCGGCGGGGGCCTGCCGGGGCTCCGCGCCCTCGGCCTCTATCTGCCGTCGGCCGGTGCGGCGCAGGTGTCGATGAACCTGGAGGACTACCGCCTGACCCCTCCGTCCCTCGCCATCGCGGCCGTTCGACGTGAGGCCGACCGGCTGGGCGCCCGCCTCGGCGACAGCGAGCTCGTGGGCCTGATCCCCCGTGCGGCTGTGAGCGGCATCACGCCGACGCAGCTCGGCCTGCGAGGATTCCGACCCGGTCAGGTGCTCGAGTCGCAGCTGCCGCGTCCGTCCGCAACGTTCGACTCGTAAACGAAGGAGCCAGTCATCGCCAAGAAGCGTCGTCGGAGGCCGAACGCCGGCCCCCAGCCCATCAAGAACGCACGCTACGAAGCACGGCAGTCCGGCGAGCCCGTCGCAAAGGGTGGTCGTCCGGCGAACATGCCGAAGGGCGTCCCGATCAAGCCCACCTTCCGGAGCGTCCTCATCCGAACGGTCATCGCCACCCTCTTCTTCGGTGTGATCCTCGCCACGATGGGACAGCCGGTGGGAGCCGTCGCCATCTCGTCGGTCATCATGTTCGTCATCCTGCTCGGCTTCGGGTGGTTCTTCGACAACATGCTGCACCGGTACCGCGTGCGACGCTGGATGCAGAAGAACGGATTCGATCCCACGGGCCGGGGGTAGCGGATCCATGCCACCCCGCGGAACCCGCGACGTCCTGCCCGACGAGGGACGCATCCGTGACCACATCGTCGCGGAGGCCGCCCGGATCTTCGCCGAGTACGGCTACGGACACATCCAGACCCCGACCTTCGAGGAGACCGAGGTGTTCGTCCGGGGGGTCGGGACGAGCACGGACATCGTCCGCAAGGAGATGTACACGTTCGAGGACGGATCGGGGCGCTCGCTGACGCTCCGTCCGGAGGGCACCGCCCCCGTGGCCCGGGCCTTCGTCGATCACGGGATGCACACGCAACCCCTGCCGGTGAAGTTCTGGTACCTCGGCTCGATGTTCCGCTATGAGGCCCCCCAGGCGGGCCGCTACCGGGAGCACACCCAGCTCGGCGTCGAGGCGCTGGGCTCGGACGACCCGCTCGTCGACGTCGAGGTCGTGACCCTGCTGTCGGACCTGTACGCGCGCCTGGGCGTCCCGGACGTGACCCTGAGGATCTCGTCGATGGGCGACGCCGAGTCGCGGCAGGCGTACCGGCCCGTCCTCATGGAGTACCTCGAGGCGCACGCCGACGCCTTCGACGAGGACGAGCGCGACCGCATGCGCGACAACCCGCTCCGGCTGTTCGACTCCAAGCGCGCGTCGACCGCGCGGATCATGGCCGGCGCGCCCAAGATCGTGGACCACCTCGGCCCGGTCGCCCAAGCTCACGATGACCGCGTGCGCGCCGGGCTGGACCTCCTCGGGGTCCCGTACACGCGCGACCCGATGCTGGTCCGCGGGTTCGACTACTACACCCACACGGTGTTCGAGTTCTCGTGCGACCGCCTGGGTGCGCAGTCGGGCATCGGCGGGGGAGGGCGCTACGACGGCCTCGTCGAGCAGCTGGGCGGTCCCGCCACGCCCGGCATCGGTTTCGGCACCGGCCTCGAGCGCATCACGCTCGCCCTCGAGTCGCTCGACGCCCCGGTGCCGCCGGCGCTCGACTGCTACATGGCCATCCCGGACGAGGATCTGCGCGTCGAGCTCCTCCCCCTGATCCGCGGCATCCGGAACGCCGGCGTGCGGGTCGCGACGGATCTCCGCGGCCGCCGCATGAAGGCCATGCTGAAGCACGCGGCGGGCCTCGGGGTGGCCCGCACCGTCATCATCGGCCCCCGCGAGCACGAGCGCGGCGTCGCCACGGTCCGCGACATGACGAGCGGCGAGCAGACGGAGGTCGCACAGAGTGACCTGGCCGACGTGCTCTCCCGTTCGTGATGATCCACCCCCGCACGCCCCAGACCCAAGGAGACACATCGTCGTGATCGGATCCGCCAGCTACCGCACCCACACCTGTGGCGACACGGCCACGGCCGTGGACCAAAAGGTGCGGCTCTCCGGGTGGGTGCACCGGCGCCGCGATCACGGCGGTCTGATCTTCATCGACCTCCGGGACCGAAGCGGCGTGGTGCAGCTGGTGTTCGACCCCGAGGTGGACGCCGACGCGCACGCCCGCGCCGGCCGGTTCCACCCCGAGGACGTCGTCCGGGTCGACGGCACCGTGGTCGCCCGGGACGAGAAGAACCGCAACCCGAACCTCCCCACGGGCAGCGTCGAGGTACGGGTCACCGGCGTGGAGGTCCTGTCGGCCGCCGATCCGCTCCCGTTCTCGGTCGAGGACGAGACCCAGGAGGCGAACGAGGAACTCCGGATCGAGTACCGCTACCTCGAGACGCGTCGTCCCCGGCGTCAGAGGGCGCTCGAGATGCGCGCCGCCCTGGCCCGCACCACCCGTTCGGTGCTGGACGACGAGGGCTTCCTCGAGATCGAGACGCCGATCCTGGTGCGCTCCACGCCGGAGGGCGCCCGCGACTTCATCGTGCCCAGCCGCCTGCACCAGGGCTCCTGGTACGCGCTTCCGCAGAGCCCGCAGCTCTTCAAGCAGCTCCTCATGATGGGCGGGTTCGAGCGCTACTACCAGATCACCCGCTGCTTCCGGGACGAGGACTTCCGCGCCGACCGGCAGCCCGAGTTCACCCAGATCGACATGGAGGCGTCGTTCGTCGACCAGGAGGACATCATCCGGGTCGTCGAGCGCCTTCTGGTCGAGCTCGCGTCCCAGGCCGGTGTCACCCTCGAGGCGCCGTTCCCGCGCATGACCTTCCACGAGGCCATGGCCCGCTACGGCACGGACCGTCCCGACGCCCGCTTCGGCTGCGAGATCGTCGACTGGACCGATGCGGCGGCGGCATCCGGCCTGGGCATCTTCGAGAAGGCCGTGGCCTCGGGATCCGTCGTCCGCGGCATCACCCTGCCCGGTGCCGGTGCGGGACTCTCGCGCAAGGACCTGGACGGTCTCGTGACCCTGGCGCAGGAGCTGGGGGCCCGAGGACTCATCTGGGCCGTCGTCGACGACGCCGGGGGCCTTCGCGCCTCGGTGAAGTCCGACTTCCTGGGTGGGTTGACCGACGCGTTCGGCGCCGGGCCCGGTGACCTCGTCTGCCTCGTCGCCGACGCACCGGACGCCGCGCTCGCCGTGCTCGGATCGTTGCGTTTGCGGCTCGCCGAGCGGTTCGGTCTCATCCCCGAGGACACCTGGTCCCCGCTGTGGGTGGTCGATTTCCCGCTCGTCGAGTGGAATCCCGACGAGAAGCGCTGGGACCCGCGGCACCATCCGTTCACCGCCCCGCGTCCCGAGGACGTCGAGAAGCTCGCCTCGGACCCGGAGAACGTGATCGCGCAGGCGTACGACGTCGTGCTGAACGGGCTCGAAATCGGGGGAGGGAGCATCCGTATCCACGATCGCGACGTGCAGCGCCGTGTGTTCGAGATGATCGGGATGGCGGACGACGAGGCCGAGGAGAAGTTCGGCTTCCTCCTGCGCGCCCTGCGCCTCGGTGCGCCGCCGCACGGGGGCGTGGCGCTGGGCTTCGACCGGCTGGTGATGCTGCTTCTCGGTGAGCGCTCCATCCGCGACGTGATCGCCTTCCCGAAGACCTCGGGCGGCCACGATCCGCTGACGGGCGCCCCGGCACCGGTCGACGCGCGGCAGATGCGCGACCTGGGGGTCACCGTCACCGCGCCGTCGGCTGAGTAGACCCATCGAGGGGGCCGGACCCGGCGCGGGGCTCGTCGAAGCCCCCTCCGCCTGGGTCGGCCCCGTCCTCGGCGACTCCATCCCCGGGTGTCGCCGTTCTGCGGCGTTCGTCCCGTGTGCGGGGTGTCGACCGCCGTCTCATTCCGACGTCACCGGGATCGGGAGGCCGCACCGCGCCATGGGGCACCGGCGGCGGACGACGAGGGTGAGGGCCGCGAACGTTAAGCCTCTGCGCCGGAGTGCCGACACAGTTGGTGATTCTGCGAACGTGGAGGTAAACGAGGGTGTCAATCGGCACGGAAAAGCCAAAGGTCTCGCGCCACCTGCGTCGTGCAACCCTGGTCGGGCTGGGCGTCTTGGCGGTCATGCCCGCCCTCGCCCACGGTCAGGGCAGCGAGCTCGGCGGTCCCCTCCCGGGACAGCCGGTGGAACTGGGCAAGGATACGCCCGCGAGCGTCACCAAGGCGCTCAAGACCAATCGTCCCGTCGTCGTCACGTTCCTTCTGCCGAACGTGACCGAGGACGAGATCGTGCGGTCGCGCATCCAGGCGCTCCAGAAGACCACCAAGTACCGCGGGACGTCGTTCCTCACCTTCCGCATCACCTCCGCCTCGGATCTGGGCGACCTCCCCGATGCCCTCGGTGTGCGCTCCACGCCGACCGTCGTGGTCATCCAGCGCGACAAGAAGCTCTCGAACACCTGGCGCGGCCTGGTCGACCAGGAGATGATCGCCCAGTCGATCGACGACGCCGAGATGGCGGTCCCGACGCCGATGTCCATCCCCAAGCGCACGACCGCCCCCTCGGGCAACGCTGCGTCCTTGAAGATGATCCGCAAGGTCAACGCGCAGTACGCGAAGATCCCGAACGTCAAGGTCTCGGGCACCGGCTCGATCGCGGGCACCCCCGCCGGTCGTCTCGAGATGGATTGGCGTCTCAGCAAGGGCCGCACCGCGGGAGCGACGGGCAAGACGACCACCGGCGACGGCGTGCCCGTCGACCTCATCCTCAACCGCACCGGCATGTACACCAAGCCGATCGGTGCGACGTGCTGGATCCGCGACACCAGCGCCCGCGTGCGTCAGGCGACCAACGTCCCCATGATCCCGTTGGCCGGCGTCGTCGTCGGACCGCCGCGTGTGATCGGAGCGGCTCCCGCCGCCAAGGGCGCGAAGGCGGCCAAGGGCGCCAAGGCAGCCGCGGCCCCCGGCAAGGTCCGCATCGCCGTGACGGACAAGGCCGGCTACTACGGCTTCGGCACCGCCACCTACACGATCGACCGTGCGACGAACCACGTGCTGTCGGTGTCGGCGAAGCGCTTCCGCCTCGAGTACACGACGGACGCCAAGCCCGGCTCCACCGCCGAGGCCGTCCCGAAGCCCGACAGGATCTGTTAGCGCGGGCGCCACTTGACGATGTGCGGCGATGGGCCTCCGAAGGAGGCCCATCGCGATTTCGTGGACGGGTGGGTCACGCGAGGCGGTGCCGAGTGTCACCGCCTCGCGTCGGAGCTTGATAACCCGGACCGAAGGGCGTACGGTCGCTCTTACCCGATCGTGTTCGTGCTGGCGACGCGAGTTGAGCCAACACGATTGAAACGGGAGGCGGGGTCATCAGGTCGCATCGCGGCAGGGTGCACGCCACCCACCTGCTAACGCAGGCCCAATCACATCGTCCAGCACGGCACGATGGGGAACCAGAACCCTCACGGTGTGGATACCCGTGACGGTCCGGTGGCAGCGACACCCGCCGGGGTCAGATCACGGAGCCTCGACCTCCACGTGAGCCTGCCTCGCCATCGTTGGTGCCCGTGCCGACGGCATGAATGCCCGGTCTCGGTGGTGGTTCGCTCGTGGTGTCGCCGGAGGGATTCGGTCGTACGAAGGGGACACGGCACGGCCGAACCGGTACCGGATGGGTGATTCCACGATCTCGCGGCGTGGCGTGTGCCCCCGGTGGCGCGGATGCGCCACACCGATCCACCCGCCCGCCCCAGGCCAGCCACCGGGCGACGCGAACAGGCGAACCAGCATGCCCTTCGGCGCCCGGCGTCACCCCGCATCCGCCGGTGACGCACCCCACATCCACGATCTCGTGGAGTCAACCATCTGAATGAGCGATTCCGCGCACTCCGAAATCCATGATCTCCAGGGACTGAATCATCTAGCCTCGTCGGGTGCCCCCGTACCACGAGAACCTCATGCGACATCTGGCGCTGCCCGTCGGCGCGGGCGGGCTGCCCGATCCCGACGTGACCGGCACCGCCGGTGCGATCGCCTGCGGTGACGCCGTCGAGATCGATCTGCGCATCGACGGGGGGCGCATCGCCGACATCGGCTTCCGCGCCACCGGGTGCGGCACCTCGCTCGCCGCCGCCAGCGCCCTGTGCGCCCGCGTGCGGGGCATGGGCGTCCTCGACGCCTGCGCCGTCTCGGCCGACGACCTCGCGGACTCCCTGGGCGGTCTCGGCGTCGAGCGGCGACACGCGGCCGACATGGTCATCGACGCCCTCGCCCGCGGGCTCGAACGCTGGTACTCCGACCGGCTGGGCGATCCGGGCGTCCCGCTCGCGGGACGTCGCGTGGCCGTCGCCATGAGCGGCGGCGTCGACAGCGCGGTCGCCGCCGAACGGCTCCTGGACCGCGGATTCGACGTGGTGGGCGTCACCATGCGCCTGTGGCACGATCCGTCCGCCGTTCGCGCGGAGCGTTCGTGCTGCTCACCCGAGACGGTCCAGCTGGCCCGCCGGACGGCGCACACCCTGGGCATCCCGCACATCACGATCGACGCCGCCGAGCGATTCCGGACCGGTGTGGTCGAATCGTTCGTGACCGGATACCGACGCGGCGTCACACCCAATCCCTGCGTCACGTGCAACGGAACGGTGCGCTTCACGATCCTCCGCGAGTTCGCGGCCCTCGTCGGTGCCCGCCGGATGGCGACGGGCCACTACGCACGCGTCGTCGACGGCACCATCGCCCGGGCCGTGGACGGCGCCAAGGACCAGAGCTACATGCTCTCGCGCCTCGGCACCGACACCATCCGCCGCCTCGAGCTGCCGCTGGGCGACCTCGTCAAGCCCCGTGTCCGCCAGATCGCCCGCGACCTGGATCTGCCCGCGGCCGACGCCGTCGAGAGCCAGGAGGTCTGCTTCGTGGGCGTCGGCGGCTACGTGCCCTTCCTCGAGCGCTACGCCGGCATGCCCCCGACCGCGGGCGACATCGTCAGGACCGACGGCACGGTCGTCGGAGAACACGAGGGATACTGGCGGTTCACCATCGGGCAGCGACGCGGGATCGGTGTCGCCGCCGATGATCCGCTCTACGTCGTGGCCACCGACGCCGACACCAACACGGTGACCGTCGGTACCCGCGACGAGCTGGAGCTCCGGAGGCTCGAACTGGACGACGTCGTCACGCACGAGCCGTTGCAGGATGCTGCGCTGGACGTGCGCGTGCGCTACGGTGGCGGGGCGCTGAGGGGCCGTGCGCGACCGACCTCGTCGGGACTCTCCGTCGAGCTGATCGACCCGGCCGCCGGCGTCGCACCGGGGCAGACCGCCGCTCTGTACCGGGATGGACGACTGGTCGCGGCGGGCACCATTCGAGGTCAGGGACGGTAGGCGTGGGAAGCATCGACTGGGGAGACGTTCTACGAGGATCGCTGTCGATCTTCCTCATCCTCGCGGGTGTGGGGATCCTCTTCGTGTGCATCAAGCTCGGTGCCCTCCTCGGACGGCTCGGACGGACCGTGGGGTCGATGACCGATGAGATCGTCCCGATCCTGACGCGCGCCCAGGGCACGGTGGACGGCATCAACCTCGAGCTCGCCCGCGTCGACGAGATCATGGTCACGGCGGTCAATGCGACCAAGGGCGCCGAGAAGACCGTGACCACGCTGTCCCACGCGGCGGTCGCGCCGGTCAAGAAGGCCAGCGGGCTCGCCGCGGCGGCCAAGGAGGCGTTCGCCACGTTCCGTGCGCGCCGTCAGGCCGGACCGGACGAGGCCGATGCACGTGCCGCAGCCACCGCGGCCACCCCGCCACCGCCACCGACCGCGCAGGACGTGCGCGAGGAGTACATGGCACAAGCGGCGGCCCTTCGTGAACAGACGGCCGCTGCCGCACCCGCGGCACCCGCACCCGCACCCGCCGCGGCGCCGGCCATCCCCGAGTCGCCGTATCCGACGGCGCCCGCGCCTCCCACGGCCCCGCCTACATCGCCGGTGACCACCGCGGAGCCGCCGTATCCGGTGCCGCCGGCACCTCCGGCTCCGGTCAGTGCTCCCCCCGCAGCGACCCCCGCGCCGCCGTATCCGGCTCCGCCGGCACCTCCGGCTCCTGTCGCAGCGCCGGCGCCGCCGGCACCTCCGGCTCCGGTCAGTGCGCCCCCCGCAGCGACCCCCGAGCCGCCGTATCCGGTGCCGCCGGCACCTCCGGCTCCGGTCAGTGCTCCCCCCGCAGCGACCCCCGCGCCGCCGTATCCGGCTCCGCCGACGCCTCCGGCTC
>CAYSVH010000010.1:0-19930 GCA_964434425.1 uncultured Bifidobacteriaceae bacterium | reverse complement strand
CCCCCCGCAGCGACCCCCGCGCCGCCGTATCCGGCTCCGCCGACGCCTCCGGCTCCTGTCGCAACGCCGGCGCCACCGCCCGCGGCGCCGGCCCCGGTCGCTGCGCCGTCGGCTCCACAGCCCGCGCCGCCTCGGCAGCCGCCACCCAGCGCGCCCGAGAGGCCTCGACGCGGCCCCAGTGCGTCCATGATCGACTGGGCGCTGCCCAAGAAGGATCCCGCACGATGATCCGGTTCGTCCTCGGGGTCGCCGCCCTGGTCGCCGGATGGCTCTGGTCGCGCGGTGCCCGCGACCCGCTTCAGTGGCCGGAACGCCTACCCGCCGAGATCCGGGCCCTGCGCGAGGACCTCAGCGACGCCGTCGCGGCCGGGAAGCGCGCTGGTACCGCCGAGGAGGAGCGGTTCGCGGCCCGGTTCGCCCAGCCGCACATCCCTCCGGGTTAGCGGCAATCGGGTCGTCTCGGACGCCCTCTCGTTTCGAGGGATCACGGCGGGCGGACCGGGACCGTCGGGGACAACCCGCTAATCTGGGCTGTCGAATGACGACCCACGAGATCCGCCAAAGGTTCCTCCGGTACTTCGAGGGGAACGCGCACCGCATCGTGCCGTCGGCCTCCCTCGTCCCGTATGAGGACGACGAGACCGTTCTGCTCACGATCGCCGGCATGCAGCCGCTGAAGCAGTACTTCCTGGGTACGGCCGCACCGCCGTCGCCGCGGGCCACCAGCTGCCAGAAGTGCTTCCGCACCCCGGACATCGACCAGGTGGGGCGCACGGCCCGTCACCTCACCTTCTTCGAGATGCTCGGCAACTTCTCGTTCGGCGACTACTTCAAACGGGATGCCATCCGCTTCGGGTGGGAGGTCTCGACCGAGGTGTTCGGCTTCGACCCGGAACAGATCTGGATCACGGTGTTCGAGGGCATGCCCGGAGTCCCCGCCGACGACGAGGCCATCGAGTACTGGGTCGGCCACGGGATCCCCCGGGAGCGCATCCAGGCCCTGGGAGACCCCGACAACTTCTGGAAGCTCGGACCCACCGGCCCCTGCGGGCCCAACACCGAACTCTACATCGACCGCGGCCCGAGCTTCGGTCCGGAGGGCGGTCCCGCCACGGGCACGGACCGCTTCCTGGAGTACTGGAACCTCGTGTTCATGCAGTACGACCGCGGCGCCGACGGGGCGCTCGCCGACCTTCCCGCGCAGAACGTCGACACGGGCGCGGGGCTCGAGCGGATCGCCGCAATCATCCAGGGCAAGGACTCCGTCTTCGAGACCGACGCGTTCTGGCCGCTCATCGAGTGGGCCACCGGCACCAGCGGACGTCGCTACGGGGCCAACGCCCGCGACGACCGCGCGCTGCGCGTCCTGGCCGACCACGGACGCGGCATGACCTTCCTCATCAGCGACGGGGTGCGCCCCGGCAACGAGGGGCGCGACTACATCCTTCGGCGCGTCCTTCGTCGCGCCATGGCCGAGGCCCAGGCCATCGGCCTCCAGCCGTCCGACCTCGTGGACCTCTCCGGTGAGGTGGTGTCGCTGTGGGGCGACGCCTACCCCGAGCTGGTGGAGCGCCGGTCGACCATCGCCGACGTGGTGGGCGTCGAGGCCGAGCAGTTCGCCCGCACCCTCTCGCAGGGCAAGAAGATGCTCGACCAGATCATCGCCGAGGGATCCGGTGACGTCAGCGGCGACGCTGCCTTCCGCCTTCACGATACGTTCGGCTTCCCGCTCGACCTCACCCTCGACGCCGCCGAGGCCGCGGGGCGCGGTGTCGACACGGAGCGATTCGAGGCGCTCATGGACGAGCAGCGCGAGCGTGCCCGTGCGGCCCAGGCGAAGGAGCAGGACGAGGGTGCCGGTCGTGCCGCGGTCCTGGTGTCGTCGGCCGCGACGCCCACGGTGTTCGTCGGGTTCGACCGGCTTGACGTCCGGACCACGATCACGGCGCTGGACGAGCTGGAGGACGGCGAGGTCCTCGTGAAGCTCGCCGAGAGCCCGTTCTACGCGCAGGGCGGCGGCCAGGTGTCGGACGACGGCGAGGTCGTCGGTCCGAACGGCGCGGGTGAGGTGGCCGAGGTGTACCGCGTCGGCGACGACCAGGTGGTCCGCCTGCGGGTGGTCGGGGCACTGGCGCCGGGCGACGAGGTCACCGCCACCGTGACGGCCGCCACACGCCGGGCGACCCAGGCCAATCACACGGCCACGCACGTGCTCCACTGGGCACTTCGCAGCGTGTTCGGCACCACCACGCATCAGGCCGGCTCGTACGTCGGACCCGACAAGCTGCGGTTCGACTTCACTCTCGGCGAGCGCATGAGCGAGGAGCAGCGGGCGACCATCGAGGAGATGGTGAACGGCCGCATCGGCGAGGACACCGAGGTGACCTGGGAGGAGATGCCGCGGGCCGAGGCCGACGCCCTCGGTGCCATCGGCCTGTTCGGCGAGAAGTACGGTGAGCGGGTGCGGGTCGTCACCGCCGGTGACTACTCCCGCGAGCTCTGCGGCGGCACGCACGTGCGGCGGACCGGCGACATCGGCGCGTTCATGATCGTGCACGAGGGCGGCATCGGATCGGGCACGCGCCGGATCGAGGCGCTCACCGGCGATGGCGTCGTCGAGTGGTACCGCGAACGCGAACGTGAGCTCTCCGATCGGCTCGCGGACCGCGAGTCACGCATCAGGGAGCTCGAATCGGAGCTCAGGGAGGCGCGTCGCTCGTCCCTGGACCTGGATGCCGTCGCGGCGTCGAGCGAGGCCGTGGGACCCACGGCCGTCGTCGCGACGCAGATCGACGTGCCCGACATGGACGCGCTTCTCGCCGCGAGTGACACGGTGAAGGCGAAGGTCGGCGCCGGGGCGGTCGTGGTGCTGGGGGCCGCCGTCGACGGCAAGGCCCTCCTCGTGGCGAACCTTGACGGTGCCGCCGTTGAGGCCGGGGTGTCCGCCGGGGACATCATCTCCACCATCGCGCCGCTCGTCGGTGGCGGTGGGGGAGGACGTCCCACGATGGCCCGCGCGGGCGGGAAGGACCCCTCGGGGCTCTCCGCCGCGCTCACGGCGGCCCGTGAACACGTTGGGGAGCGCACCGCCTGAAGGTCCTCGCACTAGACCACGGGCGGGCGCGAACCGGGGTGGCCGTGAGCGACCCGTCGGGCACGATCGTCCGTCCTCTTCCTCCGATCTCGCGGGTGGGGAGCCCCTCCGGCAGGCGGCGGCTGGACACGGTCCTCGGCCAGGAGGATCCGGAGCTGATCGTGATCGGCGACCCCCGGCTTCTCTCCGGACGCGAGGGCCCGCAGGCGCAGGCCGCCCGGCTCTTCGCCGCCGATCTCCACGACCGGACCGGTCTGCCGGTGGAGTTCGTCGACGAGCGACTGAGCACCGTCGAGGCCCGGCGGCGCGCGACGGAGTCGGGTAGCGCCTCCAGCGTCGACAGTCTGGCCGCATGCGTCCTCCTCGAGGCGTATCTGGCGGCGCAATGAGCTCGCGTCGACCACGTCCGGACGGGAATCCGCCGCCCGCCGGCCGGTCACGCCGCCGCCGCGGACGTCGGCGGTTGGTCGTCCTCATGATCGTCATGCTGGTGGGTGCCGTCGTGGTCTCGGGCTTCGCCACGGGCTGGCGCAACGAACCGGAGGCGACGACGCCCACGAGCACCGAACCGCCGCTCCAGAAGCTCGTGTTCCCCGAGGGGATCCGCCGGGAGGAGATGGCGCAGATCCTCGGCCGGGAGACCGGCCTGTCGGCCGAACGGTACCTGCAGCTCACGGCCCCCTCGGCCCGGGGGGCACAGCTGACCGGTCGCAAGGAGCCGACGTCGCTCGAGGGGTATCTGTTTCCCGCGACCTACGAGATCGGCACCGAGACGACGGTCGACTTCCTCGTGGACCAGCAGGTCCGGGCATTCTCGCGCGAGATGGCGAAGGTCGACATGAGCTATGCGCGGGCCCGGAATCTGACCGAGTTCGACGTGGTCACGATCGCGTCCATGATCGAGCGTGAGGTGCGCGTGCCGACCGAGCGGCCGATCGTGGCCGGGGTGATCTACAACCGCCTGCGCCAGGGCATGCGCCTCGACATCGACGCGACGGTGCAGTACGCCATCGGTTCCTGGCGTCAGCTGAACGGACGGGACCTGCGTTCGTCCTCGCCGTACAACACCCGGCGGTTCCCGGGGTTGCCGCCCGGGCCGATCGCGAACCCCGGATCCGCGAGCCTCGCCGCGGCGGCGAATCCCGCGGAGCACGGGTACCTCTACTACGTCGCCAAGACCGACGGCAGCGGTGCCCACCGGTTCGCCACCACGCTCGAGGAGTTCAACCGGATCCAGCAGGAGGGCTGACCCCGGGCCGTCGCCGCCGTGCACGACGGGCGGGGTCGGATCGGAGAGCGTCAGCGCGACGCGATCCGCGTGGTGCGCCGGATCCGGGGGTCCCGTGTCGGGGTGCGGCGCGTCAGGCCGAGAGCAGGGCGTCGCGCATGACCTCCAGCGGTGCGGGGCGGTCCGTCCACATCTCGAACGCGACGGCGCCCTGATGGAGGAGCATCCCCAGGCCGTCGACGGGACGCGCGCCGCGTTCGGCGGCGGCATGCAGCCACGGGGTGCCACCCGGCCGGTAGACGAGGTCGTTCACGACGTGGTCCGTGCCGATCCCGTCGAGGGGGAGCTCGTCGGGGAGGTCGGATCGCCCCATTCCCAGGCTCGTCGAGTTCACGATGAGGCGGCAGTCGTCGACGGCGCGGCGAACGGCGGCGGGCTCGAACGCGATTGCCTCGCCCAGCTCCTCGGCGCGGGCGGGGGTGCGATTGGCGATGATGACCTGGGCGCCGCGGGCGCGAACGGCGTGCACCACGGCCCGTGCGGCGCCGCCGGCGCCCAGAAGAAGGACGGTCTCGCCGGACAGGTCGATCGGGGCGGCCTCGTCGATGGCCCGGATGAATCCCTCGGCGTCCGTGTTGTGTGCGGCGAAGCCCCCGTCACCGTCCGGGACGAGCGTGTTGGCCGCGCCGATCGCGCGGACGGTGTCCGACATGGACGAGCAGGCGTCGATGACCTCCTGCTTGTGGGGGATGGTGGCGTTGAGGCCGCGGCAGCCCACCAGTGCGAGCCCTCGCACGACCTCCGCGACATGCCCGGGGGGCACCGGGAACGCCAGGTACGACCAGTTGAGGTCGAGCGCGGCGAACGCGGCGTTGTGCATGCGGGGGGAGAGGGAATGGTCGACGGGTGACCCCAGGATCCCCGTGATCTGTGTTTTGGCGTCCACTGGCGGCATGGTCGGGAAGACTAGATGGTTGATTCCACGGTCTCGCGGCGTGGTGCGTGTCCCCGGTGGCGCGGATGCGCCACCGGGCGACTCGAACAGGCGACCAGCATGCCCTTCGGCGCCCGGCGACGCCCCGCATCCACCGGTGACGCACCCCACCATCCACGATCCCGTGGAATCAACCATCTCGATGGTCGGTGCCGCGGGATCGGGCGCATCATCGGACCGAGGTGAGGCCGCTGGTGCCAGGCACCAGCGGCCTCAACCGTTTCAGCGCGTGTTCGTGAAGTGCCTGCAATGGGCGGAAAACCGGCGTTGGCCGAGGGAGCGGAGTGAGCCGCCGGTGCCAGGCACCAGCGGCCTCACCCTTGGCCGACGGGCACTCAGCCCGTCGGCTTCGCCGCATGTCTCCCGAAATGACGTCGGGTCCGCTCCCAAGGGAAGCGGACCCGACGGTCAGGCGTATGTCAGACCCGGCTAGGCGTCCGAGCCGTCGGTCCCGCGACGGGCGTCGAGGGCCGCCAGGCGCGCCCGGATGTCGGCCAGGATCCGCGAGGGGTCCTGGTCGCCGCTGCCGGTCCTCGGATCGTCGACCGTGCTCGGCGTCGCCGCCACGGTCGCCGGAACCGCGACGTCACCCGCCGATGCGGAGTCGTCGTCGGAGACGTCGATCGGTGCGTCCACGACCGGGGTCGCGGCATCCTCATCGACGGGCAGGCCGGACAGGAAGGGGTCATTCGGGTCGGGCTCGGGCGCCGCGGGGACGTGAACGTCGTCGGCGGTCAGCGGGGCGTCCTGACGACGGCCCACGCGAAGGAGGATGCCCTCCTCGCTCTGCTCGATCACGAGCTCGACCGGTGCGTTGTTCTCGAGGATCCTGGCGAGGTCGATCACGATCGCCGCGTCGTCACCGTCGAGCGGACGGACGGCCGACGCGATGTCGTCGACCGAGCCGACGACCCGTGCGCCGTTGACGGCCGCGGATGCATCGTCGGCGGATCCGCTGACCGTGGCCGGTGTGTCGGGCCACACCGGGTCGGTGTGCCACGATGTGGCCGGTGCGGCCCCGTCGTCGCCGGCGATCTCCTCGACGCCACCCTCACCGGGTGCGGGCTCCTCGACGGGGGCCCAGAGCGCATCGCCCACGGGCTCGCCGTTGGTCGCGGCCACCGCGTCGTCGATGGCCCACTCGGACGTGGCCTCGTCGACGGGGATCTCCTCCTCGGTCCACGGGGTGGCGGGGATGTCGGCGTCGATGGTGCCGAGAGCCGACCAGTCCAGGTCGTCCGCTGACTCCGGTGCCACAGGCGCGGGCTCCTCGGAGACCACGAACTCGTCGGCGGGGGCGTCCCAAACGGCCATGTCGTCGACCGGGACCTCCTCGCCGGCCACCGGCACGGTGTCCGATCCCGGGGTCTCCCAGGTGCCGTCCCAACTCGCGGCCGGCTGCGGGGCCTCAGGAAGAGGCTCCTCCGAGGACTCCCAGTCGCCCTGCGACGTCCAGTCGTCCGCGGGTGCGTCCTGCGTGGCCGACGGGTCGACCGCCCACCCGGTTGCCGGGTCGAAGCCGGCCGCGTCGGCCTCGCCGACGGGCTGGGCCCATGTCGGGTCGCCGGCCTGCCCCTGATCCGTCCACGCGCCATCGGTCGTGGCGTCGGGCTGGGGCAGAGCGGGGTCCGCCCAGGCCTGATCCTGCGCCGGAGCCTGGTAGGCGTCGGCGATCCAGCCAGCTCCCGAGGCATCCTGGGCACCCTCGGGATCCTCCCAGAGGGGATCCTCGGCGGGAGCGTCTGTAGCGCCCTGGTCGGGGGTGGCCCATGTCTGGGTGTCGTCCGTGGCCCACGTCATGTCGGCGGAGGCGTCGCCGGCCGCCGACTCGGCGACGGCTTCATCGGTGGCGGGCCAGGCCGCGGCCGGAGGTGCGTCCTGGACACCCATGCCGGAGTCGACCCAGGCCTGCTCTGCGACGGGCTGCACAGGGTCGGTCCATGCCGGATCCGCGGCCGGGGCGACGGTGCCCTCGGGCGCCGTGCTCGCCGGTGCGGTCAGCGGGTCGGTCACCATCTCGCGGGGCGTCGGCCAGCCGGGCTGCGGCGCAAGCATGGCCGGGGGCGCTGCCGCCACGGGTGCCGCCGGTGCGGGCACAGACGGCGTCGCCGCGACCGGTGCCGGAACCTCGGCGGGTTCGGCCGGTGCGTCGTCGCGGCGGCGGCCGAAACGGCGGCCGTCGCGCTTCGCCTTCTCCTTGGGAGCCTTCGCCTTGGAGGGCGTGTCCTTGGAACGCTTCGTCTTGGCGGGCTTCTCGGCCTTCGCCTTCTTCGCCTTCGCGCTCTTGGGGGTCCTCTCGGCCTTGGGGGCCCTCGCCTTCTTCTCGCGGGCGCTGCCGGATCCGGCCTCGGCCTTGCGCTGACGAACGAGCACAAGGAGGAGGATCAGGATGAGCGCACCGCCGATGGCGGCCTGTAGGGAGAGGGGGAGGTCGGTGAACATCTGCATGGGAAGTGGTCTCCTGCCACGTAAACCTGGTCCCCACCATCATCGGGCGACGGGCCCCGGTACTTGAGCGGATGTCGCAAGAAAGGTGCTGCAATCGGTGTGCACGCCGTCCCCAAGGGCGGGTGGACCACATGGTCCCGGCAGACCATCCGTGGCTGGAGGATCGTAAAGGTTTGCGTTCAACGGGCCGATCCATCCCATGATGAGCAACACGCCTTCACCCGTCCCGTCCGCGCCCGCAACCGGGCCGACCGGGGCGACCCCCCCGGGGGCACAGCCGCCGGTTCCCGGCTCACCGCCCCCCGCGGCAGCCGTGCCCGAGGGGGAGCAGAACTTCGCGCCGTACGCGGCGCAGTACGGTCCGCAGGGCGCAGGCGCGCCTCCCGCTCCGGAATGGGCTCCCGTGGACACACCGGAGGCTCCTCCGGCGGCGATCCCCGCGCCGTCACAGGCGGCGCCCGCCGCTCCGCCGGCACCTGCGGCACCCGCCCCCGAGGTCTACATCCCGCAGCAGGTTCCGCCACCCGAGGCATTCACATCGCCGTCGGCATCCGCCGCCCCGGCCGCACCGGCTCCGGCCGCGCCCCACGTGCCACAGGCCCCCGTGCCGCCCCCGGCCCCCGCCGGGTACGAGCAGCCGGCGCCGGTGGCCGCCATCCCCGCACCCGCGCCGCCGGTGCCACCCGCACCCGCTGTCTCCGCGCCCGCCGCACCGCCGGCGCCTCCGGCGAGTTCGATGCCGGTTGCCCCCGGACCCCCGCAGGCGTCACCGCAGCCCGTGGCGACGACTCCGCCGCCCGCCGCCCCGGCGCCGCCGTCCCCGCCCCCGGGGCCGGTGCGCGGTGCCCCGCTGGGCGACGCCCTCGTGAAGCTCGGCTTCATCACGCAGCAGGACGTCGAGGCCGCGATGGTGCGTCAGAGCACCGATCGCCGCAAGCTCGGGGAGATCCTCGTCAGCCAGGGGAAGGTGACTCCGGAACAGCTCGATCAGGCCCTCGCGATGCAGATGGGCATGGGTTTCTTCCGGATGCAGGACGGCGTCGACCCGAATGTCGCGACGCTGATCGACGACAAGACCGCTCGCCGCTACAACGCCGTCCCCGTTCGGAAGGACGCGGACGGACAGCTCGTGGTCGCGATGGTCGACCCGACGAACCTGCAGGTGCTGGACGACCTCCAGATCCTCACGGGCCACACCATCCGCCCGGCGAAGGCGACCAAGGAGGACGTGCAGAAGCTCCTGGCGAGCACGGCCCGCATCGACGACATCGTCGGCATCGTCGAGGACGAGGTCGTCGACAACGGTTCGATGGAGGATCTCGACAGCGAGATCGACAACGCACCCGTCGTCAAGCTCGTCAACTGGATCATCAGCCAGGCCGTCGACCACGGAACGTCCGACATCCACATCGAGCCGCAGGCCGAGACCCTGGCGATCCGGTTCCGCGTGGACGGCGTGCTGCGCGAGGTCACCCAGGTGCCGAAGGGCATGGCCGGCGGTGTGGCGAGCCGCATCAAGATCATGGCGGACCTCGACATCGCCGAGCGTCGCGTTCCTCAGGACGGCCGCGTCGGCATCACGGTCAGCGGCAAGCAGCTCGACCTCCGCATCGCGACGCTCCCGACCGTCTACGGCGAGAAGATCGTCATCCGCATCCTCGACAAGAGCAACGTCATGCTCGAGCTGGGCGACGTCGGCTTCGAGCCGGACGTCCTGGCCCTCTATGAGAAGGCGTACCGCAAGCCGTACGGCTGCGTCATCATCACCGGGCCGACCGGATCGGGTAAGTCGACCAGCCTCTACGGCACGCTGAACCAGCTCAACGAGCCGGGGAAGAACATCATCACCGTGGAGGATCCGGTCGAATACCGGCTCCAGGGCATCAACCAGGTGCAGGTCAACCAGAAGGCCGGCCTGACGTTCGCCGCCGGTCTGCGTTCGATCCTGCGGTGCGACCCCGACATCGTGATGATCGGTGAGGTCCGCGACCGCGAGACCGCACAGATCGCCGTCGAGGCCGCCCTCACCGGCCACCTCGTCCTCTGCACGCTCCACACCAACGACGCCGCCGGAGCGCTGCCGCGTCTGACCGAGATGGGCGTCGAGCCCTTCCTGTCGGCCAGCGCCATCGTGGGCATCCTCGCCCAGAGGCTGGCACGTCGCCTGTGCCCCGACTGTCGTGTCAAGACGACGGTGTCGCACAAGGAGCTGAAGGAGATCGGCGACACGGACAAGCTGCCACGCGGTCTGCCCGATCCCGCTCCGGTCTACGAGGCCAACACCGAATCCGACTGCAGTCGATGCGGCGGTGCCGGCTACAAGGGGCGTCTCGGCCTCTACGAGTTCCTCACGATGAGCGACGAGACCCGTGCCCTCGCGTTGGACGAGGCCTCGGGTGCGGTCATCGCCGCCCAGGCGCGCAAGGAGGGGATGCGGACGCTGCGGGAGGACGGGCTCGTCAAGGTCCTTTCGGGGCGCACCACGCTGGAAGAGCTGGCCAGGACGGTGGCCTAGATGGTCTCCTCCGTGATCCGCGCCAGGACCTCCGGAACACCAGAGGGCATCTGGCGCGGGGCACCCAGCCGTTAAGGACGACCCCCGAAGTGCCGACGTCACAGTCACGGGCCACGGAAGGAAAGCACGGCATTGGCTGATTTCGCTGACATCATCAACACGACGCTCGAGACGGGCGCGAGCGACCTCCACCTGACGGTGGGATCGCCGCCGATCCTCCGGGTGAACGGGTCGCTGCTGCGGATGGACCTCCCGCCGCTGACGCCCAACGACACCCGCGAGCTGGTGTACGGGATCCTCAATCAGGCACAGCGCCAGAAGCTCGAGACGAACCTCGAGATCGACTTCTCATACGCCGTCCCGAGCCGCGCACGTTTCCGTGTGAACGCGTACTACCAGCGTGCCTCGCTGGGCGCCGCACTGCGTCTCATCCCCACCAAGATCAAGCAGCTCAAGGAACTCAACCTTCCCGAGTCGCTCAACGACTGGGTCGGAAAGCCCCGGGGACTCATCCTCGTCACCGGTCCGACCGGTTCGGGTAAGTCGACCACGCTCGCCTCGCTGATCAACGAGATCAACGAGAAGCGGTCCGACCACATCATGACCGTGGAGGACCCCATCGAGTTCCTCCACCAGCACAAGCGGTCGATGATCAACCAGCGCGAGGTCGGCGCCGACACCCACTCGTTCCTGAACGCTCTCCGGTCGGTTCTCCGTCAGGACCCCGACGTCATCCTCGTCGGCGAGATGCGTGACCTGGAGACCATCCAGATCGCCATGACCGCCGCCGAGACCGGCCACCTCGTCTTCGGAACGCTCCACACCTCGGACGCGCCGCAGACCGTCGACCGTGTGATCGACGTCTTCCCGCCCGAGCAGCAGGCACAGGTCCGCGTGATGCTGGCCAACTCCCTGCAGGGCGTCTGCTGTCAGCAGCTCATCCCCACCGTCAAGGGGGGACGCACGGTGGTGTGTGAGGTCCTGAACCCCACGCCCGCCGTCCGCAACCTGATCCGCGAGGGCAAGACCCACCAGATCTACTCGGTGATGCAGACGGGCTCCGCGCACGGCATGCAGACCATGGACTACGCGCTGGCCGAACTCGTCCGCACCGGCACCATCAAGCTCGAGATGGCCATCGAGCGCTGTCACAACGCCGAGGAGCTCCGTCGCATCATCGGCTCGATGAGCGGCGGCGGCGCCGGACAGCCCTCCGCGCAACAGGAACCCCGCCCCGGCGCCCCCACCGCCCGACCCATGATGAGGACCCGATAGATGAGCACGTTCGTCTATACCGCGCGTGACCGCGCCGGCAACACGAGCACCGGCGAGATCGAGGGCGAGAACAAGACCGCCGCCGCCGCCGCGCTCCGCATCCGCGGGCTCGCCGTCGTCGACATCGACGAGAAGGCCGGCAAGGGCATCGAGATCAGCTTCGACCGCTTCACGCGCGTCAAGGCGAACGAGGTCACGGTCATGGCGCGTCAGCTGGCCACCATGATCGGCAGCGGTCTGTCGCTGCTGCGCGCGCTCTACATCCTCGAGGATCAGACGGTCAACAAGAAGCTCAAGGAGACCATCGCGTCGGTTCGCAGTGACGTCGAGGTCGGTACCGCGCTGTCGGTGGCGATGGCCAAGCATCCGAACGTCTTCAACGACCTCTTCGTGTCGATGGTACGCGCGGGTGAGGTCGGCGGAAACCTGGAGGAGGTCCTCGACCGCGTCGCCATCCAGCTCGAGAAGGACGACAACCTCAAGCGCACCGTCAAGGCCGCGATGGTCTACCCGGTGATGATCGGCATCTTCGCGCTCCTCATCCTGGTCGCGATGATCCTCTTCATCATCCCCGTGTTCCAGAAGATGTTCGACGACCTCGGCGGAGAGCTGCCGGCGCTCACCAAGTTCATGGTCGGCCTTTCGGAGGCCGGACGCAGTTACTGGTACCTGTTCCTCCTCGGTGGCGCCGCCGTCGTCTTCCTGTTCCGGAAGTGGAAGAACAGCAACAGCGGCCGCAAGCAGTGGGACACCTTCAAGCTGCGGTTCCCGATGCAGATCGGCGACATCGTGCGCAAGGTGGCCGTCGCCCGGTTCACCCGGACCCTCGGCACCCTGACGGCCTCAGGTGTGCCGATCCTCCAGGCGCTCGACATCACCTCGCGAACCGCGGGCAATCGCGTGATCTCGGACCCCATGGTCGGCGTCATCGAGCGGGTGAAGGAGGGTGAGTCCCTCGCACAGCCCCTGCAGAGCCTCGGCGTGTTCCCCATGATGGTCACCCAGATGACCGCGGTGGGTGAGGAGACCGGTGCCCTCGACGCGATGCTCCATAAGATCGCCGACTTCTACGACGACGAGGTGGCGGCCAAGCTGAAGGCGCTCACGTCGATCCTCGAGCCGATCATGATGATCGTGATCGGTGTGATCGTCGGTCTCGTGGTCATCGCCATGTACCTGCCGATGTTCTCGGTCATCCAGCAGATCGGCAGCCAGACGTAGGCGAGACGTCGATCCGGGCGGCACCCGAGGGACGGAGCAGCGCTCCGTCCCTCGGTGATTTCGGAGTGGTGCACGATCGTCACGTCCGTGTGCCGGGTGGTGGCGGCCTGGGCCGGCCTGTATGTCGGACGCCGGGGAGTCGATTCCGCTTCGGATCGGCGGGCGACGTCGACGGCACATGTCGGCTGGGCGAGAGTGATGACGAAGCGTCTGTCGCACCCTAAAGAACTCACGTGCTGATGCCGATAGTGGATGTAACGCCGGTGATGTGGCCTCGGGCCAAGGGTGTCGCCGGGATTCGTTCTCTTTACTCTCTGAGGAGTTTTCACATGATCAAGTCCCGTAAGGGCCAGGAGGGTTTCACCCTCATCGAGCTTCTGGTTGTCGTCCTCATCATCGGTATCCTCGCGGCCATCGCGATTCCTGCGTTCCTCGGCCAGAAGAAGGGTGCGCAGGACAGCAACGCGAAGTCGCTTCTTCGCAACGCTGCGATCGCCATGGAGTCCCACTACTCTTCCGAGCAGGACTTCACCACGGCGGGCGCCGCTACCACCACCCTGACCACAGCAGACCTCCAGGCCGTGGAGCCGAACATCAACTGGACGGTTGGAGCGGCCGCACCGGCAGTCAGCGCATCAACTGCGTCTGCGAAGGACGACGCCGTCTTCGTTAGCGTGGCGACCCCGTTCACCGAGTACGCTCTCCACAGCGCCAGCCAGTCGGGCAACCTCTTCAGCTACGTCCGTGACGTGAACGCGCAGGTCGAGCGGTGCAAGGCCAACGCCGGTGCCACGGCGTTCCCGACCACTTGCACCGGCAACCAGTGGTAATCGCAGCGGCATCAAGGTAGGTGGTAACGGAGGGGTCCCGCCGATGCGGGGCCCCTCCTCATTTTTTGCACTTGACCCTGTGATGTGGACAGTGGATTCTCGGCTTGTGGGCGTCTGCTGAAGCGCCCCCCGGGGTGGCACTTGACCCTGTGCGATGAGGTGGACCGGCGATTCTGGGTGTTGGGCCCGGGCGTTCTGTCATGGGTCGTCCGTCGACGTTTCCGCCGGAGAAACGAGGACCTCGAGCAGGAGCGATTCCTAGTCCCCGACGGAGTCGCGCGCTCGGCTCACGATCAGCGGATCCGGTGCGAACACCACGTCGGGATCACGCCCCTCGTAGTCGAACTGATTGAGGAAGAAGCGCATCGCGTTGATCCGGGCGCGTTTCTTGTCGTTGCTCCTGATCGTCGTCCACGGGGCGATGTCGGTGTCGGTGGCGGTGAACATCGCTTCCTTGGCCGCCGTGTAGTCGTCCCACTTGTCCAGGGACTCCAGGTCCATCGGCGAGAGCTTCCATCGGCGCACGGGGTCGATCTGCCGGATGGCGAAGCGCGTGCGCTGTTCGCTGGGCGCCACCGAGAACCAGAGCTTGGTGAGTGAGATGCCGCTGTCGACGAGCATCTCCTCGAAGCGCGGTGTCTGACGCATGTGACGGGCGTACTCGTCATCGGTGCAGAAACCCATGACGCGCTCCACGCCGAGCCGGTTGTACCACGAGCGGTCGAAGAGCACGATCTCGCCGGCCGTCGGAAGGTGCCGCACGTAGCGCTGGAAGTACCACTGGTGGATCTCGGTGTCCGTGGGTTTCGTCAGCGCCACCACCCGCGCGGCGCGGGGGTTGAGGTGCTCCATGAACCGCTTGATGGTGCCCCCCTTGCCGGCCGCGTCGCGACCCTCGAACACCACCACGCACCGCTGCTTGGTGTCGATCAGCCAGTACTGGAACTTCAGCAGCTCGATCTGCAGGAGGTACTTCTCGACCTCGTACTCGTCGCGGTCCATGCGCTCCGGGTAGGGGAAGTCCTCCCGCCACGTCTCGACGGCGCTTCCGCCGGGATCGATGAGGTCGGGGTCGGACCCGTGATCGTCGCGGACGGTGTAGCCCTCGCGGCGGAGCTGATCGATGTACTCGCGAAGCTGCTGCTGCATGTGGATCCCTGTGGGTCGGAGGGCGAATCGGGCCAGGCGCAGACAACCGCGCCTGCAGCCCAAATCTAGCTGGGCCTCTCCCCGTTGCGGCCCCCGCCACCCAGGACGTGACGTGCGTCCTCATCGGACGGTGCGAGCCCGTTTCGGATAAGAGCCGCGGCCGTCTGCCGTGGGTGCTCCAGGAGGTCCAGCCCGGTGATGAGGGCCTCGTGGTAGATCTCATCCGCGTCCAGGTGGCGCAGCTCGTCGGCCAGGCACTCGGCGTCGGACCGTCGCGTGAGGGTGATGCGGCGTGCGGGATGCAGCGCATGGATGAGTGCGGCGCGTTCAGATCCCGTCGGGCGGTGCAGATCGATGTTCCCCGACTCCCGCGTCAGCCGGACGCTCACCAGGCCGCTTCCACGCGATGATCGGGCCCGCGCGATCGGCAGGCGCAGCCGGGATGCCAGCCAGCCGGCGAGAAGGTCGGCGGGCGCCGAATCGGCCTCGCCGACCACGACCCCGCCGGTCACGGGTTCGAAGGGCGGCAGATCGAGTGCCGCGGCGAGCACCGCACGCCAGCGGGTGATGCGGCTCCACGCCAGATCGCTGTCGCCGGGACGGTAGTTCGCGGTCCGGCGGGCCAGCGCGTCGCGTGATGACCGCTCGGCGGCGCTGTCGGTGATGCACCGCTGACACAGCCGGCCGAGGGGATCGGTGGCCGTATCGGCCGGTGCCCGCCCCGGCCACCAGCCGACGATGGGCGAGTCGGGAAGGAGAAGGGGGATGGCGAGCGCGGCCGGCTCATCGGCCACCGGGCCTCGGGCGCGGAGAATGACGACCTCGGCCGCGCCGGCGTCACCGCCGATGCGGATCTGGGCGTCGATGCGGCTGCGTCCGCGGCGTCGTCCCAGCTCGGCGATCACGACGATGCGCGACGGATGCACATGCGAGGCCTGGATGGCCGAGGCGACGGCCCGCTCGCAGTCGGGTCCGTCGACGACGATGACCAGCGTGAGCACCCGTCCCAGTGCCAGCCCGCCGGCCTCGCCGCGGATCCGCACGAGCCGCTTGACGACCTCCGTCGTGCCGGTATCCGTCAGATCGACGATCACGGCAGCCTCCAGCGGCGGCCGTCGCGTTCGATCAACGCGTCGGCCGAGCGGGGCCCCCACCGTCCGGGCTCGTAGGGATCGGGGCGTCCACGGCGCGCCCAGTGCCGGGTGATCGGATCGAGGATCCTCCACGAGAGCTCGACCTCCTCCTGATCCGGGAAGAGGGGAGGGGCACCGATGAGCACGTCGAGGATGAGCCGCTCGTAGGCCTCGGGGGACGCCTCGGTGAACGACGTCCCGTAGCCGAAGTCCATGGCGACGTCGCGCACCTCCATCAGCGCCCCCGGCACCTTCGACCCGAAGCGGACCGTGACACCCTCGTCCGGCTGGATGCGGATCACGAGCGCGTTCTGGCCGAGCTCCTCCGTCTGGGTCTCGGTGAAGGGGAGGAACGGGGCCCGTTTGAAGACCACGGCGATCTCGGTGACGCGCTTGCCCAGTCGCTTGCCGGTGCGGATGTAGAAGGGCACGCCGGCCCATCGCCGGGTTGCGATCTCGAGCCGGACGGCGGCGAAGGTCTCGGTGGCCGAGTCGGGCGCGATGCCGTCCTCCTCGAGATACCCGACCACCGGTTCGCTTCCCTGCCACCCCGCCGCGTACTGGCCGCGTGCGGTGCCCCGGGCGAGGTCGCCGGGCAGGCGCACCGCGGTGAGCGCCTTGACCTTCTCGGCGCGCAGGTCGCCGGCCTCGAACGACAGCGGTTCCTCCATCGCCGTGAGGGCCAGAAGCTGCAGCAGGTGATTCTGGATCACGTCCCTGGCCGCACCGACTCCGTCGTAGTAGCCTGCCCGTCCCCCGATGCCGATGTCTTCGGCCATCGTGATCTGCACGTGGTCGACGTGCCCCCCGTTCCATACGGGTTCGAACATCTCGTTGGCGAACCGCAGCGCCAGGATGTTCTGGACCGTCTCCTTGCCGAGGTAGTGGTCGATGCGGAAGACGCTCTCGGGAGGGAAGACCCGCGACACCACCTCATCCAACTCGCGGGCGCTCGAGGCGTCGTGGCCGAAGGGCTTTTCGATCACGATGCGGCTCCATGCCCCGGTGCGGGGACGGGCCAGGCCGCTGCGGTCCAGCTGCGAGCAGACGAGCTCGAAGAGGCCAGGCGGGATCGACAGGTAGAAGGCGGTGTTGCCCCCGGTGCCGTGCGCGCGATCGAGCTCGTGGAGGGTCTCGGCGAGCACCTCGAACGCCCGGTCGTCGTCGAAGTCACCGGGGACGAAGCGCAGGCTCTCCGACAGGCTCGCCCAGACGGACTCCCGGAACGGTGTGCGTGCGTGGGCCGCGACGGCCTCGCGTGCGATCGCGCTGAAGTCCTGGGTCTTCCAGTCACGGCGGGCGAACCCCACGAGGGCGAACCCGGGTGGGAGCAGGCCCCGGTTGGCCAGGTCGTAGATCGCCGGGAGGATCTTCCTGCGGGCCAGGTCGCCGGTCACGCCGAAGAGCACGAGCGCGCACGGCCCCGCGATCCGCGGGAGGCGCTTGTCGCGAGGGTCGCGAAGCGGGTTGCGATGCTGGTCGGTCATGTACCTCGGGGACGATGGGAGCCCACGACTCCTCCGGAGGATGCCAGTTCATCAGACCCGTGCAGCGGTCGCCGGTCGGGTCGTCCGGCTTCGCGCGCCGCTTCCGTCCCGGTGCTAAAGCTCGTCAGCTGACGAGCCGATAGCGGGTGTAACGCCGGTGATGTGGCCTCGGGCCAGGGTTGTCACCGGGATCCGTTCTCTTTCTCTCTGAGGAGTTGTCACATGATGAAGTCCCGTAAGGGCCAGGAGGGTTTCACCCTCATCGAGCTTCTGGTTGTCGTGCTGATCATCGGTATTCTGGCTGCGATCGCGATTCCGGCGTTCCTCGGTCAGAAGAAGGGTGCGCAGGACAGCAACGCGAAGTCGCTGCTTCGTAACGCCGCCATCGCGATGGAGTCCCACTACTCCGAGAACCAGGACTTCGAGGCTGTCGACACCGATGTGGCCACCGCGATGAACGCCATCGAGCCGAACATCGATTGGGTCGCCGGTGCGGCCGCCGTCGCCAAGGATGACCAGGTTGCTGTGGCCGTCACCCCCACGACCTTTGATGGCTACGTCCTTCGTACGGACAGCCAGTCGGGTAACGAGTTCTCCTACCGTCGCGCCGCCGATGCCACGGTGGTGAAGTGCAAGGGCAACCCGACCGTCAGTGTCTGCACCAGCAACGAGTGGTAGATCAGAACCAGGCGGTTTGAGTGACGTGGGGCCCCGCTGACGCGGGGCCCCACGTCATTTTGGTTCTGGTGCGACGTGTCGACAGGGTGCGGAATGCGCGACACTCGTTGTCGCTTCTGCGCTCTTCGCGGCCGTTGCCCTGCTGTCGACTCATCCCGTCCGGCGGGATGAGTCTTCCCGGAACCGTTCGGGGCGATCAAGTCTCGGGTCTCGTTTGCCGATAAGTGAAGTGGCCTCGGTCCATCCATTTCTCTTTCGTCGGCCAGGGTCCGTACTTTTTCTCTTTGCATCAGGAGCTTTTGACATGATCAAGTCCCGTAGGGGTCAGGAGGGTTTCACCCTCATCGAGCTTCTCGTTGTCGTCCTCATCATCGGCATCCTCGCGGCCATCGCCATCCCGGCGTTCCTCGGTCAGAAGAAGGGTGCACAGGACAGCAACGCGAAGTCGCTTCTTCGCAACGGCGCGATCGCCATGGAGGCGCTCTTCTCGCAGGAGCAGGACTTCAGCGCCCTTCGTCCGTCCGTCGGCGCCGCCCCGACCACCGCCAGCGTTCAGGCGAAGATGAACCAGATCGAGCCGAACATCGTCTGGCAGATCACGGCGGCACAGGCCGGCAGCAACCAGGTCCAGGTCGCGGTCAACGCCACCGACACCTCGTACGCCCTCAACACCGTGAGCAAGTCCACCACCCCGTTCTCGTGGGTGCGCGACTACCAGGGTGGAACGGCGAAGTGCAAGGCGGTCGGAGCACCGAGGGTCGGTACCGCGCTGGTCGCCGCCTGCGCCGCGGGGACGACCTGGTAGTCGACAGGCTCGTCGTGTGAGTTTGTGATGAGGCCCGCCATCGGCGGGCCTCATGCCATTTCGGGCTTCGTTCGCTGTCGGCAGGACCACTCCGTGGCACCCGAAACGATGGCGGCGCCACCGACACCGCCTCCCGGCCCGCGAGAGCCGTGAACCGGCCGGGCCGACCCGCGGGGGCACCCGGCAACCGCCGAAGGAGGGGAGAGGCCACGGTGCCCAGCCTCAAAGCCCCGGTCCTCATGGGGAATCGTTAAGTCACCCACTCCGGGTGCCGATTCCTCACCTGGATGAAGAATCACCATGACATCGCGGGTGCCCGATGAGCGGCGTCCCCACCTGGATGTGGGCCGTCATCGCCGGCGTCCTCGGCACCGCCTTCGGATCCTTCTGGACCGTGCTCACCTACCGCTGGCCCCGTGAGGAGTCGGTGGTGTCGCCACGCTCGCACTGCACCAGCTGCGACCACGTGCTCGCCTGGTACGAGAACATCCCGGTCATCTCCTGGCTGATCCTCGGCCGGCGCTGCTCGTCGTGCCGTCAGCCCATCTCGTGGCGCTACCCGGCGCTCGAGCTGGCCACGGGCCTCTTGGCCGCCGGCTCGATCCTCGCCTTCGGCGCGAACGGGGAAGGGCTCGCCGTCGCGATCATGACCGTCGCCCTCGTCCCGGTGGTGGTCATCGACATCCAGCACAAGCTCATCCCGGACGTCGTCGTCCTTCCCGCGGCGGCCCTCGCGCTGGCCGCGATGATCATCCACGACCCCTCCAAGTGGTGGGTACCCGTGACGGGCGCGCTCGGCGCCGCCGGATTCCTGCTGCTCCTTCGCCTGGTGAAGCCCGGCGGAATGGGTCTGGGTGACGTCAAGCTCGCCCTTCTCCTGGGCGCCGTCCTCGGTGCCTCGGTGATCCCGGCGATGTTCATCGCCTTCCTCCTGGGCGCCGTCCTCGGCGTGGTCCTCATGGCCCGTCAGGGCGCCGGAGCCCGCAAGAACACCATTCCCTTCGGCCCGTACCTCGCGCTCGGCGCCGTGCTGGCCCTCTGGGTCGGACCCACCCTCATCTCCCTCTACACCG
>CAYSVH010000009.1:0-98135 GCA_964434425.1 uncultured Bifidobacteriaceae bacterium | reverse complement strand
TCGGCAAGCTGAAGGTCAAGGGACGCCTCTTCGCGATCACCGCGGCCAACCTCAGCCCGGAGGACGGCGAGGGCTCCACCACCTCCTCGTCGACCAAGGTCAAGGCCGACCTCACCGTGGTGGTGTTCTCGAAGGGCGCCCAGGCCCCCGCGGCCGCGGCCGACCCCGCCACCACCGACGTTTCGAACACGACCAACACCGGAGGCCCCAGTTGAACCGCTCACGGATGATCGGTGCCGTGGCCATCCTCGCGGCGGCAAGCCTTGCCGCGGGATGCGGCGGAGGTAACTCGGGTGGCCACATGGCCGCCCAGGAGCCCCCGGCCGAGTCGGCGCCCGCGGACGGCGCCACCCCTGCCCAGCCCACGAACCCAGGAGACGAGGCGCGCTCGCAGGCACTCGGGGCCTTCCCGCCCGCCAACGAGCGGTCACCGAGCTTCCGGCAGTTCACGCAGTTCGACAAGTCCCGTGCCGGCCAGATCTTCCAGCCGCCCGCGAGCGTGGCGGCGGCCCGGCAGCCGGACGAGCCGGCGCCGGCACCTGCGCCGACCGGAACGGACGCGGCTGCTCCTCAGCCGACCGCACCGGCCTCGAACGATCCGCAGCCGGAGTCGACCGTGGCCGAGCCCGAGAAGGACACCCCGTCCAAGGAGTCCGGCGACACGAAGGCGGCCAAGGAGTACACGGCCAAGCTCGACGTGGACGGATCACCCGTCATCGCGACGGCCGGGACCCAGATCCCCGCCGACAACCCGCTCTTCACGGTCGAGTCGGTGACCGCCGACAAGACGGTCCTCAAGCTGAACAGCGGGTCGTTCGCCGACGGCGACACGATCACCATCGCCAAGGGCGCCTCGGTGACCCTGTCGAACCCGGCGTCGGGAGCCACCGTCGTCATCCGCGTGGTCGACATCGCGAAGGCGGCCACGACGAAGTAGTCACGGCCGACGGAGATGGCTGGGAGGCCAGGAGGGGGCGCCTCGTTCTTGGGGCGCCCCCTCCGTCACTTCGATCGTCTGGCGGCTGCAAAGCCCGCCTGGATCAGTCCACGCGGTCCGGGACGGATGCCGGTCGAGGCTGCGTCATCGTCGGTGCCCATACTCCCGATACGGGCATCTCCTCTTCCTTGTCCAGGCGGCTTTTCGCTCGTCAGACGACCGAAGGTGACTCGTCCGTCGCAGGGCGTCGATGCAGTCGAAGTGCGGTCGCCCTTCTCCTCAGCGGGGCACCTCCGACGCCGTGCCGTGGCAGGCGTCCGTCGGGGTCGGGGCTGTAAGCTGCCGGGGTGTCCCTGACCTACCGCACGGCAGGGGAGTCACACGGACCGGCGTTGATCGCCCTCATCGAAGGGCTGCCCGCCGGACTCAGATTGACTCCCGACGACATCGACGGCGATCTCGCGCGCCGCCAACTGGGCTACGGCCGCGGCGGGCGCATGAAGATCGAGACGGACCGCGTACAGGTCAAGTCGGGCATCCGGCACGGTCGCACGCTCGGCAGCCCCGTCGCGCTCGAGATCGTCAACCGCGACTTCGCCAACTGGGAAGCGGACCGCATGGCCATCTGGGAGCCGGCCGAGGAGGTGGCGCCCATCACGCTGCCGCGGCCCGGCCACGCCGACCTGGCCGGCATGCAGAAGTACGGCACGGACGACCTGCGCAACATCCTCGAGCGCGCCAGTGCCCGCGAGACGGCGGCGCGCGTGGCGGCCGGAGCCGTGGCCAAGACCCTGCTCCGCCTGTACGGCATCGAGATCCGCAGCCATGTCATCCGGACGGGCGACGTCGCCGTCCCCGGCCGTGACGACCTCACGCTCGCCGACTTCGAGGGTGTCGACGAGAGCCCGGTCCGCTGCATCGACCCCGCGGCGTCCGCCGAGATGCGTGAGGCCATCAAGAGGGCGGGGCAGAGTCACGACACGCTGGGCGGCGTCTTCGAGGTGTGGGCGTTCGGCCTCATGCCGGGCCTCGGTTCGCACGTGAGCGGCGACACCCGCCTGGACGGGCGCCTGGCCCAGGCCGTCATGTCGATCCAGGCCATCAAGGGCGTCGAGATCGGCGCCGGCTTCGAGCTGGGACGGCTCCCCGGCAGCAAGGCGCACGACGAGATCTTCTGGAACGAGGAGCGCGGCTACTACCGCGAGACCAACCGTTCCGGTGGCCTCGAGGGCGGCATGACGCACGGTGAGCCCCTGGTGGTGCGCGCGGTCATGAAGCCCATCTCGACGCTGTCGCGGCCGCTCGCGTCGGTCGACATCGCCACGCACGAGGCCCGCGCCGCGTTCAAGGAGCGCTCCGACATCGCCGCGGTCGCCGCCGCCGGCGTCGTCGGTGAGGCCGCCGTCGCATTCGTGCTGGCCGAGGCGCTCCTCGCGAAGTTCGGCGGTGACACCATCGACCAGGTGACGGCGGCGGTCGATCGCTACCTGGCGGACATCGGCGCGTGAGGTGGCTGGCGCTCTCCGGCTACATGGGTGCCGGAAAGTCCGTGGTGGGTCGTCGTGTCGCGTCACGTCTGGGCCTGCCGTTCGTCGACGCTGACCGCGCGATCGAAGAGCACGCCGGCAGCGCGATCCCCGAGATCTTCGACAGGCGCGGCGAGGTGTGGTTCCGGCGGACCGAGGAGGACGTGATCCGCGAGATCCTCCAGGGTGAGGACGGTGGTGTCATCGCCCTGGGCGGAGGCGCGCTGCTCTCGTCCAGGACACAGAGTCTGCTCGGCCGTCGTGCCCTGCTCGTCTGGCTGCGGGTCAGCCCGGAGGTCGCGTGGTCGCGGGTCGAGGGATCCGACCGCCCGCTGGCGGTCGACCGTGATCGCTTCATCGCCCGCGCCGAGCAGCGCGAGCCGATCTATCGCGACACCGCCGACCTCGAGGTCGCGGGCGACGATCCCCCGGACGAGGTCGCGGGACGCATCGCGGCCTGGGCGCAGGGGATGATGGCGACCGAGGCCGGCTGATGAGGACCATCGACGCGCAGATCGGCGATCGCCGATTCGCGGTGACGGTGGGGTCCGGGGCTGGCGCCGCGATCGGGGAGTGGTGGCCCGACGACGCCACGGGCACGGCGTTCGTCGTCGTCGACTCGGGCGTCCGTGAGCACGCGGCACCCGTCATCGAGGCCATCGCCGGGCGCGGTCTGCGCGTGGCCGAGGCCGTCGTGGCATCGGGTGAGCCCTCCAAGAGCTTCACCGAGTTCGAGCGACTCGCGCGCCTGGCCGCCGACTCGGGTATCCGCCGGTCGGATACGGTCGTGGCGATCGGCGGCGGCGTCGTCGGCGACCTCGCCGGGTTCGTCGCGGCCTCGTACCAGCGCGGCGTGCGGCTGGTTCATGTCCCAACGACGCTTCTCTCCATGGTCGACTCGGCGATCGGGGGCAAGACGGGCATCAACCTGCCCGAGGGCAAGAACTACGTCGGCGCCATCTGGCAGCCGGCGCTCGTCGTCATGGACACCGGCTTCCTCTCAACGCTGCCGCCGCGCGAGCTCGCGGCCGGGTTCGCCGAGGTCATCAAGTACGGCTTCCTGGAGGGGGGAGAGCTGGCCGGCCGCGTCGCCGCATGGCCCGTCCTGCCGGGTGATCCCGACGCTCTGGCCGCCCTCATCGTCGACTGCGTCGCGCACAAGCTCCGGGTGGTCGCACAGGACGAACAGGACCTGGGCATCCGCGCGTCGCTCAACTTCGGCCACACCGTGGGGCACGGGATCGAGGCCGCCGGCCGGTACTCCCGTTATCTGCACGGCGAGGCCATCTCGCTCGGGATGCTGGCGGCGCTCCGCCTGTCGGAGACCCTGCTCGGGCTCGATCCGGCCGAGCGCGAGCGCGCCGTCGCGCTCTTCGCGCGGCACGGCCTTCCCACCGTTCTCGATCCCTCGCTCGCGGTGTCTGACATCCTGACCGCGATGGGACGCGACAAGAAGGCCGACGCCACGGCCCTCAACATGGTCCTGATCGGGGCTCCCGGCGACGTCCGCCTGCGGCAGAACCCCGCTTCGGACGATGTGCGGGCGGCCATCGAGGAGCTGTACCCGTGAGCCGCCGCATCGCCCTCCTCCACGGACCGAACCTGAACATGCTCGGTCGCCGGGCCGCCGTCCACTACGGAACGCTCACGCTGCCCGAGCTCGAGCGCACCGTCCGCGACTGGGGTGCCCAGCTGGACCTCACCGTGATCCCGTTCCAGACGAACCACGAGGGGGCGTTCCTCGAGCACGTCCACGGGCTCATCGGCGCGGTCGACGGGGTCATCACCAATCCCGGGGCGTGGACGCACTACCAGTGGTCGATCCGCGACGCGCTCGAGCTCCTGGACGTGCCCATCTGCGAGGTGCACCTGTCGAACGTCGAGGAGCGCGAGCCGCACCGGCGCATCTCGGTCATCCGCGACATCGCCGCCTTCGCCGTGTGGGGCAAGGGACCCGACGGCTATCGCGACGCCCTTGAGTTCCTGGCGTCACAGGTGGACCCAGCCATCTGATGGACCACGAGACGCGCCAGCGGTCCATCGCCCAGGGGCTCGCCGAGAACGAGATCGACGTCCTCATCGTCACGAACCTCGTGAACATCCGCTATCTGTGCGGGTTCGTCGGTTCGAACGGCGTGGTCGTGATCGGGCCGTCCCGTGCGGTGCTCCTGACCGACTTCCGCTACGTGACGATGGCGACGGCCCAGACGCGTGGCGTCGAGGTGGTCACGGCGGGGCGCGAGCTCAACCGGTCGGTGGCCGACGTGGTCGCCGAGATCGCGCCCGGCGGGCGCGCGGGCTTCGAGGCCTCCGACGTCACCGTCGCGCGCCACGACGCCCTGGCCGCGGCGATGGGCGACGCGACGCTGGTACCGACGACGGGCATCGTCGAGAGGGCGCGGCTCATCAAGGACGCCGACGAGATCGACTGCATGCGGACGGCGGCGCGGATCGCCGACAACGCCTTCCAGGCGTGCGCCGACGGCGTCTTCCGCGGACGTACCGAACGACAGGTGGCCTGGGAGCTCGAGGGCATCATGCGCGAGGCCGGGGCATCCGGTGCCAGCTTCGACATCATCGTGGCCTCCGGCGAGCGGGGCGCCATGCCGCACGCCGTTCCCGCCGACACCGCCGTCGCCGGCGACACGCTGGTCACCGTCGACCTCGGGGCCTTCTACGAGGGCTACGCGTCGGACTGCACCCGCACCTTCGCCACCGGCGAGCCGCCGGACGCGCTGATCCGGGCCTACGACGTCTGTCTTGAGGCTCAGGAGCTCGCGCTCGCGGCCGTCGGCCCCGGCGTGCGCGGCGGCGACCTCGACCGGATCGCCCGCGACCACATCACCGCGGCCGGCTTCGGCGAGAACTTCGGGCACGGCCTCGGCCACGGGGTCGGTCTCGACATCCACGAGGCGCCCACGGCGCGCCCCGAGAGCACGCAGGTGCTCGACCCGGGGAGCACCATCACCATCGAACCCGGGATCTACCTTCCCGGCGTGGGCGGCTGCCGCATCGAGGACCTCTGCGTCGTCACATCCGACGGCTTCGAGGTGCTGACCGGCTTCACCAAGGAACGGCTCACGGTAGATTGCTGAGCCACCGAACGGGCACATTGGAGGGCACGTGATCTCGACGAACGAACTGAAGAACGGCTATGTGATCGACCTCGACGGACAGCTCGTCAGCGTCGTCGAGTTCCAGCACGTCAAGCCGGGCAAGGGCGGGGCGTTCGTGCGGACGAAGCTCAAGAGCCTGTCGAGCGGCAACACCGTCGACAAGACCTTCCGCGCCGGCGAGAAGCTGACCCGGGTCCTCACGCAGTCCAAGAACATGCAGTTCCTCTACGAGGACGGCGACGACCTGGTCCTCATGGACAACGAGACCTACGAGCAGATCACGTTCCCCAAGTCGGACGTCGAGAACGCCGACCTGCTCGCCCCCAACACCGAGGTGCAGGTGCTCATCATCCGCGACGCCCCCTTCCGGGTCGAGCTCCCCATCGCCGTCGAACTCGCGGTGGCCCGCACGGACCCCGGGGCCAAGGGCGACACGGTCTCCAACGTCACCAAACCCGCCGAGCTCGAGACGGGCGCCACGGTCAACGTGCCGCTCTTCGTCAACGAGGGAGACAGGCTGCGCATCGACACCCGCACCCGCCAGTATGTGAGCCGAGTGTGAACACCGTCCGCTACATCGACACCACCCTCCGCGACCTCGCCGCACATCCGTGGGGTGCGTCCGTCGACACCGAGGAGATCGTCGAGCTCACCTCCGGCCTCGCGCGATCCGGTGCGGCCGTCATCGAGGTCCTCGACGCGTTCAGCGCCCGTGGCGCCCTCGAGGGGCGCGCGGAGAGCCCCTGGGACCGGCTGCGGGCAACCGTCCGCGTCGCCGGCGGCGTGCCCGTCGGCATCGTCGTGTCGGCCCGCACCCTCTTCGGGTCGCGGCCCCAGGGTGCCGGCACCGCGCGTGCCCTGGTGCTCGGCGCCTGCGAGAGCGGCGCCCGCCGCGTCCGCATCGTCGATGCGCTGAACCACGTCGACACCCTCCAGCCGCTGGCCGAGGCCGCGGTGGAGGGAGGTGCCGAGCTGGTACCCACACTCATGCTCGGCCCGGTGCCCGTCGCCACCGATCCGCGCTGGATGGACGAGGCCCGGGCGATCGCCGCACTGCCCGGTGCGTCCGCCATCTGCCTGGTCGACCGTGCCGGCCACCTCCGGCCCGCCGAGCTGGCCGCCCTCGTACCCCAGATCATCGAGGCCACCGGACTCCCGGTCGAGGTGTCGGTGGTCGGACCCGGCGCCCTCGCACCCGTCGCGGCCGTGGCCGCCATCGAGGCCGGTGCATCCGCCGTGCAGGCCGCCGTCGGCGCCGCCGCCCTGGGCGGGGCGCGTCCCACCGTCGAGACGCTGCGCGCCGCGTTGGCCGGCGGGGATCACGAGCTGTCGTGCGATCGCGCCGTGGTGCAGGAGCTCGGCTCCACCATCTGGACCCTGGTCCCGCCGGACCGTCTGCGTCAGACGCAGGTCGCCACGGCCGGCCCGGTTCTGGGACTGCCGCTCGACCTGTCCGCGGGGCTCCACTCGCGCCTGGCCCGGCTGGGTCTCCACTCACGGCTTCTCGACGCCTCGGACGAGGTCCTGCGCGTGGCCGCCGAATGCGGCAACGTGACGCTCGCCTACCCGCTCGGATCCGCCGTTGTGGCGCAGTCGGTGCAGCACATCATCGAGGGCGAGCGCTGGACGGACATCGAGCCGGTCCTGGTCGACGCCATCGCGGGCGCGTTCGGCCCCCTTCGCGGCCCGATCGCCGAGGAGGCGCGCGCCGCGGCCGAGAAGGCCGGATCCGGCGCCGGTGCGGCGTCCGGTGAGGACGCCGCGGCCGAGGCCCCCGAGGGGCTCGCGCAGGAGGACCGCCTGCTCTGGGCGATGTTCCCCGAGACGTCGCGGCGGTTGTTCGACCGGCGGCGTTCGCTGGTCGACGATGCGGCGGGCGACACCGACGGCCCGGCGGTCGACCGTGCCCTCATCGAGGCCCTGGTGGACGTCGTCGAGAACGCCGCCGAGGCCGAGGTCAGCGTCGAGGTCGGCGGTGCCCGCGTCACCGTCCGGCGAGTGGGAGCTGCCCCGGTCGGCTCACGGCCCACGGGCGAGCCCGCACCGGCCGCCGTCGAGGACGATTCCCGGGTGCGCGTCGAGAGCCCGATCGTGGGCACCTTCTACGCGGCGCCGTCGCCCGAGGCTCCGCCGTTCGTCACCATCGGCGATCGTGTGAGCACGGGGCAGACCCTCTGCATCATCGAGGCCATGAAGATCTTCAACGAGATCGTGGCCGAGGCCGACGGTGTGATCCGGTCCATCGACGTCGAGAACTCGGAGGCTGTCGAGTTCGGAACGCTCCTGTTCACGATCGAACCGTGAAGCTCCTCGTCGCCAACCGGGGCGAGATCGCCGTCCGCGTCATCCGCACGGCGCGCGAGATGGGCATCCCCACCGTGGCCGTCTACTCCACGGCGGACGTCGAGAGCCTGGCCGTCGAGCTGGCCGACGAGGCGGTCTGCGTCGGTCCGCCGCCCGCGAACGAGTCGTACCTGGTCATCCGCAACGTCATCGGCGCCGCCCAGATCACCGGGTGCGACGCCGTGCACCCCGGCTACGGCTTCCTGTCCGAGAACCCCGAGTTCGCACGCGCCTGCGCCGACAACGGGATCACGTTCGTCGGTCCGTCGCCCGACGTCATGAGCCGCATGGGCGACAAGGTCGACGCCAAGGACGCGGCCAAGGAAGCGGGTCTTCCGGTCCTGCCGGGCTCCGACGGGCCCGTGTCCTCGGCGGAGGAGGCGCGCGCGGCCGCGGATGCGGCCGGATACCCGGTGCTCCTGAAGGCGGCGGCCGGTGGAGGAGGGCGCGGCATGCGCCGCGTGGAGTCGGCGGACGAGCTGGCATCCGCCTTCGACGTGGCCCAGCGTGAGGCGCTGGCCGCGTTCTCGGACGGGTCGCTCTACGTCGAGAAGCTCCTCGAGGGCGCGCGGCACGTGGAGGTCCAGATCCTGGCGGACGGCCTGGGCGGTGTCCTCGTGTGCGGCGACCGCGAGTGCTCCATTCAGCGCCGTCATCAGAAGCTCGTGGAAGAGGCCCCCGCGCCGAACCTCCCCGACGCCACGCGCACGGCCATGCACGAGGCCTGTCTGCGGGCGGCCAGGGTGTGGGGCTACAAGAGCGCGGGCACCATGGAGTTCCTGGTCGACAGCTCCGGCAGCTTCTACTTCCTCGAGCTGAACGCCCGGCTCCAGGTGGAGCATCCGGTCACCGAACTCGTCACCGGGCTCGACCTCGTGGCCGAGCAGCTGCGTGTGGCGCAGGGCGAGGTGCTGTCACTCACCGGCATCGCCCCCTGCAACGGGGCGGCCATCGAGTGCCGCATCAACGCCGAGGACCCGTCCCGCGACTTCATGCCGTCGGCGGGGCCACTCACCACGTTCCGCATGGCGCTCGGCCCCGGGGTTCGGGTCGACACCTACTGCCGGGAGGGCGGTGCGGTGCCGCCGTACTACGACTCCCTGATCGCGAAGCTGTGCGTCTGGGCTCCGGACCGCCCGCGGACGGTGCGCCGCATGGCCCGGGCACTGGACGAGACCCGCATCGACGGGGTTGCCACCACCATCGGCCTGCTGCGCGACATCGCCGTCGAACGTGACTTCGGCGCCGGCACCTACACCACGTCGTACCTCCCGGACCACGTCGCGGTCCTGCCCGCGCTCTCGCGCGCCGCATCCGCCTCGTGAGTGACGGAGAGAGCCGCAGGGACGCCCGGCGTCAGGCCGTCTTCCTCCTGTACCAGGAGGATGTGACGGGTCTGGCCCTGCCCGAGCTCGTCGAGAACGCCGAGCGGGAGCGTGGATTCCGGCTGAACGAATTCACCCGCGAGGTGGTGGACGGGGTCGCCACCAGCCGCGAGCGCATCGACGTGCTGATCGACCGCGCCGCATCCGGGTGGAGCGTCGAGCGCATCGCACCGCTCGAGCGCAACATCCTGAGGGTCGCGGTGCACGAGATGCTGGGACGCGACGACATCCCGGACGCCGTCGCCATCGACGAGGCCGTGCGCCTCGCCACGCGTTACTGTCAGACCGACGCGGGGAGCTTCGTCAACGGGGTGCTCGGAGCGGTGGTCCGTGGAGAGGAGGCCCGGTGAACGGCGAGTCGTCCGAACACCGCGATCTGGAACAGGCCGTCGCACGCCTGGAGGACCTCGTCGTCGAGCTTCGCGTCGCGGGTGACGATCCGGAGCGCCTGGACCGGTTGGCCGCAGAGGCGCTGGACCTGTCATCGCGCATCGGGGATGCGCTGCCGCGGGTGATCCGCGAGATCGAGGACGCGGCACAGGCCGGCCCGGTCGTGCCCGACGAGGGGGAGCGGGAGGCGGACGCGGCACCGTGATCGCATGCGCCGGGTGAGGTCGCCGGTCCTCCCGTACCGCCCCGCCGAGGAAGCGCCCACTACACTCCCGCCAGCGTATGACCCGTACCCGTCTTGATCTGGCCCTCGTTGAGCGCGGCCTCCTTCCGACCCGGGCACGGGCCCAGGCGGCCATCGTCGCCGGTGCCGTTCGGGTCGACGGTGCGAAGGTCGAGAAGCCGTCCCAGCCGGTGACCGAGGACTCGGACATCGCGCTGATCGAACGGCCGCCGTTCGTGTCGCGGGGCGGCGAGAAGCTCGCCGGTGCGCTGGACGACTTCGGTCTCGACGTGACCGGGGCCCGGGTTCTCGACCTCGGAGCATCCACGGGTGGCTTCACCGACTGCGTGCTGAAGCGCGGTGCCGCATCCGTCGTGGCCGTCGACGTCGGCTACGGCCAGCTGGACTGGTCGCTCCGCAACGACCCGCGGGTGACGGTGATGGAGCGGACGAACGCCCGCCACCTGACCGCCGCCGACCTACCGTACCGCCCGGATCTCGTGGTCTGCGACGTCGCGTTCATCTCGGTCGCGACCATCTGGCCGGCGGTTGTGCCGCTGATGGACGATCTCCATCGTGCCGTCATTCTCGTGAAGCCGCAGTTCGAGGTCGGTCGCTCGCGTGTGGGGTCGGGCGGCGTCGTGCGCGACCCGGCGGCCCATCGGGATGCGATCATCCACGTGGCGCGCGCCATGACGGCGGAGGGGACCGTCGTCCGCGGCGTCTTCCCGAGCCACCTGCGCGGGCCGAAGGGCAATCGGGAGTTCTTCATCCACGCGGACAACGCCGCATCGGCACCGGAGGGAATCGACATCGAAACCGCCGCCATGAACGCCTGCGAGGTGCAATCGTGAGAGAGATCGAGATCCTGTCGACGCCCGGGCCGGTGAAGCGGGTTCTCCTGCTGACCCACCACGTCCCGGACGTGACGAGTCACGTGCTCCCGGCGGTCATCTCGCTGCTCGACTCGGCCGAGGTCGAGATCCTGGTCCCCGAGCGTGAGGCGCGGAAGCACGCGATCCTTCAGGGCTACACCCGCGCGAGCGGCGGGGACCTGGCCAGCGACGGCAGCGATCTGGTGCTCGTGCTGGGCGGTGACGGCAGCATCCTCCGGGCGCTCGCCCGTGAGGCCGGCACCGGTGCCCCCGTCATCGGCATCAACTACGGCCGCGTCGGCTTCCTCGCGTCGATCGAACCGGCCGACCTGGAGACCGGCCTCAATCGGGCGCTCTCGGGCGACTACGTCAGCCTCAGCCTGCCCTCGCTGCGGGCCACGTGGGCGGAGGGTGAGGCGTCGGCCGTCAACGACCTCGCGCTGCTTCGGGGATCGGACGCACGCCTGGCGGATCTGACCTTCGCGGTCGACGGGGAGCAGGTGGCCAACGTCCGCTGCGACGGCATGGTGTCGTCCACACCCGTGGGTTCGACGGCGTACAACCTGGCGGTCGGCGGTCCCACGGTCTCGTGGGGCGTCCGCTGCTACGTGATCTCGTTCCTGGCGGCCCACCACCTGGACGCGCGTCCCCTGATCCTCGCGGCGGACGAGACCTTCACGGTCACCAACGCGGGGACCATGGGCAACTGCGACATCCACGCGGACGGCAAGCGCATCGGCGCGCTCGGGCCCGGGCGGTCGATCACCATGGACCTGCTCGGCGATCCCGTCCACCTGGGGATCTTCCCCGAGGCATCCTTCTACCGGCGCTACCGGGAGAAGTTCGGCCGCCCATGATCCGCCGCCTCGGTATCCGCGGGCTCGTGGTCATCGACGCGGCCGAGATCGAGCCGTCCCCCGGTCTTACGGCCGTAACCGGCGAGACCGGGGCGGGGAAGACCGTCGTCGCGCAGGCGCTCTCGCTGCTCGTGGGCGGGGCGGCCGACGCCAGGGCCGTGCGACCCGGCGCCCGCCACGCGCTGGTGGAGGCCACCCTGGGGTTGCCCGACGGCTTCTGGGACGACCTGGAGGACGACGACCCCGCGGCCGCGGTACGCGACCTGGTGGACGCACCGGACGAGGTGGTCGTGGCGCGCCGTGTTCCGTCCGAGGGGCGGGCGCGCGCACTGGTCGACGGCCAGACCACGACCCGGGCGGCGGCGGCCTCCATCGCGGGCCGGCTCGTGCGCTTCTCGTCACAGCACGAGGGGCGGAAGCTGGTCAGCGGTGCCACGCAGATCGCGATCCTCGACGCCTACGCCGGGCCCGCCGCGCAGGCCATGGCGCGTGAACTCGCCGGTCTCCGCCGTGAGGTGCGGGCTCGGGAGCGTGAGCTGGACGAGCTTCGCCGTCGGCGCGAGGAGGCCGAGCGGGAGCGCGCGGCGCTGGAGGAACTGGTCGAGGCGGTGGACGCCGCCGATCTCTCTGAGGAGGACGAGGCCGCGCTCCGGGTGGAGCGTGAGCGTCGCCTCCACGTCGATCGTCTGGTGGGTGCGGCCCATCACGCCGCTGAGGCCGTGGCACCGGAGTCGGGGGACGGCGGTGCTCTCGACCGCGTGGGCTCCGCGCGCCACGAGCTTGACGGAGTCGTCGAGGTGGATCCGGGACTCGCCGGGCCGCGCGACCGGTTGGCGGAGGTCGAGGCGCTCCTGCAGGACGCGTCGGGTGAGCTCCGCGCCTATCTGACCGATCTGGAGAGCGATCCGGCCCGTCTCGACTTCGTCGAGGAGCGCCTGACCACCTACGACCGCCTCTCCCGGCGGTACGGGCCGGGGACGTCCGAGGTTCTGGCGCGGGCGGAGCGGGCGCGGGCGACGCTGGCAGAGCTCGAGGACGGCGAGGAGAGCGACCGCAGCCGGATCGACGAGCACGAACGCCTCGTCGAGCGCGCACGGACTCTCGCCGGCGAACTCTCGTCACTCCGACGTGAGGCGGCACCGCGCCTGGAGGACGCGGTGGTACGCGAGCTGGCGGACCTCGCCATGGAGAACGCCCAGGTCCGCATCGCCATCACGACGGACGACTCCGCCATTCCCGTCGACCGCGCGGAGATCCTCCTGCGGGCCAACCCCGGCCTTCCGGAGGCCCCGCTGGCCGAGGTCGCGTCGGGGGGTGAGCTCTCGCGGGTGCTTCTCGCGCTGCACGGTGTGGCCGCGGCGGCCGAACCGCACGCCACCTGGGTCTTCGACGAGGTCGATGCCGGGGTCGGCGGCGTGACGGCCACCGCCGTCGCCAACAAGCTCCGCGCCCTGGCGGAGCACCGTCAGGTGATCGTGATCACCCACCTGCCGCAGGTCGCGGCCGTCGCCGATCGCCACTACCGGCTCGAGAAGGGGATGGACGCGGACGGTCGCGCGACCACCTCCGTGACGGCCCTCGGCGAGGAGACGCTGATCGACGAGCTGGTGCGGATGCTGGGGAGCGATCCCTCGGATCGCACGGCGCGCGCCCACGCGGAGGAACTGCTGGCCCGCTCCGGCAGCTGAGCGTTCCGACGGGTGGGCGCGCCGACAGGTCGGCTCCGCCGACGTTGCGAGGAATCGGGTGAGGCCGCTGGTGCCAGGCACCAGCGGCCTCACCCGATTCCTCGCGTCTTCATGAA
The DNA here is from genome assembly GCA_964434425.1 of uncultured Bifidobacteriaceae bacterium. Lineage (GTDB taxonomy): Bacteria > Actinomycetota > Thermoleophilia > Miltoncostaeales > Miltoncostaeaceae > CALMEC01. The sequence goes on along the minus strand of CAYSVH010000009.1, from coordinate 84,679 downwards.
GTACCTGCAAAAGCCGTGAAACCGACGTTCGTCGACGGGATGGGTGAGGCCGCTGGTGCCTGGCACCAGCGGCCTCACGAACGTGGACGACGGTCCGGCGAAGGGTTAGCGCACGTAGCGGCGCACGGCCGCCCGCAATCGGTTCACGTACCCCGATCCGAACAGGATGACGTGGACCAGCAGGGGGATCACCTGGTTGAGCGTCACGCGCTCTTCGTGCCCGGGCGCCAGCGGATACATCTCATCGTAGGCGGCGAAGACGGTGGGGGTGAACCCACCGAAGAGGCGCATCATGGCGAGGTCGATCTCCCGGTGGCCCCCGTAGACGGCGGGGTCGAGAAGCACCGGGTATCCGGTCGCGTCGGTCATCGCGTTGCCGGCCCACAGATCGCCGTGGAGACGTGCCGGCGGCTCGTCCGCGCCCACCAGATCGTCCAGATCCGCGCAGAGGCGCTCCAGATCACGGACCAGGGCGGCATCGATCTGGCGGGTGTCCGTCGCGCGACGGGTCAGCGGCAGGATGCGTCGATCGCGGAGGAAGTCGGTCCAGCGGTCACAGGGCGTGTTGTCGAGATCGATCGTCGCCAGCTGATTGGGGCGATCCAGACCGAACGACGGAGGGGGCGCACGGTGCATCACGGCGAGGGAGCGACCGAGGGCGGCGTCGCTCGTCCGGGTGGTCGCGCCCGTCTCGATGTACTCGAGTGCCAGATATCCGGGCGGCTCGTCACGCGCCGCGAGAACCCTCGGCACCCGCGGACCGCCGTCCACGGCGAGCCACCCGAGCCCGTGTGCCTCGCCCGTGAACATGCCGGGTGTGGGATGCTCGTGGTGCTTGACGATGACGGACCTGCCGTCCTCCAGATCGGCTCGCACGGTGGTCGCGATGCTGCCGCCTCCGACGGGGAACGCCCGGCGGATCGCCGATCCGAGGTCTCGCGCGACGACCGCCGCCAGACCGGGCCTCACGGGACATCACCCGAGACGATCCGTCGGAGCAGGCCTTCGCACGCGGCCCGGGTGAGGTCGATCACCTCCTCGAACCCCGCGGGGCCCCCGTAGTACGGGTCCGGGACGACGGCGTCCGCCGGGCTCGCAGGGTCGAAGTCACGAAGCAGGTGGATCCTGGTGCGCGCGTCGTCGGTGGGCGCGATCCGGTGAAGGGCCTCCACGTTGTCATGGTCCATGGCGAGCACCAGGTCGAATCGCGCGAAATCGGCGGCGGTGAACTGCTGGGCCACATGACGCATCGGGATGCCGCGCCGCGCGGCGGCCGCCGCGGTCCGGGGGTCCGGGCCCTCACCGATGTGCCAACCGGCCGTTCCCGCGCTTTCCACGGCGATCCGGTCGGCGAGACCCGCCGCGTCCACCAGCTGGATCATGACCGCGGCGGCGGTGGGAGACCGGCAGATGTTGCCGAGACAGACGAACGCGACCGACGTCATGCCGTGGCGTCGAGGGACTCGGCGATGAGCGCCAGGGCGACGTCGACGGTGCGCTCGACGCTCGCGACGGCGATGCGCTCCGATCCGGTGTGGACGTCGACCATGTCGTTGCAGATGTTGATGGAGGCGAGACCGTTGGCGCGGAACGCGTTGGTGTCGGCGCCACCGCCCGTGGTCACGTCGTGAGGGGTGAGCCCGCAGGCCGAGAGCGCGCGCCGCGCCAGGGCCAGCCCCCGGTCGTTGGAGGGCAGGCGGTAGCCGGTGAACTCGGTGACGACCCGGGTCTCGAGGTCGACCTCGCTCTCGGTGGCGGCCCAGGTGAGCGCATCCAGCATGTCCATGATCTGTCGGGCGAGCACCGTCTCGTCCAGGCTGCGGGCCTCCGCGCTGAGCGTGCAGCGCTCGGCGACGACGTTGGTCGCGGTGCCACCCGAGATCGTTCCGATGTTCGCCGTGGTGCCGTCGTCGATGCGTCCCAGTGACATGCGTGAGACGGCGCGCGACGCGGCCAGGATGGCGCTCCGTCCCGTCTCGGGCGCGATGCCGGCGTGGGCGGTGCGCCCGACGAACGTGGCGTGCACCTTCCGAAGCGACGGAGCACGGGTCACGATGCCGCCGAGCGGCCCGGTGTGGTCGAAGACGAACACCGTCTCGGCACGTATCCGCGACGGATCCAGGTGCGCCGCTCCGCGCAGACCGATCTCCTCGCAGGGGGTGAAGATCAGCTCCAGCCCGGGGTGGGGGATGCCCTCCTCCCGCACGCGCCGCGCCGCCTCGATGACGGCGGCCACGGCGGCCTTGTTGTCGCCGCCCAGGATGTCGTCGTTGGCGTTCGTCAGGAATCCGTCCCGGACCACCACGTCGATGGGGCCGTTGTTCGGAACGGTGTCGAGGTGGGCGCAGAGGGCCACGGGACGTCCCGGGGCCGTGGCCGGGAACCGGGCGATGATGTTGCCGCAGCCCGCCGGGATCGCCTCGCCGGCGTCGTCCTCCGAGACCTCGGCGCCGAGCTCGGCCAGGATCGCCCTCACCCGTTGGGCCACGCGACCCTCGTCGCGTGACGGGGAGGGGATGGCGCAGAGCTCGGCCATGAGGGCCGAGGCCCGTGGCAACCCGGTCGGCACCGGAGCGTCGGGATCCATCATCAGATGGTTGGTGCCACGGTTCCGTGGATGTGGGGTGCGTCACCGGTGGATGCGGGGCGTCGGCGGGCGCCGATGGTCAGGGCGGTGTCCTTTCCGAGTCGTCCGGTGGCGCATCCGCGCCGCCGGGGGTACACGCCACGCCGCGAGATCGTGGGATCAAGCATCTCTAGGACGGGACGCTCGTGATGCGGGCGCCGATCGCGGCGGCCACGAAATCACGGAAGAGCGGTGCGGGCTTGGAGGGGCGGCTCTTGAACTCCGGGTGGAACTGGGAGGCGACGAACCAGCTGTGCGACGGAAGCTCGATCATCTCGACCAGGCGCGCGTTGGGCGAATGGCCGCCGACCACGAGACCGGCCGCCTCGATGCGGCCCCGGAGGGCCGGGTTCACCTCGTAGCGGTGCCGGTGCCGCTCGTAGATGGTGTCCTTCTCCCCGTAGAGGTGGTGGCTCATCGTGCCCGGCACGAGCGCGACGGGGTCGGCGCCGAGCCGCATGGTGCCGCCCAGTTCCTCGATGCCCTCCTGCTCCGGAAGGAGGTCGATGACCGGGAACGGGGTCTCCTTGTCGAACTCGCGGCTGTTCGCACCGGCCATGCCGGCCACGTTGCGCGCGTACTCGATGATGGCGATCTGCATGCCGAGACACACGCCGAGAAACGGCACGTCGTTCTCACGCGCGTACTGGACGGCCCGGATCTTGCCCTCGATTCCGCGGCTTCCGAAGCCTCCGGGCACGAGGATGCCGTCGACGTCCGCCAGCCGCTCGAGGAGGTTGTCGTCGTCCGAGTCGATCCAGTCGATCTCGAGGTTGACGCTGTGGTGGATGGCCGCGTGACGCAGCGCCTCGGACACCGACAGGTAGGCGTCGTGGAGCGCCACGTACTTGCCGACGAGGCCGATGCGGACGGTGCCCTCGCAGGCGGCGATGTGGTCGGCGAACTCCTGCCAGTCGGACAGGTCGGGTGGCGACGTGTTGAGCGAGAGGAGCTTGCACACGACGGTGTCGAGGCCCTCCTCCTCCATGCGCAGCGGCACGACGTAGATGTCGGGGGCGTCGGTGGCCGAGATCACGTGGGCGGGCGGGATGCCGCCGTGCAGGGCGATCTTCTCCTTGACCCCGTCGGTGAGTTCACGGTCCGAACGCAGGACGAGCAGGTCCGGCTCGATGCCGATGCGCCGCAGCTCCTGCACGGAATGCTGGGTGGTCTTGGTCTTGAGCTCGCCGACGAACCCGAGGAACGGCACGAGCGTGACGTGGATGAACACCACGTTGTCGCGGCCGAGCTCGATCCGCAGTTGGCGGATGGACTCGAGGAACGGGAGCGACTCGATGTCGCCCACCGTGCCGCCGATCTCGACGATGACCACGTCGGCGTTCGACGCCGCGCCCGCCTTCCGGATGCGCTCCTTGATGGCGTTCGTGATGTGCGGGATCACCTGGACGGTCGCACCGAGATAATCGCCGCGTCGCTCCTTCTTGATGACCGAGTCGTAGATCGCGCCCGTGGTCACGTTGGACGCGCGGGTGAGGTTCTCGTCGATGAACCGCTCGTAGTGGCCGAGGTCCAGGTCCGTCTCGGCACCGTCCTCGGTGACGAACACCTCGCCGTGCTGGTACGGGCTCATCGTGCCGGGGTCGACGTTCAGGTAGGGGTCGCACTTCTGCATCGACACGCGCACGCCCCGGGCCTTGAGCAGCGCGCCGAGCGACGCGGCGGTGATCCCCTTGCCCAGGCCGGACACCACGCCCCCGGTGACGAACACGTATCTCACATCTTGCTCGGGCATGGAGGCTCCTGTGTCAGCGCGCGAGAACTGCAGCGGCGAGGATAGCGCACCGGTCGCACGGCACGGCAGGCTCCCGCGAACCGGCGAGGAGCGTTCGCACCGGACCCGCCCCGTCACCCCGGGATCGGCTCCTGACGGGCACGACGTCCTCGGCTCCCAGGGGGCGTCGCGCCGGTGCGGGCGACCGCGTACAGGCGGTGGGGCACGGTGGTGGCGGTGCCCGCCGGACCGGGTCTCGGAACGGTGCGATCGGACGACGTGCGCCCGGTCCGCCACGTCGAGGCCACCCGTCAGTCGTCGGTCACGCGTTTCAGCCCGGCCGCGCGAGCCAGGTAGTACTCCGTCCCACCGTCGACGGGGATGACGCGCCCGTCGATCCGGATGATCGCGTTGGGAGCCCACGAGACGTTCAGCCACAGCGGCACACGGGATGTGAACCGCTTGCGGGTTCCGTTGCCCACCCGGCCCGCGAACACCGTGTCACCCGTCTCGGACCCCCGCTTGACCTCGACGTAGACGTCGGTCCGGCCGTCGAGCGTGAGCTGGAAGGTCCCGGGAGGGGACGTGGGGCGGTCGGGGACCGTCGTGTCCTCGGACGGGTTCTGCGGTGTCGTGGCGCCCCTGGGATCGTCGGACGGCGTGGCCGCCGGTGGGTCCGCCGGGGCGGAGGTCGCCGGTGGCTCGGTCGTCCGGGTGCCCGTCGGCGCGGGATCCGTGCGCGTGGCGGGTGGAGTGGACGTCCGCGGTGCGGTCGTCGTGGACGGAGGCGGGGGGATCGTGCGCGCGGGTGCGGTGTCCGTCGGGGATCGCGTGCTCACGTCGGTGGCCCCGGACGGCCCCAGCCCCCCAGTGAAGACGACGAGGGCCACCATGCCCGCGATGGCACCCGCCCCCAGCCACAGTCCGGTGGAGGGTGCGCGCGACGGGCAGCCCACGACGGGGATCTCGGCCGTGTCGTCGTCCTCGCCGATCTCGTCGGCCCCGTCCGGGTGGTCTGCCGGTCTCATGCCGGCGGGCGGGGCCTCACGGATGTCGTCGGAGTCGCCGAGGGGCCGCGCGGGATCCCCGTCCGCCGGTTCGGAGGCGTCCATGGCACCGCCGACCGTGGCTTCCGCGCCCTCGCCGTCGACCACGGACGCGTCCGAAGCGCTGCCGCCGCCGACCGCGTCCGCGTCCGGCGGGGACGGCTCGCGTGGCGCGCTGTCGTCGTGCTCCCGGCGCTCGTCCACGTCAGACGCGCTCCAACGCCCCGGGCCGCGCGGCGTTCATGCGGATGCGGTTCACCTCGATGCGCTCTGCCAGATTGGCGTCGCAGGGCAGGAGCACCTGCGCCCCGTCCGTCAGGATCCGCACCGTCGTCACCCCGGTGCCGTGCACCGCCCGCCAGGCGACATGCGCACCCGCCGCCGCGTCCAGGACGGCCGCGTCGCGGATCATGCCCCAGTCGTCCCGGCCGGTGGGGGCCCAGCCGCCGAAGTCGACGACGTCCGAGAGCAGGTCGAAGGCGGGGAGGAACCCGGCCGGCTTTGCCCGGCCGATGCCCTTGGGCCGGTACGAGGCGGGGCGGAGGTCCAGCCACCGTCCTCGGAACTCCGCCAGGTCGACGGTGCCCGGCGGCCGTCGGCGCTCCCAGGCGAGGAGCCGCAACAGAAGGTCCGGGAAACCCTCGGCGATGTCGTGTGGTCGGAATGCCTCATGGCGTGCGATCTCCTCGCCCCGCGCACCGCCGTAGAGCGTGTCCATGCGGGCGCGGGAGATGGGGAGCACCGGTGTGTCCAGCCATCCCAGGAGCTCGTCAATGCTACGACGGCCACCCGAGTCCGGAACGGCGAGCGGTGCGTCGATGACCACGACGGCCGGCGCATCGCCCACCGCGGCGGCGATGTCGTCGAGTGAACGCGCGTCATGCAGCGATGTGACGGCACCGTCCCGATCGACCTCGACGACGATGCTGGGACGCGGGGTGTCGATCGCGGAGAGCACCGGCATCAGGTGCACACCGACGGCTCGGCGGGGTCGGGGGCGGTCCGTCATGGCCCCGCGATTGTGTCTCGTCCGATCATCACGGGTACGATATGAGACGTGCTTACCGCCGTACTTCTGACATTCGTCGCGGTCGCCGGTCCGTGGGTCGTCCATCTCGCGCCCCGGCCTCAGCGGCTGATCGCGCTGGTCGGCTTCGTCGCGATCCTCCTGATGTGGCTCATCTTCGAGAACTGGTTCACGAAGTGGTACTTCTGGATCGGGCTCCTGGTGGGGGTCGGTTCGCTCTTCCTCATGTCCGGAAGCGGCGGTGACCGCCGCGATCGACGACCCCGTCGTCCGAACGATCTCACCGAGGAACTCTCCGAGGAGTTCTGACCTCTCGGGTTCGGGTTCGTCCTCGGTGGTGTGAGATCGCTGTCGGGACCGAGCGGTGGCGCCGGTCGCGAGGATTCGGGCAGCGGCGGCGGTGACCTCTCACCGCGAAATCGTCAACGGCTGTCGTGGTCCGATCCGGAGAGGGGATTCCGGCCGGGGACGACGGGTGCGCGACCGGCGAGTCGGTCGTGTGCGCCGTCAGCGGGTGGCCGGGATCAGGTAACGGGTGATCATGTCCGCCCTGCGCGCCCTGTCGTCCATGAGGACGACGCCCTTGCGGATGTCGGCGACCCCGGCGGTCTTCCGTCCCAGCGCGATGTGGGCGATGCCCGTCGCGATGTGGCCCTCCGCGTAGGCGGAGTCGATGGCGATGGCCAGCTGCCCGGCCGCGAAGGCATCGGGGAAGCGGTCGGCGCGAAGGAGCGCGAACGCCCGGAAGGTGGGGGCCAGCGCGTCGGCGGGGTCCGCCAGGGAGGCCTGGTAGAGCCCCTGCTCAGCCAGGTCGAGTCGTCCGCGCGCGATGAGCGCGAGACCGCGCTGGAAACGCGCCTCGCTCATCGAGGGGTCCGCGGCGAGCGCGTAGTTGAAGGCCGCCTGCGCACCGAGCGCGTCGTTCTTCTGGAGTCGGACGAGCCCGGTGGCCAGCCATGTCGGCGCCGTGCGGGGGTAGGTGGCCGAGATCCGGGTGAGATGCGCCTCGGCGCCCGCCGTGTCTCCGGCCTCGACCCGTTCGCGCACGGCCGAGAGTGCCGTCACGACGTTCCCGGGGTTCGCGGGCAGCACCCGCCTCCAGTCGGGGGGACGGGTCCAGTCGGGCGCGGGGGTGATCGTGAGCCGGTGGCGGGCACCGGCGCGGTCGACGTCCAGAGTGGACTGCACGCCGGCGTTCAGCGCCCGCCGTGCGCGCAGCCACTGTCCGGGTGAGTCGACGGAGCGACCGTTCACGGCGCGGATGACGTCACCGGGGACGAGTCCCGAGGCGGCGGTGGCGCTGTCGGGTGCCACGGCCGTCACGATCTGCCCGCCGGGCGCCGATGTGATGCCGCCGATGGTGGAGGGCCAGGCGGGCTCGGTCAGTGCCTGGATCGTGCCGCGCGCACGGGTGAAGCGGATGGTCACGGGGCGGCGGAGCACGTTCGACCGCCGCGTCCCCGACACGGCATAGGCCTGCAGCGTGTAGCGCCCGGCGGGGATCTGGAACCCGCTGAGCGTGGTGGCGTCCACCACCAGCCAGATCTTGCCGCGGGCCTGTGCGGGAGCGGACTTCACCGTGTTCACGACCTGGCCGCGGGCGTTCACCAGACGGACGATGACCCGGGACCGGCTGTGCGACGTCACGTTCACCACGGCTCGCGCATGTCCCTGGCGTCCGGCGATGGTGTTGGGGGTCGTGAACTTCGAGACCTTGAGCTGCGCGTCGGCCGGCGACGGTGCGACGGCGACGGCGGCGACGGCTCCGAGAAGTGCGGCGGGCAGGACCAGGCGGCGGATGAGCATCGTGTCACCGTAACAACGGCGGCGCCGCGCGTCCCGTTCGGCGGGTGTCGTGGCCGGGCGGTGGGCCGGACACTAGAATCGCGGGCGCATGGTGGCCGCCCTCGAACCTCTGGAACTGCTCGAACGCGCGCGGCGCGGCGAGATCGTGGACGCGGAGGGCGTCCGGTCGTTCGTCGCGTCCTGGGCCGACCGGACCGTCGGCGATCCCCAGATGGCGGCCCTCTGCATGGCCATCTGCGTCAACGGCATCTCGACCGAGGCGATCGGGGCCTTCAACGACGCCATGATCTCATCGGGCGACCGTCTGCGGCTTGACAAGTTCGGGCCGACGGGGGACAAGCATTCGACGGGAGGGGTCGGAGACTCGGTCACGCTGGTACTCGCGCCTCTGGCGGCCGCACTCGGGGTCCGCTTCGCCAAGATGAGCGGCCGCGGCCTCGGTCACACCGGAGGCACGCTCGACAAGCTCTCGGCCATCCCGGGGATGCGCGTTGACATGGACCTCGTGGACTTCGTCCGGCAGATACGTGACGTCGGCGTGGCGGTCATGGGGGCCAGCAACCGGATGGTTCCCGCGGACAGACGGCTGTACGACCTCCGCGACCAGACGGGAACCGTGCAGAGCCCCGCGCTCGTCGCCACGTCCATCATGAGCAAGAAGATCGCGGGTGGCGCCGCCAGCATCGTGCTCGACGTGAAGGTGGGCGAGGGTGCGTTCTTCCCGGATCGTGACGAGGCCCGCAACGCCGCCCGGCTCATGGTCGACCTCGGTACGGCGTGGGGGCGAAGCGTCCGGTACGTCATCACCGAGATGGGGCAGCCACTGGGCCACATGGTCGGCAACGCGCTGGAGGTGCGCGGCGCGGCGGAGGTACTGCGCGGTGGCGGCGCGGATGATCTGGCCGACATCACCGTCCGGCTCGCCGGCATGCTCGCCGAGTCGGCGGGGGTCGTCCCACCGGGCGAGGGCGAGGCCGCCGCCTCCGATGCCCTCGAGAACGGCGAGGCGCTCCGCATGGCCGAACGCTGGGTGGAGGCGCAGGGGGGTGACCCGGCCGTGTGGACGGACGACGACCTCCTTCCCCGGGCTCCTCTGACGGTGGCGGTTCCCGCACCGTCCAGCGGGGTGGTGCACGGACTGGGTGCACGGGCGGTGGGCGAGGCGGCCCGCTGGCTGGGTGCCGGTCGACTGCACCCGGCGCAGTTCATCGATCCCGCGGTGGGTGTCGAGATCCACGCCAAGATCGGTGACCCGGTGGCGGTGGGCGAGACGATCGCCACCCTCCACGTACGTGATCAGGCACTCGGCGATCGCGCCATGGAGATGGTGTGCGGCGCGTACCGGATCGAGGACGCACCGGTGGGGGCGCCGGCCCTCATCCACGAGACGTCGGACGACGTGGGCGACGAGCGGCCGTCGGCGGACCGCAGGTGAGCATCCCGACGGCTCCGGGCCGAGGCCATGCCGGAACTCCCTGAGGTCGAGACCATCCGGCGTCAGCTGGAGGAGACCGTCCCCGGCCGCGTCATCACGGGTGTGCGGATCGACGACCCGCTCGTCGTGTCGCCGGCCGCGCCGCGCGCGCTCACCTCACGCCTGCGCGGACAGCGGGTGGCGGGCATCTCCCGGCGCGGCAAGTACCTGTGCTTCGAACTCGCATCGGGCGACACCCTGGCGATCCATCTGCGCATGACCGGGCAGATCCACATCCACGCCGGGCGTGCCGCGCCGGACCGCCACCGGCGGGCCCGCATCCGCTTCGACGACGGGACCGCCCTGGACTTCGTCGACCTGCGACGGTTCGGGCGCATCTGGATCGTCCCCGCCGATCACCCGGACCCCGACGGGTACTGGGATGCGCGCACCGGCGTCGAACCGCTGTCGGACGCGTTCACCGCCGAATGCCTGACGGCGTGCCTGGCCGGACGCCGGACGTCGATCAAGGCGGCGCTCCTCGATCAGCGCCGCGTCGCGGGGATCGGGAACATCTACGCCGACGAGGCGCTCTTCCAGGCGGGCATCCACCCCGAGACGACCGCCGGTGAGATCCCCCCTGCCGCCGTGGGCCGCCTGCGGGACGCCATCGTCGACCGACTGAACGTGGGGATCGCGTCCGGCGGTGCGTCCATCGATCGCTACCGCGACACCATCGGGAAAACGGGCACCATGCAGGACATGCTCCGAGTCCACCTTCATGCCGGGGATGCGTGTCCCAGATGCGGGACCACCATCCGGAAGATCCGCGTGGCCCAGCGCGGCACCTACCTCTGTTCCACATGTCAGCCGGCCGTCTGACCGACGTTCCCGGCGTGCGTGTCGGGCACTGGACCGATCCCAGCGTGCCCACGGGGTGCACGGTGGTCATCCCTCCGGTCGAGATGGTGGGAGCGATCGACGTCGGCGGCGGCGGGGCCAGCACACGTGAGACCGCACTCTTCACCCCGGGCTTCGGTGCGCGCACGGTGTCGGCGCTCCTTCTCTCCGGGGGCTCGGCGTTCGGCCTGGCGGCCGCGGACGGCGTCATGCGCTGGTGCGAGGAGAACGGGCGCGGCATCGACACGGGACCGGCACGGGTGCCGATCGTCCCTGCCGCGGTCATCTACGACCTCGGCATCGGCGGTTCGCACCGTCCGGGACCCGAAGAGGGGTACGCGGCCTGTGCCGTGGCATCCTCCGAACCGCACGCGATCGGCTGTGTCGGCGCCGGCACGGGTGCGACGGTCGGCAAGTGGCATGCGCAGGACGGGTGGTGCAAGGGCGGTCTGGGCGCGGCGAGTGATCGCACCCCCGCCGGCTATACCGTGGCCGCGCTGGCCGTCGTGAATGCATTCGGCGACATCCTCGACGAGAGCGGTGACGTCCTGGCGGGCGTCTGGGTTCCGGGTGAGGGATTCCCCGGAGCGCCCGCGCTGGCGCGTCACGAGCGTCCGGTCCACCATCGTCTGGTCGAGGCCGAGGGGCAGAACACCACGCTTGTCGTCGTGGTGACGGATGCGCCCATCGGGGCGATCGGTGCCGGACAGGTCGCGCGGATGTGCCGGGCGGGACTGGGTCGGACCGTGAGTCCGGTCAACACCCCGATCGACGGAGACGTCACGTTCAGCCTGGCGATGCCGGGATCGGCGAACGCCTTCGTGGTGGGGATGCTGGCGAGCGAGGTCGTGGCGGCGGCCATCCGGGCCGGTGTGCGTGCGGCGACGTCGCTCTGCGGAGTGCCCACAGCGCACGAGAGGCGGGGCGCGCCGGGGTGATCGGCGCGGACGTGACAGGCATGCGGCGGGGGCGTGGCGGACGCCTTCCATGGATCGGCCTCGGCCTCGTCGCGGCCATGGCGGTGGCGATGGGCACCGGCGGCTGCGGGGACGACACCACCCGGGTCGGCACGATCGACGGCGAGGTCCGCGAGCCGCAGCGGGGCGGTCAGCTCACGTATCTGGCGACCGAGACGATCGACAGCCTGGATCCGGGACGCACCTACCGGTCCGCCGGTTTCATGACCGCGTTCGCGGTGGGGCGTCCGCTCTACTCGGCGCCTCCGGGGGAGGACGGGCGGCTCGTCCCGGACCTCGCCGACGGCGACCCCGAGATCTCGGACGACCGGAGACGGATCACGATCCGCATCCGCCGCGACGTGCGGTACGCACCGCCGGTGAACCGGCCGGTCCGCTCGGCGGATGTCCGGTATGCGATCGAGCGGGCCTTCTCACGCAACGTCGCAAACCCGTACGTCGATCGCCACCTGTCCGCCCTGGAGGGTGCACCGCCGGCCGGTGCCGGGCCCATCCGCGCGATCTCCGGCATCCAGACACCCGACGATCGCACCATCGTCCTCCGCCTCACGCGTCCCGACGCGAACCTCGTGGTGCCGGCGCTGGCGCTCCCCGTCACGATCCCCGTGCCGCGCGAGTATGCCGCGCCGCTCGACGCAGCGCGGCCGTCCGCCTACGCGCGGCGTCCCGCCGCGACCGGCCCGTACATGTACGAGCGGTCGCCGGACGCCGGCCGGCTGCGCTCCGCCGGGCCGCTGGTGCTGATCCGCAACCCCAACTGGGACGCGGATTCCGACCGGCGTCCGGCATACGCCGACACGGTCACGGTGCGCCCGGGGCAGGCCAACCTCGCCCGCTCACTTCGCGAGGCGATCGACGGCGACGCGGTGCTCTGCTGCGGCACGCGCCCCGTACCGGGGCCTCTGCTCGCGCGAACGCTGGCGGACACGCCCGATCAGGTCTCCTTCGTCCCCGACGGCAGCACGCGGTCGATCGCCCTGAACACGGCGCTGCCGCCCTTCGACAACGCGAACCTCCGCAGGGCCGTCACGGCGGCGCTGAACCGAACGGACCTTCGACGGGTGGCGGGCGGTGAGAACGCCGGACGGATCGCCCAGGGGTGGATGCCGCCGGGGATTCCCGGCTATGAGGCCGCGGGCGGGGACCGGCAGAACGCCGACCGCGACCACCTGGCGAACCCCGGCGGGGACCTGGCCGTGGCGCGCCGATACATGGACGCCGCCGGACGCGACGGTCTGCCCGTCCGCGCCGGCGCCTGGATGGGCGACGGTCCGATCACCCTCGCCGCCTCCGACCAGGACGGGGCGCCCGCCGTCGCGGCCACGCTCCGGCAGCAGCTCGAGTCGCTGGGATTCCGGGTCACCGTGCGTTCGGCGAACCCCGCGGTCAACGCCGCGGACGTCTGCGGTGCCTCCGGCGCTCACGTCGCCGTGTGTCCCATGATCTGGGCGCCCGACCTGCTCGATCCTCAGGCGGTGCTCGACCCGCAGTTCCACGGTGCGGCCGTCCGGTCGAGGTCCGGCACGAACTGGTCTCGGCTCGACGATCCCGAGATCAACGCCGCACTCGATCGGGCCGCTCGGCAACCGGCCGGTGGCGACAGGGAGGCCGCCTATGCGTCCGTCAACCGTGAGCTTGCGGAGCGGGCGCCCGCCGTGCCGTGGCTGTGGGGCCAGACCGCCGTCATCCGGTCCCGAAACGCCATCGGTGTCACGAATCCGCTGAGCGGGCTGCCGGACCTGAGCTACTCGTGGGTGTCACACCCCTAGATGGTTGAGTCCACGGAAGCGAGGAACCTGCCATGGCCGGGTGGAGGGGTTCCTCAGTCGGAGGAGCCCACGCCGATCAGACGGTCGAGTTCGCCGGAGCTCTCGAGTGCGGACAGCTCGGTCCATCCGCCGACCGGGTTTCCGTCGATGATGATCTGCGGCACCGTCATCTGGCCGGTGATCTCATGGATCCTCCGGCGTGCCTCCATGTCGTCGAGCCCGATGTGGATCTGCTCGTACTCGACGCCCTTGCTGTCGAGGAGGCTCTTCGCCCGCATGCAGTAGGGGCACCGATCGCTCGTGTACACCGTGATTTCCGCCATGGGGAGATGGTAGGGAATCGCGCCTCCGGTGTGACCGTCCGGTACTGGACGGGGTGATGGTGTCGTCGCCGCGACCCTGCCGGGGCCGAGACCGGGGACGACGTGGCGTATGGCTCCTGCGGATATCGGGGTGTTCGTCGGCGATCCGACGAAGAGGATCGTGGTCCCGGGCAGCATCGTCCCGTTCTCGCGCCGCGATCGCGGCGGTGTGGCGCGCGGCCGTACGAACCGTCCGATCGGGTCTCCCGGTCTGCGGCCGTCAGGGGTACCATCGGCGAAAGCGACGATGGGAGGATGCGATGGGCCGGCGGGCTCCCCGAATCGACCGCGTCCTCGAGACGGCGCTCTACGTGGACGACCTGGATCGGGCACGCGGCTTCTACGAGGACGTTCTGGGTCTGACGCCGATCACCGCCGACCGGCGGTTCGCCGCCTACGACGTCGGTGCGAACTCCGTCCTGCTGCTGTTCCTGCGCGGCGCGACCCTCGAGACGGTCACGCTGCCGGGCGGTACGATCCCGCCCCACGGCGGCCAGGGGCCGCTGCACATGGCGTTCGGCATCGCGGAGGACGATCTCGCCGGCTGGGAGGACCACCTGCGCGACCACGGCGTCGCGATCGAGGCCCGGACCGCGTGGATGCGTGGCGGCCGGAGCATCTACGTACGCGATCCGGACGACCACCTGGTCGAGTTCGTGACCCCCCGGGTCTGGCCGACGTACTGACCGACGCCGTACGGGTCGTATCCCGACCGGACGCCTCCACAGCCGTGCTCGGAGAGGCGTCTCCGACCGATCCGACGTGGACATCGGCGCCGGCCACGGCCATCCGGCGCGGTCCGGTTGGTGTACGCCGATCAGCCGCACATGCGGGACAACCGGTCGTCTCGATCGGATGCGGCCCCGTGCGGACCGGCCGACCGGGCCGCTGAACGTGGGAAACGGCGTGGGCGGCGACGCGGCCGCCTGTCAGGCGGGGTCCCGTTGACCGTCGGGTGATGCCGCTGGTGCCAGGCACCAGCGGCATCACCCCGTCGGGGCGAAATCGACGAATCTCCTGCTGGCGACGCGAATATCGAGCCGACGCGGTGGTCCGGTGAGGCCGGCGGTGCCAGGCACCAGCGGCCTCACCCCAGCGGCCTCACCCGCCTCTTGCGACGCGAGGAGAAGGGCACGCGATCTGCCCCGAGGTCCTCGACGCGTTCCGCCGCCGCCGGCCTTCCCGAACGGCGGTCGCGGTCGGTCGGTGCGCACCCGCGCCGGCTGCCACACTGGAGGGGTGTTCGAGACCGACGCCATCGTGCTCCGCGCCATCCGCTACGGCGAGGCGGACACCGTGCTCACGCTCTACACACGTGACCACGGCCGGGTCTCGGCCATCGCGAAGGGCACGCGCAAGGCGACATCGAAGCTGGGCGGCCGCCTTCAGCCCTCCGTGCTGGTGCATCTGGGGCTCCATCAGGGCCGGGGGGACCTCTGCACGATTCGCCACGCGCAGGTCCTCGACGCCCATGCCGGGCTCTGGATGGACGGCTACCGGCTCCGGGCGTCCAGTTCGATCCTCGAGGCGGCGGTGCGCGTCCTGATCGAGGAGGAGCCCAACGAGGGCGCCTTCAACCTGCTCTGCCGGGGGCTCGACCACCTGGCCCGTGCGGTCCCCGGCGATGGGGCCCCGCGTCACGACCCGATCGTCCTCGGCGTCCACGCCAAGCTGCTGGTGGTCGCCGGCCTCCTGCCGCGCCTGGCCACCTGCACGACGTGCGGTGCGGACGGACCGTTCACGGCGTTCTCGGCGCGTGCGGGCGGGGTTCTCTGCGAGGAATGCGCACATCTGGGAGAGCCGGTGCGGCCGGATGTGTTCCAGGGCTTCGCCGACCTCGTGGGCAACCCGCTCGCGACGGAGGGGGTCGGGCCGTTCACGCGCGGCGTGGCGGACGGCATCGAACGCCTGATCGGAGCGGTCCTCCAGGAGCACCTCGGCGTCCGACTGCGCTCGGGTGTGGCGCTGTGACGCGCTTCGCGGCGCGCCACCCGATGCACGGCTTCTCCGGGTGCTTTACTCCACGGGCGCACCGGATGCCCCGCATCGGTGCGGGCGAGCGACGACACCGCGTGGAGCCCACAGATCCACGCCCGACGAGAAGGAGACGGATGGGCGACTTCGCGGCTGACCTCCGATCGGCGTATGCGTTCGAGGGCCCGGCCCTGCGCATCGGTCGCCCGTTCGTCGATCCCGCCGCACCCGTCACCGACGTGGACGTCCGGATCCCCCTCAATCTCGCCAATCGCCACGGCCTCATCGCCGGAGCCACCGGAACCGGCAAGACGAAGACCCTGCAACTTCTGGCCGAGCAGCTGTGCGCCGCCGGATGCCCGGTGGTCGCGCCGGACATGAAGGGCGACGTGGCCGGTCTCGGCGCTCCCGGCACGTCCAATCCGAAGATCGAGGAGCGCGCCGAGGGACTCGCCTACGAGTGGAAGGCGGCCGGGGTACCCATCGAGATCGTCAGCCTCACCGGCGAGGACGGCGTGCCCATCCGGGCCTCGTTGACGCAGTTCGGCCCGACCCTGCTGTCGAAGGTGCTCGACCTGAACGACACGCAGGAGTCCAGCCTCGCGCTGGTGTTCCGGTTCTGCGAGGAGCGCGAACTCCACCTGATCGAGCTGGAGGACCTGCGCGCGGCGCTCGCCTACCTGGTGGGGCCGGGCAAGGACGAACTCAAGGGGCTGGGCGGCCTCTCGACGGCGACCGTCGGGGTCCTCCAGCGCAAGGTGTCGCAGCTGGAGGCCGACGGCGGAGACGTCTTCTTCGGTGAACCGGGCTTCGACGTCCACGATCTGCTGCGGACCACGCCCGACGGACGCGGCATCGCCACCGTCCTCTCGCTGCCGTCGGTCGCCACGAAGCCCCGGGTGTTCTCGACGTTCCTCATGTGGCTCCTGGCGGAGCTCTTCGAGGAACTCCCCGAGGTCGGCGATCCCGAGAAGCCGAAGCTCGCGTTCTTCTTCGACGAGGCCCACCTGCTGTTCGCGGATGCCAGCAAGGGATTCCTGGAGGCCGTCACCCAGACCGTCCGGCTGATCCGCTCGAAGGGCGTCGCCGTCTTCTTCGTCACGCAGCTTCCGACGGACATCCCGGCCGCCGTCCTGAGCCAGCTCGGCCACCGCGTCCAGCACGCCGTCCGCGCATTCACCCCGAAGGACGCCCGGGCGCTCAAGCAGGCCGTGGAGACGTTCCCCACGACGGAGCACTATCCGGACCTCGGTGAGACGCTGCAGTCGCTGGGGGTCGGGGAGGCCGCGGTGACGATCCTCGACGGCCGCGGGGTGCCGACACCGGTCGCCGCGACCCGCGTCTACCCGCCCGCCTCGCGCATGGACGTGCTGACCCCCGACGAGCGCGCGGCGGTCATCTCGATCAGCCCGCTCGCACCGAAGTACGGGCAGCGCGTCGATCGTGAGAGCGCCGAGGAGATCCTGGCGGCGCGGCTCGACGGCGACATGGCCCGGGTGGAGGAGGTCATCATCCACGCCGATCCCGCCCCTCCGCGACGCGAGACGCCACGTCGTGACGACTCGCTGACCGGTCAGTTCAACGACGTCCTCCACTCGCCGGTGGCACGTGAGATGGTGAAGGGGATATTCGGCATGCTCCGCGGGAAGAAGAAACGACGGTGACGGAGGTGCGAATGCCGGGAACGGTCCGATGACGGACGTCGATCGCTATCACCGGGGAAGCCTCGGCGACCTCGTACAGCTCGTCATCGACGGCTGGGAGATCACCCACCTGCACTACGGGGACGTCTGCGGCGACCCCGGCACGGAGGTCGACAGCGCCGCGGCCTTCGTCATCCTGCGCCGCCCCGACAGCGGCCTGCGGGGCATCTACATACCGGACGACGAGCGGGCACTGTCGCATCGGGGACTCGTCGAGCTCTTCCGGCACTCCCCGCGCATCTGGAAGGACCGCACCGCCGACGCGGTCCGCCAGCGCCTGAAGGAGCAGATCGACGCCGAGGCGTCGCGGGAGCCCGAGGAGTGGGATCACGTCCTCGATCCGGCCGACCTCGCGATGGAGGTCCGTCCCTCCGAGCTCGTCGACGTCATCGGGCTGGGGCAGGTCGAGACCATCGAGGGCGTCACGGTGGCCGTGCTCTCGATCGAGCGCTACCGGTCCTTCTCCCGCGTGCGCTACCTGGCGCACACGGTGGGCACCCTGCGCGGCGGTTCGCTGGCCGCCCTGGACGTCCTCGTCGTGGACAACCGGGGTCGGCGGTACCGGTCGGCGTCGGTCGGCGTCGAGAGGGCGGGCAGCCGCTTGGAGGGCGTCATCGCCCTCACCCCGGGCATCCCGCGTGACGTCACGGCGCTCACCGTGACCATCGGCACCCTCGGAGCATCCGGCCCCGACGGGCACCTGGGCCCCTGGGTGTTCCCCGTCGTCCTGCCCACGCCCGGCCTCGGCTGATGGCGGTGCCCGCCACCTCGCCGTTCGCCGCGGGTGACTGGGCGGCCGCGCGCGACCTCCCGGAGGAACCGGACCCCTTCCGCAACGCGTTCCAGCGGGACCGCGACCGCATCATCCACACCAAGCCGTTCCGGCGCCTGAAGCACAAGACGCAGGTGTTCATCTCGCCGGAGGGCGATCACTACCGGACGCGGCTCACCCACACGCTGGAGGTCTCCGGGCTGTCGCGCACGGTCGGCCGCGCCCTCGGCCTCGACGAGGACCTGGTGGAGGCCATCGCGATGGGCCACGACCTGGGACACGCGCCCTTCGGCCACGCGGGCGAACAGGCCCTCGACGAGATCCTGCGCGACCGCTTCGACCGGGCGTTCCTCCACAACGAACAGAGCCTCCGCATCGTCGAGCACGTCGAACGTGACGGCGCCGGACTGAACCTCACGGTCGGGGTGCGCGACGGCATCCTGCACCACACCGGTGCCGACGCCCCCCGCAGCCTGGAGGGGCAGATCGTGCGGCTGGTCGACCGGGTCGCCTACGTGAACCACGACATCGAGGACGCGATCCGGGCGGGCATGCTCAGCGAGGACGAACTCCCCCGGGACGAGATCGCCGTTCTCGGCGACAGCACCACCGGGCGCCTGACGTTCCTCATCCAGGACATCGTCGCCTCCAGCGAGGGACAGGACACGATTCGTCAGAGTGACGAGGTGGCGGAGGTCTTCCGGAGCCTGCGGGGGTTCATGTTCCGGCGTGTGTACCTCGCGCCGCCGAACAGCGACGAGGCCGACCGCGCCCGCGGTGTCGTGCGCGCCCTCTTCGACCTCTTCCACGACAATCCCGACCTCCTGCCCCCGTCGTCGGAGCCGGACCCGGTCACGCGTGCCACCGATCACGTCTCGGGAATGACCGATCGGTACGCGCTCCGCATCTATCGGGACGCGTTCCTGCCACACGAGTCGCTCTCCCGGTGAGCGGGCATCTGGCACGGGCCCGTGCCGGGTTCGCGGACGGTGAGGGCTACGATCGGGTGCGCCCGGACTATCCGGCGCAGGCCGTGGAGGCGCTCTGTCGCCATTGCGGCATCGGCGCCGGCACGCCGACGCTCGACCTGGCGGCCGGGACGGGCAAGCTCACCCGCCACCTCGTCGCCCGAGGTGCCGCCGTCACCGCCGTCGATCCCACGCCCGGCATGCGCGATGCGCTGCGCGGCGCGCTGCCGCAGG
The DNA here is from genome assembly GCA_964434425.1 of uncultured Bifidobacteriaceae bacterium. Taxonomy (GTDB): domain Bacteria; phylum Actinomycetota; class Thermoleophilia; order Miltoncostaeales; family Miltoncostaeaceae; genus CALMEC01. Next base: position 65,369 of record CAYSVH010000009.1, on the reverse strand, counting down.
TGGAGGTGACGGAGGGGAGGGCGGAGGACCTGCCCATGGCCGACGGGACGTTCGCCGCCGTGTGCGTGGCCCAGGCGTTCCACTGGTTCGACGCTCCGCGCGCCCTGCGCGAGATCCACCGGGTGCTGGTACCGGACGGTGCCGTCGGTCTCATGTGGAACGTCATGGACCGTGAGGTCGAGTGGGTCGACCGGCTGCAGGCGCTGATCCACACGTGGCGTGGCGAGAACCCCTGGTACGCCGGGCACACGTGGCGCGAGGCCTTTCGCGACTCGCCGCTGTTCGGTCCCCTGGGGCACGAGCAGTTCCGCAACGCGCAGGTGGTGGACCTGGACGGACTGCGCGGACGGGTGGCGTCGGTGAGCTTCATCGCCGCCGCTCCGCCGGACCGCCGTTCCGAGATGCTGGACGCCGCCGCCGGCCTCGTGGTGGGCATGGGCCTCGACCCCGCCCGGATCGAGATCCCCTACCGCACCGATCTGTTCTGGGCGCGGGCCTCCGCGCCCCCGTCCGGCTCGGCATGAATGAACACGTCGTCGAGTCCGTCCAGCTCACGGCGCAGGCGCGATCGGACCATTCCGCCGACCCTGTGCGCCCGCTCCAGCGGGGTCGAGGGATCCAGCCCCAGCGCGACGTAGGCCACCAGGCCCTCCTCGCTCTGCACGAACCGCAGTGACGACGGCGGTCGTCCGGTGGCGTCGCGCACCGTCGCCTCCACGGCGCGGGAGAGGTCGCGCACGACGGCGGGATCCGGCTGTTCGCCGACCAGCGCGGTGTCGAGTGGCTCGAGATGGGTGGTGGCCGCGTCGATCTCCGGGATCTCATCCATGAGCGTCGCCTCGATGGTGTCGGCGATGCGGTGGGCGTCCTCCAGCGGCATATCGTGCGGCAGCTTGGCGTGCAGGGTGACCTCGGTGCGGTCCGAGGGATGGATGACGCGGACGTTGTGGATCTCGCGCACCCCCGGCACGCGCAGCGCCGCGGCGAGCGCCCGTTCGCGCAGGTCCTCCGACGGCCGCCCCGGCTCCACGTGGACCACCACGTCGGACCCCGGAAGCACCCGATGCACGGCGTCCTCGACCATGTCGGCCGCGGCGTGGCCCTCGGCCAGAGCGGCGGAGGGCGAAACGGCGATGACCGCGTCGGCGAACGGTCGGCCGCCGGCCACGCGGACCCGCAGCCGCTCGAGGGTGATGTCGGGGCCCAGGGCATCGATGGCCCCGCGGGCGGTGTCCTCGGCGTCCTGGTCGGCGCGGTCCATGAGGATGTCGATGTTGAACCGCACCATGCGGGCTGCCGCGATGAGCACCAGTACCGCGATGAAGAGGGCCGCTGCCGCGTCGGCCCAGGCATATCCGGCGCGCGTGAGGAGCAGGCCGATCAGAACCGCCAGGGTTCCGGCCAGGTCGCTGGCGAAGTGCAGGGCGTTCGCGGCCAGCGCCGCGCTGTTGTGCCGCTTCGCCGCGCGTTGCGAGATGACCATGCGTGAGACGTCGACGACGACGATCACGGCGAGGACCGCGAACGCCCACCACGCCGTGGTGATGTGCGGCGGCTCGTCGGCCACCAGGCGCACGATCGCCGCGTAGCCGATCACGACGCTCGCGATGGCCAGGATCGCGCACTCGGCCAGCGCCGAGAGGTGCTCGGCCTTTCCGTGCCCCCACGGGTGCGAACGGTCTGCCGGCCGGACCGCCACGCCGATGGCGAAGAAGGTCAGAAGGGCGGCCACGAGGTCGGTCCCCGAGTGGAGCGCCTCCGACACGAATCCGAGGCTGTTCGTCGCGAGTCCGACGCTCAGCTTGAGCGCGATGAGGAACGCCGCGGCGAAAACCGAGACGAGCGCGGTGCGACGGGCCGATGACACGGCTCGTAATGGTGTCACGGAGGCGGAGGTGGTGCCTCGGACACCGGGATGCATGAGGCGCGCGCGGATCCGGAGGGTAGGGTCATCCCCATGCCTGTCCGCACCGTCTCCGCCATCCGCTCACACCCGCGCCCGGACCGTCGTGCCGTGATCGGCGGGTCTCTTCTCGTCACCCTCATCCTGTGCGTGACATCGGCCGCGGCGTCGGGAGGCGGCGGGATCGCCGCGGAGGCCCGTTCCTCGTCGGCGGACACGTCGCACGCGGTCCGCGCGGTCCAAGCCCGGGTGCTCCGTGTGGGATCGCGTCGGGCGCTGAAGGCGCCGAGCGCGGCGGCCGCCGTCGTTCGCGACGGTGACACCGTGCTCATCGACGCGGGCACGTATCCCGGCGACGTCGCCACCTGGAGGGCGAACGGCCTCACGCTGCGCGCGGTGGGCGGGCGGGTCGTCCTGCCCGCCCGTGGCAGGAGCGCGCAGGGGAAGGCCATCTGGATCGTCGCGGGTGACCGCACCCGCATCGAGGGCATCACCTTCACGGGTGCCCGCGTCCCCGATCGGAACGGCGCGGGAATCCGGCAGGAGGGCGCCGGGCTCGTCGTGGCCCGATCGGAGTTCCGCGGCAACGAGAACGGCATCCTCGCCGGTGCCAATCGCCGCAGCGACATCGTCATCCGGGACTCGCGCTTCATCGGAGGCGGAGCGGGGGACGGCTACTCCCACAACCTCTACATCGGTGATGTGCGATCGCTGACCGTCACCGGCTCCGTGTTCGCCGCGGCCGCGCGGGGACACGAGCTGAAGTCGCGGGCGGCGCGGAACACGATCCAGGGCAACCTGATCACCGACCGCGACGCCACGGCCAGCTACTCCGTGGACCTCCCCAACGGGGGTGCGGCCCTGATCGCGGGCAACGTCATCATCCAGGGACCCCGGTCCGAGAACCCGGCGCTGATCGCGTACGGCGCCGAGGGACTCACCCATGCGACGCGCAGCCTGTGGGTCGTCAACAACACGCTCGTGAGCCGGCGTACGTCGGGGACCTTCGTCAACGTGGCGCACGGCATCCGCGCGGAGGTGCGCAACAACCTGCTGGTCGGACCCGGCCGGCTCGTCTCGGGCAGCGCCCGGTCGATCGCCAATCGGAGGGTCACCGCGGCCGGCTTCGTCGCCCCGGCGCGGGAGGACTACCGGTTGCGGCCGACCTCGCCCGCGGTGAACCGCGGCGCGCCGGTGCCCGTCGCCGTCCGGGCGCTGTGGGAGTTCGTCCCGCCGCTCGGCCGGACGCGACGACCCGTGGCGGGACCGGCGGATCTGGGTGCGTATGAGCTCCGGCGGGTGCCCGGCCCCGTCAGGTGACCGGGCCTCCGCGGACCCGACGTCTCAGGAGACGTCGTCGGACGGCGGCGACTGATCGCGCAGGAAGCGCTCGAACTCTGCGGCGATGGCGTCGCCGCTCGGGATCTGGCCGAAGACGTCGGCCTCGTCGGTCTGCTCGTCGTAGGCCCGCTCCAACTCCTCGATCATGGATGAGGCCTGGGGGCTCGAGGCGACGGCCTCCTCGATCTGCTGGCGATAGTCGGCCACGCTCTGCTCCATCCCCGAGTAGTCCGGACGCACACCGATCACCGTGTTGAGGGCGTGCAGCAGCGTGAGCGACGCGTCGGGGTTCTGCCCGCCGCCGATGTAGTGCGGGATCGCGGCCCACAGCGACATGCTGGGCAGCCCGCGGTCGACGGCGCCGGCGTGCAGCACGCTCGTGATGCCCGCCGGTCCGCTGTAGTCGGGGCGGCGGGGGTTGAGCGACTCGGTCAGGGCGGGCGGGGTCGAGATGGCGCTGACCCGGATCGGGCGGGTGTGCGGTACGTCGGCGATCAGCGCCCCCAGCGTGACGATGTGCGATGCGCCGAACTCCTGGGCGGCATCCAGGATCCACCGGCAGAGGCTGGGCCACCGCATGGAGGGCTCGAGCCCTCGCACGAGGAGGAGGCCGGGCGACACGTCCGGCGGGGTCGCCCACATCTCCAGATGGGGGAACCTGACGGGTCCGCGCCCCTCGCCGTCGACGATCTCCACACGCGGCCGGTGGCTTTGGAAGTCGAAGATCATCTCGGCGTCGGCCCGCGCCACGCATGTCGCGTCGAACGTGTCGGCGAGATACGACACCGCGCCGCTGGCCGCCTCACCGGCGTCGTTCCAGCCGCCGAAGGCCGCGAGAAGGACGGGGGATCGAAGGTGCGAGGGGCGCTCTGCCACCCACTGGAAGAGTGCGGAATCCACCGTTCCACGGTACACCATGCGCCGTTGCGCGCCCGCGGACCGGGCGACCTCTCAGATGGAATCAACCATCTCCGGCGGTGCGCGCGTCCCGGTAGGCGCGTGCGGCGTCCACCAGGGCCGTGAAGAGAGCGAGGTCCTCGCCCTCCTCCGGATGCCACTGGACCCCGATGGCGAAATCCTCGCCCGTCGTCTCGAGCGCCTCGACGGTGCCGTCGTCGGACCACGCCACGGCGGTCAGGCCATCGCCGACCGTCCCCGTCGCCTGATGGTGGTGCGACAGGACCGGGGCCGCCGGGCCGAGGATCGTCTCCAGCCGGCTGCCCGGGCCGACGCGGACGGGATGCTCCGAGAACACCCCGACCGTCTCGCGATGCCCGGTCGAGCCGATGTGGTCCGGCAGGTGCTGGATGAGGGTTCCCCCGCGTGCGACGTTCATGACCTGGATGCCGCGGCAGATGCCGAAGACGGGGATTCCACGGTTCATGGCGGCGGCCGTGAGGGCGATCTCGGCATCGTCGCGTCCGTGCTGGGGGCGTTCGGTCTGGGGATGCCGGTCGGCGCCGTACCGGTCGGGGTCGATGTCCTGTCCGCCGGCGAGGACGAGCCCGTCGATCACGTCGAGGATGCGGTCGTTGCCGTGGTCGGCCGGAGGGATGAGCAGGGCGCGACCCCCGGCGCGGTGGATGGCGTCGACGTAGACCCAGCCGACGACGGCCGCCCGGCCCTCCCACACGGCCCAGCGGGCGGGTTCGGAGTAGCTGGTGAGCCCGATGAGCGGAGGTGCGGGTTCGGTCACGCCGGGCAGTGTCGCACGTGCCGCGCGCCGGGGCCGCGGAGGGCCGGAATTCCGCCAGATCCCGGTGGTTTTCCGCACCAGCACCGCCGATGGGACAGTATGGAGGGACAGAGCGCGACCACCACCGCCCTTCCGCCAGAAAAGGACCCTTCCGATGATGATCACGGATCTGTCGAAGCGGGTAATTCCGTTCCGCACGCACGATGCCAGGATCGTCGGCGACGGCTCCTTCTACATCGACAGCATCACCTGGCTCAACGGTGAGAACATCGAGATCGGTGAGAAGGTCGGCTTCAACTCGGGCTGCTGGGTGAACGGCTACGGAGGGATCACCATCGGCGACGGCACCATCATCGGGCCGCACTCCATGATCCATTCGGCCAACCACATCACGGACGACGTCGACACGTCGATCACGGATCAGGGATGGAAGACGCAGCCGGTGACGATCGGCAAGAACTGCTGGATCGCGATGAACGTGCTGATCATGCCCGGCGTCACGATCGGCGACGGGGCCATCATCGGTGCGGGGGCGGTGGTCGTCAAGGATCTCGAGCCCTACAGCGTGAACGTCGGCAATCCGGCGAAGACGATCAAGTCCCGCCGCTGATGCGGGTCCTGTTCCTGCATCGCCAGCCCTGCATCCGCACACTCAAGTACGCCGTCGCCCTCCGGGGGCACGGGGGTGTCGACCTGGCCTACGCCTACCAGGGGCGTACTCTCACCGCGTTCTACGGATCGGGTGACGAGCTCTTCGACCACTGGTACCCGGTGGCACGCGATCCCCACGAGGGTATTCGCGCGGCGGTGGATGACTTCCGCCCGGACGTCATCCACTCCCACAACCTCCCGGACGTTCTCACCGTGGCGGCGCGCGAGGTGGTGGGCGGCTCCGTCGCCATCGTCCACGACGTGCACGACTTCCAGAGCCTGCGGTCCACGCCGTACGAGGACGGGTTTCCGCACATCTCCGATCCGGCCGGCGCCGAACGCGCCGCCGTCGAGGACTCGGACGCACTGGTGACCGTCGGTCGTGTCCTGCTCGAGGAGATCGCGGCGCGCTACCGGCTGCCCCGCGCGACGCTCACGATCCCGAACCTCGTGCTGGCCCGGGATCTTCCTGACGCGGCGGCGATCCTGGACGTTCCCCGCCGTTCCGGACCGGTTCGCGTGGCGTACGAGGGGACCCTGTCGGCCGGCGGCGGTCACTACGACCTGCGCGACATCTTCACCACCATCGCCGGCATGGACCTCGAGCTGCACGTCCATCCGTCGCAGCCCCCCGGACCCGAGTACCGGGCCCTGGCGGGGCAGAACGCGAACATCATGCTCCACGAGCCGATGCGCCCGGAGGACCTCCTCGCACGCCTGCCGCACTACGACGTCGGCTGGGCGGGGTTCAACGTGGCGAAGAACCCCGCGCATCTCGCGACCGTACTCCCCAACAAGGCGTTCGAGTACGTGGGATGCGGTCTTCCCGTGGTGACGCTGCCGCATCGGGCCCTCGCCGAATGGGTGCGGGAGGAGGGGACGGGGATCGTCCTGGAGGACGTCTCCGAACTGGGCGACATCCTGCGCGCGACGGATCTGGGGGCGCTTCGGGCACACCTGGTGGACGTCCGCGAACGCTTCACGATGGAGGGCGCGGTCTCCCGCCTCGTCGACCTCTACACCAGGGTCGGCCGGGAGGTCGGGACCCTGTCCTGATCGTCCGGCGGTGGCCGTCTCACCCATCCGCCGCGGCCGGGCGAGCGGGTGCCCGCGAGGCAGCGGGTCTGCAACGCGGAGTGCTTGCGAGAAAGGCGAACATATGTTCGAATGGGGCGATGCGATGGAGAGCACAGAGCGTCGCGAGCGGCGACGGCGCCACCCTTCCGGGTATCGACCTCGCCGGTGCGGCCGGCCTTCCCGGGCACCTGCGCTCCGTGCGCCCTCCGCAGTTTCCCGGGGCGGTCTTCCATGAGGTACTCGCCAAGAGCGTGCTCAACCGCGTGCCCCGTGGCTCGGCCATGCCGTTCGAGTGGACGATCAACCCATACCGGGGCTGTTCGCACGCCTGCGTCTACTGCTTCGCGCGGGGATCCCACCGGTACCTCGATCTCGACGCGGGACGTGACTTCGACGCGCAGATCGTGGTGAAGGTCAACGTGGCCGAGGTGCTCGTCCGCGAGCTGGGCCGCGCGTCGTGGCGGTATGAGCATGTCGCCCTCGGGACCAACACCGACCCGTATCAGGGGGCCGAGGGGCGCTATGGGCTCATGCCGGGAGTCATCCGCGCTCTGAGCGAGAGCGGGACGCCGTTCTCGATCCTCACAAAGGGGACGCTCCTGCGACGGGATCTTCCCCTCCTGGCCGAGGCGCGTGAGCGCGTCGAGGTGAGCCTCGCCATGTCGATCGCGGTGGGGGATCCCGAGCTCCAGCGGCGGGTCGAACCCGGTACGCCGACCACCCGGGCCCGACTCGAGACGGTGGCCGCGGCCCGGGAGGCGGGGTTCGCGTGTGACGTCTTCGTGATGCCGGTGCTGCCGCGTCTCACCGACTCGATCGAGCACCTCGGCGGGCTCCTGCGCGACATCCGCGACGCGGGCGCCCGCTCGGTGACGTACGGGACGCTTCACCTGCGCGAGCATGTGAAGCCGTGGTTCCTCGCGTGGCTCGAGCGTGAATACCCCGATCTGGTGCCCGAGTACCGGCGGCTCTATCCCGGGCGCAGGGCCACCGCGGATCGCACCTACCGGATCGAACTCGCGCGGAGGATCCGGCCGCTCCTTCGCCGCTTCGATCTCGACCGCGCCCACGATGAGGGGCCGCGTGGAATCCCGGCGTCCGGCGTCAGCACTCCGGCGAGCGTGCCCGGCGCGCTCACCCTGTTCTGAGGGGTGCCGGCGGAATCGGGCCACCGGAGAGGTGGCGGGCCGATGACCGGGTGCGGGCGGGCCCTCTAGAATCGGTCGATGAACCCCGGCGATTCACCCTCGGATCGGGATCGTCACGATGATGCCCTCGCGGCCGGCGCCGTCGCCGATCTGTGGTGGCTTCCCGTCGGCGCGGGCGGCCACGTGGTCATCCACACGAGTCGGTGGTGGGAGCGCTGGCGTGCCCGTCGCGAACGGCGCTCTCCACGACCCCTGTTCCATGCCGCGCTCGAGGTCCGGAGTGAGGGGCGGTGCCGCGTGATCGAGATGGCGCCGGCGTGGGGCTCCCACTCCGCCTCGAACGGCGTGGTGGCCACGGGTCCGGTGGGGATGAGGCTGCTCGGCCGATCGCGTCTGTTCCGCTACGAGATCCGCTGCAGGGAGGACGGTGTCCTGCCGGATCGTGCCTACGCTCCGACGCCCCCGCTGCGGTTGCCACTCACGGATCGGGCGGCACGCGAGATCCCGGCCCGGCTCCGCGCCGTACCCCTCCACATCTGGGGACGCGATGCGCTCGGTGTCCGGGACATGTGGAACTCGAACTCTCTCATCGCCTGGTTGCTGGAAACCGGCGGCCTCGACGCCCTCGGCATCCAGCCGCCCATGGGCGGGGTGGCGCCGGGGTGGGTGGCGGGTGTGGCCGCGGCCCGCAGGTCGTAGACCTGCGAGTGGTGCGGTTCGGGGATCCCGTCGGCACCTCGTGCGGAACTCCTCCCGGCCGACCGGCGGGCACTCCATGAAGTGCCTGCTCCTCGTGGATGGAGGATGACGGGATCGAACCGACGACCTCCGCCTTGCAAAGGCGGCGCTCTCCCAGCTGAGCTAATCCCCCGAGGGGAGATGGGTGATTCCATGAATCAGCCATCCCGGTAAAGGATACCAAGAACCCCGTCGTCCTCAGACGGCACGGGACCCGGCCAGGCCCTCCATGCGCCGTGCGAGGCCACCCAGGCCCATGCGCTCCTCCCATGCGAGGAGGTCCGGGGCGGGGCCCCTCCACATCCAGTCGGCCACCTCCCCGACCTCCGGACCGTCCGTCACCAGGGTCGCAAGACCGCGGTCGCGGATCGCCGCCTCGCGGTGTGCCGCCAGATTCTCGGCGAGGCGGGCAACGCCGCGGATCCTCGGTACGTCCCAATCCGGCGCCCGTTCGGGGATCTCTTCGATGGTCGCGTACCGTGCGAGGACCGCTGCGGTGGTCTTCGCACCGAATCCCGGGACCCCGGGCAGTCCGTCGGCGGTGTCGCCGACCAGGGCCAGATAGTCCGGGATCTGCTGTGGGGGCACGCCGAACTTGGCCATGACGGCCGCCTCGTCCGCCTCGGTGTTCCTGCGTCGGTCCACCTGGACGACGATCGGGTCGCGCACACACTGGGCCAGGTCCTTGTCGGGCGTCAGGATGAGCACGCGATCGACGCCGGGAGCCGCCGCGGCACGGTGGGCGGCGGCGGCGAGGGCGTCGTCCGCCTCGTATCGGATCATGGGCCACACGGTGACCCCCAACGCCCGAAGAGCCTCCTCCAGGGGCGCGAACTGCGCCCGAAGAAGGGGATCGATGCCCGCCCCGGTCTTGTAGCCCGCGAAGATCTCGTTGCGGAAGCTCTCGATCACGTGGTCGGTCGCCACGCCGATATGCGTCGCACCGGCCTGCAGGAGGCGGGCGACGTTGTCCACCACGCCGCGCACGGCACCGATCTCGTTGCCGGCGGGGTCGGTGCGTGAGGGCACGGCGTAGAAGTGCCGGAACAGTTCGTAGGTGCCGTCGACGAGGTGGATCTCCATGTCGAAGACCCTACGCACCGGTGGACGGTGGATGCGCCGGGACGTCCGCCGTGGCGTGCGTCTGGCGTGTCGTGTGAGTTCGCCCACACGTCCCGCGTTTCAGGTCGATCGGGACCTCTCGGCGCACATACGAAATAACTACGCACCGTGCAGGAGGCTCCACGACTTTCGTATAGGAGTCCGTTCCGGAAACTAACCGATCGTCCAGTGCCAGCATGGCGAATCCTGATGTTGGATCTCTGTCCGTCTCCTCCGAAACAAAAAAACTTCGCTGCCGAACGCCGCATACCTCTTTCCGACGAAGTGTTTCGTCGGGGCCGTCGGTGACAGCGTCGTTGCTACGTCAGGACCTCCCTAATGCACGTTGATCGCCTCCCGAGGGGAGCCTTCCGGCTCGTCCTCACCCTGCTCATCTTCGCCGGTCTCGCCGTCGGCGCACGCGCGCAGGCGGCCGCCGTGCCGAACCCGGACTTCCGCGCCACCTGCGGCGCCAACGTCGTGCTGGTACTCGACGAGTCGTCCTCCATCGGCCGCTTCCCCGAGAAGACTTCGCAGGTGCGGGCCGCGGCCAACGCCTTCGCGGAGGGCCTGAAGGACACGGGCTCCAAGCTGGCCGTGGTGGAGTTCGCCAGCAGGGCCAGGGCGTCGGTCCCCTTCCGGGAGGTCACCTCGGCCAACATCGGCCGGTTCACGAACTACTTCAACGCCGGTCCGGGTGCGCCGTCGGGCGGCTACAACCCCTGGACCGTGACCACCGATGACAGCCACACCAACTGGCAGGACGCCCTGCGCACCGCGGGCGCCCTGGACGCGGGGCCGGGCGAGGCTCCGCCGGTCATCGTCTTCGTCACGGACGGCGACCCCACGGCGTATTCCCGGCCGGACGGCACCGTCGTCCTCAACTGGGACGGCATCGGCCTTCCGCAGGCCGTCGAGGCGGCGAACGCCGTGAAACGGCAGGGAACGCACATCCTGGCCGTGGCGGTGGGCAGCGCGCTCGACAACACGGCCAGTCTCAACCGCCTGCGCGCCATCACGGACGGCGACGCCAGCATCGTGGTCACCGCCCCCAACGTGGCGAGCCTCAACCTGTCGACCGACGACATCCTCCGCGTCACCAAGTTCGGAAGCCTTCCCAAAGCGCTCATGCGCGTCGCGCGCGACCTGTGCCGCAGTGAGGTCAACATCACCAAGCTCGTGGATCGCTCGGATGGGCTCGCGCCCGCCCCGGCCGCGGGCTGGACGTTCACGGGAACGGTCTCGCGCGTCCCCGACATGTGGGTCCTTCCGGGGGATGCACGTGGATCCACGGCCACCACCGAGACCGCCTCCGACGGGACGACGGCCTTCAAGTGGCGCTCCACGGATCCGCGTACCACCCACCTGACCGTCACCGAGACGCAGAAGCCGGGTCACACCCTGACGGCGGTCGTCTGCGCCACGAACGGCAAGCGGCCGGTCGCCGTCCCGTTCGAGGGGACGACGTTCACCGTCCCCGGCATCGGTGACACCGACCGGGTCGACTGCACGGTCACCAACACGTTCGCCGCCGCCCCGGCCATCGCGATCGAGAAGAGCACCGCCACGCCGGTCGTCGTGGCCGGCGGCACGGTCACCTGGACGCTCGCCGTCACCAACACCGGCAACACGCCCCTCACCGGCGTGACCATCTCGGACCCCCTGGCACCCGGATGCTCGGCTCTCATCGGCGACCTGGCACCGGGAGCCCGCCGCGAGGGCATCATCTGCACGTCGGCGAACGTCGTCCAGGGCTTCACCAACGTCGCGACGGTCACGGGCAACTACGGAGCACGGACGGTCACGGCCGTGGCCCGGGCTCCGGTCACGGTGACCGCGGTACCCGCGCCCACCCCGGGCCCCGGCGTCGCGACGCGGGTCCCGACCCGGCTCACCATCACGAAGGCCGGACCGCGAGTGGCGCGCTCCGGCGCACGGATCACCTACACCGTCCGGGTCCGCAACGCCGGCCGGGCCGCGGCGGAGAACGTGGTGCTCACCGACCGGATCCCACCCGGGATGTCGTTCGTGAGTGCCTCGATCCGCACCCGGATCGTCCGGGGGCAGGTCCGCGCGAACATCGGCACCCTCGCCCCGGGACGGACCCGGGTCGTGACATACACCTTCCGCCTCGACACCCGGGCGAAGGGGACGCGGACCAACGTCGCCGTCGCCTCGGCGGACAACGCACGAACCGTGCGGGCCGAGGCGCGTACCCGGATCGTCCGGGTCGCCGGCGTCACCCGTCCGGTCCGGGTCGTGGGCTGATTCCGGTGTGATCGGCGGCGTCGGGGAGCCCGTCATCGCGTCGCTCCCCGGCACGGCGCCGCGGTGACCGGTATGGCCCAGGGCCATGCCGGTCACCGTCGGATCGCTACGACAGACGCCCCAGGAGGTGCCGCGCGATCACGAGGCGCTGGATCTGGCTCGTCCCCTCGTAGATCTGGGTGATCCTGGCGTCGCGGTAGAGGCGCTCTGCGGCGAACTCCCCGCTGTATCCCATGCCGCCCAGGGTCTGCACGGCGACGTCGGCGGCCTGGACGGCCACCTCGCTCGCGAACAGCTTCGCCTGCGCGCCGATCAGCGAGTGCGGCTCGCCGCGATCGCGGATCCGCGCGGCCTCGTGGGTGAGGGCGCGCGCCGCGGCCAGACGCGCCGCGACGTCGGCGATGGGGAACTGCACGCCCTGGAACCGTCCGATGGGTCCGCCGAACGCCTCGCGCTCACGCGCGTACGCGCATGCGATGTCGATGGCCGCGCGCGCGATGCCGCAGGCCTGCGCCGCGACGGTGACCCGGCCTGTGTCGAGGGTCTCGAGCGCGATCGCCATCCCCGTGCCCTCGGCGCCCAGCATGTTGCTCGCCGGAATCCGGTAGTCCTCGAAGGCGAGCTCCACGGTCGACGAGCTGTGGAGGCCCATCTTGTCGAGCTCCCGGCTCACCACGAGGCCCGGACCGGCCGGTGCGATGAACGCCGAGATCCCCTTCGGGCCGGACCCACCGGTGCGCGCGAACAGGATGAAGACGTCGGCGAACCCGCCGTTCGAGATCCAGATCTTCGAGCCCGACACGACGTAGTCGTCACCCTCGCGCACCGCGGTGGTCCGGATCGCCCCGACATCGGATCCCGCGTCGGGCTCGGTCAGCGCATAGGCGCCGAGAGACGCACCGGACACCAGGCGGGGCAGCCACTCGGCCCGCTGGGCGTCGTTGCCGGCGTGGACGATGGGATCGATCGCGAGGCCGTTCTGCACGCAGAAGCTCACGCAGGTGCCCACGTCGGCGGCGGCCATCTCCTCGGTCACCAGGGCCAGCGTGAGGTTGTCGAGGCCCGGACCGCCGTCGGCCTCGGGGACGGTGATGCCGAGAAGCCCCACCTCACCCATCTTCCGTACGACCTCGACGGAGGGGCTGTGGTTCGCGTTCCACTCGGCGGCGTTGGGTGCGATTTCCTTCTCGGCGAACTCCCGCGCCATCGCCTGGATCGCGCGCTGTTCGTCGGTCAACTCGGACATGACGGGACTCCTTAGTCGATGAGCTCGAGGATCGTTGCGTTGGCCATGCCGCCACCTTCACACATGGTCTGGAGGCCGAAGCGCGTGCCGCGGCGGCGCATCTCGTGGACGAGGGTGGTCATGATGCGCGCGCCCGACGCCCCCAGCGGGTGGCCCAGGGCGATGGCCCCGCCGTTCACGTTGACGCGCGACATGTCGACCCCGATCTCGCGCTGCCATGCGAGCGGGACGCTCGCGAAGGCCTCGTTGCACTCGTACAGCCCGACGTCGTCGACGCCGAGGCCGGCGCGTTCGAGCGCACGCCGGGTCGCGGGGACGGGGCCCGTCAGCATCGTCACGGGATCGACACCGGCCAGGGCGAGGGCACGGACCGCGGCGATCGGGGTGAAGCCGAGCTCCTCGGCGCGCTCGGCGCTCATCAGGAGCAGTGCGGCGGCACCGTCGCTCAGCTGCGAGGAGTTGCCGGCGGTGAGGCGGCCGTCCGTGCGGAAGACCGGGTCGAGTGCCGCGAGGGTCTCCGTGGACGTCTCCGGCCGGATGCCCTGGTCATGGCGGACCACCACGTCGGTTCCCTCGACGTCCCGGGTCGCGATGGGAAGGATCTCGTCGTCGAAGCGGCCATCCGCGCGAGCGGCCTCGGCACGCCGGTGTGACATCGCCGCGAACGCGTCGAGGTCCGTGCGGCTGAGACCCCAGCTGTCGGCGACGATCTCGCCGGACTCGCCCTGGCTGATGAGCGCGTCGGGCGCCAGGTCGTACCGGGCGCGGAACCGCGGACCGTACGCGGCCGTGACGTCGGGGGTGTTGGCGAACATCGGCACCCGGGTCATCGATTCGACCCCGCCCGCGATCGCGACGTCGTAGGTGCCCGCCATGATCCCCTGCGCCGCGAAGTGCACGGCCTGCTGCGACGAGCCGCACTGACGGTCGATCGTGGCGGCGGGCACGGACTCGGGCAGGCCGGCCGCCAGTCCGGCGGTGCGCGCGACGTTGAGCCCCTGCTCGCCGACCTGGTCGACGCATCCCAGCAGGAGGTCGTCCACCAGGGCGGGGTCGAGGGCCGTCCTCTCGACGAGGCCGGCGATGGCGTGGGCCGCCAGGTCGACGGCGTGCACCTCCGAGAGGACGCCGCGTGCCCGCCCCACGGGGGTTCGAACTGCGTCCACGATCACCGCGGTGCGGCCTGTCATTCACGCTCCTTCGTCGGCTGGCGCCGGACCGGTGTCCACCGCCGTTCGGTGGGACCCCGCCGTTTCGTTCGACATCAAACTATCGTTGAGCGGCGCAGGGGGGAGGACGACGGGCGCCGCATCGTCGTCACGATCACGCCCGCAGGGCGCGACATCGTCGAGAGGGCGTCGAAGCGCCGGGTCGCATCGGGTTTCGGCCCGATCCGGGGCTACGGCGAGGACGAACGCGCCGACCTGAGCCGACTTCTCGCCGGCCCGTGGCGACGGGACCCCGACACGCCGGGGTGACCGTGCTCAGCGGGTGAGGAGAGCGCCGAGGAGCACCTCGGCGTCCGCCTGGCAGGTGACGTCGGCGGGGTCATATCCGGTGAAGAGGAGGACCGCCGGGATGAGGTTGAACACGAGGTGCGCGGCGACCACCGTCGGAAACCCCCACCGCCGGTACATCAGGCAGAGGACGACGCCCATCAGGCAGATGCTCACGAGGAGCGACCAGGTCGCGTAGTACTGGGGGTGGGCCAGGCCGAAGATGACCCCGGCGAGGATCGCGGCGAGCGCCACGCGGAGGACGGCGAGGAAGCCGCGGAACATCAGCCCTCGAAAGAGGAGTTCCTCGCCCAGCGGCGCCAGGACGACGAGCGACACGGCAAGGAGCACCCGGTGCCACAGCTCCGGCGGGATGATGTCCGTGGCCTCCTTCGCCTTCTCACAGAGCGATGGGTCGATCTGCTCCCCGACGGCCGAGACGATCCCGGCCATGAGACGGAAGGCGAGTCCCATTCCCAGCCCGATCGCGACGGCGACGCCGATCGACACCCTCGTCGCCGTGATCTCCGGTCGCCGCGCCGGGGGCACGGCCGCCAGGAGGGTGAGGCCGCCGAGGACGAGCGCCAGGCTGAACACGAGGCCCACGACGGCGTTCCGGGAGTCCTCTCCGAGGCCGAGCGCGCCGAGCAGCAGTCCGAACACCCCGACCACGACGATCGCCACGACCATCACGACCAGCGGCATCCCGACGTACCAGCCGGGGCTCATGTCGTCGCGCGCCGGTGATCGGGGTTGACCGGTGGCGGTGTCCGGGCGGTGCGGGGTAGCGGGGTCGGAGTGGTCGTCGGGGCGCGGGTCGCCGGCCGGGTGGGGATCGCGCGGTTCGATGGCGCCGATGGTAGCCGAACCCGGTGCGGGTCCGGCCGGGTCGCCCACATGTGGACGGACCGTCCTCCGGCTCCCGCCGTCGTGCCGCCAGCACCGCGGCCGTCCCGGCGTCGCCGTGCGGAATCAACCATCGAGATGGTCGATTCCAGGGTCTCACGGTCTGGGCGGGCCGACGGGGGCGCGGGCGCACCACCGGGAGTCGTGAAAGGACACCACCCTGACCATCGTCACCCGGCGACGTGCCGTATCCACCGGTGATGCACCCCACACCACGATTCCGTGGAATCAACCATCTACAATCGCCCGCGATGAGCACACGAAAAGACCGCGTTCTCTCGGGGATCCAGCCGACGGGCACCCCGCACCTGGGCAACCTCCTCGGGGCGATCCGGCACTGGGTCACCGATCAGGACACGCATGAGACCCTCTACTGCATCGTCGATCTCCACTCGATGACCGTGCCGTACGAGCCGGCCGAGCTCCGTCGGGCGACACTCGACATGGCGACCCTGCTGCTCGCGGCGGGCATCGATCCCGACCGGAGCCGCCTGTTCGTGCAGAGCCACGTCCGCGAGCACTCGGAACTCGCGTGGGTTCTCGACTGCGTGGCGACCTTCGGCGAACTCAACCGCATGACGCAGTTCAAGGACAAGTCGGAGGGGCGCGAGTCGGTCAGCGCCGGGCTGTTCGCCTACCCGGTGCTCATGGCCGCCGACATCCTGCTCTACCGGTCACACCGGGTCCCGGTGGGCGATGACCAGCGCCAGCACCTCGAGCTCACACGCGACGTCGCCATTCGCTTCAATCAGCGCTTCGGCGACACCCTCGTCGTGCCCGAAGCCGCCGTTCCGCCCGTCGGCGCGCGCATCATGGATCTGCAGGAGCCGACGAAGAAGATGTCCAAGACCGGCGGCACCGACCTCGGGACGATCTGGCTGTCGGATCCGCCGAACCGCCTGAAGAAGAAGATCATGGGAGCCGTCACCGACTCGGGATCGGACGTGCGGGCCGATCCGGTCGAGAAGCCCGGCATCACGGCGCTCCTCCACATCCTGGCCGCGATCACCGACACGTCGATCCCCGAACTCGAAGACCGGTTCACGGGAACGCGGTACGGCGACTTCAAGAAAGAGGTCCTGGAGGCGCTCGTCGCGTATCTGGAACCGCTCCAGACACGGCACGCGGAGCTCTCGGAGGACCCGGGAGAGGTGCTGGCCGCCCTCCGTCGCTCGGCCGAGGGCGCGCGTGAGATCGCCGCGGCCACCATGTCCGACGTGCGCGAGGCGGTGGGGCTCCTGCCGCAGTGACGCCGGGCTCCCCGGGCCCGGCGCCCGGCACCACACCGACCCGGACACGGCGACCGGAGCGGAGCGCCTGCACGTCCGGTGACCGGCACCGGCGAGCAGGCCGAATCGTCAGGCCATCTCGGGCACGCCCGCCAGCGCCTCCGCGAGGGACTCCTCGGAGAGCGGGTCGTCCTCGAGCTTCCCGGCCAGGTAGGTCTCGTACGCGCCGAGCTCCATCAGCCCGTGCCCGGAGAGGCCGACCACGATGACCTTCTCCTCGCCGGTCTCCGCGCAGGCCAGCGCCTCGCGCCGGGTCTGTGCGAGAGCGTGGGAGGACTCCGGTGCCGGCACGATGCCCTGGGACCGTGCGAACTCCACGGCGGTCTCGAAGCACTCGTTCTGATGGAGGGCCGTCGCCTCCATGAGGCCCTCCGCCACGACGTGCGACACGAGCGGCGCCATCCCGTGATAGCGCAGACCGCCCGCATGGATCGGCGACGGCACGAAGTCGTGACCGAGCGTGTACATCTTCAGGAGCGGGGTCAGCCCGGCGGTGTCGCCGAAGTCGTAGCGGTACTCGCCGCGCGTCAGGGTGGGGCAGGAGGTCGGCTCCACCGCGATGACCCGGGGTGCCGGACGTCCGGCGAGCCTCTCACCCAGGAACGGGAAGGCCAGACCCGCGAGGTTCGAGCCGCCGCCCGCGCATCCGACGACCAGGTCGGCTCCGGTCTCCCCGGCCTTGGCGAGCTGGAGGATCGTCTCCTGCCCGATCACGGTCTGATGGAGGAGCACGTGGTTCAGCACGGATCCGAGTGCGTACTTGGTGTCGTCGGCCTGCGCCGCGACCTCGATCGCCTCCGAGATCGCGATGCCGAGCGAGCCGGGGTGATCGTCGGAGAACGCCGAACCGGACCTCGTGAGGCGGCTCGGGGAGCGGTGCACGATCGCGCCGAAGACCTCCATCAACGTACGACGCTGCGGCTTGGAGTCGAACGACGCCCCCACCTGCCACACCTCGCACTCGACGTCGAAGAGGGAACAGGCATACGCCAGGGCGGTCCCCCACTGTCCGGCGCCCGTCTCGGTGGTGAGGCGACGGATGCCGTGCAGGGAGTTGTAGTAGACCTGCGGGACGGACGTGTTCACCTTGTGCGATCCGGCGGGTGACACGCCCTCGTACTTGAAGTAGATGCGGGCCGGGGTTCCGAGGCGCTTCTCCCAGCGGCGGGCGCGGTAGAGGGGGGAGGGCCGGTACTGGTTGTAGACCTCGCGCACGGGGCCGGGGATCGCGATCTCCCGCTCCGTCGACACCTCCTGCAGGATCAGCTCGATGGGAAAGAGCGGAGCCAGGTCCTCGGGGCCCACAGGCTCGCGCGTGCCGGGATGGAGCGGAGGCGGGGGCGGGGCCGGAAGATCCGCGAGGATGTTGTACCAGTGGGTGGGGGTCTCGGACGGTTCGAGAGTGAACATCACCGGGTCGTCGCTCATCGGATCCTCCTCAGGCGGTTTGACGGTCGGCGTGCACGCCGCGCTTCGTGTCGCAGGAACGATAGTCCCTCACGGGGCCGTCCGGGGGCGGGGTCCGAACGGCGCCGGACCGACGACGAGCTGTCCTGGTACCCGGCCCGTGGACGCGAGAGTCACCGCGAGTGTCGGTATCCTCCCTGCGTGTCCGTCGCGCCGCTCCAACAGCCGATCGACCTGGACCTCTTCCAGGGGCCGTTCGACCTTCTGCTCACGCTCGTCATCCGCGAGGAGGTCGATCTCTTCGAGCTGCCGCTGGCCGAGCTCATCCCGGCCGCGCTCGGGGAGCGTGCGGGCGAGCGCTGGGATCCTCCGACCACGAGCGAGCTGGTCGTGGTGCTGGCGGCGGTCGCGGAGCTCAAGGTCCGCCGCCTCCTCGGTGAGGCCGAGGATCCGGAGCCCGATCCGGACGCCATGGAGGCGCGGGAGCGGCTGGCCGAACGGCTCATCCAGTACGCCCCTTACCGGGAGGCCGCCCACTGGCTCGCCGACCGCGCCGGTGGTGTGTCGGTGCATCGCTACCGGACCGTCCCCCTCGCACCGGCCACGGCCGTGCCGCCGAAGCCGGCGGATCCCCTGACGTTGCGCGACGCCCTGCAGAACCTGCTCACGGCACGGCCCGAGCCCAGCCTCACCCACATGGGGCCGGTGCGCGTCAGCATGCCCGAGCTTCTTCAACGGCTGAACCGCGCTCTGGCGAGGGGGCGTGACGTCAGCTTCGAGGACGTCGTGGAGGGACGCTCCACGCTGGAGGAGGCCCTCACCCTCGTCGCGGCGCTCGAACTCGCGCGGCGGGGTGACGTGACGCTCTCGCAGTCCGAGCCGTTCGGCGACATCACGATCACGCGCAAGTGACCGAGGGCACCGTCGATCCGCGCGCGGTCGAGGCGCTCCTGTTCCTGAGTCCGGAGCCGCTGGCGGCCGACGCGCTGGCGGACATCCTCCAGGTGGACCGCGAGGACGTGCTCGGTGCGCTGGACCGTGTGGCCGAGAGGTTCGACGACGGCTCGGGGCTCGAGCTCGCCCAGGTCGCAGGGGGCTGGGCGCTCCGTACGCGCGCCGATCTGGAGGCGGTCTGCGACCGGCTGCGCCAGCGGCCACCGGAGGACCGCCTCTCACCGGCCGCACTCGAGACGCTGGCGGTGGTGGCGTACCTCGAACCGGTCAGCCGCCCGGACATCAGCCGTCTTCGCGGGGTCTCGGTCGACTCGACCGTGGCGAACCTCGTCGAGCGGGGTCTCCTCGAGGAGGCGGGCCGTGGCGATGGTGCCAACGCCATGCGCTACCGCACCACGCGGGCGTTCCAGAAACGGTTCGGCCTCGTCGACCGCCGCGACCTGCCGCCGATCGAGCGCTTCGAGCTCTCGGGTGCCCAGGCCGAGGACCTGCGCCGCACCCTCCTCGACTCCGGGCACCTGGCCCCGGACACCGTCTCACCGGACGACGGCGACGATGTGGTGCACGTGCTGTCGGAGGGAGGGAACGCGGGGCAGGAGGATGGTCCCGGCACGCCTGGGGCAGAGACACCCGCCCTCTCGGTCGTCGCCGGCGACGGGGTGCAGGACGACGCGGATGCCGTGGAGGGAGCCGACACCGACCATGTGGACGTGGCTCCCGACGTGGCGTCGATCGCGCCCGGCGAGATCCGCGTCTCGGACGACCGATGGCGCACGCACGATGACGCTCCCGGTCCCGCCACGACGGACGGGGTGTCCGACGCGGACCACCCCGGTGCCGGACCCGCGGGCGCCGACGAGCCGGTCCCCGCCGACGCCGAGCCCGACGAGGAGCCACCGGGAGACGACGCGTGAGGGTGCAGCGGGCGCTCGCCCTTGCAGGGGTGGCGAGCCGGCGCGCCGCGGAGGACCTCGTGCGCCAGGGGCGGGTCAGCGTCAACGGCGAGGTCGCACAGGTCGGCCAGGCCGTCGGCGAGTCGGATGTCCTCGCGGTCGACGGCGAACCGGTCACCGCCGAGGAGCGGCACACCTATCTCCTCAACAAGCCCGTGGGCCGGGTGTCCACGGCCTCGGACCCCGAGGGGCGTCCCACCGTCCTCGAGGGGCTTCCCACGTCGGTGCGGCTCTATCCGGTGGGGCGTCTCGATCTCAACAGCTCCGGGCTGCTCGTCATCACCAACGACGGTGAGCTGGCCCATCGCCTGATGCACCCGAGCTACCGCGTTCCCAAGACCTACGAGGTTCTGGTCGACGGCCGCGTCTCGGCCGCCGGCATCCGTCGCCTCCGAAGCGGGATCGTGCTGGACGACGGGCCCACGCAGCCGGCGAAGGTGGATCGCATGGAACGGCTGCACCCCCGGGGCACGTGGCTTCGGATCGAGATCACGGAGGGACGCAACCGCCAGGTGCGGCGGATGTGCGAGGCGATCGGGCACCCCGTCAGCCGCCTGCATCGCTCGCGTTACGGGGGGATATCGGCCGGTCGTCTCGACAAGGGCGCCTTTCGTCCGCTGTCGGGACCGGAACTCACGCGCCTCGCGCGTCTCGTAGGCTTGGAGCGATGAGAGAGGGCGACATCCTGCGCGGCATCCGCGGCGCCATCACCGTCGAGCGCGACGATCCCGATGAGATCTACGAGGCCACCACCGAGCTGATGCGCGAGATCATCGATCGCAACGGCCTCGAGAGCCGCGACATCGTCTCGATCTTCTTCACCTGTACGCACGACCTGGTGTCCGCCTTTCCTGCGGTCGCCGCGCGTCGGCTGGGCCTGGCGGACGTGCCGCTGATCTGCTCGCAGGAGATCCCGGTGCCGGGATCGCTGGGACTCTGCATCCGTGCCCTCCTCCACGCCCACGTACCGAGGGGCCGGGTCGTGCGGCACATCTATCTGCGCGAGGCCCGGGGCCTGAGGGCGGACCTGCTGGAGGCCGACGAGGCGTCACGCCGCTCATAGCCGTTCGGGTACACGGCGGTAGACTCCCTGGTTCATGTCGATGCTCGTCTCATCCCGCCTGTCGGCGATGCCGACCTACGAACCGGGCCTCACGATGGCCGAGGTCATGGCGAAGTACGGCCTCGACTCGGTCATCAAGCTCGCGTCGAACGAGAGCCCCTATCCGGTGATCCCCGACGTCGCCGAGGTCGTCCGGGCGGGCGCCGCCGGGCTGGTACGGTACCCGGACGCCCACGCACGCGACCTGCGCGGCCGACTGGCCGATCAGCACGGCGTCCCGCCCGGGCAGATCGTTCTCGGCAACGGCTCGTGTGAGCTGATCCTGCTGGCGGGCCAGGCACTGCTCGACCCGGGGACGTCGGTCGTGCACGCGGATCCCTCCTTCGCGATCTACCCCCACCTGGCCGCCGCCGCCGGCGCGCGTGCGATCCCCGTGCCGCTCGCCGACGACGACGGGCACGATCTCTGGGCGATGGCGGCGGCGATCGACGGCGACACGCGCCTCGTCATCATCTGCAATCCCAACAACCCCACCGGCGTCTACCGCTCGGCGGACGAGATCGAGGAGTTCCTCGACCAGGTTCCGCCGGACGTCCCCGTCCTGGTGGACGAGGCCTACAACGACTTCGTCACGCATCCCGACCGTGGTCGGGTGCTGTCGCTCGCCCGGGAACGGCCCAATCTTCTCGTCACCCGCACCTTCAGCAAGGCGTTCGGCCTGCCCGGACTGCGGGTCGGCTACGGCGTCGGCTCACCCCACTGGGTCGCGGCGCTCGACAAGGTGCGCCAGCCCTTCAACACCAATGCCCTGGCCCAGGCGGCCGCGGCGGCGGCGCTGAAGCGGCGATCCACGGTGGAGCGGCAGGTCGCCGAGCTCGTCGCCGAGCGAACGCGCCTCGAGGACGCGCTGACGGGACTCGGAGTAGCCTTTACGCGAAGTCAGGCAAACTTCGTGCTGATCGGCGTGGGAGCATCGGCCGAGGATGCCGCCATCGTGCACGAGAACCTCCTCAGGGAGGGGGTCATCGTGCGCAACGGCGCGTCCCTCGGCGTCCCGGGGCGGTTGCGGGTGACGCTCGGCACGAGGGACGAGAACGATGCGTTCATCGACGCATTGGGGCGGGTGATGTCCGAGGTATGAAAGCGACGGCAGTGGAAGGGTTGAAACCATCATGATGATCGTGATGCAGCAGGGCGCCACCGACGAGCAGGTACAGCACATCGTCGAGCGCATCGGCGAGGCGGGGGCGAAGGCACATCTGTCGGCCGGCGAGTTCGTCACCGTGATCGGCGCCATCGGCGACGACCGTGAGCTCGCATCCGTCATGGCGCTCGAGGCCGAACCGGGGGTCGAGAAGATCGTCCCCATCCTCAAGCCCTACAAGCTCGTCTCACGTGAGTTCCACGCCGACGACCGCATCCTCGAGATCGGGGGCAGACGGGTCGGCGGGGACAATTTCTGCCTGATCTCGGGGCCGTGCACCGTCGAGACCCGCGAGCAGACCCTCGAGACCGCCCGGGTCTGCAAGGAGGTCGGCTCGACCATGCTGCGGGGCGGGGCGTTCAAGCCGCGCACGTCGCCGTACACCTTCCAGGGCCTGGGCAAGGTCGCCCTCGAGATCCTCGCCGAGGCGCGTGAGGAGACCGGCCTTCCCATCGTCACCGAGTGCATGGACATCCGCCAGCTCGATGACGTGCTCGAGGTGGCCGATGTCATCCAGCTCGGCGCCCGGAACATGCAGAACTACGACCTCCTCCAGGAGGTCGGCAAGAGCCGGCGTCCGGTGCTCCTGAAGCGCGGTCTCTCGAACACGATCGAGGAATGGCTCCTGGCGGCGGAGTACATCGCCAAGGAGGGCAACGACCAGATCATGCTCTGTGAGCGCGGGATCCGCACGTTCGAGACGGCCACGCGGTCGACCCTCGACCTCTCGGCGGTCCCGGTCGCGAAGAACCTGTCGAGCCTCCCGGTGATCGTCGACCCGTCGCACGCAGCCGGCAAGCGCGACCTGATCCTTCCGATGGCGCGCGCCGCCGTCGCGGCGGGGGCGGACGGTCTCATCGTCGAGGTCCACCCGTCGCCGGAGCACGCGCTCTGCGACGGTCCGCAGGCGCTCCGGGCCGACACGTTCGGAGCCTGGGTCGCCGACGTGAAGAGGGTCGTGGACGTCATGGGCAAGGTGATCTCGGGAGGCGAGCCCGTCGCCGCCGGGGTCGCCGGCTAGGGCACCACCGTGTCGGACGGCCCGATCGCGGTCGTCGGAGTCGGCGTGATGGGCGGGTCCCTCGGACTCGCCCTCCGCCACCGGGCCGGGGTCGATCGCGTGATCGGCTTCGACCCGGATCCCGCGACCCGCGAACGCGCCCGTGAACGCGGGGTGGTCACCGAGGTCACCGAGACCCTGGCCGAGGCCGTGCGGGACGCCGACGTCGTGTTCGTCGCGGCACCGGTCAGCGCGACCGTCGACGTGGCCCGTGAGGCCATGGCCCTTGCGGGACCCGAGTGCCTCGTGACCGACGTCGCGTCGTCGAAGGCCGGCATCCTCGCCGCGTTGACCGGTGAGGAACGCGAGCGGTTCATCGGCGGTCACCCGATCTGCGGGTCCGAGCGTGGCGGGGTGGAACACGCACGCGACGGCATGTTCGAGGGGGCAACCTACTTCCTCACCCCGTCCGACGAGACCCGGCCCGAGCTCTACCAGCGGCTGCACCACCTCATCGCGCGGATCGGGGCGCGGCCGTCCGCCATCGACGCGGACGCCCACGACCGCATCCTCGCGCTGGTCTCGCACCTTCCGCACGTCCTCGCGTCGGCGCTCATCCACCAGGCGGCGTCGACCACGCCCCGGGGCCGCGAGGCCCTTCGCAGCGCCGGCCCGTCGTTCTCCGACCTGACCCGTGTCGCCGGCGCGAACCCCCCGCTCTGGGCGGACATCCTGCTGGCGAACTCCGACGCCGTGGTGGAGGCGATCGACGATCACGCGCGTCGCCTGGAGGCGGTCGCCCGGCTGGTGCGTGACGGGGACCGGGCGGCCATCGAGGACTACTTCCAGCGCGCCGCGGACGAGCGTTCCCGACTGGGCGAGATCGCGGACGTCGTCGCCGAGCCCTACCGCGTGGTCATCGCCCTGTCGAACCGTCCCGGAGCCATCTCGCAGGTCGCGACGGCCCTCGGGCACGCGCACGTCAACATCGAGGACCTCCAGCTGCAGTCGGGCGTGGGCGAGGACGAGGGGCAACTGTCGCTGGTGGTGTCGGGGACCGAGGCCCGCGACGCCGCGGTCGGGTGCGTCCGCGACCTGGGCTTCGAGGTGCGTGCGGAGGCCGTCGTCTGAGGTATGGCCCCCGGGCGTGCGGACGACGGGCGTCTGACACACTTCGCGCGTGGACGACCGGTCCGACGAGTACAACCCCGACTACAACGAGCGCGTCCGCCTGTGGCTGTACGGGCTCATGGTCGCCGGCGCCACGCTGGTGGCCGGTGCGAAGCTGCCGGACCTCTGGGATCTGGTCGTGCTCGTCGTCGCGACGAACATCGTCTACTACCTGACGCACCTGTTCGCGGCGTGGGTCGCACCCCGTTCGAACCACCCGCACGACTCCCTTCGCTATCACGCATGGCTGGCCGCGCCCATGGTGTCCGCGGTGTTCGCGCCGCTGATCGTCACAGTGGGCGTCTCGGCACTGGGAGCCAGTCGGACGACGGCCACGTGGTTCGGGCTCGGCACGGTGATGGCGGGCTTCGTCGCGGCGGCCGCGGCGGGGATGCGGCGCCGCGGATTCGGCGCCGGGACGATCATCGTCGCGGCGGCGTTCGTCGTCGGGGTCGCCGTGCTCCTCATCGGGGCGAAGCTCCTGGTGCACCACTGAGGGACCGTCGGTCACCCTCGAGGGCACTCGACTCGACGCACCCGCGTTCCCCTCATCGCGTGTGCCCGCCGGCTACGCCAGGTGTGCGAGTACGCCCTCGGCCGTCGCCTCGCCGCTGGTGACGCAGTCGCCGACCGAGATGCCGCCACGGTAGTTGGCCGCGAGGACGAGTCCCGGGTTGCGGGTCTCCACGCCGTCGATCTGGGCCATGCGGGCCGCGTGACCGAGCGTGTACTGCGGGATGGCACGCTCGTGGCGCGTGATCGTCTGCGTCACCGGTGAGCGGGCACCGATGAGGTCGGACAGCTCGTCGGCCACCAGTGCCCGGACCTCGTCGTCCGGACGGCGGGCCTCGGCCGGCTGGCGCATCCCGCCGACGAACGTGGTCAGAAGCACATTCCCGTCGGGAGCGCGGTGGGGGAAGAGGGAGCTCGAGAAGACCGTCCCCAGGATGCGCCGGTGCTCACGGGCGGGGACCAGGAACCCGAAGCCGTCCAGCGCGTGGGCCACGTCCTGGCGACGGTACTCGGACACCACGATCGTGACGGGCGGATAGGGGATCTCGCGCAGGGGGGCGTCGACCTCGGGTGCGAGGGCGCGGAGCAGGTGACGGGCGGCGTCGGCGTCCGTGGCGACGACCACGGCACGTGCGTCGATGGCGAGCGGGCCATCCGGCCCGGTTCCCGCGACGCGGTAGCCTCCGCCGGTCCGGACGATCTCGCCGATATCGACGCCGGTGGTGACGTCGACGGACCGGGCGAGGGCGTCGGTGAGCGTCTGCATGCCGTCTCGGAACGCGAACATGTCCGAGGGCGGCTTCGCGGTTCCACTCTTCCGGCGCATGCGGGCCAGCGCGATCTGCCCGCGGATCAGGCTTCCGGACCGGGCCTCGAGCGCGTGCATCCTGGGGAAGGCGCTTCGCAGCTCGAGCAGGTCCGGGTCACCGGCGAACACGCCGGCCACGAACGGGTTGATCCCGTAGTCGAGGAGTTCCGGACCCAGCCGGCGCCGGACGAACGCGCCCACGGACTCGTTGGCGTCCTCCGGCGCGCGCCGGACGAACGGCTCGCGCAGCACCCGCAGCTTTCCTGCGGTCGACAGGAGCTTCGACCGCAGAAGCGTGGGGGGCGACATCGGAATCGGGTGCAGACGTCCGTCGCGCACGACATATCGTCGCGACGACGAGGGGTCGGTCGTGACGCGCTCGCCGTCGAGACCCAGCTCGGACACCAGGCGGCGGAGCGCCTCGGCCGACGCCATCACGCTGTTGGGACCGGACTCGGCCAGTGCGGATCCGGTCCGCGTGGAGCGGATCACCCCGCCGGGGCGGCCGGAACGCTCAAGGACCGTGACACTCAGTCCCCGCTTCGTGAGCCGATGGGCGACGGTCAGCCCCGAGAGGCCCGCGCCGACGACGCAGACGTCGCTCATGCCGCCGCGGCGGCCGACGTCTCGTCGGTGATCTGCCGCAGCACGAGGTCGGCGAGCGCCTCGACGTAGAGGGGCGAGTCGTTCAGCCCCCGGGTGACGACGAAGTCCTCGATGCCCGCCTTCGCCGCGTCCTCACGCAGATCGATGCCGAGCTCGTGGAGTGTCTCGATGTGGTCCGAGACGAAGGCGATGGGAACGACCACCAGGTGGCGGACACCGGCGGTCGCGAGCTCTCGGGTCTTGTCGACGGTGTCGGGCGTGAGCCATTCGGCGCGCCCCACCTTGCTCTGGAAGCTCAGGTGGTGCGGCAGGTCGTTCCCACGCAGTTCCATCACCGCCGCGACGGTGTCGCGGATCTGGTGGGAGTATGGGTCACCGTCCTCCACCACCTTGACCGGGGTGCCGTGCGCGCTGAACAGAATCGTGGCCTTATCGCGTGCCTCCTCGGGGACCTCGGCGAGGGCCTCGTCGATGCGCTCCGACACCGCCCGGATGTACGACGGGTGCGTCGGGTAGGACGGGATGCGCTCGGCGGGCGGGAGCCGGTCACCGCGTTCCTTCGCGATCTTGTCCCAGTCGATGAAGCACGATCCGGTCGTGGTGCGTGAGAACTGCGGATACAGGGGCAGCAGGACGACGCGGTCGCAGCCCTCCGCCTCCATCTGATCGGCGGCCTCGGCGATGAAGGGATGCCAGTAGGAGAAGCCGACGCGGACGACGACCGCGACCTCGTCGCCCAGTTCTGCGGAGAGACGGGCCTCCAGGGCGGCTGCTTGCTCGGCGGAAAGTTCGGCGATCGGGCTCTTGCCGCCGATCATCCGGTAGTTCTCGCCGACCGGACCGGACCGCTTCTTGGCGATGTACCAGGCCAGCGGGCGGCGCAGGACGTTCATCGCCCCGAACGAGAAGATCTCGGGGTCGTTGAAGAGGTTCTTGAGGAAGGGCCGGACGCTCTCGATGGAGGTCGGACCGCCCATGTTGAGCAGGATGATTCCGAGCTTCGTCATTCGTATGGTGGTCACACGGTGCGTGAGAAGACCTGTTTCTCCCCGGGTGTCGGCAGGTGGGCATCGAAGGCCATGGCGATGTTACGGATGAGGAGCATCCCCTCGCCGCGGGCGTCGATCACGTCGTCGGACAACCGTACGACACCGTCGTCCACCAGCGCGCCCAGCCGCTCCGGAACATCGTGGAAGTACTCGTCGAACGTGATTCCGTAGCGGTCCTCGAAGGTGCGCTTGGTGACCATGAAGTCGCACATCAGCGTCATGATCACGTCGCGGCGGATCACGTCATCGTCCGAGAGGAGGTACCCGGCGTGCACCGGGAGCTCACCGCGGGCCACGCGCTCGCCGTACTCCCTGAGGGTCTTGGTGTTCTGGGCGTAGAGCCGGTCGAACTGCCCGATGCTCGAGAGCCCGAGGCCGAACAGGTCCGTCCCGGCGTTCGTCGTGTAGCCCTGGAAGTTGCGGTAGAGCGTCCCGTCACGCTGGGCGACCGCCAGTTCGTTGTCCGGCTTCGCGAAGTGGTCCATGCCCACGTACACGTAGCCCGCGGCGTTCAGCCGCTCGAGGGTCAGGGCGAAGATCCGCACCTTCTCGTCGGGCGAGGGCAGGTCCTCCTCACGGATGAGGCCCATGTGTCGCTTGATCCACGGCACGTGCGCGTAGTTGAAGACGGCGATGCGGTCCGGCGAGATGTCGATGACCTGGTCGAGCGTGCGCGTGAAGGTGTCGAGCGTCTGGTGCGGCAGGCCGTACATCAGATCCAGGTTCACGCTGGAGATGCCCGCCTCGGCCACCCATTCGAGGGCCTGGAGGGTCACGTCGAGCGGCTGGACGCGGTTCACGGCCTCCTGGACGCGCGGGTCGAAGTCCTGCACGCCCATCGAGATGCGGTTGAAACCGGACTGCGCGAGCGCCTGGATGTGCTCGCGGCGGAGCTCGCGGGGGTCGATCTCGACCCCCGCCTCCGCGTCGGGTGCGATGGCGAAGCGGTCACGGGTCGCGTCGGCCAGCCGCCGGATCTCGTCCGGCTCGAGTGAGGTGGGCGTGCCACCGCCCCAGGCGATCTGGGCGACGGGCCGGTCGGCGGACAGAAGCGGGCGCAGCACGTCCATCTCGTCGATCAGGACGTCGAGGTACGTGCCGATCTTCTGCCGGTTGCGGCTCACGATCATGTTGCAGCCGCAGAAGTAACAGAGCGTGTCGCAGAACGGGATGTGGAAGTAGAGCGACAGCGGCGGCGCGTCGTCGCGGGCGTCGGTCCGCGCGATCTCCTCGCGGTAGCGGGCCTCGTCCACGGCGGGGCCGAACAGGTTCGCCGTCGGGTAGCTGGTGTAGCGCGGCCCGGGCCGTGAGTACCGGCTGAAGAGGCCGGGATCCACCGTGTCGAATTGTCGGACCGCCATCACACCCACCCCGCTCTCCGGATCACACCAGTCATATTAGGCCGGTCGCCGCCGCGGCAGTGCGTGAACCGTCGGGCCGAATGTCCGTTCGTGGGCGCGGACGTTCGGGCGCCGTCGGTGGGGCCGGCCATTCGGGAGGCGTTCGGAACCCCTTCCCGGGACGCATCGGCCGGGCTCGGCCGCGACCGCTACTCGCCTTCGGGAAGTGACTCCACCGGCTTCGGCCGTCCCTCATCGTCGATGGCGACCATGGTGAACCGGCCCCGGGTGGTGAGCTCCTTCGTCCGGTTGTAGATGTCCTCGCGGATGACGACGACCTCGACCACCATGCTGGTGCGACCGACCTCGACGACCTCGGCCGCCAGCACCACGATGTTCCCCACGTAGACGGGCACCTTGAAGTCGATGTGGTCGATGCGCGCGGTGACCACCGTCCCCTCCGCGTGCCGCATGGCCGCGACGCCCGCCGCGGTGTCCATCCACGCGACCAGCTGGCCGCCGAAGAGGTTTCCCTGGGGGTTCGTGTCCGTCGGGAAGACGGACTGCATCATCGTTGCCTTCATCGGCGTTCCTTTGGCGAGGGGTAGGGAAGGATGGCACGCACCGGAGGACGTTGGCACCCCGGAGGCGGGGCGGACCGCACCGGAAACGTCCGCGTACTCCGGGAATCGGCGGTCGGGGTGCCCGGCGGGAGCCGGTGCGCTTGATACATTGAACCGACCCTTTAACCGGACCCTGTGAGGTCAGAAGGGAGTACAGGTGAAAAACGCAGTGACTCCGGCCGGACGGGTGCGCCCATGAGCACCAAGGTCCTGGTCGACGCGGAGCACTTCCGCAGAACCGTCCAGCGCATCGCGCACGAGGTGGTCGAGCGCCATGTGGGGTCGGACATCCCCCTCGCCGTCGTGGGGATCCACACGAACGGCGTTCCCCTCGCCGCGCGCATCCAGGGGCTCATCGAGGAGTTCACGGGCACCCGACCGCCACTCGGGACCATCGACATCGCGCTCTACCGCGACGACGTCGGCGTGGGGCAGCGACCCCTCGTCCCCGTCGTCGGAGAAACCGCCCTCGACTTCGACATCTCCACGCACGCCGTCCTCCTGGTGGACGACGTCCTCTACACCGGCCGCACCATCCGCGCGGCCATCGACGCCCTGTTCGACTACGGGCGCCCACCCCTCGTCCAGCTCGCCGCGCTGGTCGACCGCGGCCATCGCGAGCTCCCCATCCGGCCCGACTACGTCGGGAAGAACCTCCCGACGGCGCGGACGGAGCGGGTGACGGTGCACATCGCCGAGATCGACGGGGTCGACGAGATCCTCCTGGAGGAAGGCGACCGATGAACGCACGACGCTCACTCCTGTCGATGGACGACCTCGCCCGCGACGACATCGCGCGCATCCTGGCGACGGCGGGCCGCTTCACCGAGGTCATGGGCCGCGACAACAAGAAGGTCCCCACGCTTCGCGGCCGCACCGTGATCAACCTCTTCTTCGAGGCCTCCACCCGTACGGCGACCTCCTTCGAGCTGGCGGCGAAGCGGCTCTCCGCGGACGTCGTCAACATCAAGGCCTCCGGGTCGAGCGTGGAGAAGGGGGAGAGCCTCAAGGACACCATCCTCACCCTGAACGCCTACGGTCCGGACATCTTCGTCATCCGCCACCGCGGGGTCGGTGCGTGCAACCTGGCCTCGCGCTTCACCCGGGCGGCCGTCCTGAACGCCGGTGACGGCAAGCACCAGCACCCCAGTCAGGCGCTGCTCGACCTCTACACGATCGAGCGTGAGATCGGGCCCGTCGAGGGACTGCACGTCGCCATCGTCGGCGACGTCCTCCACTCGCGGGTCGCCCGCAGCGCCATCATCGGCCTCACGACCATGGGCGCCCACGTCACCCTCGTGGGTCCGCCCACGCTCATCCCGTGGCGGGCGGAGCGGTCCCTGGGCGTCGCCACGAGCACGGACATCCGCGACATCCGCGACGCCGACGTCGTCTACGTCCTGCGCATGCAGCACGAGCGGATGGGCACCGGGGGCTTCGTGCCCTCGCTCCGCGAGTACACCTCACGCTACGGCGTCGACCACTCGCGCCTGCGCCCCGGCCAGCGCGTCATGCACGCGGGACCCATCAACCGCGGGGTCGAGATCTCGGGCGAGCTGGCCGACGACCCGGCCACGCTCATCGAGCGCCAGGCCGCCAACGGGATGGTGGTACGCATGGCCATCCTTTACGACCTGCTCGCCGAACCGGCGGCGATCTCCCGGTCGTCGTCGCTTGAGCCGGTGGTCGCCGCTTGAGCGTCCGATTGGTCCAGCGTGACGGCGATCCCGTCTCCCTCGTCATCACCGGCGTCCGCCGGCTCGACCCCGCAGCGGGCATCGACGAGGTCGGCGACCTCGTGGTCCGCGACGGGATGATCGGCGGCGACCCCGGCGGGCTCGAGCGGGTCGACGGGGCCGGCCTCGTCGCGGTGCCGGGATTCGTCGACCCCCACGTCCACCTGCGCGTTCCGGGCGGGGAGGAGGCCGAGGACATCGCCACCGGCAGCCGGGCGGCCGCCGCGGGCGGCTTCGTCACGATCGTGGCCATGCCCAACACCCGGCCGCCGATCGACTCGGCGTCGGTCGTCGGTGCGCTCTTCGAGCAGGCCGAGTCGTCGGCCGCGGTCCGCGTCGGCTTCTACGCGGCCATCACGCGGGGGCAGGAGGGTGAGACCCTCACCGAACAGGGCGAGCTGGCGGATCTCGGGGTCGTCGGATTCACCGACGACGGGGTCCCGGTGGCGAACGCCGAGGTCATGCGCCGTGCGCTTCGCTACCAGCAGGTGACCGGCCTTCCGCTGGTCCTGCACGAGGAGGACGCCGACCTGTCGGCCGGCGGGGTCATGCACGAGGGCGACGTCTCGACCCGGCTGGGCCTGGCCGGCATCCCGGGGATCTCGGAGGCCGTCCAGGTCGCCCGCGACGCCGAGCTCGCCGCGTACGAGGGCGGACGCATCCACATCTGCCACGTGTCGGCGCACGAGACCGTCGATGCCGTCCGGCGGGCGAAGGAACGGGGCATCGCGGTCACCGCCGAGGTGACGCCGCACCACCTGGTCCACACGGAGGACCGGGTCCTCGGTCTGGACGCGTCCCGCCACAAGATGAACCCGCCGCTGCGCTCCGAGGAGGACCGCCAGGCGCTCATCGCCGCGTTGATCGACGGCACCATCGACTGCGTGGCCACGGATCACGCACCGCACCCCGCGCACGAGAAGGAGCGCACCTTCGAGGAGGCGCCGTTCGGGGTGACGGGGCTCGAGACGGCCTTCGCCGCCTGTCACACCCACCTGGTCACGACGGGCGTCATCCCCCTCGAGACCCTGGTCCGGCGCATGAGCGCCGATGCGGCACGGGTCGTGGACCTGCCGGTCCCGTCCCTGGCGGACGGCGTGGTGGCGGACGTTGCGCTGCTCAACCTCGACGCCGACCAGATCGTCGGTGAGCACGGATTCCAGAGCAGATCGACCAACTCGGCGTTCCTCGGCGACAGGCTGAAGGGGCGCATCATCATGACGATCGCGGGAGGGCAGCTGGCATGGAAGGCGTGAAGCGCGGACAGGGTCTCCTGGACCGGGAGGTCACGGGTCTCATCGTGATCGACGTCCAGGAGGCGTTCCGGCCGGTCATCGACGGGTTCGACGATCTCGTCGTCAATATCCGCACGCTGGCGGACGGCTTTGGTCTGCTGGGCCGCCCGGTCATCGTGACCGAGCAGTACCCCAAGGGCCTCGGGCGCACCGTCCCGGAGGTCGAGGAGAACCTGCCGGCCTTCACCGACCGGGTCGAGAAGGTCCGCTTCTCCGGGTGGGGTGTCCCGACCTTCGACCGGGCCGTGCGTCGTGCGCGGTGCTCCAGCTGGGTCGTCTGCGGGATCGAGGCGCACGTGTGCGTGAACCAGACGGTCGCCGACCTGCTCGGCGCCGGTTTCGACGTCCACGTGGCCGAGGACGCCGTCTCGTCGCGCTTTCCGCACAACCGCGAGATCGGGCTGCGGAAGATGTACGCGGCCGGGGCACGCGCCACGAGCGCCGAGACGGCGCTCTTCGAGATGCTCGAGGCCGCGGGTAGCGACGAGTTCAAGGCGATCTCGAAGTTGGTGCGTTGATGCCGATGCCGCGGACCGCCGCACGGCGGGCATGGGTCGTCCTGGAGGACGGCCTCACGTTCGAGGCACACGCCGTCGCCGCCGAGGGCACGACCCTCGGCGAGATGGTCTTCACCACGGCCATGACCGGCTATCAGGAGACCGTCACCGACCCGTCCTACATCGGCCAGATCCTGACGTTCGCCGCCCCCATGATCGGCAACTACGGCGCCGGTCCGGGCTACAGCGAGAGCGACCGCGTGCAGACGTCGGGCGTCATCATGGCCCGATCCGGTGACAATGGCGGCGCGGCCGGGCCCACGGGCTGGAACACCTGGCTCGCCGGGCACGGCGTGGTCGCCGTCGAGGGCGTCGACACCCGGCACCTCGTAACCCACCTGCGCGACCGGGGGGTGATGCGCGGCGGGATCTCGACCGAGCTCGATCCGGAGGCACTGCTCGAACGGGTTCGGGCCCATCCGGTCCTCGACGGCCAGGACCTCGTGTCCACCGCCGGGCGTGAGCGGCGCGCCGTGGGCTCCGACGGCCCCCGCATCGCGGCCATCGACTGCGGCATCAAGGAGAGCATCGCCACGCGCATGGCCGACGCCGGATGCCGCCTCGAGATCTTCACCCCGGCCGCGACGGTCGACGAGATCCTTGCCGTCGACCCGGCCGCGCTCTTCTGCTCGAACGGCCCCGGCGATCCCGCCGCGGCGGGACACGTCGTCGCCACCATCGAGGCGCTCCTGGGGAAGGTGCCGGTGTTCGGCATCTGCATGGGGCATCAGCTCCTGGCCCGTGCCCTCGGACTCGAGACGGAGCGCCTGCCGTTCGGTCATCGGGGCGCCAATCATCCCGTGCGCCGCGTCGAGGACGATCGCGTCGAGATCACCGTGCAGAACCACGGCTACGCCGTCTCGGCCGACCGCCTGCCCGACGGCGTCGAGGTCACGCGCACCAGCCTGTTCGATGGGTCCGTGGAGGGTATCCGCGCGCCCGAGCTGCGGGCGTGGTCGGTCCAGTACCACCCGGAGGCGCGTCCCGGACCCACAGACGCCTCATACGCATTCCGCGAGTTCGTCCAGGAGGTGAGCTGATGCCCAAGCGCACCGACATCGAGACGATCCTCGTCCTCGGCAGCGGTCCGATCGTGATCGGCCAGGCCGGTGAGTTCGACTATTCGGGCACGCAGGCCTGTCAGGCCCTCCGCGAGGAGGGGTATCGCGTCGTCCTGGTCAACTCGAACCCGGCGACGATCATGACCGACCCGGGCATCGCGGACCGCACGTACGTGGAACCGCTCGACCCCGAGACCGTGCGCGCGGTCATCGAGCGCGAGCGACCCGATGCGCTCCTTCCGACGCTGGGCGGCCAGACGGCGCTCAACCTCGCGATGTCACTCCACCAGAACGGGGTGCTCGAGGAGTACGGCGTCGAGCTCATCGGCGCGCGCGCCGACGCGATCCGCACCGCGGAGGACCGCGAGGAGTTCAAGCGGGCGATGATCGACGCCGGGCTCCAGGTGCTCCAGGCGCACACCGTCACCACGGTGACAGAGGCCACCCGTGCCGCGGCGGATCTCGGCTTCCCCGTCATCCTCCGTCCGGCCTTCACGCTGGGAGGTGAGGGCGGCGGCGTCGCGGCCGACGCGGCCGAACTGGAGGTGCTCGCGGCACAGGCGATCGCCGCCAGCCCCATCAACCAGGTGCTCATCGAGCGGTCGGTCACGGGATGGGGCGAGTTCGAGCTCGAGGTGATCCGCGACCGCAACGACAACGCGATCATCATCTGCTCGATCGAGAACCTCGACCCGATGGGGGTGCACACCGGCGACTCGGTCACCGTGGCCCCCGCGATGACCCTGACCGACGACGAGCTCCAGGCGATGCGCGACGCCGCCATCACGGTGATCCGGGCCGTGGGCGTCGAGACGGGCGGATCCAACGTCCAGTTCGCCTACAACCGCGAGACCCGCGACCTCGTCGTCATCGAGATGAACCCCCGCGTGTCGCGCAGCTCGGCGCTCGCGTCCAAGGCGACCGGCTTTCCGATCGCGCGTGTCGCGGCCCGGCTGGCGGTCGGGTACACGCTCGACGAGCTCCCCAACGAGATCACACAGACCACTCCGGCCAGCTTCGAGCCGTCGCTCGACTACGTGGCCGTCAAGGTGCCCCGGTTCGCGTTCGAGAAGCTCGACGGAACCACCGGCAGGCTGTCGACCTACATGCAGAGCGTCGGCGAGGTCCTGGCGATGGGACAGACCTTCGCCGAGGCGTACGGCAAGGCGATGAGCGGTCAGGAACTCGACGTCCCCTTCCGGCCGCCGGCGACGATGGACGAGGCGCTCGGCCGCCTCACCGAACCCAATGCGGACCGCTGGCAGCTCATCGGCTGGGCCGTCGAGAACGGCGCCACCGCCGAGCAGATCGGCGACGCCACGCAGGTCCACCCGTGGTTCTGCCAGGAGATCGTCCGACTTGCCGGAGCGCAAGCCGCGGTGACCGGTGATCTGGAGTCGCTCGACGCCGATGACCTCCGCGCGGCGCGCCGGGCGGGACTGATGGACGGCGACATCGCACGGGCCACGGGCACGGACGAGCTCGCCGTCTGGTCGCGTCGCCGCGACCTCGATGTGCGGCCCGCGTTCCAGGCCGTCGACACGTGCGCCGGGGAGTTCCGCGCCCGGACGCCGTACTTCTACGCCGGATTCGCCGGTCACGGCGAGCCGGAGCCCGACCGCGAGCCCCGGTCGATCATCGTGCTGGGCTCCGGACCCAACCGGATCGGCCAGGGGGTCGAGTTCGACTACTGCTGCGTGCACGCGGCCCTGTCGGCCCGGGAGCTGGGATACGCCTCGGTGATGGTGAACTGCAACCCCGAGACCGTCTCCACGGACCACGGGGTCAGCGACCGGCTCTACATGGAGCCGCTCACGCTGGGCAGCGTCCTCGACATCTGCGAGCGGGAGAAGCCCCTCGGCGTCATCACCCAGCTCGGCGGTCAGACGCCGCTTCGCCTGGCACGGGGCCTGGAGGCGGCCGGCGTGCCGCTTCTCGGCACCTCCGCGGAGTCGATCGAGCTCGCCGAGGACCGCGAGCGCTTCGCGGCCCTCGCCGCGTCACTCGGACTCGAGGCCCCGCCGTGGGCCATCGCGCACAGCGCGGACGAGGCCCGGGCGGCGGCACGTGACGTCGGCTTCCCGGTGCTGGTCCGGCCGTCGTTCGTCCTCGGCGGACGCGCGATGGCGATCATCTTCAATCAGAACGACCTGGACCGCTATCTCGAGGTCGAGCGTCCTCGCTGGCCGCTTCTCATCGACTCGTTCCTCGAGGACGCCGTCGAGCTCGACGTCGACGCCCTGGGCGACGGTGAGGACTGCCACATCGGGGCCGTGCTGGAGCATGTGGAGGCCGCCGGCGTCCACTCGGGCGACTCGGCCTGCGTCATCCCTCCGCAGGAGGTGGGTCCCGGCGTGGTCGACGAGATCGAGGAGCGCACCCGCGAGCTCGTGGTCGCGCTCGGCGCGGTGGGCCTGGTCAACGTCCAGTACGCGTACCAGGACGGCACCCTGTACATCATCGAGGCCAATCCCCGTGCGTCGCGGACGGTGCCGTTCGTGGCGAAGGCGACGGGCGTCCCGCTCGTCCGTCACGCGGTGGAGCTCATGCTCGGCGCGAAGCTCCGGGATCTCAACCTGCCACCGGGCACCGGCACGCGGCATGTCGCGGTGAAGGAGGCCGTGCTCCCGTTCGCCCGGTTCCCCACGGCCGACCCGCGGCTCGGGCCCGAGATGCGGGCGACGGGGGAGGTCATGGGCCTCGGCCGGTCGTTCGCCGAAGCGTACGCCAAGGCGCAGGCCGGTGCGGGCGCATCCCTTCCTCGGACCGGCAGGGCCGCCCTCTCGGCGGCGCCGATGGACAAGCCGAGGGCGGTCGCCGTCGCCGGACGTCTGGCGCGGGCCGGTTTCACCCTCGTGGCGACGGAGGGCACGGCGCACGCGATCCGCGCCGCCGGGCTCGAGGTCACCACGGTCGGCAAGGTCGCGGAGGACGGCGACGACATCCCCACGCTCATCCAGCGCGGTGAGGTCGACCTGGTCGTCAACACCCCGACGGGGGACGTGGCGCAGGACGACGGTGTCACGATCCGTCGTGCGGCGGTGGCCGCGGGCATCCCGTACCTCACGACGATGGAGGCCGCCGAGGCAGCGGCTCTCGCGGTGCGTTCGGACCGTCTGACCCCCATCGCCTTGCAGGATCTGTCGAATGTGGTCACGGCCACAATTGGTGGATCGACCTCAAGTTGAGGGTCAGCCACGTCAGCGGAAGACTTGACGGACTTGCCTGCTAACTGCGAAAGTTCCGCCCGCACTTTGGTGGATTTCGGCCTTGTTATCGCGGACCGAAACCGCCATCATCATCGCCGATGGTCACAACGTTGAAAGCACCCAACCAGGCTCCGGAACGCTCGCTCGACCAGCGGATGGAGGCCCTCCGCCGAGCGAATGAGATCCGCTCCGCCCGAGCGCAACTCAAACGAGACCTGAAGAGCGGTCAGGTCAACATGCGTGACATCATCGCCGAGCCGCCCGACTACGTGCTCACCGCGAAGGTCTATGACATGCTTCTCGCCGTACCGAAGTACGGCAAGGTCAAGGCCACGCGATTCATCAACCACTGTCGCATCTCGCAGGGGAAGACCGTCGGAGGGTTGTCGGAACGTCAACGCAACGAGCTCGTCGACCTCCTGAGCCGATAGCCGGCCAGGCTCGCGTCCTCGTCATCTCAGGGCCTTCCGGAGCGGGGAAGGGCACGCTGATCCAGCGGGTCCTTCCCCGTTTCCGCAACCTGGTGGTGGCGACATCGGCGACGACGCGGTCGCGCCGCCCGGACGAACGGGACGGCGTCGACTATCACTTCATGTCCCATGAGGACTTCGCGGCGGCGGTGGACGAGGGGCGGTTCCTCGAGCACGTCGAGTACGCGGGCAATCGCTACGGCACGCTCCGCAGTGAGGTGGACCGCCACCTCGCGGAGGGCCGGTCCGTGATCGTCGAGATCGAGCTCGAGGGCGCCCGGGCCATTCGCGCCATGCTGCCTGACGCGGTGACGGTGTTCATCGAGCCGCCGTCCCTCGAGGAACTCGCCGAACGCCTGCAGAGGCGGCAGACGGACACCGAGTCCGAGATCGCCGCCCGGCTCGAGGTCGGACGCCGCGAACTGGCGGCGATGGAGGAGTTCAACCACCGGGTGGTCAACGCGGATGTCGACGTGGCCGCCGATTCCCTCGCCGACGTTATCCTCATGGCCACCGAAGGGACAGCGGCATGAGCACGGTCCTCCTGGGCGTCACCGGCGGCGTGGCCGCCTACAAGGCGATCGACATCACCCGCCTCCTGCGCCACGACGGCCACGAGGTCCACGTGATCATGACCCACTCGGCCGAACGGTTCGTCGGCGCGGCGTCGTTCGCCTCGCTGTCCGGCAACGCCGTCGGGCAGTCCGTCTTCGAGAACGGGCGGGACCCGGACTACCGGCACCTCGACCTCGGGCGGCTCGCCGACGTCATGCTGATCGCCCCGGCCACGGCCAACACCCTCGCGCGGCTGGCCAACGGGTTCGCCGACGACCTCCTCACCGCCACGTACCTGGCCTACGACGGCCCCGTGGTCGTCGCCCCCGCGATGAACACGCGCATGTGGGTCCACCCGGCCACCGTCACCAACGTGGCCACGCTCCGGTCGCACGGCGTGCGGATCGTCCCACCCGGTGAGGGGCTCCTCGCCGACGGCGACACGGGGCCCGGCCGGCTGGCGGACGTCCCCGAGATCCTGAGCGCCGCACTCGACGCGGCCCGTTCCACCACGCGGTCCCTGGCCGGCGTGCGGGTGGTCGTCACCGCGGGCGGCACACGGGAGCCCATCGACTCCGTCCGCTTCGTTGGGAACCGGTCGAGCGGCCGCATGGGGTACGCCGTCGCCGACGCGGCGCGTCGCCGCGGCGCGGACGTGACGCTCATCGCCGCCAACGTCGACCTCCCGGATCCCGCGGGTGTCCGGGTCGTCGCGGTGGAGCGCGCCGATCAACTGCTCACGGCGACCACCGAGGCGTTCGCCACGTGCGACATGCTGGTCATGGCGGCCGCGGTCGCCGATTTCCGCCCGGTCGAGGCCGGCGACGGCAAGATCGACAAGTCGGCCCACGATGAGCTCGTCATCCGGATGGCGCCGACCACGGACATCCTCGCGGGGCTCGGTGCGACGCGTCGGCCGGGGCAGGTCCTGGTGGGCTTCGCCGCCGAGCACGGTGCCGCCGGTCTGGAGCGCGCGCGCCAGAAGCGGATCCGCAAGAACGTCGACCTCATCGTGCACAACGACGTGTCGGTCGCCGGCATCGGCTTCGAGGGGAACGAGAACGACGTCACCATCATCGGACCGAACGGCGAGACGTCCACCGGACGGGTGACCAAGGCCGCATGCGCCGAGGCCATCGTCACGGCCGCCGAGGGACTCCTGCCGGACCGCTGACCGCGCGGTCGTCCACCGCGTGAGGTGCATCTCGCACCGGGGAGCGGGGAGGCGTCCGGCTTTGCCGTTCCATGACCGGCCGACGGGGGCGGTCCGGAGGTGGCCTGCTACCGTGACGCCCGTGGATCGCCTCCATGCCGTAACGACCGACGAGAGCCCGGATTTCCCCGCCGACGTCCCGTCCGACGCGATCGATTCGGCGTCGGCCCTGGCCACCCGGCTGGTCGCGGCACTGGCCGTCTCGGTCCGGGCCCCGGCGTTCACCCTCCAGGCCGCCGTGGGCTGCATGCTCGCCGGCGGACACCTCCTGATCGAGGACGTTCCGGGGGTGGGAAAGACGGTACTGGCGAAGAGCCTCGCCCGGGCGTCGGGCTGCGCGTTCTCGAGGCTCCAGTGCACCGCGGATCTGCTCCCGTCCGATGTGACGGGCGTCCACATCTACGACCAGCGCAGCCAGACGTTCGAGTTCCGGCCCGGCCCGGTGTTCTCGAACTTCCTCCTCGCCGACGAGATCAACCGGGCGTCCCCGAAGACGCAGTCGGCACTCCTCGAGGCCATGGAGGAGAACCAGGTCACCGTCGACGGGCACACCCGCCGCCTCGCGTCCCCGTTCATGGTGATCGCCACGATGAACCCGGTGGAGTACGAGGGAACGTTCTCCCTTCCCGAGGCCCAGCTCGACCGCTTCGCCGTCCGCATCGCCATGGGATACCCGGACGTCGGTCAGGAGGCGGACATGCTCCTGGACCTCGCGTCCCGGGACCCGCTCGAGAGCATCGACGTCGTCACGGACGAGGCCCAGCTGCGGACGGCCATGCGCGCCGTCGAGAGCGTGCATGTCGATCCGGCGATGGCGCGCTATGTCGCCGAGATCGTCGCCGCCACCCGTTCGGACCGTCGGCTGGTGCTCGGCGCGAGCCCGCGGGCCGGCCTTGTCCTCCTGCGGGTCGCCAAGGCCATCGCGCTCCTGGGCGGCCTCCCGTATATCGTGCCGGAGCACGTCAAGCGGGTGGCCGACGTGGTGCTCTCCCACCGCCTGGTCCTGGGTCCGGATGCCCGTCTCGGCGGGATCACGAGCTCGGAGATCGTCGCCGAGGCCCTCCACTCGGTACCCACGCCCGGGTACGGGTGAGATGCCCCGGGCGTCGCCGGAGACGTGACGGCTCCGGAGGGGCCCGTCGCGATCGTCGCACGCCGGGGTTCGGCCAACGCGTCCGGCTCTACCGGCGTGGTGTGGGGGTCGCCGCCCTCGGAGTCCTGGCCATCGTCGCCGCACTCGGCTTCGGAACCGAGAGCCTGCGGCCGGTGGGCGTCGCATTCGTCGCGCTGGGAGTGGGTGCCATCCTCGCGGTTGAAGGCGCGGCACGAGGCATCCGTGTCACCCGGCGACTGAACCGCGAGGTCGTCCACGCCGGCGATCCAGTCCATGTGACGATGACGATGTCGGGGCCCGCCGTCACCACCCGCTGGGTCCACCTCCTCGACTGGGCGTTCGCCACGGGCGTGCCCGGTGGGGTTCCCGAACGTCGTGGTCCCGTCGCCCGTCGCGGCCGTGTCCTCACACAGGAGATCTCCGTCATGGCGCTCCCCCGGGGTGAACACGCACTCGCGATCCCCGGGGTCTCTCTGGCGGATCCATTCGGCCTCGTGCGGGTGCGGCGCGCCACCCGCGCGCATCAGACCGTTCTGGTCCTTCCGCGGACCGTCCCGATCCGGCTCCCGTTCTGGGAGGCCGACGGGGCACGCCGGCCCGGAGACGTCAGCGGTGCGGTCCGCGGTCGCTACGAACTCGCCGGGGTGCGTGACTACGAGCCCGGGGACCCGCTCTCCATCATCCACTGGGGCCAGACCGCCCGGCGCGGCAGCCTCCAGACGAAGGAGCTCCACGGGGGGAGCGGCCGGACGGCCTCTGTGCTGATCGCGTTCGACACCCGTACGGGCGGGGATCGGCACGACTTCGAGACGGCCGTCTCCGCTGCGGCGAGCCTTGCCGAGGGCTGTGTGGCCCACGGATCCGCCGTGGGCTTCATGGACTCGCCCGGCACGTCCGAGCCCATCGAGCCGCAGCACGATGCGGCCGCCGTCGTCCGACGGCTGGCCGTCGTGGAGCCCGAGGGACGGCGCGGTGTCGCCGGCGAGCTGGTACGCACCCTCCGGGAGGGCGACGGCACCCGGCTCGTGGTGACGGTCACGTCCGTACCGGACGCCGCGCTCGGGCCGACGGCGACCCAGCTGCAGAACCGGGGCGTGCCAGTGGCCTGCGTTCTCGTGGGGCGCGCGACCGCCGATCTCGCCGACCTGACCGCGCGCGGAATCGTGGTGACGCATGTGCCGAGCCCCGACATGCTCGAGGCGGCGCTGGGCGCGGGGGTGATGCGTGCCGGCCGATGAGCCCCGCCGCGCACCCGCGCGGGACACCCTGATGGCCGCCGCCGCCGCGGTCGTCGTCATCGGCGTCCTGCTGTGGTCGTGGGCGGACCTCTGGGAGGATGCACCGATCGCGCGGCTCGTGACCGTCGCGGTGTGCGGCGCACTGCCGGCGATCGGCATCGTCGCGGACCGCGGCATCGGGCCGCGCCTGGGCCTCATCACCGGATGGATCGTCTCGATCGTCGTCATCATCGGTACGGCGACGGACGTCAGCATCCGGTCGCTCGCCCGTCTGCGCGGACACGCCTGGGCGGCCGTGCGGGACCTCGTGGACGAGGGCCTGTCGACCGCCGCCACGGTCACCATCCCGCTCTCGGGGGCCGACACGCGGCCGATCACCGCTCTCCTTCTCATCGTCGTCGCCACCACCACCTCGGCGCTGGTTGCCCTCGTGTTCGTCGCACGCCGCCCCATCGCCGGTGTGGTCGGGCTCGTGATCGCCGTCGCCTACCGGTGGACACTCGTCCCGCCGCAGAGGCCGCTCCGCGACGGGCTCATCCTCGTCGCGGCGATCCTCATCGTGCTGTCGCTCATCCGCATGGGCCCCGCGCGGCGCGGACGCCATCCGGCCCGCCTCGTCGCGTCCGGGGCCGCCGTGCTCGCGGTGGCGGCGCTCGTGAGCAGCGGGGGATGGGGGAAGGACGCCTGGTGGGACTGGCGCAACTGGTCGTGGGGCAATCGCGCGGCCGAGACCCTGGTCGTCTCGCCGTCCCAGAGCTACGGCCCGCTGGAGTATCCGGGCGATCCCCGGACGATCGCCCGGGTCCGGACCGAACGGCCCACGGCGCTGCGCCAGGTGTCCCACGGGGCCTTCGACGGCATCAGCTTCACCGAGGTGCGCCAGCCCTCCCGGCGCGACGAGACGGACGGCACCGTCGTCCCCCGGTGGGCGGGACGCACCCAGGGGACGCGTCTCGAACAGCAGCTGGAGCTCACGGGACTCCGGTCGGAGTGGATCCTCACGGCCGGTGACGTCCAGCTGATCCAGGGCGTCGGCACGCGTCGTGTCGAGACCTTCGAGGACGGCACGCTCCAGGTCCGCCCGGCCCTTCCGCGGGGCAGCTCGTATCGTTTCGACGCCGTCATGCCCGACCCGGGTGTCTCCGCGCTCATGGCGGCCCGCAGGTACGGCTTCCGGGAGGTCGACGACGACGATCTGCGACTGGAGGTCGGGCGGGGATACGAATCCGTCACGGCCCCGGCCTTCGGGACGACCGACGAGGCGCTCGATCCCGAGGTCTTCGGTCCCTACGCCGACGTGTACCGCCATTCGCGCGAGGTCATCGGCGACGCCGCCTCACCGTACGTCGCGGTCAACCGGCTGGAGAACCATCTGCGCGACACGAGCCTCTACACGTACGACACGAGCGTCCAGCGTCCCGGCGGCGGCGTGCCCGACCTCGCCCACTTCCTGCTCGAGTCGCGCATCGGCTACTGCCAGCACTTCGCCGGATCGCTGGCACTGATGCTC
The DNA here is from genome assembly GCA_964434425.1 of uncultured Bifidobacteriaceae bacterium. Classification (GTDB taxonomy): domain Bacteria; phylum Actinomycetota; class Thermoleophilia; order Miltoncostaeales; family Miltoncostaeaceae; genus CALMEC01. Next base: position 21,861 of record CAYSVH010000009.1, on the reverse strand, counting down.
CGGATGAACGGGATCCCCGCGCGGGTGGCCGTCGGGCTCAACGTGGACGCGGCGAACTACGACATTCCCACCGGCACCTACGGCATCACCGACCGCGACGTGCATGCGTGGGTCGAGGTGAAGCTGCCGGGGCAGGAGTGGTTGCCCTTCGATCCGACCCCCGGTCGCTCGGCGGAGAACACGGCGTCCGTCTCGTCCCCCTCCTATCGGGCGCCGGCGGCGGCCCCCGGCCCGGGCACGGACATCGCCCAGGCACCCGTCGAACCGGCTTCGCCCGCGCCGACGCAGGATCCGGCCTCCGATCCCGGTCCGGATCCCGCTCCCGGGGTCACGCCGGCGGAGGGGACGCCCTGGTGGATGGTCGCGGGGGGTGCGGGCGTGCTCGTGCTCCTCGCCGGGGTCGGTGCGGTTCCGGTCGCCAAGGCCGTGCGCCGTCGCCGTCGTCGCCGCGGTGGCGTCCGGGAGCGTGTGCTGGGCGCAGCGCGTGAGATCGAGTCGCTCATGGCGGATCTGGGTGCGCCCCCCGACGACAGCGCCACGGCGGTCGAGCGTGCATCGGCGGCCCGTCGCGATCTCGGGATCGACGCCGAGCGGATCTACCGCCTCGCCACCGGAGCGCGATTCGCTCCCGGTGAGCCGGCGGCGCAGGACGCCGACACGGCCTGGGACGACGTGGACGCCATCCGCCGTGCCCTCCCGTGGCGTACCCGGGTCGCCGCCGACGTACGTCCGCGTTCACTCCGTCGGTCGTCCGGGCGGGGCTGACGAGAGGCACCGGTCGTCGCCGCGGCCCGAGTCGTGACCGCGCGCCGGTCGTGGTGGCGCGACGACCGGGTCGCCGTCATCCGGGCATCGTCACCACGATGTGCCCGTCCTCGTCCACGCGCACGGGGTGCACGGCGACGGAACATGCGTCGTCGGTGTCGCAGGTGCCGTCCGCCAGCGAGAAGCGCATGGCGTGGAGCGGGCACACGACGGTCCCGTCTCCGACGAGACCATCGGCGAGCGGTCCTCCCCGGTGAGGACACGTCGCATCGGTGGCCGCCGGCGGACCCCCACGGGGACGGAAGATCACGACGGCCCAGCGTCCGTCGACGGTGAACGTGCGTCCCTCGCCCAGCGGGACCTCGTCCAGGTGGCCCAGCCGGTACTCGGCGGCCGATGCGGAATCCGTGCCCATCACGCTGCCTCCTTCTCGAGGTCGGACGCGAACTGATTGACCGTGGCGGGGTCGTCCCCCTCCAGCCACGGGTCGCGGTAGTCCGCCACGCTGCGCTCCATCTCGGCGTCCAGACGGGCCGCGTCGTCGTCGACATCGTCCACGACGATCGCGCGCAGGTTGTCCACGCCCACCCGCGGCACGAAGTCGTATGTGCGCTCCAGCCACCGCGCGTTCTCGCGGTAGAACTGGATGAAGCGACCGGACAGGAGCATCACCTCCTCGGGGGAGTCGACGGTGCACAGCAGGTCACCCTTGCGGACCGTCGCGCCGGCGGCGCCGCCCACGTAGATCTCCCACCGTCCGCCGTCCACCGCCACCACGCCCAGGTCCTTCACCAGCGCCTCCGAGCAGTTGCGGGGACAGCCGGCGACGGCCAGCTTCAGCTTGGCCGGTGATTCGAGCCCCTTGAAGCGCTCCTCCATGGCGATGCCGAGCGACGTGCTGTCGCCGAGCCCGAAGCGGCAGAACTCGGCACCCACGCAGGTCTTCACGGTGCGCATCGACTTCCCGTAGGCGTACCCGGAGCGCATCCCCAGATCGCGCCACACGGAGGGCAGGTCCTCCTTGGTCACTCCGAGCAGATCGATGCGCTGGCCTCCGGTGATCTTGATCATCGGCACGTCATAGCGGTCCGCGACGTCGGCGATACGACGCAGCTGATCCGCGTTCGTCACACCGCCCGAGATCCCCGGCACCACCGAGAACGTGCCGTCCTTCTGGATGTTCGCGTGCACGCGGTCGTTGATGAACCGGGCGTCGCGCTCGTCCCCCAGATCGTCGCGACCCCAGATGCTTCGCAGGAGCGAGGTGAGGCCCATCTTGCTGCCGGGATCGTCGCGGCCGTCGGCCAGGGCGTCGAACACCTCCGACACCGAACGCAGACCGCGCGAGCGGATCTCCTCGACCAGTTCGGGTTTGGAGAGGGGTACCCCGGGCACGTAGTGGTGCGCGGCCGGGTCGTCAACCATCCGTCCGCCCGCTGCCCACTCCACGATCTGGGCCACCCGGGACGTGCAGGACCCGCAGCCGGCCCCGGCACGGGTGGACTTCACCACGCCGGCGACGCTGCGGGTTCCCGCCGCCACGCAGGCCGTGATGTCACCCTTGCTCACGCCGTTGCAGTTGCAGATCTGCGCGTCGTCGGGCAGTGCCGCGATCTCGTCCGGGGCTGGGGACGCCGGCGCGGCCGCCGCCGGGGGCGGGGAGGTGGCACCTCCGCCGAATGCGGCCCCGACCATGTCGGCGATGGCGTCGAAAAGATCGGCCGCCGACCGGCGTCCGCGTTCGCGAGCGTCGGTCACGGGATCCCCGGTCGGCGTGGCCGGGGCCGTGCGCGCGGGCGAGGCGGCTTCGTCCGCGCCCTCACCGCCGGCCCAGGCCACGACACGTGCCACCTCCTGTTTACATGATCCGCAGCCGGTTCCCGCCCGGGTGGCGGCCATCACCCCCGCCGCGTCGCGGGTGCCGCCGGCCACACAGGCCGCGATTGCTCCCTTGCTGACCCCGTTGCAACCGCACACGGTCGCATCCGCCGGCAGGTCGTCCAGCTCCGACCCGGCCGGAGCGGGCTCGCCCAGGTCGAAGAGCAGCTCGAGCCGGTCGTCGGGCACCGGGGTGCCGCGATCGAACGCCTGGGTCAGGAACGACACCTTGCCGACGTCCCCCAGCAGGGTGGCGCCCGCCAGGGCGCCGTCGCGGACGATGGCCTGCTTGTAGACGCCGCGGGCGGGGTCGGAGAAGCGCAGGACCTCGTCGCCCGCGACGGTGGACGCCTTCTCGCCCATCACGGCGAGTTCCACGCCCATGACCTTGAGCTTGGTGGCCAGCTTCGACCCCTCGTACGTGGACTCCTCGTCGACGCCCGTGATGTTGTCGGCGAGCACGTGGGCCTGTTCCCAGAGCGGTGCCACCAGCCCGTAGACGACGCCGCGGTGCTGGGCCACCTCGCCCACGGCCCAGACGTCCGGGTCGGCGGTGCGCATGCGATCGTCGACCACGATCGCACGGTCCACCGCGAGGCCGGCGTCCGCCGCGATCTCGGCGTTGGGCCGGATGCCCGCCGCCACGACCACCATGTCGCAGGCGATCTCGGTGCCGTCGGCGAACCGCATCCCCGCGAGGCGGCCGTCCCGGTGCACGATCTCCGAGGTGAACGCGCCCGCACGGACGTCGATGCCCATCTCGCGGATGGTTCCCTCCAGGATGGCGGCACCCTCGGGATCGATCTGCTGCGCCATCAGGTGGGGTGCCGCCTCCACCACCTCGACCTCGAGCCCGTGGGCCATCAGGCCGCGCGCGGCCTCCAGCCCCAGGAGCCCGCCGCCGATGACGGCCGCCCGAGAGCTCCCCCTGGCGCGTTCGGTCATCGCGGCGCAGTCGTCGAGGGTCCGGAACACGAACACGCCGTCGCTCAGGGCGCCGGACATGTCGGTGACCCCCTCGACGGGCGGGACGAACGACCGGCTCCCGGTGGCGATGATGAGCTGGTCGTACGGGGTGACACCGCCCTCGGAGTCGTGGACGACGCGTGCGGCACGGTCGATGCGCTCCACCCGCACCCCGGCCCGCAGCTCGATGCCCTTCTCCTCGTACCAGGCGAGGGGGTTGATGAAGATGTCCTCCGGAGCATCCTGCCCGGCCAGCACCCCCGACAGCAGGATGCGGTTGTAGTTGCCGTACGGCTCGTCACCGAACATCGTGATGTCGAAGCGTTCTCCGCCGTTCCGGAAGAGGATCTCGTCCACGGTCCGCGCACCGGCCATGCCGTTGCCGATCACCACGAGGCGCCGGTGCGGGGGGTCCGGTGGGGCGGGGTCGCGGCGGGGTCCTGCGTCGGGCGTGCTCATCATCGGCCTCCTTGGTTTGTCGCCGGCGCCTGCGTCCGCGGAAGCGGGGCGATGCGCACGGCGCATGACTTGAACTCCGGCATTCGTGAATGGGGATCGAGCGCGGGGTTGGTGACGGTGTTCGCCCGTCCCTCACCCGGCCAGTGGAACGGCATGAAGACGGTGTCGTGGCGGATCGCGGTGGTCAGGCGGGCGCGGGCCACGGTCGAACCCCGCTCACTCGTCACCTCGACCAGCCGGCCGTCGCGGATGCCGAACACCAGGGCCATCTGGGGATGGATTTCGACGAACGGCTCCGGCTCGGCGGCCGCGAGCTCGGGGACCCGGCGGGTCTGCGTCCCGGACTGGTAGTGCCCCATCACGCGGCCCGTCGTGAGGTTGAGGGGACGGCCGAGGCCCACAGGCTCGTCCGAGCCGCGGTGATGGACGAGGTGGAACCGCGCCCGCCCGTCCGCGGTGGCGAACCGGTCCAGGAAGAGACGCGGCGTACCCGGATGATCCTCGGACGGACACGGCCAGAAGACGCCGTTCTCGGCGTCGATGCGCTCGCGCGTGATGCCGGCGTAGTCCGCCGCGCCCCCCGCGCTCGCTCGCCGCAGCTCATCCAGGATGTCGCCGGGATCCGCACTCGGGAACAGGTGGCCCCGCCCGAGGCGCCGGGCGAGCTCGCAGATGATCTCGGCGTCCGTGCGGACGCCGGCGGGGGGCGTGACGGCCCGCCGGCGCCGGATCACCCGTCCCTCGAGGTTGGTCATCGTGCCGTTCTCCTCCGCCCACTGCGTGCACGGCAGCACGACGTCGGCCATCGCCGCCGTCTCCGACAGGAACGGGTCGACGACGGCGAGGAGGTCCAGTGCGCCGAGGCGCTCCTCCACATGGCCGGCGTGCGGCGCGGATACCACCGGGTTGGATCCCATCACCAGCAGGGCACGGACGCCGCCGGGCGTACCGAGGCCGTCGAGCAGCTCGTAGGCGGACGGTCCCGGCGGCGGAAGCTCGTCGGGATCGACTCCCCACACGGCGGCGACGTGCGCGCGGTCGGCGGGGTCCGCCAGCCGCCGGTAGCCCGGAAGCTGATCGGCCTTCTGCCCGTGTTCCCGTCCGCCCTGCCCGTTTCCCTGCCCCGTGATGCAGCCGTACCCGCACCCCGGGCGGCCGGCCTGTCCCAGCGCGAGGAGCAGGTTGACGTATGCCAGGACGGTCTCCGTGCCGGTGCTGTGCTGCTCGGCGCCACGTGCGGTGAGGACGACGAGAGTACGCGCCCGCGCCAGGGTTCGTGCCACCTCGCGCACCGTCGCCTCGGGTACCCCGGTGATGCGCTCGACGCGATCGGGCCAGTACGAGGCCACGGCCCGCCGGACCGCCGCGAAGCCCGTCGTGCGCGCGTCGATGAACGGCCGGTCGATCAGGCGCTCACGCACCACCACGTGCAGCAACCCGTTGGCCAGCGCCAGATCGGTGCCCGGTGCCGGCGCCAGGTGCTTCCACGCTGCCGCGGCCGTCGGCGTGCGCCGGGGGTCCACCACGATGAGACGTCCTCCGCGCCGGCGCTGCTCCTCCAGCACACGCATGGCGGGCGGCATGGTCTCCGCGGTGTTGGCGCCCACCAGGAGCACGACGGAGGCGTCCGCCACGTCCTCGAGGGGGAACGGCAGCCCGCGGTCGAGGCCGAACGCGCGCTGGCCGGCGGTCGCCGCCGACGACATGCAGAAGCGTCCGTTGTAGTCGATGGACGGCGTGCGGAGTCCCACCCGTGCGAACTTGCCCAGCAGGTACGCCTTCTCGTTGGTGAGGCCGCCGCCGCCGAACAGGCCGGCGGCCGCCGCGCCATGGCGCTCCTGGACGTCGCTCAGGCCGTCCGCCACGCGGGTCAGCGCCGCCTCCCATGAGGCGGGGCGCAGCTCCCCGTCGCGGTCGCGCATCAACGGGGTGGTGAGGCGCCCGGGATGTCGCAGGAGCTCGGCCGACGTCCAGCCCTTGCGGCACAGCCCGCCCCGGTTGGTGGGGAAGTCGCGCGGTGAGACCCGGATGCCGTCCTCCTCGGGTGTCAGCGTCATCCCGCACTGCAGCGCGCAGTACGGGCAGTGGGTGTCCACGGCGGCGGCCACCGTCACACCCCCGCGAGGCGTCGGTCGGAGGGACGCACGTAGACGAACCAGGTCACCGCGACGCACACGACGTAGAACGCCAGGAAGGCGACGTACGCGACGTTGCCGTTGCCCTGCCGCAGGAACGATTCGCGGAAGGCGATGTTGACCAGCACCCCGCCACCGGCCCCGACGGCGCCGGCCAGGCCGATGAGGGCCCCCGACAGCCGGCGCGCCTCGGAATCCGCGTCGTTCGCGCCGACGTGCGCGGCGCGCTCGGCCTTGGCGGCGAAGATGGCGGGGATCATCTTGTAGGTGGAGCCGTTGCCGACCCCGGTGAGGACGAAGAGCGCCATGAAGCCGGCGATGAACAGCCACAGCGAGCCCTGACGCGACGCCATGAGGACGACGACGGCCGCCGCCGCCATGGCGACGAAGGTGATCAGCGTGATGCGGGCTCCTCCCCATCGATCGGCCATCCGGCCGCCCACCGGGCGGATGAGCGATCCGATCAGCGGGCCGAGGAACGTCACGCAGGCCGCGTCGATGGGCCGCGCGAACGTCTCGGGGAATTGGATGAGGAGTACCTGCCCGAACGCGAACGAGAAGCCGATGAACGATCCGAAGGTGCCGATGTAGAGCAGCGAGACGACCCATGTGTGGGGATCGCGGCTCACGTCGCGCAGGGCGCGGCCATCGTTCCGCATATGGGTGAGGTTGTTCATGAAGAGCGCCGCGCAGAGGGCGGCGACGCCGATCAGCGGGATGTAGACGAGAAGCAGCAGGCGCGGGTGGGCGGCCCCGGCCGTGGCCAGCACGAGGAGTCCCATCAGCTGTACTGCCGGTACGCCGATGTTCCCGCCACCGGCGTTCAGCCCCAGGGCCCAGCCCTTGAGCCTCTGCGGGTAGAACGACGCGATGTTGACCATCGACGACGCGAAGTTCCCGCCGCCCACCCCGGCCGTGGTGGCCACGATGAGGAGCGTCGAGAACGACACGCCCGGCCTCAGCACCAGACCGGCCAGCACGCACGGCACCACCAGGAGGAGTGCACTGAAGACCGTCCAGTTGCGCCCCCCGAAGAGGGCCACCGCGTAGCTGTACGGGAGCCTCACCAGGGCACCGACCGCCGCCGGAGCGGCGGTGAGCAGAAACTTCTGCTCGGGGGTGAACCCGTATTCCGGGCCCAGGAAGAGCACGAACACCGACCACAGACTCCACACCGAGAACCCGATGTGCTCGGAGACGATGGAGAAGATCAGGTTCCGCCGTGCGATGACCCTGCCCCTGTTCTCCCAGAAGACCGGGTCCTCCGGACGCCAGTCGTCGATGTCGTACGGCCGCCGTCGCGCGGGCTCTCCCAGCGTTGTGGTCGTTATGTCCGTGCCCAAAGTCGTCGCCTCCGAACTCGTGGATGACGGGCGGCACGCTACGAGCACGACCCTGGTCCTCGGTACGGAGCGGACGTCCGAACCTCGGACCGCGGTCTTCGTGCGGACGAAGGATCGGGCGCTCCGGTCATTTCGGTCGGAACGTCCAACGTCTGCCCGCGGCGCTTGTGGCGTATGGCCAAAGCCGTGTGATCCGAGCGCACCTAGGGTTTCCCGACGATGGATCCCGTGCGAGAACTCGAGTTCCTTCAGCGTCTGGCGCTGCAGGCGGCGCAGACCCTGGACGCGCCGTCGCTGGTGCGCCTGGTCATCAACGAGACCACCGGCGCGATGGGCGTGGACGTCTGCTCCGTCTATCTGCTGGAGCCGCGCACCAGGGATCTGGTCCTGGCGGCGACCAACGGCCTGTCACAGACCGGTGTGGGGTTGGTCCGGATGCGCATGGGTGAGGGGATCACGGGATGGGCCGCCCACGAGCGGCGTCCGGTGACCGTGGCGGACGTGCGTGCGGAGCCGCGCTTCCGGTGGTTGCCGGGCGTGGACCAGGCCCGGTTCGTCTCGATGTGCTCGGTGCCGATCATCTCGGGTGACCGGCTGGTGGGCGTGCTGAACGTGCAGACGGACACCCACCACGAGTTCGACAAGGACGAGATCCGCTTCCTGGGCGCGATCGCCGCCCAGGTGGCCGGGGTGCTGGAGCGTTCGTCGCTGCAGTCGCGCCTGGAGGACCAGGTGGCCGACCTGCGCCGCTCGGAAGAGATCCACCGCTGCTTCACCGAGCTGTCGCTGGCCGGCGGCGGGATCGGGAGCATCTGCGCCGAGATCGCACGTCAGGCGGGGGCGCAGGTGGGGCTCTACGACGACGAGGGCACGCGCATAACGTCGACGGCCGAGGCCGTCGACACGCTTCCCGTCGCCCTGACACCAGGTGGGCCGGATGTGGACGACGACGTGGACAGCGATCTCGTGCTGCCCGTGAGGGCCGGGAGCGAGACGCTGGCGTGGCTGGTGGTGGCCGACGCCTCGGCACCGGACCCGGTGCGCCGCCGATCGCTCGAGCACGGCGTGACGGTGCTCGCGTTGGAGCTGTCGCGGGAGCGGGCGGCCGCGGAGGCCGAACGGCGCCTCCGGGGCGACCTCATGGAGGAACTCATGGCGAGGCGGCTGTCCGACGAGGACGCGGAGCGCCTCGTCGACCAGGCGGCCCGTCTCGGGTATCGCCTGCGACGGCGCATGTGGGTGGTGGTGATCGAACCCGATGATCCGCCGGCGGCCGAGGCGCTGGGTGCGCGCACCAGCGCCGGGCGCCTCGTGCGCACGCTCAGCGCGGAGGCCGACGCCCGCCATCCCGGGGTGATGGTGGTCGAACGCGCGGGGTCCCTGGTCCTCCTGGTCCCCCTCCCGGCGGGCGCGGAACAGGTGGAACGGACCGCGCTGGCGGCCGTGACGACGGCGGGCCGTATGACCGCCGGCGCCTCGTTCTCGTGCGGCGTCAGCGGCGAGCACGGAGGGCCCGCCATGCTTCACGACCTGGCCGAGCAGGCGCGTCTCGCCATCCGTGTGGGAAGGCGCCTTCAGCGGGTCGGCGAGGTCAACTCCTATCGGCGCCTGGGCGCCGAGCGCCTGCTCCTGGCACTCGGCATCGGGACGCACCTCACGGAGTTCGTGGACGAGTGGCTGGGTCCGCTCGAACGCCAGGAGGCACGCGGTCGCGGTGCGGCACCGCTCATCGAGACCCTCGACGCCCTCACCAGCACCAGCTGGAGCCCGCGGGCCGCGGCCCGGCGGTTGAACGTGCACGTGAACACGCTGCTCTACCGGATCCAGCGGGCACGCGAGTTGACGCAGCGCGATCTGGACGATCCCGACGTGCGTCTCGCCATGGCGCTCGCGTTGCGTGCGCGTACGCTGATCGGCGCCCAGGAGGCGGGATGACGCCGGTGACGGCAACCGGCGGCAGGAGCGCGGCGCGACGACCCGGCGAGCGGGCCACGCCGATGCGCTCGGGCGGCGCCGGACCGGGCGCGGCTCTCCTGCGGGTGGGGTTCGTCGCCCTGGCCGATGCCGCGCCCCTGGTGGTCGCCGTCGAGGAGGGCATGTACCTGCGCCGCGGGATCGGGGTGCGGCTTGTCAAGCAGGCATCATGGCCCGCGCTGCGGGACGCCGTTCTGTCCGGCGCTCTGGACGCGGCGCACTGCCTGTCCAGCCTCCCGTTCTCGGTGGCGTCCGGCATCACCGGGCACGAGGATCAGCTCCTGCCGATCGCGATGATGCTCAACACCGGGGGACAGGCCATCACCCTCGGACGTCACCTGGGGACGAGCGGGTACCTCGATCCGGCGGAGTCCCTGTCCGCGGTGGCCGCCGAGAGTCGCAGGCGCCGCCTGACGATGGCGATGACCTATCCCGGCGGCACACATGACCTGTGGCTGCGGTACTGGCTGCACGCCGCCGGGGTCGATTCCGGCGACCTGGACATCATCCCGATCCCTCCCGCACAGATGGTGGCCAATCTCCGGGGTGGCACGATGCACGGCTTCTCGGTCGGTGAGCCGTGGAACGCCGTGGCGGTGGACGAGGGTCTCGGCTTCACGGCCGTCTCCAGTCACAGGTTGTTTCCCGGCCATCCGGAGAAGGCGCTCGTGGTCAATCCGCACGTACTGGACGAACACCCCGACCGCGTGCGCGCACTCATCGGCGGCACCCTCCAGGCATGCCGGTGGCTCGACGAGGATCCGGGTCACCGGGAGGCGGCCGCGCACCTCATGGCGGCACGGCGCTACGTCAACGTCGCGGCCCCGACGCTCGCCGCCCGGATGTGGGGCCTCCACGAGCGGGGCCATGGCCTGCCACCCGAGATGGGCGGGCTTGCCTTCCATGGGGGCGGGGTGGTGAACGCTCCGCGGCGGGCGTACGGCCACTGGTTCCTGTCCCAGTTCCGGCGCCTCGGTCTCCACGCCGGTACGGCGGACCCCGCCGACCTGGTCGACCGGTTGACGCTGCGCGACCTCTACACGGAGGTGGCCGCCGCGGAGGGGGTCGCCGTGCCGGACGACGACATGGCCCCCATCACCGTGGCGATCGACGACGGCGTCTTCGATCCGGTCGCGGTCCGCGGCGTCTGATCTCCTGTGCAAGTGCCCATTCCTGTGACGTGGCACATCGGACACGGGCTGCGCCCGCTCGTCCCACGGCCGCTAACCTCATCGCCATGGCCGAGTTCGAGGCATACGAAAGCTATCGGCGCGGAGTCCGCCTCCTCGACGCAGGGGATGCGCATGCCGCCGCCGTCGCGCTCAGGAGGGCCAAGAGCCTCGAGCCGGAGAGCACCTCCATCCGTGAGACGCTCGGTCGCGCGTACCTGGCCATGCATGAGAACCGGCGGGCGGCGGAGGAGTTCGCCGCGATCGTCGCGAGGCGGCCGACGGATCACTACGCGCACTACGCGCTGGGCCGCGCGTTCGATCGCCTGGGCGACCGGTCGGCGGCCTTCCGTCACTATCGCCTGGCGGAGGCCTTCGGCTCGAAGCTCATCGGATGACCCTGGACCCGACGGGCACCTCCGGCTCAGGACCCCCCGTCGGTGATGGGCGGCGGGCGCAGCGACATCCCCGGCGGGATGTCGAAACCCGTGCGTGCGATGCCCTCGAACACGGCGTCGACCAGGGCGCAGGCGGCACCGAGGACGCCGTCGAGACCCTCTCCCTCCAGGACGTCCGGCGGGACGTACGCGCCGATGTAGACGTCGCCGTCGTCGTCCACCGCGAAGCGCCAGTCCCGGGCGTCCAGGTTCTTACGCAGGAGACGGGCGTAGACCTCCAGGTGACGGCGATCCGGGCTGCGCATGATGAACGAGCGGAAGCGGACGGCCCGCTCGGTCCGGCGCATCTGGACCACGAAGCTCCCGCGGGCCTCGGACGGGAGGGCCACGGCGACGCCGCCGCCCTCGACACGCTGGGGCTCGAGGCCCAGCGCGTCGAGGGCCGTGAGAAGATCGTCCTCTGTCATGGCACCCAGCCTAGATGGTCAGATGCGTGATGCCCCGATCCCAGGGACCGGCCGTTGGGATTCCCGGGCGGAGGGAGGACGAAGATGCGGGTCGTGCTGCAAAGGGTGACCTCCGCGGCGGTGACCGTGGACGATGTGGTGGTGGGTGAGATCGGGCGGGGTCTCGTGGCACTCGTCGGGATCGGCCATGGCGACGATGGTGCCGCCGTCGACGTCGTCGCCCGCAGGACGGCGCTGCTCCGCGTGTTCGACGGCGCGGACCCGTCGGCGAGCGTGAGCGTCGCCGACATCGGCGGAGCGGTCCTCGTCGTCAGCCAGTTCACCCTGGTGGCCGATACCCGCCGCGGCAACCGGCCGTCGTGGTCGGCGGCCGCGCCCCCGGCCGTGGCCGAGCCGCTCGTCGACCGCTTCGCCGATCGACTGCGCGAGCTCGGGGTCACGGTGGCCACCGGTCGCTTCGGCGCGCACATGGATGTCGCGCTCGTCAACGACGGGCCCGTCACCATCGTCATGGATCACCCCGCCTGATCACCCCGCCTGATCACCCTCTCGTACCCTTGCGTCAGACGTTCGTTGGTGTTCGCCGAGCGAATCTCCGGCGAGGCACGGACGAAAGACCTCCGGAACATCGGGGATCCTCCAGCGGTCGAGGGCATCGCCTCGCGATGAGATGCAGCCGGTGAACGACCACGAACGTCTGATGCGGGACACCAGGTGCTATCCTCGAATGCGGGGCTTCAAGCAAACCAATGTGGGGACGCGAGAAGTGGGTGCTGAGCCCACTTTTTTGTTGCTCGGAAAGGGGACTGGACGCTGACCGTGGTGGCTCACACCGGCGTTGAACGGGAGGTCGAGGCTGCGCTCGAAGCCGAGCTGCCCGACGTGGATCTGCGCGAGGTGCAGACCGTCGGCGCACATGGTGACGAGATGCTCCGAGTCGTCGTCGACCATCCGGACGGCGTGACGCACGACCTGTGTGCGAATGTGACCCACGTCCTGGACCGGGCGGGCCTTCGGGATCGCTTCGGTATCGAGGTGTCGTCTCCGGGGCCGGAACCCCCGCTCCGCACGCATGATCACTATCGGCGGGCGGTGGGAGAGCGTGTCGTCGTCCGGTTGACGGCGTTGCCGGGGAAGAAGGCACGGCGCATCTCCGGAGTTCTGCGGGCGGTCGAGGATGCCGGTGTGGTGATCGCGACGGCTGAGGGTGAGAGGACCGTCGGGTTCGATGAGATCGGCCGTGGACGGCTGATCGAGAGGAGTGAAGGATGAATCGGGAGATCCTCGAGGCAGTGAAGATGATCGAGCGGGAGAAGGGCATCAGCGCCGAGACGCTGCTGCTCGCGCTCGAGGATGCCCTTCTCGCCGCCTACAACAAGACGCCAGAGGCGGCCGAGTACGCCCGCGTCGTCATCGATCGCGAGGACGGCGAGATGCGCGTCCTTCAGCTCGTCCTCGAGGAGGACGAGGAGCCGCGCACGCTTCCGCAGGAAGAGCCCGACTTCGGTGAGGAGGGCCCGCCCGAGGACTACGTCCCGCCGGAGCCCGAGATCGACTGGAGCGCGTACGACGAGGACGAGCTCGACGAGGTCGACATCAGCACCGACAACTTCGGTCGCATCGCCGCACAGACGGCGAAGCAGGTCGTGATGCAGCGCATCCGCGAGGCCGAGCGCGAGATGATGTACGACGAGTACGTCGACCGCATCGGCGACATCGTCACCGGCATCATCCAGCAGTCCGACCAGCGCTACACGCTCGTCGACCTGGGCCGTGTCGAGGCTCTGCTGCCCGAGAGCGAGCAGGTCCACGGCGAGCGGTACGACCACGGCGCCCGGGTGAAGGCCGTCATCGTTGACGTCCGCCACTCGGCCAAGGGCCCGCAGGTCATCGTCAGCCGCCGCAGCGACGAGCTGATCAAGCGTCTCTTCGAGCTCGAGGTCCCCGAGATGGCCGACGGCCTGGTCGAGATCCGCGCCGTCGCCCGTGAGGCCGGCTGGCGGTCGAAGATCGCCGTCGAGTCGAAGGTGCAGGGTGTCGACCCGGTCGGCGCGTGCGTCGGCCCGCGCGGCTCGCGGGTGCGCATGGTCGTGAGCGAGCTCCGCGGCGAGAAGATCGACATCATCCCGCACAACGACGAGCCCGCCCGGTTCGTCGCCAAGGCGCTGTCACCCGCCCGGGTGCGCGAGGTGCTGGTCGACGACGAGAACCGTCAGGCCACCGTCGTCGTGCCCGACGACCAGCTGTCCCTGGCGATCGGCAAGGAGGGGATGAACGCCCGCCTGGCCGCACGTCTCACGGGATGGCGGATCGACATCAAGAGCGAGTCCACCTTCGCGCTCGAGGAGTCACACTCCGGGTTCGGCGACGGGAACGAGGGTGAGCTGACCCGGTGCGCCGCGCTCCTGCGCAACGGCAAGCGCTGCGTGAACGCCGCGCTGCCGGGCACCCGGTACTGCAGTCTTCCCGCGCACTCGCGTCTCGCCCAGGTCGAGGCGGCCGGTGAGACCGTCGGCCCGACCGAGGCCGTGAGCGTCGACTCGGACGTTCCGGACACACCGGAGCCCACCGCCGAGGCGACGACGGATCCCTCCGTCGCAGCCGACGACGGTGCGGCGACCGACGCCGAGACGACGCCTCCGGAGTCGGACGGCGCCGGCGACGCCCCGAACGCCGCGGAGTCCGGGGACAAGACCGCGGCCTCCGAGGACGCACCCGTTGCGACCGCCGAGGTGGGCGTCGACTCCGACGACACGGAGGTCCAGTAGCCACGGGAAGCGGACCATCAGAGCGGTGGCACATGTCCCGATCCGTCGCTGCCTGGGCTGCGGCACGCGCCGTCCCAAGGAGGACCTCGCGCGGTTCGTCGTCCGGATCGACGGGGACACGAACCGTCTGGTCCGCGACACGCGCGGCCGGATGCCGGGGCGGGGCCTCTACGTCTGCCCGGTTCGGGCATGCTACGAGACCGCGCTGTCACGGCGGTCGTTCGCACGCGCAGCACGAATGCGCGGACAGGCGCTCACGATCGACGACGATCTGGTGCACGAGTTTGAGAGCTGAGGGGTGGGGATGGATCTGACGGAAAAACGGCGAGTACACGAAATCGCGCGGGATGAGGGGCTGCCGAGCAGCCTCGTCCTGCAACGACTCCAACGCGAGGGACTGCCGGTCAAGACGGCGTCGTCCACGGTGATCGTCGGTGAGGCGCTTCACGTTCTGAACCCGAAGCGCTACCCGCGTCCGGATTCGATGGACGCGACCATCGCCGCCGCGAAGGCCGCCAAGGAGAAGCCGAAGAAGGACGCGAAGGCCGAGGCGGAGGAGAAGCCGAAGCCGAAGCCGCGCGCGCGGCGCAAGCCCAAGCCCGCGCCCGAACCCGAGGCCGAGACCGGGGCGACCCCCGCTGCGGCGGACGAGACGCCCACTGCGGCTCCCGTCGCCGACGCACCCGTGCCCGAGGCTCCTGTCGCGGAGACGGTGGCCGTCGAACCGCCGCCGTCCACGCCGGAGTCCGAGACGGCGCCGCCCGAGGAGACCGCCGCGGCGTCCGCTTCTGAGCCCGAGGCTCCGGCAGCGGACTCCCCGGCCACCGACGAAGCACCGGCACCCGCCGTGACCTCGGAGGCCGAGACGACCCCTGCAGAGGAGCCCGCGCCCGCAGAGGAGCCCGCAGCCGCGGTCGACGCACCCGCGGAACCCGCTCCGCCGGCACCGGAAGCCGCCGCCGCGGCGTCCGCCGACGAGGTGCCACCGGCCCCGGAGACCGAGGCCGAGCCCCAGCCGGAGGCCGACGCGACCACGGCAGAGGAGGAGGCGCCCACCACGAAGAGCGGCCGCCGCAAGGTCGTCCCGCCCGAACCCCCGAAGCCCCGCCCCCCGCTGCGCCGCGCCGAACCGCCGGCTCCCCGGCCCCCGCTGCGGCGGGCCGCGGACGAGCCCGGTCAAACTGGTCCCGCCGGTGGACCGGCCGGAGGAGCCGGACCCGGCACCCGACGTCCCGGCGAACGCGACATCCCCGGTCGTCCCGGACCCGGGGGCCGGCGACGCCGTGTCGTCATCGATGCCCAGGCCGGGCGTCGCGGTCCGGGCGGACCGCAGGGACGCGACCGCCGCGGTGGACGCAAGAACAAGCAGGAAGAGCGCGAGCCGGCGGTCACGATCCCGCCGTCCGAGATGCCGCCCGTCGACATCCGTTCGGGTGCGACGATCAAGGAGATCTCGGAGGCCCTCGGCGTCCCCGCGACGCGCATCATCACCACCCTCATGGCGATCGGTGAGATGGCCACCATCACGCAGTCGCTTTCCGACGACGAGATCGAGCTCGTCGCTTCGGAGCTGGAGCGCAAGGTGGTCATCGTCCACGCAGAGGAGGAGGACGAGTTCGCGTTCGAGGAGGAGGATCCGCCCGGTAGCGTCGTCGCCCGTGCTCCCGTCGTCACCGTCATGGGTCACGTCGACCACGGTAAGACCTCGCTCCTGGACGCCATCCGTGAGACGGAGGTCGTGGCCGGTGAGGCCGGTGGCATCACGCAGCACATCGGTGCCTACCAGGTCCACCACAACGACCGGCTCATCACGTTCCTGGACACCCCGGGCCACGAGGCGTTCACCGCCATGCGTGCCCGTGGCGCGAAGATCACCGATGTCGCCGTGATCGTCGTGGCCGCCGACGACGGCGTCATGCCGACCACGCTCGAGGCGATCGACCACGCGAAGGCGGCCGAGGTGCCGTTCATGATCGCGATCAACAAGATCGACAAGCCGGACGCCAACCCGGACCGGGTCCGTCAGGAACTGTCGCAGCACGAGATCATCCCGACCTCGTGGGGTGGCACGTACGAGTTCATCGAGGTGTCCGCCAAGGCGCGGCAGGGCCTCGATTCCCTTCTCGACACCGTTCTCCTCATCGCCGACGTCGACGCGACCCCGCAGGCCAATCCCGACGCGCCGGCGTCCGGAAGCGTCATCGAGTCGCGGTTGGACGCCGGTCGGGGCCCCGTCTGCACCCTTCTCGTGCAGCGCGGAACGCTCAACGTCGGGGACGTCCTGCTCGTCGGACAGACCTTCGGGCGCGTTCGTGCGATGCACGACTACAACGCCGAGTCGATCGAGAGCGCCGGACCCTCGGTCCCCGCGGAGATCCTGGGTATGGGCGGGGTCCCGGAGGCCGGCGACCGCTTCCGTGCGGTCGAGAACGAGCGCGTCGCACGCCAGCTGGCCGCGCAGCGATCGCACCGCATCCGCGCGCAGGAGCTCGCCAACCGCCGGCCGGTGTCCCTCGAGGATCTGTTCGCGCGGGTCCAGGAGGGGCTCAACGAGCTCAACATCATCATCAAGGCGGACGTGCACGGTTCGGTCGAGGCGCTCCGGGACGCGCTGGAGGGGCTCGAGCAGACCGAGGTCCGTCTCCGGGTGATCCACACCGGTGTCGGTGCCGTCACCGAGTCGGACATCAACCTGGCGGCGGCCTCCGAGGCCATCGTGATCGCGTTCAACGTCCGTCCGCGGCCCGAGGCCCGGGCCCTCGCCGAGCGCGAGGGCGTCGACCTCCGGTCGTACCGGATCATCTACCGCGCCATCGAGGACGTCCGCGACGCCCTCATCGGAATGCTCTCCCCGGAGATCGTCGAGAGCCAGCTCGGCTCGCTCGAGGTCCGCGAGACCTTCCGCGCATCGCGCATCGGAACGATCGCCGGTTGCTACGTCACCGAGGGCCTCATCCGCCGCAACGCCAACATGCGCCTCGTGCGCGACGGGACCGTCGTGTTCGAGGGCAAGGTCGGATCGCTCCGCCGGTTCGACGACGACGCCCGTGAGGTCACCCAGGGCTTCGAGTGCGGTGTGGTCATCGAGGGATTCAACGACGTCAAAGAGGGCGACACCATCGAGGTGTACGAGCTCACCGAGGTCGCCCGCACCGAGCAGGCGCCGGCGGATTCGGTCGAGTCCTCGAGCTGACGCCGGCGGGAGATCGGGGTGACCAGTGAGCCAGGGCTTCATCGGTGTGCTGGTCGCCGACCTCCATCTGGAGATGTCGGAGTCACTGAAGGACAAGCGCCGCGCCCTGCAGCGACTGCGGGCGGAACTCGTGAAGGCGACGGGCGCGTCGGTGACCGAGTCGGGCGCGCATGATCGGCTCCGCCGCGCGGAGCTCATGATCGCCGTCACGGCCCGCGATGCCCATGGGGTGAGCGGGCTTCTGGACGACGCCGAGCGTGTCATCGGGCGCGGCCCATTCGCTACGGTCGAGATGGGCCGGGCGATCCGGTCGGCACGGGAGATCATCGAGGAGGGGGAGACATGGGACGTGTGAGCCCACGCCAGCGTCGCATCAACGAGGCGCTCCGCGAGGTCATCGCCGAGGCCGTGCAGAGAGACCTGTCGGATCCGCGGCTCTCCCTGGTCACGATCACCGGTGTCCGCGCATCCGAGGACATGAGCGTCGCCACGGTCTTCTGGACGGTCCTCGGCGCCGACCGCCGCGAAGGCGCCGCCGCCGCCCTGACATCGGCCGCCGGTGTGCTGCAGGGGCGTGTGGGGCGTGAACTGCGGACGCGCAACACCCCGCAGCTGCGCTTCGAACACGACGACCACCAGGAGGCGGCCGACCGCCTCACCCGTCTCATCGACGAGGTCACCGTGACCACCGACGACCCGGAGGGGCCGTCCACGTGACGATCGACACGTCAACCGATCAGACGCTCGACGATGTCGTCCGTGCCATCGAGGAGCACGACGGCGGCTTCGTCGTCGCGACGCACGAGAACCCGGATGGGGACGCCATCGGCTCGATGCTCGCGATGGCGCGCGGCCTGCGGGCCCGGGGACGTGACGTCGTCATGTGGCATCCGCACACCCCGGCCGTGCCCGCCGACCTGCGGTTCCTCCTGTGCGAGGACGAATCGGTGGTGTCCGACCTCCCGGCGGACGCCGCGGATCGCGTGCTCATCGCGCTCGACTGTGCGTCCGAGCAGCGTCTCACCGCCGGGCCCGCCGCCGCGACGCTCGCGGGAGCGATCGTGAACGTCGATCACCACCACGACAACGGTCGCTTCGGCACGATCAACCACGTCGACGCCAGCGCCTCCTCGACGGCCGAGATCGTGGTGAACCTCTTCGCGCGCCTGGGCTGGTCGCTCGACCGCGACATCGCCACCGCCCTGCACGTCGGGATCGTGACCGACACCGGGCGGTTCTCCTATTCCAACGTGACCCCCGAGACCTTCTCTGCGGCCTCCCGCCTGGCGGCCACGGGCATCGACATCGCCGGCATCGCCCGACGCCTCTACGAGAACACCCCGCTCTCGAAGAAGCGCCTCCTGGGTGCCGCCCTCACCGGCGCGACGTCGGCGCTCGACGGACGGCTCCTGGTCGGCGTCCTCACCAAGGACGACTTCGACCGGGCGGGCACCGGTGACACCGACGGGATCGCTGAGGCACTCCGGGGCGTGCAGGGCGTCGTGGTCGCCGCGAGCGTCCGTCCCGTCGACGGTGGGCACCGGGTGTCGCTCCGCTCGTCGGACGAGAGCGTCGACGTCTCGGCCATCGCCCGGATCGAGGGGGGAGGAGGGCATCGGGCCGCGGCCGGGCTGACGACATCGAAGACCCCGTCCCAGATCGTCACGTGGCTGGCCGACGAGGTCGGCCGGCAACTCGATGGGTGATCCCACGGACATCGCGGCGTGCTGCACGCATCCGGCGGCGCGGATGCGCCACCGGACACCTCGGAAAGGACACCACCCTGACCATCGGTGTCCGGCTGCGCCCCGCCTCCACCGTTGACGCACCCCACATCCACGTTTCCGTGGAATCACCCATCGCGATGGGTGATCCCACGGACATCGCGGCGTGCTGCACGCCCCCGGCGGCACGGATGCGCCACCGGACACCTCGGAAAGGACACCACCCTGACCATCGGTGTCCGGCGGCGCCCCGCCTCCACCGGTGACGCGCCCCGCATCAACGACCCGAACGGGATCGATCATCGAGCGGGCACCGGACCGGAGTAGAGTCCGATGACGGTGCCCGAGAACGACGACCACAAGCAGCGGGTCGGGCTGGGCGTGTGGCTGGTCGACAAGCCCGCCGGCCCCACATCGCACGACGTGGTGGCACGCATCCGACGGCAGGTGGGACGCGGCGTGAAGGTGGGGCACACCGGCACGCTCGACCCCTTCGCCACGGGGCTCCTCGTGGTCGTCACGGGGCGGGCCACCCGACTCACCACCTTTCTCACCTCGCTCACCAAGCGGTACACGGCGCGCATCCGCCTGGGGGCGACGTCGCCGACCGGTGACCCGGAGGGGCCCGTCACCGAGACGGGGGCGGCCCTTCCGTCAGCGGAGGACGTCGACGCGGCGGTCCTGGGCCTGGTCGGACAGTCGGTGCAGAGGGTGCCGGCGTACTCGGCCGTCAAGGTCGGCGGGGTCCCTCTGCACCGTCAGGCCCGGCGGGGCGCCGTCGTCGAGGCACCCGAACGCACGATCTCCATCCTGCAGGCGCGTCGTCTGGCGTCATCGGACGACCGAAGCTGGTTAGATCTCGATGTGACCTGTTCGAAGGGCACCTACATCCGCCAGCTGGCGGTCGATCTGGGCGAGACGTTGGGATGCGGCGCGTACTGCACGGATCTGCGCCGGACCGCCGTCGGGCACCTGGTGATCGACGACGCCGTGCCGGTCGAGGACGTACCGGCCCGCGGCTACGTGAACCCGGTCGACGCCCTCGCCGACCTGCCGCGACGCGTGCTGGACGACGACGAACTCGCGGCGGTCCGGCACGGCACCGCCATCGCCGGGGACGGTGCCGGCGATCCGGGGCCCGTGGCGCTGGTGGCCGACGACAGGCTCATCGCCATCGCCGCGGTCGAGGGCGGCCAGACCAAACCACGGGTGGTGCTCGCATGAAGATCCATCGTGACATCGGCTCGCTGCCGCAGGCAGGAGCGGGGCACGCGGTCGCCATCGGCGTCTTCGACGGCGTCCACATCGGTCACCGCGAGATCATCCGTCTGGCCGTCGAGTCGGCGCGCAGCCTTGACGTCCGGTCGCTGATCGTCACCTTCGACCCGAATCCCCTGGTCGTTCTGCACCCGGAGCTCAAGCCCGCGATGCTGACGGACTCCGCCCTGCGGGCCGATCTCATCGCCTCGCTCGGCGTGGACGTCCTGCTCGAGATCCCGTTCACGCTCGGGTTCTCCCGGATCGGCTGGGAGGACTTCTGCCTAACGCTGGCCGAGCCCCCGATCGCGGCGCGTACCGTCGCCGTCGGGCGGAACTTCCGCTTCGGGTCCGGAGGCGACGGCACCGCCGGGATGCTCCGCGACTGGGGCCGGATGCACGGAATCGACGTCGAGCTGCCGGGCCTCGTGACGACGCCCGACCACAAGCCCGTGTCGTCCACGCGGGTCCGGAGGCTCATCGCCCAGGGGGAGGTCGCCGAGGCCGCCGAGCTTCTGGGACGCCCGCACGTCCTCGACGGCGACGTCGTCGCCGGTGACGGACGTGGCGCCGGACTGGGGATCCCCACGGCGAACGTCGGGGTGTCCGAGCACATGGCGGTGCCCGCCGTCGGCGTGTACGCCGGAAGGTGCCGCGTGGGCGATCGGTGGTTCCCCGCCGCGATCAACCTCGGTCACGCACCCACGTTCCGGTCGGGCGGGGAGGTCCGGCTCGAGGCGTTCCTCCTCGACTACGACGGCGGCGACATCTACGGACAGCGCGTGCGGCTGGAGTTCCTCGAGCGCCTGCGCTCCGAGCGCCGATTCGTGAACGCCGACGCCCTCGTCACCCAGATCACCGAGGACATCGAGCGCACCCGGGAGATCGTCGCGGAGCGCGCCGCCGCCCTTTGATAAACTCTGTTCGAAGGTGTGTCCGCCTCCCGCTTCGATGGAGTGGTGCGTCGCGACCCTCCTTCGAATGTTGAGTCGACCCGGTGCGGGGCCCTCCGTGGCTTCTGCGCCGTGGCCGTGTCAGGGAGAACAATGGACAAAGAACGCAAGGCCGGGGTCATCGAGGCCCATCGGCGTCACGAGTCGGACACCGGCTCACCCCAGGTGCAGATCGCGATCCTCACGGACCGGATCAATTCGCTGACGGAACACCTTCGTACGCACAAGCACGACCACCATTCGCGTCGTGGACTGCTCATGATGGTGGGTCGACGTCGGCGGCTGCTGAACTACCTTCAGCGGACCGACCTCGAGGGCTACCGTGCCCTCATCGACGAACTCGGACTGCGTCGATAATCGACCGGTCCCACGAGGGATGCGCCTCGAATGCGCATCAACGACAACCACCGGC
>CAYSVH010000008.1:0-111226 GCA_964434425.1 uncultured Bifidobacteriaceae bacterium | reverse complement strand
CCACCGACACCCCCTTGACACACACCCACCCCCCATAGATGGCACCGGACTTGCGTGGGTCCACGGTCGAGCCCATTGTCAGACCGTCGATCAGGCCCAGGTTCGGGGGGCCATCGACGACCTCGTCCGACGCCGCCGCGCGGCGTCCGGACCGCTCAGGCCGTGGTCAACTGCTCCCGGTCGACCTGACCGTAGAGGGTGTTGCGCTCGACGGGCACCTTGCCCCCGTCCTCGACGAGCTGGCGGATGCGCTCCTGGGTCAGCCCGAGCGGCGTCTGCACCGTGGTCGCATGGGCGATGCGCTCCTCCGTGAGGGTTCCGCTGAGGTCGTCCAGTCCGTACGAGAGCGCCTCGGATGTGATCTCCTCGCCCAGCATGACCCAGTGGCCCTTGATGTGCGGGAAATTGTCCAGGAAGAGCCGCCCGATGGCGATCGTCCGGAGCTTCTCCTCCCGGGACGGGCCCGGCAGGTAGGCGAACTCGGTGTTGCCCGGAAGGAACGGAAGCGGAATGAACGCCTGGAAGCCGTTGGTCTCGTCCTGGAGGTCGCGCAGCGCGAGCATGTGCTCGATCTGCTCCTCCGGCGTCTCGAAGTGCCCGAAGAGAAGGGTCGAGTTGGTGCGAAGCCCCAGCTCGTGGGCCTCGCGGTGAACCTGGAGCCAGGTCTCGGCGGGGACCTTGCGGTCAGCGATGATCTTCCGGACGCGCTTGCTGAAGACCTCCGCGCCACCGCCCGGCATGGTGTCGTGACCGGCCGCCATCGTGCGCTGAAGGGCCTCCTTGGAGGACACCTTCGAGAGCCGCGCGACGAAGTCGATCTCGACGGCCGTGAGCGCGGTGAGCGATACCTGCGGCAGCGTCGCCTTCAGCTCGCTGAAGAGCTCCTCGTAGTACTCGAGGTTGTACTCCTTCGTCATGCCGCCGACGATGTGGAGCTCGGTGATGCCGAGGTCGGCGTACTGGGACGCGCGCGTGACGAGGTCGTCGACGCTGTAGGCGTAGGCACGCTCGTCCTTCTCGGTCCACACGGCGAATGCGCAGAAGCCACAGCCCACCACGCAGATGTTGGTGGGATTGAGGTGGGCGTTCACGTTGTACGTGACCCGGTCGCCGTGCCGGCGACGTGTCACCGTGTCGGCGGCGACGCCCAGATCCTCCAGGGGCGCCTCCCGGTAGAGGAGTACCGCCTCGTCCGTCGTGAGTCGCTCGCCGTCGGCGGCGCGCGCGAGAAGTGTGTCAACCATGCGGGAAAAGGTATCAAGCCCAGTGGCCGGACACCGCGGACAACGGGCCCACACCGAGCGAGATGATTGACTCCACGATGCCCGCGTCATGGCGTACGCCCCGGCGGCGCGAATGCGCTCCTGATCCCCCCGCCCACCCCAGGCCGGTCACCGGGCGACGTGGAAATGGCACCATCCTGACCATCGACGCCGCCGGCGCCCCGCATCCACCCGTTGCGCCGCACATCCACGGATCCGTGGAATCAACCATCGGGGCGAACCACCCGTCACTGGGCAGAGCGGACATCGGTCCCCGGTGCCGTCGACGTCGCCGTACCGCGGCTGGTCGGCGGGTACGGCTGATACCGTTGCCAGGCATGGCCTTCGCTGACGAGTTCCGCCTCATTCTCGACGAGCAGCCGCCCGACTGGGCCTCCTTCGAGTGCTGCCTCACGGTCGACGACCCGCATCGGCTCGCCGACGCCCGTGTGGCCCTCGCCCGGGCCAACGCCCGCCCCATCCGCACCCAGGCGGACCATGACTTCGCGATCACCGTCGCCAACACATCGGGTCGCGGCGCCGCCGCCGGTGTCGTCGATTCGGCCCTCCGCATCGTCGACGGGCTCGGCATCACCGGCCGTATCTGGTGCGGCGAGACCTACGACATGCTGCGCCCCGCACCCGCACACCGCTACGGGCCGTAGAACCACCTCGATGTACCGGTCCCCTGATGACATCGCCCTCCTGACGGAACTGGCGGGCGTCCTCGATCAGACGATCAACGACGCCGGCCTGTCGAGCGGCACCTACCTGGTGTTGCGGCAGCTGAAGAAGGCCGGGAAACCCATGGGCGTGTCGGCGATGGCCATGGTGCTCGAGGCCGAACCCGAGGAGGTCGCCGAGCTCACACGACGTCTCGCGGACGCCAACTGGGTCACAGTCCGCGGCCAGGGCGTCGAGATCCTCCCCTCGGTGGCGAAGCGGATGGACGAGCTCGATGAGGAGGCGACCGAAGCGATGCGCCGCCACGTGCTGGACCGTGCCCACTCCCCCACCGTCTACGGGCTGGTGGCCGCGATGCAGGGCGGCCGGTTCACCGTCGACGATCTCATCGACTTCATCAACGAGGACCCGGACGTCGAGGACGATTGACCGGGTGCACGGTGGGCCGTTCGGCTCCCGACACCCGAGAGCGGACGGGGCGAACCGCGTCAAGCGACCGACATGCGTGGCCCCGTGCCGGCCGAGCACGAGCGACCGGAGAAAGCGCGCCGGTCCTATCCCGAGGGGCGTGACCCGGTCTGCCCGCGGAGCAAGCGGGTCGCGTCGGCATGGATGTCCTCCATCGCCTGACTGAGCGCCGCCGACAACGGCGCCGCGATCCCCGCACGTCCACAGGCGTTCTCGAGGTCCCGAAGGAGCTCGATGAGGCCACCGTCCAGGGTGTCCTGGACCTCCACGAGAGCTTCCGTGGCGGCGAGATACGTGCTGTGCGCGACGTGCGCGCCCGACTGGAGCTGTGCCACCCGGTCGAGCTCGGCGACACGAGCGATGGATCGCGCCGGGTCGAGACACCAGTCGGCGAGCGATCCCGCCGCCTCCCCGAGTGCCGTGACGCTGCGCACCGCGACCGTACTCAGAGCGGCCGAGGAGAGCCGGTCGGAAAGGCTCGCGACGAGGCGGCACTCCTCGCCGTCGATGGACTCCTCGACGTACTCCACGAGGAGCACGGCCGCCGCCACCCGGTGGCGCTCGTCCTCGTCGTCGATCGGCCGGCCCTCGCGGTCGACACAAATGACATCGCCGCTCCGACGCACGCACAGGTATCGACGGGCGTCGGGCTCCGGTTCGACCGCTCGGATACCGGTCACCGGATTCTCGGAGTCCGCGTATCGCCCGGCGATCGCGTCGAGATCATGTGCGAGCTCTTCCAGCGGGTCGGTCACATGCCGAGGCTAGCGGGGATGTCACGACGACGCCGATGCCCCAGGGCGGTGCGAAGCGCCGTTGCACCGGTCCGCGCGAGCCGAGGGGCGGTGTGGCCGCGATGCGATCGAGGCGCTCCCCTCGGGGATCCTCACCGCCTTGGCTACACTTGATCGGTGCTCGGTGACCCAAAGATCCCTTTTCCCCGCGCGTCCCGACTCGCCGAAATGCTGCATTCGCCGATCTCCGGCGACCCTCCGCCGACGTCGGCGCGCAGGGCCGCGGTTCTGATCCTGCTGTTCGATCACGGCGACGACGCCCACTTCGTCCTCACCCGACGAACCGATTCGCTGGAGCACCACCCCGGACAGATCTCCCTCCCCGGCGGCGCCATGGAGCCTCAGGATCCGTCGCTCGCCGTCGCCGCCCTCCGCGAGACGCACGAGGAGGTCGGGATCGCCCCCGAACGGGTGTCGCTCGTCGGACGGCTTCCCGACGTGCACACGGCCGTCTCGGACTTCCTGGTAACGCCCTTCGTCGGTCTCCACGACGGTACCCCGCAGATGCGCGCGGAGCCCCAGGAGATCGCACGCATCTTCACGCCGACCGTGCGGGCGCTCGTGCAGGCCGACGCACGGCTTCCCGCCGATCCCACCATCGCCACGCTTCGCTACCCGCTGTGCGAGGAGGACGTGTGGGGTGCCACCGCGCGCATCCTGCGATCGGTGAGCGGGCGCATCCGCGACGCACTCGAGCTCACGGTGACGTCGCGCGGCTAGTGTCCGGCGTCAGAAGTTCGTTTGGTGTTTGCCGAGCGAATCTTCCGCGAGGCGCGGACTCGGGATCCGCCGGAATATCGGGAGTGTTTCGGCGGTCGAGGACACCGCCTCGCGATGAGATGCAGCCGGAAACGACAATGAACTTCTGACGCGGGACACCAACGGGTGCGGACGCCGGCTCTCCGGCGAGCACCGACCGTGATCAGGGGAGCTCGAGCGAGGGCCGGGCCGGAAGCTCGGCCTGACCGGCACGGCCGGCCTCGCCGTCCGAGGCGAGGCGCTCCAGCCGGACCAGCTGTGCCTCGAGCTCCGGTCGGCGAGGATGCTCCTCGGGAAGCGCCGCGAGGTACGCCGCGACCCGTTCACGGATCTGGAGTGCGAAGTGCGGCGTCGCGGCACCGACCATCTGGTCCAGCTCGGCCTCGTTCGGGATCGGATAGATGTGCTCACGAACCGTCATCGGCACCGATTCTGGCAGATGCGGCCGACGGGACGACCCTGGCGAGCCGCGAAGGACATACGAGCCGCGGATGCGGCCCTGTGACCATCGCCGCGCCCTCTCCCGGGTGCCGCGCGCCGTTCGCCCCGCCGCTGCGGACCAGCCTCCTGCCGGCGACGGCGCGCGGTCGGAGAGCTTTTCCCGCACGATGCGGGATTGCTGGGTCCGGAGTCGGGTGTACCGGCCCCATGATCACCTCAGCGTCACGGGCACCTGAACTAGAATCGTTGGGCAGTGGCTCGGAAAGTTAGGCAACTGCAATGGCGATGAGAGACGACGACAAATTGGTGCGTCAGCTCTCGCTGATCGCGTACCTCATGTCCCAGCACCGACCGGTGACGGCCGATGAGATCCACGAGAACGTGGAGGGATACGGGGGCATGAGCGAGCAGGCGTTCCTGCGGCGCTTCTACAGCGATCGGAGCGAACTGGAGGCGATGGGCTTCTCGCTCACCGTCGACCGCCCGGGGGACGACCCCTTCCAGGGCGATCTCTACGCCCTGCCGCCGGAGGCCTACTACCTGCCGCCGATCGACTTCGACGAGACGGAGCTGTCGGCGCTCCACACCTGCCTGTATCTGATGGAGGGCCAGTTCGCGTACGCGGAACCCCTGCGCCTCGCGCTCCAGCACCTGACGCTGGGTCGTCCCAGCCCACTGGACGACCACGCCGCACGAACCGTTGCCGTCAACCTGCTGGGCCCCGGCTACTCACCCGAGGTCGCCGCGCACCTCACGAAGATCGAGTCGGCCATCGGACGCCGGAAGACCATCCGGTTCACGTACTACTCCATCGGACGCGACGAGCGTGCCCAGAGGGAGGTCGACCCGTACAGCCTCCTCTACATGGCGGGCAACTGGTACATGGTCGGCTACGCACATGAGCGGGAGGCGACGCGCATCTTCCGTCTGTCGCGCATCGAGGGGCGCATCACCTTCAAGTCCCGTGCCGAGCACGACTTCCCCTCTCCCCGCGACTTCGACCTCTCGCCCTACCGCGACCGCGCGCCGTGGCAGCTGGCCGACACCCAGGGCACGGCGACGATCGCACTGTCGTCGACGATCGCCTGGTGGGTGGACCAGATGTTCGGGGCGCACGGCACCATGGAGACGAGTCCGGACGGCGGTGCCGTGTTCACCACCGAGTACGGCAACTCGCGCGAACTGCTCACCTGGATCCTCGATCTGGGACGTGAGGCCGAGGTCCTCGGCCCGCAGGATCTCCGTGAGGCGGTGATCGGATCGCTCGAGCTGGTGCGTGACCGCCACGCGGAGGAGAGCCGGGCCGACTATCCGGTGGGCCGGCACGTCACGGTGCGCGTCGAGGACACCGGCACGCCGGCGAAGGGCCACACCATTCCGCCCGACCGCGTGGTCGCGGCCGAACGGTTCACACGCCTGCTCTCGCTCATGACGCGTCTCCTCGCCTCATGCGGAGACGGACGCGAGGGCCGGATCCCCACGGCCGAGATCCGCGCCGAGCTCAACCTCACACCACGCGAGTTCGAGGACGACCTCTCCCTGCTCAACCTCATCAACTTCGGCGGCGGGTGCTACGCGCTGTTCGCACAGATCGTCGGTGACGAGGTCGTCGTCCAGAAGGAGACGTACGGCGAGCAGTTCGCGCGACCGGCCCGACTCTCGCCGCTCGAGGCGAAGGCCCTCCTCTGGGCCCTCGAGTTCATCGGCGACCGTCTTCCCGTCGGCGACGGGGACGACGCGCTCGCAACCGCCCGCGCCAAGATCGAGACGGCGATCGGCGAGGATCACCTCCCGCCGCTCGAGCTCGGTCGCGCACAGGCGCCGAAGAGCAGCGTGGCCACGGCGATCACCAACGCCATACGGCAGGACCGACTCGTCACCATCGACTACTGGACCGAGTCGCGTGGCGAGATCACGACCCGCACCGTCGAGCCCCACCTCCTCGTCAACATGCGCGACGCCTGGTACGTGGTCGCCTGGTGCCGCCAGGCGGACGAGAAGCGCACCTTCCGCCTCGACCGCATCCGCGCCGCAAAGATGGCCCGCGGTAAGTTCACCCGCCGCGACGACCTGAGCGTCGGCGCGTATCTCCCCTGGGGGGACCGTCCGGCGCAGTGGGGCACCCACGCGCAGAGCGCCTCGGTCTGGTGCGACACGCGTATCGCGCGCTGGTTGGAGGAGCAGCACCGGTCCCTGGAGCGCCACAGCGACGGATCCGTCCTCATCGAGATCCCCTACGCGAGTTCGGAATGGCTGGTCAAGGAACTCGTCAAGCACCAGGGTGACGCCGTGCTCTTCGAGCCCGTCCCCCTCCGCGCAACGGTTGCGGAGGTGGCGCAGGAGATGCTGGACCGCTATCTGGACCATCCCGTGGGAGCGACGATCTCCGCACCGCGAAAGAAGTCCGGCTCCCGCCGCTCCTCCTAGAACCGACTCACACCGCGTTTTCTCGGCGCCCGCCGATCGTCCGCGTGCTTCATCCCGGGCACCGAGCCCTGGATTCTCGCCAGGTCGGCGCGAAGCCGGGACGGATGGCCGCACCGTCACCGCTACGGATACGCCGCGGTGGCGCGGTATCGTGCCGACGTCCACGATGACACCCATCTCTCGCACGAACAGCACCACGCCGGTGCCTGCATGGCCTACGGCTCATCCCTCCTCACCATGCGTTGACCCGGCGACACCGGACAAGGAGACGTCCAGATCAGCATCATGACCCTCGGTTCCACACTGCTCACCGCCCAAGCGCACGACCCCTCCGAGGGCTACGACGGCTTCATCGGGTGGGTCCTCGGCCTTATGGAGTCCATCGGAGAGACCGGCGTCGGCCTCGCCGTGTTCATCGAGACGTTCGTGCCCCCCATCCCTTCCGAGGCCGTCCTCCCCGGGGCGGGGTTCCTGGCCTACGACGGCCGGATGAACTTCTGGCTGGCCTGGTTCGCCGCCACATTGGGCGCCCTCATCGGGGCATGGGCCTGGTACGGGATCAGCGCGGCTCTCGGGCATGACCGTGCGCGTCGTCTGGTGGGGCGCATCCCGCTCATGGAGTACGACGACTTCGACCGCGCCGCGGCGTTCTTCGCCCGCTGGGGCGGCGTCGCCGTCCTCCTCGGCCGCTGTGTGCCACTGGTCCGATCGTTCATCTCGATCCCCGCCGGGATCGAGCGCATGCCGATCATGAAGTTCTCGATGTACACCGCGATCGGATCGGGTGTGTGGAACGCGATCTGGATCGGGCTGGGGTACGCGTTCGGGCCGGCGATCAAGCCCGCTCTGGCCGACTGGAGCGGTGTCCTCTCCAACCTCGTCCTCGTCGTGATCGCGGGCCTCATCATCTGGTTCGTCGTGTCCCGTCTTCGTCGTCGTCGGCGTGCGCGTAACGCCGACATCCCCGACGCATAACCGCTCCGGTGCACCCCGTCGCCCACCGACGGGTTGACGGAGGTACGCCGAACCCCGGGCCAACGTCCCGAATCCTCATCATGCGACCCTCACCGCGTAGCGGTTGCCGTCGATGCCGACCACGAGCCCCGCGAGTTCCATCTCGGTGAGCGAGGTCGCCACGGCGGCGGCCGGGTGATCCAGCCTCGCCGTGATCTCGGGTAACGAGAGCGGCTGACCGGACAGGAGCCCGTGTATCCGGCCGCCAAGCCCGTCCGGTACCCGCGCCCGGACACCGTCGGCACCGTCGGCCCAGAGTGAGTCCGGGAGTTCGGCGACGACATCGTCCACCGTTTCGCAGAAGGCGGCACCCGCTCGCAGCAGCGAATGGCATCCCGCGCTCGTCGCCGATCCGGGGCGTCCCGGGACCGCCAGTACGGGGCGCCCGAGATCCAGTGCGAAGTCCGCCGTGATGAGGGCGCCGGATCGCGCCGACGCCTCGGTCACGACGACGGCATCGGCCAGCGCGGCGACGATGCGGTTGCGCGCCGGAAAGGTCCAGCGGGCCGGTGTTGCCGACAGCCAGTACTCCGACATCACCGATCCTCCGGCGTCGATGATCTGCCGACGCAGACCGGAGTTCGTGCGGGGATGGTCCACTCCGACCCCGCATCCGAGGACGGCCACCGTCTCCGCACCTGCGGTCAGCGCGCCCCGATGTGCCGCAGCGTCGACACCGATGGCGAGACCGCTCACGATGACGGCGCCACGGCTTCCGAGACCGGCCGCGAGATCCGCGCTGTACTGAAGCCCGAAGGATGTCGGGTGACGGCTTCCCACGATCGCGACGCGCGGACGCCCCGAAGAGGTGATGTCATGGATCGTCCTTCCGAGGCCGAGGAGTCCCACCGGTGGATCGGGGGTCGCCCGCAGCCAGGTGTGCGCCTCCTGCGGATCGACGGCCTCGAACCACGCGGTCTCGCGTTCGAGCTCCGCACGGGCCGTCGCCGCGCGAAAGGCATCGCGCGCCCGCACGAACTCGGTGGCCACGTCCGGCGTTCGCGCGAACACCCGCCTCAGATCGTCGCTTCGCGCCTCCCAGAGACGCTTCGCGCCACCGATCCGACGCATCGGCCCCTGCAGGTCACGTCGAAGTTCTTCGGCCACCCAGACGAGCCCCAACGCCAGATGGGCCAGGTCGTCCGCCCCGTCCGCCGCGGTCTCCTGGCGATGAGCCCCCATGCGTTCCTCACACATCGTTGACCGTCCCACCCTCACGGCGGTACGTCATGGCCTCGAGGAGGTGCTCGGATAGGACGCGCTCCTCCCCGGCCAGATCAGCGATCGTCCGGCTGACGCGAAGGAGGCGATCGTGTGCACGGGCACTCAGATGAAGACGCTGAACGGCACGCGTGAGCAGCCTTACCCCGGAATCGTCCAGGGCGCATGCCCGTCGAACGTCGCGCGACGAGAGAAGGGCGTTCTCACCCGGTCGCTCCGCCGACGCGGCGAATCGGCGCGCCTCCGTCACGCGCTCCCGGATCTCCCTGGACCCCTCGCCCGGAGGTGAGAGACCGATGATGTCGTGAGCGTCGAGTCGGGGAACGGTGAGTTGAAGGTCGATTCGGTCCATGATCGGCCCTGACAGACGACCGCGGTAGGTCTCGGCGCGACCAGGAGCGCACGTGCAGGCACGGTCCGGATCGCCGCGATATCCGCAGGGACACGGGTTGCCGGCGCACACCAACAGGGGCCGCGCGGGGAAGCGCGCGCTCGTCATACCCCGTGTGACGTCGATGAACCCCTCCTCGAGCGGCTGGCGAAGTGCATCGAGGGCCGCGGGGTCGAAGGCGCAGACCTCATCGAGGAAAAGCACGCCACGATGGGCAAGGGTGACCTCACCGGGCTGCGGATAGCGTCCGCCTCCGACGAGGCCGACCGCCGAGATGGTGTGGTGCGGCGCCCGGAAGGGACGCTCCACGAGCATGGATGTCTCGGCGGGCATCAGGCCCACCACGGAGTGGATGCGGGTCACCGTGATCGCGTCGTCGACCGACATGGGCGGAAGGAGGCCGGGAAGCCGGCGCGCGAGCATCGTCTTCCCGCCGCCGGGTGGACCCAGCATGAGGATGCTGTGCCCGCCCGCGGCCGATATCTCGAGCACCCGTCGGGCGACGGACTGCCCCCGGATCTCGGCCATGTCGGCCGACGCGTTCGCCGAGCCTTCACGGAGTATGGCCTCCGGATCGGAGGCGTACCGCGGGGGTGCAGAATCCCCGTTGAGGCACCTGAGGGCGTGCCGCAGATCGGTGACGCCGATGACCTGGATGCCCCGGATGAGTGCGGCCTCACGCGCATTGCGCTCGGGGACCATGAGACGCTCCCAGCCGGAGGCGGCGGCGTGCTCGGCCATCGCGAGAGTGCCGTGCAGAGGCCGGAGGGTGCCGTCGAGCGCCAGTTCGCCGACCGCACCGAGCCCGTTCAGGTTCTCCGGCTTGATCTGACCGGATGCGGCGAGGATGGCGAGAGCGATGGGCAGGTCGTACTGCGGACCGATCTTCCGCAGATCGGCCGGGGCCAGATTGACGACGATTCGATGCCGGGGCAGCGAGAGCGCCTGATTCGCGATGCCGGACCGCACCCGTTCGCGGGCCTCCTGCACCGCCGTGTCCGGAAGGCCGACGACGGCGAACGCCGGCTGACCCGTGCGCAGGTCGGCCTCGACATGGACCGTCGCGGCGTGGAGACCGAGGAGGGCTGGGGTGACGACATGGGCGACCACGACGAGAAGCGTGACGCCCGAGATGTCACGGGTGGGTGTCGTGACCGTGCCAAGTCTGTGCCGACGCGGAGTGGATGCACATCTGCTCTCTCCTCGCCGTGCGCACGCACCTGAGGGGTGCTCCCGAGAATCGGAGGGGCGATGTCGCCGCCGTCCCGGGGCCGTCCTACGCACGCACCGCTGCGCCCGACCGCCGCATCGTTTTCACCTCGACACGGTGTGGTCGCACGTCCGACACGAACGTCGCGCCACGGGACACGATGCCGGCGTCAGTCTCTCCGACATGGACGATGGTCGATCAGGAGAAGACGCGGCGGTGAGGTTCCTCAGGCGACGCGGATGGCTCCCCCTCGTTCGCAACTGGGCGGTCCCGACGGGTGGTGAACTCGATGTCGTCGCGATCCGCGACGGTGTCCTCGCCATCATCGAGGTGAAGACCCGCCGGTCCGCGCAGGAACTCGAGGAACCCGTCTCCCTGGCCCAGCGAGCGCGACTGGGCCGGGGAGCCGCGGCGTTCGTACACCGCAATCCTCAGCTGTCGCGGATGTGCGTGCGCTTCGATCTCATCCTGGTCGACCGGTCGCGCCGACCCGCACGGATCACGCATCAGAAGGGCGCGTTCGATCCGCCCGCGCGTCGGAACGACACCAGCGGCGTCGCCGGACCGCGCACGGGCTCGCGACCGCATCCATGGCAACGCGATCGGCATGGTGATGCGGTATGAGACCCAACCAGCAGAGCTCTTTCACGACAGAGCGGTGTACCCACGCACCGATCACCGGGGCGGTCGCGTCACCCGTGCCGTGTGGAGTCGTCCGGGACGGTTTACCGGCCTGCCTGGTTCTCCGGGACTTCGGACGCGGCCGTCGAGCCCTCCGGGAACGCATCGTCGAACAGGGAGGTCTGCATGTAGGCGGCCGAGTTGAACGAGCGGCGATGAATCGCGGTGATTCCCGAGGTGCGCAGCGCTCGCTGGTGTTCGCGGGTGCCGTAGCCGACGTGGCGATCGAACCCGTAGTCCGGCCAGCGGGCGGACACCGGGCCGCACATCAGGTGGTCACGCGTCGTCTTCGCGATGATCGACGCGGCGGCAATTGCCGCCGACGTGCGGTCTCCCCCAACGATCGCCCGGTGTGGGGGCGCGGGTGCCGGAAGTGAGAATCCGTCGACCAGGCAGACGTCGGGTGTGCAGCCGAGGGCGGCCAGACACCGCGCCAAGAGATCCAGGTTCGTTCGGTGGAGTCCATCCCGGTCGATGCTGGGCGCTCCCCCCACCCGCACCACGACCTCCCGCGCATGGGTGAGAACGGCGGCGGCCATCTCCTCCCGCGCAGTGGCGGTCAGCTTCTTCGAGTCGTTGAGCCTCATGAGATCGCGGCGCGCCGACCGGGTGAGCGCGTGCGGATCGAACACCACGGCGGCCGCGACCAGCGGACCGGCCAGGCAGCCGCGGCCGGCCTCATCGGTTCCCGCGACCAGCCGCCCTCCCAAGGAACGATCGAAGCGGAAGAGCCGCGCGCCCGGTGCGGCACGGCGACGCGAGATGCGGGTGCTGGTGGTCGCCATGCCCGTCAGGGGTTCCGGTGGCGGGTATCCCGCGTCAGAGGCCCTCCGGCGGCTCTGCGAGCCGACGGCCGCGGGCCTGCTGAGGGGGATCTCCTCCCGGCGGGGCGGTGGGTACCGACGATGACCGGGCCGTCGTGCGCCTCCGTCATCGGATCGGTGATCATGTCGAAGCCTGCGCCGCGGCCGCCGGACCGTCGAAGGACGTCCCGTGAGGGACGCTAGCGCTGCTTCTCGCGGACCCGGGCCTTCTTGCCGACCTTGTCGCGCAGGTAGTACAGCTTGGCGCGACGGACGTCGCCCTCGGCGACCCGCTCGATCCGCTCGATCTTGGGTGAGTGAACCGGAAACGTACGCTCGACGCCCACACCGAAGCTCTGCTTGCGGACGGTGAACGTCTCACGCGACGTGGAGCCCTGCCGCTTGATGACGATTCCCTCGAAGACCTGGACACGACGGCGCTGGCCCTCGATGACCTGGAAGTGCACCTTGACCGTGTCCCCGGGCTTGAACTCGGGAACGTCATCGCGAAGCTGCATCTGCTCAAGGCTTTGAATGACGCTCACGTAGATCTCTCCTCGCAGGACGGGTCGAACAAACGACAGGGGAGAATAGCAGCCGTCGCGGCGCCATGACGGCTGGGTGCGGCCATCGGTCGCCCGGCCACGAACGACACGCACCCAGGGATCCGTGACCGCGGGTCCCGTCGGGACGGCCCGGCACGCTGTCACTCGCCCGAGACGGTGTTCTCGCTCCTCCATCGGGCGATGGCCCCGTGGTCACCGGACCGCAGGACCGCCGGCACCTCCCAGCCCCGGAACTCCGCGGGGCGGGTGTAGTGCGGATACTCGACGCGGCCACCGAGGCCCTCCGAGAACGACTCGTCGGCCAGGCTCGCCTCGTTGCCGAGCGCGCCCGGGATCTTGCGGACCAGAGCGTCGATGACGGCCATGGCCGCAGTCTCCCCTCCCGCCAGCACGAACGGACCGAGGCAGATCTCGTCGTTGGCGAAACGCTCGTGAACCCGGAAGTCGAAGCCCTCGTAACGACCGCAGAGCAGCACCAGATCGTCATCGCCGGCGAGCTCGTTGACCACGGCGTCCGTGAAGCGACGTCCACGCGGCGTGAGCACCGCCACCCGCCGATCGCGCTGCACCCCGTCGGCGGGGACCCCGTAGACGGCCTCCAGGGCCGCGGCGACGACGTCGACGCGGAGCACCATGCCCGGACCGCCCCCGAACGGGGCGTCGTCCACCTGCCCGGCGCGAAGCGGCGTGTAGTCCCGGTACGAGAAGCACCGCAGCTCGAAGCCGGCTCCCCGCCCCGCGTTCTCCAGGTGCCGGGGGCTGCGCATCCAGTCGAACCACTCCGGGAAGAGCGTGAAGACGTCGATCCTCACGCGCAGCCCCTTCCGGCGGCGATGTCGGTGACCGCGGTCGCCGTCGACGTCCGCGGGACCTCCGGTGCGATGGCGGAGGATCCCGCCATCTCAGATATCCCCGCCACCGAGCAGGCCTCGCCGCACGATCAGCCGGCGGCCGCCCAGATCGACGTTCGCCACCGCATCGTGGGTGAACGGGAGGAGCAGCGATTCGCCACCGGCGAGATCGACCTCGACGGCGGGGTTGGCCGCACCGTCGTGGACCTCGCGCACCGTGCCGATCGGCGTGTCGTCCTCGTCGATCACGCGGCACCCGATGAGGTCCCGGACGTAGTACTCGTCGTCATCGCCCAGATCCGCCAGATCGACGGCATCGACGACGAGCGTCGCCCCCACCACGGCCGCCGCACCGTCGCGGTCGGTGATCTCCCGGAATCGGATCAGCCGATGGGATCCGGCGTCGCGGAGCGCCTCGATCGTGAGTACCCGTTCACCCGCGGGTGCTGTCAGCATGACGCGCGCGCCGCGCGCGAGCGAGTCGAGCGTCGGCCCCGTCGGATAGGCCCGCAGCTCGCCGCGGATACCGTGCGGCTTGCCGATCGTTCCCACGATGACCGTGTCGTCCATCTGCGTCACCTCGCACCCCTCCGCCGTGTCCGTGACCGGGTGGAGGCGCCATGCGCCGACCGGTCCGATCGGCGGCGTCGAAAACCCCTCGCCGCCCGGACACCTCGCCACGAACCGTCCATCACGCTCATCGGGCCGCGACCGTACCCGCCCCGGACCGGGTCGGCACGGCGTGCGTCAGTCGACGATGTCGAGGGTCGCCCGGACACCCCGAGCGCGCCCCGCGGCCTGTGTGACCGAACGCAATGCGTGCGCCACCCGTCCGCCGCGACCGATGACCTGGCCGCGTTCGTCCTCGGCCACCGTCAGCTCGAAGACGATGCGGTCGCGATCCTCACGGTCGGCGACGCTCACCTGGTCCGGCGTGTCGACGAGGCCGCGTGCGATCTGCGTCACCATCGCGGAGATGGCCGCACGGTCGTCCACGATCAGGCCGCCGCCGCCTTCGCGGCGTCAGCCTCGGCGATCTTCAGGAGCTTGACGACCGCACCGGTCGGCTGAGCACCCTTGGTGATCCAGGCGTTCGCCTTCTCGAGGTCGATGTCGACGAGGGACGGCTCGAGCTGCGGGTTGTAGCGCCCGATCGTCTCGATGTTGCGACCGTCGCGCGGGGACCGCGCATCCGCGACCACCACTCGGTAGATCGCGTTCTTCTTGCTGCCCACACGGGCGAGGCGAATCTTGACCACAATGCTCCTACGTTGGGTTACATACCGCCGAACATGGACGACATCGACGGCATACCGCGGCCGCCTTTGCCGAACGACTTCATCATCTTCTGCATCTGCTTGAACTGTGCCAGAAGCCGGTTGATCTCCTGAACACTGGTGCCGCTGCCCTGCGCGATGCGCTTGCGTCGGCTTCCGTTGATGATCTCGGGTTTACGCCTCTCGGCGGGTGTCATGCTCAGGATGATCGCCTCGACACGCCCCAGGTGGCTCTCGTCGATCTCGGCGTCCTTGAGCTTCTTCATCTGCGAGAGCCCCGGGATCATGCCCAAAATGCCGCTGAGCGGCCCCATCTTCCGGATCTGCCGCATCTGCTCGAGCATGTCGTCGAGCGTGAAGGCTCCACCGCTCTTGAGGCGCTTGTGCAGGTTCTCGGCGACCTCGTGGTCGACGTTCTTCTCGGCCTGGTCGATGAGCGTGAGCACGTCACCCATGCCGAGGATGCGCTGAGCCA
The DNA here is from genome assembly GCA_964434425.1 of uncultured Bifidobacteriaceae bacterium. Taxonomy (GTDB): domain Bacteria; phylum Actinomycetota; class Thermoleophilia; order Miltoncostaeales; family Miltoncostaeaceae; genus CALMEC01. The sequence goes on along the minus strand of CAYSVH010000008.1, from coordinate 95,902 downwards.
TCCGATCCGGATGGAAGGTCTCGAGCGCGCCCACCTTCTCGCCGGTACCGACGTACAGGATCGGCTTCCCGGTGACCGCGCGGATGGAGAGCGCGGCACCACCACGGGCGTCACCGTCGAGCTTCGTGAGGACGACACCGTCGAAGTCGACGGCCTCCTTGAATGCCTGAGCAACCTCGACCGCGCTCTGACCGGTCATCGCGTCGAGCACGAGGACGACACCGGTCGGCTGGACGGCGCCCTTGACCGCGATCAGCTGGTCCATCATCTCCGCGTCGACCGTGAGGCGGCCGGCGGTGTCGATGATGACCACGTCGCGTGCGAGACGGCGGGCCTCTCGGACCCCCGCGGTCGCCACGGCGACGGGATCCTGGGAGTCCTGGCGGTGGACCGGGACGTCGATCTGCCGGCCCAGCACCTCGAGCTGATCCATGGCGGCCGGTCGCTGCAGGTCGCAGGCGACCATGAGCGGGGCACGCCCCTGGCTTCGCATCTCGTGCGCGAGCTTCGCGCAGAAGGTCGTCTTGCCCGATCCCTGGAGGCCCGCCATGAGGATGATGGTCGGCGGCTTCGACGCCATCGGCAGTCGGGCCGCGGTACCCCCCATGAGGGCGGCGAGCTCCTCATTGACGATCTTGACGACCTGCTGGTCCGGCGTGAGCGACTGGGTCACCTCGGTGCCGGTGGCCCGCACCTTGATGGCGTCGGTCAGCTGCTTGACGACGGGCAAGCTGACGTCGGCCTCGAGCAATGACATGCGGATGGCGCGCATGGCGCGGTCGATGTCCTGCGAGCTGAGCTTGCCGCGACCGCGAAGGCCGCTGAAGACGTTCTGGAGCTTGTCGGAGAGGGCGTCAAACATGTGCGACCGGGGATTCTACCGTTACCGGCCGCAGAACGCGTCGTCCCACGGCGTCGCCACCGACTCGGGTGTCCCGTGGAGAGAACCCGGCACTGTCATTCCGGGGCAAAGATGGCCCGCGCGAACGAGTCGGCGTCGAACGGCTGGAGATCGTCGATGCCCTCGCCCACCCCGACGAGCTTGACGGGGAGACCGAGCTGACTGCGGATCGAGAGCACGATTCCGCCCTTCGCGATGCCGTCCAGCTTGGTCAGCACGACGCCGGTGAGCGGCGCCGCCTCGTTGAAGAGCTTGGCCTGGCTGATGCCGTTCTGCCCCGTGGTGGAGTCGAGCACGAGGAGCGTCTCGTGCGGGGCCGCGGGGTCGAGTTTGCCGGCGACCGACGCGACCTTCCGGAGCTCGTCCATCAGGTTCCGCTGCGTCTGCAGGCGGCCCGCCGTGTCGATGATCACGACGTCCGCGCCACGCGAGCGTCCGGCGGCGATCGCATCGTAGGTGACCGCGCCGGGATCGGCACCGGGCTCCTGCCGGATGAGCTGTGCACCCGAGCGATCCGCCCAGATCTCCAGCTGGTCGATGGCGGCGGCACGAAACGTGTCGGCGGCGCCGATGACCACCTTCTGCCCGAGGGAGGCGAGCCGATGGGCCAGCTTTCCGATGGTGGTCGTCTTGCCCGTCCCGTTCACGCCGACGACGAGGATGACGGTGGGATCGCCCGAGAGCGGGATGCGCGGGGGTTCGGGGGCCATCCTGCGCCCGACCTCCTTCCACAGCTCGCTCGCCAGCTCGTTGCCGCCGGTGATGCGCCCCTCACGCGTGGCCGTGCGCATCGCGTCGACGAGGTCCTCGGTGGCGTCGATACCGCAGTCGGCCAGGATGAGCGCGTCCTCGAGGTCCGCCCACGTGTCCTCGTCGACGAGCTTCGGTGCATAGATGGCGGCGAGCTGCGGGGAGATCGCCTGGCGCGGACCGCTCATCTTCGCGCGCAGCCGCCGGAAGAGCCCGCCCTTCTCCTGGGGCACGTCCTCCACTTCGGGCTCGTCATACGGGAGCTGGAACAGCTCCGCCCATGGCTTCAGATCATCGCTCACGAGCCCACCAGACGTAGTTTGCGGCGGACATACGGGCGCGCCGGACCCTCGACGGACTGCGAGAGACGCCGGGAGAGGATCTGTGAGACGCCGTTGCCGCCCATGGTCACGCCGAACAGCGTATCGGCGATCTCGACGGTCGGCTGCTGGTGGGTGATGACCAGGAACTGGGTCTCGCCGGCGAGCTTGCGCAGCACACCCAGGAAGCGGCGGAGGTTGGCGTCGTCGAGGGCCGCCTCGACCTCGTCCAGGAGGTAGAACGGCGCGGGCCGGGCCATGGCCAGCGACAGCAGGAACGACATGGCGATGAGTGACCGCTCCCCGCCGGACATGAGCGACATGGCGCGGGCGCGTTTATTGGCCGGGATGACCTCGACCTCGACGCCGTGCTCCCCTCCCTCCTCGTCCGGCTCGACCAGGCGCAGGCGACCGGTTCCGCCCGGGAACAGGAGGCCGACGACTTCACCGAAGCGTTCCGAGACCGACGTGAAAATGGCCTCGAAGCCCTCGTCCACGGCCGAGTCCAGCTCGCCCAGGTGCTCGGAGAGGCTCGCATGGCTCGCCTGCAGGTCGGTGATCTGGGCGACGAGCGCCGTCTCGCGCTCCGCCAGCTCGTCGCGCTCCACCGACGCGAGCTCGTTGACGGCACCGATGTTGAGGCGCTTGCGCTCGAGTTCGGTGCACCTCTCGGTGATGACGGCCGGATCGTCGAGGTCCTCGGGGACGACGTCGGGCACCGGCCCCGCCTCAACCGCCCGCTCGTCGGCGACCCGGGCCTCGACCTCCGCCCGCTGGACCTCGCCGCTGACCTCGCCGGCCGTCTGCTCGGCGCGTTCGACCGCCCGGTGGGCGTCGGCCAGTCGCGCCTCGGCAGAGCGGAAGTCCGCGCGCACGGCGGACAGTGCCTCGGTCGCGACCCGGCAGGCGGGTGCGAGGACCTCCGACAGATCCGTGACGCTCGCCGCCGCCCGGCTCACCAGACGCAGCTGCGCGGGCAGGATGTCCGTGCTTCCGAGCAGGGCCCGCGCGGCGGCCGCGGCGGCCTGGATCTCGCCGGCGCGTGCATCGGCCGCGCTCGCGGCCGCACGCGCCTCGCGCAACCCCGCGCGAAGCCCGTCCAGCTCCGCGTCGCTGTCGCCCGACATGCGGCGTGCGTCGCTCAGCGCCGTCTGCGCCCGCTCGAGCTCGCCACGGAGCTCGGTGACCCGCGCCGCCGCCTCCTGCCCGGCCCGGCGGGCGTCAGCCGCGAACCGCGCGGATTCGGTGCGGTCGAGCTCGAGGGCCTGCCGACGCTCGGCCACGTGGGCGGCACGGCTGCGGAGACTCGACAGGTCACGCGCCACGCGCTCGGCGTTCCGCGCGGTGGCCGCGGAGCGTGCACGTGCCCGGGCGCGAACGGAATCCGCAGCGGCCACGTCCCGCGAGAGACGCGTGATCTCATCCTCGATGCGGGTGATCTCGCGGAGCGCTCGCCGGTGAAGCGCACGCCGGGCCCATGCCCCCTCCGGCAGGGTCACGGCGCCCAGACCGGCAACGCAGGCGAGACCGTCACGCGTGACGAAGACACCGGTGGCACCGTGGGGAATCGCCGCGAAGTCGTCGACGAGCCAGCAGCCCGCGAGGACACGCTCGAGCAGCGGCGCGGTCGTGTCCGGGCAGGCGGTGATCAGACCGGCAACCGGAGTCGCACCGGGCGCCGGCGGGGTGTCCGCGGCCGGACCGGGCGAGATGGCGGCGTGAGCACCGTCGCGCACGCGTCGCGTCGCGTCCGCAAGGTCGTCGGCGATCACCGCGTCGGCGTAGACGCCGAGTGCGGCCGCCACGGCCTGTTCCATGCCCTCGGCCGCCTCGACTCCGTCACCCAGTCGCGCGGCGCGGGCGGCCTCGTCCTCGTCCGGAGCCAGGCGACGCGCGCGGGTCTGGGCGTCGCGAAGGCGCTGCTCCGCGTCACGGAGTGCCTGGCCGGCCGTCTCCCACCCGCCCTGCGCGGCCTGGACCAGTGCCGCGTCACGCTCCGCCCGCCGGGCGGCGATGTCGGTGCGTCGCTCGGAGCGCGCGATGCCGTCGGCGTCCGGCCCCTCCAGTCGCGCCAGCTCCTCCTCCGCTCTCTGAACGGCCTCGTCGGCGCGGGTCACACGTCGACCGGCGTCAGCGACCGCACCCTCGGCCGATGCGAGCTCGGCGCCGAACCGCCGCACACCCTCGGCCGCCTCGATCTCCGCCGCACGCGTGGATGCGGCCGCGGACTCCCGCTCGTGCAATGTCTCCTGTGCCTGGCGTACGCGACCCGACGCCTCGTCGATCTCGACCTGCACGGCGGATTCGGACACCGCCAGTTCCTCCAGACGGCGCGCGGCCGCGGCCTTCGCCCGGCCGAGGCGCTCCTGCCGTGACTCGAGCTCGGCGACGCGGTCGCGTGCCAGCTCGGCGCGTCCCGCCACCCGGTCCGCGGCGGACCGAAGCCGCTCGGCGCGCGTGTCGGCGACCTCGAGGGCGCTCCCGACGGTGTCGCGGCGGCGAACCTCCTCGTCGCGCGTCTGCCGGCACGCGTCACGCTCGGACTCGGCTGCGCGCAGACGTTCCCGGGCGCCGCCGAGGGCCTCACCGGCGGCCCGGCGGCCGGCGGCCGCGGCGACGGCCCGCCCGATGCGCTCGTGCTCGCGAAGCTCGGCGATCTCGGCCTCGATGGCGGCGGCCCGTTCGGCGGCACGCGCCTGGCGCTCGAGCGCCTTCGCACGGCTGTGGAGTTCGGTGGCGAGGTCGCGCGCCCGGTCCAGTTTGTCGGCCACCCGGGCGAGCTTCTGCTCGGCACGCCGACGACGACGCTTGGCGACGCCGACGCCCGCCGCCTCGTCGAGCATGGCCCGCCGTGCGGCGGGCTTGCTGGTGGCGATGGCCTCGACCTGCCCCTGCCGGATGACCGCGAGGGCCTCACCGCCCAGGCCGCGCACCGCGAGCACCTCCTGGACGTCGAGCAGACGGCATGCCGTGGCCCCCAGCCGGTACGTGGCGTCCCCGGCGCGCGTCAGCTGGCGACCGACCTCGATCTCGGGTCCGTTCTCGGCGGCGTCGAAGTGCAGCGCGACCTCGGCGAATCCGGCACCCGGGCGCGACGGGGTGCCCTGGTACAGGACGTCCTGCATCCCCGGGGCACGGAGTCGTCCGGCCCGCTGCTCGCCCAGTGCCCACACGATGGCCTCGGCCAGATTGCTCTTGCCCGAGCCGTTCGGCCCGACGATGACGTTCACCCCGGGCCCCAGGTCGAGGGTGACCGGTTCGGCGAACGACTTGAACCCGCGGATCGAGATGCGCTTCAGCACGACATCACCTCGTGTGGCAGATGGCAGATCAACCGCGCGCCCGGGCGGCGGTCACGTGGTCTCCGGACGTCGCTCCAGCGCCGCCGCCGCGGCGGCCTGCTCAGACGCCTGCTTGGAACTCCCCGTCCCCTCACCCGACGGCACCCCGCCGACGAGGACGCGGGTGGAGAAGACGCGGGCGTGCGGCGGCCCCTCGCGGCCGACGAGCTCGTAGCGCACGTCGAGACGGTCACGCGCAGCCGCCTCCTGGAGTGCCGTCTTCGAGTCGCGCTTGCCGAGCCTCGCCTCGTCGATGACGGGTGCGAACGCGGCGAGGACCGCCTCCTCGGTCTCGACGACCCCGATGTCCTGCCAGCAGGCGCCGATCAGCGACTCGATGAGCGCCGCCCGGACGCTCGTCTGGCGGGACATCTCCTCGGCCGTCGCGCGCAGGCGACGTGGTGAGGCGGCCACGAATGTCTCGGGCAGGCCGAGATCCTGCGCCACACGGGCACAGGGCTCGCGCCCGACGATCTGCTGTCGCATCCACGCGAGATCACCCTCACTGGCCTGCGGATGACGCCGGAGGAGCTCCTGCGTGATTACGAGGCTGAGCACGGTGTCACCGAGGAACTCCAGGCGCTCGTAGCTGCTCTCGCGCGATGGTGCCCACGAACGGTGCGCGAGGGTCTCGGCCCGTCTGTCGTCGGTCAGCCGGGCTGAGAGTTCGGCGAGGCCGATGGGCGAGATGATCAACCCCGTGGGCGAGCGATCGGTCAGGAACCGGCGTTCGCGACGACGTAGTCGACCGCGTTGCCCACCGTGAGGATCTTCTCGGCGTCCTCGTCCGGGATCTTCACCCCGAACTTGTCCTCCATGCTCATGATGAGCTCAACGAGGTCCAGCGAATCCGCGTTGAGGTCCTCCTGAAACGAGGCCTCCACCTTGACGTCGTCGGCTCCGACACCGAGTTGCTCGACGATGATCTCTTTGACCTGCTCGAACGCTTGATCGCGATCCACTGAACTCCCTTCAGCGATGGGATTGCTTTGCTGACTGGCGAGGCACGCTAGCAAGGGCGCCGGACGTGACCGACCGGTGACAACGACGGTAACCCGGGGTCCAACGCACGAAGAACCCGCTCCTAGCGGTCCTTGAAGCGATGCGGAAGGATCCGGCTGAGGATTCCACCGTGCGCACCGTCGTGCAGCCCCGCCTCGACGCGGGCCACCAGACCCTCGTCGATTCCGCGTCCGGCCATCACGACGGCGTTGAAGATGGCCTCTCCCGGGGCGTTTCCATGGGTGATGACGACGAGCCCGCGCACGCCCAGGAGGTACGCACCCCCGTACGTATCGGCGTTGAACTTGTCGCGCAGTGCGAGCAGTGCCGGACGGGCGACCATGCCCCCGACACGGCCGCGCACACCGTCGTTGAGTGCGGCCCGCACCTCGCGGAAGATGACCGAACCCGCACCCTCGTAAAGCTTCAGCGCGACATTCCCCGTGAAGCCGTCGGTGACGACCACGTCCACGTTGCCCTGCGGGATGTCCCGTCCCTCGACGTTCCCGACGAAGCCCTCGGTCCCCTGGAGCGCCTCGTAGACCGACTGGACCAGCTCGGTCCCCTTGCCCTCCTCCTCCCCGATGGAGAGGAGACCCACGCGCGGCTCGGGGATCCGGAGCACGTCGCGGGCGAGCAGGCGGGCCATCAGGGCGAACTGGACGAGATACTCCGGCTTGCTCTCGGCGTTGGCACCCGCGTCGCACAGCACGACCGGCCCGCGCGCGCTGGGGAGGACCGCTGCGATACCCGGCCGGATGACGCCGGGCAGCCGCCTCAGGTGGAGCGTGGCGGCGGCCAGTGTCGCGCCGGTGTTGCCCGGCGAGATGATCGCCTGCGCGCGCCCCTCCGCCACCAGGCGGGTGGCCACCACCAGTGACGAGTCCGGCTTCCCGCGAACCGCCTTGGCGCCGTCCTCGTGTGAGTGCACGACGTCCGACGCGTGCACGATCTCGAGACCGGGAAGGTCGGCGGGGATCCCCTGATTCGCCAGCTCATGCCGGAGGGATCCCCGGTCCCCCACGAGGATGATGCGGATGCCGCTACGGGCGCCCATCACGGCGGCGCGCACGGGCTCGATCGGGGCGTGATCGCCCCCCATGCCGTCGATGACGACCGTCTTGAGCTCGTAGGGCTCCGTCAGAGACGGCTGCGCGTCGTCGACCAGCGGATCAACCGTCATGTGACCTGCACGGTGTGTTGTCGATGAAAGCGTGTCCCGCGTGGGGCACTAAGACTCGACGTCGATCACGACGCGGCCGCGGTAGTGGCCGCACACGACGCACGCGTGGTGCGGACGGACCGGGCTGGAGCAGCGCGGGCACTTGCCCAGGCGCTCGGCACTGATGGAATGCGTCGCCCGACGGGTGTCTCGCCGCTGGCGGGAGGTCTTGCGCTTGGGCACTGCCATCAGATGGAAATCCTTCGTGAGGGTAATCGCGACCGCGGGATGCTAGCTGATTCTCGCGCCGCTTCGCTACCCGGCACCGGGTTCCTCGTCCTCGAGACGTTCCACGAGGCCACGAAGCGCGTCCCAGCGGGGATCCGTGGTGTCCTCGACGCAGTCGCACGTCGCGTCATTGAGATCCGTGCCGCACTGCGGGCACAGGCCCCGACAGTCGTCCCGGCACAGGATTGATGCCGGAAGGGCCTCCAGCAGGGCGTCACGCGCCATCGCGCCGGCGTTCAGGATCTGTCCCTCCAGGTACTCGGAGTCGAGATCCTCGTCGAACCCGGCCGACCGGTCCCTGTCGAAGGCGCTGAACTCGGTCAGGTCGGCCCCGAGGGCCACGCGCGCATCGTCCAGGCAGCGCCAGCAGGGACCGGTGAGCACCCCCGCGCCACGTGCGCGGATGTGCCAGCCCGAGTGGGTGTGGGTGACGTCCACGGCCACGTGGTCCCCGTCCACCGCGAGCGTGTACTCGTTCCCACCGATGGTGACCGCCTGCGCGGGGACGGCCACCTCGAAGCCCCGCGCCTCCCCCGGAGCGATCTCGCAGGCCGCGAGGTCGAGGGTGCCGTCGGGCTCGACCGGGCCGCCGGTCACGTCACTCGTCGTGATCGATCCTCTGAATCGGCTCCGGAATGGCCTCGCCGGTCGCATCCGACGGGCTGGGGCCCCGCTGCAGCCGCTCCCGGCCGCGCTGAACGGCGGCGAGGAACTTGCCCAGGTTCAGCTCGAGGGTCGAGAGGACCTCGTCGGCGTAGTCCTCGGCACCGAGACGGATCTCGCGCTCGCGGACACGTGCCTCCTCGACCATCTGCGCCGCCTCGCGGTCGGCCCGCTTGACGACCTCCTGCTCGGATGCCTCGTGCGCCGCCTTCTCACGTGCATCGGCGACGAGCCGGTCGGCCTCACGCTTGGCCTCGGCCAGCATCTCCTGCCGCTCCTTCACGATCCAGCGGGACTGCTTGATCTCCTCGGGAACCGAGGAGCGCATCTGATCGAGCAGCTCGTAGATCTCCTCCCGGTCGATGGCGACCTTGTCCGAGAACGGCACGGTCCGGGCGTTGTGAATCAGGTCATCAAGCTTGTCGATCAACGCAAGGACGTCCAATTTCACTCCTTCTCGGCGGCCAGGGCACGTTCGTTGAAAGCTCTGGCCACGTTTGGTGGGACCCACTCGTCGATCTGGCTGCCCCAGATCGCAATCTCTTTCACTCCGCTGGAGCTGATGAAACTGTACTTGGCGGACGCGGGGAAGTAGACGGTCTCGATCTCGGGAGCGAGCCGCTTGTTGATCTGCGCCATCTGGAACTCGTAGTCGAAGTCCGAGATCGCGCGGAGTCCCTTGACCAGTGCGCAGGCACCGACGGCGCGGGCGAAATCGATCACCAGCATGTTGAAGCCCTGGATCGCGACGTTCTCGAGGTGCTCCGTCGCCTCGGTGGCCATCGCGATACGACGTTCGGCGTCGAACATGTGCTTCTTCTTCGTCGAACCGATGACAACTCCGACGACCACCTGGTCGAAGATGCCGGCGGCACGCTCGATGATGTCGAGGTGCCCCAGCGTGACCGGGTCGTAGGTGCCCGGACACAGGGCGATGCGGGGTGCGCTCATGTCGACTGGTCGATTCGGATCACGCTGACTCTCGTTCCCCCGTATTCGCGGTCGGTGCGACGTGTGACGGGAAGCCCGGCCAACGCGACCGGTGCCACCTCCGTCGAACTCTCTATGACGATGATTGCACGCGGCTCGAGAATCGGCGCGAGAACGGTCGAGAGGTCCCGGCTGATGCGGGGCAGGAGGCTATAAGGCGGGTCCAGGAGGCACAACCCGTGGCGCGCGCCGTGGCGGATCTCACGGGTGACGCCGGCCCGCCAATCGGCGCGGATGATCCGCGTCCGGGCGGCGGGGTCGTCGAGGATCTCGGCGTTGCGACGCACGACGGCGATGGCCGCCGGATCCCGGTCGACGAACGTGGCGTGACCGGCCCCCCGTGAGAGCGCCTCGAGCCCCAGCGCGCCGGACCCCGCGAACAGATCGAGGACGGACACTCCGTCGACCGGACCGATCAGTGCGAACATCGATTCGCGCACCCTGTCAGACGTCGGGCGCGTGCCGTCACCGGGAGGAGCGGCGATGCGGCGGCCCCGGTGCGTTCCGGCGACGATCCTCATGCGTCCAGGAGCCGTGGGAGGTCGGCGAAGCGCTCCTGGACCGCCCATCGGAGCGGGAGGTGCTCGGGCCGCTCGAGACGGGGATCTTCGCGCAGCAGACGGCGGGCGATCTGGCGTGCCTGGGCCAGCTCTCTGCGGTCCCTGGAGAGCCGTGCGAAGCGCAGGTCGGTGGCCCCGGACTGCCGGGTGCCGAGCATGGCGCCCTCGCCGCGCAGGTTGAGGTCGAGCTCCGCCAGCCGGAACCCGTCGGACGTCTGGGTGATGGCCTCGAGGCGACGGACCCCGTCGTCGGAGGCGGGCTCACCGAAGACGTAGCACGTGCCGGGGAGGGTGCCGCGGCCTACGCGACCGCGCAGCTGGTGCAGCTGCGCCAGGCCGAACCGGTCGGCGTCCTCCACCAGCATGACCGTGGCGTTCGACACGTCGATCCCCACCTCGACGACCGTCGTGGCGACGAGGATGTCCGTCTCGCCCGATACGAACGCGGCCATCGCCTGTCGTTTCTCCTCGGACTTCTGGGCCCCGTGCGCGAGCCCCACCCGGAAGTCGGCGAACGGCCCGGACCGCAGCCGCTCCGCCTCCTCGGTGGCCGACCGTGCCTCGGCGGCCTGCCCCTGGTCGACAAGGGGACAGATGACGTACGCCTGCCGTCCGGCGCGAAGCTCGGCCCGGATCTCGGCGTAGACCGCATCGCGCTCCTCCTCGCGGGCCCAGCGCGTGGTGACGGGGGCCCTGCCGGGGGGACGCCCCCGGATGGTCGAGACCTCCAGGTCGCCGTAGGCCGTGAGGGCGAGGGTCCGCGGGATGGGCGTTGCCGTCATGAAGAGCATGTGCGCCGACAGGTGCTCGCTCGGGTCGCTCGCCCGGTCGAAGAGCGCGTGGCGCTGCTCGACGCCGAACCGGTGCTGCTCGTCGACCACCACGAGCCCGAGGTGGAGGAACGCCTCGTGCTCCGTGAGGAGCGCCTGCGTTCCGACGGCGATGGCCGCCCCGCTCTGCAGGGCCTGGCGTCGTCGCATGCGCTCCGCCTTCGGCACGCGGCCCGTGATGAGCACCGGCGACACCCCGGTCGGGGCGAGGATGGTGTCGAGGGTGCGCAGATGCTGCTCGGCCAGCGTCTCCGTCGGAACGAGCAGCGCCGCCTGTCGTCCGGCCTCGGCCGCCTGGCACATGGCGAGCGCCGCGACGACCGTCTTTCCCGAACCCACCTCACCCTGCAGCAGCCGTCGCATGGGCCGGGTGCTCTCCAGGTCGCGGGCGATCTCGTCGTTGACCCGCTCCTGTTCCCCGGTGAGCCGGAACGGCAGACCGTCGCGCACCGCCGCCCGCAGCATCCCCCCTCCGCGCAGGGACGGGGCGGGTCGCCGGGACTCCTCCTGCCGGCGGATGGCCGCCAGCCCGACCTGCATGACGACGAGCTCCTCGACGGCCAGGCGCCGCCGCGACCGGCCGGCCTCCCGGTTGGAGCGCGGGAAGTGGACCGCCGTCAGTGCGTCACCGGCGTGGGGCAGGTCCAGACGCCGGCGGATCCATGCGGGCAGCACCTCCGGTGCGGCCCGCAGGCGCGGCCGCAGACCGTCGACGAGCTCACGGATGCGCCGGCTGGGAAGACCGTCCGTGGCCGGATAGACGGACACCAGACCCGTCGTGTGGAGGCCGTCCGCCCCTCCCTCCACGATCTCGAACGTCTTGACCATGAAGCGCGGTGGCCGTCCCGATTCGAGCTTGCCGCGGATGAGCATGTCGGCCCCGTCACCGACGATGCGCGCCAGGTAGTCCTGGTTGAACCACACGGCGGTCGCCATACCCGTGCGGTCGCGGATGGAGCTCTCGACGATCGTGAGGCCGCGGCGACGTGTGGGCCGGACGCGTACCGGGCCGGCCACGACGTGGACCGTGGCCTCCTCCCCCAGCTGCACCTCGCCCAGTGGCCGTGCCACCTCGTCGTAGCGCAGATAGCGCACCGGCAGGTGGGTGACGAGGTCCCACAGCGATCGGATGTCGAGCTTCGCCATCCGGCGCGCCACGGCGGGCCCCACGCCGTCGAGCACCTCGACGGACACCGCCCAGTCCATGACGGGCCGGGGGCGCAGCGACCGGTCGACCTCACCCCCGGATGCCGCGAACGGGGGGATCGGAGAGGCTTCGGAGGGATCGGGTTGCGCGTCGGTGGGCGTGATGGGCATAATGCGTGGTCGTGCTGGCGAGCCGACCGGTTCGCATCGTGACATCAACCGAGGACGGAAAACCGTGGCGAGGGTCTGCAGCATCTGCGACAAGAAACCGATGTTCGGCAACAACCGCAGCCACTCGATGCGGGCGACGCCGCGTCGATTCAACCCGAACATCCAGAAGGTCCGGATTCTCCGTGGCGCCACCCCGGTGAGCGCCTACGTGTGCACCCGCTGCCTGAAGAGCGGGAAGGTCCGCAAGGCCGTTTGAGTCCGTCCGGCGCACGCCGGACGGACTCAGTCGCCCTCCCGGGCGACCCGAGGCATACCCGTCACGCACGAGCCACCGGCAGCGGTGGTTCTCGCTGGACGGACCCACCCGGTGGTCGCGCCATGACGCGGCTCGCACGTCTGTGCCCGTGGACGTCGGCCGCCACGACCTGCCGCCCACCCGCTGACCGAGGGACGTCTCCCATCCGGCACTTCGGGAACGAGCAGCCCACGGCCGGGGTGGATCGGTGGCCGTTCACCCCGTCCTCTCAGCGAACGGCCACCGGCGGCTCAGGTTGGGTCCAGGCAGCCTGAGCCGACCCTCATCCGGGTCTGCGCGCGACGAGCGACACGGCGATCAGGTGGTCCCGATGCCGGCGGAACGTGCGACGCATTCCGACCACCCGGCGGCGGGCGTCGGGACGGGTGAGAACCCGGAAGATGAAGCGGAGCGTGCGGAAGAGGCCCTCGTCCGCCAGGAGGCGCCGGGGTTGCAGCAGCGCCATCGGAGCGGTGCGCACCCATTCGACCTCGAGTCCGGCGTCCGCGAGGACCTGGCGCCATTCGCCGATCGTGAGCGGCCGGGCGTTCACCCGGATCGACTTCGCGAGCGACCTCTGGATGTCGGACTTCACGGCCTCGTCCAGGGTCTCCGGCATGAGGCCGAGTTCGTGGATGGCGTACTTCCCGCCCGGACGCAGAAGGCGCACGGCCTCGGACACGATCTCGCGCTTGCGGTCCTCGCTCTGCATGGTGAGCATCGCCTCGCCCACGACGACGTCGGCGCACGCGTCGTCCAATCCCGTGTCCGCCGCCGTTCCCACGTGCGCCGCGCCATGGCCCTGCACGATGGTGTTCACGGCGGCGACGGCACCGGGATCCTGATCGATCCCCGTGTACGTGCCGGGGCCCCGGTGGATGATCTCGGTGGCCGTCCGCCCCAGCCCTGGCGCCAGTTCGACGACGTCCGATCCGGTCAGCGGAACGTGATCGAGCATCGCCGTGGTGAGGGTGAGGCCGCCCGGTCGCAGCACGCGCTTTCCCAGACGGGCCAGGAGCATGTGCCCCTGAACGGTGCTGTCGTCACGCACCTCGTGCCGCGGTCGTCGCTGTGCCGCCCCGACGTCGGCGCCGTGATCCGCGGAGGTCATGACCCACCACCCGGAGGAGTACTGCGGAGCACAGGAAGGCCCTGGTCCGGATGCTCGGTCACCTTGCCGATGCGGACCCGCCACTCCTCCGGTCCGGTCTCGACGTAGTCCCAGGAATAGGCGTCGGCGTACTTCGCGTCGAACTGCGAGCGGAGCGGCCGGGGGTCGTGATCGTTCAGCAGTTCGAACGCCCCGCCCACGGAAAGGGCCTCGAACCGCCCGAAGATCTGCGGGTGCCGCTCCCCCCGCGGGATCGGGCGAACGTCGAGGACATCATCGGATCGTGTGGAATCGTTCACGTGACAGCCCCTCTGGTTGAGACGGATCGATTTTTCCAATATACAGTTAGATAAACTCTCCGCTCGAGGACGCCCGTCATGGATCACCACGACGGTGGCTCCGGACGGAGGGCGATCCCGTCCACATTCGCCGTCACGGGCCCGACCGGTGTACCCTCCATCCCCCGCATGACCACACACCGCATCCATCGATCACGTTCCGCCCCGGACCGCCGGGCGGCCATCATGGCCCAGTTGCGGGAGGCCTCCGAGCCCGTGGGCGTCGCCGATCTGGCGGCCGCGCTGGACGTCCACCCAAACACGGTGCGATTCCACCTCGACGCCCTGACCGCCGAGGGTCGTGTCGACGAGTACGCCGACACCCGCGAGTCGGTGGGGCGGCCACGCCGCCTCTACCGTGCCGCTCCCGGTATGGACCGGGGAGGCCCCACCAACTACCGTCTTCTGGCCGAGATCCTCGTCGAGGACCTCGCCGGTCAGCCGAGGGCCGCCGACCGCGCCATCGAGATGGGACGCCGCTGGGGACGCGCGAACGCCCACACGCTCGAATCCGAACCCGCGCGGGATGCGGACACCGCGCGCGAACGTCTGCGCTCACTCCTCGAGCGGCTCGACTTCGCACCCGTCGCCGCGCGCGGCGACGCCTCCACGATCGGCCTGGGCCACTGCCCGTTCCTGGACGCGGCCGGAGAGCACTCGGACGTGGTCTGCGCCATCCACCTGGGCCTCATGCGGGGAGCGCTCGACGGCTGGTCGGCCCCGTTGACCGTCGACGAGCTCGAGCCCTTCAGCACCCCCGACCGCTGCGTGGTGCACCTCCGCGACACCTGAGACGCGACTCCCGCGCCCGTGGGACAACAACGCGTCCGAGGGTCCCGAAGGCCCGCGTCAGGAGGAGAGTGATGCGAGCAGGTTCACCATGGCGATGGCGGCGTCGGACGACTCGTCGCCCTTGTTCCCCACCGCTCCGCCGGCGCGGGCCTCGGCCTGCGCCATCGTGTCGCAGGTGAGGACCCCGAACGTGCAGGGCACGCCGGTGTCCAACGACACGCGAAGCAGCCCGCTCGCGGCGGCGTCGCACACGTAGTCGAAGTGCGGGGTCTCGCCCCGGATCACCGCCCCGAGGCAGAGGACGGCGGCGTACCGGCCCGTCGCGGCGTATGCCTGGGCGGCCAGCGGCAGTTCGAAGGCCCCGGGCACCCAGTGCTCATCGATGCGGCCGGCGTCGAGTCCCGACTCCGCCAGGCGCGCGCGTGCGCCCTGTACGAGGTTCTCGGCGATCCCTCGGTGGAAGCCGGCCACGAGGATCGCCACACGGATGTCCGGGTGCTCGAGCCGTGGTGCCGGGGGTGCGGGTTCACTGCGGGCCATCGCCGTCTCCCTTCGCCGCGCCGTCGGTCTCCGCGGCATCGAATCGCAGATCCTGGTGATGGAGGCGGTGCCCCATCTTGTCGCGCTTCGTCTGCAGGTACCGGACGTTGTCGGCACCCGGTGCGACCTCGATCGGAACCCGCTCGACGACCTTCAGGCCGTAGCCCTCCAACCCGGCGATCTTCTTGGGGTTGTTGGTGAGCTGACGGATGGTCGTGAGGCCCAGGTCGACGAGGATCTGCGCACCGATGCCGTAGTCACGCAGATCGGGGGCGAAGCCCAGTTCGACGTTGGCCTCGACGGTGTCGCGTCCCTTGTCCTGCAGCTCGTACGCGCGGAGCTTGTTGAGGAGCCCGATTCCTCGCCCCTCCTGGGCGATGTACAGCACGACGCCGGTGCCCTCCTCGGCCACCATCCGCATGGCGGCGTGCAGCTGCTCGCCGCAGTCACAGCGCAGCGAGCCGAAGACGTCGCCGGTGAGGCACTCGGAGTGCACCCGCACCAGCACGTCCTCCTTGCCGTCGACCTCCCCCATGACGAGGGCGAGGTGTTCCTTGCCGTCCACCACGCTGCGGTAGCCGATCGCCGTGAACTCTCCCCAGGGGGTCGGGATCCGGGCGGGTGTGCCGCGCTCGATCAGGTTCTCCGTCCGGCGGCGGTACTCGATGATCTCGGCGACGGTGATCATGAGCAGGCCGTGCTCCTCCGCGTACTTGGTGAGGTCGGAGACACGCGCCATCGATCCGTCGTCGTTCATGATCTCGCAGATGACGCCCGCCGGGATGAGCCCTGCCATGCGGGCCAGGTCGACAGCGGCCTCCGTGTGGCCCGCGCGCTTGAGGACGCCGCCGTTCTGGGCGCGCAGCGGGAAGACGTGGCCCGGCTTCGCCAGGTCGTCCGACGTGCTCTCCGGGTCGATGGCGACCATGATCGTGCGGGAGCGATCGGCGGCCGAGATGCCGGTGGTGACACCGTCGCGGGCCTCGATGGAGTCGGTGAACGCCGTCCCGTAGGGCGTCTCGTTGCGCCGTACGGCCAGTGTCAGGCCGAGGGCCTCGCACCGCTCCTCGGTGAGCGACAGGCAGATGAGGCCGCGCGCGTAGGTGGCCATGAAGTTGATGGCCTCGGGTGTCGCGAACTGCGCGGCCATGACCAGGTCGCCCTCGTTCTCGCGATCCTCCGAGTCGCACACGATGACCATGCGTCCGGCGCGGATTTCCTCGATCGCCTTGTCGATGGTGGTGAACGGTGAGGTTGTCGTCATGAGGTGGTGTCCGGTCGATATGGCGTCACAAGCGCTTCGACGTACTTCGCGATCATGTCCGCTTCGAGGTTCACACGATCACGGGGTCCGAGACGGTCGAGGGTCGTCACCGCGAGCGTGTGGGGAATGAGCGCGATCTCGAATCCCCCCGGGGTCCGAGCCGCAACCGTCAGACTAACGCCGTCGACGGTGATGCTGCCTTTCTCGACCACGTAGCGGTGCACCTCCGGCGGCGCGTCGACGGCGATGCGCACCCCCTCCCCCTCCGGCACCACAGAGACCACCGTGCCGACGCCGTCGACATGCCCCTGGACGATGTGGCCGCCCAGACGGGCTCCGGCGGCGACGGCGCGCTCGAGGTTCACGGGGTCACCCGCGGCACGTTCGCCGAGCGTGGTACGCCTGAGGCTCTCGGTGACGACGTCGACCGCGAAGCCCTCGTCGTCGAACGCCACGACGGTCAGGCAGGCCCCCGACACCGCGATGGAGTCCCCAAGCGCCACGCCGTCGACGACGGTCGACGCGCTCACGGCGATCCGAACGCCCTCCGCATCGCCCTCGACGGAGCGGACGGTGCCGATCTCCTCCACGAGGCCCGTGAACATCAGCCGGGAAGCTCCCGCAGGCGCCCGGCGATGAGCGTGTCGCCGTCCAGATCGAAGGAGTTGGGGTCGATGAGGCGCGGGACCTCCGCGAGCGGCCCCAGCCCGGGGCCGGCCAGGGCCCCCGGTGCACCGTCGCCACCGATCATGATGGGCGCGATGAACCAGTCGACCCAATCCACGGCGTCGGCCGCGAGGAACGCGGCCGCCAGGGTGGGTCCGCCCTCCAGGTAGAGCGACTGGATCTCGGCCTCGCCCAGCTGGGTGAGGGCATCGTCGATGCTCTCGGCGACCATGATCCCCACCGCGCGATCCACGAGGGCCCGGCACCGTTCGACGTCGGCATCCGGACCGACCACGCAGAGCACCGGGAGCTCGTTGGCCGACGCGACCAGCTGCGAGGTGACCGGGAGCCGCGCCTCCCGGTCGAACACGATGCGAAGCGGCGGCCGGAACGACGCCGCGACGTCGCGGGCCGTGAGCGACGGGTCATCGGCGATGGCGGTGCCGATCCCCACGCCCACGGCGTCCGCACCGGCGCGCGAGTGGTGGACGAAGCGGCGGGACGCCTCCCCGGTGATCCAGCGGGTCTCCCCCGTCTCGGTCGCCACCTTGCCGTCGAGGCTCGTCGCGAGCTTCAGCGTGACGTGCGGACGCCCGGTGAGGGAGTGGGTGAAGAACGCGTGATTGAGGGCACGGCACGTCTCCTGCTCATCCTCGCCGGCCAGGGCCACGTCGATGCCGGCGTCGCGCAGCACCGAGAGGCCGCCCGCCCGATCCTTCTCGAGGGGATCCGTCGATCCGACCACCACGCGGGCCACCCCGGCGGCGATGAGCGCGTCGGTGCACGGCGGTGTGCGGCCGTGGTGGGAGCACGGCTCCAGGGTGCAGACGACGGTGGCGCCACGCGCCTCGTCACCGGCCTCCGCGAGCGCCATGACCTCGGCGTGCGGCGTCCCGGGCCCCGTGTGCCAGCCCTCCCCGATGATCTCGTCACCGTCGACGATGACGGCACCCACGAGAGGGTTGGGGCTCACGAGCCCCTGGCCGTTCAGGGCGAGCGCGTGGGCGCGCTCAAGTGCCGCCAGCTCGACCTCCGAGACCTGGTCCTCGCTCAATCCGCCTCCCGCGCGAGCTGTGAGTACATGGCGATCGGGTCGTCCGCGCCGAAGATCGCGGAGGCCGACACGAAGAGGTTCGCGCCCGCGTCGCGCACCGAGGGCAGCGTCTCGGGACCGATGCCGCCGTCCACCTGGATCCGGACCTCCGGCGGAAGCACCTGCTGCAGGCGAGCAACCCTCGCCGGGGTCGTGTCGAGGAACGGCTGCCCGGCGAAGCCGGGGTTGATGCACATCACGTTCACGTAGTCGAGCATGTCCGCCACGGTCTCCACGACGGAGAGCGGCGTGGCCGGATTGATCGCGAGACCAGCGAGGCACCCGTGCTCACGGATCTGCCCCAGCAGGCGATGGACGTGCGGATCGGCCTCGGCATGCACGCTGATGGCCCCGGCATGGGGGGCGAACCAGTCGATGACGTGACCGGGGCGCTCCACCATGAGGTGCACGTCCAGGAAGCCTCCGGCGTCGCGCACGGTCGGCGCGATCTGCTGGGCGAAGCCCGTTCCGAGCGTCAGGTTGGGCACGAAGCGTGCGTCCATGACGTCGATGTGGAAGATGCGGGCACCGGCCTCCAGCAGCCCGTCGACCTGGTCGCCGAGGTGCAGGAAGTCCGCGGACATGAGGGACGGCAGCACCGCCCGGACGGGAAAGGCGTTCACAGCGGTGAGCCTATCGCCCGCCCGGCACGGGACGCCGTCACCCCGCCAGACGCGCCACGAAGAACCCGTCCGTCCCGTCCCTTCCCGGCAACGTCCGCAGGGCGCCCGACAGATGGGGATGCGCGAGTGCGGGATCGTGTTCGGTGATGTCGTCCACCGGTCGACCGGTTCGGCGCACCACATCCTCGTTCTCGGCCGGCAGCAGCGTGCAGGTGGAGTAGACGACGCGGCCACCCGGGCGCACCAGGGTCAGCGCTCGCCCGAGGAGCTCCGCCTGCAGACCGGCGAGGACCGCCACGTCGGCCTCCTCACGCCTCCAGCGCGCGTCCGGGCGACCCGACAGCACCCCCAGACCCGTGCATGGCGGATCGACGAGCACGGCGTCGAAGCCGGCGTCCAGGGGCACGTCGCGACCGTCACCCTCGATGACGTCGACCATCGCACCGAGCCGCTCGGCGACCCTTCGCAGCGCGCGGGCGCGTGCGGCGTGCGGTTCGACCGCGATAAGGGTGCCCTCGTTGCCCATGCGGGCGGCGATGGCCGTGGTCTTCGCGCCGGGGGCCGCGCAGAGGTCGAGGATGTGCTCGCCCGGCTGGGGATCGAGCGCCACGACCGGCAGGAGCGACGCCCGGCTCTGCGCCATGCCCCTCCCCTCCTGCCAGATCGGTGAGTCCTCCAAGGCGAAGGGTCCATCGATGACATAGGACTCGTCGAGCCGAGGATCCCGGTGCCATCGGCCCTCGGGGAGCAGAGCCTCGAAATCCTCTCGCGTTCCGCGCAGGGGGTTCCAGCGGATCGCCCGCTCGGGCGGCTCGTTCGCGGCGGCGAGGACCATGCGGGCGTCGTCGGGGCCGAGGGACGCGAAGAGCGCTCGTGCGATCCAGTCGGGGACGCTGTGACGGAGCGCTGCGTGTTCGGGGGTCTCGTCGCCGATCCGCTCGAGGCGACGACGACCGTCTGCGGCGACCTTTCGCAGGACCGCGTTCACAAGGCCCGCGCGCGCGTCACGGCGTCGTTTCTCCCCGGAAAGAGAACGGGCGAGGCGTACCGACTGATCCACCACCACCGCCGACGCGACGCCGTCGGAGTAGCAGAGTTCGTAGGCACCGAGGCGGAGGACGTCACGGACACCCGCCTCGACCCGACGCGGGTTCGTCAGGTGCGCGTCCAGGACGTGGTCGAGGGAGCGGCGGCGTTGCACCGCGCCGTACGCCAGGCGGTTGGCCTGTCGACGAGCGGGTCCCTCCAGGTTCGCGCGGCGCGCCTCACCGGCGAAGGCACGGTCGGCGTACGCGCCCTCCCGAACCCGTTGGAGGACCCGAAGGGCGACGCGACGCTCGACGGTGGCCGTGCCGGTGCCGGCTATGTGAGGGTCAGGTCGCCGCGCCATCCGCGCAGGAAGTCCGCGGCGGCCATGCGCCCCTTGCCGGGCGGCTGAAGCTCGTCGATCGCGATGGCCCCGTCACCCACGGCCACGAGAAGACCCGCATCCGAGGCGACCGCCGTGCCGGCGTCCGGCGGCACGGTGTCGCTGACGGCGGCGCGCCACAGCTTGAACGGCTGACCACAGATCTCGAGGCGCACGCCGATGTGCGGCGAGAGCGCACGGATGCGGTTCACCTCATGGGCCGGCGAGGCCGACCGATCGAGCCAGCGGTCCTCGTCGTCGATCTTCGCCGCATACGACTCGCCGCCGTCCGGCTGCGGCGTGACCACGAGCGGTGCGGTCTCCATCCCGGAGAGGACGCCGCTCAGCAGGTCACCGCCGACCTCGGCCAGCCGGTTCAGGATGGCTCCGGCGTCGTCCTGCGGCGCGACCCTGACCTCCTCGGTGGCGATGGTGGGGCCGGTGTCGAGTCCGGCGTCCATCTGCATGATCGTGACGCCGGTCGTGGTGAGCCCGTCCATGATCGCCCGCTCGACCGGAGCGGCACCGCGATAGGCCGGAAGGACCGAGAAATGCACGTTGATGCAGGTCCAGCCGGCGAGCACGTCGTGCTTCAGCAACTGGCCGAAACCCACCACGCAGAGGGCCCCCACGTCGAGTGCACGCAGATCGTCCAGCACCGCCGGGTCGTTGATGGTTGCGGGCCTCCAGAGGTCGAGACCCCGGTCCAGGGCCGCCGTGCCCACCGCCGTCGGGATGGTCTTGCCGCCGCGACCGCGCGGGCGGTCGGGCTGGGTGATGACACAGGCGATGGAGTGGCCGCCGTCGATGAGCCGCTCCAGCACCGTGACGGCGGCCGGCGGGCTTCCGGCGAAGGCGACGCGCACAGCTAGACCCGGGCGCTCTCGCGGAGCTGGCGGAGCGCCTCCTTACGCTGATCCTTCGGGGTGCGATCGAGGATGAGGATGCCGTCGAGGTGGTCGATCTCGTGCTGCAGCACGCGCGCCTCGTAGTCCTCGGCGTCGATCTCGAGCCGGTTTCCCTCCACGTCCTGAGCGGTGACGTGGATCCGGACGGCACGGGGTACGTCCATCAGCACCTCGCCGATCGACAGGCAACCCTCCTGCCCGATCTCCTCCTCATCCGATCGCTCGGTGATCGTCGGATTGACGAGCGCCCGGGGTTCCTCCCCGTCACGCGGGTCGATGACGATCAGGCGCCGCAGGCGGCCGATCTGAGGAGCCGCGAGGCCCACGCCCCGCGCCTCGTGCATGAGATCGATCATCTGCTCCGCCTCACGCCGGAGGGCGTCGTCGAACACCTCGATGGGTGACGAAGGCGTGCGCAGCACAGGGTCGCCGAGCTGCCGGACGTGGCGCAACGCCGCCAGGCGCCGCGCCTCGAGCTCCGGGTCGTCGAACTCACGACTCATGGCTACCTCGGACGCGGAAGGGCGGATCGTGCGGCGGCGAGCGCCTCGGACCGGTTGTCGGTCCATACGGCGGCGTCCGCCACGGCGAGCCACGACCAGTCTCCGTCCTGCGCGAAGCCGCCGCCGAGACCGGAGGCGGCCACGCCGACCGCGATCGCACCGTTGTTCACTGTGACCTCGACGCCCCGATCTCCGGTGCGCGGGAAGACGATGGTGGTCTCCTCGACGCCCGTGGCCGGGTTCGTCATGAGCGGCGCGATCGACAGGTCGTTCAGGTCGAAGTACACGGCCGACAGCGTCTCGCGGAGCTCGGCCGGCACGGTGGCCATGAGTTCCTCGAGCCGGTAGAGCTCGGCGACGCGCGGCGTGAAGAAGTACTCGCCCTCGCGCAGCAGGGCCTGATCGACGCCGGTCGAGCCGCCGCGCTCGGGACGCTCCTGCACCCAGTCACGGACGCGCAGCCAGCTCTTGTGCCGGACGTCGGCGCCGCCGGAGGCGGCACCCGCGACCGAGGCGTTGGGCTTGCGGTCCGGCGCCACGAGCAGACCGATCACGCGCTCCGCCTGACCGGCGAGACCGGTGACCGCCCCCTCGAGGCGGGACCGGGAGTCGACGTCGAACCCCAGCGTCGTCTGGATCGCCACGATCCACCGCTTGCCGCGGTCACGGATGACGATGTCGACGACGGTGTCGCCCACGCCGACGGCCTCGCGGGTCTGGGCCTCGTCGACACCGGGCAGGTCCTCCCCAACGAGCTCGCTCACGAGGGCGGGACGGGTGTCCGGACCGCTGAGTGCGATCAAGCACGCGAGGACGTGCGACCACCGCTCGCGTTGATCCGCAGGGCTCTCGAACAGGCGTGGTACCGGCATCTGGCGTCTCCGAAACGGGTCGTGGAATCGACTTGCCATCCTACTGACGTCGCCTCATCGGCGTCGGCCAACGGCGTTCTCTGTCTCGTCCTGTGGTCCTGTGGCCCCGGACCCGGGTCGGCGCGATCAGGTCTCCTGAGGATCGACGTCCACCGTGATCCGGATGTCGGCCGTCCCCGTCTCCCGGGTCATGTCGTCGGCCGCACGGCGGATCGGCTGCGCCACGTCCTGGGCGCGCTCCGCCCGGACCAACACGGCGCGACGCGTGCGCCGACGCACGCGATGGAGCATGGCCGGCCCCATCACGCGCGCGTCCGGAAGCAGGTCGGTGAGGAAGTCCGCGAGGCGCACGGACGTCTCGACGACGCGTGGCTCGTCCAGCCCCTCGACGACGACCCGCACCAGGTGCCCGAACGGCGGGTATTCGTGCTCGGCACGACGCGAGACCTCGCCGTCCATGAACGTCACGACGTCATGCGCCGCCCCCAGCTGGATCGCCCGCCCCCGTGGCTCCCATGCCTGGACGAAGACGCGCGCCGGCTCACCGCGGCGGCCGGCGCGGCCGGCCAGCTGCACGATCAGCTGGAATGCGCGCTCCTCCGCGCGGAAGTCCGGGCGCTGCAGGGGCCCGTCGGCGTCCAGTACCCCGGCGACCGTGACATCCGGGAGGTCGTGCCCCTTCGCCACCATCTGGGTGCCCGCCAGCACCGCGGGCCCGGGACGGGCGAACCGCTCGAGGCGGGATTCGAGCTCGCCTCGCCGGGCGGTGATGTCCGCGTCGAGGCGGATGATCTCGGCACCCGGCACGACGACGTCGAGTGCCTCCTCCAGCCCCTGCGTTCCCGACCCCTGGCGGATGATGTCCGTGGACCGGCATGTCGGGCAGAGGTCCGGGATGCCGCGCGCGAGGCCGCAGTGGTGGCAGATGACCCGGGGCGGCCGATCGTGCACCACCATCGGCACGTCGCAGTTCGGGCACCGCCCGATCCAGCCGCAGCCCCGGCAGAGGATCTGGCGTGCCAGGCCACGCCGGTTCAGCAGGAGGATGGCCTTCTCACCACGGCCGAGGGCGTCCTGGATCCCGCGTGCGAGCGGACGCGACACCGGACCCGGAGCCTCGAGCCGCATGTCAACGATCTCGATCTGCGGCAGCCGGGCGCCGTCGGCCCGCGAGGTGAGCGTGACGCGGGGCAGCGTGTTCCACGACTCGGCCCGCGGCGTGGCGCTGCCGTAGACCACCAGGGCGCGATCGAGGAGCGCCCGCCGATACGCGACCTGGCGCGCGTCGTACCGCGGGCTCGCGTCCTGCTTGTACGAGCCATCGTGCTCCTCGTCGAGGATGATGAGACCCACGTCGGCCATCGGGGCCATCACGGCGCTGCGTGCGCCCAGCACGACATCGGCGCGACCGTCACGGATCCGGGCGTCGGCCCGGGAGCGCTCGACCGGTGTGAGCGCCGAATGCCAGATCTCCACCCCCGCCCCCAGACGCGAACGCAGCCGATCGGCTGTCTGCGGCGTCAGGGCGATCTCGGGGACGAGGACGATGCTGCCCCGCCCGAGCTCGCGCATCCGCTGGATCAGGCGGATGTAGACCTCGGTCTTGCCCGACCCGGTGACACCGTGCAGCAGGCGGGCGCGCTCGTCGGCCGCGACCGCGGCCAGCAGATCGCTCACGGCCGCCTCCTGCTCGGGCGTGAGGACAGGGGCCTCAACCGTGGCCGGAGGCGGGTCGTCGTCCGGGTTCCACACGCCCTCCTCCAGCAGCACCTCCCCGCGTTCGGCCATGGAGCGCAATGTCGGCATGGTGGTGCGGGCGCGACGACAGAGGTCGGCGGCGGGCAGGGCGCCACCGGCCTCACGCAGCGCGCCGACGACGTCGGCCCTCCGACCGACGACCTCGTCCGTCGCGTGGCGCGCGATGAGCTGTCGTCGTCCCGCCGGGATGGGCGCCAGGCGCCAGCGCCCGTCGGCGGAGCGCCGCAAGGCGTCCTCGGCCCGCGGGGGGAGCAGGAGCCGCAGGCACTGAGCGAGCGGCGCGGCGTAGTACCCCGCCATCCAGGTCCCCAGGATGAGCAGGTTCGGGGTGATGGGCGGTGCATCCGTGACGACCGCCGTGATCGGGGCGAGCTTCCCCCGGTACTCGGGCTCGTCCATCGCGACGACCACCCCGAGCACGTGCCGCCCGCGCAGCGGACAGACCACGAGCGACCCCGCCCCGACCAGCTCGGCGAGATGATCGGGGACGGCGTAGTCCAGCGGGCGGTCGAGGGCCCGCGTATCGAGCAGCAGAACGACCTGGGCGGCGGGCCCCGGTCGCGTCATCTCAGGCAGAGGGCAGAGGTCATGGCCAGTACCGGCGTGAGTGACTGGCGAGTGGCTGAGTGCTCCGGAAACGGAGTGGCGCGAAGTGCGGGCTGGTTTGCCCGTGCAAGCGTCGCGACACCGTCAGGGGTGCTCAGACGCCGCCAGACGCGGCGCGGGCACTGGCCATGGCCTCTAAGCGTCGCGCCCGGCGTTGCGGCGCAGGATGAAGGCCGCGCCCATGACGAATCCGACGACGACGGCGAAGATGAGGGTCTTGCGCATTCCTGACTCCTTGTCTAGTTGGCGAACGCGTCGCCGATTGCGGTGTTCTCCCACGTGAAGCCGTCACCGGTCCGGCCGAAGTGACCATACGCGGCCGTCGGCGAGTAGACCGGCCGCCGGAGGTTCAGATGCTCGCAGATCGCGGCCGGGCGAAGATCGAACGTCTCGCCCACCCACTTCTCGATCTGGCCGACGTCACGGGTCTCGGTCCCGAAGGTGTCGACCATCACCGACACCGGGTGAGCGACGCCGATGGCGTACGCCACCTGCACCTCGCAGCGCTTCGCGAGCCCCGCGGCGACGACGTTCTTGGCCACCCACCGCGCCGCGTAGCACGCCGAGCGGTCCACCTTGCTGGGATCCTTGCCGCTGAACGCACCGCCGCCGTGGCGGGCCATGCCGCCATAGGTGTCGACGATGATCTTGCGACCGGTGAGGCCGGCGTCACCCATCGGGCCACCGATCACGAAGAGTCCCGTCGGGTTGACGTACGTCGTGATGTCGTCCGACCACCGGTCGAACTCCTCGAGCACCGGGCGGATCACGTTCGCCGTGATGTCCTCACGGAGCTGGTCGCCCGTGATGTCCGGCGCGTGCTGGGACGAGACCACCACCGCGGTGACCGCCTTCGGCACGGCACCGTCGTAGCGCACCGTGACCTGGGTCTTGCCGTCCGGACGCAGGTACGAGAGCCCGTCGCGGCGCACGGCCGCCAGGCGCTCGGCCATCCGGTGGGCCAACGTGATGGGCAGCGGCATGAGGGACGGCGTCTCGTCGGTCGCGTAGCCGAACATGAGGCCCTGGTCGCCGGCGCCCTGAAGGTCGTACGGATCCTCCGCACCGTCGGCGCGCTTCTCGTAGGCGGTGTTGACGCCCTGCGCGATGTCGGGGCTCTGCTTGTCGAGTGCGACGAGAACACCACACGTCTCCGCGTCGAACCCGTACTTCGCGCGGTTGTACCCGATCCGGTCGACCGTCGTGCGGACGATGTCGGGGATGTCGACCTGCGCGGTCGTCGAGATCTCACCCGCCACCACCACCTGGCCCGTGGTGACGAGCGTCTCACATGCCACACGTCCCGTCGGGTCCTGTTCGAGCACCGCGTCCAGCACGGCGTCCGAGATCTGGTCGGCGATCTTGTCGGGGTGACCTTCGGTCACCGACTCCGACGTGAAGAGGTGTTCTCCCATGGAGATGGTCCGTCCTGTCGTGTCCGTGAAAAGCAGCGGTGAGCATACCAACCGCCTGTGCCGGTTCCCCCGCCGGCGGGGGGTGGTCGTCACCGCGCGACGTCGCACCACACCGGGCGGACGACCATCCCGTCGATGGGGTGACCCGATGGGTGGTTCCACGACCTCGCGGCGTGGTGCACGCACCGGGCGACGGGGATGCGCTCCCGATCCACCCGCCCATCCCGGGCCGGCCACCGCTGACGCCCCTACATCCACGACCTGCGTGGAATCACACCGTCTAGCGGATCGTGAAGAAGAGCTCGAAGGCGGGACGCTCACCCGCCGTCGACCAGCCGGCGACGTTCCGGAGTGGTGCCAGGTTCTCACGTGCCTCGGCGTCGAGTTCGCCCGGTGCGAGCGCGTCGACCACCTTCAACACCGCCTCGACGTCGATCCACATGATCGACTGGACCTCCGAGGGCATCTGGTCGGTGGCCTCGCGGAAGGCCGGATCGTCGGAGAGCCGCGACTTCGGCGACTGGACGGCGCGTACGGCGTCGACGCCGGTGCCGACGAGCACTCGGCCGGCGTCCAGGGCGTGCACGATGCTCATCCCCGGCTGGAGCGGCGCCTCCCATCCGGTGACGCCGTTGTCGAGTCGCACGCGGGTGAAGGTGGGGATGCTTGCGTTGGCGCCGCGGAGAAGCTCCATCTGCTTGCGCACGTTGTCCAACGTCGTCGACGCCTTCGCCTCATCCTGCGCCTCGAGGATGACGACGCCACCGGGAACGGAACCACCGGAGGCCGGCGGGAGGACGGCCGCCGCGAACTCACCCGACGTCAGGTTCTCCAGATCCGGCATTGGCAGGCCGAACAGGTTCAGGGCCCCGCGCAGCTGGCCCAGCTGATCGTCCAGGTCCGGGTTGCTCTTTCGCATCTGCTCGAGGGTGGAACCCGTGATCTCGTAGAGATTCTCGGCACCCACGTAGCCGAGTGCGCCGGCCGGTACCTGCCGCGTCAGCGACGGGGTGAACAGGCCGACCTGCGGGGCGTTGGGCACCGCCGACGCGACGGCCTTCAGACGGACCCCGTCCGGCTCGGTGGTGAGCGAGATGGCGAGGCCCGCGTCCGTGCTGATGCCGGCGGCTTCGATCTGACGACGGATCTCGGGCCGCTGCGCGGCGCCGACGCCCGTGACGATCTCGGCCAGGTCGATGTAGCCCTGCACGAGCACCTCGTCGGGCAGCCCGGCGAGCGCCTGCCGGACCTTCTTCGAACCGGCCAGCGATCGGTCCGATCCGCCTCGGCGTGCATCGATCGACCGGGCGACGGCGTCCGCGGACGGCGAGGCGACCAGCGCTTCGTCGAAGATCGCGATGTGGACGTCGGACGAGCGGTAGATGCTGACGCCGCCATGTTCGCGACGATCGGCGGAGAGCGACCCATCACGCTGGAACAGGTCCCTGACCTCCGACTCCTTGCCGTCCGCGATGTCGACGACCATCAGCACCACGGGTTCGCCGGACGAGGTGACATCCGGCAGGGCGACGGCGGCGCTGTCGCCCAGAAGCGGCCGCAGATCGCGGTCGAAGTCGATCCTGCCCTGCGAGAGGCTCGACTTCGCCTGGCTCAGCATGTCCTGGTAGGCCGGGAAACGCGATGCGAGGTCGGCGGCCTGCTTCCACTGTCCACTCTCCAGATCCGTCGAGATCTCGAAGTAGATCTGGGTGCGTGCCGGAACGAACTCCGCCACGCGACCGGCACCCGACCCGGCGAGGGTCGCATCGCCTCCGCACCCGGCGATGGCGAGGACACATGCGACGAGCCCGCCGGTGACGAGCATCCACAACCTGCGCCCACGCATGGACGTGCGGCCGACGATCGGCATTGCCCCGGAAAACCCCCTGGTCATATGGAACGGGCAACCTCCAAAACCGAAGGTAGCAAGGTGCCTGAGGACCGCCGACCGCCGGGGGTAAAGGAACGATCAAGACTGATGACGCCTCGATCGTGCCCGGGCCACGCCGGCCGCCGGATCCCCGCGGTGCGGATGCGCCGCCTCGCCGTCGGCACACCGCACGCTCCGCCGACGATCCTCTGCCGCCCGGTACGGGTGCTCGATGGTCGATTCCACGCAGATCCGGATCCGGGATGCGCCGGCGGGGACACGCACCGCGCGAGGAGACCGCGGACACTAGGTGTGGGAGCGTCGGCTCCGCACCTCGATGATCATGGGGACTCCGTCCAGGTCGAAGGCCCGCCGGAGCCGGTTCTCGATCCAGAAGCCGTAGTCGCGGGTCATGAGGCCGCGGTCGTTGACGTCGAGGCGGAAGGTCGGCGGCATGACGCCCGTCTGGACGATGTAGCGCAACGAGAGGCGGCGCATGCCGTCACGGGGGCCCGGGCGCTCCTCGGCCAGAGCACGCAGCTCGGTGTTGAGTCGATTGGTCGAGATCCGTTCCGACATGCGGTCGTAGAGCCGCAGGGCCTGCGGCAGAAGCCGCTGAACGCCCTCACCCGTGACCGCGGAGCTGATCTCGACCGGCGGGCGCTGCCGGACCTTCGCCCGGATGATCCCGTGGATGTGGTCGAGCTCCGGTTGGGCGATGTCCCACTTGTTCATGACCATGACCGTCGCGCAGTGAGCGTGCGCGGCCTGATCGGCCGCCGCCAGGTCGGCATCGGTGATCCCCACCGACGCGTCGCAGACGACGAGGGCGACGTCGCTGCGCTCGGCGGCCTGGATGGCCCGCAGGTGCGAGTACCGCTCCACGTCCTCGGTGACCTTCCCGCGTTTGCGCAGACCGGCCGTGTCCGTCAGGACGACGCGCCGTCCCCCGACCTCCACCACCGTGTCGACCGGGTCGCGCGTGGTGCCCGGAACGTCGTGGACGACGGCGCGGTCCTCACCCAGGATCGCGTTCAGCAGGCTGCTCTTCCCCACGTTCGGGCGACCGAGGATCGCGATGGCGGGCGGCGCCACACCGTCGAGGTCGACCTCCGGAGCGTCGGGAAGCCGCTCGACGATGGCATCGAGGAGGTCCCCGATGTTGCGGCCGTGCTGGGCCGACACCGGCATAACGGTGTCGAAGCCCAGTCCCCACAGGGACTGCGCCTGGATCTCGTGCCGCTCGGCGTCGCTCTTGTTGGCGACGACGATGACCGGCCGGTGGGCGCGCCGGAGCTTCTCGGCGACGTCCAGATCCCCGGCCGCCGCCCCCGCCTGGGCGTCGACGACGAACAGGATGACGTCGGCCTCCTCGATGGCCCGCACCGCCTGTGCGGCGACCTGGCGGTTCACGGGGCTCGGGTCGGACTCATCGATGCCGCCGGTGTCGACCAGTTGGAATACCCGTCCGCCCCAATCGGCCACGCCGGCGCGACGATCCCGGGTCACACCGGCGTGTTCGTCGACGACGGCGTCGCGACTGGCGCTCAGACGGTTGAACAGCGTCGACTTGCCCACGTTCGGGTATCCGACGATCGCCACCATCGGCATGCCGTCGCCCATCGCGGCGATCGCGGACGTCCGACGTGAGCGCGCGGCTGAGCGGCGCTCGGCCGCGGTGGGTCGAGGGGGTCGTGAACTCATGGGAGGAGTGTAGTGGCCTCTCAGTCGGTTGATTCCACGCAGGTCGTGCGCATCGGGTGCGTCGGTGCGCGTGCGGAGCACCACCCGATGCCGAGGCCGCAGCGCCGCGACATCGCGGAGTCGGCCATCTCAGTCCGGGTCGAGGGACGGTTCGCCCTCCGCAACCGTCTGCGGAGGCCCGCCGACCTGCGGAACGAGAGCGGCGACGGCCTCGGCCATCTGCCGCGTGGCCGCCCGCGCGCGCGCGGACTTCGACCCCTCGGTGACGTCGCCCAGGTCGATCGGAGTGCCGAAGACCACCCGCACCTTGCCGAACCGGCGCTGGGTTCCCCAGATGGCCGCGGGGATCACCGTGACCCCCGGCTCCAGCGCGAGCATGCCCGCGCCGCTGAAGAACGGTCGCAGCCGGCCCGTGCGGCTGCGGGTACCCTCGGGGAACATGATCAGGGCCTCGCCACGCGCGAGCAGTTCACGTGAGTGGCGGATCGCATCCCGGTCACCGGCCCCGCGTTCGACGGGGAACGCCCCCACTCCGAGCATGATCCTCGCGGGGAGTTTCCGGCGGAAGAGCTCGGCCTTCGCCATGAAGTTCATGAAGCGCGGCTGGGCGGCCATCCCGACGAGCGGAGGGTCCACGCTGGACAGGTGGTTGCAGACGATCAGCGTCGCCCCCTCGCGGGGGACGTTCTCCACGCCCCGGCGGTCCATGCGGTATATGCCGTACGTGATCGGCCAGAGAAGGCGTCGTCCGATCTCCCACCACGGTCTCACGAGATGCCCCGCTCTGTCTCGGAGCGATCGCGGACCAGATCGCAGATGGCACCGATGACCTCGTCGATCGTCAGGTCCGTCGTGTCGAGGACGACCGCGCCGTCGGCCACGACGAGCGGTGACACCTCGCGGGTGGCGTCGCGCTCGTCACGCGCACGCATGTCCGCGTGGACCTCACCCAGTGTGACGGTGTCCCCCGTCTCGACCAGCTCGGCGTGGCGCCGACGCGCTCTCTCCTCGGGCGACGCCGTCAGAAACACCTTGACGTCGGCGTCGGGGGCGACGACGCTGCCGATGTCGCGACCGTCGGCAACCCAGTCCCCCGTCTGCATCGCCGTCCGCTGCCAGCGCACCACGATCTCGCGCAGCGGCGGGTGTGCGGCGACCTGCGACACAACGGCGCTCACGGCGGGCTCGCGGACGCGGACGCTCACGTCCTCGTCGTCCAGGAACACGGTCTCGCGGCCGTCGACGAAACGGAGCTCGACCCGGTGACTCTCGGCCAGGCGGGCCACTCCCGCGGCGTCGCCGGGGTCGACGCCCCGGCGTTGGGCGGCCACCGCGAGGGCACGGTACATCGCCCCGGTGTTCATGTATGCGAAGCCCAGATCCTCCGCGACCCGGCGTGCGACGGTGCTCTTGCCGGCGCCGGCGGGTCCGTCGACGGCGACGATCACGCCGCCGCTCCGAGCTCGGCGAGGTCGCGTGTGAAACCCGGATACGAGACGGCCGCCACCTCGAAGCCGTCGATCGTGACGCCCTCGTCACTCGCCAGTCCGGCCACCGCCCCCAGCATGGCGATACGGTGGTCACCGGCGGCGTCGATGCGTCCGCCGCGCAGCCCTCCGCGGCCGTGGACCACGAAGCCGTCGGGTCGCTCCTCGACGTCCGCTCCGAGGACCGACATCGCGCGGCAGGTGGTGGCGATGCGGTCGCTCTCCTTCACGCGCAGCTCCTCCGCGCCCCGCACGACGGTGTCGCCCGAGGCGAACGCGCCCAGCAGGGCGATCAGCGTCACCTCGTCGATCATCGCGGGGATCTCGTCGGCGCTGACCTCGGTGCCGACCAGCGTGTCGGCCCGATGGACGACGAGGTCACCGTACGGCTCGCCACCCGACGGCGCACCTTCCATCACGTCGATGCGCGCACCCATTCGCGTCAGAATGGGGAGAAGACCGCTGCGCGCCGGGTTCAGGTTGATGCCCGTCAACCGGACGGACGGGCCCGCACATAGCGTCCCGGCGACGAGATGGAAGGCCGCAGACGAGAAGTCACCCGGCACCCGCACGTCGGGCAGGCTCACGCCGTCCACCGGTCCGGTCAGCGAGACCGTGGTGCCGTCGACGCGCACGTCGACACCCGCCGCTCGCAGCATCAGCTCCGTGTGATCGCGCGACCGGACGGGCTCGGTCACCGACGTCGTCCCCGTCGCGGCGAGTCCCGCGAGGAGGATGGCGCTCTTCACCTGCGCGCTCGCGACGGTCAGCTCGTGATGGACGCCGGCCAACCCCCCGGGGACCGGGGCGACGGAGACGGGCGGGGTGCCCCCGGCCACGGTCGAGAGGGACGCGCCCATCTCGGCGAGGGGACGGGCGATCCGGTTCATGGGCCGCCTTCGAAGCGACGCGTCGCCGTCCAGGACGACGGCGGTCGGGGTGACCCCGGCCAGAAGCCCGCCGAACAGGCGCATCAGGGTGCCGGCGTTCATGCAGTCGATGCGCGCCGGCGGGCGGAGACCACGGAGACCGACACCGTCGACGACGAGGGTTCCGCCGAGGTGCCCCTCGACGGCGACGCCGCAGGCCTCGACGGCGGCGAGCGTGGCACCCGTGTCCTCGGAGTCGAGGGTGTTCTCGACGATCACGCGTCGATCCGACACGGCGGCCAGCATGATGGCGCGGTGTGTGATCGACTTGTCGGGAGGCACCGCGAGGGCCCCGGCGAGGGACGGGGCGGGGCTGATTCGGACCGAACTCACGGGGCCACACGCTACAGTGGCCGCGCGGCGGGCACCCGTCTCCGATCCGCCCCGGCGTCCGCGGGAAACGCGGGCGGTATCCTCGGACCCGTGCCGTCTCTCACGCCATCTCCCGAGCTCGTGGTGTACACCGCCCACGGGTGCCACCTCTGCGACGACGCACGCGAGATCCTCGACCGGGTGGCACCCGATCTGGACCTGGTCGTGACCTGGGTCCACATCGACGGTGACGACGCACTCGAGGGCCAGTGGCGCACCCAGATACCCGCGGGTGTCCTCAACGGGCGGAAGATCTTCAAGTACCGGGTCGACGAGGCCGTGCTCCGCCGCCGGGTCGCGCGGCTCGTCCACGACGCCGACCAGGAGGGAGACTCACGCGATGAGCCGTGAAACGACGGCGGCGGCGGACTCCGCCGACCAGCGCCGTGAGGTCAACTGGCCGCGGCGTTTCGCCATCGGCGGCGCCGCCCTCGTGGGTGCCTTCATCATCACGTTGATCATGTCGGCGTTCCTGCCCCGCTGGTGGGCGGTGCGCGTCGGGAACCAGGTCAGCCAGAGCACCTTCAACGGCGTCGCCATCGGCCTCTTCTACGGCATCGTCTTCACCTTCATCCCGCTCCTCGTCCTGTGGATCGGATTCCGGAGGCGACGGCCGTGGAAGGTGTGGCTCGCGTTCGTCATCGGCGCCGTGGTCCTCGCCACGCCGAACCTCCTGACGCTGTCGATCGTCCTGGGACGCGGCAACGCCGCCCACGCCGGCGAGCGCATCCTGGACACCGAGGCCAGCTACTTCCGCGCCAGCAGCCTGATCGGCGCGATCCTCGGGACGCTCGCCCTGCTCGCGGTGATCTGGTTCTGGTTCCGTCGGCGTGACCTGGCTCGGCGGGAGAAACGGCTGAAGGACGAACGGGATGCGTTCAGCCGCGAGCGGAGCGGCGAGACGACGGACGCCCCCGAATGACCGAGGCCGCCATCGACTGGACGCTCGAGCGGCCCGGCGGGCACCGACTCCTGGGTGATGACACCGGCGGCGAGGGAACGCCGATCCTGCTCCTCCACGGCCTCTCCGCCACCCGCCGCTACGTGCTGCACGGATCGCGGATGCTGGAGCGCGCCGGTCACCGGATGGTCTCGTACGACGCGCGTGGACACGGCGAGTCCGATCCCGCGCCGGACCGAACGGCCTACGACTACGCGTCACTCACGGCCGACGCGCTGGCCGTCATGGACCACCGGGGCATCGACCGAGCCGTGCTGGCGGGACATTCCATGGGGTCGCACACCGCCCTCGCCCTTGCCCTGAACCATCCCGAGCGCGTTTCGGCCCTCGTGATCGGCGCGCCGGCCCACCTGGGGCGGCCCACCGACGAGCCGGAGCGCTGGGACCGGCTGGCCGACGGGCTCCGGAACGGAGGTGTGGAGGGCTTCTACGACGCGATCGGGGACAAGGGGCCCGACGACTGGCACGATCGGCTGCGGCGGGTCGTCATCCAGCGGATGGAGCGGCACCGGCATCCTGACGCCGTCGCCGACGCCCTGACGTGGACGCCCCGCTCTGCCGCCTTCGACGGACTCGCCGCACTTGACGCCGTCGAGGCGCCCACACTGATCGTCGCGACCCGTGACGAGTTCGATGCCGATCATCCGTATGCCGTGGCCATGGCGTACCACGACCGCATCGCGGACTCGCGGACGGTCACCGAACCCGAGGGCAGCCCCCCGCTCACGTGGCGGGGTGGTGCGCTCTCGCAGGCGATCTCCTCCTTCCTCGGCGAGGTCCTCTGACCGACCCCTGAAGGCGTCCCCGCACCTGCGATAGCGTGTGACGTACCACGGAAAGGAGGTGGTCCGATTGTCCGAACCATGTGGAGGTTGCAGTAGCTAGGGGTGCGCCCTTCATCGCGCAGCCGCAGCATGTTGGGCACGTTCGCACCCTGATGCGAAACCCAGCTGCACCCGGGCCCGGCACCGCATCGGTGCCGGGCCTTTTTCATGCCCAGGAACAGATCCCGTGTCCAATTTGTAAGAAGTACCGCTTCGACGCAACGGTTTCGCCTCGCCGTGACATATAAGGAATGGAGTCCCAGGCAGAAGGCGAGTCAGTGCATCGAACATTTCTCGGTGAGTTCGCATCGGTCGCGGTCATCGCGTTCACCACGCTGGCCGTGGTCGGCGGTGGCGCCTGGATCGTCGGATCGCTGATCGCGATCGCCATCGTGGCCCTCGCCCTGGTCGAGGCGCGGGCGGATTCTCCCCTTCCACGGCGCGCCCTTCTCGCCGTGACGATCACGGCCACCGTGCTGGCCGCCGTCTGGCACCCGGCACTCCTGGTACCGGCTCTCACCGGCGCGACGATGCTGGCAGCGCTTCCCGGCGCCCCGCGTGGTCACCGTGGCGGCCGCGCACATCCTCGTCGCACGGGCTTGACGCACGAACGTATGTTCGCTACTGTTGTGGCATCAAGCAGATCGGATGCCACTCGTGCCGAAGGGGGTTTTCGCGATGACGATGCAGCACTCCCACAACGAGACCGGGTACTCGCTCCGCCTCTTGAACCACGCGTGTGACGGCGCGGCGAGCCTCCGGGATTCGCTCATCCGGAGAGGCCTTCCGCCCCAGCACATCGCGCGTGCCGCAGGGGTGTCGCTCCGAACCCTGAGCAACTGCACGAACGGTGCGCGCACCCGCCGTGGAATGCTGGTCCGGCTGGCCGGTTTGGCCGTCATCGTCGATCAGATGGACGAACGCCAGATCCCGCTCCACGCGCTCTGGAGCCCGCGGACATCGGCGGCTCACGATGTGATCGAGGAGATTCGCGCGCAGTCACCCATCGCGACCAAGCTCATCGACGCCGTGGCCGCGGTCCCGGCACCTCCGGACGAGCAGTTGAGCTTCCCCGTGGCCGCCTGACCGTTCCGGCCGCGTTCCCACGTACGGGAGCGAGACATCGCGGACCGCCGCGGCAGTCAGGCCTGGAGCAGTTGCGGATTCCTGGAGTACGAGGGATGCAGCATCTCGTGGGCCGCGGCGATCCACTGTGCCACGCGACGCGGCTGAGGCCCGGCTCCGGACGAGACCTCGCCCAGACGCGCGGCCAGGTCGCGCGGCCGACTGTAGGCGAGGTCTTCGACAGACGTGAGCCCGGCACGCACCAGGAGGTCCGCGGTCGCCGGGCCGATGCCGTCCACCTGCACCAAGCGGCCGACGCCCGTCCAGCGGGCGACATCCTCCGGGGCCGCTCCTGCCACCGTGGCGACCTCACGTCGGCCTCCGTCGGTCGCATCGGCGGCCAGGAGGTCCGACAGGGTCCGGATCCCCGCATCCCTGAGGGCGGTCACATGGGCCTCGGTCACCCCGTTCAGCTGTGAGATCGTCGCCATATCGTTCCTCGGTCGGCCGTGCGTGTCCTCCCGCTCCCAATCGGCGTGATTCCGTGGGGTCATGAGTCCGGATCTCCTGCGCTCGTCGACCTCCCGCGTTCCTGCGACCTTGCCTGCGTCCCCATTCGCGCAATCAGCGACCACACCACACGCATCGTTGAGGCACCACTCAGTCACCACCCCGCGGAATCACCCGTCGAGGGGGCGGACCGTGAGCTCCAGGCCGTCGACGGCGATGATCTCCACCTCGGATCCGACCGCGCATGTGACCTCGGCGACGGCACGCCATCGCTCTCCGTCCACCATCACCTGGCCATGGGGATCGAGCGACGTGGCCACCACCGCACGCGCTCCGAGCATGCGCTCGCTGCCCACCTGGGGGTGGCGCCGGCGGCTCCAGCGGACGAACGCGTATGTCTCGACGACCTCGTAGAGGACGCCACCGGCGACGATCGCCCAGCGCAGGGGACCGTCGAAGAACACGAACGCGACGACGGTCGCGACGACTATGCCCACGACGCGTGCCCCGTCGGCGACCGATCCGCGGTGACCGCCGCAGGACCGCCACCCCTGGCCGGCCACCGGATACCTCGGAAAGCGCACCACCCGGTCCTTCGGCCCGCGGCGACGCGCCGTATCCACAGGTGACGCACCCCACATCCACGATCCCGGGAAGTCACCCCTCTAGTGTCCCGCGTCAGAAGCTCGTTTGGTGTTTGCCGAGCGAATCTCCCGCGAGGCACGGACGAGAGACCGCCGGAATAGCGGGAACATTTCGGCGGTCGAGGACACCGCCTCGCGATGAGGTGCAGCCGGCGAACGACCACGAACTTCTGACGCGGGACACTAAGACATGAGCTTGAACTCGACGCGGCGGTTCTTGGCCCGCAGTTCCTCGGTGGTGTCGTTCGGCTCAAGGGGCTGCTGCGAGCCGTAGCCCACGGCCCTCAGGTTCGCGGCCGGGATGCCCTTGTCGTTGAGGTACTTGACCACGGCCTGTGCGCGTTGCTGGCTGATCTGCTGATTCTTCTGGGCGTCGCCCTGGGTGTCCGTGTGCCCGCCGACCTCGGCCTTCACGTCGATGTTCCGGTTCATGATGACGGCGACGTCGTCCAGGATCCTCTCGCTGGCGGGGGTGAGCGTCGTCTCACCCGTCGCGAACTGGACCCCCCCGGCCGCCTGGACCGCACGGTTGATCTCGGCGATCACCGCCTGCCCCTGTGCGTCGGCCGTGCTCGTCTGACCGGTATCGGTGGGGCCGGTCGTCGTCGTGACCGGACCGGCTGCCGGCTCATCGTCCTCGCATCCCTTCGCCACGCCGGCGATGATCAATGCGAGCACCATCAGCGCCAGGAGCACGACCCATCCGGCCGGGCCGCTCGTGGAATGCTGAGGTTCGCGTGCTGCGGTCAAGACTTCCCCATTCGCCGTGGGAACCGAGGTTTGGACATCTTACTGTTGGCCTCGGAAGCCGTGATTCCTTGCGGTCACGGGGCCACGGACCGGAGACGAACCGAAAGAAATGTGTGTCGGCCCCTGTACCGGGCGCACGAACCGGGCTACACTCCCCCGGAGCGAAGGTCGTCGGATCGCGATCTCCCGGTCTTCGCGCACAATCGGGGCACTGCTCTCCACGAGATGACGGCCACGGGACGACGTGGTGTGTCATGACGACGGTGCCGAACTTCGGAGTAAAGGACGGACGCGACGGGACTGCAAGAGCTGATTGACCAAGGCGAGCTGCAGGCGCTCATCGCGCGCGGTCAGGAGCTTGGGTTCCTGAGCGTCGAGGAGGTCGGCGAAGCGCTCGACGCCATCAACGTCGACGCAACCTCGCAGGCCGAGCTCTACCAGCACCTCGACGAGCTCGGAGTCGACATCGTCGACGCCATCGAAGCGCGTGCCCGCACGGCCGAACTGGACGAGGCCGAGCGCAACCGGCGCACCCATCCGGCGGTCGAGCAGACGACCGACGCACTCCAGCTGTTCCTGAAGGACATCGGACGTGTACCGCTCCTCACCGCCGCGCAGGAGGTCAGCCTCGCGAAGCGCATCGAGAACGGAGATCCCGAGGCCAAGCGCCAGATGGTCGAGGCCAACCTCCGCCTGGTCGTGTCGATCGCGAAGGCATACCGCGGCCGTGGTCTCCCCTTCCTCGACCTCATCCAGGAGGGTACCCTCGGCCTGGTCCGCGCGGTCGAGAAGTTCGACTGGCGTCGCGGGTTCAAGTTCTCCACGTATGCCACCTGGTGGATCCGCCAGGCGGTGACGCGCGCGCTCGCCGACAAGGGGCGCACCATCCGCATCCCGGTCCACGTCGTCGAGAAGCTCAACCAGATCAGCCGCGCCGAGCGCGTGCTCATCGGTCAGCTGGGTCGTGAGCCCACCGTCGAGGAGCTCGGCGAGGCCACCGGCCTGCCGCCGGAGGAGGTCGAGGACATCCTCCGCAGCGCTCAGCCCATCGTGTCGCTCGAGAAGCCGGTCGGTGAGGACGAGGAGGCCGAGTTCGTGCGCTTCCTGGCCGACGAGAACACCGTCGCCCCCGAGATGGCCGCCGAGACCACGCTTCGCCACGAGGCGCTCGGTGATCTTCTCGATCAGCTCTCGTATCGCGAGCGCCGCGTTCTGGAACTCCGCTACGGCCTGGGCGGCGAGAAGCCGCGCACGC
This sequence comes from uncultured Bifidobacteriaceae bacterium, assembly GCA_964434425.1. Classification (GTDB taxonomy): domain Bacteria; phylum Actinomycetota; class Thermoleophilia; order Miltoncostaeales; family Miltoncostaeaceae; genus CALMEC01. Next base: position 57,215 of record CAYSVH010000008.1, on the reverse strand, counting down.
TGGACGAACTGGGCCGCATGTTCAACGTCACCCGTGAGCGCATCCGCCAGGTCGAGCACCAGTCGCTCCAGAAGCTGGCGAGTATGGCCGAGGCCGCCCGACTCCAGTAGGAGACCTTTCATGAGCGAAGCCCGCCAGCCCTCCCTGTGACCTCGCAGCGGGCTGCGGGGCCTTCGTATGAGCTCCGGTCAACTGCCGTGAGCGCCAGGCAGGGGCCCAGCACGGACGGTGGTATCCGATCCTGGACGTGCCCCTACCCGCACCCACGTCAGGGACGGCGCGAAGCCCGGTAAACCGGCACGCAGGCCCGCGCCGGCCCGGCTGGTCTCTCGATCAGGGTGTACGCGACGTCCCGTGCGACTCCACACCGATCAGGTAGCCGCGCCCCGGAGGTCCCCCATGACCCGCGCCTGCGTTTCATGGATCAGCCCCGGATGGCCGCCGAAGTCCGTCGCGACGAGAGCCCGACGGGGCCGGTCGGGTTGCAGCGGCGGATGATGCACCTGTCTGAGCGACGGTCCTCCATCACCCCGTATTCCCCGGAGGGCGCCGAAAAGTTCCCATCGCCACGCCGTCCGAGGCCCTCCCCGGTACGCCCTCAGCGTTTTCCGCGTGGTGAAGTGAACGCCATCGATCTTTGTGGATTGGTCCAAACCGATCGGCCGCCCCGCCGCTCTAGCGTCTGCTCAACCGTACGAAACGGTCACCGACGATCCCGGACCTCACCTGTGTCACCTGCACTTTTCACCGTCTCCGGGCCCGGGATCTCGGTCAACGCGACATAACCAGAGGCATCGCGCCTCGGAAAACCTGAACAAAGCGGAAGGACCCTATGACCGCCGGAACGATATGGCTACTTGTGTGCGCAGCCCTGGTGCTCTTCATGACACCGGGACTCGCCTTCTTCTACGGAGGCCTCGTCAAAGCCAAGAGCGTCGTCTCGATGATGATGCTCAGCTTCGGCGCCCTCGGACTCATCGCAGTTCTCTGGATCATCTACGGGTACAACATGGGTGTTCTCAGTGGTGATGGATTCTGGGGCTCCGTGGTTGCCAACCCATTCTCCGACCTCGGTGTGAACGACCTCACGGGCAGCGACGCACTTGCCGGCGTCGCATTCGGCGGCACGTTCGCCATCATCACGACCGCCCTCATCTCGGGCGCCGTCGCCGACCGGGCCCGGTTCTTCCCGTGGCTCGTCTTCGCCGGTGTCTGGGCAACGGTCTCGTACTTCCCCGTTCAGGGCTGGGTCTGGGCCTTCGATGACGAGGGCATGACCGGCTGGATCGGCAAGTTCGGCTTCGGTGAGACCTCCACCATCGACTGGGCCGGCGGCACCGCGGTCCACATCAACGCCGGTGCGGCCGCGCTCGCCCTGGCACTCGTCCTCGGCAAGCGCCTCACGGGCTTCAGCAAGGAAGCCGCCAAGCCGCACAACGTCCCGCTGGTGCTCATCGGTGCCGCCATCCTGTGGTTCGGTTGGTTCGGATTCAACACCGGTGCCGCCACCGAGGACGGCCTCGGCGCCCTGATCTTCCTCAACACGATCGGTGCTCCGGCCGCCGGCATCCTCGGCTTCATCCTCATCGAGCGGATCCGCAGCGGGAAGGCCACGGCCGTCGGAGCCGCCTCCGGTGTGGTCGCCGGCCTGGTCGCCATCACGCCGGCCTGCGCCAACCTCGACCCGATCTGGGCCGTCGTGCTCGGCTTCGTCGCCGGTGCCGTGTGTGCCTTCGCGATCGAGCTGAAGTACAAGCTGGGCTACGACGACTCGCTCGACGTCGTGGGTCTCCACCTCGTCGCCGGTATGGTCGGCTGTCTGTACCTCGGGTTCCTCGCACAGGACACCGGGCTCTTCTTCAGCGGCAACATCGATCAGCTCATGACGCAGATCGTCCCGGCGCTCACCGTCATGGTCTACTCCTTCGTCGTCGCCTACATCATCGGTCGGGTGATCGACAAGACCATCGGCTTCCGTGTCAAGGAGGAGGACGAGATCGCCGGAATCGACCCCATCCTGCACGGTGGAACCGCCTACGACATGGACCTCGACCCGTCCACGCCGGAGCGTGTCGAGACCACCGTCTAGACACTCTCAACATCTCCGAGACGCGGTACATGAAGGGCCCCTCCTCGGAGGGGCCCTTCACACGTCGGGCCACCGTCGAATCCCGGTCATCCGCGACGTCGTGACGGAGCCCGAACATGCGTCGCACCGAGCTTCACTGCTGAGCGTCCACACGAAGGACGTCCGATTCGTACTGTCGGGGGCGCACACACAAGGAGTGTCCGGCGCCCCCGCACGAGGTCATCGGCGAACCGATTCGGATGATGCCCGCACCCGCACGCGAACCCGACGTCGACCGGCCGTCACACCGCGTTCCGCCTCGTCGGCCGGATCCGGCCCCTCACCGCGAGCCCGGGGAGGCCCACCGGTAGCGCGCGCGTCCGCGGGCCGGACGGTGACTCAGACGTCGTCAGTTCAATGAGGGATCGAGCGGCATGCGGGCGACGAGGCGGTAGTTGCCGCCCTTGCGCTCGAGCACCGTGCTCCAGAGCCCCTCGGGGTCGTCGCAGAAGACGTCATCCGGCAGACACTCCGCGTCGATCCAGCCGTCGTCGGCGATCTCGCCCTCCAGCTGCCCGCCGCCCCAGCCGGCGTAGCCACCGAACGCGCGCAGACCCAGCACCTGGTCCTCAATGTTCCGGAGGTCGGCATCGGGCTCGACCACCCGGAGCGCTCCGATCACCGGGGTTCCCCCCAGATGCGCGCCCGCATCGCGGAACTCACCGAGGAGCAACACGGATCCCGGCTCACACGGCCCGCCCTCATGCACCACGGCGTCGTCCGGCAGGGGGCCGGTCAGACGTCCGGGCAGCGCCTCACGGGTGGGGGTGTCCGTGGGCCGGTTGAGGATGACCCCCAGGGCGCCGTTCTCCGAGTGCTCGAGAAGGAGCACGACGGACCGCCGGAAGTTGGGGTCGGTCAAGGACGGCGACGCGACCAGAAGCCGCCCCTTCCGCCATCGGGGAGCGGTATCCATCCCGACGGCTAGTGTCCCGCGTCGGAGGTTCGTTTGGTGTTTGCCGAGCGAATCTCCGGCGAGGCACGGACGCAGACCGCCGGAATATCGGGAATCTCTTGGCGGTCGAGGACACCGCCTCGCGATGAGATGCAGCCGGCAAACGACCACGAAGCTCTGACGCGGGACACTAGACGGAACCGACCATCTACGCCTCAGCCGCGATGCGCTTCTTCGCCCGGAGGTGGTTGAAGACGTATCCGCCGATGCAGATGAGAAGCGCGGCGTAGAGGCCGTACTGGAAGATCTCGTAGTGCCACTTCAGCTCGACGGGGCCCGAAACCTCATAGCTGTCGTCGATCGGCTTGCGGTCGTGGATCGCGAAACCGAGGCAGAACCACACCAGTGAGAACACCGCGACGAGGGCCGCGAACGTGAACGGCCAGGTGATCGACAGGTTCTTCGGTTGAGACGAGCCGTGCGCCATGGTGTCGAGCTTCCCTCCGGTGGTGGACGCGCGTAAGGCTACCACTCGCGCGCGGATGCGAACCGCCCCTCCCGCGAAGCCGGGACCGTCGCCTCGTCACCTCCACGGCCGGTCGTCGAACACGCCCACCACAACCCCACTGCGCGGCCCGGCGAACCCGAGATGGGCGGCACGAGTGACGTCGTGCCGCGGAGCCACCGGCATCCGCGTTCGTGGCCTCCCCGATGGGTGGGCGCGGTGCGCCGCATCACCCGAAAGGGCGATACCCCGGCGAAAACGCACCGCCGCGGTTGCGGCGGCCCGCGAGCCACCGTAGCGTCGGTCGGACGGCGGAACAAATCCGGCCGCATCGCCGGTCGGCTCCGTTTCCGGACACCTCAAGAATCTATCCGAAAGGATCGTCATGGCCACGATGAAGGGCCTCTGCATGCTCGGGATCGGCCGGGTCGGCATGGTCGAGCGCGAGATCCCGCGTGCCGGGCCGGGAGAGGCGATCGTCCGCACAACCGCCTCCCTCCTCTGCACATCCGACGTCCACACCGTCGCGGGACTCCTCGGAATCCCGGACGGCCGTCTGCTCGGTCATGAGAGCGTCGGCGTCGTCCACGAGGTCGGTGAGGGCGTCACCTCCGCACAGGTGGGAGACCGCGTGGTCGTATGTGCGGTGACGCCCGACGGCACCTGTTCGGCCTGCCAACGCGGGTTCTCGTCGCAGTGTGGCGGGCCGCTCGGCGGATACCGCTACACGGCTCAGCGGGACGGCAACCTGTCCGAGTACTTCTTCGTCAACGACGCCGACTTCAACCTGGCGAAGATCCCGGACGCGATCCCGGACGAGAAGGCCGTCTACTGCTGCGACATGCTCACCACCGGGTTCGCCGGCGCCGAGAACGCGAAGATCCCACTCGGCGGATCCGTCGTGATCTTCGCTCAGGGTGCCGTCGGCCTGTCGGCCACGATCGGCGCCAAGCTGCTCGGCGCAGGCCTCATCATCACCGTGGACGGCGTGCCGGCGCGTCGCGAGCTCTCGACGCACTTCGGAGCGGACATCACGCTCGATCCCGCGGACGGCGATATCGTCGAGACGGTCGTCGAGGCGACCGGAGGAGGCGCCGACTCCGCCGTCGAGGCCCTCGGCCTCCAGGTGACGTTCGAGAACTGCATCCAGGCCACCAAGCCCGGCGGCACGATCTCGAACGTCGGGTACCACGGCGAGTCCGGTCCGACGCTCACCATCCCGCTGGACGGTTTCGTCCTGGGCATGGGCGACAAGTCGATCAATACGGCCCTCTGCCCCGGCGGCAACGAGCGGATGGGACGGATCCTGCGTCTCCTCGAGACCGGGAAGATCGATCCGACACCCATGACCACGCACACCATGTCGATCGACGACTCCGAGCGCGCCTTCGAGTTGATGAAGACGAAGGCCGACGGGATCATCAAGCCGCTGATCACATACTGACCCGGCGAAACGTGATGGCACGGCGTCGTGCGTCGTGCCATCACCCGCCGCCCGAGGCTTCACACCGACCCGTGCCCACCGGTGCTCTGCTTCCGCGTGCGCATCGCCCCGAGGTCCGTCGCACGATTCCCGTCGCTTCCGACATCGATCGGGCGAGGGTACGCGACCACCGTTCGCCCGACGAACCCACCTCCGACTCGGCTACCCTCTGGGGGTCCGATGAACGAAACGAAGGATGACAGCGTGGACGAGGGTGGATTCCCATTCGGCGGCATGTTCGGAGACCCCGATGATCTCCAGCGCGGCCTTCGCGACATGATGGAGCAGATGCAGGGCGCCCAGAAGGTCGCCTGGGCGGACAACGCCATCAACCTCGCGGTGCAGATGACGGTGGCGTGCATCCAGCGCCTCGACCTGGCCGGTCAGCCGGAGGAGCAGGCGACGCAGGTGCGCGACGCCATCCGCGTGCTCTTCCCCGAGGCCGTCATGCTCGTGCGCGAGGCACGTCAGGGTCTGACCTGACCCATGGCGGGCGCGGATCCACGACGCGGAGCACCGAAAGCCCGCCATATCGTCCTCACGGACCGCCAGAACCTCGCTACCGATCATCGGGCCCGGTCACTATGATGACCGAACACACGTTCGCCACACAGCGAAAGGACACCCGATGACGGCCACGATCTCGAAGGTCGACTTCGTCGCGGTACCGACTCAGGACCCCGCCCGATCGAGAGAGTTCTACGTCGAGACCCTCGGACTTCGTCCCGATCCCTCCTCGGACTACGAGTTCTGGGTCGGCGACACCTGCTTCGGCATCTGGGAGCCCGAGGCCCTCGGGATGCCGTTCACGCCCCAGAAGAACGGTCACATCGCGCTCCACGTCGACGACGTCGCGACCGCACGGGCCGATCTGGAGGCGAAGGGCGTCACCTTCGTGGCCGACACGCTCGACACCGGCGTGTGTCACATGGCCCTCTTCACCGACCCCGACGGCAACGACCTGATGCTCCACTGCCGCTACGCCCCTCCGGCGCACTCCGCGGCCTGAACCCCGCTTCGTCGGTGTGCGCCGTGACGCAACACCGACGGACCCCCGTCTCACCCGGTCCGCGACGCGCGCCGGCGGGGAGCGAGAGCCTCCGCCCCGTGCGACCCGTTCAGGCCGCCAGGAGCAGCGTCAGACCCGTGATGGTGAAGACGATCATCAGGATGAGCATCGGCACCTGCGAAAGTGCGGCTCGCTTCGGCCCCACGTCGATCAGGGCGCGCTCATGCGCCAGGAGGACGCTCGCGACATGGCCGACGATGATCGCGGCCGTCTGCACCAGGGCGATCGCCCCCGTCGAGATCACGGTGTAGTCGATCCCGGAGTCCGACGTCCCGAAGATGTTCCATCCCTGACCGGCGGGGTCGGACACCAGGTACCCGAGGCGCTGCCCCTCGAACACCAGCAGCGAGAAGTAGTGCGCCACCGAGTAGGCCAGCGCGATCGGGATCAGCGTGGGTGCATAGCGATCCGCGATGCCCTCGGTGGTGTCCCCACCCCACCGTGCGACGATCCGGACCGTGATGAGGTAGAGCCCGCTCATCACGGCGATGCACATGGCCATGAAGAACGTGCTCACGAGCGAGCGGACCCAGGGGTCCATGCCGTTGACCATGTCCGAGAACCACGTGCTGCGGGACATCCCGTCGAAGGTCGTGGAACCGAGAACCGACAGCACGACCGCCGTCAGGCCGCGGCGGCTCTCGACGTATGCGAGGCCGGAGAACGGCATCCGCAGCCGCAGCTGCCCCTCACGGTCGCGCCCGATCGGGGCCATCGCGGCCACCAGCCGGCACAGCACCGTGATGGCCTCGCCCGTCTGGATCCAGACGCGACCGTACCTGGCCGCACATCCCATGATCACCACGGTGTAGACCGAGAGCGCGATCGCCACGTTGCGGGGACTGCCGGGATCGGGGTGCGCGAGCTCGTACCACTGGAAGAGGACGAGGCCGATGGCCGCGGGCCAGTACGAGTAGGTGAACGACCGGTCATCGGGATCCGGTTCGGGCGCGGTTCCCACACGCCCGCTGCCGAACATCGCCAGCGTGTCCCAGGGATTGAACATCCGCCAGATGTCGCCCAGGATCGCGGACGCCCACACCGCGCCCAGCCAGAGGGCGACGAAGAGCAGCACCGGAGCGATGTTCTCGTTCGTGACCTGCGACCCCCCGAAGCCGGCGGCAATCGCGACGCCGAGCGCCACCAGACCGATCGACCGAAGGAACGGCGAGATCAGTGATCGCACGATGACCGTCCACCGCCCCAGCCGAACGCCCGGCTCGGAACCGTCGGCGAACGAGGGCCGCTGCTTCATGGCGGCGATCAGGAACGACAGGACGACCGCGAGTGCCGCGGCCCAGATGAAGAACCCCTTGGGAAGCGGCAGGTCGCCGCGCGCGCCAATGCCGTGCGCGGAGGCGGAACTCACACCGACGAGCAGCACGACGGCCGTGCCGATCGCCACTCGTGGACGTCGGTTCACGTGACGGTCAGCGTGAGAAGCCGGGTCGGGTTGTGATGGAGCTCGAGTTCGAACTTCCCCGGGATGTCCGCGACGAACGAGAACGTCGTCGTCTGTCCCGGCGTCAGCGGACGTGCGATGTCGTAACCGTGGAGGTGGAGTTCGTCCGCGACGTCCGAGGTGACGGAGATCGACACGCGGTCCCCGCGCTTCACGGACGGGCTCGTGTCACCGGTGACCCTGCCGGCACGGAAGGTGACCGCCAGCGACTCGCCCCGTCCGGACGACCCCGGGTCGGCCGGCGCCGAGGGCGTGGTTCCGACCGGTGCGGTGCCAGTGGTGGAGACGGCCGTCTCGGTGGTGAGGACGACGCTCGTCGTCCCGTCCGTCGTCGTGTCCGAGTCCGATCCGCCGCAGCCCGCCAGAACGCCGGCGATGAGGGCGGAGCAGCACAGGACGAGCAGTGGTGAGCGCTTCATGGACGCATCGTAGTCCGTGGGAATCACGCACTTCGTGGGTCGTCTGTCCCCGGCGTCGCGGGTGGGCGCACCGGGATGCGCCCACCCGCGATGTGACGGCTCTATCCGAGGACGGTGGTCACCGGCCCCTCGCGCTCGCGCTCGGCCTCGTAGCGGTCGATCTCCTCGACCTTCGACAGGGTGATGCCGATGTCGTCGAGCCCGTTCAGAAGGCGGTGACGAATCGACGCGTCGATGTCGAACGGATACTCGGAACCGTCCGGCCCCACCACGACCTGGCGTTCCAGGTCGACTGTGCCGGTGGCCCCGGGGTTCGCGAGCGCAGCGGCGATGAGCGCCTGGACGTCCTCATCCGGCAGGACGACCGGCAGGATGCCGACCTTCGTGCAGTTCGAGCGGAAGATGTCGGCGAACGACGGCGCGATGATCGCCCGGTAGCCGAAGTCCTCCAGCGCCCACGGCGCGTGCTCACGCGACGAACCGCATCCGAAGTTGCGACCCGCGACCAGGATCGGTGCATCGATGTAGGCGGGCTCCTCCAGGAGGAAGCCGTCCGTTCCGCGCCAGTCGTGGAAGAGGAACTCCCCGAATCCCGTGCGCTCGATGCGCTTCAGGAACTGCTTCGGGATGATCTGGTCCGTGTCGACGTCCGCACGGTCCAGCGGGGCCAGTGCCCCGGTGATGACGGTGATCGGGTTCATGCGCCCACCCCCGCGAGTTCGACGTCCATCGACCGGACGTCGACCAGGTGTCCCGTGATCGCCGCCGCGGCCGCCATCTGCGGGCTCACCAGGTGGGTGCGCCCGTCCTTGCCCTGCCGTCCCTCGAAGTTGCGGTTCGAGGTGGACGCGCATCGCTCGCCCGGCACCAGGATGTCCGGGTTCATGCCCAGGCACATGGAGCACCCGGCGTCACGCCATTCGAATCCGGCCTCCGAGAAGATGCGGTCCAGGCCCTCCTTCTCGGCCTGTGCCTTCACCTGCATCGAGCCGGGCACGACCATGGCGCGAACGCTTCCGGCGACCCTCTGCCCCTCGACGACCTTGGCGGCGGCACGCAGGTCCTCGATGCGACCGTTGGTGCACGAGCCCAGGAATACCACGTCGACGTTGATGTCCTCGATGGCCTCTCCGCCCTTCAGGCCCATGTAGTCGAGGGCGCGGCGGGCGCTCTCGGGGTCGCCCCACTCGTCCGGCGTGGGTACCCGGCCGGTGACCGGGACGACCATCTCGGGTGTGGTCCCCCAGGTGACCTGCGGCGCCAGCGTGGCGGCGTCGATGTGCACCTCGGTGTCGAACTTCGCACCCTCGTCGGTCGGAAGCTCCCTCCAACCCTCAACCGCGGCGGCGAAGTCCTTCGGTGCGGCGACGCGACCCTCCAGGTACTCAAAGGTCGTCTCGTCCGGCGCGATCATCCCCGCGCGGCCGCCGCCCTCGATGGTCATGTTGCAGACCGTCATGCGGCCCTCCATCGTCAGGGCGCGGATGGCGTCACCCGCGTACTCGATGACGTGGCCGACGCCGCCGGCGACGCCGATGTGCCCGATGGTCCCGAGGATGAGGTCCTTGGCGACAACGCCGAGACCCGGCATGCCGTCGATCGTGACGCGCATCGTCTTGGGTTTCGGCTGCGGCAGGGTCTGCGTGGCGAGTACATGCTCGACCTCACTGGTGCCGATGCCGAACGCCAGCGCCCCGAACGCGCCGTGCGTCGCGGTGTGGCTGTCGCCGCACACGATGGTCATGCCCGGCTGGGTCACACCCAGCTCCGGCCCGATCACGTGGACGATGCCCTGACGCGGGCTGCGGATCGAGTAGAGCGGCACGCCGAACTCGGCACAGTTCTTCTCGAGCGTCTCGACCTGCTGCCGCGAGAGGAGGTCTTCGATCGGCTTGTCGCGCCCGACGGTGGGCACGTTGTGGTCGACGGTGGCCAGCGTGCGGTCCGGCCGGCGCAGTCGGCGTCCGGCCAGCCGCAACCCCTCGAAGGCCTGGGGGGACGTCACCTCGTGGACGAGGTGGAGATCGATGTAGATGATGGGAGGCCCTTCGGCGTCGCCCTCACGCACCAGATGCGCGTCCCACACCTTCTCGAAAAGTGTTCTCGGCATTGATCACTCCTGCGGCAGTACGAAGTGATCACAGGTTACGACGGCGGACGTACGCTGGCAAACTATGTCTCCCATGGATCCATTGACGACCAACGTTGACTGGCTCTCGGATGCGGCGCGCCTTCGCGCATTCGTCGCGGTCATCGAGCAGGGTGGCTTCACCCGGGCCGCCGAGACCCTCGGGATCACCCAGCCGACCGTGTCGACCCTCGTCGCATCGCTGGAGAAGCGGATGGGCACGCCCCTGCTGGAGCGCGCCCGGTCCGGAGCGCAGCCCACGGAAGCCGGTGCCGCCCTTCTCCCCTATGCCCGCCGCATCCTCGCCACCGCGGAGCAGGCCGGGCGCAGCGTCATCGCCGCCGTCTCCGAGGCCTCCCACCATCTCACGGTCGCCGGCGGCGAGGGCCTCGTCATCTATGCCCTTCCCCCCGCCCTGGCGCTGTTGACCGAACGGCGCCCCCAGTTGGAGATCACCGTGACGTCCGTCGACCTGGACCGCGCCATCGGCGATCTGCGCGACGGCCAGGTGGACTGCGTCCTCGCCACCCGTGACGTCACCCCCGGCGACCTCACCTTCCGTGCGGTGCAGGTGGACCCCCTCGTCCTCATCGCGCCGCCGGGACACCCTCTGGCCGTCGGTACGCGGTCCATCGACGATCTCGCCACCGTGCCGCTCGTGACGCGCGAGGCGGGACGTGCCGACCGCATGGCCGTCGACGCGATCCTGCGCACCGCGGGGATCGAACCGCGACGCCGCACCGTCGTCGCCAACCTGGAGGGCGTCAAGCAGGCCGTGATGGCCGGGCTCGGCCTGGCCCTCGTCCCCACCCTGGCCGTGCGCGGCAACCTGGCCTCAGGACGGCTCGTCACCGTGACGATCGACTCGGAGATGCCCTCAGTCGAATGGGGCCTGGTCACCGCACGACGGGAGCCGTCACCGGTGGTCGATCAGCTCCTGTGGGCACTCGCCGAGTCGGCACGGTCCGCCGTACCTCGCGGCCGGAAGGTGTGACCGACGCCACCACGCCTCGATGCGGGATGAGCGTCGACGAGAGACCGACAACGCTCGCGTATCCCGCCGGACCGATGACCGTCGTCGATCGGTCCGGGCGTCGACCGTGCGGCCTTCCTCAGCGAACCCTCGCGATCGCCGCAACACGCACCGTGCCCACCTTCGGCACCGTGACCGCGGCACGGTTGGTGAGCGTGCCGCGAACCCGCCTGGCGGTCGTGGTACGCACGACGAGGGTCATCGTTCCCTTCGGACGGATCGCGCGGACGGTGAAGCATCGCTCACCCGTCTTCCGGACGCGGACGACGCGAGCGGTGGCTCGAAGCGGCTTGACCTTGGGCGCGGTGACCACGTACCGGACGGAGCCCGCCGTGAAGGCGGTGCGACCGGGTCGCAGGCACACCCGGACGTTCCGGTAGGTGGTCGCGGTCCGGTTGGTCACCGTGATCCGCCAGGGAAGGGAGGCGCCAGGGCGCGGCCGGGCGACGAGTGGTCGCATGCGCACGAGGACCTTCGCGGATCCGGCCACCGCCGTACCACCCGGTGTCCGGGAGACTCCGACGACCTCCTGGCGGTTGTTGATCACGCCGATGATCGAGCTTCGGGGTCCGAATCCCCCGACCGTGCCCGATGCCTGGCCCCGCCCGAGGGTGGAGCGAAGCAGGTGCTGGACACCGTCGTAGTCGACCATGACCTCGTTGCCGTATCCGCCCGGACGGATCCCGATCCGGGTTTCGGAACCCACGACGTGCGTGGGCTGGCCGGAACTGTTCGTGCTGAGGAACATGTTCACGCCGACGCGGTAGACACCGGCATCGCCGATCGGCTTCGTCACACGCAGCCGCAGGGTGTCGGGCGTACAACTGAGCGTCTGCGCGGTGACGCTCGCCGGCGCGGGCCTGTCCTGGCTGTCCACGATGCGCACCCGCAGGTCATCGCATCGAACGTTCAACCCGGTCTGCGGCGTCTGGGTGAGCGTGACCGTCCGCCAGTTGCGTTCCGGATTGCCCACCCTCGTCTTGAGCTGCACGACCCAGCGCATTTGCGCCGTCCGCTGGACGAGAGCGCCCGCGGCGTCACGTGCCGTGGCGGCGGCCTCGTTCGGGGTCCAGTAGCCGTACATGTAGTTGGCGTCACCGGTCGGCGCGGGCGCGCGTTTGACCACGACCGTGCGGTTGACGACGTTCACCGCACGGGCACCCGACACGGGAACGGCGGTCGACGCGAACCGAAGACCGATGTCGGTGGCACCACCGACGCCCTGCTGGCTCGCGACGTAGTCGCTGAGGGTGAAGCGGATCCGCGAGGCTTCACGCGTCGTGCGTGCCACCACGGTGACGCCGTCGGCGGCCGTCAGATCGGTCGGGACGAACGTCTGCGGGTTGAGGTTGGGATCGATCGCGATGGTGAACGAGTCACCGGGCACCGCCGTGGCCGGCACGCTCCAGACCACACGGACGATCGGGCGCGCGTAGCTCCAATAGGCCGGGCACCCGGCACCCGAGTTGCAGGGGGCGGGGCCCACCTCGTTCGGTACGCCCGCGGTGTTCAATGAGACCGCGACGTTGACCTGGCCGGTGATGTCGGCGGCGTTGGCGACGGGAGCCGCGATCAACAGCGCCCCGAGCCAGAGGGCCGCCATCCACACCCGGCGGGCGGCACCGCCCACGCTCGATTCCCGTTGCACTCGTACCCTCGCCTTTCGTTCCATGATCTCCGACTCGCGCTCGACCGCATCGAGCGCTCTCAGTGGTGATGAGCCTACGGCACGAGGTGGGGAAACACGGACGATCCGGTCCCCCACCCCTCCCATCAGATGCCCTCGACCGGCTCCGACTCCTCGATGCCGCGGCTGGCGTTCACCGCGCGGATGTAGGCGATGGCGCTCGCCTCGAGCACGTCCGTCGACATGCCCAGACCGCTCCGCGTCAGACCGTCGATCTCGGCCACGACGCGGGCCTCGCCGAGTGCGTCACGACCGCTCGTGACGGCGTTGACGGCGTACTCCAGAAGTGTGCCGTTGGTCCCGATGGCGTTGTCGATGGCCTTCATGAGCGCGTCGACCGGCCCGTCGCCGGTGGCGGTGCCCTCCCGCTTCGTCCCGTCGGATCCCGTCACGGTGACGACCGCCGACGGCGCCTCGCCCGTCGCGTCGGTCATCTGGAAGCCGCTGAGCGTGAAGCCGTCGACCTCACCGACGCGGATCTCGTCGCCCATGAGGGCCTCCAGATCCAGTGCGGAGAGCTCGCCCTTCTTGTCGGCCACGGCCTTGAAGCGCTCGAAGACGGACCGCATCTCGTCCGTGTCGAGCTCGTAGCCCAGATCGAGCAGCGCGGCCTGCAGGGCGTGCCGGCCGGAGTGCTTGCCCAGCACGAGCTCGCTCTTCTCGAGGCCGACGGTCTTCGGGTCCATGATCTCGTAGTTCAGCGGGTTCTCCAGCACGCCGTGCTGGTGGATGCCCGCCTCGTGGGCGAAGGCGTTGCGCCCCACCACGGCCTTGTTCGGCTGCACCACGTACCCGGTGAACCGGCTGATCATCCGGCTGGAGCGGGTGATCTCCTCGGTGTTGATGTCGCACCACAGGCCGCCGACGTCATCGGAGCGGGTGCGGAGGATCATGGCCATCTCCTCCAGCGACGCGTTGCCCGCCCGCTCGCCGATGCCGTTGACGCAGCCCTCGATCTGACGCGCCCCGGCATGCAGGCCGGCCAGCGAGTTGGCGACGGCGAGGCCCAGGTCGTTGTGGCAGTGCACCGAGAGGGTGACGTCCGCCAGGGCCGGGCACTTCTCGTAGAGCGTGGTGAGGAAGGTCGTGAACTCACCGGGCATCGTGTAGCCGACGGTGTCCGGGAGGTTGATGGTGCTCGCGCCCTCCTCGATGACCGCGGCGACCACCTCGGCGATGTACGACGTGTCGCTGCGGGTGGCGTCCTCACAGGAGAACTCGACGTCCTCGGCCAGCGATCGCGCCAGCTTCACGCTGTCGACGGCGGTCTTCAGGACCTCCTCGCGCGACATCTTGAGCTTCCACTGCAGGTGGATGTCCGAGGTCGCGATGAAGGTGTGGATGCGGTGCTTCGCCGCGTCCTTGACCGCGTCGAAACATCGTGTGATGTCCTTCTCGTTGGCACGAGAAAGGCCGGCGATGGTGGGGCCCTCCACCTCGTTCGCGATGGCCTTCACGCCCTCGAAGTCGCCCTGGGACGAGATCGGGAAGCCGGCCTCGATCACGTCGACGCCGAGGCGCGCGAGCTGCTGCGCGATCTCCACCTTCTCGCGCTGGTTGAGATGGATTCCGGGGGCCTGCTCGCCGTCGCGCAGGCTGGTGTCGAAGAAGCGAACCCGCTTTTCGGGGTCGCGTGATGTGGTTTCCGTGCTGCTCACAGGGGTTTCTCCCTCACTGCTGGTTCGTCGAGGTCGTGATGCCGACGAGATGGTTGATCTCGCGCGATCGTGGAGGTGGGGTGCGTCACCGGTGGATGCGGGGCGTCGCCGGGTGCCGAGAGACAGGGTGGTGTCCTGTCCGAGGTGCCCGGTGGCGTACCGCGCCGCCGGGGACGTGCACCACGCCGCGAGATCGCGGGAGCACCCATCGATGGCTGGTATGTGCGTGAGCTTCCCCCTACCGGGGGAGGAGGGCACGGCAAAGAAGCAGCGTCGGGCCGCACAGCGGAGCGTGGATGTTCCGTGGGGCCGTCATCCGGGTGAATATATCACCGGCCGCGGGCATGGCTCAAGATACGAGGAAGAGGTCCACCGTGGACATCAAAGCAGCAGTCACTACGCGTCAGCGCCAACGATCGATTGCGATACCGCAAATCCGCCACCGGGTAGCCGCTCATCCACCACCAAAGCATCGCGAATCCACCATCGGATGCCCGCGCATCCACCAGATGGGTGCGACGTTTCACCCATGATGTCCGCGGTCGCCAGGAATCTCGCGCCCATCGTCCGCGAGTCCATTGATGCATTCCGGATCGTCGAGATCCGGGGTGCCCGCCAAAGCGGGAAGACGACACTGGCACAGCTCATCTCCGACGAGCGGGGGGACGCATCCTGTTGCTCGATGACCGCATCGCGATGAACTCTCTGTTCCGCCCCCTGGGAGCGGGGCGTGGTGTTACCCCTCGTCGACCTCGATGAACCACACGCGGTCGAAGTCCTCGAGCTGCTCGATCTGGGTGGCGACCGCGTCCGGGACCGGCTGGTCGACCGTGATCGCCATCACGGCGAGCCCCTCGCTGCGGCTGCGCGACACGGCCATGGACGCGATGTTGACGTCCGCCTGCCCGAGCGCCGTGCCGACCCGCCCGATCATGCCGGGGACGTCCCGGTAACGGAAGATCCCGATGTGCGGTGCGAGCTCGATCTCGACCTCCTGATCGAAGGCCGACACGAGACGCGCGCGATCGGTGCGGCCGACCGTGGTGCCTGACACCTCGACGCCGCCGGTGCGGAGCGTGATGCGGTTGGTGTAGTCACCGCTGGTCGGCGTGCTGTTCTCACTGAAGCTGATGCCGCGCTCGACGGCGAGATGCGTCGCATTGACGAGGTTGGGCTCGGTCTCGGTGGTGCCGCTGATGATGCCGGCGAGCGCCGACGACGTGATGAGTCGCGTCGGGTGACCGGCGAGCGGCCCCTCGCAGACGACCTCGAGATTCTCGATCTGACCACCGGACAGCGCCTGGAGGATCTGGCCCAGCTTGCGGGCGAGCGGGATGTACGGCCGCATGGCCTCCATCCCCTCCGGCGAGACGGCCGGGATGTTGACGGCGGTGGTCACGACGCCGCCGGTGAGTGCGGCGACGACCTGCTCCGCGACATCCGTGCCGGCGCGGTCCTGGGCCTCCACGGTGGACGCACCGAGGTGGGGGGTCACCGTGATGCCGGGCAGGCCGAAGAGCGGGCTCTCGGTGACCGGCTCCCCGATGAACACGTCGACGGCGGCACCGGCCAGGTGACCGCTCTTCACGGCGTCCGCGAGGGCGTCGGCATCGACGAGGTCGCCCCGGGCGACGTTGATGAGCCGGGCGCCCTTCTTCATCTTGGCGAGTGACTCGGCGTTGATCATGCCCCGGGTCTCCGGGGTCGAGGGCATGTGCAGCGTGACGAAGTCGCTGACGGCGTAGAGATCGTCCAGCGACTCGGCCCGCTCGAGGCCCATCTCACGGAATCGCGCTTCGCCGATGAACGGGTCGTAGGCGACCACGTGCATCCGGAGGCCGACGGCCCGCTCGGCCACCAGGCGCCCGATGCGGCCGAGGCCGACGACGCCCAGGGTCTTGCCGGTGACCTCGATACCGCCGAACTTGGACCGCTCCCACGCACCGTCGACGAGACGGGCGTGGGCCGGAGCGACGTTCCTGGCCTGCGCGAGGATGAGGGCCACCGTGTGTTCGGCGGCCGACAGCGAGTTCGACTCGGGGGCGTTCACCACGACGATACCCCGCCGGGTGGCGGCGTCGAGGTCGACGTTGTCGACGCCGGTGCCGGCGCGCCCGATGACCTTGAGCCTCGTGCCCGCGTCGATCATCTCGGCCGTCACCTTGGTGGCGCTCCGGACGACCATGCCGTCGAAGTCACCGAGCTTCTCGAGGATGTCCTCCTTCGACCAGCCGATGCCGTCGACGACGTCGACCGCCTGTCGAAGTGCCTCGATCCCCGCATCCGCGATCTTCTCGCAGATGAGAACGCGTGCCGTGGTGTCTGTCATCGCCTTCTTTCGTCCTCGCCCGTTGCCGTGATCGCGCCGACTACTTGGTGTCGGCGAAGTCCTGGTCGATCCAGCTCATCATCCCGCGGAGGCGCTTTCCGACCTCTTCGATCTGGTGCTCCGACTGGCGGCGGCCGACGGCCCGGAACGCGGGGCGTCCGACCTTGTTCTCGAGGAGCCATTCCTTCGCGAACTGACCGGTCTGGATCTCGCCGAGGATCTTCCGCATCTCGGCGCGGGTCTCCTCGGTCACGATGCGGGGACCGCGGGAGATGTCGCCGTACTCCGCCGTGTTGGAGATGGAGTAGCGCATACCGCTGATGCCCTTCTCGTAGATGAGGTCCACGATGAGCTTGAGCTCGTGGAGACACTCGAAGTAGGCCATCTCGGGCTGGTAGCCGGCGTCCACGAGGGTCTCGAAGCCGGCACGCACGAGTTCGGAGAGCCCGCCGCAGAGCACGACCTGCTCACCGAACAGGTCCGTCTCGGTCTCCTCGGCGAACGAGGTCTCGATGACGCCCGCGCGGGTGCAGCCGATGCCCTTGGCGTAGGCCAGGGCGAGATCACGGGCCGAGCCCGTCGCGTCCTGGGCGATCGCGATGAGGCCCGGGACGCCCATGCCCTCGACGTACTGACGACGCACGAGGTGACCGGGGCCCTTGGGGGCCACCAGGAAGCAGTCGACGCCCTCCGGGGGGACGATCTGGCCGAAGTGGACCGAGAAGCCGTGGGCGAAGACGAGCGCGTTTCCGGGCGTGATGCCGGCGGCGAGCTCCTCACGGAACAGGTCACCCTGGAGCTCGTCCGGGACGAGGATCATCACGAGGTCGCCCTTGGCCGCCGCGGCGGCGGGGTCGAGTACCTCGAGGCCCGCCTCCTTCGCCTTGGCCACGGAGCCCGAGTCGGGACGAAGGCCGACGACGACGTCGACGCCGGAGTCCTTCAGGTTGAGGGCATGGGCGTGCCCCTGGCTTCCGTAGCCGATGATGGCGACGGTCTTACCGTCCAGCCGACCGAGGTCGGCGTCGTCGTCGTACAGCATTCAGGCGACTCCTGAGAGGTGGGTTATGTGGGCTTGTTCCCGCGAGCGAGCGACACCACGCCGGTCTTGACCAGTTCGGTCAGGCCCAGCGGTGTGAGCAGATCCTCCATCTGGTGGAGCGTGTCGCTGTCACCGGTCAGCTCGACGATGAGCGACTCGGACGTGACATCCACGATCCGGGCCTGGAAGATCTCGACCAGCTCGATGATCTCGCTGCGACGCCCCGAGGGGACGCTCAGTTTGAAGAGCCCGAGTTCGCGCGAGACCGCGTTCTTCGGGTCGAGGTCGCGTACCTTGATCACGTTGATCAGCTTGTCGAGTTGCTTGGTGATCTGCTCGATCGGCGTTCCGGTCGCGTCGACGGTGATCGTGACACGGGAGTATTCCGGCCGTTCGGACGGACTGACGGCGAGTGAATCGATGTTGAATCCGCGGCGGGTGAACAGTCCGGAGATTCGTGAGAGGACGCCGGGCTTGTTTTCGACCAGCGCGGAGAGCGTGTGTTTCATGTGGGCGTCAGTCTAACCAACCGGAGTGACCGCCCGGCCCCGGAGGGCACGGGCGCGGAACGTCGGACGGCCGATGCGACCCCGCACGGACCATCGAGTAAGTCGCCTCTGGCTCACCCGCGACCCGAGATCTCCCGCACGAGCGCGTTCACGGCCTTCGCGTCGGCCCGCCCCTGCGTGGCCTTCATGGTCTGCCCCACGAAGAACCCGATCAGCTTGTCCTGGCCGTCCCGCAACTGCCCGGCCTGTTTCGGATTGTCGGCGAAGACCTTTTCGACGATGGCCCGGAGCTCGTCCGCGTCGCCGATGGCGCCGATGCCCTCCGCGTCCACGATGTCGCCGGGGTCACGCCCTGAGTCGAGGATCGCCGGGAGCACGATCTCGCGGGCGTTCGACCGGCTGACGCCGCCCGATTCGACCAGGGAGATGAGCTCACCGAGACGCGCGGGCGTGAGGTGCCCCTCCCAGGGCTCCTCCCCGCGCTCGGTCAGAAGCGCGCGCACATCGCCACGGAGCCAGTTGGCCGCCTGCTTCGGTGGAGACAGCGTGGCGAGTTCCTCGAAGTAGGCGGAGAGATCCGTGGTCTCGGTGAGGACCTCGGCGTCCTCGTACGTGAGGCCGTAGTCCGTCTGGAAGCGCCGGCGGCGGTCGACCGGCGACTCGGGCAGACCGGCGCGGATCTCGTCGACCCAGGTGCGGTCCGGTACCACGGGCACCAGGTCCGGCTCGGGGAAGTACCGGTAGTCGTGCGCCTCCTCCTTGCTGCGAAGGGGGTGCAGTTCCTCGGTGACCGGGTCGAAGTGGAGCGTCTCCTGGACGACACGCTGCCCCGACCTCACCAGCGCCGTCTGACGTGCGATCTCGGCCTCAACGCCCCGGCGCAGGAACGTGAACGAGTTCATGTTCTTGAGTTCGGTCTTCGTGCCCAGCTCGGTGCTGCCCACCGGCCGGATGCTGACGTTGGCGTCGGCGCGCATGGAGCCCTCCTCCATGTTGCAGTCGCTGACGCCGAACTCGCGGAGGGTGTGGCGGAGCTGCTTCAGGAAGTCGGCGGCGTCCTCGCCGGACCGGAGGTCGGGTTCGCTCACGATCTCGGCGAGCGGCGTGCCGCCGCGGTTGAAGTCGACCACCGACTGCTCGGCGCCCGCACGGCGCCCGGAGGACGACAGGTGCTGGAGCTTTGCCGCGTCCTCCTCCAGGTGGACGCGGGTGATGCCGATCGTCTTCTCCCCTTCCTCCTGCAGGAAGGTGAAGCTGCCGCCGACGCACAGGGGCTCGTCGAACTGACTTATCTGGTACGCCTTCGGCAGGTCGGGATAGAAGTAGTTCTTCCGGTGGAAGACCGACCGATCAGCGATCCCGCATCCGAGCGCCATGCCCGCGATGATCCCCAGCCGGATGGCCTCGGCGTTCACCACCGGGAGGGCGCCGGGGTGCGCCAGGCAGACCGGACAGGTGTGGGTGTTGGGTGCGTCGCCGAACGACAGCTCGCACCCGCAGAACATCTTCGTCCGGGTGAGGAGCTGGACGTGGATCTCGATTCCGATGACCGCTTCGTACTCGCTCATGCCAGGACCCCGGGAGGCGTCGGGTTGAATCCGATGGCACCCTCAAGCGCGTGTGCCGCCTGGAGGATCCGGTTCTCGCTGAACGCCGGCCCCACCAGCTGCAGACCGACGGGCAACCCGTCCGAGAGACCGCACGGGATGGAGATCGCCGGGAGCCCGGCCAGGCTGACCGGAACCGTGCAGATGTCGGCGAGGTACATGGAGTACGGGTCCTGGGTGCGCTCACCCAGCCTGAATGCCACCGTGGGCGATGTGGGGGTCGCGATGAGGTCGACGTCCGCGAACGCCCGATCGAAGTCGCGCACGATCAGCGTGCGCACCTGCTGCGCTCGGCGGTAGTAGGCGTCGTAGTAGCCGCTCGCGAGGGCGAACGTGCCGAGCATGATCCGGCGCTTGACCTCCGGCCCGAACCGCTCGCCGCGGGTGATCTCGTACTGGTCCGGCAACGTGTCGGCCTCGGCGCGGAAGCCGTAGCGGACGCCGTCGAAGCGGGCCAGGTTCGCCGACGCCTCCGCCGGGGCGATGATGTAGTACGTCGAGAGTCCGTGCTTGCTGGCGGGGAGGCTGACGGGGACGACGGTGCCGCCCAGCTCCTCGATCAGCGTGAGCGACCGCTGCACCGCGTCGCGGACGCCCGGCTCGATGCCGTCGCCCATGAGCTCCTCGACGATGCCGACGCGCATGCCGTTGAGGCGTTCCTCCTGCGGGATGACGATGGGTTCGGGCCACTCCAGCGACGTGGAGTCCATGGGGTCGTGACCGACCATGTGCGACAGGAGCCGCGCCGCGTCGCGCACGCTGCGCGTGAACGGGCCGACCTGGTCGAGTGACGATGCGAACGCCACCAGCCCGTACCGTGAGATGGCGCCGTACGTGGGCTTCATCCCCACGATGCCGCAGAGGGACGCCGGCTGGCGGATGGAGCCGCCGGTGTCGGTGCCGAGAGACCACGGCGCCTGGCACGCGGCCACGGCCGCGGCCGAACCGCCGCTGGACCCGCCGGGCACCCGGTCGGTGTCCCAGGGGTTGCGGGTGACCTGGTAGGCCGAGTTCTCGGTGCTCGATCCCATGGCGAACTCGTCCATGTTGGTCTTGCCCAGGACGATGGCGCCGGCACGCTCGAGCCGGGCGACGCAGGTGGCCGTGTAGACCGGGACGAAACCCTCGAGGATCCGCGAGGCGCACGTGGTGGTGAGCCCCTCGGTCGAGAGGACGTCCTTGATCGCGATCGGGATGCCGCGAAGCGGGGGCTTCTCGGCCATATCGTCGATCTCACGCGCGCGGGCACGGGCGCGCTCGGCGTCGAGCGCGAGATACGACCCCCACCGGTCGTCCTCGCATCGGGCCAGGTACGCGTCGACCAGTTCGGCCGACGACATCTCCCCCGCGTCCAGGGCGCGCAGCGCGCTCCCCGCGGTCAGCTCTGTGGTGTCGATCATCCGATCTGCGGTACGACGAAGCCGCTGTCGGCCGTGGCGGGCCCCTCACGGAGCGCCACGTCCTGCGGCAGGCTCTCGCGCGGCTCGTCCGGCCTGAGGACGTTCTCGAGCCGGATGACGTGGGAGGTGGGCTCCACGCCGTCGGTGTCGAGGGACTGGATTTCATCCACGTGGGTCAGGATGGCGTTGAGTTCATCCTGCATGGTGGCCTCCTCGTCCGCGGTGAGACGCAGACGTGAGAGGCGGGCCACGTGCTTTACGGTGTCGAGGTCAATCACGCGGGTGATGCTACCGATAGGCCCCTCGGAACGGTCCCGTCGCCCCGATGGGGGCCTCCGAGCGGCCTATTCGCGCCAGACGGCCGGTTTCGTGGTTCCGTGAAACCGGCCATCTAGCTCCACTCGTCGTCCGGAGGCTCCTCGCGTCGGCGGCGGCCCATCCTGGCCGTGGGCACGGTGTGCCGGGGATCGTCCTCGTCCAGGACCTTGCCGTCCGCCGCTGCGCGTTCGGCGCGCGCGTGTTTCAGGGCGTCACGGAGACGCACCCCCCTCATCATCACGCTCAGGCACAGGACCGACAGGAGCAGGTTGAAGGCGAGGATGGTGGCCTCCATCCCGATGCTGAAGGCGAGGACGGTGGAGCGGGTCCCCTCGGTCCCCAGTACGGCCACCGTAAGGGCCTGTTTCGGACCGAGTCCTCCGGGGGTGAGCGGCATTCCGGTCGCGAGAGACCCGATCACGATGACGAGGAGCGCGTTCTTGAGCGTCGCCTCGACGTGGAACGCCCTGAGGAAGTAGACGGCGGTGAGGACGCGGCAGACCCAGCCGGTGGCCTGCAGTGAGGCGACGGTGCGGAAGTACCGTCGCCGGTCCCTGAGGATCGTGAGCCCCTGCGAGACGCGGTCCCAGAACGCCCGTACCCGATGGCCGTAGATGATCAGGGCCGCGGCCGCGATGCCGGCGACGATGATCATCGTCGTGAGCACCAGCTGAGGGTGGTTCGTCAACCAGCTGAACTCGAAGAGACCCGATCCCGGGAGGCCGTCGGCGACGCCGATCTGCCAGGCCCACGTGATGAGGAGCGCGGCCATGACCGAGTCGAACACCGTCTCGGCGACGAGGGAGGAACCGATCGTGGGGTACGTCGACCCGCGGATCCGGGAGTGGGCCAGGAAGACCTTGAGGACGTCGCCGCCGCGGGCGGGGACGAACCCGTTGAGACCGACGCCCACGGCGTACGAGCCGAAGATGTCGAACCATCGGACCCTCTCCCCGGGGTAGGCCGCGCGCAGGATGTTCGTCCATGCCCGGGTGCGGAGAAGCAGGTTGCAGAAGTGGAAACCGAGGGCAAGGACGAGCGCCCCGACGTTGACCGACGCCAACGATTCGAGGAACGCCTCGGATGCGTCCCAGAAGCCTCGAAGTGAATCCACGAGGGCCTAGATGGTCGATTCCACGGGGTCGTGGATGTGGGGTGCGTCACCGGTGGATGCGGGGCGTCGCCGGGCGCCGAAGGGCATGCTGGTCGCCTGTTCGAGCCGCCCGGTGGATGCGGGGCGTCGCCGGGTGCCGAGAGACAGGGTGGTGTCCTTTCTGAGTCATCCGGTTGCGCATCGGCGCCGCCGGGGGCGTGCACCACGCCGCGAGATCGTCGAATCGGTCATCTAGCGTAGCGCTCCAGTGCCGACGGTCTGCCGTGTTCACCCGCCGTCGACCATGGGGGTATGGGGGTGCCGGCGCCGAGACCCGGTCCCGATCGATCGCGCGGTGGTGCCGCTCCGGCGCAGCCGGGGAGGCACTCGACCTGGCGTGTCCGCACATGACGTCCTGGTACCGTCCGGCCGAAATGCCCACCGAACGCGCAACCATCGAGACCATCGCCCGCCTCGTCTCCATCAGACCCGGCGTCGATGTCGGCATCGGAGACGACGCCGCCGTGCTGTCGGGCACCCCTCCCCTCCTCGTCGTGCACGACATGCAGGTGGAGGGAACCCACTTCACCCGCCGCACGTCGAGCGCCGGCGACATCGGTCATCGCGCCCTGGCGGTCAACCTCTCGGACATCGCGGCGATGGGCGGATCTCCCGTCGCGGCGGTGGTGGGTCTGGCCCTGCCGGAGGACGTGCCCGACTCGGACGTGACGGCGTTCTACGCGTCGATGGAGTCGCTCGCGTCGCGCCACGGCATGACGATCGCGGGCGGTGACCTGACCCGGGGGCCGGCGATCGCCGTCGGAGTGACCGTCATCGGGCGCATGGACGACGGTCTCGCACCGGTTCTCCGTTCCGGTGCCGCCCCGGGAGATCTCGTCGCGGTGACGGGACCGTTGGGGGCCGCGGCCGCCGGTCTGGAGCTGCTGCGCGATCCCGGGCTGGAGGCAGGCGAGGTGCGCGACGATCTCCTGACGGCGCAGCGTCGCCCCAATCCGCGCGTCACCACCGGCAGGAGGCTGGCGGCCGCCGGCGTCACGGCGATGATGGACATCTCGGACGGGCTCGCCCTGGACGCCACCCGCCTGGCCGAGGCGTCGGGCGTATCGCTGACCATCGACCTGGAGCGTGTACCGCGCGCGGCCGGTGTGGACGGCATCGCGACCGCGCTCGTGCGTCATCCCGACGAGTTCGCGTCGACGGGCGGCGAGGACTACGAACTGCTCGTCACCGCCCCCGCCGAGGTCGTCTCACGACTCGGCCGAGGGCCCGCCTCCCTGACGGTCGTCGGAGAAGTGACTGATGGACCCGTGGGCATCCGTGTCCGGCGCCACGGTGCCGCCGTCACCCTCGACCGGTTGGGCTGGGAGATCTAGATGCTGGATATCTAGCGGCCCCTCGTACCCCGAGAACGCGGCATCCCGGGCGCGCCGCTGAGCATCCTCGAAGCGACGGAACGGACGGAACACCGGCCTCTCGCCATCCGTCACCTCGACCGGGTCCTCCGACTCGGGACCGCGCGGCGTGAGCCTCTCGTGGACCGGGCGCGGTCCGAGGAGTCCTTCGATCTCGTCACGGTCGAGTGCCTCGGCCTCGAGCAGCGCGGCCGCGGCGCGGTGCAGCAGAACGATGTTCGCCTCGAGCAGCTCGTACGCCGACCGATAGGCCGACGCCAGAATCGCCTGGATCTCGGTCTCCACGCGCTCGGCGCCCGCCGGAGCCGACTGCCCGCCGGCGAGACCGACCGCGAGGCTCTCCTCGGTCGTGGGCCGGGCCATGCCGAGGTCGACCACCATCATGTGGGCCAGCGACGTGGCCTTCTTCAGGTCGTCGGCGGCTCCGGACGTCATCTCACCGAAGACGAGCTCCTCCGCGGCACGCCCGCCCATGATCCGGGCCAGGCGGTCGAGGTGCTCCCCACGGGTGGCCAGAAAGCGATCCTCGTCGGGAAGCGAGAAGGTGACGCCGAGGGCCTGCCCCTGCGGGATGACGGTGACGCGTTCGACCGGCTCGCAGTTCGGCAGGAGGTGCCCCACGATGGCGTGTCCCATCTCGTGGTAGGCCACCAGGGTCCGCTCGGCCTCGGTCAGCACCTGCGTACGCTTCTCCGGTCCGGCGGCAAGACGCATGAGGGCGCGCCGGAAGTCCTCGATCTCGATGCCCGTGCGGTCCGCGCGGGTGGCCTCGAACGACGCCTCGTTGCACAGTGACGCCAGATCGGCACCGGCCATGCCCGCCGTGAACGCGGCGATCTGTCCCAGCTCGACGCCGGGGGCCAGCGGACGCTTGCGCATGTGCACGCCGAGGATCCGCTCACGGGCCACGCGGTCCGGCAGGCCGACGGCGATCTTCCTGTCGAAGCGACCGGAACGAAGGAGCGCCGGGTCCAGATGTTCCAGACGGTTGGTGGACGCCAGCACGACGACCGGCTTCGAGGGATCGACGTCGAAACCGTCCATCTCGGTGAGGAGCTGGTCCAGCGTGCCGGTGTGCTCGCGCTCACCGGGACCACCGCTGCGGCGCTCGCCGATGGCGTCGATCTCGTCGATGTAGAGCAGCGCGGGCGCCGCCTTGCGGGCGGCCTCGAACAGATGGCGGATGCGCTTGGCGCCCACACCCACGTACACCTCGATGAACTCCGCGCCGGAGGCGCTGAAGAACGGCACCCCCGCCTCACCCGCCACGGCCTTCGCGAGAAGGGTCTTTCCGGTTCCGGGCGCGCCGTAGAGCACGATGCCCTTGGGGAGGGTGGCGCCGATCGCCCGGTAGCGCTCGGGATTCTTCAGGTAGTCCGCGATCTCGAGGACCTCGTCGCGGATCTCGTCGATTCCGGCGACGTCGGCGAACTTGGTGGTGGATTCGGCGGGCTTGATCTTGCTTGTGAAGCGTGCCCCGCCCATGTAGCGGAGCATGATGATGAAGATGATGACCAGGGCGAGCGCGAGGAGCAGCGGTCCCCATGCCTGCACCCACTCGGTCAGGCTGAAGCTCGGTCCGTCGACGGCCACCGGAGCGCGCTGGGCGGGCTGGATCTCCGTCAGGTCCACGTTGCCGGCACGGGCCGCGGACAGGACCTCGTCGTGCGCCTTGGCGCTGACCACGGTGGCCGCCCTCTCCTGACCGTCGCCCAGGGTGATGGTCAGCCGCGACGTGCCGGCGGACTGCGGCTGGATGCGCGCGTCCTGCGCGGTTCCGGACTCGAGCGCCCGGAGGGCCGCCGTGAGGGGGATCTCAGGCGTGGGTCGTGGTTCCCCGCCGGCCAGGGCGCCCTGCGCCATGACGGTCGATGGATCCGCGTTCTGTGCATTCGCGGGTGCGATGACGACCAGCGCCGCGATCAGTGCGATCGCGACGGCGATGCGACCTGTCCATGTCCTCTGCACGTACCCTCCTTGGTGCTTGTGGAAGCCGCTCTTCAACCCGGTTTCTCCGATTCCGGATGCCGATGTCAAGACTACAGAAAGTTCCGATGGAGTTCACCCGCGAGTACTTCGAGGCCCTCGTTCGCGACGCGATCGACGACGTACCGGCGCCGTTCGCGGCCGCGCTCGCCGAGGTCCCGGTCATCGTGCGCAATCGCCCGGACCCCGATATGGGCTGGATCTACGGCCTCTACACCGGGATCCCGTTGGACGAGCGTGAGGGCTGGGCGCCGAGCCTGCCGAGCACCATCATGGTCTTCATGGAGCCGCTGGTCCGTGACTTCCCGGACGAGGAAACGCTTCGATCTGAGGTCCGCATCACCGTTCTGCATGAGCTCGGCCATCACCTCGGCATGACCGAGGACGATCTCGACCGCCTGGGCTACGCCTGATCACCACCGACCGGCCCGCCCGCGGGCCGCACCCCACCGAGGAAACGCCACATGCCCGAACTTCCCGACCCGCTCGCCGCCGTCGAAGACGCGATCGTCTCCCGACGGACCATCGGCAAGGTGGCCGACACACCGGTGCCGGAGGAACTCATCCGTCGCCTCATCGCCCTCGCGGTCCACGCCCCGAACCACAAGCGGACCGACCCCTGGCGCTTCCTCGTCATCCGCGGCGACGCCCGCAGGCGCATCGGTGCGGCCCACGCCGACGCGTATCAGCGCGCCCACCCGGACGGCCCCGCATCGGACCGGGAGCGCGAGGAGGGCCGCATGGAGCGCGCGCCGGTCGTGATCGCCGTCGTCTGCCGCCCGGGCGGCGACGACCCCGTCATCCGTCGCGAGGACCGCGACGCCGTGGCGGCCGGGATCCAGAACATGCTGCTCGGCGCGCACGTCCACGGGCTCGGCGCGATCTGGCGCACGGGTGCGTTCGTCGACGAGGACGATGTCCGCACGGCGCTCGGGCTCGAACCGGGCGATGACGTGGTCGGGTTCGTCTACCTCGGCACGCCGGCCGCTCCCCCCACTCCCCGGACCCTGCCCGACGCCGCGACCCTCACCACCTGGCTGGACGCGTAGGCATCGACCTCGGAAATCCGTCGGGCCCCGCGTCGCGGGGCCCGACGGGACAACGTGATGGGCGGGCACAGCGCGCGCACGCCCCGGCGGTGGGACGTCCCCCGACACGCGACACAGCCCGGGTCCGGGCCGCCGACGCGGCTGACGTCGGGCCTACGCGCCGCGCTCCGGGGCCTCGTGAAGGCCCTCGATGGCGATCGAGGCCTCGCCCTTGTAGCGGCGGTTCAGGTTGATGATGATCGCCGTCGACCCCTCGATGATGAGGGCGTTGGAGAGTACGCCGGCGTCGAGAGCACGAACTCCGGGGATGGCCTTCGTCAGCTCGATGACCTGCTCACGGGTGTCCTTGCCGCGACCGCAGACCAGCACGTCGGCGTCGATGGTCTCACGAGCCTGCAGACGGGCGGCCGGCAGGTTGTTGTACGCCATGGCGACCTTGGCCTCGGGAGCGAGCTCCTGGATGCGCTGGGCCATGGATCCACCCGGCAGGTCCGTCTTGGCGGTCGCGCCGTTCTTGCCGAACTCGAGGGCGTTGATCACCGAGATCACGACCTTACCGGCGAGGGCGTCCGCCATCGGCGGGATCGTCGACTCGACCCCCTCCCAGGGGATGGAGACCACGGCGAGCTCGGCGGCCTCAGCGGCGGCGACGTTCTCCAGCGGGATGAAGTTGCCGTCCGGAAGGTCGGCACGGAGGGTCTCCGCCGCGGCCTCGGCCTTCTCCTGGCTCCGGGATCCCACGATGAGGTCGTGGCCCGCGGCGGCGAAGTTGATGGCCAGCCCCCGGCCAAGGTCGCCGGTGCCTCCAAAAATCGCGATCTTCAATTCAGACTCCCTCGGTGGTGTCCCCCACACGCCGCCGCGCGGCCTGAAGGGTGTTGGCAAGCAAGAATGCGATGGTCATCGGTCCCACGCCACCCGGAACCGGGGTGAGCCATCCGGCCACCTCGGCCGCCTCCTCCTGGTGCACATCGCCCCGGAGTCCGGCATCCGTTCGGTTGATCCCGACATCGATAACCGCGGCGCCCGGCTTGATCCAGTCCCCCCGGATCATGTCGGCACGGCCGACCGCGGCCACCAGGATATCGGCCGTGCGGCACAGCGCGGGCAGGTCCTTCGTGCGCGAGTGGGCCACGGTGACCGTGGCGTGCTCGGCGAGAAGCAGCAGCGACATGGGCTTCCCGACGATCAGGCTGCGGCCGACCACGACCGCGTTGGCCCCCGAGATGGGGACCTCCGCCTCGTGGAGCAGGTGCATCACACCGCTCGGTGTGCATGCGACGAGGGTGGGCTCGCCGCGCATCAGACGGCCGAGGCTGATCGCCCCGAAGCCGTCGACGTCCTTGTCCGGGTGGATGCGCGCCGCGATCTCGGGCTCCGACAGCTGGTCCGGAACCGGCAGCTGCACGAGCATGCCGTCGACGGAGTCGTCGGCGTTCAGCTCGTCGATGACCACGTCGAGCTCGTCCTGCGTGGTCTCCTCGGGAAGGGTGATGCGACGTGAGGCCATACCGGCCTCGGCGGCGCTCTTCTCCTTCATCGCCTGGTAGATCTCGGAGGCCGGGTCGTCACCGACCTGGATCCCGACGAGACCGGGCGCCCGGCCGTGCTTCGCGGCGAAGTCGGCCACACCCTCGGCCACCCGTGCCCGCACGCCCGCCGCGGATGCCTTGCCATCGATGATCGTCGCGCCCAATCGGTCCTCCAAGGTGGCTCGTCCGGAGAACCTACCGGGCCGGGCACCGGAAAACGACGGGGACGCTGGAGGTCGTGGCCGTTAGGACGCCGTCTTCCGCATCGGTGCCGCACCCGCGATCAGGCGGCGCTCGGTGCCGTCGCTCAGGAACCTGACAAGGACGAGCGCACCGCCCTGTTCGATTCCGGTGACGACTCCCTCCCCGAACGTCGCGTGGATCACCTCGTCGCCGGTGGCGAGTCCCGGAACCACGTCGGCGGCGTCGCTCGGTGCCGCACGGTGCCGGTGCGTGGACGCCGCGCCCCGCCCCGAAACCGACTCCTCGGGGATCTCGGCCAGGAAACGTGAGGGAATGCGGTAGTCGCGCCCTCCACCGAAGAAGGACCGCATGCGGGCGTACGTGAGGATGAGCCGCCGCCGCGCCCGGGTGATCCCGACGTAGCAGAGGCGGCGTTCCTCCTCGACCTGCTCCGGGGTCTCCGACCGTGCGTGGGGGAACAGCTGCTCCTCCATGCCGATGATCACGACGCGGTCGAACTCGAGCCCCTTGGCGTTGTGGATGGTCATCAGGGTGACCTGGCCGGAGCCCGTGTCGACGGCGTCGGCGTCCGCGTAGAGGGCGATCTCCTCGAGGAATCCGGCCAGCGACGGCTCCTCGGCGCGGCCCATGTACTCGGCGCCGGTACGCACCAGCTCCTCCAGGTTCTCGAGCCGCCCCTCGGCCTCCATGGACCCGTCGGCCTGGAACATGGCCCGGATACCGGACTCCTCGAACGCGAACTCGACGAGCCGGTCGACCGGCACGTCCGCGCGCGCCTGGGCGCGGATCTCGGCGACGATGGCGGCGAGCGCGCCGAAGCCGCGCCGCTGCGACGGGTTCAGCCCGTCCACACGGTCGGCGTCGGCCAGGGCGTCGGTCAGGGGGAGCCCCATCTCGGCCGCATACGCCGAGAGCTTGGACACGGCGCCCGGCCCCACACCGCGCTTCGGCGCCGTGATCATCCGCCCGAAGCTGACCTCGTCGGCCGGGTTGACGGCCACACGCAGGTAGGCCAGCAGGTCCTTGACCTCGGCTCGCTCGTAGTACTTCGGCCCGCCGATCACCTGGTACGGGACGGCGGCCCGGACGAGCATGTCCTCGACGGCGCGGCTCTGCGCGTTGGTGCGGTAGAAGACGGCGATGTCCGACAGGGAGTCCCCGTCGTCCACGGCCCGCCGCACCTCTCCCACGACCACGCGCGCCTCCTCGCGCTCGTCGCGGCATTCGATGATCTCGATCGGGTCACCGTCGCCCTGGTCGGTCCAGAGCGCCTTCTCGTGACGGTCCCGGTTCTTCGCGACGACGGCGTTCGCGGCACGCAGGATCGTGCCGGTGGACCGGTAGTTCTGCTCGAGCGCGACGACGGTGGCGTCCGGGTAGTCGCGTTCGAAGTCGAGGATGTTGGAGACGTCGGCGCCACGCCACGAGTAGATCCCCTGGTCGTCGTCACCCACCACCATCACGTTGCGCTGCGGTTCGCCCAGCACCCGCACGAGCCGGTACTGCGCATGGTTGGTGTCCTGGTACTCGTCGACCAGGATGTGCTGGAAGCGCTCCTGATAGTGGCGACGGACCTCCGCGTCACCCTCCAGCAGCTGCACCGTGAGCCGCAGGAGATCGTCGAAATCCATGGCCTGGTTCGCCAGCAGACGATCCTGGTAGCGGTGGTAGATGCGCACCACCTGCTCGTCGCGGAAGGAGTCGATGTCCATGTCGGACGGTCCCATCAGACGATTCTTCGCATCGGAGATGTGCCCCAGAACGGATCGGGGGTCGACCCTCTTGGGATCGATGTCCTCGTCCTCGAGGCAGCGACGCACGAGGCGGAGCTGATCGGCGGCGTCGAAGATGGCGAAGTTCCGCTCGTAGCCGACGTGCGGCGCGTCCCGCCGCAGGATGCGCACACAGGCGGAGTGGAACGTCGCGGCCCAGATCGACCGCACCCGAGGCCCCACGAGGTCCTCCAGGCGCTGGCGCATCTCGGCAGCGGCCTTGTTCGTGAAGGTGATGGCGAGGATCGCACCCGGCGGAACGCCATCGTCGTCGATGAGGCGCGCGATCCGGTGCGTGAGCACGCGTGTCTTACCGCTGCCCGCCCCGGCGAGCACGAGAAGCGGGCCCGCTCCGTGGAGCACGGCCTGCCTTTGGGGAGGATTGAGCCCTGCGAGGAGATCGCTCACCCACCGAGGGTAGCGGAGGGGACCGGACACATGTTCGGTCCCCTCCACATCCGCCGGCCAGCCCGGGTCTCTTCCCCTCCGGATGGCGGGGCCCACCGTGGGGCCGCGGATGTCCTCCGGCGCCGCGACGCCGTTCAGGTGCCCCCTGACGCGTCCATGGCCGACTCGATCGCGGCGATGTCGATGCGGTGCATCGTCCGCATCGCGGCCATCGCGCACGCGGCCCGTGCGGGGTCGGGGTCGGTGAGGAGCGCGAGAAGGCGCTCGGGATAGACCTGCCACGAGACCCCGTAGCGATCGATGAGCCAGCCGCACCAGTCCTCCTCCCCTCCGTCCCCGACGAGCCGGTCCCGGTAGCGGTCCGCCTCGGCCTGGTCGTCGCAGCGCACCTCGATCGACACCGCGGGCGTGAGGGTGAAGTGGTCTCCTCCGTTGAGAAGGTGGAGGCGATGGCCGGCGATGGTCACCTCGCTGACGATCACCCCACCCGCCTCGATCCCGGGTGCGTCCTCGTCCGTCGAGGCCCGAAACGGGACGCCGACGACGGCGTCGTCGAAGACCTCCGCGTAGTAGGCGGCGGCCTCCTCCGCCCGGTCGCGGAACCAGAGGCATGTGCCGACGTTCTTCATGGTGTGCTCCCCTCGGATGGCCGGTTCCTCAGTACCGACTCGCCGCGGCCCGCGTTCTCATCGGTCGGCGACGCGGCACATCGTGCTCCGGCGGCCGCGGCTGCGACGGCAGCGCTCAGACGCGACACCCGTCACGCTGACGAAACCATCACCCCAAAAGGCGATGACCTCTAGATCCCGCTCCCGCCGTTCAGGCCCATGATCCCGGCGATCTCCTGCTGCACGGTGGGCAGGCAGTCACCGTTCTCCTCCCGTCGGACGGGCTCGCGGCCATGCCGGAGATCGTCCAGATCCGATTCGAGTTCACCGATGCGCCGGACCAGGCAGGAGATGGCCTCGGCGAGGGGGTCGGGAAGGCGACCGTGCTCCAGGCTGGGGTGATGGAGTTCGTCGGGGTCGACGCGCTGACCGTCCACGACGACGGCGCGCCCCGGGTTGCCCACGACCGTGGAGTTCGGCGGCACGTCCTTGACCACGATGGAACCGGCGCCCACCTTGGCACCCTCGCCGATCTCGATCGAACCCAGGACCTGAGCCCCCGTTCCGATGGTGACGCCGTCACGGATCGTGGGGTGACGCTTCCCGCTCTCCTTGCCCGTGCCGCCCAGGGTGACACCCTGATAGATGGTGACGTCCTCGCCGATCTCGGTGGTCTCGCCGATGACGACGCCCATACCGTGGTCGATGAACAGGCCCGGCCCGACGGTCGCCCCCGGGTGGATCTCGATGCCGGTGATGAACCGTGCGAACTGGCTGATCCAACGTGCCACCAGCCGGTACCCGTCGCGATGCAGCCGGTGGGCGAGCCGGTGTGCCCAGACGGCGTGCAGGCCGGGGTACGAGGTGACGAGCTCCAGCGTGCTCCGCGCGGCCGGGTCACGCTCCTGGGCGGCGGCCACGTCGCGCCGGATGGTGGCGCGGACTCGACGGATGACGGTTCCCACTGCGGACATGTCCATCTAGTATGGCACCAATCGAGGGAATCACGTGATCGAAGGGGCTCCAGATGAGTGAAGGCCAGATCGAGGTACCGGGCGCGTCATGCGTGGCGGGTCCCTCCCCGAGCGCCAAGGCCACACGTATCGACAAGCTCCGGGCCGAGTCGCCCGCCGCCCTCGCGGCACTCCTCGAGGCGGTCGGCGACGGACCGCTCGACCTGGCGCTCTCGCACGAGAGCGACCTCATCCCCATGCTCAAGGAGGCCGGCTTCGAGCCGTACGCCACCACCATGATCGTCGCGCGGCGCATCGACGGGTTCCGGAAGGACCCCGCGCCGGTGGGCGTCGTCATCGAGCCCTACCGCAACGACTGGGCCGAGTCCTTCACCCGCGCGGAATCGGCGGCGATGGCCGACTTCTCGCTGTTCAAGGAGGTCGGCTCCCCCACCGGCTTCGAGCAGGCCGAGGGCTGGGGCACCTTCCTGGCGGCCCGGCGCGGCGACGAGATCGTCGGGTTCGTGCAGGCCGAGATGCCCACGGGATGGATCAACTGGATCGGCGTCATCCCGTCCGAGCGCAGGCAGGGCGTGGGCCGCGCGCTGCTCGGTGAGATCGCCGTCGCCGTGCGCGACGCCGTGGGAAGCCACCTGTGTGCCGAGATCGATGACACCCCCGAGTCCGAGGCCTTCTGGAAGCGGCTGGGCTTCGCGGGCAAGTCGAAGTCCGTGTCGCTCATTCGCCGCTGAGCGACCGTGATCCGGTTCCGCCCTCTTCAGCGGACCGACTTCCCCATGCTGTCGCGGTGGCTCGGAGCCCCGCACGTGGCCCGCTGGTGGGCCGACCCCCACGATCTCGACTCGCTCGAGGCCGAGTACGGCCCCGGCATCGACGGGACCGACCCGACCGAGGTCTTCATCGCATCCGACGACGAGGGTGACCTCGGGCTCATCCAGCGCTACTCGTACGCCGGCGAGCCCGACTACGTGAAGGAGCTCGCCGACCTCGTCCCCGTGACGGACGACGACTGGTCGATCGACTACCTCATCGGGGATGCCGCCCGCACCGGGCGCGGCCTCGGCACGGCGATGATCCGCGCCTTCGTCGATCAGCTCTACGCCGACCGCCCGGACGCGCGGCGTCTGGTGGTCGCGGTCCACGCCGAGAACGAGCGGTCGTGGCGGGCCCTCGCCCGTCTCGGGTTCACGCTCGCCGCCCGCGGCGAGCTGGAGCCGGACAACCCGGCCGACAGCCGCGACCACGTGGTCATGGAGTACCGGCCCGACGGGACGACCGCGCCAGGATGACCATCGCGCACGAACCGCCGTCCGCACCCACGCCCGCTTCAGTCCTCGTCGAAGAGCCCCTGGATGCTGAGGTAGCGCTCTCCCGTGTCGGCGACGATCGTGACGATGGTCTTGCCCTTCGCCTCCGGCCGCTGGGCGACCTGGAGCGCGGCCCAGACGTTCGCACCGGACGAGATGCCCCCCAGCACGCCCTCGGTGCGGGCGAGGCGCCGGGCCATCTCGAGGGCGTCGGGCACCTCGACCTTGATGACCTCACCGTAGACGTCGGTGTTCAGCACACCCGGCACGAATCCGGCACCGATCCCCTGGATGCGATGCGGTCCCGGGTTCCCTCCGGAGAGGACCGGTGAGTCGGACGGCTCGACGGCGATGGCCGTGAAACCCGGACGGCGCGCGGCCAGGATCTCACCCACACCGGTGAGCGTGCCTCCCGTGCCCACGCCGGCCACGAGGTAGTCGATCTCACCTCCGGTGGCCTCCCAGATCTCGGCGGCGGTGGTCTCCCGGTGGATCTCGGGATTCGCCGGGTTCTCGAACTGATGCGGAAGGAACGCGTCGGGTGTCTCTTCGGCGATCTCCGTGGCCTTGGCGATCGCGCCGCGCATGCCGTCGGGCCCCGGCGTGAGCACCAGCTCGGCCCCGTACGCCCGCAACAGGTTCCGCCGCTCGACGCTCATCGTCTCGGGCATGGTCAGGATGCAGCGGTATCCCTTGGCGGCCGCGACGAACGAGAGGGCGACACCGGTGTTCCCGGACGTCGGCTCGACGATCACGCTGCGACCGGGTACGAGCTTGCCGTCGCGCTCGGCGGCCTCGATCATGGCCAGGCCGATGCGGTCCTTCACGCTTCCGGCGGGATTGAAGCTCTCGAGCTTCGCGAGAATCCGTGCACCGGTGCCGTCATCGATGTGCCCCAGGTGGAGCAGAGGCGTTCCTCCGACAAGGTCCGTGATTGACTCGACGACGGGCATGCTCTCTCGATTCTTCGTGGTCAGATGTGGAACATCATGGTGCCGGAGGCCTGGATCTCGCGCTCCACGACATCGGCGATGGTGATGGACGCGAGTCGCGTCGCGAGCGTGGAGCACAGCTCCTGCCAGATCTCGTCGACGGGGGTCCCCACGTCCGATGCCGCGGGGATGGCCCCGTCCACGCATTCGACGACGTCAAGGATCGTCACCTCTTCGGCCGGACGGGCGAAGCTGTATCCGCCGCGCACACCGCGCTGACTCTTCAGGATGCCGGTCCGACGCAACGAGGCGAAGAGCTGCTCGAGGACGTGCAGCGGCAGCGAACGGGCTTCGGAGATCTCAAGGATCGGCGTGGGACCCTGGCCGCCCCTGCGCGCGAGCTCCACGAGAGCGAGGACGGCGGACTTGCTGCGGTCGCTAATGGTGATCAGTTGAATGCTCCGTTTCCCATCGGGAATCGGGATTTTAGCGAACGGAGTCCTCGTCGAGTAGTCCCGTCGTGGATCCGGTGCGCACGATGGCCGGAGCGCGGACCGACGGACTGCTCCGCCGACGCTTCGCGTAGACGATCTCGAGGGCGTCGATCCAGGCGTCGAGGTCGCCGACCATGAGTTCGTAGCCGCATTCCTCCGTGTGGATGACCATGCGGGGACGCCGGCCGCCGGGAAGGATCTCGTCCGGGCTGTGCGGGAGCCGCTCCACCTCGACGATCTCGTCGAGCGGCATCTCACGGCGTTTGCCGCCCAGCACCGTGTCGATCGGGGTCGGGTGGAAGAGCAGACGTTCATCGGTCAGATAGAGCGTTCCGTGGCGTCCCCACCATCCGTTCTGGAGGTCTGCGCCGCCGCGCTTGCGCAGGGTCTCCGTGTCGCGGATCTTCTCCGCATGGCTGCGCCTCGGCAGCTTCCTGTTGGCCGTTCCCATCGATCCCCTCGATCGAGTCACTGTGCGATGTCCCAGCAATCGTAGTGACCGGCTCGGCGCCGTCATGTCCGTCCGATCGTCCTCGTAGCATTTTCGGGTCGCATCATCCTCCTCGCCCAGGAGCACCGCGATCGCACCGTTCATCCGCTGGCTCGAGGACTACGAGCGCCGTCTCTCCCTCCACGACGGGGGCGTGGCCCTCATCGCACATGAGCTCTCGTCCCGTACCTCGTGGCGCGTCCATGCGGGGGTCGACGGCTACCCGGCGCCCCGCATGACCGGTCGGGGCATCCCGGACATCCTCTGCGAGCGAGGGCGCGATACGCCGCCCGTCGCCGTCGAGGTCGAGCTCCCGGAGACGCTCGTGCGCCGCGACACCATCCGGCGGCTGCGCGACTACGTCGACGCCGCCGTCGACATCCGTGTGGCCGTCATCGCCGATGCCGACCAGCACGCGGAGGCCATCGCCGACACCCGTCGCATGCTGCAGTGCGTCGGGTTGGAGGAGATCCCGGTCGCGGCCATCGCACCGGACGGACCGCGTGTGACCGGGTCCGCCTGGTAGATCCCGCGGTTCGGGTTCCGGCGGGCGCATACCCGACGGAGACCGGTGCGGTTGACCCTCGTTCAAGCGGTCCGGGCGTTCTGCCGATATTGTCCGCATCCGGCAACGGATCGATCCCGCAGATCCGTCCGACCATTTCTCGAGACCTGAGGAGCATGACGCCCCGATGAGACTCCGACGCCTGCTGGCCGTGACGGCTGCGATTTTCATGGCGACAGCGGCCGCTGCGGCCGCGCAGCCCATGATCCTGATGTACGGCGACGCCGACACGAACCGGAAGATCGTGAAGCCGGGTGCCGCCGACGCGCTCCCCATCGACGGTCGCCTGTACGTGTCGGGCCGCACCCGCGGCCACCTGTTCGCTGGCGAGGCGGACAAGCCGTACCGGTTCGACCACCTCCTGGCCGGAGAGTTGGCGAGGCTCCCCGACGGTGAGCGCATGGCGGCGCTCCTGAAGTCGCGCGTCGACGAGAGCGCGTGTTCGTTCTCGTGGGGACGTGTCGACTGCCGCAGCGGGCTCGTCTTCGTCGACGAGATCGACTGGCGGTTCGCCGAGAAGGCACCGAACCTGAACACGCCCGCATGGCGCGGCCGGACGAGCCGGTCCCAGCCGAAGCGCAAGTTCCCGACCTATCACCCGACGGCCCGCGCAGGACAGAACGGGTACGAGCTCTCACGGGCGATGGAGATCCTCGCCCAGATTCCGTACCGGGACGGCGGCACCTACGCCGAGCGCGTCCACTTCTTCATCGCCCCCGGCGTGGTGAGCTCCATCGGCGTCGGACGCGGCCCGTACCACAACCTGGGACGGGACAAGCGGCCGCACTTCCGGTCCCACGAGGGGGTCCGCCGCGCGCTGCAGCTCTCCGGTGGCATCTGGCTCGAGATGTACCACTTCGACCGGGGCGGACGCGGCCTCTACCCGTTCAACACGTACGAGTGGCAGGTCTATCCCCATCGGTTCGCGCTCTATCTGAGCGGTCGCGGCTCATCGAAGGTGGACACCTCGCTGCGGTCCAAGATGCACTTCCTCATCACGTCCGGCAAGCCGAAGCTGAAGGGCGGCGCGCCGGCCCAGTGCCGCGCCGGACACGCGATGACCTGCACCTTCAAGCTGGCCTCCAGCGCGAAGAACGCGCCGATCCTGCGCAACGGCATCGGGCAGTACCGTATGAAGGGCAACGAGGCGCAGTTCCGCGCCCACGTCAAGCGGCTCTTCTTCCCCGACGTCCGATAG
The DNA here is from genome assembly GCA_964434425.1 of uncultured Bifidobacteriaceae bacterium. Classification (GTDB taxonomy): domain Bacteria; phylum Actinomycetota; class Thermoleophilia; order Miltoncostaeales; family Miltoncostaeaceae; genus CALMEC01. Next base: position 19,498 of record CAYSVH010000008.1, on the reverse strand, counting down.
ACGCCGGCGGGAGCCGGGCACACGCATCGCGAGATCATGAGGGGCCGCTTCGGCGGCCCCTCATGATCTCGACGCGCACCGCGTGCCCGAGGGGCGCGGACCCGCCAAACCCGCGGTATAGGGTCTGACGGCACAGGTTCCCGGCCGCCCGCGGGCCGGAGCCGCATATCGATCAAGGGAGCATGACGCCCCGATGAGCCCCGGACGCCTCCTGGCCGCGGCGATTGCGACACTCGCGATCGCCGGTGTGGCCACCGCCAATGCCCGGCCGACCGTGTTCATGTACGGCAGCACGGACTCCAACCGGAAGATCATCGCACCGGCGGGCACGGAACCGCTCCCCGCCGACGGTCGGCTCCTCGTCCCAGGACGTACCCCCGGCGCATTGTTCGCGGGAGAGGCGGACAAGCCCTATCGCGTGGACAACGTCGTGGCGGCCGAGCTGGTGAAGCGGCGCACCGGCGCGAGGATGGCGGCGTACCTGCGGAGCCGCATCGACGGCGACGCATGCACGTTCACCTGGGGACGGGTCGACTGCCGCAGCGGGCTCGTCTTCATCGACGAGATCGACTACCGCTTCGCCGAGAAGGCACCCAACCTGTCGCTGCCCATCTGGAAGAAGCGCCCGGGCAAGAAGCTGCCCGCCTACCGGCCGGTGGGGAGGCCGGGTCAGCCCGGGTACGAGCTCTCGCGCGCCATGGACATCCTCAGCGCCACCCGCCACCGGGACGGGGGCACGTACGCCTCCCGCGTCCATTTCTTCATCGCCCCCGGTGTGGTGAGCTCCATCGGCGTCGGCCGTGGCCCGGACCACAATCTCGGGCGTGACGGTCGCCCGCACTACCGATCGCACCAGGGGGTGCGCCGTGCCCTCCAGCGCGCGGGTGGCATCTGGCTCGAGATGTACCACTTCGACCGGGGCGGACGCGGCCTCTACGCATTCACCACGCGAGAGTGGCAGGACTACCCCCACCGCTTCGCGCTCTACCTCGGCGGCCGTGGCCAGACGCGCATCAACGCGACCCTCCGCTCGAAGATGCGGTTCCAGATCTCCGGGCGGAAGCCGGCATTCAAGGGGGGTGCGCCCGCGGAATGCCGGACCGGCACCGCGATGACATGCGTGTTCACGCTGGCGTCAGCCCCGAAGAACCGGCCGATCCTGGCCAACGGCATCGGCCAGTACAAGGTGGAGGGCCACGAGGGCGAGCTCCGCGCCCACGTCAAGCGCCTCTACTTCCCCGAGATGGGGTAGCGACCAGGCGCCGACCCGGTCCCACCCGCCGGAGACGGGTCGCTTCGTCGCGCGACACCTCACCGTCTCCGCACTGAGCGTGGGAGCGCGGGAACAACGCGCACATCGCCCGGGTGCCCCGCCGACGATCACTCGCTCGGCGACACCCGACGATCACATCCGTCACAGAACCGCCCGTCTCGGCGACATTCCCTCAATAGCCGTGTGGCCCATGGAACGGCGGCCGATGGACAGGCCTTCCTGCGAGGCATCCGTCGACCAAAATGACGAAGGGGGTGGCGACCCACGTTGGTCGCCACCCCCTTCGATCTCCACTCCGGTCGCCTAGACCAGGAACGGGATGATCAGAAGCGCCACGATGTTGGCGATCTTGATCATGGGGTTGATGGCCGGACCGGCGGTGTCCTTGTAGGGGTCACCCACCGTGTCACCGGTCACCGACGCCTTGTGGGCCTCGGATCCCTTGCCACCGTGGTTTCCGTCCTCGATCAGCTTCTTGGCGTTGTCCCAGGCGCCACCACCCGAGGTCATCGAGATGGCGACGAAGATGCCCGTGACGATCACACCGAGGAGAAGACCACCGAGCATCTCGGCGCCGTTGGTCCTTCCGAAGATGAACGCGGTGATGATCGGGACGACGATCGGGATCAGACCCGGCACCAGCATCTGACGCTGGGCCGACTTGGTCACGATGGTGACGCAACGGGCGTAGTCCGGCCGTTCCGTCCCCTCCATGATCCCCGGCTTCTCCTTGAACTGGTTCCGGACGTCCTGAACCACCTCGGCACCCGCGCGTCCCACCGCCTCCATGGAGAGTGCGGCGAAGATGAACGGCATCATTCCTCCGATGAGGAGACCGATCACCACGAACGGGTTGGAGAGCTCGAAGTTCAGTGTCTCGAAGAACGCCGCATCCGCGATCCGCAGCTCCTCGATGTACGACACGAAGAGCACCACGGCCGCGAGACCGGCCGAACCGATCGCGTAGCCCTTGGTGACGGCCTTCGTGGTGTTGCCGACCGCGTCGAGCGGGTCGGTGACACCGCGGACCTCGGCCGGAAGCTCCGCCATCTCGGCGATTCCACCGGCGTTATCCGTGATCGGACCGTACGCGTCGAGCGCCACGACCACACCCGTGAGCGACAGCATCGCCATGACGGCGACACCGATGCCGTAGACACCGGCGAGCTCGTAGGCGAGGGCGATACCACCACCGATGACGATGACCGGAGCGGCCGTCGCCTTCAGGCCGACCGCGAGGCCGGCGATGATGTTGGTGGCGTGCCCGGTTTCGGACGCCTTGGCGACCTTCTTGACCGGGTTCCACGCGGTACCGGTGAAGTACTCGGTGATCGCCACCAGCAGAAGCGTGACGACGAGACCGATGATGGCGCACCAGTAGTAGTCGGTCCAGCTGATGTCCGTCAGGCCGTTCGGCACGATGCCGTCCATCAGCCCCTTGGTGATCGGGATGAAGCCGACCGCGGAGAGCACGGTCGCCGCACCGAGACCGGTGTACAGCGCCGCGGTGATGTTGCCCGACTTGCCCACGCGGACGAACCAGGTGCCGACGATCGAGGTGACGATCGAGATGGCGCCCAGGGCGAGCGGGAAGAGGATCGCGTTGGTCATGTCGGCCGCGGCGAAGTACAGCGAGCCCAGCAGCATGACGGCCACCGTGGTGACGGCGTACGTCTCGAACAGGTCGGCGGCCATACCGGCGCAGTCGCCGACGTTGTCACCGACGTTGTCGGCGATCACGGCGGGGTTGCGCGGGTCATCCTCCGGGATCCCGGCCTCGACCTTTCCGACGAGGTCGGCACCGACGTCGGCGCCCTTGGTGAAGATTCCACCACCGAGTCGCGCGAACACCGAGATGAGCGAACCACCGAACGCAAGACCGACGAGCGGCTTCACCGCGTCGCTGACCTTGGCGGGGTCGTCACTGGCGCCACCGAGAATGAGGAAGTAGGCGGCGACGGAGAGCAGGCCGAGACCGACCACCAGAAGACCGGTCACCGCTCCGCCCTTGAAGGCGACGCCCAGGGCCGGCTTCAGCCCTCCGCGCGCGGCCTCGGCGGTACGGACGTTGGTCCGCACGGACACGTTCATTCCGATGAAGCCGGCTGCGGCGGAGGCCACGGCGCCGATGAGGAATCCGATGGCGGCCTTCCAGCCGATGAGCGGTGAGTGCACCGCGTTGCCGAGGAAGCCGATCAGAAGGAAGAGCACGACCGCGACGGCGCCGATGATGGCGTACTGGCGGTTCAGATACGCCTTCGCGCCCTCCTGCACGGCGCGGGCGATCTCCTGCATCCGCTCGTTTCCGGCGGGCTGCTTGAGTAGGTACATGGTCAGCGCGACGCCGTAGATGACGGCGACGAGACCACAGATGACGGCAAGCACGATCGTGTTGTCCGCCAGGAATCCAGACAAGGTATATCCCCCCATTTCTTCGGGTCTGCATCGAGTGCGTGGCCGCCGGACGACCCCTCCGTCCAGCGCTTCGGCCCCGAAATGGCGGTCTTTTCTATCACAGTCGGCGGTCGATGCCCTCGAGTGCCAATCCCCAGAGCGTTCCGAAACCTCCAGAATCGGCAGGGTCGGCCGTCCTCTCTCGGCGTCGGGTCACGGACGACGGACGCGCCGACGCTCCGCCACCCTCCGAGGTCGTTCGGGCCGGGATAGTAGCTTCCCCGGATGGATCGGTTCGCTCTCATCATCTTCGCCGCCATCGGAGGCGGCGCCATCGCCGCCCAGGCGCCCGTCAACGCGCGGTTGCGGGAGGCGGTGGCCTCACCGCTTCTCAGTGCCGGCCTCTCGTTCCTGGTCGGAACCCTCATCCTCTTCGGTGCCGTCGTCGTGACCGGTGGCGCCGGAGGCATCGCCCAGGTGGGATCCGCACCCTGGTGGACGTGGCTCGGCGGTCTCGCCGGCGCCGCCCTTGTGACGGCCACCCTGATGGCGGCACCGAGACTCGGCGTCACCATCACCATGGTCGCGGTGGTCGCCGGTCAGCTGGTGATCGCGGCCCTCATCGATCGCTTCGGATGGCTGGGGATCGCCGCCCGGGAGCTCAGCGCCGGGAGGATCATCGCGATCGTGCTGATCGTCGTGGCGCTCATCCTCCTCCTCCGCGAGGGGTGAGCGCCACGGACGTCACGTGTCAGTGGGCGCCGGAGAGGGCGCTCGCCGCATGCGGGTCCGGCTCGGCCGGGACCTTCGGGATGACGTGGAACAGGAGCTTCCGGAGCTTCTCGTTGTTCTCGCCGAAGGTCTTCACCACCTCGGCATGGGTGACCGGCGGGACACCGTCGACACCGACGTCATAGTCCGTGATGAGCGACACGTTGGCGTATCCGATCGCGAGCTCACGGGCCAGGTATCCCTCGGGGTAGGCGGTCATGTTGATGACCTCCCATCCGGCCGAGCTGAACCACTTGCTCTCGGCGCGCGTCGAGAACCGCGGGCCCTGGATCACGACGACGGTACCCGTCTCGTGGACCGTGATGCCGAGTTCCTTGCAGCCGTCGATGAGAAGCCGGCGGAGCACCGGACTGTACGGGTCGGCCGAGCTGACGTGCGTCGTGATGGGGCCGTCGTAGAAGGTGTCGCGGCGGCCGGTGGTGCGGTCGACGAACTGGTCGCAGACGACGAAGTCGCCGATCTTCACGTCGGCCTGGAGGCTTCCGCTCGCGCAGGGGCCGAAGATGAAGTCGACACCCAGCTCCTTCATCACCCAGAGGTTCGCGCGATAATTGATCGCATGCGCGGGCAGTTCGTGGTCGACGCCGTGCCGGGGCAGGAACGCGACCGACCGTCCCTCGAGTTTCCCGAGGAAGACCTTGGACGAGGGGAGGCCGTACGGCGTGTCGATGGCGACCGCCTCCACATTGTCGAGGAACGAGTAGAACCCGGACCCTCCGAAAACCCCGATCTCAGCGTCTGCCACCTGCGCACCCTCCACATCGTCGTGTTCGGGAGGCGTTTCCTCCCCTGGTACCTCGCACCACCTGTCCGAACGGAGCGACCCACGCCGCCCGCCGGACGGAATCGATCAGCCACCCGGGGTCCACAGACCCTGTCCACCCGGTCCCTTGTCGGTTCCCTCGGGCGTCCAGATGCCCGACTGACCGTCGCCGTCCGCCTCGCCCTCGGCGGCCCCGGACGCGGCCGACGACGCCTGCTCCTCGGAGGCCCGGGCGTAGAGCATCTGCAGCTGCGCCAGAGGCTCACGGAAGGGGCGGGCCTGGGCGGCGCCTCCCTCCGCCTCGATGACGGCCACGAGCGCGCGCAGCGTCTCGATGGCGAGGCGCGCCTGCGGAAGGTCACGACGTGCCGGCCCCTCGGGTCCGTAGCCGAGCCGGATGCCGGCGAGGTCGGCGAACGTCGCCATCGTCTGCATGACGAAATCCCGGACGGGGCGTTCGGCCAGCTGACGCGCCATCTCGCGCATCAGATCCTCCGGGCTCATCTGATCGGGGCTCGGCCCGCCCTGCGGATCGTCGGCCGGTCGTCCCTCGTCGGTCATGTGACCATCTCCTTCTGAAGCTCGTCGCGCATTACGGTGGCGGACACCCGCGTCCGCTCGATGACGGCGGCCATGACGTCCGTCGGAGATCCCAGCTTATCGAGCAGGGCCCGTTGCCAGACCGCACCGTTGTCACCCTCGATGAGGTTCCGTGCGTCGTCGATGAACCGTCGGATGCCGAGGCCGTCGACCACCGGGTCCACGAAATCGCACAGCCTCCCGAGCGCCGCGCGCGCCGGGCGTTCGGACGCGTCGTCGAGGTTGATCATGCGCCCGGTGATCCCATGGCGTATGGCCCGCCAGAGGTTCTCCTCGATCAGCCGGTTCGGGTGCGCCGGGAGTGCGTCCCCCTCGTCGTACGCCGCGGCAAACCGCGCGATCAGTGCATAGGCGAGCGCCATGATGGCGACGGCGTGACGCATGTCGGTCTGTCCGTCGCAGATGCGGACCTCAACCGTGCCGAACGTGTGGTGGGGACGGATGCTCCACCAGATCTGGGTGCTCTTCTGAATGGAGTCGGAGGCCTCCAGGAAGCGGATGTAGGCGGCGTACTCGTCCCACGTGCGGAACGCGTCAGGAATGCCGCACCGCGGGAAGCTGCGGACGAACACCTGGGTCCGCGTGGAGTGCAGGCGGGTGGCGCGCCCCATGAAGATCGGGCTGTTGGCCGACAGCGCCAGAAGTTCGGGCAGTACGCTCCTCATCGCCGTCGCGACGGCGATCGCACGATCCGCCCCGCGGATGCCGCAGTGGAGATGCGTCGACCAGGTGTTGTTCGTCCAGGCCACGTACCCCAGCGTCTCGTCCAGAAGCCGGTAGTGCGGCGTGTCGATGAGGCGCTGATCCTCCCAGCGGCTGAACGGATGCACACCCGTGATCCCGAGATCGACGCCGACGCGGTCGGCGACCTCGAAGGCCGCCAGCCGTCCGTCCACCAGCTCACGCGCCGCCGATGCGAACCCGTCGTGCTTGTCGGTCCGGTACTCGATCTCACTGGCGATGAGCTCTCCGGCGAAACGGTCGGCGAGCCCCGCGGGCACCGCGGCGATCATGTCCTCGAACCGGTTGGTGAGCGCACGCGTGGAGGGATCGAGTATCTGATACTCCTCCTCCAGCCCGACGGTGAAGTCCGTCGATTCCGCGAACCGTGCTTCGACACCCTCGAGAAGGCCCTGTGGATCCGGTGCGGTCACTGCGGGCGAGTGTAGCAACGCGTCCCGGCGATCCGGCCGGAACGGCGGGTGACCGCCAAACGGGAACGCGACCCCATCGTGGAACACGGCGGACGTCCACCGCCACCCGGCCGGTGTTCCCTAGGGGGAGCCCGGTCCGTCCGGAGAGAGGTCCGCGTACTGACGGGCCGCACGCGGCGTGAGTCCGCGGTCGACGGCGAAGCGTCGCGCACCGGCATCGAAGCCCGGCGGAACCGTGCCCAGCCGGCGGCGCACCAGTGCCCGCGCGATGCTCAGGAACTCGTCCACGGTGACGAAGCCGAAGCCGATGCGAAGGCCGAACCGGCTGGCGAGCGCGGACCGCTCGCCCCGGCCCAGATGCTCCTCGAGGTCCTCCTCGCGTTCCGTCCGCGTCTCGTGGATGAGCCGCATGCGGTTGGACGTGGCCCACACGGCGACATTCCCGGGCCGCCGGGACGCATCGCCCTCGAGCATCGCGCGAAGCTCACGGTCGGCGCGCTCGTGCTCGTCGAACACGAGATCGTCGAGAACGATGACCGTGCGGGGCCCCTCGCCGCGCAGCGACTCCATCACCGCGCTGAGATGTGACGTCTCACGTCGGTCGACCTGGACGAGGCGCAGCCCCTCATCGGCGAAGGCCGCGGCGAGCGCGTGCACCGTTGTGGACTTGCCGGTCCCCGGCGGGTCGTAGAGGAGCACGTCGACCGCCGGTCCGCCGACCACGAACGCACGCAGGACGTCCGCGAGTCGACGGCGCACCCGCTCTCCCCCGACCAGATCGGACTCCATGACGACATCCGGATGCTTGATACCCCGGAGTTCTCCGTCGACCACGCGCAGGACACGGTGCGTGGCCAGCGCCCCGATGCCCTCGCGGAGGTGGAACGCGGCGATCTCGTCCGCGAACGGCGCCCATTCCCGGGACTCCGCCATGTGCATGGCGAGGTCGACCGCCGCGACGGGGAGCGCGGGCGACACCGCGGGCGGACCGTCCGGGACGTAGTCCCCGAGGCCGTGGGCGTCGAGAGCCGGCCGCAGCGACCCGTGGGCGACGGTCGCCAGGATCGTGAGCTCACGGGCGAGGATCCGGCGCCCGCGTTCGGACAGACCCGCTCGGGCGGCCGCGGGCAGCGGTCCGGAGGCTCCCAGCACACGGAGGGCGACGGCGAACGGTACGGGAGCCTCGAGGGTGACCAGGGCGGTGGCCACGTGGCGCGCGGCCGCACCGGAGGGATCGTCCCCGAACGCGAGGAGGGACCCGACCAATGGGTCGTCGTGCAGCGGTGCGTATCCGATCAGCGTATGCATCGATCTCCGGCTCACAGGGTGGCGGCCCGTCGGAAGGGGACGCGCCCGCCGTCGGCGAAGTGTCGCAGACGACGGGCCCAGGGACCCGCCCTCACGATGACCCACGACCTCGCCCTCGAACTCCTCGGCTACGCCGCGTCCGCGATCATCGCGGTCTCGCTGATGATGCGGTCGATCGTGCGCCTCCGGTGGATCAACCTGTGCGGCGCGATCGCCTTCGTCGTCTACGGGGTCCTCATCCATGCGTATCCCGTGGCGGTCCTCAACCTCATCGTGGTCGCGGTCAACGTCGTCCATCTCGTGCGTCTGAGACGGATCGACGAGGAGTTCACGACGGTCACGATGAGGCCCGACGATGCGTTCGTGGCGGCGTTCCTCGACTTCCACGGACCGGAGATCGCGCGCTTCCAACCGGACTTCCGGATGTCTGGGGATGACGCCGACACCGTGCTCGCGGTCCTGTGCGACGCCGTGCCGGCCGGAATGGTCATCGTGGGTCCGGTGGCGAACGGGCGCGCCTCCGTGGCGCTGGACTACGCCGCTCCCGCCTACCGCGACCTTCGGGTTGCGACCCATCTCTATGAACATGACACCGGCATCCTCGCCCGGCGGGGAATCACCGTGCTGACGAGCGCCCCGGGGACGGACGCCCACGCCCGCTACCTGGAACGGGTGGGATTCACACGGATCGGAGATCGGTACGAACGCCGCATCGGTCCCGGCGGCGGCCCGCTCCCGGATGGTCAGGTGAGATAGAAGTAGAGCGCGTAGAGCAGTTCGACGGCGGGGCTGGAGGTGTGGACCGTCACGTCGGACGGCACCGTCAGGAGCGCATCCGAATAGTTGAAGATGATCTTCACGCCGGAGGCGACGAGGTCGTCCGCGACCATCTGCGCCGCATGGCTCGGCACCGCCATGACGCCCACCATGATCCCGTCCTCCGCGACGACCTGCGGCAGATCGGAGTAGTGCCGGACCGTCAGGTCGCCGACCCTCTGCCCCACCTTGTCCGGGTCGACGTCGAAGATGGCCGAGATCCGGAAGCCGTGGTCCACGAACACACCCGAACTGGCGATGGCGAGACCCAGATTCCCGGCACCGAACAGGGCGATGTTGTGCTGCCCGGACGTGCGCAGGATCTTGCGGATCTGCGCGATCAGCATGTCGATGTCGTAGCCGACCCCGCGCTTGCCGAACTTCCCGAAACCGGAGAGGTCGCGGCGGATCTGCGTCGGGTTGACGTTGGTGTACTCCGAGATGGCCTGCGACGAGATTGAGACCTTGCCCATCTTCTTGGCCTGGGTGAGCACCTGGAGATAGCGCGACAGACGCGCTGCGACACCGAGTGTGAGTCGATCCTGCGGCATGGACGTGTCCTTCTGGGGTGCGGGAACGGTCCGGGATTGTGCGGTTCGGACACAAACAATGCCCTCGCCGGAGGGTCGTGTCAAGTGTTACTTGAGTCCGACGCCGCCGCAACGGGCGCGCGGCGCTACCGGAGGGTGAAGGGCCGGCTCATCTGGGAGAGGCGCCGTCCGTCCGGGGCGACCGCGCTGATGCGGACCCGGTAGCCGCCGGCCGCAACCCTCTTCCCCTCCGCGCTGCGGCGCGTGACGGCGAACCGGTAGGTGCCGGACGGCCACTCCGTCTGCACGCGGTCCGAACTCATCCGGATGGCATCGCCGCGGTCGGTCCCCACCGGCACGAGCCACACCTCAAGGGAACGTGCCGTGCCGCCACCGGTGACGCCGACCGTGACCTGGGCCGTGGACGACGCGGTGTTCACGATCGGGACCCTCAGGCGTGTCGTCGTGGAGACGGGCGGCACCACGACGAAGGGGGCGGATGCGACGACCTCGCCGTCGCCGTCGATGAGGACGAGCACGGCATCCGACGGCGGGTATCCCGCGGGCACGGTGACGTTCATGGCCGCCCGCCCGCGCGGAGGCAGCGTCGTCGCGGCTCCCGGCCGGACGACGGTGGCGCCGTTGCGAATGACCGCCGCCCGCAGCGTGAGCGGAACATCGGTCATCGAACTGATGGCGAACGGGACCGTGCTGGCCGGTGAGTCCTCCCGGCGCCGGATCGACACGATCGCCGGCTCCACGGCGACGGCCCGCGGCGCGACCGTACCGATCCGTCCCGCACCCTGTGCGCGCGCCGGCTCGCCCGGCAGTGCGCGTGCCGACTGGACGAGGAGGCTGCGGACCTGGGCCGGGGTGAGCTGCGGCCGCTCGACCCGAAGGCGCAGAACCTGCGCGGCCACCTGCGCCGCGGCGGGACTCGTCCCGCTGACACGCGCCGAGAGGAGTTCGGGCCCCTCGCCGGGGAAGGCCGTCTCGACGTCGATCCCGGGAGCGATCAGGTCCGGTTCGGAGCGCCCCTCGGTGGTGGGTCCGCGTGACGAGAACGAGGCGACGCGGACCCCCATCGGCGTGGCCGCGTCCTCGGTGATGGTGACCTGGAGGTCGGAGTGCTGCAGGAGGGCCTGCCCCTGGTCGCGTCCCAGTCCGACGACCGGGATGGGCACGATGGTCTCGGCGGAGATCCCGGGGAAGCGTCCGTCACCGGCCTCGTCCCAGACGACGAGACCCCGGGCACCGGCCTGCGCCGCGCGGCGGGCCTTGACCGGGATGGTCTCCCCACCCCGTGACACGACGACGACGGCATCCCGCACACGACTCTGGCCGCGGTCGTCCACGTAGTGGTCGATCTCGCTGCCGGTGTGGACGCCGTCGGGACCCGCGAGCACGACCAACGGCAGGGGCGTGTCGGCGGGACGCGCGCCGATGAGCGGAAGACCGGTCAGCCGCGCCGCGGCGGGACCGACCGACAACGCGAGCGAACCGGTGCGGGGTCGGGTCTCGGAACCGGCGGCACCGACGGTGAGGACCGACTCGGATGCCGCGGGGCCCGCAACCGTGCCGCCGGATGCGTCGCCGGACGGACCGTCGTTGCCGGCCGGTGCCACGACGACGGATCCGACGCGATCGGCGTTCTCCGCCGCCTCACGCACCGGCTCATCGCCCGATGTGGGCGCGCCGCGGCTGACACCCAGCAGAATGACCGACGCGTGATCGTCGAGCCGGGCGTCCTCGTTGGGGTCGACGGCCCGGTCGATCGCGGCGATGACCCGGTCGCTGCGCGCCAGCATGCGCGTGCGGCCGTCGACGCGCTCGGGGGCCATGACGCGATAGGCGAACATGCGCGGCAGGCGATCGGCCGGCAGCGCGCGGACCGCATCGGAGTTGAGGACCAGGGATGCCATCTGCGTGCCGTGCGCCTCGAGGACGCGTGCCTCCGGCAATGCCTCGGGTGTGCGGTTCCCCTGGACGAAATCCGCGCCACCGACGATGAGACGGGTGTTCCCCACGCCACCGCCCAGCCACGGATGCTGGGCGTGGACGCCCGCGTCGATGAGCGCGATGGTGGCGGGAGCCGAAGAGGCCGCACCGGGCGCGGTCGGCGCCGCCGTTCCGGCACCGGGGAGCGGCTTGCCCTGCGCCGTCCGCTCGGTGGCGGGGGCCAGGTAGGTCACCGGGTGGACGGCACGCACGCCGGGCAGTGCGGCAACCAACGGGAGACGTCCGGCCGGGACGCGGATCGCCAGCCCGTTGACCACGTTCTGATACCGGAAGTTCACCTTCGCTCCCAACCCCGTGAGCGACGTCTCGAGCGTCCGCTGCTCCGCGGCGATCTGCTTGGCCGCCGCGGCCCGGCCGGCCTCCGTCCGCCGCGCGAGGGGATCCGACTCGAGGATCACGATCGCCGACTCGTGCCGGGAGGGCTCGGGGATGAGTGGCGAGCGGTGCCCGTCGATCACGTCGCGCCATCCGGCCGCGGCGAGGGTCCGCGACTCGGCGCCGCCGGCCTCGATCGCCGTCTCGTCGGCGAGGAGCACCGGTCCCGTGGTGGCGAGCGCGCCCACCGTGAGAAGCCCGACCCGCCGGAACCAGGTGGGGTTCATGCGGCGATCCCCCCCGGGGCGACCGTGGCGATGGCGTCCTCCGTGAGGTAGTCGGGCCATGGGATGGCCTCGGTGAACGCGGCCGCGGCACCGATCATGGCGGCGTTGTCCGTGCAGAGCGACCGCGCGGGGAACACCGCCGTCACACCGCTCTGTTCCGCACGTTCCGTCACGAGCTCCCGCAGTCGTCCGTTGGCCGCCACCCCACCGCCCACCGCGACCGTCACGACCTCGTGGTCGAGCGCGGCCCTGACGAGCCGATCGGCGAGGGGACGCATGATCGCATCCTGGTACGACGCCGCCAGATCGGCGCGCGCCGCGTCGACCTCAGTATCGCGCAGATCCCGGATGCGGTACAGCAGCGCGGTCTTGACCCCGGCGAACGAGAAGTCGCGCTGATGCGCCCCCGAGAGCCCCACCGGGAAGTCGAACGCCGTACGGTCGCCGTTCGCCGCCAGGCGCTCGAGAGCGGGCCCGCCGGGATAGCCGAGCCCGAGGAGGCGTGCCCCCTTGTCGACGGCCTCGCCGGCCGCGTCGTCGCGGGTCTGGCCGAGGAACTCGGGGCGCGCCAGGTCGCGCACGAGGTCGAGCCGCGTGTGTCCCCCCGAGGCGACGAGGCTGACGAACGGCGGGTCCAGCGACAGCGGCTCCAGCCACGATGCCGCGATGTGCCCGTGGAGGTGGTCCACCATGACGAGCGGCAGCCGGCGCGCGTAGGCGATGGCCTTGGCCGTTGCGACACCCACGAGAAGCGCTCCGATGAGCCCCGGGCGACGGGTGACGGCGATGCGGTCGATGCCGTCCCAGCCGCGTCCGGCGTCCTCCAACGCACGGTCGACGACGGCGTTGACGGTACCGAGGTGGTGCCGCGCGGCGACCTCGGGCACCACGCCGCCGTACGGCGTGTGGAGCTCGGCCTGGCTGGCGACCACGTTCGACAGGATCGTGCGGCCGACCACGACGGCCGCCGCCGTCTCGTCGCAGGAGGTCTCGATGGCCAGGGTCACCGGCGTGCTCATGCGGCCTCGTCCGTGACACGCCACATGATGAGCGCGTCCTCGCCGTTGTCGCTGTAGTAGTGCCGACGTCGTCCGTGGGTCACGAAGCCGAGCCGCTCGTAGAGCGCGATGGCGCGGTCGTTCGACACCCGCACCTCGAGCGTGTAGCCGATATTGGGGAGGACATCGCCGACCTCCATCGCACCGCTCATCAGCGCGGCGCCGATGCCCCGTCCGCGGTGAAGCGGATGCACCGTCACGTTGAGGACATGCCACACGTCGACCTGCAGGCCCACCAGGATGTATCCGAGGACCTCGCCGTCGTGGTCGGCGACGAGCCGGATGCCGTTCGCGCGTGTGAGTTCGTCGCGCAGCATGCGCAGGGTCCAGGGCGCCGTGTGCGACTCGCGTTCGATGGCCATGACCGGATCGATGTCGCCGGGACGCATCTTGCGCAGTCGCACGCGTTCGCGCACGTTCGAGGATCGCGTCGGTTCGATCACCGTGCCGCCGCCTCTCGTGCGCGTCGATTGACCTCGGCGTCGGGAAGACGGAGGTAGATGGGGCTCACCGGACGCCCGTGCCCCGTGTCGGCGAGGCCGACGGCGAGGGCGGCCCGAACGACGCCGTGATCCGTGTCGACGACCACCTCGGGGCCCGTACGGGCACCGTCCTCCAGCCGCGCGACCCCGTCGCCCGCGATGACCACCGGGCCCTCGAGCGTGGAGAGGAACGACCCCATCTCGGAAACGGGCAGGGCGCGGGCCTCGGCGACCTCGACCAGGCGGTCCGCCTCCGCGCGGTAGGCCGCGGTGAAGACCTCGTTGCGGCGGGCGTCGATCACCGGCACGAGAACGGCACCCGGATCGTGGACGTCCATGAGCCCCCGCGCCAGCGTCTCGAGTGTCGACACCCCCACGACCGGGATGCCGCGCGCCTGACCCAGGCCGAGGGCCGTCGCGATGCCGATGCGGATCCCGGTGAAACCGCCGGGCCCGAGGCCCACGACGATGCGCTCCACTGAATCCAGGGGGTGTGATGTGGCGACGAGAAGGGCGTGGATCTCCTCGGCGACGCGGCGGCCGGCGCCCACCTGCGCCGCGATCTGCCGTTCGCCCACAACCCCGCCGTCGCGCACGAGAGCGAGACCGGGGGCCGGGGTGGCGGTGTCAAAGGAGAGCGTGATCAATGGCGTCCTGGATCGCCGCACGGCGGCGCTCGTCGGCAACGTCGAAGGCTAGCAACCGTTCGTCACCGCCCCCGTGGGCGATGTCGACGGTCATGAGGGGTGGGCCCACCACCGCGCGAAGCGCCTCCGGCCACTCGATGAGGACCACGGCGTCGGCCATCTCGGCCAGGTAGAGCCCGGCCTCCTCGTCGTCGATGTCGCCCAGCCGGTAGGCGTCGAGGTGCGTGATGGGAACGCGACCCTCATACCGCTGCGCGACCGTGAACGTGGGGCTGGTGACGTGATCGTCGACTCCGAGAGCGCGCGCGACCCCGCGGACGAACGTGGTCTTGCCCGCGCCCAGATCACCGTTCAGGAGGATCACGTCGCCCACCCGGACGACCCCGCCGATCGCCCGGCCGATGCGTTCGGTCGCGTCGGCGTCATGTGTGGACACACGGATCAGAACAGACCCAGCTGCTCATGCTCCGCCGCGGCGGGTGTCCGGGCGGGATCGGGCTCGGGCTCCGGCGCCGGTGGCTCGGGGACGTGGGTGAGCGGCGTGACCGGTTCGGCGACCCCGAGGAGCTCGGGGATGCGCGCGAAGTCCTCCTCGAGCGTCGCGAGCATGGACGGGGTGTAGAGCGCGGCCGCGGGATGGAACAGCGGATACAGGAGCAGTTCGTGGCCACCGACCGTGATGGGGAGCTCACAGCCGTGGACCCGGCTGATGGAGTCGGTGCGCCCCGAGATGAGCTTGGTGGCGAAGTTGCCCAGAGTGCAGATCATCCGGGGACGGATGATCTGCACCTGCCGGAAGAGGTGCGGCTCGCAGGCCTCGATCTCAGAGGTCAGCGGATCACGGTTGCCGGGCGGGCGGCACTTGAGGACGTTGGCGATGAACACGTCGTCCCGCGTCCACCCGATGCCGGCGAGAAGCCGGTCGAGAAGCGTGCCGGCCTGTCCCACGAACGGAAGGCCGGTGCGGTCCTCGTGGTAGCCCGGGGCCTCACCCACGAACATGACCTCGGCGTCCGCGGAGCCGGCCCCGGGGACCACGTTGGACCGGGTCTGATGCAGCGCGCATCGGGTGCATCCGACGACGTCACTGGCGTGGTATTCGGCGAGGGAACCGGCACGCGAATCCATTGCCGTCGAGACTAGCGCCCGTCGTCGGAAGTCTCATCGCGAAGGCCGGGTTCCCGACGCCGCCGGCCGGCGTTCGCGCCTCACGAGAGACTCACCGCACCGGGACCCGCGGCACGGCGGGCTCGCGGCCCCATGTCGCCCTCGCTCCGAGGGAGCCTGACGCGACCGGACCGGCTTTCCCGATTCGTGTCTTTCGCTCGCTCATTCCATGGGGTACACTCGCCGAGAAGGTTCACGGTAAAGCCTGGTATCCGCATCGGAACTGGAGCATGACCTGATGACAACGAAACCCCCGCATGGGGTCGTGTGTTCGTGCACGACAACGGGATCCGCGAGGTAGTTCCCGCCATGGGTACGACGTACGACACGATCACGGCGCCCACCGTGGTCCGACGTCGCGACGAGCTTCGGGACCTCCTCGAGAGCCGCCGCCGACAGGGCCGTCGCATCAGCCTCGTCCCGACGATGGGGGCCTTCCACGAGGGGCACCTCTCCCTCATGCGCCTCGCCCGCCGGGGCGACGATCACGAGGTCGTCGTGAGCCTCTTCGTGAACCCCACGCAGTTCGCGCCCACGGAGGACCTCTCCGGCTATCCGCGCGACGAGGAGCGTGACCTGGCCCTCGCGGCCCGGGCGGGCGCGGACATCGTGTTCGCGCCGCCGGTCGGGGAGGTCTATCCCGACGGGTTCGGCACCGCCGTCACGGTGACCGGACCGACGGCCACCCTCGAGGGCGCGTCCCGGCCCGACCACTTCACCGGTGTCGCCACGGTGGTGACCAAGCTGCTCAACATCGTCACCCCTGACCGCGTGGTGTTCGGCCAGAAGGACGCCCAGCAGGTCGCGGTCATCCGTCGCCTCGTGACCGACCTCGACATCGACGTCGAGCTGGTCGTCGGCCCGATCGTCCGTGAGGACGACGGGCTCGCCATGTCCAGTCGAAACGCCTATCTGAACGCCGAGGAGCGTCGTGCCGCCACGGTACTGCGACGCGCCCTCGACGTGGCCGAGATCCTCCATGGCGGCGGCGAACGTCATCCGCATTCCCTGGAGGCCGTGGCCCTCGCCACCCTGCGCGAAGAGCCGCTGTGTGACCCGGAGTACGCCACCGTCGTGCATCCGGATACCTTTTCCGTCATCGACAGCCCGCTGGACGGACCGGCGCTCCTGTGCATCGCCGCACGGGTCGGTCCCGCTCGACTCATCGACAACACCGTTCTCTCCGCCTGAGAAGGAGTCCCATTCCGTGATCACCCCCCGCACCCGCCGGATGCTGAAGAGCAAGATCCACCGTGCCACGGTGACGGACGCGAACCTCAACTATGAGGGGAGCATCACCATCGACACCGACCTTCTCGCGCTGTCCGACATCCGTCCGTACGAGCAGGTCTTCGTCGTGAACATCAACACCGGTGCCCGCTTCGAGACCTACACCATCGTCGGTGAGGCGGGCAGTGGCGACATGTGTCTCAACGGCGCGGCTGCCCGTCTCGCGCAGCCCGGTGATCTCATCATCGTGATGAGCTACGCCGAGTACGCGGAGAGCGACCTCGCCGACTACGAACCCCTCGTCGTCCACGTCGACGAGAGGAATCGCGCGCAGCGCACCGCCAACGAGATTCCGGCGACCGTTCCCGCCTCATGGGAGGAGGACGTCTCATGATCACCGCTTCGGAGATCCGTGCCACCAAGGGTGTCCGCCGCCTGGCGATGCTGACGGCCTACGACTACCCCACCGCCTTCGCGCTCGACCAGGTGGGACTCGACCTGATCCTCGTCGGCGACTCGCTCGCCATGGTCGAGCTGGGGTACCCCAACACGCGCGAGGCCACGGTCGAGATGATGTGCCACCACGTCCGCGCCGTTCGCACCGGCGCCGTGAACACCCATGTGGTCGGCGACATGCCCGCCGGAAGCGACGCCACGCCGGATCAGGCCGTGGCGACGGCGCGCGCCCTGGTCGAGGCCGGAGCGGACAGCGTCAAGCTGGAGGGCCCGAAGACCGACGCCGTCCGCGCCATCATCGAGGCGGGCATCCCCGTCATGGGCCATGTGGGGCTTCTCCCGCAGACGGCCGAGGTGTTCCGCAAGGAGGGCACGACGCCCGAGGGTGCCGCACGCATCCTGGACGACGCCCGTGCGCTCGACGCGGCCGGCTGCTACGCCGTCGTCATCGAGGCCGTGCCGGCCGATCTCGCCACCCGGATCACGGAGGCCGTCTCGGTGCCCACGATCGGCATCGCCGCCGGCGCCGCCACGGACGGTCAGGTGCTCGTCTCGACCGACCTCATCGGCCAGCTCCCCTTCGCACCGCCCTTCGTGAAGCCGAAGGCGAACGTCTTCCAGATCGTGCAGGACGCCGCGCGCGCCTACGTGGACGACGTGCACCACGCGACCGAGGCGTCGGTACCGGCGACGAGCGACGACCTCGGCCTCATCTACGGGAACTGACACGCCCTGACCCGGCGGTGCCGCCGGTCAGGGCCACGATGGCACGTCGGGCCCGGTGGAGGGACATCCATCCGCCCACCGGGCCCGGCGTCGGCACGGACACGTCATCTCCTGACGTGCCGCCGATGGGGCGACGCCTCATACGTCGTCCCGGCAGAACCACGTGCGGCTACCGGCTCCGGTTGCCGCGGGCGATCTTCCGGAGGTCGAGCGCCTTGTTCAGCACCGACTCGGCGACACCCTGCTCGATGGCGACCTCGCGGATGGGACGTCCGCTGGCCGTGGCCTCCTTAACGATGGCGGTGCCCTTCTCGTAGCCGATGATCTCGTTGAGCGCCGTGGTGACCTGGACGTTCGACTGTGCGTACTCGTCGAGACGCTCCCGGTTCGGTTCGATCCCGTCGACGCACTTGGTCGCGAACGCCGTGCTGGACGCGGCGAGCAGGTTGATCGACTGCAGCAGGTTGCGGCCCATCATCGGGATCATCACGTTGAGCTCGAAGTTGCCCGCGAGACCGCCGGTGGTGATGGCGGCGTCGTTCCCGATGACCTGGCAGCCGACCTGGCAGACGACCTCGGGGATGACCGGGTTGACCTTGCCGGGCATGATCGACGAGCCCTTCTGGAGCTCGGGCAGGAAGATCTCGGCGAGGCCCGCGCGCGGACCCGATCCCATCCAGCGCAGGTCGTTGGCGATCTTGATGAGCGAGACGGCGACGACCTTGAGGGCGCCGGACATCTCGACCAGGCCGTCACGGTTGCCCTGCGCCTCGAAGGGGTCGGCGGGCGCGGAGATCTTGAGGCCGGTTTCCTTGGCGAGGATGCGGCGGACCTTGGCGGCGAACTGCGGGTGCGTGTTGAGGCCGGTACCGGTGGCCGTACCGCCCAGAGGGATCTGGCCGAGTCGGGGAAGGGCGTCCGACACGCGCGCGTGCCCCTGACGGACCTGCGCGGCGAAACCGGCGAACTCGGCGCCGAGGGTCACCGGGACGGCGTCCATGAGGTGCGTGCGACCGGTCTTGACCAGGTCCTTGAACTCCTTGGCCTTCGCCTCGAACGAGGTTGCGAGGAGGTCGAGCGCCGGCAGGAGGGTCTTGGCCGCGGCCTCGAGCGCCGCCAGGTGGACCGCCGAGGGGAACACGTCGTTGGAGCTCTGGCCCATGTTGACGTGATCGTTGGGGTGGACTCCCTCGCCGGCGAGGTTCGCGATGACCTCGTTCGCGTTCATGTTGGAGGAGGTGCCCGAGCCCGTCTGGAACACGTCGACCGGGAACTGGTCGTCGTGCTTTCCGGCGGCGACGGCCTTGGCCGCGCGGGTGATCTTCGTGGCCGAGCGCTTGTCGAGCTTGCCCAGTTCAGCGTTCACCGTGGCGGCCGCGCCCTTGATGCGACCCAGCCACTGAACGATCTCGACGGGGATCGGCTCCCCGGAGATCTCGAAGTTCGCGACGGCCTTCTTGGTCTCGCCGCCCCACAGCTGC
>CAYSVH010000007.1:0-142864 GCA_964434425.1 uncultured Bifidobacteriaceae bacterium | reverse complement strand
ACTCATATGCGGCCGAATCCCAGTGAAACTACCCACGTGAATGCCAGAAGAACCCAGAATCAACGATCACTGTTACGCTCGACCGGATGAGCGAACGCCTGCAGCCGTACCTGGACGAGATCACCCGCCTGCGTCCCGCAGGCGCACGGATCTGGGATGCACACACCCACCTGGGCGACGATGAGGACGGGATGTCGCTCCGTCCGGATCGTCTGCTCCACATGTTCGACCGGGTCGACGTGGCCGGCGGGTGCGTCTTCCCGCTCCACGACCCGGAGCGCGTACCGTCGTACCGCGTTCCGAACGATCGCGTGCTGGCCTGGGCCGCGGAACATCCCGGACGTCTCGTCCCGTTCTGCCGGCTGAGCCCGGCCGACGATCCTCTGCCCGAGCTGGACCGCTGCCTCGAACGCGGCGCCTGCGGCATCAAGCTGCACCCGCGCGCGCAGGCCTTCGACTTCACCCACGGCGGGCTCGGGGAGATCTTCCGGCGGGCCCACGAGGCGAACGTCCCCGTGCTCATCCACGCGGGACGCGGCATGGCGCCCATCGCCGAACACCTCTGCGACCTGGCGCTCGAGCACCCCGCGCCGATCATCCTGGCGCACGCGGGCATCGCCGATCAGGCCGTCTTCGCCGCGCGGCTGCGCGAGCACCCGTGCGCGCTGTTCGACACCTCGGTGCTCTCACCCGTCGACCTGGCGGAGCTCCTGGCCCGCGTCCCACCCGAGCGCATCGTGTTCGCGTCCGACCCGCCCTACGGACGACCGGTCTTCGCGCTGTACATGCTGCTCCGCGTGGCGCGGGCGGGTGGCGCCGACGACGACGTGCTGCGCGCGATGCTCTCGGGCACCATCGACACCGTGCTCGCCGGCGGCCGGCCGGCCCCGGCGAGCGTGCCCGTCCGGCCGCGCGACGTCGTGATGCCCGGCGCCACGGCCCGCCTCTATCCGCTCCTCTACCACGCGCTCTCGACGGCGATCCGCGGATCGGTGGCCGGCGTGGACGAGGCCCTCGAGCTGGCGGAGGCCGTCTGCCGCGACCCCGAGGCCGGCGACGCCGGCCCGACCCTCGAGCGGATCGCACCCGGCCTCGCCACCGTGCGGGCAGGTCTCCGCGCGGGCGAGCGCTTCCCCGCCGATCTGGTGCACCTCATGCTGGTGGATGCGGCCACCTCCACGGTCGACCTCTGACGACCGGCACCCGGGGTCCCACCATGTCTGCGGCGGCACGTGTGCCGTCATTGGACGTTCCGATGACGACCCCTGGCCGTCATCGGTGAGGTCTCACCGGTCGCGACCGTCCAGCAGATCCAGCGCCCGCCGCAGGTCGGCGATCAGGTCGGCGGTGTCCTCCAGGCCGACGGACAGGCGGATCATCGCGTCGGTGATGCCCCGTCGTTCGCGTTCCTCGGGGGTCAGGCCGTGGTGGGTGGTCGTCACCGGCTGGGTCACCAGCGACTCGGCGCCGCCCAGGCTCGCTCCGAGCACGAACAGGTCCAGCGCCTCGGCGACCCGAGAGGTCGCCGCCATGTCGGCGTCGAGTTCGATGGTGAGCATGCCCCCGAAGCCGTCCATCTGCCGCGCCGCATCCGCGTGCCCGGGAAACGACGCGAGCCCCGGATAGAGGACGCGTCGGACGCGCGGGTGGACGTCCATGGCCTCGGCGATCGCGAGTGCGGAGGCGTTCTGCGCCGCGATCCGGATGCTCAAAGTACGAAGGCTCCGGGCCAGGAGCGCCGCCGTCTCGGGGGCGATGGTGCTCCCCAGGTTCTTCCGCCAGTTCCACACGGGTGTGACGCGTTCGGCGGAGCCGAGGACGAAGCCGGCGGTCAGGTCGGAGTGCCCGCCGAGGTACTTGGTGGCCGAATACACCACGAGATCGGCGCCGAGTTCCAGCGGCCGCTGGTTGACCGGTGACGCGAACGTGTTGTCGACGGCGACGAGGGCGCCGTGACGGTGCGCGATCTCGGCGATGGCGGCGACGTCGAAGATCTCGAGCGTCGGATTGGTGGGCGTCTCGAAGAAGACCAGCTTCGCCCCAGACTGGAGGACGGACTCGAGGCGATCCCGCTCGTCCCCGAGGAGGAAGGTCGTCGCGATGCCGAGCATGGGGAGCTGGTCGGAGAGGAGCTCGAGTGTGCCTCCGTACGCGTCGCCCAGGCAGATCACCCCGGACCGGCCGTGCTCGACGAACATCGCCGACTCGGCGGCCATGCCCGAGCAGAACGCGAGCGCGGCCTCCGTACCCTCGATCCGCGCCATCGTCTCCTCGAGCGCCAGGATCGTCGGGTTCAGGCCGTAGCGGGTGTACAGGGCCCCGGGCGCGCGTCCGTCGACGACGTCCAGGAGCGCCTCCGTGTTCTCGAAGCCGAACGTGGTCGTCGTGTAGGTCGGGAGGTGCGGGGCCCCGTGCGGGTCGCGCCAGGTGCCCCCGTGGATCGCGCGCGTCGCCTGCCCATGCTCGGTACCCATGGATCTCCTCGAGTCGTCCGACGTTCGATGCCCCGCCGCACGCTCGCACGCCGGGGTTCGGCGCGCGCCCGGCGGGCACACGGGCGAACGCTACGGATGCCGACGCACCCCGCGCCCACCCGCGGCGCGGAGGCGTCGTCGGCCGGGCCCTGAGGCCATCGCTACGATCCGTCGCATGCGAATCGCCTGGATCGGACTCGGAACGATGGGCCACCATATGGCCGCACACCTGCTCGACGCCGGTCACGGACTGACGGTGTTCAACCGCACGCCCGCCAAGGCCGACGACCTGGTCGCGCTCGGAGCGGCCCGCGCCACGTCGTCGGCCGAAGCGGCCGCGGGAGCCGACGTCGTGTTCACGTGCGTGTCCGACTCCGCCGACGTCGAGGAGGTCGTCCTCGGAGGCGACGGGGCCGCGTCCCGGATGCGTCCCGGCTCGGTCCTGGTCGACTGCTCGACGATCGCCCCCGCCGTCACCCGGCGCATCGCCGCCGAACTCGCCGACCGCGACATCGGATGCGTCGACGCGCCCGTGTCGGGCGGATCGGAGGGCGCCCGCCTGGGCACGCTCACCGCATTCGTCGGCGGAGAGGTTGCACATGTCACCACGGCCGGCCCCGCCCTCGAGGCCTTCTGCACCTCGATCACCCACCTGGGCGGGCCGGGAGCCGGACAGGCGGCGAAGGCCGTCAACCAGGTCCTCGTCGCCGGGACGTACGCCGCCCTGGCCGAGGCGCTCGTCCTCGGCGAGCAGGAGGGCCTCCCCATGCCGGACCTGGTGACGGCACTCTCCGGCGGCGCCGCGCAGTCATGGGTCCTTGAGAACCGCAGCGACAACGTGATCCGCGGCGAGTATCCGCTGGGTTTCCGCGTCGCGCTGCACCTGAAGGATCTGCGCATCGCGCTCGCCGAGGCCGGCGAGCTGGGCATCGACCTCCCCCTCACCCAGCTGATCGCCGCCCAGGAGGAGCGACTCGTGGAGGCCGGGTTCGGTGACGAGGACCTCTCCAACCTGGCCCGTGTGCCCCGCGGACTGGGGACGGGAGGCACGCCCGGTCCCCGGGCCGTATGACGGTACTCACGACCGACGTCGCGATCGTCGGAGCCGGTCCCTCCGGCCTCATGCTCGGTCACCTGCTGCAGCGGGCGGGGATCGACTCCGTCGCTGACCGCCGCCGGTGCGGCGGGCCGCTCGGATCGCTCCCGCCGGCGCCACCCCACGCCTCACCGGCGCCGCGGCAGGACGCCTCCGGGATCACACGCGATGAGGACGCGACCGGCCGCGCGGAGCCGATCCGTCACTCGGTGGAAGGTACGGTCCTCAGAGGATCTCGGCGATCCTCTGGGCGGCGTCGCGGGCCTCCATGTGGAGGAGGCCGAGGTTGGCGTCGGCGTTCGTGATGATCGTCAGCACGCCCTTGGGGCCGGTCGCGTAGATGAACGCGTTGGCCTCCTTGCCGCAGACGCTCGTCTCGGTGAACTCACCCGCGCCGAGCGTGTCGGCGATGCGCTTCCCGAGCCCGAGGGCGGTGGCGGCCATGGCGGCGACCCGCTGGTGGTCCATGTTGTCGGCGAACGAACGGGCGATGGCGAGGCCGTCCGCCGTCGCGATCAGAGCGCCCCGGATCTCCGGGATCCCGGATCGGAGGCTGTCGAGAATTGCCTGGGTCTGCTCTTGCTTGCTCATGGGGTGTGGTGTCTCCAGAACGGATAGACGGAAAAAGGGAGGCGACCGGACAGTCCCCACCACGCGGGGCACGTACGAACGTCGGTCACTACTGGTCATCGGCAGAAGCACCCGGGTACTGAAGACGAATCACCCTTCCGGTCCCCGCCGTGCCCACCGATCGAAACCCCGCCGGCACGGAGCACCGCTCGCCCTGCCGGCGACGGCGCCGTCCGATGGTCACCCCGCCGCCGCAGCACCGCCCCGAGGAACGCCCACCGTCACCGTCGTCTGCCCCGCGAGCCCCGCTTCGACGGCGTCGGCGCCGTCCGCGGTGCCCGCTGGATGCCCTGGCGCTCGTCAAGCTCCACCCGCAGCGCCTTGATGGCGTCGCGCAGTTCCGCCGCGCGCTCGAAGTGCAGCTCCTCAGCCGCCTTGAACATCTCCTCCTCCAGGGAGATCAGTTCCTTCTCGAGGTCCGCGTCACTGGCGCCGCTCTTGGCGAGGCTGGCGGCCTTCTGCCGGCGGGTCTGGGCCGGGCCGCTGGAGGTGAGGCCCAGGAACTCGGTGATGTCGCTGACGCCCTTCACGATGGTCTCGGGCGTGATGCCGTGCTCGGTGTTGTAGGCCTTCTGGATCTCACGCCGGCGTTCGGTCTCGCCGATCGCCGTCCGCATGGCCTCGGTCTCGGTGTCGGCGTACATGATCACCCGGCCGTTCACGTTGCGGGCGGCCCGGCCGATCGTTTGGATGAGCGCCGTCTGGCCGCGGAGGAATCCCTCCTTGTCGGCGTCCAGGATCGCGACCAGCGTGACCTCGGGCAGGTCGAGCCCCTCGCGGAGGAGGTTGACGCCGACGAGGACGTCGAACTCGCCCAGGCGCAGGTCGCGGATGATGCGGATGCGTTCGATGGTGTCGACCTCCGAGTGCAGGTAGCGCACCCGGAAGCCACCCTCGATCAGGTACTCGGTGAGGTCCTCCGCCATCTTCTTGGTGAGGGTGGTGACCAGAGTGCGCTCGTCGCGTTCCGCGCGCGCCCGGATCTCGTTCATGAGGTCGTCGATCTGGTCCCTGGTCGGCCGGACCTCGACCTCCGGGTCGACCAGCCCGGTCGGCCGGATGATCTGCTCGACGATGCGGCTCGATTCGCGGCGCTCGTACTCACCCGGTGTGGCCGACACCGTGATGATCTGCCCCACCCGCTCCATGAACTCGCTGAACCGGAGGGGTCGGTTGTCGGCGGCCGACGGCAGGCGGAAGCCGTGCTCGATGAGTGACATCTTGCGCGAGTGGTCGCCCTCGAACATGCCGCGGATCTGCGGCAGCGTGTTGTGCGACTCGTCCACGAAGCAGAGGAAGTCCTTCGGGAAGAAGTCGAGGAGCGTGCTGGGCGCGCTGCCCGGTGGCCGGCCGTCCAGGATGCGCGAGTAGTTCTCGATCCCGTTGCAGAAGCCGAGCTCGCGAAGCATCTCCATGTCGTACTCGGTCCGCTGACGGATGCGATGTGCCTCGACGAGCTTGCCCTCGGCCTCCAGCTCGGCCACCCGCGTCTCGAGCTCCTCACGGATCTCGGAGAGCGCTCGCCGGATGGTCTCCTGCGGTGTCACGTAGTGGGTCGCCGGCCAGATGCCCAGGTGGTCCACCCGGTCGAAGATCTCACCGGTGAGCGGATCGAAGTGGTCGATCGTCTCGATCTCGTCGCCGAACATGGAGACCCGGTACGCCGTCTCGGAGTTCGCCGGCTGGATCTCGAAGACGTCGCCCCGCACGCGGAAGTTGCCGCGCTCGAGGACCATGTCGTTGCGCTGGTACTGCACGTCCGCCAGGTGCCGGAAGATGTCCTCGCGGGAGTGCTCCTCCCCCGTCTTCAGGATGAGGAGCCGCTCGCTGTAGGTCTCGGGTGACCCGATGCCGTAGATGCAGCTGACCGACGCCACGATCACCACGTCCCGACGGGCCAGGAGCGAACTGGTCGCCGAGTGCCGCAGACGGTCGATCTCGTCGTTGATGGACGAGTCCTTCTCGATGTAGGTGTCGGTGGCCGGGATGTAGGCCTCGGGCTGGTAGTAGTCGTAGTAGCTGACGAAGTAGTCCACCGAGTTCTCGGGGAGGAACTCGCGGAACTCGTTGCACAGCTGCGCGGCGAGGGTCTTGTTGTGCGCGATGACCAGGGCCGGCCGCCCCGTTCGCGCGATGACGTTGGCCATGGTGAACGTCTTGCCCGACCCGGTGACCCCGAGGAGGCTCTGCATGCGCTCACCCGCCTCGATGCCCTCAACGAGGCCGTCGATGGCACGGGGCTGATCGCCGGTGGGCCGATAACCGGGTGCGAGGGCGAACTCCATCCGGCGATTCTACCGAACAGATGTTCGCGGGTGACCCCGCCGTCGTTCCCGAGGATCGCCGGCGTCCCGGATCGTGCGGGAGGCTCGACGGCACACCCCTACCGTCGGGCCACCCATGAGATCATCGGCAGAACACAGCGACGACCTGACCTCTCCCCGAAAGGAGCCTCCATGGCCACGGCGCTCATCCACACCATGGTCCGCGTGCTCGACGAGGAACGATCCCTGCGCTTCTACTCCGCCCTGGGATTCACCGAGCGAGGCCGACAGCGCGTGGGCGGAGACACCGCCACCGTCATCTTCCTCGCCCTCCCCGGAGACGGCGGCCGGCTGGAGCTGACCGTGAACGACGGACGCACCGAGCCGTACGACGTCGGTACGGGCTTCGGCCACCTGGCCCTCACCGTGAACGACATGTCCGCCGAACTGGCACGTCTCGCCGCAGCGGGGATCACACCCGAGAAGGAGCCGTACCAGCCCTACCCCGGCGGACCGTCCATCTGTTTCGTGACCGACCCCGACGGCTACCGGATCGAGCTTCTGACGAAGAACCCGGACGACGAGTTC
Source organism: uncultured Bifidobacteriaceae bacterium (assembly GCA_964434425.1). GTDB lineage: Bacteria > Actinomycetota > Thermoleophilia > Miltoncostaeales > Miltoncostaeaceae > CALMEC01. The sequence goes on along the minus strand of CAYSVH010000007.1, from coordinate 135,812 downwards.
GACGCCTAGACTGGTTGATTCCACGGGAATCGTGGAATCAACCATCGAGCGCCACTCGGCGAGGATCACCCACGACCGTCGCCCCGGGGCTGAGGACCGGACTCCTCAGCCGTCCACGGCGTAGCGGTCGAAGACCGCGCGCGCCCAGGCGGCCAGGTCGTCCAGATCGCCGTCGTTGACGTAGTGCTCGTGCGAACGCGCGATCTTCTCGTCCTCCGGCATCTGCGTACCGCGCCGCGCGTCGAAGTCCTGACCCCGCTCCTCCACCCGGCGTCGGCGGACGTCCTCCGATGCCGTCACGGTGACCACCGCGTCGAACGTGTTCTCGAGACCCACCTCGAACAGCAGCGGCACCTCGCAGACCAGGAGCGGTGGCCTCGGGTCACGGGCCGACTCCTGTTCGCGCCAGCGCTCACGGGCGAGGCCGACGCGCGGATGGATCAGCCCCTCGAGGAATCGGCGGGCATCGTCGTCGCCGAAGATCGCCTCACCGAGCCGTGGCCGGTCGACGGAACCATCGGTCGCGATGACGTCGTCGCCGAAGCGCTCACGAACCCGGGCGACGATCTCCGGATCCTCGTAGCACGCGTGCACCACCGCGTCGCTCGACAGAACGGCCGCCCCCAGACGCGAGAACGCCTCGAGAGCGGCCGACTTGCCGGAGCCGATGCCGCCGGTGAGCCCCAGAACGCGGGGCTTGCCGGCGGCGTTCGGTGAACTAGGCCTCGCCGCCATCGGCGGCTTCGGGGGCCTCCTCGGCCAGAGCAGCCTCGGCAGGTGCCTCGGCCGCGGGCGCCGCCTCGGTGGCCTCCGCGGTGGACGCCTCAGCCTCAGCGGTCTCCGTCGCCTCGGCGGCGGGTGCCTCTGCCTCCGCTTCAGCGGCGGGCTGGGCATCCGAGTCGGAGTACACCGTCTCGTAGTTGGCGTCCTCGTCCAGCGAGACGTCCGCGGCGCGCTTCAGCGACAGGGACAGACGACGACGCTCGCCGTCGATCTCGATGATGCGGACGGCGACCTCCTGGTCGGGCTGCACGACCTCGCGCGGGTTCTCCACGTGGTGGTCGGCGAGCTCCGAGATGTGGACGAGACCCTCCACACCGGCGTGGATCTCGACGAAGGCGCCGAAGGTGACGACCTTGGTGACCTTTCCGGCCACGACGTCGCCCACCTGGTACGCCTCGACGACGCTCTGCCACGGGTCGGCCTGGGTCTGCTTGAGACCGAGGCTGATGCGCTGGCGGTCGCGGTCGATGTCGAGCACCTTGACCTCGACGCTGTCGCCGATGGCCAGCACCTCGCTGGGGTGGTTGACGTGCGTCCACGACAGCTCGGAGATGTGGATGAGACCGTCGATGCCCTCCAGGTCGACGAAGGCACCGAAGTCGACGATGTTGGAGATGACACCCTCGACGACGGCACCGGGCTGGAGCTCGTCGAGGATCTTCTGACGGACCTCGCGGCGCTCGTCCTCGATGACGGCGCGACGCGACAGGACCACGTTGTTACGGCTGCGGTTGAGCTCGATGACCTTGCACTCGAGCTCGCGGCCCATGAACTCGTCGAGATCCTGCACGCGGCGGATGTCGACGAGGGATGCGGGAAGGAAGCCGCGGACGCCGAGGTCCAGGATGAGTCCACCCTTGACGACCTCGATGACCTTGCCGGTGACCATCTCGCTGTTGTTGGCCGCTTCCTCGATGCGCTTCCAGGCGCGCTCGAAACGGGCGCGCTTCTTGGAGAGGATCAGGCGACCCTCCTGGTCCTCCTTCTGGAGGACGAGCGCATCGACCTCCTCGCCGAGCTCAACCTCGTCCGCGGGGTTGACGCTCTTGCGAATGGAGAGTTCGTTTGAGGGAATGACCCCTTCGCTCTTGTATCCGATGTCGACGAGGACCTCGTCCTTGTCGATCCGGACGACCCGCCCGGTGACGACGTCTCCCTCCTCGAACGTGGGGAAGGTGAGGTCGTAGTTGGGAATCATCTTCCCATCAACCTCGACGTACTCGGGGCCGTCGAGCGTGCGGATGGGGTCGTCGGTTGTTGACATGGCTTCGAGGGTTTCCTTCGGAATGGTGGACATGAACCGGCCGATGAGTGGCCGGTCGTCGAAGTGTAGTCGGTTCGCACGCCTCAGGACGACCGTTGGCATGCGAAGGTTCCCGGCGCGGAGATTCCGGGAGAAACGGCCCGCACCGCACGATGGACCGCGGACCACGCCCGCTGCCGCGGACGTCACCCGTCACTCGGGGTCAGGCCGCGACCGGCGCCGCGGCGAAACCGGCGTGCTCGACGAAGCGCGTGATGTCGTCGGGATTCAGGCGCCCCGCCGCCGTGCCCGCGACCCGTCCGTCCGCATCCACGACGAGAAGCGCCGGGACCGACGCGACCGGCAGGCGTGCGGCCGAAGGGGTGCGGGAGAGATCCACGCGCACCACAGCCTCGTCACCCGCGGCGTTCTCCGCCAGGCGGGCGACCGGCTCGCACCGGGTGCATCCGGGAGCGGTGAGGACGACCATCCACGGACCGGGACCCGTCAGCCCGATCAGCGCACGCACGTCCCCGCCCGCCGAGCGTCCCCGCAGCACCAGCCGGTAGACGGCGCACCCGATGCAGAATCCCGTGACCGCCGAAACCATCGCGATGGCCGCGACGGCGGCGACGACGATCCAGCCGGCGAGGTCCGCCCCTCCGACGATGAGCGCGAGCGCCACCGTGAGGAAGACCACCGCCAGCATCTGCGAGAAGCGCACGGGCGCGACGGGTTCGAGGTCGGTGGCCGGACGCGCCACGGCCCGGAAGACGGCGGCGACAGGCGACAGGCGCGGCCGCACCAGCGCGACGACCACCAGTACGACGGCGGCGACGATCACCCAGGGACTCCGGGTGACGAGCGCCACGATGCAGAGAAGCCCGGTCACCGCCTGCGCGTACCGTGGAAGGTGGGGATGGACGAGATCCGGTGTCATGCGTCCATTTTCTCATAAATCGAGTGGTGATTGCCACCTTTTGGCGGCCCCGGGTTCGAGCGGGCCACCGGGACCGGTCCCCACGGGGCGAGAACGGCGTCGCGGGCGGCTGTGATCCCCGCAGGTCTCTTCAAGGGGGAGTCCCTCGTGCCGATGAGAGAAGCACGTCACCACACGCCGGAGCCCCGCGGTCCCGGCGCTCGAAAGGAATCGGATTCATGTCAACACGGAAGTCCTCCGGCAACTCGCGCCGGATCCTCGCCACCGTCGGCGTCGTCGGCGCCCTGGGGATTCTCGGCGGCCTCGGCACCTACTCGGCCTTCACCTCGACGGTCGCGGCCGGTCCGCAGACCGTGAGCAGCGCCACCCTGAACCTCACGAACGAGGGTGACACCTTCTCGATGGCCGCCAACGGCGTGGTCCCCGGCGACACCATCGATCGCACGGTGACCATCAAGAACAGCGGCTCGTCGGCCTTCGGGTCGATCGGCCTCGTGAGCGCCGGCACCGGTGGCCTCACGTCCCACCTCACGATGCAGATCGACGCGTGTCCTACGGCGTGGAGCGGAGCCCCCGGAACGGCGCTCACGTGCGCCGGTGCGACGAACGTCGTTCCCTCCGGCACCGTCGCCCGCACGATGGACCTCGCCGGCCTGGCGGCCCTCGCGCCCAACGGCGAGTCGCACCTGCGCGTTCGGATCGCCCTCCCGGGCTCCGCCGGCAACGACGCCCAGGGCCTGTCGTCGTCGATCAGCTACACGTTCACCGGCAACCAGATCGCCGGGACGGCCAAGTAGTACGGCGCTCCCCGCCATCCGCGACACGATGTCCGAATCCGATCGAACGGTCCCACGCACCGGGGAAAGCGGCCACAGCGCCCTTCCCCCGGCGCGGGTGCCCGCACCGAGTCCGCGGCCACCGCGCCGTCGGGTGCCCGTGCCGGCGATGCCCACGTTCCGGGGCGCCGTCGACGGACGGGGGATCCTGGCGATCCTCACCTGGACCGCCCTCGTCCTCGCGATCATCGTGTTCGCACTCGTCGCGCTCGGGCCGCGCACCGGCGCCTACCGCGTGTCGACCGTGCTGTCCGACAGCATGAAGCCGCACTGGCAGGCGGGCGACATCGTCGTCACGACCCCCACCGCGGCACGAGATCTGAAGGTGGGTGACGTCATCACGTTCACCGCACCGACCGACGAGCGTCCGTCGGTGACGCACCGGATCACCGCACTCACCGAGGCCGGCGATCACCCCGTCGTCCGCACGAAGGGCGACGCCAACGAAGCCGAGGACTCCTGGGGCGCCGTCCGCCTGGACGGGAACGGAACCGTCCACCGCGTGGAGCGTTCGATCCCGAAGATCGGTCTCGGGCTGATCTGGCTGCAGACGCCGGTCGTCCGCCTGGTCGCCACGGCGATCGTGCCGATGCTCCTGCTCGTCCTCATCCTGTGGCACATCTGGAGGCCGGTCGTCCGGCCGTCCCGCGGAGCGCACGCATGAGCGGCACACTCCGCCGTCGGCTGATCCTCAGCCTCATCGCGATCCTCGTCATCGGAGGGGGAACCGTCGGGGTCGCCGCAAAGAGCGGCACCCTCAAGAGGTCGAAGCCGACGCTCAAGCCCCGTTCCATCACGCCGACCGTGAAGGTGAACAACGTCGTCCCCGGCGACCGGATGCAGCGCGTCGTCATTCTGACGAACACGAGCAAGCGCGCCGTGACCCGCCTCCGGTTCGAGATGACCGAAAGGCCGCCGAAGATCGCCGGGACACGTGTCAGGGCCCCGAAGGGCAAGGCGACCCCCGCCGGCTACGAGTGGGCACGCCGCTGCGTCGTGACCAAGAAGAGGCTCAAGAACAAGAAGATCCGGCGGATCACCCGCTGCCAGACACGCCTGCGCCCCGCGCCCTCCTCCCTGGTGACCAACCGCGCCGGGCTGCGCGTGCGCGTCGAGGCCTGTCCCGTGCCCTGGAAGCGGACCTCCAGGACCACGTTCGCCTGCCCCACCCGCATCCGGGTCAAGGTCCGCACCCGCATGAAGAACGGGAAGTACCGCACGCGCGTCGTCAACAAGCGCATCCGTCCGGTCGTGCTCCATGCGAACCTGAAGCTGCCGGTCCGCGGTGTCCAGCGCCGGGTCCCGAAGATCGCGCCGCGGGGACGGATGCACATCCGCATCACCACGTCGCTCCCGGTGACCGCCGGCAACGACCTGCAGGGCAGGAGCGTCGTCCTGATCCCGCGATTCGGCACTCCGGGGGTCCGCTGATGGGCCGCCGCATCCGCACACTTCTCGCGAGTGTCGCCGCGCTCGGCGGGATCGGAGCCGGCATCGCCGGCGCCGCATGGACGTCCGGTGTCACCGTGACGGGAACCGTCTCGTCCGCCACCGTCGCCGCCGCCTCCGGAATGGCGAGCACACACCCGAACGCCACGGGTGCGAACGCCGGCCAGGTGAACCTCACGTGGACCGCCCCGCCGGCCGGCGTGACCTCGCTGCGTGTCCAGCGCGGCACGACCGCCACCGGCCCCTGGACCACCCTCCAGACCCTCGCCGCGAACGCGACGGCCTACAACCACACCGGTGGCACGTACAACGCCGACAACTACTACCGGGTGCAGTCGGTCGCGGGAACATGGACCGCCGAGACGCCGGTCTGGTCGAGCCACTCGCTGCGGATGGCATCCGGTTCGCAGGCGGTGGGCTCGGCCACGCCGACACCCCTCACGACCGCACAGGTCAACGCCACGGCGACCGCGGAGGGCACCTACGCCGCGAACACCTACTTTCAGCCCACGACCTGGCCGACCAGCCCCCAGTACGTGGCCGGAGCCTTCTATCTCGACACAACGCACGCATGGATCACCGGAACCGGCAGCGTCTCGTTCTACGACGGTGGGAACTGGACGCGGTACTCCACGCCGGCCGCCACCGCGAGCACCACGTTCGAGCAGGTCGCATTCACGTCGACCGACCGCGGCTGGGCCGTGGGGCAGGGCGGTCGGATCATCCGGTCGCTCAACGGCGGCACGAGCTGGGCGACCCAGACCAGCAACACCACCGAGAACCTCTGGGATCTGACCTGCCCAGGAGAGACGACGTGCATCGCCGTCGGCAACAACCGCACGGTCGTCAACACGACCAACGGTACGTCCTGGACGCGCCGGACCACCACGAGCGGAGGCCCGCAGCTCTTCGACATCGAATGCGTTTCGGTGACGACCTGTTATACCGCGGGCAGCGGCGGGACGATCCTGAAGACGACGGACACCGGCAACACCTGGACCGCGCAGACCAGCGGAACGTCTGCACGGCTGCAGGCGATCACCTGCCGCGACGCGAACCGGTGCTGGGCGGTGGGCGAGAACGGCGTCATGCGCGTCACGACCAACGGCGGAACCACCTGGAGCGCCGGCACCTCGGGTACCACCGATTCGCTCTGGCGGATGCGGATGTTCAACTCGGGGATCGGGTATCTCGCCGGGTCCGGCGGTGTCGCGAAGACCACCGACGGAGGTGCGTCGTGGACATCGCTGACCGTCCCTGAGGGGATCTACTACGCGCTGTCGTGCATCGACGAGACCCACTGCCTGACCGGTTCGACGACGCCCGCCGCGCTGATCACGAAGAACGGCGGCGCCACATGGTCGGAGGCACTGCCGGGACACATCGAGTTCACCCCGGTCACGCCGAACCTGGCGCCCAGCACCGGCATCTCCTCGGTCGTCGCCCGCCTGGCCTACCGCACGACGAACGCGCCGGCGGGGTCACGCTTCATCCTCTTCGCCTCCAACGACGAGGGAGCCACCTGGACCTCCTTCCCGATGACGACCCCCACCTCGGCCAACACGCAGACCATCTCGACCGTGGACCTCACATCGCTGGGCTTCGCGACGCCGTCCAACGCCACGAGGCTGCGACTGCGGCTCACGATCGTGCCGGCCGCCTCCAGCACCCTGACGACGCAGGTCGACCTGGTGCACGTCGACGTCAGCTGACGCCGGCGAGTGGGTCGACGCCCGGCACCGAGGCCACCCCACCCCACCCCACCCCACGCGGCTCTAGGACTTCGCCTCAAGCCAGGTGTCGCCCACCCCGATGTCCACCTCGAGCGGCGGATCGAGGGCGTACGCACCGATCATGGCGTCGTGGACGATGGACGACACGCGCGTCACCTCGTCCAGCGGGGCCTCCACCAGGAGCTCGTCGTGGATCTGCAGGACGAGCCGGCCAGCCAGTCCGGCCTCACCGATCGCCGCGTGGGCCCGGACCATGGCGACCTTGATGATGTCGGCCGCCGATCCCTGGATCACCGTGTTCACCGCCAGCCGCTCACCCAGGTTGCGCTGCTGGACCGTGCGGCCGTGGAGTTCGGGGATGGGGCGGCGCCGTCCGAACAGGGTGGTCACGTAGCCGTCCTGTGCGGCCGCCGCCACGGTCGAGTCGATGAAGCTGCGCACCCGCGGATAGCGGGCCAGGTAGGTGTCGATGTACGCCTGCGCCTCCTCGCGGTCGATGCCCAGCTGATCCGCCAGCCCGAAGGCGCTGATGCCGTAGATGATCCCGAAGTTCACGGCCTTGGCACGATCGCGTGTCTGGCGGTCGACGTCGGCCGGCTCCATTCCGAACACCTCGGCGGCCGTGGCCCGGTGGACGTCCAGGCCGTTGCGGTACGCGTCCGCGAGCGTGGGCTCGCCCGAGCAGTGGGCCAGGATCCGAAGCTCGACCTGGCTGTAGTCGAACGAGATGAGGCGCCGCCCCTCCGGGGCGACGAACGCCCCGCGGATCTCGCGGCCGATCGCCGTTCGCACGGGGATGTTCTGCAGGTTGGGGTTCACGGACGACAGCCGGCCGGTCTCGGCCACGGTCTGGTTGAAGGTGGTGTGCAGGCGGCTGTTCGCGTCGACGAGCTCGGGCAGCGCGGAGAGGTACGTGCTGTCGAGCTTCGTCATCTCCCGGTACTCCGAGATCAGCGCGATGATGGGATGACGCCCCTCCAGCAGGCGGAGCACCCGCCGGTCCGTGGACCAGCCGGTCTTGCCCCTGCGGAACGTCGGCAGGCCCAGCTTCTCGAACAGGACGACCCCGAGCTGCTTCGGTGAGTCGATGACGAACTCGCCGCCCGCGAGTTCCCAGATCCGGTCCCGGAGCTCGTCGATCCTGTCGCGGACACGGGCAGCGATCTCGCCGAGACGGTGGGTGTCGAGCATGACCCCCACGTGTTCCATGTCGGCCAGGACCGCGACGAGCGGCAACTCGACGTCCTGGAGGAGCGGCCGAAGGCCCTCCGCATCGATCATGTCGACCTGACGCGTCGCCACGGCCAGGGTGAGGGCCGCTCCCCGTACGGCCTGATCGTCCGGCCCGCTCACTCCGACACCGGCGTCCGCCGCGAGGCCGTCCAGGTCGTACCCGCGCCGGCGCGGCTCGAGCAGGTATCCCGCCACGAGCGTGTCGTGCCACGGGGTGAGGCGGGTGGCGACCTCGTACGGAAGCGCCTTGACGTCGTGGACCGCCAGCTGGACCCCCGCGAGGGCGGCGGTGAGGCGGTCCGGGTCGTCCAGGGGGCCGGTGAGGACGGTCGGCGACGTGATGCACACGGCCCAGGCGCCACCGGAGACGGCCAGGGCGACGGGTGATTCGACTCCGACGAGCGCCAGCGCGAGGGCCTCCGTCTCGGTGGGCTGGGGATCCAGAGGGATGACGACCTCCGCCCGGGCCTCCGTCGGCGCGGGTCCGTCCACGAGCTCTCCGAGGCGGCGGGCGAGGCTCCCGAACTCGAACCGCTCGAAGACATCCGTCAGTGCCTCGCGTCGTCCGGCACCCAGGTCGAGCGCCGGGATGTCGTTCAGCGCGATGGTGATCGGCGAGTCGACGTCGATGATCGTGAGGTCGCGTGTGCGCCGGGCATCGTCGGCGTGGTTGGTGAGGTTCTCGCGGCGCTTCGGTGACTGTTCGGATGCATGGGCGAGCACCTCCTCGAGGTTCCCGTACTTCACCAGGAGCTGGGTCGCGGTCTTCTCGCCGATGCCGGGCACCCCGGGGAGGTTGTCCGAGTTGTCGCCGACCATGCCGCGGAAGTCCGGCATGAGGTCCGGTCCGATGCCGTAGCGCTCCACCACCTTCTCGGGCGTGTAGCGCGTGGTGTCGGTCACCCCGCGTCCCGTCGCCAGAACCGACACGTGATCGCTCACCAGCTGGAAGGAGTCCCGGTCGCCGGTCAGGATGGTCACGCGCTCGCCCCGGGCCTCGGCGCGTTTGGCGAGCGTCCCGATGATGTCGTCGGCCTCGTAGCCCGGAAGCTCCGTGTTGACGGCGCCGAACGCCTCCATCAGCGGGCGGAAGTGCGGCGCCTGCTCCCTGAACAGGTCGGGGGTGGCCGATCGCCCGGCCTTGTACTCGCTGTACTGCTCGTGACGGAACGTGGGTCCCGGCGCGTCCCATGCGACCACCACCCGGCCGGGCCGTTCCTCCGCGAGCACCTTCATCATCATCGCCGACAGCCCGTACAGCGCGTTCGTCGGGAAGCCGTCGGTGGTGGAGATCGTGTCGGGCAGCGCGAAGAACGCCCGGTAGGCGAGGCTGTTGCCGTCGACGAGGAAGAGATCGCCGGCGGGCGCCGTGCCCTCGGCCTCCTCCACGGCGTCGCCCACCGTCGCGGCGGTCGGGATGTCATCCGTGCTCATTCCGGCGAGGATACCGCCCTGAGCGCGCGGGCCCGTCGCAGCGGCACCGCATCGGGCGGCGGAGACGGCGGGTATGCTGCCCGACGTGTCGAAACGCCCATTGAGGAGCGAGCTTGTCCCGTAACAGCACGAGTGCTCAGTACAGCGTCACCATCCGCGTCGAGTTGCAGTCCGGGGATCCGAATCTGTTCGGACGTCTGGCCGGCGCCATCCACGAGGTGGGCGGCGAGATCACCGCCGTGGACATCGTCTCGGCGGACGACGCGAAGCTGGTACGGGATCTGGCGGTCGACGCGTCCTCCCCCGAGCACGCGGACGAGATCCGCGCCGTCGTCGAGGGCATCGAGAAGGCGAAGGTCCTCTCGTTCGCGGACCGCACGTTCCAGCTGCACCACGGCGGCAAGATCGAGATGGTCACGCGCATCCCGTTGAAGACGCGCGAGGACCTCTCCATCGCCTACATGCCGGGCGTCGCGGACGTCTGCCGCTCCATCGCGGACGACCCCACACGGGCGCTCGGCCTCACGATGAAGCGGAACATGGTCGCCGTGATCACCAACGGCACCGCCGTCCTCGGGCTGGGGGACATCGGCGCCGCGGCCGGCATGCCGGTCATGGAGGGCAAGGCCATGCTCTTCAAGGAGTTCGGCAACGTCGACAGCTACGCAATCTGCGTCGACTCGAAGGACCCCCAGGAGATCATCGACATCTGCACCGCCGTGGCACCGGCCTTCGGCGGCATCAACCTCGAAGACATCGCCGCGCCGACCTGCTTCGAGGTCGAGGACCGCCTCAAGGAGACCCTCGACATCCCGGTCTTCCACGACGACCAGCACGGCACCGCCGTCGTGACCCTGGCCGCCTTCATCAACGCCCTGAAGCTCACCGGCGGGACGATGGAGGAGCAGAAGGTCGTGGTCTCGGGCGTCGGCGCCTCCGGCGTGGCCTGCTCGAAGATCCTCATGAACGCCGGCGTGAAGAACATCATCGGCTGCGACACCCGCGGGGCGATCTACAAGGGCCGCACCGAGAACATGAACTTCATGAAGGAGTGGTACGCCGACAACACCAACCCCGAGGGCATCCAGGGCTCGCTCGACGACGTGATCGAGGGCGCCACGCTGTTCCTCGGCCTGTCGGGACCCGACACCTTCAAGGTCGACCAGCTGAAGAGGATGGCGGACGACCCCATCGTGTTCGCGATGGCCAATCCCACGCCGGAGATCATGCCGGAGGTCGCGGCACCGTACGTGCGCATCATGGCCACGGGACGCTCCGACTACCCGAACCAGATCAACAACGTGCTCGCCTTCCCCGGGATCTTCCGGGGCGCCCTCGACTGCGGCGCGCGTGCCATCAGCGAGGGGATGAAGGTCGCCGCGGCCGAGGCCATCGCCGCCTGTGTGAGCGACGACGAACTCAACGAGGAATACATCATCCCGAGCGTGTTCAACCGCTCCGTCGCACCGGCGGTGGCGCGCGCCGTGGTGAACCAGGCCGTCTTGGAGGGCCTGGCGCGCTTTGAGGTCGACGTCGTGTGAGGCGACCGCCGGATGGCACGCGCGGGTTTGACGCGTGCCATCCGGCGGTTGAGCGAGGGATGCCCCGCCGGCGGGGCCCGTCGGAAAGGAATCGGCCAAGAGGGCCCGATGCGCCGTACGGTCGGTGATGCCCGCCCGCGACGGCGGGTAGGCTCCCGCCCACGAAACACCGCTCCCGGAAAGTGCGGGGCATCCGCGCCTTCCGAACCCGAACGACAGGGGTACCCCTCATGACGAAACGCCGCCTCATCGTCCCCGTGCTCGCAGCCGTGGGTCTCATCGCGGTCGGATGCGGATCCGAAGGGTCGCTGACCGGGTCCGGCACGGACACGTCGGCGGTCACGACGGACACGACGTCCACCGACACCACCGGAACGGACACCACCGCTACGGACACGACGTCCACCGGCACGACGTCATCCGTCGGCGACCGCTTCCGGGACCCCGCCGGGAAGTACTCCATCGAGGTCCCCTCGCATTGGACCAGCGCGCAGGAGTCCCCCAAGGCGTGGTTCCTGAACGACGACCGCGACGCATTCCGGGAGAACGTCAACATCCTCACCGAGACGATCCCGTCGAACATGAGCCTCGAGACGTACGTCAACCTCAGCATCTCCAAGGCGCCGGCCTCGATCCGCCAGTTCAACATCGAGGAGCGCGAGACGTTCACGCTGAACTCCGGCACCGAGGCCTACCGGCTGGTCTACACCGGCAGTCCCACCAGCGTCTCCGCCGACCTGAACTTCCGCTTCCTGGCCGTCGTCGCGGTGGAGGACGGCACGGCCGTCACCCTGACGATGACCGCTCCCCTCGACGCGTGGGACGAGACGATCGACGCAAACTGGGACGCCGTGAAGTCGCTCGAGGTCAACTGACCTCTCCCGATGGGAGCCGGAGGTGGAGACAGCCCGCTGGCGCCTCCACCTCCGGCCGATCCGGGTTGCGGGACGCCGGATGGACGATTTCCGTGGGGTCAACCATCGAGATGGTTGACCCCACGGACTCGCCGCGTGGTGCACGCCCCTGACGGCGTGGATGCGCCACCGGACGCCTCGAGCAGGCGAACAGGCATGCCGTCGGCATCCCGCGACGCCCCGCATCCACCATGACCGCACCCCACATCCACGACCCCAAGGAACCCTCTAGGCTGGAGGACCCACGGGGGCGTGGCGGAACGGTAGACGCGACGGTCTCAAACACCGTTGAGGGCAACCTCGTGTGGGTTCGATTCCCACCGCCCCCACTTTCGGTCGCGATGACCGCACGACGACCGTCTTCACGACCCCGCGCTTCGCTAGCCTTGCCTCGTGCCACCGACCATCCCCTCCCCGCCCCCGCGCCTGCGCACCATCGAGCGGTCCATCGAGATCTCCTGTGCGCCGGACCGGCTGTTCCGCTTCCATCGCGACACCCGGAACGTCCCCAAGGTCCAGCCCGGCATCGAGTTCCTCTCGATCGAGGGTGAGTTCCCCCTCGACGACGGTCACGTCGTCACGCTCCGCTTCCGCCCGCGGTACTTCCCGAAGGTGCTGTCGTGGACGTTCGTCGTCGAGGCCGTGATCCCGGACACGGCGATCGTCGATGTGACGCTCTCCGCGCCGTTCCCCTACTGGCGGCATGAGCACCGGGTACGGAGGATCGGTCCCATGCGCGCCCTTCTCATCGACCGCGTCCAGTACGCACCGCCGTTCGGCCCGTTGGGACGGCTGGCCGGCGGCGTCATCGACCGGCGTCTCGGGAGGATGTTCGACGAGCGCCAGCGCATCACCAGGGAACTGATGGAGCGGAGCACGCGGTGAGTCCCGCGGGCCACCCCGGGACCATGGACGCCGTCGTCACCGATGGGCGCGGCGGACCCGAGGTGCTCCGCGTGATGTCCCGCCCCATACCCGCACCGGCGCCGGACGGGGCCCTCATCCGCGTCGCGGCGAGCGCCGTCAACCGGGCCGATCTTCTGCAGGCGCAGGGGCACTACCCACCTCCGCCCGGAGTCACCGACATCCTGGGGCTCGAGTTCGCGGGCGAGATCGTCGCCGTGGGGTCGGACGCGCATGCGGACCGGGTCGGCGACCGGGTCATGGGCATCGTGCCGGGCGGCGGCAACGCCGAGTACGTGATCACACCCGTCGACCAGCTCCTGCCCGTCCCGGACTCCCTCGACATGGTCTCCGCGGCCGCCGCGCCCGAGGCGTTCCTCACCGCGTTCCAGAGCATCGTGCGACTCGGTGCCGCGAAGCCGGGTGACTGGGTGCTGGTGCACGCGGCCGCAAGCGGCGTCGGGTCGGCGGGCGTGCAGGTCGCCCGGGAGATCGGGGCACGCGTGATCGCCACGTCCCGCGATCCCCTCCGCCTCACACGTGCCGTGCGCGACGGAGCCACCGGTATCGCCGTGAGAGACGGGGTCTTCGCCGACGACGTCCGCGAGATCACCGGTGGCGCGGGCGTCGACGTCATCCTCGACCTGGTGGGTGCGGCGTACTGGGCCGAGAACGTGGCGAGCCTCGCCCGCCTGGGGCGCCTCGTCCTCACGGGCATGGTGGGCGGACGACGCACCGAGCTGGATCTGGCGCCGCTCTACAGCCGGCACGCGACCGTGATCGCCACCACGTTGCGCGCCCGCCCCGCCGACGAGAAGGCGGCGCTCGTCGCCGAGTTCGACGACTGGGGGATTCCGCGACTGGCCGATGGACGGCTGGTTCCCGTCGTGGACCGCGCCCTCCCGCTGACCGACGTGGCCGACGCCCACCGCGCGGTGGCCGCGAACGAGGTGGTCGGAAAGGTCGTGCTGACCACGGGTTGAGCGCTACCGGTGGCCGCGACACCCGAGGTGATCACGCGGGATCTCGGTGCCGGGCACCGGCAGTGCCCGTCATCGCACCACCGTGACCTCTAGCGGCGGGAGCGGACCGGCTTCGGCACGGCGAGCGCGGTGCGGCCGAGACGCATCCGCGTGTCGACCGCCGTGATCCGCACACGCCGCACGGAGTTGCCCCGAGAGGCACCCGGGATGCGGACGTTGCGGCGGTTCCCCGCCGTCTGGACCGCCACGCGCCGCCCGCTCGCCAGGTCCGCGATGACGATGTACCGCCGAGCGCCGGTCACGGCGCGCCAGCGAACCGCGGTCGCGGCCACGACCACCCCGGCGGGAGCGGCGAGGCGGGTCGGAGCGGGAGCGCGGTAGCGCCCCAGCGTGAAGGTCTGCTGCGGGAGGCCATCACGGACGGCAACGGCCACGACCGTCCGCTGCCCTCCACGGCCGTCCACCGGCAGACGGACCGTGCCGCTGCGGCGCGCCGTGGCGGCGAGGACGCGACGGCCGCCACCACGCCACGTCTCGCGGAACTCGATGCGCGTGCCGGCGGGAGCCTGGACCCGGTAGGACAGGCGCCGCGACCGCGCGGGTCCGACGAGTCGCCCGGTGACGCGGACCGGCGAGAGCTCGGCGGCGACCTCCAGATCGGCGATGCCGGGCGACCCCGCGCGCGGACGGATCGCCCACGTCCCGGTCCGCGGAGCCTGAAGGACGATGAGGACACTGTCCTGCGCCACCGGGTACCGGGCGACGTTGCGAGCGGAGGGATCGACGACCGCACCGGCCGGATCGACCACGTCGACGTCCGGAGCCGCTCCACCGGCGCCGACGACCATGATGTTCATCGTCCGCCGGCCGGTGACCGGGACCGGCCGGTCGCCCGGCTCGGCGTGCGCACGCCGGACGCCGCGCTCCATGGTCTGCGCGGGAGCCGGAGGACGGTAGCGATCCAGCGAGCAACTCGTTCCGACGCTCACCCTGGCGCTGCCACCCCATGGGTAGGTGACCTGCAGATGCGCCGGCTGGACACCGTCGCTGACCGAGACGAGGGGCGGGAGCGGCGGGCTGGCGGTCCCGCAGGCGCCGAAACCCGCCGGGGATGCCGCGAGCGCGACCTTCGACACGGTGACCCCCAGGGCGCGGACCGAGTTCTCGGACGAGAGCCCCCACGTCCGATTCCGCCCGTCGAAGAACCCACCGGTCTCCCCGGTGATCTGCGCAACCTTCAGATCGATCGCGGCCGTGCTCCTCATCGCCGCGTATCCGGACGTATCCACCTCGGTACGTCCGCGGCCGACACCGAGACCCGCGACCGCGACGCTGCCCTCGGCCACGAAGTTGAGGTCGCCGCCCCGGATCGTCATGGTCAGGTCGCCGCGGACATCGGCGGCGTAGAGCTTGGTGGACGGCGTGTAGATGATCCCCAGGCTGACGCCGAGCGACGCCGAGAACTGCGGCTGGAGGCGGAGGCCTCCCCTCACCTGCGTCAGCCAGACCTGATTGAAGACCATGATCCCGGGCGTCGGCAGGTCGACGGCGAAGCTGCCGGAGATGAAGCGCCCGTTCGCGAACTCCGTCCGGAGCGTCAGGGCACCCGTGACGAAGTCCAGCTTCCCGCCCCCGCTCCAGCGATTGCCCTCGGCCGTGTAGGCGATGGAGAGGTCGCGGATCGAAACCGGACCGAGCGGGATGGTCTTCGCACCCAGCCGGAACGAGTCGAGCTGCGCTCCGACGCCGCGCGTGGCGCGGATCGTCACCGATCCGCTGACACCGCCGAGCGCCGGGGGGAGCTTGAGCGAGAGCGGGATGCGGATACCGTCACCGGCGACGATGACGTCGTAGTCGGCGTCGATGGGGAAGCCCTTGATCGAGGCTCCGCGCGGAAGGTCGACACCGGAGAAGAGCGACGTGCCGTTCGCCCCGCTCAGCTTGAGGTGCAGCTCCATGCGGGCGAGCGGGATCCTGCCGATCGCGGATCCCTCGAGTGCGATGGTGACCCGGCCGGTCGTGTCGAGCGTCCGCTTGGCCGGGTTGACGATGATCGAGACCCCGGCGTCGGGGATCAGCGTCAGGCCGTTGAGGTCGACGGCGCTGCGCGACACGTACGCCCCGCGGAACGCGGGATCCGTGCTCTGCAGAAGGCATCCGGCACGGGGTGAGATCGCAACCTTTCCGAAGCCGACGGCTCGGCAGCCCGCGTACCCGCCGGGAATGCCCTCGGCGGCCCGGCTGCCGGCGCCGGGGCGGCCCGTGGGTGACAGCGGACCGTACGGGGCGACGGCGATGGTCCCGCGCGACGTGCCGGTGGAGTCGCGCCGGTAGACCATGACCCCGCCGCCGTCGAACGCCGCTGCGGAGGCCACCTCGTCGATCCGCCCGACCGCGGCCGGGAACGCGGCGCCGCCCGTGCCGTTGGGCCCGACGCGGCGTGTCTCGAGGACCGACGGTGTACCCGAGACCCAGCTGGCGATCACACCGCCGCCGTCGTCCTGGGTGAGCGCGACCGGTTTCGCCGCCTTTGTCGTCAGTGTCGACAGACGCTGGGGCACGCCCGCCCCGTCGACCCGCCAGAGTGTGGGCCGCTGGCCCGTGCGCGTCATCAGGAACGGGCCGGACGGACCACCCGCGAGGTGGGGCTCATCCCCCGGCACCTGGGTGGACGACCACGCACCCGGATCGGGCGCGCCCGCGGTGGTCCCGGTCCGGCGCACCAGCACGGGACCGACGGGACCGGAGGCGGCGGCGACGATCCCGTCACCGTCCGCGGCCACCCGGCCGCCGTAGATCAGCGTCGACGCGGAGGCCGCCAGCAGGGTGCGCTGCCGGGTGTAGTTGCCGGCGTCGATGATCTGGCTGAAGAGCCCGGGTGTGTAGGTGCTGGTGATCGCCGCGATCCGCGGGTTTGCGCCCCCGACGAGCGCGACGTCGTTGAACGGCAGGTTCCCCACGATGGCCGGCCCGGTCCACGTCGTCCCGCCGTCGGCCGAGGTCCAGGCGTACGTGGTCTCGTCGTCCGTCTGTCCGTCCGGGTGGGTCACCACCGGCGGATAGCGATGCGTGAGCACCACGAGCTGGTCGCCGATCCGCAGGATCTTCGGGCCGCTGTGGTCGCCGCTGTAGGCATCCGCGAGCGGCATCGGCGTGCGGTTGGGGTTGTCGCACGCCCTGGCACCGCGCGGCATCCGGCAGTAGTGCGTGACGTCCGGAGTCGCGCCGAGCATGGACTCGGTCCAGACGATGTGGCTGGTACCCGCGGCGTCGACCGTCACCGACGGCTTCCACCCCTCTCCGATCCTGATGGGCGGGGGCGGCGCGGCCGGCCGCGTACGGGGCACCCTCCGTCCCCCCCTGTAGCCCGGCGTCCGCAGGACGCGGGGTGCCCTCGCCTGTGTCGTCAGCCGCGCCGGCCGGTCCATGTCCGGCAGGACGAGGCGCACGTCAGCGCTCGTGCGCACGCCCGAGTCGCGTTCTCCGCCGGGCGCGGCCACCGCCGGCGAAAGGAGAACGGCGAGTGCGACGACGAGGACGAGACGGACGAGGTGCGACCTCATGCGCGCGAGCATATGCCCCGTCAGTCGGTATGACAATAAGTAGGACGCGACCGACGGCAGGTCGCGGGTCGCACGGAGCGCGCCCTCCCGCACGAGGGTTTCGCGCGTACCCGCGAGAACCCGCGCCTGGGCAGGAGAGGACTACGTCCACCGGGATCGTCTGAGGGCGCCGGCGCCGGGCTCCACCTCACGTTCGCCGGAGGACACCCAGCGGCGAGGCCGACGGCTCCGCGTTCGGTCCCGACGCCGAACACCAGGTGCGGGGCGCCGATCGGGGGACCTGACACCCGTTCCCTCACCCACCGGACCGCTCACGTGGCAGCCGCGTTTCGTCCCCGCCCCGGTCCGGCCGGCACCGCACCTCGGCGAGGTCACACGCGGCATCCGTCTATGATCCGCGGAGTACCACTCCGGAGGACGCATGTTCAAGAAGCTGCTCGCAGCACTGGGTATCACCGGTGCCATCTACTGGGTCATGAAGAAGCGCCGCCAGGGCGATGAGTTCCAGTTCACGGAGCTTCCGCCGGAGGACGACGACACCCCGCCCGCCGCCTGAGGCGGGTGCGGTTCACGCCTCCACGTCGCGGATCGCGTCGCGCAGGCGTGACAGGAGACGCTGGAAGCTGAGGAACGCCGCGTCGTCACCCTTCTCGCGGGCGACGGCCGCCCGGCGTTCCAGCACCCTCTCCTGCAGACGGTAGGTCGCCTCACGAAGCTCGCGCTCGGTCGGGGGTCCCGCGAGATCGACGCGCAGAGTGACCGCCAGGGCGTCCAGTTCCCGGGGCCACTGGTCGATCGGATGACCGGCCTTCAACTCGGTGAAGGCGGTGCGGTGTTCGGGGCGGTCGAACGCCTCGACGGCGAGTTCCTCGCAGAAGGGCCCGGCGACGTCGAGCCCGAGGGCGACGGCGATGGCGAGCCATCGCCGCTCACGTACCTCGTCCGCCCCCAGGCGCTCCAGGAGCGCAGGAGTGGATGTCGGCACGTCCGCGTCCTGACCCCGGTCGCGTGACGTGGTGGCCAGCCGCTCCGCCTCCCGCGCCAGGCGCTCCAGCATCGTCTGCGTGTTGGACGCCGAGATCTCAAGTCGACTGGCCGTGATCCGGAGGGCCTCGTCCCTCTCTATCCCCTCCGGGAACCGGGCCAGCAGCCGGGCGATGTCCCCGAAGGCCTCCGAACGCTCGGCCGCCGAGGCACCGGCCCGGTCGGTGCGTGCACGGACCAGATACGAGAGCATCGGCTGAGGCGACTCGACCAGCTGCGCCAGCCGTGCGACGCCCGCGTCGGTGGCGGCCAGATCACCGGGGTCGGCACCGGCCGGAAACGGCACGGCGGTGAGCCTCACTTCGACGTCGCCCAGTGCCTCCACGCTCCGCCAGGCCGCGTCCTGACCGGCCCGGTCACCGTCGAAGCAGAGGCGGATCTCGTCCGCGGTCCGCGCCAGCAACCGGATCTGCTCGTTCGTGAGCGACGTGCCCATGCAGGCGACGGCGTTCGGGAATCCGGCCTTGGCCAGGGCCAGCACGTCGGTGTAGCCCTCGACCACCATCACCCATCCCCTCTTCGCCGCCTCCACCCGTGCGATGTCGAGGGCGAACAGCAGCGTTCGCTTGCGGAAGTTCCGCCCCTCGGGGCTGTTCACGTACTTGGCGCGCTCGTTCGGGTCGAGCGTGCGGGCGCCGAAGCCCAGCACCTGACCACGTCCGTTGGCGATGGGGAACGTGATGCGTGAGGTGAAGAAGTCCTGGGGGGCTCCGCCGCGGTCGCGCGCGAGGCCGGCCTCCACCAGCTGACGGCGGTCATACCCCTGCGTCAGCGCCCGGGCGGCGAGAACGTCGCCGCGGCCGGGGGCGTATCCCACCTGATAGCTGCGAAGGAGCTCCTCGTCGAAGCCGCGCTCGGCCAGGTAGGCGCGGGCGTGCTCCGCCTCGTCCGACTTCCACAGGTACGCGGCGTAGAAGTCGCGGGCGCGCTGCAGGACCTCGAGCCGTCTCCGGTTCGCGGCGCGCGCCGCCTCCTCCTGCGGTGACGACTCGGCGTATTTGAGCTCGATCCCGAAGCGCTCGGCCAGGGCCTCCACGGCCTCGTTGAACGACGCCGCCCCCTCCCGCTCACGCATCCAGGTGATGGCGTCGCCCTTGGCGCCGCAGCCGAAGCAGTAGTAGTTCCGGTGGTCCGGAAGGATCGTGAACGACGGACTGCGCTCGTCATGGAACGGGCAGCGCCCCCACCAGCGGCCGCTGCGCCGAACGAGCTGTACGCGCCCCCGCAGGAGCTCGACCAGATCGGCCGCCTGACGCACCGCCTCGACGCTCGCGTCGTCGATCAGCGGCACGACGGAACCTCATTGCGATGTGGATGACCCGCGCCGGATGGCGGCCCGGTGGTCACCCGATGAGCGAGGTCGCCAGCCACAGCGCCGCGAGCGTTCCGAGAAGCGCGAAGGCGTCGAGCATCCCGCCGATCATCTTCATGCGCTTGGTGCCCTCCGCGTCACCGGCCTCCTCGAGCTCCCGCACCTTCGGGCCCTGCCACATCGCGTGCACCACCACCGCGAAGCCGACCAGGAAGAGCAGGACGATCTTGATGAGCAGCTTCCGGCCGTAGTCGGACGAGGTCAGGACGTCCATGTCGACGTTGCGGTGCTGCAAGAGCAGTCCGCCCGTCACGAGGATCGTCGCCCACGCCATCGCACCGAGCGCCCCGAACCGCTGGGTGATACGGGTGATGAGTGCCCGACCGCCATGGGGTCCCTCCGTGGCGCGCGCGATCGGCACGGCGATCGCACCGACGAAGATCATCCCCCCGAGCCAGACCGCGACACCGAGCAGGTGAAGGAAACGTACGAGTGTCCAGATGTCATCCACCGCTCCATCATGCCCGGTTTCGGGTACGCGCGGGGGGTGCGACCACCGCCGAGGGACAGATGTCGGCGAGCACGCAGACATCGCACCGGGGACGGCGGGCGACGCACACCGCGCGGCCGTGGTAGATCATCCGCATCGTGGTGTCCGACCAGTACCGTCGGGGCCAGATCGCCATCAGATCGCGTTCGACCTTCACGGGATCGGTCTCGGTCGTGAGCCCCAACAGCCGCGACAGACGCAGCACGTGGGTGTCGACGACGACGCCGGGCACGCCGAACCAGTGACCCAGGATCACGTTCGCCGTCTTCCTCCCCACCCCGGGGAGCCTCACGAGATCCTTCATGGTCGGGGGCAGCTCGCCGTCGTGACGGTCGACCACGGCCTGGGCCATCCCGATGAGCGAGCGGGTCTTGGCCCGGAAGAAGCCGGTGGAATGGATGAGTTCCTCCACCTCCCAGGGATCCGCGGCCGCCATGGCCGGCGCATCGGGGAACCGCGCGAAGAGCGCCGGGGTCACCATGTTCACGCGGGCGTCGGTGCACTGCGCCGACAGGATCACCGCGGCCAGAAGCTGGAACGGACTGCTGTGATCCAGCGGGATGACGATCTCGGGGTATTCCTCGGCGAGCCGCTCGGCCACGACACGCCCCCGCCCCTTCGGTGTGCGTGGCTTGCCCATCGCTCGGAGCCTAGATGGTTGATGACCCGGAATCGTGGATGTGGCATGCGTCCCCGGTGGATGCGGGGCGTCGCCGGGCACCGGAGGCAGGGTGCTGTCTTTCCGAGGTGTCCGGTGGCCGGCCAGGGGTGGGCGGGTGGGTCGGGAGCGCATCCGCGTCGCTGAGGACACGCGCCACGCCGCGATTCCGGGGAATCGGCCATCCGGTGGTTGCGGAGTTCCGGCCGACCCGGCGCCTCCCCTGAGCGGCGTCGACTCCGGACGGTTCCGTAAGATGGACCATTGCATGCCTGACTTCGACGTGATCGTGATCGGCGCGGGTCCCGCCGGATCCACCGCCGCCTATCGCCTCGCACGCCGGGGCGCGCGGGTCGGACTCCTCGACCGGGCGACGTTCCCCCGCGACAAGCCCTGCGGCGGCGGCATCACGGTGCGCGGGCTGCACCATCTGCCCGTCGACGTCACCCCGGTGGTCGAGGACCACATCACGGTGGCCGAACTGGGCTTCGGATACGACGACCGCTTCGTCCGGACGGCCGACGCGCCCGTGGTCCACATGACGCAGCGACGTCGTCTGGACGCATTCCTGGCCGAGAGCGCAGCGGAGGCGGGCGCCGACTTCCGCGACGGCGTGCGCGTGCGGACCATCGAGACGGGCCCTCGCGGTGTCACCGTCTCCACGGGCACCGATCGGATCACCGCGTCCCTCGTCATCGGTGCCGACGGGTGCAACGGCGTCAGCGCCAAGCAGCTCGGTCTGGGCGGCGACGTCACGTACGGCGTCGCCTACGAGGGCAACGTCGGCTGGGACGTCCTCGATCACTCATACTGGCGCGGGCGGCTCCTCCTCGAGTTCGCGACGGTCCCCGGCGGGTACGCGTGGATCTTCCCGAAGGGCGACCACGCCAACGTCGGGGTCGGCGGCTGGGGTCGCGAGGGCGGCAACCTGAAGGCCCATCTGGCCCGCCTGTGCGCCCAGTACGGCATCCCTGCCGATCGCGTGACCCACGCCCGCGGTTACCGCCTCCCCCTCCGCGATCCCCGCTCGCCCGTCGCCTCCGCCCGTGCCCTCGTCGTGGGCGATGCGGCCGGGCTCATCGACCCGATGTCCGGCGACGGCATGTACGAGGCGTTCCTGTCGTCGCGCCTGGCATGCGAGGCCGTCGGCGACTTCCTCGACGGACGCGCGTCCACCCTTCTGCCGTACAAGCGCGCGATCGACGGGGCGCTGTCGCGTCACCGGAGCGTCTCGTGGGCCGGCAAGCTGCTGTTCGACGGGGCCCCACGGCTCGCGGGACGCGTCGCCAGATCCACGTTCCTGTGGCCCCGGGTGGTGCGCCGCATCCGCGGCGACGGCTACCGGGGCGTCCACCGGCCGGGCAGTCCTCGCCTCGAGGCGTTCGCCCGCCGCCTGTATCGCCCCGAGCGCGGTGAGTCACCCCAAGACGCGCAGGCGACGCCTCAGGCGCCTCCGCGCGAGCCGGTCGCCGGTCGCTGACCAGCCGCCGGACGGAGGGTGAGGACAACGGCCGGATCCGCGCCTTCGCAGCGGATCGCCGTTACGAGGTGGCCCCGTCGCGCGGTCCGAGGACGCCGGCCGTCACGGTGACGGGGGCCGTCCTCCGGTAGCGGGTCTCCAGATACCGCCCCAGCCGACGCACGATCCACTCCCGTCCGGCGTCGCAGTCGGCAGGACCGGCACCCGCCGCGTGCGCCAGAGCCGCGGCGGCATCACCGACATCGGCGAGCGGAGTCGGCTCGACCCTCCAGGAGGGTCCGTCCGAATCGGCGGGCCAGCGCACACCGACGCAGCGGAGCGCCGCCACCATCCACGCATCCTCACGTGCGGTCCAGGAGCGCCGAGCCGGCCGGAGAGGGTCCATGCTCCCCCACTCCTCGTCACCGATCCCCAGGTGGGCGGCGGTGAGACGGTCCGCACGCTCCAGGGCCCGATCGATGCGCGCGGCCAGATCGTCGGACTCCCATGACCAGGGGACACCCGTGAAGCCCTCCGACGTGGGATCGCGACGCGCCAGCCGGCGACGAAGCGCGACGATATCGCGGACGGCATCCTGCAACCCCTCATCGGGTGGCACAGGTGCGAGCGGCACACGTGCCGCGTAGCCGGGATTGAAGTTCAACCCGCTGACGAGTGTGCGAAGCCATGCCGTTCCGATGCGCGTGTTGAACACCGCGAGCAGTTCGTCGCGCCGGCGCCGAGCCTCATCGCACCGTGGCGCGAACGTGACCACCCCCGCCCGCGCCGCGGTACCCGGCTCGGCCTCACGGGCACACAGCCACCCGCCGGCGACGCGCGGGTACTCCACGAGGCCGGTGCGATCCGGTTGGCCCGCCACGTGCTCGGCACGCATGCGAAACGCCGTGCCCACGGCCCATCCCTCGCGTCCCTGACCGCCGGACACGGGCACCCACTCCGGGTGGTCGACAACCTCCCACCACGCGCGCACGTCACGCCGGTGGCTCCCCGTCCACGCTCCGTCGAACGTGGTGAAGAAGTCCCCCACCGTGGGCCCCGTGCCGAGGCGCCCCAGAAGCCGGGCCGGTACGCGTGGGGCGAACGGCGGCACCGCCAGTGCCGCCAGTGCCTCCGCCGGCACATCCGTCGCCTCATGCACGGCGGTGATGAGCGCCGGTTCATCCGCACCCGTGGCCGTGAGCAGCCGCCACCCGGGCCCACCGCCTCCGCGCTCCAGGACGTTCAGCGAGCAGAACACCAGTGGAGCCTGATCGAAGACGCCCTGGCCCAGCCGCGCCACGATCCGGGGAGAGCCCTCATCCAGGATCCTCCGCCGGAGCCGGGTCGCGGACCGGTCGTTCAGCCATCCGGCCGGGGTGATGGTGCCGCACCTCCCGCCGTCGGCCACCAGGCCCCACGCGCGGCGCTGCACGGCCACCGCGAGATCGAGCACCCGTGTGCCCTCGACGGCGTCGAGCCGGCGGGCGAGCGCGCGGTCCATCTGGCGTGCACCGACATACGGGGGGTTCGTCACGACGACGTCGAAGCGTTCGGCCCCGAACGCGTCCGGAGCCAGCATCCCCTCGGGAGCCGGAAGGACACGCAGGTTCACCGGGACCGCCCTGCCCACCAGCGCGGTCAGTGTCTCTTCCGCGATGGCGACGGCCTCGGAATCGATGTCCGTACCGTGGATCCCGTGCGCCACGGCGTGCGCGAGGGCGTCCCGGCGACGCCCGGGGTCGCCGGTGGTCCCCTCCTCCTCCTGGATCAGGTCGGCGAGGAACGGGGCCGCCTCGACGAGGAATGCACCGGCGCCGCAACAGGGGTCGACGACGCGCAGATCACGCGCCGATACGGGCGTCCGCGGAGCGCTGACCGTCTGAGTGACAAGAAACGACCAGCCCTCGCGGAGCCGTGTCCGAGGATGCATGGCGCACCAGAGCGAACCGAGCGTGTTCTGAAGGAGGAACCGCACGACCGGCGTGGGCGTGTAGACACGGGTCGCATCGGCCAGATCCGCGGCGGTGATGCCTGTGCCCGAACGCGCGCGGGCGAACACGGCGTCCTTGTCGGGAATCGAGACGGCCTCGTGGAACCACCCCCGCCCGGAGGGCACGGGACCGAAGCGACCGGCGAGTACGTCGGTCCAGACGGCGGCGCGGGCCTCGACCGGTGACGCCCCGGCCCGCTCACGCCCCCGGCGCGCACGGGCGATACGGCGACGGAGGTCGGACGCGTCGACGGGTTCCGCCACGCGCCGGCCGGATCAGAGTCCGGCGATGTATGCGCGATACGCCGCCACGTCCATCAGCCCGGCGAGCTCGGACGGGTCGGTCAGGCGAACGCGGATCAGCCAGCCGTCGCCGTACGAGTCGCCGTTCACGACCTCGGGTGAGTCGACCACGCCGGAGTTCACCGCGATCACCTCGCCGCTCGCCGGCGCGATGATGTCGGACACCGCCTTCACGGACTCCAGTTCGCCGTAGCTGTCGCCCTTCACGACGGCCGATCCGACCTCCGGCGGGTCGAAGAACACGACCTCGC
Source organism: uncultured Bifidobacteriaceae bacterium (assembly GCA_964434425.1). Lineage (GTDB taxonomy): Bacteria > Actinomycetota > Thermoleophilia > Miltoncostaeales > Miltoncostaeaceae > CALMEC01. The sequence goes on along the minus strand of CAYSVH010000007.1, from coordinate 110,690 downwards.
CCAGCGCGTCCTGCGCGTACCAGGTGATGCCGAAGGTGGCCTCGTCGCCGTCGACGCGGACCCAGTCGTGCTCCTGGTGGTAGTGAAGGTCCTCGGGGTAGGTCTCGTCGGCCACGTCAGGCGCTCCTTTGGGGTGATGTGTCGATAAGCGGGCGGGGTCGCACGACGGCACGCTTCTGCTTGCCGCGGATGTCGATGGTGATCTCGGTGCCGTTCGCGGCCAGGTCGGTGCGGACGTATGCCAGGCCGAAGCCGATGTCGCGGATCGGCGAGAGCGAGCCGCTCGTCACCGTGCCCACCACGTGACCGTCGGCGAGGACAGGACACCCGGACCGGGGGATCCCCGGCTCGGTCAGCTCGAACATGACGAGGGTCTCGGCCGTGCCCTCCTCCGTGTCGGCGCGGATCCGGTCGACGCCCTCGAACGTGGTACCGAGGGCGCAGACCCATCCGAGACCGGCCGCGATCGGGCTGCGGTCCCGCGACAGCTCGTTGCCGTACAGCGGGTAGCCCATCTCGAGGCGGAGCGTGTCGCGCGCCGCGAGCCCGGCGGGCGTGGGGGCCGCGGGTCCGTCCATCAGGACGTCCCATACCTCCACGGCTGCCGCCGTGGGACAGAGGATCTCGATGCCCGGCTCGCCCGTGTACCCCGTGCGTGCCACCAGGCACTCCGAACCGGCCAACGTGACCGGCGAGATCTGGAAGTACGCGAGGTCCCGAAGGCGGTCGAGCGCGTCACCGGCCGCGGCGGCCACCGCCGCCTCCCACCCCTGCCCCTGCACGGCGAGCATCGCAGAGTCGGACGAGACGTCGGCGAAGGTGGTCCCGGCCGACACGCGTGGTTCGATCCACCCGACCACGGGGTCCACGTTGGCCGCATTGCAGACGATCAGGTAGGTGTCGATCCCGGTGCGATAGAGGATCAGATCGTCGATCACCCCGCCGTCGGAGGCGCACAGGATCGTGTATTGCCCGTCGCCCGGGTGGAGGCGTGCGACGTCATTCGTGAGGAGCCCCTGCAGGTCGTCCTGCGCGGACGTACCGGAGAGCGTGATCTGTCCCATGTGCGAGACGTCGAAGATGCCGCACGCCGAACGCACGGCGCGATGCTCCTCGCGGACCCCGGCGTACTGGATGGGCATCTCCCATCCCGCGAAGGGCGCCATCTTCGCTCCGAGCGCGATGTGACGCTCGGCCAGCGGGGTCTGTCGCGGTTCGTCTGCCATGCGGCCGGACGCTACCACGCACCCGACGCGCACCTCGCCGCCGGGAACACGCCCGAGCGAGGTGGTTATTTCGGAGGGGTCCGCAAGCTTTCGACGCTTGAGCGGGAGGCCTGGGGACCCCTCCGACGGCCGACGAGCGAAGCACCCATCGCTCGTCGGCAGCCCTGGATCATTTGTCTCTCAGGAAGTCCGGTACGTCGAGGACACCGGAGTCGTCGCCCACCTCCAGCGAGTCCCGCTCGTCACGACTGAACGACGGAACGCCCGGACGCTCCGGCTGGGCCGGTCCTCCGGTGCCCTGCGACTCGCGTCCCGCCTCGAAGTTCGGGAACAGCGGCTCGCGCCGCCACGACCCCTGGCTCGTCTGCTGGCGGGGGCGCTGCTCCTGGCCACGGCCGTGCTGCGGGCCGTCCTGCCCCTCGAAGCCGGTTGCGATCACGGTGACGCGCAGGTGATCGCCCCCGTTCTCGTCGATGACGGCACCGAAGATGACGTTGCAGTCGCTGTGGGCCGCGTCGCGGATGAGGCTGGCGGCCTCACTCACCTCGAACAGACCGAGGTCCGCACCACCGGTGATGTTCATGAGGATGCCGGTGGCGCCCGCGACCGTGGACTCGAGCAGCGGCGACGAGATCGCCATGCGCGCCGCCTCGACGGCACGGTGCTCTCCGGTGGCGACACCGATGCCCATGAGGGACGGACCGGCGTTGGCCATGATCGTGCGCACGTCGGCGAAGTCGAGGTTGACGAGCCCGGGAACCGTGATCAGGTCGGTGATGCCCTGGACGCCCTGACGCAGGACGTCGTCGGCGAGCCGGAACGCATCGACGATGGAGGTGTTGGGGTCGACGACCTCGAGGAGACGCTCGTTGGGGATCACGATGACGGAGTCGACGTGCTGGCGGAGTTCGGCGATGCCCTCCTCGGCGCGGCGGCTGCGCTGCGCGCCCTCGAACGAGAAGGGCTTGGTCACGACGCCGACCGTGAGTGCGCCCTGTTCACGCGCGATCTGTGCGATGACGGGGGCCGCGCCCGTACCGGTGCCACCGCCCTCGCCGGCGGTGACGAACACCATGTCCGCGCCGCGGATGGCCTCCTTCAGCTCCTCCCGGCTCTCCTCGGCGGCCTCGCGACCGACCGATGCATCCGCCCCCGCGCCGAGCCCCTTGGTGATGGCGCCGCCGAGCTGCAACTTGACCTGGGCGTCGCACATGTCGAGCGCCTGTGCGTCGGTGTTGACCGCGATGAACTCCACCCCGCGGACGCCGGCGTCGACCATCCGGTCCACGGCGTTGGTTCCTCCGCCGCCGACACCGATGACCTTGATTACGGCCAGATAGTTGCTGTCCACTTCCACGTCCTCCGAACTCGATTCGAGATGACATCGAGGGTTTGACGCGTCGTGCAACACACCCTCAACCATCGGTTGATCCCTCAAAGCGTCGAATTTGCGTGGGCTACGACCTCAGGAGAGCATCCGATCCCAGCAATGCAACCTAGGGATTCGATCCCCCCGTGTCAAGAAAGTGTCAACCCTCTGTTGAGTCTTGCCCGGGGCCGGACTGTGAGCCTTGAGTCTCTGTTGATGCTTTCTCAGCCTCCGGTCCGCCGTCCAGATAGGGCGCTCCGGCAGAGCTCAGATCGACGTACCGCGCCTGTGCGAGGTCCTTCTGGGCGTCGGGGTTCGCGAGCAGCGCATCCAGTGCACGCGCCTTCCGGTGGAGATCGATCGGGGGACCGAAGCGAAGCTCCGGACCGGACAGGAGCCGCCCGGTGAGCACCCCGCCCTGCACCCGGAGATCACGTACCCGGGCGGACACATCCGGGGACACGGAGACGGCGACGGTGAGCGGCGCGCGCTCCACACCCGCGGGCAGGTGATCACCGACGGACGCGGCGGTCACATGCATCTGCGGAAGGGCGTCCGCGTGCTCCGGCGTCACCGCCGCGCCGCCCGCCAGGACCCGCCCGTCCGCCGACAGGAGATAGCGGCCGCCGTCCGCCGCCACGGCGACGGCACGGGGGGTGCTCTCGACGATGTGGACCTTCAGGCCCCGCGGCAGATCACGGCTCACATCCACCGACGCGACCCAGGGTGCGCCGGCCACGGCCCGCTCGATCTCGGACGCCGGAAGGCGAAGCGCGTTGCCGTCGCGCGCCGCGACGCGGATCGCGTCGACGACCCGGGCCTGATCGGGCTGGGTGTATCCGGTGACGGAGACGTGCGACACGGTCATGAACGGTCCGGTGGCGACCCACCACGCCCCTGCGGCGGCCGCCATCCCGGCGATCGCACCGAGGAGAATCGTGCGACGCCGGCGGTGGCGCACGGCCATCTCCGTGCGACGGCGATCCACGAGCCGTGTGGAGACCCCTGTGGTCATTCGGCCACCTCCTCGACGGCGGCCTGGATGCCGTTGGTCGGGTGCAGGTAGCGCACCTCGGGCTGCAGGACCGGGCCGCCCGCCTCCCGCACACGCCGCCGCCCCTCCCCGATGAGGGAACGTACGTCGTCGCTCGTGGCGTCGGGGCCGGCTTCGATGAAGTTGGCGTGCACCGGTGAGAACCGGGCACCGCCGACCGCGAGTTCCTTGCAGCCCGCCGCCTCCAGCAGCCGGCCGGCCGAGTCGCCCTCGGGATTGGTGAACACGCTGCCGAACGTCCGGACCCCCTGGGGCTGCGTGGCGCGACGATGGGTGCGGAACCCGGCCATCGTCTCGTCGACGCGGACCTGCTCTCCCGGCTCCAGACGGAAGGCGGCGTAGCAGACGACCTCGTCCGACCGCACGGCACTGTGCCGATAGGAGAAGTTGAGATCCTCCGGGCCGACCCCGCGGCGCCCGTCGGCCGAGGCCAGCACGGCCCACTCCAGACGGTCCTTGACCTCACCGCCGTGTGCGCCGGCGTTCATCGCGACGGCACCGCCGGCGGTGCCGGGGATGCTGGCACCCCACTCCAGACCGGTCAGACCGGACGCCGCGGCACGGATGACGGCCCGGGGGAACGACGCGGCCCCGCCGCAGATGAGCAGCGTGCCCCGCACGGAGATCGCGGCAAGCGGCCCGGCCGGCCGGATCACGAGCCCGCGGAACCCGGCGTCGTCGACGATCAGGTTGGACCCCTTCCCCACCACCGCGACCGGCAGACCCCCACCGCGTGCCCACGCCAGGAGGTCCACCACGGCGCGTGATCCGCGGGGTTCGGCGTACCAGTCGGCGGCCCCTCCGACGCGGATCGTCGTGAGGCGGTCCAACGGCGCATCGCGGACGAGGCCGTGGGGTGTCTTGGCGTTCTGCGCCACCATCAGGAACCTGTTCGCAGCCGCCGCGCCAAATCCTGGCCCAGGGTCGTGATGTCACCGGCGCCGAGGGTGAGCACGAGATCCCCGGGCTCGATACGTTCGGCCGCCGCCACCGCGGCCTCGTCCAGGGTCGCGGCGAAGACCGCGTTCCCGTCGCCCATGGCGGCGACCACGTCGCGTCCGCCGATCGTCGGGTCGAACGCCTCGCGTGCCGGGTAGATCTCGGTCACGACGACCACGTCGGCCGCGCTCAGGGCCTCCGCGGTCTCGGAGAGCAGCGCCTTCGTGCGCGAGTAGAGGTGCGGCTGGAAGACGACGAGGACACGCCCGTCGTGCCGCTCGCGTGCCGCCGCGAGCGTGGCGGCGATCTCCGCGGGGTGATGGGCGTAGTCGTCGACGATGGTCACGTCCCCCACCGTGGCCCGCAGCTCGTACCGCCGTCCCACACCGGTGAACGCACCGAGTCGCTCGGCCGCGGTGGACGTCGGGACACCGCACCAGTGCGCGAGGGTGAGGGCGCACGCGGCGTTCTCGACGTTGTGCGCACCGGGGACCGCGAGACGGAGGGCGACGGGCTCCTCACCGGCGATGTGCACCGCGGCGCCGCCGTCGCCGATCGTGACGCGGCAGAAGGCGTCCCCGTCGCGACGAACCTCGCGCACCGCGCAGACGGCATGCGCGGCGACCGCGCGCGCCCGCGGGTCGGGCCCCACCACCAGCACACCGTCCTTCGGCAGAGCGGCGACGAACCGTGCGAAGACCTCCATCACCTCGTCGATGTCGGCGTAGGTGGTGTGGTGGTCGTGGTCGACGTTCAGGAGGATCGCCGCCTCGGGACGGAGGTTCAGGAGCGAGCGGTCGCTCTCGTCGGCCTCCGCGACGAACCACGGCGGGTCGCCCCAGACGGCCCCGGTTCCGCGCCCGCCCGGGATGGTCGCTCCGACGCAGGCCGACGGGTTCCCCAGCGCCATCACCAGCATCCCGCTGGTCGTCGACTTGCCGTGCGCCCCGGCAACGGCCAGCCCCCGGTGCGACTCCATGAGCTCGGCCAGGAACTCCGACCGGTGGATGACCGGGACACCGCAGCGCCCGGCCTCACGAAGGTCGGGGTTGTCGGCGGCGATGGCCGTCGAGACGACGAGCGCGTCGACGCCGTCCAGTGACACGCCGCCATGTCCGGCGCGGGCATCGACCCCGGCCTCACGGAGATCGGCGATCGTGGAGGAGTCGGAGCGGTCGGTGCCCGACACCCCGTAGCCGGCGTCCACGGCGAGACGGGCCAGGCCGCTCATACCGGCACCGCCGATGCCGACGAGGTGTACCCGTCGGGCGCTCATCCCGTGACCTCCGATACGAGGTCCGCGATGCACCGGGCGGCGTCCGGGCGTGCCACGGATCGGGCGTTCTCACCCATGGCGGCCAGCCGGTCCGGGTCGGCGAGAAGTCCGATGATGACCTCCGACATGCGTTCGGGTGTGCACTCCTCGTCCGGGAGGAGCACCGCCGCACCGGCGTCCACCAGCCAGCGCGCGTTCTTGGTCTGGTGGTCGGCCGTCGCGTGCGGGTACGGCACGAGCACCGCGGGACGGCCGATCGCGGCCAGCTCGAACACCGATCCGCCGGCGCGCGACACCACGAGGTCGGCGGCCGCCACGGCGTCGTGGAACTCCCTGAGATATCCGCGCAGGTCGTATCCCTCGGGCGGGTCACCACCGAGGATACGCCGCACATCGTCCAGGTTCCGGTCGCCGGCGAGATGGATCAGCCGGAACGGCGGTCCGTCGCGGAAGGACGTCGCCACCGCGGTGTTGATGCTGCGGGCGCCCTGGCTGCCACCGGCCACGAGGACGCACATCTCGTCCGGTCCGACGCCGAGCGAGCGACGACCCGCTTCGCGCGATGCGGACACGATCTCCGGGCCCACGGGCCGACCCGTCACCACGTACTTCGGGGCGTCGCGTCCCGCGATGGGGAACGCCATCGCCACACGACGTGCGAAGGGCGCGGCCAGGCGGTTGGCGAGGCCCATGTGCGAGTCGGCCTCCGTGAGGATCACGGGTCGACGCGACAGCCATCCGGCCACCGCAACGGGACCCGCCAGGTACCCGCCCCCACCGATCACGGCGTCGGCACGACGGCGCCGCAGGATCCCGAGGGCCCGGGGAACGGCGGTCAGGGTCATCCAGAGCGTCTTCAGGTTCGCCGGGCTCAGGCTGCGCCGGAAGCCCTGCATCGGCAGCACGTCCTCATCCAGGCCCGCCGCGCGCACGAGGCCGTCTCCTGAGCCGCGTCCCGTGCCGATGAAGGAGACCGTCGCGCCGTCAGCTCGCAAGGCGTCCGCGACGGCGAGCGCCGGCTTCACGTGGCCGGCCGTCCCGCCCGCCGCGATCACCACTCTCGTGGGTCGGTCGACGCGTGGCTCTGGCTGCATGGTCCCCCTGTCGCGAGATGTTCAGAAGAAGGCCGATGGAGGTGAGGCACACGATGAGGTTGGTGCCTCCCGCCGAGACCAGTGGGAGCGGCACCCCGGTGATCGGGAAGAGCCCCATCACCTGGGCGAGGTTGACGATGGCCTGCAGGCTGATCATCGTCGTGATCCCGACGGCGACGTACCGCCCGAGGGGCGTGCTCGCCCGCATGGCGATGCGGAAGCCGATCGCCCCGATCATGACGAAGGCCGCGATGAGCACCGTCATCCCGATGAGGCCGAGCTCCTCCCCGATGATGGCACCGATCATGTCGGTGTGGGCCTCCGGCAGGTACTTCATCTTCTGGATGCTGTTGCCGGGGCCCCGTCCGAAGATGCCGCCGGATCCGATGGCGATCTGTGCCTGCACGTTCTGGTAGGCCTCGCCGGTGGGATCGGCCCAGGGGTTGAGGAACGACTCCACCCTGCTGCGCTGGTAGGCCGACGTCATGATCATCATCACGGCGAGGAAGGCGAACGTTCCGATGAACATCCCGATCTTCCGCATGGGGATGCCGGCGACGAACACCATGGCGAGGCCGATGGCGACGATGAGGGACGCGGTGCCGAGGTCGGGTTCGAGGATCACGAGGCCCGCCATGGTCCCCGTCACGACGACGACGGGGACGAGCCCACGCCGGCGGTGCACGAGGCGCGGATCGCGCGCGAGCATCGTGGCGAGCCACAGGATGAGCGAGAGCTTGGCGACCTCGGACGGCTGCACCTGGAACCCTCCGAGCACGAGCCAGCGGTTGGCGCCGTTGATCGTCGGTGAGATCGGCGGGGGGAACACCAGCACGGCGAGGAGCATGGCCAGCGACGCGCCCACCATGAGGGGCGCCACGGCACGCAGACCGGCGGGCCGCACCCGGAGTGCGACGACGAGCGCGGCGAAGCCCATGAGGGCGAAGACCACCTGCTTCGCGATCGTTCCGGTGGCGCTCGTGCCGTCGAGGATCGCGTCGGCGCTCGTGGCCGAGTAGACCATCACCATTCCGAGGGAGAGAAGCGCCAGAACCGCTCCCAGGAGAACGCGTTCTTCGACCTGCCGCGACAGGAAGGAGGATCGTCCGCCGGAGGGCGAGGTCGGGGTACGTGGCGCCATCGGACGGACATTCGACGTCGGGCCCCGGCTCCCTTGCCCGGAGGGGCATCGGAGCACACCATTCGTCGCGCCGGACCCTCACAGCCCAGGGGCCGGAGGGACCTGCGGCTCAGTCGCCCAGGACGGCCGCCCGGAACGCGCCGCCGCGCTCCTCGAAGCTCCCGAACTGGTCGAAGCTGGTGCACGCGGGGGCCAACAGCACGACGTCCCCGGCGCGGGCCGCGGCGCGGGCATCGTCGACGGCCTGCGGGACGGACCCCGACCCGACGACGCGGATGCCGACCTCCTGGAGGGCGGTGCCGATCTCGCCGGCCGCCTCCCCCACCGCGTAGGCGGCGACCACACGGCCCCGGGCGCGCTCGGCGAGCGGCCCGAAAGGGGTGCCCTTCGCACGTCCGCCCACGATCAGGTGCACCCGCTCCGGGTAGGCGTCCAGCGCGGCCATCGCCGCATCGGGATTCGTGGCCTTCGAGTCGTTCACGTACGTCACGCCGTCGATCTCGGCGACGACCTCCAGCCGGTGCTCGACGCCGGGAAAGCTCGCGAGTCCCCGGGCGACGTCCCGCGCCCCCGCGTGGATGGCGAGAGCGACGGCGGCCATCGCGTTCTGGCGATTGTGGGCGCCGCGAAGCGCGACGGAGTCCCATGGGGCCACGAGACCGCGGTCCACGTGGTGCAGCCCGCCCTCGGCCCAGCAGACCGAGGTGTCGCCGCGCACGTCGTCGATCGTCCGAAGGGTGACGTCACCCGCACCCCCGAAGCCCACGGGGGCGATGGCCAGATCCTGTGACGTCTGGTTCGTGAAGATGCGTCGCTTGGCGGCGGCGTAGCTCTCCATGTCGCCATGGCGGTCGAGGTGATCCGGCGTCACGTTCAGGACCACGGCCGCACGGGGATGGAACGCATCGGCGACCCCCGCCAGCTGGAAGCTGGAGCACTCGACGACCAGCCAGGTCGCCGCGGATGTGGACGCCACCAGCGTCGAGATGGGGGTCCCCTGGTTCCCGCAGGCGACGGCGTCGATGCCCGCCTCACGCAGGACGTGCGCCGTGAGCTCGGTGGTGGTCGTCTTGCCGTTGGTGCCCGTGATGGCGATCATGGGCGACGTCGTCATGCGGGCGGCGAGCTCCACCTCGCTGATCACTCCGATCCCCGCGTCGTGCGCGGCGGCGATCGGAGTGGCGCTCTCGGGGACGCCGGGACTCGCCACGACGAGGTCGACATCGGTGACGGCACCCGTGAACCCCGTGCGCACCTCGATCCCACGCCGGGCCAGGTCCGAAGCGTCCGGTTCGGCCGCATCGACGGCCACCACGTCCCAGCCCCGGTCCGCGAGCAGGGTCGCGGCCGCCCGTCCCGAGCGGGCCAGCCCCACGACGAGCGCACGACTCACGGAAGACCCCGGAAGTAGAGGGTGAATCCGGTCGCCGCCAGCAGGAGCCCGAGCAGCCAGAAGCGGACGATGATCTTGGTCTCGCTCCACGCGGCCATCTCGAAGTGGTGGTGGATGGGCGTCATGAGGAACACGCGGCGCCGGAACCTCTTGAAGACGACGACCTGGACGATCACCGACAGCGCCTCGAGGACGAACACACCGCCGATCACGATCAGGAGGATCTCGGTCTTCGTCAGGACCGCCATGGCCGCGATGGCACCGCCCAGCGCGTAGCTGCCGGTGTCGCCCATGAACACGCCGGCCGGGAACGAGTTGAACCAGAGGAAGCCCAGGCACGCGCCCACCATGCACGCACCGAAGATGGCGAGATCCGTCTGGCCGAAGATGGCCGTACCCTCCGTCTGGCTGGCGACGAAGGCCATGCCGGTGTAGGCGAACAGGGCGACACCCCCGGTGCCCGCGGCGAGCCCGTCGAGCCCGTCCGTCAGGTTCACGGCGTTGGCGAACCCGCTGATCACCAGGAAGACGATCAAGGTGAACACGTACGGCCCCACGTCGTAGCCACGATCGATGATCGGGATCTGGATGGTGGTGGTGAAACCGGTTATGCGCACGGCCACGAGCACGAAGACCACCGAGATCACCAGGAGTCCCAGCATGCGCCACTTGCCGGCGAGACCACCGGATCGCCGGTGCCAGACCTTCATCAGGTCATCGGTGAAGCCGATGGCACCGCAGGCGAGGGTCGTCGCGAGAACCAGCATCGCCTGGGTGCTGCGCGTGGAGAGGATGAGGAACGGGACGGTCGCCGCGAACAGGATCAGGACCCCGCCCATGGTGGGCGTCCCCTGCTTCTGCGCGTGCGCGTCCGGGATGAGCCCCTCCGGGCGCACGAACTGCCCCACCTCGTTGCGACGCAGCCACGCGATGACCTTGGGTCCGAGGAAGAGCAGCAGCGTGGTCGACGCGATGGCCGCGATCAGGATGCGTTCCACGCCGCTCCCTCCCGGTCGCCCCCACGTGGGCGACACGCGGTGCGCGCACCGATCACACGTCACCCGCCAGAGCGGAGGTCACGCGTTCGAGCGCCATCGAACGACTGCCCTTCACCAGCACGGTGTCGCCGTCCCGGACGTGTGACGCGATCTCCGTGAGGGCGTCGTCCACGCTCGGGTAGTGGACGGCGCCGTCGCCGAACCCCTTCACATACCACGCCGCGCGGGTGCCGACACCGATCAGGGCGTCAACACCGCGCTCGCGGGCGAGCTCGCCGACCTCGCGATGGAAGTCGGCCTCGCCCCCTCCGAGTTCCATCATGTCGCCCAGGATGACCACGTGGCGTCCGGGGCGTCCCACCAGGTCGTCGATGGCTGCTCGCATGGCGAGGGGGTTGGCGTTGTAGCAGTCCTCGATGAGGACGCCGCCGACGGCCAGTGACCGGACGTTCCCCCGCATCGCGGACATCGCCACGTCGACCGTGGTGCCGACCGCAAGGGACGCTCCGAGCGCGATGCAGCACGCCTCGGCCGCCGCGGCGCAGCGCAGCTGCCAGGCGGTCGAGAGGTTCATGTCGAGGTCGACGGTTGGACGATCGCCGAACCGGACGACCTTCACGTTCGGGTCGAGGGTTGGAATCAGCGCGTCGAGGTAAGGGTCGGATTCCGGCACGACGGCGGTGCCGCCGGCGGAGAGTGCCTGCACAAGCTCGAATTTCGCGGCGGCGACGTTCTCGACCGTGCCCAGGATCTCCAGGTGCACGGGACCGATGGCCGTGATGCAGCCCACGTCCGGAGGAGCGAGACGCGCCAGCTCGGCGATCTGGCCCATGCCGCGCATCCCCATCTCGACCACCATCACCTCGGCGTCGTCGGACATGCCCATCAGTGCCAGCGGGACGCCGATGTCGGTGTTCTGGTTGCCCGGCGTACCCTCGGCACGCAGGCCCGCCGCCCGGAGCATGGCGATGAGGACGTCCTTGGTCGTCGTCTTACCGGTTGCGCCGGTCACGCCGACCACCCGTGCACCCACCCGTGCGAGCGCCGTCCGTCCCGCGTGCTGAAGGACCTCGGTCGGGTTGGAGGTCACGATGACCGGCTTGCCGATCGCCATGAACTCACCCTCGAGCCACGCCCAGATCTTCTCGTTGATGACGGCCGCCGCCGCACCGGCGCGCAGGGCGTCCGGTGCGTAGTGCGAACCGTCCTGGGTCTCGCCGCGGATTCCGAAGAAGATGGAGCCGTCCGGCACGTTGCGCGAATCCACGGTGGCGCCCCGGACCTCGACGTTCGGCGAGCCGAACGGGAGTCGCGTCCCGGGAGCGGCCTTCATCACCTCGTTGACGGTCATCCTCATCTGCGTGCCTCCAGCACCTCGCGTGCCACCTCCCGGTCGTCGAACGGCCGCACGACCCCGTTGTAATCCTGTCCGCGCTCGTGCCCCTTGCCGGCGATGACGAGCACGTCCCCCGAATGGGCGGAGGCGACGGCTCGTTCGATCGCGCTCCGGCGATCCTCGTCGATGAGACGCTCCGCTCGCCCGCCCTCCATCCCGGCAACGATGTCATCGATGATGCCCGCCGGGTCCTCGCTGCGCGGGTTGTCGGAGGTGACGACGGCCACGTCGGCCCGGTCGGCGACGATCCGGCCCATCTGCGGGCGCTTCCCACGATCCCGATCGCCCCCGCAGCCGAAGACGACGAGGAGGCGCCCTCCCTCCGGAACGAGCCGGCGGGCCGACACCAGGACGTTCTCCAGGGAGTCCGGGGTGTGGGCGTAGTCCACGAGGACCTGGAACCCCTGACCGACGTCGATCGCCTCGAACCGCCCGGGCACCCCGGGGAGCGCCGCAACACCGCGGGCGACGGCGTCGTGACGCAGGCCGAGGATCTCGCCGAGCGCCACCACACCGGCCACGTTGGACACGTTGAAGTGGCCGCGCAACGCGCTCTCGATGGCGATCGGACCGCGGGGCGTGGCCATCGTGGCGCTGAACCCGGCCGCGTGGGTGGTGAGCGTCGTGGGGCGGACGTCCGCGGTGGAGTCATCCACGGCGAACGTCACGGCGTCGGTCTCGCCCGCCAGCCGCCGGCCGTAGGCATCGTCGAGGTTCACCGCGGCGAGAGGATCGTCTCCCTCGCCGTCCGGACGCAGGAAGAGCGCCCGTTTGGCCGCGTAGTAGTGCTCCACGTCGGGGTGGTAGTCCAGGTGGTCCCGGGTCAGGTTGGTGAAGAGCGCCGCCTCGAATCGCACACCCGCGACCCGCCGTTGATCGAGCGCGTGCGATGAGACCTCCATCACACAGGCCGTGTCCCCGGCGTCACGCATGCGTGCCAGCAGATGCTGCAGGTCGACGCTCTCCGGTGTCGTGTGCGTCGCCGTCACCGTCGCGCCGCCCACACGCGTCTCGACGGTCCCGATGAGCCCGCACCGGTATCCCGCGGCCTCGAGAACCGAGTGCATGAGGAACGCCGACGTCGTCTTGCCGTTGGTTCCCGTGATCCCGACCATGCGAAGCGCCGAACCGGGGTCTCCCTCGAGACGGGCGGCGGTGAGTGCCGCGGCGAGACGCGTGTCCGGCACGACGATCTGCGGCACGGGCGCATCCAGTACGTGATCGACGATCAGGGCCCCGGCCCCCGCGGCCACCGCCTGGGGTGCGTAGTCGTGCCCGTCGGCGGCGACCCCGCGAAGACATGCGAAGATCGAACCGGGTCGAGCCCGATCCGAGCGGTAGACCACCGCATCGACGGCGATATCGGCGGGGGCCGTCCCGTGCAGTCGCGCACCGGGGATGCCCACCGTGAGCTCCTGCAGGGTCATCGGCCGACCGATCGTATTACACCCGTGTGGACGGCCGAACGGTCTCCGCACGACGGTCGGCAGCGGACGGGGATCGCCGTACGCGGACACCCCCGCCAGGCAGGCCGGGTGTCAGGCACCGGGCCTCCCGGCGCAGGTGAACGATCGTGAGGAACCGGCACCCGGTACGTCTCCCCGCCGGCGACGGCGGCGCCCGGAAGCGACACGGGTCCGGCACCGGGTTCTCCGCCCACCGTCCAGCTGCTTCGACGCCGGCACGCGGACGCACCTCGCACCGGGCGTGACCGTTCGCCGACGGTGCCCGGTCATCCCGTCGGTCACCCGGGTGGGATGCTCTGGTCGCCGAGGGCGAAGTCGGCGATGCTCCTGAACGTCGGCGCTGCCACGTCGCCACCGCTGCGCGGACCGTTGGGGTCCGGCTCGTCCACCATGACGGCGATGACGAGCCGCGGTTTGTTGGCGGGCACGTAGCCGATGAACGACGAACGGTAGAGGACGTCCGAGTACTTCTGGGTGGTCGGGTCCACCTTCTGGGCGGTGCCCGTCTTGCCGGCCACCGTGTAGTTCTCGAGGCGGGCCTCCACGGCCGTACCGCTGGGCTCGACGACCTTCTCGAGGACTCCCGACATGGCCGCGGCGGTCTGCCGCTTCATGATGCGCTTGCGCGGCTTCTCGCCCACGCCGACACCGTCGACGGCCTTCACCACGTGCGGCGTGACGAGTTCACCTCCGTTCGCAATGGCGGCGTACGCACGCACCTGCTGCAGCATCGTGGCGGTCATGCCCTGGCCGATGGGGATGTTGACGCGCTGAGCATCGTTCCACGGCGTCTTCGGAAGCTCGCCGGCGACCTCGCCGAGCAGATCCACCCCGGTGGGCGCACCGAATCCGAAGCGCACCATCCACCGCCGCAGGCTGTTGCGCTTGCTCAGGAGCTTCGAGATGTCGACGGTCCCCATGTTGCTGGACTTCTGCAGGATCTCGGCGGTGCTCATCTCGACGTAGTGGTCTCGGGGGTGCGCCTCACCGATCTTGTAGTCCTCCTCGTCCTCACCGGCCTTGACCATGACGAACGGGCGGACGTTGTACTTGGTGGTCGACGTGGTCAGTCCCTCGTCCATCGCGCCTGCCACGGTGACCGCCTTGAACACCGAGCCCGGCTCATAGGCGTCGGTGACCGGACGCAGCCGCATGGCGTCGGGATTGAGCTTGGCGCGGTCGTTCGGGTTGATGCGCGGGATGCTCGCGATGGCGAGGATCTCGCCGCTCTGCGGGTCCATGACGATGCCGGACGCCGCCTTGGCACGGTAGGTGAGCCGCGCCTTGACCAGTTCGTCCTCCATCTTGCGCTGGATGTCGGCGTCGACGGTGAGGGTGATGGTCCGACCGGGCTTGGGCTTGCGGACCTCGTCGATGCGGACGGTCTGGCCCAAGAGCTGATCGCGCACCTCGACGCGGTGTCCTGCCTCACCGGCCAGTACATCGTCGAACTTGCCCTCGATGCCGTCGATACCGCTGCCGTCGTCGATCTGGGTGAGCCCCAGGAGCTGACCGGCGACCTTGTCCATCGGGTACGTGCGCCTGAGCGTGCTCTGGAAGTGGACGCCCTTCAGGTCCAGGTCGCGAAGGTACTGCCCCTGCTTCCACGACACCTGCTTGGCGAGGACGACGTAGGCCCGCTTGGACCGGAGGAGGTCGAGCATGGCGTCGCGGCGCTTCTCATCGCCGCCGGTGGCGGAGACGATGGTGTCCGCCACGAGCTTCGGGTCGTCCACGTGACGCGGGTCGGCGGTGATCAGCATGGACGGGACGTCGTCCGCCAGCGTCTGGCCGTCGGCGCTCACGATCGCGCCGCGCTGAGCCGGCGTGTCGATGGGGATGTAGTGCTGGGTGTCCGCCTTCGACGTCAGCCAGTCGGCACGGACCACCCCGAGCCATGCGGCACGCATGGCGAGCGCCGTGAACAGCAGGGTGACGAGAAACACCAGCGCCCGGACGCGGTTGCGGGACATCCTGGGCAGGCGTGTGGACGGACCGCTCAGAGGTGGGCCCCTTCGATCGAGATGGCCGGTTTCACGGGATCACGGGATCGACCGTCTCGGGGGTGGGAGCCGGGGCCGGCCGCGCGGCGATGTAGCGGATGGCGTCGCTGGACGGGCTGATCATCCCCATGCTCTCCGCACGAGCGCGGACCGTCGCGTCGATCTTGGCCTGGCGACCGCTGGTCAGCGCCAGTTGCTCCTGGATCCGCGCGGTCTGGCGGGCCACCTCGCCCTGCCGCTTCACGAGCGCGAGTTCCTTGGAGTTGATGTAGACCACGCCGGCGAAGAGAAGCGCCACGAGCGGGATGTACAGGAGGCCCAGCCGGATGCGGAATCGACGCCGCCGGGACGGCGACCGCACCGCGGCCGGACGCGGGCGCGGCCGGGACGACGGCTGCGGTCGTGCGACGTGATCGCGTGCCGCGGCGCCGCGGGTGCTCATCCGGCCACCTTGACCAGGGCGCGGAGCTTCGCGGACTGCGAGCGCGGGTTGCGCTCCTGCTCGACCCGACCGGGCGCCACCGCCTTCGGCAGCGCGAGCGCCGCCTGGGCCGTTCCCCCGCAGATGCACGCCGGAAGATCCGGCGGGCACGTGCAGCCCTGCGCCTTACCCTGCATGAAGCGCTTGACGATGCGGTCCTCGAGGGAGTGGAACGTGATCACACCGAGGCGCCCGCCCGGGGCAAGAACCTCGAAGGCGGCGTCGAGTCCGCGCTCCAGGAGCTCGAGCTCGTTGTTGACGGCGATGCGCAGCGCCTGGAAGACCCGCTTGGCCGGGTGTCCTCCGGCGAAGAGCGCCGGCGTGGGGATGCTGGTGCGGATGACCTCGACGAGGTCGCAGGTGCTCAGGATGGGGCGCTCGACACGGCGACGCACGATCGCGCGTGCGATGGGCTTGGCGTAGCGCTCCTCACCGTAGGTGCGGAACCAGCCGACGAGGTCGGCCTCGTCCGCCGTCGCCAGGAGGTCGGCTGCCGTCACGCCCTGGCCGTCGTCCATGCGCATGTCGAGCGGGGCGTTGCGCGAATAGGAGAATCCGCGCTCGGGACGATCGATCTGCATGGACGAGACGCCCAGGTCCATGAGGATCACGTCTGCCGCGACGCCCTCGTCGAGCAGCGTCTCGAGCCCCTCCGCGAAGTCGGCGCGCACGTAGCGCGTACGGCAGTTGGAGTGCTCGGAGAATCCGACGAAGAGCGGCTCGGTGGACGGATCGCGGTCGATCGCGATGTACGTGCCGGACCGGCCCACGGCGGGGGCGAGGGCACGGGCATGCCCGCCCGCTCCGAACGTGCAGTCGACGATGGTCTCACCGTCTGCGGGCGCCAGCGTCCCGACGACCTCGTCGACGAGGACCGGCTCGTGCAGCGTGCGCTTAGTCTCCAATGTCGTCACGACCGTTGCCATACCTCGACACCCCCTCTCGCTCCATGTCACCGAACTTGGGCTCGATGAGCGCGGGATTCCATAGTTCGAAGTAGCCGCCGTTCCCCATGAGCTTCACCCCGGTCTCGAGGTTGATGCGCTCCCGGAGTTCCGGGGGGATGACGACCCTTCCTTGCTTGTCCAGTCCGTCCGAGTCATAGGCACCGGCCATCAGGTAGCGCCGAAGCCAACGCTGCTTGTCGTTCCGTATGTCCAGGTCGCCGAAGACGTCCTGGACCATCTCCTCCCAGTGGTCCCGGGGGGCGATCACGAGACAGTCATCCAGCCACCGGGCGACGATCACGCCCTGTTCGAATGCACGGCGATGTTTCGCCGGTATGGCGATGCGATACCGGTTGTCGACGCTGCACTCATACGTGCCCATCAGTGATGACTGTTGCACCATCGGCGGCCACGATACCCCACATCTCCCCACATCACAACCCGGATACACCCATCGCCCCCCCAATCCCCTCCATTCCAGGCCCCAAGGCACCCCGCGGGCCCGATCCCGGACGCGATCGAACCAACCGAACCGTTTGAAACGGCCGCTGCTGAAACACCGGTACGCACGGCACGTTTCATTGCACGATCCATCGAACACTTGTTCGGTCCGCAATCTCGGTCTAAGGTCATTCCCATGAGCACGACACGAGCCATGGACCCCTCCCGCCCCCGCGGTGGACACCACACTCGGCCGGCGGCGTACGGCGGCGCGCACCACGCCGCGTCACGCCGGCTGGGCCGCCCCCAACGCGTGGCGGTCGCCCTCGTGGGGTTGGCGACCGGCTTCCTGCTGGGTGCCGGCGCCACCGCCCTGGGCGGCGGTCAGCCGGGAGGGCTCACCGCCGTCGCGGCGGTGTGCCTGGCCCTGGCGGTGCCCGCGCTGATCGCCAGCCGGCGCCAGGTCGTCGCCACCGTGTCCACCCGTGCCCCGGTGACCGCACCGGCGGCGGCACCGACATGGGCACCACCGCAGGCCGAACGGGTCGCCGTCACCCCCCTCCGGGTCGTGCACAACCCGTACGACGTGCCCGCCCGGTCACTGCCACGCGCCGCGTGAGCCGCCCCTCGGGTGACGCACCCGGCGCTCTTGCCCTCCTCGGCGACGTCCACGGGAACATCGCGGCCCTGGACGCCGTGCTGGACGCGGTGGCGGGCATGGATCTCCTCTCCGCGGGGGTCTGCACGGGCGACATCGTGCTCCGCGGCGGTCAACCCGAGGCCTGCGTCAACCGGATCGCGATGCTGGGATGGCCGGTGGTGTGCGGCAACACCGATCGCAAGGTCGCCCTTCGCGAACCACGGCCCCATGGGCATCCGGCCGCCGAACGTGTGGGCTCACGGTCGTGGACGCGGCACCGCCTGTCCGAGTCGAGCGTCGCCTTCCTGATCGAGGCGCCGCTGACCGTCACCATCCGGGTCGGCCGTTACCGCGTGCTCGTGATGCACGGATCGCCCGACGATCCCACCGAGCCGCTCTTCGATCGGCGCACGCCCCTCTCGGACCTGCGCGATCTCCGAACCCGGTTTCCCGACGTGGATGCGGTGGTGACCGGCCACACGCATCATCAGATCGCCCGGACGGTCGACGGTTGCCTATTCGTCAATCCGGGAAGCGTCGGCGAGGCGCCCACGCCGGATGCGCACCCCTGCTGGGCCTGGCTGGAGGCGGGTCCCTCCGGTGTGGTGGCCCACCTTGAGACGGTGCCCCGGCCACTCGCGCCGCAGCGCACCCCACGGGGCTCACGCCCACGGTGAGACGGCCGGGCCGCGGCCCTCCCTCTAGCTCGAGACCGCGACCTCGTAGTTCCAGAGTTCACTGCTCACGCCCACGGGCTTCGGAGCGTCTCCCCCGGCGCGTTCCGCCTCGCTGCGATGACCGTGCGCGAAAGCGGGCGACTCCCTCCAGGCCCGGAACGCGTCCTCGTCCCGCCAGCGGGTGACCACCAGCCAGGTGGTGCGGCCGTCCGTGGGACGAAGGAGCTCGAAGCCCTCGAAGCCGTCGGCCCCGTCGACCGCACCCGCGCGGGCGGCGAAGCGCTGCGCGAGTTCGTCACCGCCGTCGGCGGGAACGGTGATCGCGTTGATCTTGATGACGCTCATCGGTCTGGTGCCTCCTCGGCTGGGCTGGTCGACGGCATCCGGACCCTACGCGCGGCGTGGACCACCCTGCCTCGGGGCGACTCCCGACGGCCGGCCGCTTTTGCCCGCGGTCAGGTGATCCGGGGAAGCAGGGGCAGCAGGATCGCCAGCGTCAGGAGCGACGCGAGCGTGGTGGTGACGATCGCGGCGGCCACGACGTCGGTGTCGCCGTCGTATTCGCGCGCGATGAGGAGCGCGTTCACCGCCGTGGGCATCGCCGCCGACAGGATGAGCACGGCGAGGGCCTCGCCGCGCAGCCCGACCGTCCAGCCGATCCCCCAGGCGGAGGCGGGTCCGACGACGAGGCGCGCGGCCGTCGCCGCCCAGATGCGCGCGTTCGGGCGGATCCATCCTCCGGATCCCAGTTGGAGACCGAGCGCCAGCAGGATGATGGGCAGCGTCGCCTGCGCCAGCAGCGTGACCCCGCGATCGATCCCCTGGGGCACGGGGACGTCCAGCGCCCGGACCGCCAGGGCCAGCGCCGCCACCCAGAGGACCGGGAGACGCATGACGGCGCGCACCGTGCCCATCGCGGTCACTCCGTCCCGTCCCATGGTGAGGACAGCGGGCCCGACGGCGTACATGCCGATGAACGACACCAGGAAGAGGATCGTCGCGCGTTCGAAGCCCGCCTGTCCGAACGCGAAGAGCGCGATCGGAAGCCCCATGTTCCCCGCGTTCCAGAGCCCCACGCTGATGCTCATGCTCCGGGCACCGCGTCCGGAACCACCCAGTCCGCAGGCCCAGCCGGCGAGGAGGCTGACGGCGAGCACCGCCGCGTACGCCAGGGTCAGGCGCACGGCCTCCGACATGGCGATGGGCGTGTGGAGCACGGTCTCGGCCACGAGGGCCGGCGACAGCAGGTACAGCGTGATCCTCGAGACCGTGTCGTGATCGATGCGGACGCGGGATGCGAGAAGGGCCCCGAGCGCGGCCACGAGCACGACGGGCAGCAGGACGTCTGTGAGGGCCTCTCGCACGGGACGTCGGTGGAGCCGGCGTGCCGGCTACCGCTCTCCGCCCGGTGCGCGCCCCACGGCGACCAGTTGGGCCCCCAGACCGGTGAGGGCGAGAAGCCGGGCGACCGGGACCAGGGCGATGGTGAGGACGCGCCCGATGAGTGCCCGGGCCGGGTTGATCTGCGGATCGAGGCCCGGAGCGATGCTGAAGGCGAGCGTGGACGGGTACCGCCACCCGCCCGTCGCCCGGACCCGCACGTCCTCAAAGCCGGCGCGTCGCAGCATCTCGGCGAGCACCCGGCGACGGAAGTGCCAGCGGTGCCGGCTGGGTTCCCAGCCGTGCCAGCGTCCCCGGAAGAGCCGTGCCTCGAGACCGCCGGCGTTGGGCACCATGACCACCACGTGTCCGCCGAGCCGAAGACGCGTGCGCGTGGCGCCGAGGGTGGCCTCGGGATCGGGAAGGTGTTCCGCCACGTGGGAGAAGAGCGCCACGTCGTAGCCGGTCACGTCATCGGGGAGCGCCTCGACGGTGCTCTCGTGGACCGTCGAGGCACCCCCGAGTTGTTCACGGGCGAGCGCGGCCTCCTCAGGATCCGGTTCGACGACGTCGACCCGGTGGCCGTGATCGGCGAGAACGACGCTGCGATTACCGGATCCCGCACCCACGTCGAGGACGCGTTCGCCCTCGCCGATCACCTCGCGCGCCGGCCGGAGCTCACCCCAGAGGATGGCGTCGGCGATGCGCCGGGCGAAGCCTCCGGACGGGAGGGCGGTCGGCGCCGCCGGGGCTCCCTCATCGGCATCGGCGAACCCGATCCCGCAGTCCCGGCACCGATGCACCTCGACCGAGGGTCCCCCCGTGCGGTCGTGGGCATGGACCCAGCGGCGTGCCGATCCCCCGCACCGTGGACAGTTTCGGCGCGGGGTGCGTGTGAAGGATTCGGATCGCGACATCGACTGGCGAGCATACCTCCCCCTCACCGCCCCGGCACGCGACCCTCGACGCTCCCCGCGGCGAGAGAGTGCGTCTACGAAGTGCCGGGGGACGTCGTCGCCGACGCGCGCGGTGATGCGTCGTCCTGACGCGCGTAGCGTGCCGCCAGCCACGAGCAGATCATGAGCTGGACCTGGTGGAAGATCATGAGCGGCAGGACGACGATGCCGACGGATCCGCCGCTGAAGATGATCGCCGCCATCGGCAGACCGGTGGCGAGCGACTTCTTGGTGCCGCAGAACTGGATGGCGATGCGATCGCCCCGCGAGAAGCCGAGCCGGTTCGATACGACGCCCGTCAGCCAGAGAAGGCCGACGACGAGCACGACGGAGAGGGCGACGAGGACGAGGATGTCGCCGATCCCGACGGTCGACCAGATGCCTTCGTCCATCCCCTTGGAGAAGGCGGCGTAGACGACGAGCACGATCGTGCCGCGATCGCTGTACTTCAGGAGGTTCCTGCGTCGCATGACGAAGCGCGCCGTCAATGGCCGGGACAGTTGCCCGAGGATGAACGGCAGCAGGATCTGCAGGCAGATGTCGACCACCGCCATCCCGCTGATGGTCACTCCGCCCGTCGTGCTGATGAGGGCGATCACGAGCAGCGGCGTCAGGAATACGCCGAGGATGTTGGACAGCGACGCGCTCACGATGGCGCCCGCCACGTTCCCGCGGGCGATCGACGTGAACGCGATCGACGACTGCACCGTCGACGGCACGACGCACAGGAACAGGATCCCGACCGTGAGCGCCTCACCGACGAGGTACGGCGCGATCGGACGGAGGGCCAGCCCGATCAGCGGGAACAGGAGGAAGGTGAAACCGAGGATCGTCAGATGAAGTCGCCAGTGCCGCAGACCCGCGATGGCCTCGGTGGGCTCCATGCGCGCGCCGTAGAGGAAGAACAGGAGGGCGATCGCCGCGACGACCACCACGTCGAGGACGTCCTCGGCCCGCCCCGTCGCCGGCAGGACGGCCGCGACGCCCACGGCGGCGAGGATCGCGATGATGAAGCCGTCGATCCTGAGTTTGGCGAGGAGTCCCATGGGCCCGCACAGTCAAGCGTATGGGCTGGACGTCGGTCGCCGTCCGCCGGCGGCGACCGGTGCCGTGATCCTGGTCCGCCCTCCCGGGCGGGGCTCGTTCGATGGCCGTCGACACTCCGCGGTTGTCGGTGCCCTGGCCCCGTGAACCGATGCGATGGACGTGGAGCGACGCCGTCAGCCGGCCGGGTCCGCCCCACCGGGTTCGGCGCGGGTGCGCCGATAGAGGATCTCGATGGCGAGCGCACCGAGCGCCCCGATCCCCAGACTGAGCCATGCGAGCGGTGCGGGGGCGTCGAAGGCGAAGAACTCCCGGGCGCCCGGAAGTACGAAGGCGAACGTCGCGATCGCCACCATCGCGCCCACGAGGATCGCCTTCCACGACACGAGCGGTCGTGAGAGCACCACGAGTATCCAGAAGAAGACGACGAGGAGGGTGATGGTCGCGCCCGTGCCCGGTTGCCAGCAGGCGACGTCGATCGTCGACGCGCCTTCGGGCGACGTGAGGCACTTCTCCGTGAACTCATCCCAGGGGACTCCGTACCGACGACCGGCGACGAGGTAGCTGACCATGACCGCGACACCGGCCACGGCTCCGGCGGGGATGGCGAACCGCAGGATCCGGGCGAGGAAACCGGGCACGTAGCGCCGGGTGTTCGGACCGAGGGCGAGGAAGAATGCCGGCACCCCGATCGTCAGCGTCGAGACCAGGGTCAGATGCCGGGGCAGGAGCGGGAACGGGAACACGGCGACGGCCGCCACGAGGATCGCGACGAGGCTCATGGCGTTCTTCGCGACGAACAGGTTGGCCACCCTCTCGACGTTCCCGATGACGCGACGTCCCTCCGCGATCACGTTCGGGAGGTGCGAGAAGCGGCTGTCGAGCAGCACGAGCTCGGCGACGGCCTTGGTCGCCTGGGCGCCGTTGCCCATCGCCACGCCGATGTCCGCGTCCTTGAGCGCGAGGGCGTCGTTGACACCGTCGCCCGTCATCGCGACCACGTGGTCGTCGGCCTGGAGCGCGTGCACGAACGCGCGTTTCTGCTCGGGGGTCACCCGCCCGAACACGGTCCCGGTCGCGAGCGCGGCTCGCAACGCATCCCGGTCGTCCGGGAGGGTCCGGGCATCCACCGGTTCGCCCACGTCGAGCCCGACGCGCCGCGCGATGGCGCCGACCGTCTCGGGGTTGTCGCCCGAGATCACCTTCACGGCGACGTCCTGCGCACGGATCCAGTCGAGGGTCTCCCGCGCGTCCGGCCGGATCCGCTCGTGCAGGGTGACGAGCGCCGCCGGGGCCAGATCGCCGGGCAGGACGGCCCCGTCCAGCGGGCGGGCGGACCGGGCGGCGAGGACCACGCGCTGACCGCCCGCGGCGAGCTCGGCGACCCGTCCGCGCATCCGTTCGCGGGCCGCCGCGTCGTCGTATGCGTCCAGCAGCACCTCGGGTGCACCGAGGATCCAGGTGCCGTGGCCGGCGAAGGTGGCGGCGCTCCACTTGCGCGCCGAGTTGAACGGGATCGTCCTCTCGCGCGTCCAGCCCGGCGGGGTGATGGCGGCGCCGATCGCGACGAGGGTTCCGTTGGCGTTCGGGTCGTCGGCGAGGGCGCCGAGTCCCGCGCGGACGTACTCGCCGTCCATGTCCGACAGCGGTTCCAGGTCACCGAACGCGATGTCGCCGACCGTCAGCGTCCCGGTCTTGTCGAGGCAGACGACGTCCACCCGGGCGAGGACCTCCACCGCGGGGAGCTGTTGCACGAGCACCTGCGATCGCGTCAGCTTCACCGCCGACAGCAGGAACGCGACAGACGTCAGAAGGACGAGACCCTCGGGGACCAGACCGACGAGCCCGCCGGCGGACCGGATGACGACCTCGCGCCAGCCCTGGTCGCCGACGGCGCTCCACTGCGACCACAGCTGCAGCGGTACCGCGATCACGAGCACCCAGGTGATGTACCGGAGCAGGGTGTTGATCGACGCCTGGATCTCTGAGTGGGTGCGCGTGAACCGACGGGCGTCCGCGGCGATCGTGTGGACGTACGCGTCACCACCGACGGCGGTGGCGTGCAGTCGGCCCGACCCGGCGACCACGCTGGTCCCCGACCGGATGGCGTCGCCGGCGTCGTGCGGTACGGGATCCGATTCGCCGGTCAGGTTCGCCTCGTTCAGCTCCAGACCGTCCGACGCCAGAAGTGGTCCGTCCGCCGGCACCTCGTCGCCCGTCCGGAGCTCGATGAGGTCGTCCAGGACCACGCCGGCCGTCGGCACGTCGCGAACCTCACCGTCCCGGATGACCCGCGTCGTCGGAGCGTGCAGTAGAGCGAGCCGGTCGAGCTTGCGTTTGGCCGCCCATTCCTGGGCGATGCCGATCGTCGAGTTGGCCACGAGGATCAGGCCGAACAACCCGTCGGCGAGCGACCCGGTCGCCATCACCAGCACGAACAGAGCGCCCAGGATGGCGTTGAAACGGGTGAGGACGTTGGCCCGGAAGATCTCCGCCACGGACCGCGAGGTGCCCTCGCGGAGCGCGTTCACCTGTCCCCGTGCGATGCGTTCGGCGACCTCGGCGGCGGTGAGGCCGACCTCGGCGTGCCGGTCGTTGACCGTGACGGCCCCGGAGGGGGTTGAGGATGGTTGCTCGGAGATGGTCATCGTGGGGCGACGTTCGCGCCGGAGCGCGGTGGTCGGCGGACACGGAGCCTACGTCCTGCCGCGGTCGGCCGGGGTCGCCGCGGTCGGCCGGGGTCGCGACCGCGTTCCGCCGAACGCTCCCGTGACGGGCACGGGTCGCACGCGTCGTGCGATGCCGCGGTGATGCGCCGCTCGGTCGCGTCCACGTTCTCCGATTGACGACCAAGGATCGCGACATGCTCAGATCCGCTGACCCGCCGCGGTACCGGGTGGACGTCGGGCCCCATCGGTGGCGCGGGACCATAGTCGGTGAGGGACCGGCGACGTCGACCTGGCGCGCCACCATCTGGCCGCTCGCTCGTCGCGGCTATGGCGCGATCGTCAGGAGGACCTCCGCCAGAGCCTCCGGCTGTGACAGTGCCGCCAGATGGCCGCCGGGGATGACGACGGCTTCGACACCCAGGCGTTCGCGCGCCTGCGCCACCTGGAACCCGCAGGGGAAGAACCGGTCGTCGCGACCGGCGATGACGGTGAGCCGGTCGGGCCAGGCCGTGAACACCGCCGGATGGGAGAGGATCTCACCGCTCTGGGCCGGCTCCCCCTGGGCGAGCAGTTCGCGACGTACGTCGGCCGGCAGGTCGTGCAGGAGGTCGTCGAGGTCGATGCCCTCCGTCGTCGCCCGGCCCTCACGCGCCGCCATCGCGTTCCGGGCCTCACCGGATCGGGACGTGGCGAACCATTCGCCCTCCGTCTCACCGGGGCGGGGGATCATGGCGTTGAGGAGCGCCGCGGAGGCTCCGCGCAGCCGCTCCGCGAGCAGCGGCACGGTGAAGCCGCCGAGCGACCGGCCCACGATGACGATCTGATGGCCTTCGACCGGGGTCCGCCCGTCCAGCTGTGTCAGGCAGGCCTCCGCATAGGCGGAGAGGTCGGAGGCGTCGTCGCCGGAGGGCAGGTCGCACGGTACGGCCACGTGGCCGGCCGCCTCCAGGAGCGGAGCGAGCCTGTGCCCGTAGAAGGCGCTTCCACCCGCACCGGGGATGAGAGCGAACACCGCCATCCCTCAGACCTCCGATCGGTCGACCGTCGATCACGAACGCGTCCACCACTCGGGCACGAGCACGGTAACAGGGGACCTGTCCACGGCGGGACGTGCCGGACGCCGTCTGCGCGGACGCGGAGCGTCGGCGGGCCGCCGCACGGGTGGCGGCTTCGGATCGAGGCTCTCGATGGTGTGTCCGAGTATCCGCACGACGGGCGTGATCGGGTTGACAGGGCTCTTGGGACCGGCCCGGTAGGGACGGAGCATGACCAGGCCCACCATCAGGATCACGATGACCACCACGATCCCGAGGTAGTCGCCCGCGGCACTCCCGTCGTGATGTGCCCGTCCGGTGCCGGTCGGCGGTCCAGGAAGCGAGGCGGGTGAATCCGGGCACCGGGACCGCGATCCGCCGCCCCGACCGCCCTCGACCCGCAGCGGAGCACGCCCACCTGTCGGCCATCGCGGGCTCACGGCGCACCGCCGATCACGACGCCCATCTCGTCGACGAGCTTGAGGATCATCACTCCGACGACGAGCAGGAGTGAACCGGGCACCATGACCATGGCCACCACCAGCTGAACCTTCGGAGCAGCCTGCGCCGCATGGTCCCGGACCGCCTGCCGATGGTTGGCACGAAGGAGCTCCGCCTGCCGGGAGAGCACCGAGCTGATCGGCGTGCCGAGTTCCTCCGCCTGGAGGACGGCGCTCATGAGACTCGTGAGTTCCTGAACGCCCATTCGGGCGGCGAGGCCCCGATAGGCGACTCGACGGGGCGTTCCGAGATCCAGGCGCGCCAGGGTCCCGCGGATCTCGTCCGCCAGCACCCCGCGGAAGCGGCTCACGGCCACGCGCAGCGACGACTCCAGGGGGAGTCCGGCATCGGTGCAGAGCACGACCATGTCGATGAGATCCGGCAGATCGGCCACCAGCTCCCGGCGTCGTCGTCCGGCGCGACGCGCGACCACGAACGTCGGCGCCATGGTCCCCATGCCCGCCGCCGGCACGGCGACGATCGCCGCGAGGGGCGCGACCGCGGCAAGTGCCCCGCCCAGGATCAGGGCCGTCGAGGCCAAGCCGGCGCGGATCCGGCAGAGGTCGTCCCCGGAGAGCCGGGCATCGAGTCCGGCGGCGGCGAGATCACCGTCGCGCTGATGGCCGCGGAGGATCCGCACAACGGCGGCCGGTGCGGGAAGACGGCGACCCAAACGAAAGAACCACGGGATGTCCGGTGCCTCCACGACGCGTGGCGAGCGTCCACGATGCATTCCGACGGCGACCACCGCGAGCGTCAGGAACCAGAGCAGCACCGGCCCGGGCATCATCCCCTCCCCGCCTTCGGTGGGCGTGACGTGCGACGTTCGGAGGTCGTCATCCGGCACCTCCGTCGATGTACGCGATGCGACGGACGAGAAGGACCCCGACGACCTCGAGGGTGATCGTCGCCAGGAGGAGCACACGACCGAACCCCGCGCCCACGAGGTCCTCGATCGTCCCGGGCGAGGCGAGTTCGACCATGACTCCGCCCGCCGCGGGAAGACCGGCGACGAGCCACGCGGACATGCGGGCCTGTGCCGTCACCGACCGGGCCTCCCGCGCGACCCGCCCGCGGTCGTCCAACTGCGTCGCCAGCCGTGCGAGCCCTCCGGCCAGGTCGCCCCCGACCGAGCGCTGCACCAGGATCGCCGAGACCATCAGCTCGACCGTCCGTGACCGGTGGCGCGTCGCGAACCCCTGGAGTGCGTCCTCGACGCGTGCCCCGAGCACGAGTTCACGTGAGATGCGCGCGAGCTCGCCGGACACCGGTGCCGGGGTGTCACGAGCCGCACGGTCGACGGCCTGAGAGAGCGACAACCCGGCTCCGAGCGCGCCGGCGAGCTGCTGGGCGACGGTGGGCAACTGTCCCACCAGCCGGTCCAGGTAGCGCCGATCGGCCGACGCGACGACGGCACCCGCGCTCCAGGCCACCGCCGCACCGATCAGCGCCCCGCCGACCGCACTTCCGAGGATCCACCACACCGATGCGCCGGCGAGCACGGCGACACCCGCCACCGCCGCGACGAAAGCTCCCGGACCCAGGCGCAGCCCGGCACGTTCGAGTTTCACCGCGAGGGTCCGGCCGACCGTCGTGCGGGCCAGGGGATCGTCCCACCACGCCCGGCCGACCCGACCCGGTGCGGACACGAGCCGTTGCACGGCGACGGTACCGCAGATCGCGGATCCCGCGGCACAGGCACCGGCCACGAGAACGCTCATCGTCCGACCTCGCGGCAGCGCATCATGCCCGCGCACCTTTGCCCCCGACGACCTCGCCGCCGAGAGCGACGTCCTCGGCGTCCTCGTTCCACACGACGGTGTCCGCGATCCTCTCGGCGGCATCGTCATGGTGGTGCAACCTGCGCCGCACGATGGTCGTCAACTCGGCGGCGCCGTCGACCGGAGTAACGGCCGCGATCTCCATGACCCGCCGCGTGCCGTCACCCAGCCGGGCCTGATGGACCACGAGGTCGATCGCATGGGCCACCTGATCGGTGACGGCCGCGTACGGCAGCTCCACATCGCCCATCAGCGCGAGCGTCTGCAGACGGCGGACCGCATCGGCGCACGATGAGGCGTGGATCGTGGACAGCGATCCCTCGTGCCCGGTGGTCATCGCCGTGAGGAGGTCGACGGCCTCACCCCCGCGGCACTCGCCGACCACGATCCGATCGGGCCGCATGCGCAGGGCGTTCCGCACGAGCGCACGGATCGGTACGGCGCCGCGGCCCTCGATGCTCGCGGGACGACTCTCCAAGCGGACGACGTGCGATATGGGCAGACGGAGTTCGGCCGCGTCCTCGATCGTGATGATGCGCTCGCCCTCCGGGATGAACGAGGCGACCGCGGCCAGCGTCGTGGTCTTGCCGCTGCCCGTTCCTCCCGTCACGAGTATGTTGCGCCGTGCGACCACGGCGTCCCGCAGCAGGGCGAGCATGCGCTCGTCGAGGGTTCCCAGGGAGACGAGTGCGTCGCCGTCGAGCGATCGGGTCCCGAAGCGGCGGATGGTGAGGATCGGGCCATCCAGGCTGAGCGGACGGATGATCGCGTTGACGCGCGAGCCGTCCTCCAGTCTCCCGTCCACCATGGGGCTGGCCTCGTCGACGCGGCGGCCGAGCGGCGCCAGCACGCGATCGATGACGTGGACGAGATGCGCGTCGTCGTCGAAGGTGATGGCGGTCCGGGTGATGAGGCCGTCGCGCTCCACGTAGACCCGGTCCGGCCCGTTCACCATGATCTCCGTGATCGACGCGTCGCGGAACAGCGGTTCGAGCGGCCCGAGCCCGAGGGTCTCGTCCAGCACCCGCTGGATCGTCATCGACCGGACCGTGCGCGGCAGGATGCGGCGCTCCTGGTCGATGAGGTCCTCGACGATCCGTGCCAGGGCGTCGCGCGACACCGGTTCGTCCGTCGTCGAGACGCGGGCCGCGGCCCGCTCACGCAGGTGGGCCACCAATTCGGACGGGATCGACGGCGCGTTCATCCGTCTGTTCCCCGGGCCAGTGCGTCGATGGCGTCGCGCAACGGCCGGCGCCGCCCGGTCGGACGTCGCCCGGCCAGCATCGACTCGGCCTCGAGCGGCCGACGTGGAAGCTCGCAGCGGACCGGTGCGCCGACGAGACGACGGAAGCTGCGAATGCTGATGTCCGCATCCCGCGCGGTGCCGTTGACGACCACCTCGACCCGCGTACCGAGGACGTCGAGCGTGCGGGCGACCCCGCGCGCACCGTGGACGGTGCGGGGAGCAACCACCAGACGGCGAGCGGCGACATCAGCGGCCGCCAGCAGCACACGCGGTTCGACGTGACCGGTGTCGGCGACGGTCGGTGCGCCCGTCGCCGCACCCGTGAGCAGACGGGAGATGGCGGTCTCGTCCCACTCGGCGGTGGCCTCCGGGAGGCCAGGCGACAGCGCCAGGCGCACCCCCGACGGATGGTGCGCCAGGATCATGTCGACCTGATCCGGCGTCAGCTCCTCACGGACGGAGCTGAGATCGTGAACGGTCCGGTCCCGCGGAACGCCCCAGCCACCGTGGAGGTCGCCCCATGCGAAGTCGAGGTCGACGAGTGTGGCCGCGCCCTCCTGCGCGTGCAGCGCCAGAGCGAGCCCGCTCGCCACCACGCTGGCCCCGCAGCCGCCACACGCCCCCACGACCACGACGAGCGCGTTCGCCCGTGGTGCGTGAACCCGCGCTCCGCCGGGATCGGACCACGGCGCGAACGCGCCGTCGGATCCGGTCGCCGGTGCCGGCTGGAGCGCGGCCCAGGGATCGTCGCCTGTGCTCACGGGCGCTCCTCCCCCACCTCGTCGAACGGCCGTATGAGGATGCGGATCCCCGCCGCCCCGTCCACAGCGGCGCTCAGGCGCACCGCGTCGTCCTCACGCACGCGCAGGAGCACGCCGCCCTCGGCCGCGGTTCCCGCGTCGGGATCGTTCTCCTGCCGAGCGATCACCTCGCCGTTGCGCACGACGATCGTCGCCGCACCGGACGCCGCCGGTGCGGTCACATCGACGCGCGCCCCGGGGACGAGCGCCGGCAGTGCCGCCCCGGCCGTCGCGGCGGGGATGGAGATGGCACGCTCGCCGGCCGCCAGCGGCCGCGGTGCGATTGCCGGATCGCCCCCGAGCCCGGCCTGGGTGACGGGCTCACCCGCGGCGAGGGCCGCGGCGAAACGACGTCCCGCAATCTCGTCGGTATGACGGATCACTCCGACGAGATCGGCGGTGGCGGCACGCACGGACCGGACCTCGAGCGGCGCCGACGCCACGGGTGTGCCCGCGACGATGTTCTCGCGTGCCACGACGATCGTGGCGACGGGGCCCCGCGCAGCCGAGCGCACGGTGGCCAGCGCGGCGACCAGCGCCAACAGCGCGGCCGCGACGAACCACGCGGACGGACGGCGACGCAAACGACGGAGGATCACCGTTCAGTCCTCCACGGGATCCGTGCGACGGATGGGTGCTCCGCATCGACGGCAGGGATGGGCATCTGCGCCTCCCCGTGCGCACCACGAGCACGGGGTCCACGCGCACGAGGCCCAACGGGCGAGGGTCACCGGACGCAGGGCGGGCACCTGGACACCCTGGGCACCCCACGCCCTCCGCGGCGCACCGCCGACCACCCCGGGGCCGTTGCACAGGACCTCGAGGGCGCGCACCACCGCCTGGTGCTCTGCCGGAGCGATGTCGGCGGCGATCGCGACGCACCACCGGGCCGACGCGAGGTCCCCGGGGAGCATGATCCGGACGGCACCGAGCGCGTCGATCGCGCGACGCATCGCAACGTCGTCCGATCCGTCCTCGGCGTCACGGAGGAGAGCGATGACCGGATGCGGCGCCCGGTCGAGCGTCTCCACCATGTCGTCAACGGCGAGCCTGCGCCGACGCCACCGGTTGGACCGTGCCCCCTCATCCACGCGGACGACGTTGCACAACGCACCGTGACCGACCTCGGCGGCGAGCGCCGCATCGACGACGATGGTGCTCGCCATCACGCACCCACCCGTTCGGGCTCGCGGGCGGGAAGCGCGATGGTCACGCTGGTTCCGCGGGCGTACCCGGCGTGCGTGACCGATCCACCGTGACGTTCCGCGATGCCGCGGGCGATCTGGACCCCCATGCCCCAGCCGTCGCCACCGGACAGCTCGTCGGCGTCCTTCCAGCCACGGCCGTCGTCGACGATGCGGATGACGACACGCGATCCGGTCATGCCCATGCGAACCATCACGTGTCCGTTGTGCGAGCAGGCGCGAATCGCGTTCTGCAGGAGGTTGTCGACCATGCGCCGCAGCTCATCCTCGTCACCCGACACCCACCGAGGGCGACCCCCGACGATCGCCGTGATCGCCACGCCCCGCTCGCCGGCCAGTCCCTCATGGCGCCGCACGGCCTCGTGCACCACGGTCGCGGCGTCGACGTCGCACGCCGCCGTTCCGCCGGCGGGGCACCCCTGGAGCGCCGAGCGCACCTGTTCGAGGGCCCTCGCGATGCGGTCGACCTCGCCATCGACGAGCCGGAGCATCTCGATGGTGCGGTCGCCGACGCGCCCGGCGCGGACGATGGCGTGGCACTGACCCCGGATCACATTGAGCGATCCCCGGACATCGTGCAGGACCCCGGTGGGACCGTCCGACGGCGCGCGATGACGCGGGAGTGGAATGACGGAGTTCATGATCAGTCCTCCTCGGGCAGGAGGCGGTAGCCCACCCCCCACAGGTTGCTGACCCATCCGGCGAGACCCGCCTCGCGAAGCCTGCTGCGGAGCCGACTGGCATGGGTGTCGAGTGTCCGTGTACGCGTGGCGGAGGCGAACCCCCAGACCTCACGCAGGAGCTGTGGCTTGCCCATCACCCGGTGCGGGTCACGTGCCAGGGCCACGAGAAGCGCGAACTCCTTGTTCGCCAGGCGGACCGGGGCACCGTCGACGGTGACGGTGCGGCCGCTGCGGTTGACGCGCAGCGGCCCGACGATGACCTCCGCGGCCCGTGAGCGTCCCGAGTGCCGGCGGACATGGGCCTCGATGCGCACGAGGAGTTCCGGATACGCGAAGGGCTTCGCCACGAAATCGTCCGCTCCGCCGGCGATGGCGCGTACGACGCTCTGGGTGTCGGACCGTCCGCTCAGGACGATGATGGGCACGTCCTCGTCCCACAGGGCGTCCGGGTGACCGTCCCGAACCGCGCGCACTACGTCGATGCCGGTGATCCCGGGCAGGCCGAGGTCGACGAGCGCGATGTCGGGAAGTGAGCCGGGGAGGGCGCGCAGTGCCTCCTCCCCGCTGGTCGCCACCATCACGTCGAAGCGGTCCCACGTCAGGTCGTCGGACAGGGTGCGCGCGGCGGTGCGGTCGTCCTCGACGAGAAGGAGCCGGCGCCGGGCTCCGTCGCCGGTTTCGGAGGGTGAGAGCGGTGGGACCATCGTGCCTCGCAGGGGTGGGGTGGACCGTGGACGCCGCCGACCGACCGCGTCACAAGTACAAGGGCCCGGACGCGGAAAACCTCCCCCCTCCCTCGGGTCGATTTCCCGCAGTCTGCGGACGTTTTCGTTTATCGGAGTCGGTCGAGGCGACCGTCGGGATGTGGCACGCGCATCGTGGCCCCTGCTGACGACGGTCACCGCGACCGGGGTGAACGCGCCGGCCGGTTGCCACCGGTGGCCGCGCACGGAGGCCGGGCCGGGTCGCCATCACGCGTCCTCAGACGCGACGCAGGTGCGCGCCCCTCTCGAGACCGGTGAACGTGCCCGGCGACGCCTCGATCACGGACCGCGCACCCGCCACGCGGGCGAACCGCCATGGCGCCACCCGCCGCACCTCGAGCAGGCGGTCCTCGGCGTCCAGGAAGGCGGCGTCGACCGTGTAGGCCATGCCGATCATGTGGATCGACGAACATGGCGTGATCCACAGCGCCCGGTCGACGTCGAGCCGCCGCGTACCGAGCAGTCCCACCGCTCGGACGAGGGCACGATCGGCCACATGACACCGTGCCGCGAGCTCCCGTCCCGTTTCATCGACGAGAAGCCGTGTTGCCGGAATGAGACGGGTGACATGCAACATTGCAGAGATTCGATCATGCCAAGGAACACCGTGCGGTGGCGCGAACTGAGACATCCGAAAGCGGCAGTAGATTCCGGCCTCGATTCAGGAGCCCACAGTCACCAATGGCAGAACGTCGTAAGAGCACACCGAACTACCGGTCCGGATCGGACTACACGATGGAGTTCGGGAAGTACCGTTTCCGTTTCAGTTCCCGAGACTTCCGCGAGCGCTGTGAGCACGCGGCGGTGCAGCTCGGGTTCGTTCCCTTCGGTCCGCTCGCGGACGAGGAGCTGACGCAGCTGGTCGAGCTCGTCGCCCACGGATCCATCACCAGCGACGGCCCGCTCGGCGATCACATCGCGTCCAACAGCGACGTGCTCATGGGCTTCGACGACGACCTGGTGCACTGGCTGCGAAAGATCGTGTTCCGCGGCGCCTGGGTCGATCAGCAGATCAAGGACGACCTCGTCGAGCCCATCTTCGAGGACACCGGGTTCGTGTACCGCTGCACGGTCACCGGTGACATCATCGAGGACATCGAGGACGCCCCCGACTGGTCCCACATCGGATACCGCATGGAGCGAAGGTGAGCCACGACCCCACCGACGTGCTGGACGCCGTCCGCCGTCTGGAGGCCGGCCTGGAGGAGATCCGCACCCGCGGCGGCGCCGACCCGCTCGGCGCGCCGCCCGCGGAGATCACCGTGACCGAGCACACCGCGCTGGTCGAGGACCTCGAGCTGCTCGTCGACCTGGTGGGGCGCTCGTGGCGGACCACCCGCGATGAGGTGGCCGCACTGGCCGCCGAGGTGAGTGAACTGCGCCGGGTTGCGGACGAGGCCCGCGCCGCGCTGCGGGACGTGCGCTTCGAGCTGCGGCTGGTGCAGGGCGGTGGCGAGCGCTCGCCCGACGACGCCGCCTGATCCGTTCCCCGCGCATCTTGTTCGACGGACGACGAACGGACGGCCCGAGACCCGTGGCGTCACCGGGCAGGGGCACGGGCCGTTCCGCGCGGCCCGCCGGCCTCGGACTCTGCATCGCCCTGAGCGCATGTGGCCTCCTGACGGGCTGCTCGTCACCACCCGAGCCCGCGGCGCCGTCGGTCACATCCGGGGAGGTGACCGACGCCGACGGGCCGCCACCACCCGCCACGGCTCCCCCCGTCCCGGTGGAGCCACCCGTTCCCGGTCCGGCGGCGCGCCGGCTGGCCGGCCTGCGGGTGACCCCGCGCACCCCGGCGGCGACGCCCTACCGACGCAGCGCGTTCGGGCGCTCGTGGCGGGACGTCGACGGGAACGGCTGCAACCAACGTGACGATGTGCTCCTGCGCGACGCCGTGCCCGGTACGGTCCGCGTGGTACGCCAGGGGCGATGTGCCCACGACGTCGTGGCGGGTGCCTGGATCGATCCCTACACCGGACGCCGGTTGACGTTCGACGACCTGAAGGATCCGCGTCAGGCCCAGGCGATTCAGATCGATCACATCGTCCCGCTGGCCGAGGCATGGCGCTCCGGCGCGGCGGACTGGTCATACGAGCGCCGGGTGGACTTCGCCAACGATCTCGACGGACTCCTAGCGGTCGACGGTCCCACGAACCAGGGCAAGCGCGACGACGATCCCGCGGCCTGGAGGCCGAGGAAGGCCTTCCAGTGCGACTACGCCACCCGCTGGATCGGTGTGAAGTCGCACTGGGATCTTGCGGTCGATTCCGGTGAGAAGCGCGCCCTCGGCGAGATGCTGGCGACATGCGGACCCGAGCGATCCGGATGACGGGCATCCTGCGTACCGCATTCCCCGCCCCGGGGCAACTCCGGCGTCACTCGGACACGCGGGTCCCGGGTGACACCGCATGTTCGCGCAGCGCACGCGTCCCGCCGTCGACGAAGACCATGGCCTGGTCGATCATCTCAAGGGCGAGCGCGCGATGCCGCTCGAACGATACGTTCTTTTCGTCTTTACGACGACGACCGATCGCGTTCAGTGCGCCCACGGCGGCGGCGGTCGCAAGCTGCGCCACGATGTCATCCGGGGTGCTGCCGAGGTCCCGTGCCAGGGACACGGCGAGGACGTCGCCGACGACGTCCATCACCATGTGCTCGTGGGCGCGCAGGTCCATCTCCTCTTCGATGATGCGCCGACGGATCCGGTCCTCCTCGCCGTCCGGCTGCTGATCGAAGATCCGTTTCACCCAGCCCCGGAGCGCGTCGCCCGTGGGGACGCCCTCCTCGCGCTCCTCCAGCGCACGCGACAGGCTCGCGATCATCTCCCCCGAGTCCGGGAAGAGCAGGTCCTCCTTGGTGGGGAAGTACGTGAACACGGTGCGCGGCGAGACGTCCGCGGCCTCCGCGATCTGAGCGACCGTGGTGTTGCGGAACCCCTGCTCATCGAACAGGCGCAGGGCCGCACCGGCGATGGCGGCGCGCCGCTCACGCTTCTTGCGTTCCCTCAAACCCTCCTCGGCACCGACGGCGGCGCTGGCGTCCATACCGACACCATATCCGAGAATCGGCATTTCTGCAGCGACGGCAAATATTCAGCAAAGGCATTTTTACAGTCACTGCACTATTGTGGCGATCTGTGGCATCGTGCCCCGGTACGTCCCCTGAACCGCCCCAAGGAGAGACCCGCCCATGTCGGCCTTCCTCGCGCGCATCGCACGCGCATTCACGCACCACTGGAAGCGCAGCCTTATCGCCGCGATCGCGGTGTTGATCGGTCTGGGCGCCCTCGCCGCCGCCTTCGGCGGCATGCCCGCCGACGACTTCGAGGTGCCCGGCGCCGAGTCCCAGAAGGCCCTGGAGCTCTTCACGGACCACGCCCCCGCCCTCGCGGGAGCCGAGGCGAACCTCGTCTTCAGCACCGAGACCGGGGCGATCACCGACCCCGGCAATCGCCGGGCGATCACCGCGGCTCTCGCCGGGGTGACGGATCTGCCCCGCGTGGCCCAGGTGGGCGACCCGTTCACCCAGGTCGCACCCAACGGCCGCGTCGCTCTGGCGGACGTGCGGTACACGGGTCAGGGCTTCGACATCGACCCCGAGGATGGACGCACGCTCGAGTCCACCCTCCGGGAGAGCCTCGAGGGCACCGGTGTCCAGATGGAGATGCGCGGTCTGGTGGCCGACATCGCCGCCGAACAGGACGTACCCGTGGGCGAACTGCTGGGCGTCGCACTCGCGATCATCCTGTTGACCCTGCTGTTCCGCTCGAAGGCGGCCATGGCGGCGACGCTCGTCGGAGCCCTGATGGGCGTGATACTGGGCCAGATCGTCCTACAGATCCTCGCCCAGCCGCTGGGCCTTCCCGAGTTCGCCACCACGATCGCCGTGATGCTGGGGCTCGGCGCCGGTATCGACTACGCCCTGCTGGTGATCGCCCGCTATCGCGAGCAGGTCGCCGCGGGTGACACCCCGGCGGAGGCCTCCGCGAAGGCGGCCGCCACGTCGGGAGCGTCGGTCGTGGCCGCGGGCCTCATCGTGATGGTGGCCATCGCCGGCCTCCTGTCGGTCGGCATCCCCATGATCGGCAAGCTCGGCATCGGCGCCGCCATCGGCGTCGCCGCCGTCGTCGTCTCGTCGCTGACCGTCCTTCCCATCATGGCCGGTGCGCTTGCCCGGTGGCTGCGTCCCAAGAAGCCCGAACACGTTCAGGCGTCACCGTTCTTCGGTCGCTGGGCCGAGGTCATCACGCGGCGTCCGTGGGCGGCCATCGGGATCGGCGGTGTGATCATGCTCGCCCTCGCCGTGCCCGTCACCGGCATGCACCTGGGCCAGCCGGACGACGGCAACCAGCCGACCACCAACACGCAACGCAAAGCGTACGACACGGTGAGCGCCGCCTTCGGCCCCGGCGCCAACGGACCGTTCCTCGTCGCCGTCCGCACCCCGGGCGGTGCGGCCGACGCACCGAAGCTCGAGACCCTCGTGACGTCGCTGCGCGACACCGACGGTGTGGCCTCCGTGTCGCCCGCGATGCCCAGCGAGGACGGCGAGATGGCAACCATCTCGCTCATTCCCGAGACCTCCCCGCAGGACGAGGCCACGGGTGACCTGGTGCACCATCTGCGGAACGACGTCATCCCCGCGGCGACCGGCGGCACGGGCCTCCAGGCCTACGTCGGCGGGGTCACCGCAACCTTCCTGGACTTCTCGGAGAAGGTCGCCTCACGCCTTCCGGTGTTCATCGCCCTGGTGGTCGGCCTCTCGGTGCTGCTGCTCATGGCGGCGTTCCGCTCGGTCTGGATACCGCTCCTGTCGGCCGTGCTCAACGTTCTGTCGATCCTCGCCGCGTTCGGTCTCGTCACCCTGGTCTTCCAGGACGGGGTCGGCGCGAGCCTGGTCGGCGTGGACGCGGGCGTGCCCGTGGTGTCGTTCATCCCGGTGATGCTCTTCGCGATCCTGTTCGGGCTCTCCATGGACTACAACGTCTTCCTGCTGTCGCGTATCCGCGAGGCCTACCAGAACGGCGACCGTCCGCGCAGCGCGGTGATCCACGGGGTCTCACGCATCGGAAAGATCGTGCTCTTCGCCGGGCTCATCATGGCGTCCGTCTTCCTGGCCTTCGCCGCGGTTCCGGATGTGACGGCCAAGATGATGGGACTCGGCCTGGGTCTCGCGATCCTGCTGGACGTGATCGTGGTGCGGCTGCTCATCGTTCCGGGCATGGTGACCCTCCTCGGCGAGCGGGCCTGGTGGATGCCCCGCTGGCTCGACCGGGTGCTGCCCAACATCTCGCTCGACGGACACGAGGAGGTGGTCGGCACGTCCGCCACCGTGCCGGCGGGGGCGGCGGTCCAGGGGGACTAGATGAGTCGTTCCGCGGAGGCGTGGATGTGGCCGAGACGATCACGTCTCGGCCACATTCATCTCCGTCCCCCTCGTCGGTCGCCCCCGACGTGGAACAGACGCGCTACCGGAGGCTGATGGCCTGACCCGGCTTCACGTCGAGCAGGTGCACCGTCTCGATGAAGCGGATGGTGCGGCGACGCAGGTTCAGCGCGATCGAGTGCGTGCGCGCCCCGCCACCGAAGTAGCGCACCGGACGCAGCAGGTTGCCACCGGTCACGCCGGTCGCGATGACGTAGAGCGGCGCGGATGCCAGATCGTCCGTCCACAGCACCTTCTCGAGGTCTGTGATCCCGAACTCGGCGAGCTTCTGGGTCTGTTCATCGTCCTTCGGGGCGAACTGGGCCTGGATCTCGCCACCGAGACAGGCGAGTGCGGCCGCCGTGATGACGCCCTCCGTGGATCCGCCGGCACCGACGTAGATGTGGTCGCCGGTTCCGCGGACGGCGGCCGACATGCTGGCCGTGATGTCGCCGTCCGGGATGAGCCGGATACGGGCGCCCGCGGTGCGGATGTCGTCGATGAGTTCCTCGTGGCGCGGGCGGTCGAGGACGATGGCCGTGATGTCGCGGATCTCGCGACCGTGTGCATCGGCGACGGCCTTCAGGTTGTCGGCGATCGGCGCGGTGATGTCGACCTTGCCCTTGGCGGTGGCCCCGACGCACAGCTTCTTCATGTACATGTCGGGTGCCGACAGGATGCCGCCGCGCTCCGCGATGACGCAGATGGCGATGGCGCCGTCGTCACCACGCGCGACCAGGTCGGTGCCCTCGAGCGGATCGACCCCGATGTCGACCTCCATGCCCCCGGCACCCAGTTCCTCACCGTTGTACAGCTCGGGAGCCTCGTCCTTCTCGCCCTCGCCGATCACGACGCGGCCGCTGATCGGCAGCTTGGAGAACTCGCGACGCATGGCGTCGACGGCGGCCTGATCCGCGGAGATCTTGTCACCGCGCCCCAGCCATCGTGCGGACGCGATCGCCGCCAGCTCCGTCACGGGGAGGAACTCCCCGAGTGACACCATCGGATCATCAAGCTCGCCGTTGTTCTCCATATGTCTCTCCCGAACGACTGGTTGTGGACGACTGGTGACGACGCTATCAGCTGTCCCGGACCGGTCCTTTCGCCGCGGCGACCATGATGACGATTGCCACCCGGCCGCGGACGAACGCCTCGCCGTCCGTCAGCCGACCGCCTTCGCCAGGCGCGTATCGGGGTTGTCGATCCACCGTCCGCGGATGCCACCCGGCGCGACCCGCAGAACGCGCGTCGTGGCGTCGATGCCCTCGGCGGCCAGAAGCGATGCCGCCCGATCCTCCACCGCTGAGGCACCCGCGCGCGAGCACCACAGCAGCACGGAGGGGCCCGACCCGGAGATGGTCACGCCCAGGCACTCACCGTCGCCGGCCATCGCGCGGAGGGTCGCGAGTCCCGGGACCCCGCCGGACCGGTACGGCTCGTGCAGGCGATCCTCCAGTACCCGCGAGA
The DNA here is from genome assembly GCA_964434425.1 of uncultured Bifidobacteriaceae bacterium. Classification (GTDB taxonomy): domain Bacteria; phylum Actinomycetota; class Thermoleophilia; order Miltoncostaeales; family Miltoncostaeaceae; genus CALMEC01. The sequence continues at coordinate 71,195 of CAYSVH010000007.1, read as the reverse complement.
GCTCGTCGAGATCGCCACGCTCGAGCATGACCGCAAGGGTGACCGCATTGGCGAGCGAGACCGTCACATCGGCGTAGGGCACGGCCGATGGAAGCGCGGCTCGCGCGGACGCCGTCTCGACGCTCGCGTCCGTCGTCACGACCACGAACAGGAGGTCGTCCGGTATCGGGAGCTGGGTCACGTGCCCGTCCGCCGTCGCCACCACGATGCCACCCCACACGCAGGCGGCGGCGTTGTCGTGATGGCCGTCGAACGCGGCCGCCCGCCGGACCATCTCGTCCGGCGTCCATCGCAGGAGGCCGAAGGAGTTGGCGGCGACGAGCCCCGAACAGATGGCCGCGGTGGACGATCCCATGCCGTTGCGAAGCGGGATCTGGTTGGTGCACTCCACGCGCAGGCCGTCCAGAGACCCGAGACCGGACGCCATGGCGCGACAGACGAGGTTGGTCTCGTCGGCCGGGATCTCCCCCGCCCCCTCACCCGCGACGATGACCTCGAGGGGGCCCGGGCGCCGGGTGACGACGACCTCGTTGGTGAAGTCGAGCGCCAGGGCCAGGGTGTCGAACCCCGGGCCGAGGTTGGCGGAGGTGGCCGGAGCCGTGATGCGGATGGAGTCGGCCATGGCTAGATGGTTGGTTCCATGGGATCGTGGATGTGGGGTGCGTCACCGGTGGATGAGGGGCGTCGCCGGGCGCCGAAGGGCGTGCCGGTCGCCTGTTCGAGTCGCCCGGTGGCTGGCCAGGGGCGGGCGGGTGGATTGGTGGCGCATCCGCGCCACCGGGGACACGCACCACGCCGCGAGACCGTGGAAGCGACCATCGGGGTGGTGGGTTCCGATGGGTTGCGTGCGCTCATCACGCCTCGATCACCTCGCGGGCGAACATGTCGTCGTGGGTCTCACGACGGGTGACCACGCGTGCACGACCGTCCTGGACGAACACGACCTCCGGTCGCCGCACGCCGTTGTAGTTGGACGACATCGACACGCCGTAGGCACCGGTGGCGGGAAGGCACACCAGGTCCCCGACCCGCACGTCCGGCAGGTTCGCCTCCGACACGAGTACGTCACCGCTCTCGCAGTGCTTCCCCACGACGCGGACCGTCCCCGAGCGCTCCTCATCGGGGCGGTTCGCGAGCAGCGGCTCGTAGACCGATCCGTAGAGCATGGGGCGCAGCAGGTCGCTCATCCCGCCGTCCACGGCGACGTACGTACGGATGCCGGGGACGCGCTTCACCGTCCCCACCCGGTAGAGGGTCACCCCCGCACGCGCCACGATGCTCCGGCCCGGTTCGACCTGCACCCGTGGGTGCGGGCGGCCGATGCGTGCCCACTCCCGTTCGACGGCCTCCATGAGCACATCGGCGAAGTGCTCGACGGAGGGAGGGTCGTCCTCCGCGGTGTACGCGACGCCGAGGCCACCGCCCATGTTCAGCGTCGTGAGGTCGTCGCCGCCCATCTCCGCCACGAAGTCGGCGACGACGCCGACCGCCACCGGGTAGCTGGCCAGCTCGAAGATCTGGGATCCGATGTGGCAGTGCACACCGGCCAGATCGATGCCCTCGGCGGCGCGACAGGCCGCGATCGCCTGGGCCGCGGCACCGCCCTCGATTCCGAATCCGAACTTGGAGTCGAGCTGTCCCGTCGAGATGAACGAATGGGTCGACGGCTTCACGCCCGGCGTGACGCGCACCAGGGTGCGCTGACGGACGCCGCGCTCACGCGCCAGGCGATCGAGAAGGGCGATCTCGTCGAGCGAGTCGACGATGACCTGCCCCACCCCGGCGTCGAGTGCGGCCGAGATCTCGTCGGCGTCCTTGTTGTTGCCGTGGAGCTCGATGCGCTCGGCGGGGAAGCCGGCGCGCAGCGCGGCCGCGAGCTCGCCTCCGCTGGCCACGTCGACGCCGAAACCTGCGTCCACGGCCAGCCGCAACATCGCGAGTCCGAAGTAGGCCTTGCTCGCGTAGAAGACGTCGACGTCCGGGCGGTGCGCGCGGAACACCGACATCCATCGGGTCAGGGTCTCACGCAGGAGACCCTCGTCGTACACCACGAGCGGGGTTCCGTGGTCGCCGGCGAGCGCCACGAGGTCGCAGCCGCCGATGGCGACGTGTCCCTCCGGGCTGATCTCGGCCGAGGGAGGAAGCACCCGCTGCAACGCGTTCATCGGTCCCCTCCGACGACCGGGATGGTGGCTCCCACGCGGTCCGGCATCAGTCCTCGAGCTTCTCGACGCGGATCATCACGACCGGGCCGCGGCTCGAATCGAGCGCCTCGATCCGCTCGATCGCCGTCCGCACGTCGCGTTCGCGCGACTCGTGCGTCATGAGCACGACCGTGGCGGCCTCGTCGCCCGACTCACGCTGGATCGCGGCCTCGATGGAGATGCCGACCTCAGCCAGGATCCGGGTGACGTCGGCCAGCACGCCCGGCTGATCGGCGACGCGGAGCCGCAGGTAGTAGCGGGTGACCGTGTCCTCGATGTCGAGGATCGGCGTGTCGCTCATGCGGTCGTGCTGGAAGGCCAGGTGCGGGACGCGGTGCTCGGGGTCCGCGGTGATGAGGCGGGCCACGTCCACGATGTCGGCGATGACCGCCGAGGCCGTGGGATGCGATCCGGCTCCGGCACCGTAGTGGAGCGTCTGCCCCACGGCGTCGCCGTTCACGACGACGGCGTTCATGACACCCTCGACGTTGGCCAGAAGCGCCGTCTCGGGAACCATCGCGGGGTGCACGCGAAGCTCGATGCCCGCCTCACGCCGGCGTGTGACGCCCAGCAGCTTGACGCGGTAGCCGAGTTCCTCGGCGTACCCGATGTCCGTCTGCTGAACGGACGCGACGCCCTCGATGTGCGCCTGATCGAAGCGCACCGGCACCCCGAACGCCATCGAGCACATCAGCGCCAGCTTGTGCCCCGCGTCGACGCCCTGGACGTCGAACGTGGGGTCGGCCTCCGCGTAGCCGTTCTCCTGGGCGTCCGCCAGAGCCTCCTCGAAACCGACGCCGCGCGAGCGCATCTCGCTGAGGATGAAGTTGGTCGTGCCGTTGATGATGCCGACGACCCAGTCGATGTGGTTCGCCACCAGCCCTTCGCGCAGGGCCTTGATGATCGGGATGCCGCCGCCGACCGCGGCCTCGAACGCCACCGTGACGTCGTTGGTCCGGGCGGCCGTGAAGATCTCGTTGCCGTGCACGGCCAGCAGGGCCTTGTTGGCCGTCACCACGTGCTTGCGGTTCTCGATCGCCCTCAGGGTGAGGTCCTTGGCGATGCCGTAGCCGCCGATGAGCTCGACGACGATGTCGATCTCCGGGTCGGTGACGACGGAGACGGCGTCGTCCGTCACCTCGGCCCGTCCCTGGACGATCCTCTCGGCCAGCTCGGTGTTCAGGTCGGCGACGCGCGAGATGACGATGGGTCGTCCCACGCGACGGGTGATCTCCGCCTGGTTCCGGGAGAGCACGTCGAACGTTCCGCCGCCGACGGTCCCGATGCCCAGGAGGCCGACGCGGATCGGGGTCATATCAGTAGTCACGAGGCGGAACGCTACATGGACGGCGCGGTCACCGACCTCCGCCGACGTGGTGCAGGCGCACAGGTTCGTGATCCACCTGCAGGGTGGTGTGACGCAGATCGAAGCGTTCGCGCAGCACCGACTCCAGGCCGCGCCGCACGGTGTGGCAGTCGATGTCGCGTTCGACGGTGACGTGGGCCGACAGCGCACCGAAGCCCGAGGTCACCTCCCAGACGTGGAGATCGTGCACGCCCACCACACCGGGGTGCGCCACCATGGCCTCGCCGACGGCCTCCGGATCGACTCCCATGGGCGCGGCTTCGAGGAGTACCCGGGTGCTCTGCGAGACGAGGCTCCATGCCGATCGGATCATGAGGAGGGCCACGAGGAGCGCGGCGATGGCGTCCGCCCGGTTGTACCCGGTGAGGAACACGACGGCTCCCGCCGCGATGGCGGCCACCGAGCCGAGCAGGTCCATCAGGACGTGCTGATAGCTGCCCTCGATGTTGAGGCTGCGACGATCCGCCCCCGACAGGATGAACAGGACGAGCACGTTCACCACGGCACCGATGGCGGCGGTGACGAGCACCCAGCCGCCCAGCACGTCGGAGGGGTTCATGAGCCGGTGGACCGACTCGTAGACGATGACCGCCGCGAGCACGAAGAGCGTCAGCCCGTTGATCTGTGCCGACAGGATCTCGACGCGCTTCAGCCCGAAGGTCATGCTCCCCCGGGCGGGACGGGCGGCCAGCTGGAGGGCGACGAGCGAGAGGGCGATGGCGAGGGCATCGGTCAGCATGTGACCGGCGTCCGCGATCAGTGCCACCGACCCGGCGATGATCCCGACCACGACCTCGACGACCATGAACGTGCCGATGAGGAGAAGCGACAGGACGAGCCGCCTGCGGTTCGTCGTCATGGTGTGGGCGTGTGAATGGCCCCCTCCATGCCCGTGATGGTGGTCGTGCCCCATCAGCAGGGGGCTCCCGTCCACGCCGTCATGGTGCGACTCCCCCGACCGGGATATGCCTCGGCAGCGGATGTCGTGTCCATCGCATCGACGCGGGACACGGTCGGCACGGTGCGGCCACATGCGAACCGTTCACAACGGTCAGCCGTTCGCACAAAGCGTCGCTCTGACGAGATACCCGCGCAGATGGCCTCCACATGCATGTCACCATTGTAGGCCGTGGTTCCGTCCGGGTCCCCGCTACGCATGACGAGACCCGGATGAAGCCCCGCATCGCACGCGCTGTCCACGTCGTCCGACGCGATGCGAGACGCCACACGGACGGCGCGGAACCGCCCCCGATCAGCCTCCGGGCGTGTCCAGCCTCTGTCGGTTGACGGCGGTCACCACGCTGCGCTCGATCGTCACCTCGGTCGTGTCGGGCAGCACCTTCTCGAGGGCCGTCGACAACCCCTCGGGATCCGATGTGGCGATGGTGAGAGTGAGCGTTCCCTCGTCGCCGGACCGGTCGACCGTGGCACGTCCCGCGCGCCAGGTGAGTGCCAGAGAATGGTCACCGGTCAGCGCCCACACCTCGGACGCACCGAACGTCGCGGTGAGCACCCGTTGTCCCTGGGCCGGGGGAGCGGCGGCGGGGAGCGAGACGCTGCCGTCCTGGCCGTCGATGTAGCGCTGCGGTTCCATGATGGCCAGCGTCGTGCGCGGAGGGTTCCGGTAGGCGCGGTCGACGGCGGCCTGTCCGCCATCCGCACGCAGGGCTTCGATGAACGACTGTCCCTGCGTGTAGGGGAACTCGAGGCTCCGCTGGAGATACGGCGGCAGGTTGAACTGCGTGCCGCTCAGCTGGTTGAGTGACCCCGAGAGCTCGCCGAGGATGCCGGCCGCCCCCTGATCCAGCAGATAGCGCACCTGGACCTCGGTGGCCTCACCCTCGATGACGGCCTGGATGGCGGACGTGCCGTCCTGGTCGCCGGTCCTGCTCTTCATGAGCGATTCGAGCGGGTACTTCACATCCTGGATCGCATGGACGATCTCGTGCACGACGATCGAATCGGTGACGTCGGCTCCCGCGCGTTGCACCAGGTACAGGCGGTCCGTCTTGGGATCGTAGAGCCCGGCCGCCTGGTCGACCAGCCCGTCCCGGATGATCGTCTCCAGATTGGCACCGGGCGCAAGCACCCCCATCAGGTGGAAGAGGTCGTTGTATCCGGTGCTGAGCATCGGGTCCGGGTCCTCGTCCATGAGCCGCCCGACGAGCTCCTTCAGCTCGTTCGCGTCGAGCCGGGACACCGAGACCGGACCGGGAAGCGTGGTGCCCGTGAGCTCCTCCGCCGCCGCCTGCAGCCGGGGGATCCGAGTGGCGTCGGGCTCGCCCGCGGCCCGATCCGCGGTTCCCGTCGCACCGGTCGTGGCGGTCGTGTCCCCGCTCCCCAGCCACGAGACGCCGAACCCGAGGACGACGGCCAGGACGGCCGCCAGAAGGAGCGGAAGCAGTGTCCCGAGCGGACGTCCCTCTGTGGACGGCGGTTGTGCCGCCGCGGGTGCGGCGTCAGGTTCCGGGCGCAGGTGTTCGGACTCGTCATGAGACATGGCGGTGATTGTAGGCACTCCGCGTCCCGCCTCCGTGATGACCCGGGTGAGGATCGAACGCCGGGCCCATCGCGTGCGGCCGCCGGTGCACCTCCGCCTCGCGGGTGCGCCCCATGGTCGGCGGATGGCGGAGAGCGGATGAGATGCCCCGAACCGATGCACAGCTCCTGGGCGATGCGACCAGGACGAGAAGACCTTCGAGCGCTTCGTCGTCCGCCATCACGACGCCCTCCACCGCTCCGTCGTGCGGAGGCTCGGCTCCAACGAGGCGGACGCCGTGCTGAACGACGTGTTCCTCGCCGACTACCGCAACCGCGAGCGCTTGCGCCGGGAGGCGAGGACGCCCGCCGGCGAGATACCCGGCTGGAATGCGATGGGACTGGGAGACCCGCTCGCGAACCCATGCTGGCACGGCCGCACGACGAGCACGGAGAAGAGCGGACGTTCGAGCACGATCATCTCGGTGGGACGTGTCCATCCGACGGTCGGGCAGATCGATGTGCGGCCGGTATCCGGACATGTGATCGAGGGGAACGTGCGGGAAGCATGGTTTTCCGTCGTCACACCGGACAGCGTCAGCGCCACGGACATGGCACTCCGCCGGTGTTCATCGCCTACGACACGGCGGGCAACGTGATCCACGAGGCACGGGTGACGTCCACCCGCCCTTGACTTCTACAGCAGGTAGCGGTGCAGCATGCTCTCCGGGTCGACCCGGTCGACCTGGAGGCGGCTGTGCTCGATGCGCTCCTGGAGCGCGGCCAGGTCGTCCCGGTGGCGCAGCTCGATGCCGACCAGCGCCGGGCCGGTCTCGCGGTTGTTGCGCTTCACGTACTCGAAGAGGGTGATGTCGTCGTGCGGACCCAGGACCCCGTCCAGGAACCGGCGCAGCGCACCCGGCTCCTGGGGGAAGTTGACCAGGAAGTAGTGCTTGCGCCCCTCGAACACGAGCGACCGCTCGACGATCTCCGAGTAGCGCGACACGTCGTTGTTGCCGCCCGAGACGATGGCCACCACCCGCTTGCCCGGTTCGACGTGCACGACACCGCCATGTCCGGGTGACATGAACACGGCGGGCGCGAGCGCTCCGGCGGGCTCGGCGATGATGCCGTCCACCTGGTAGAGCGCGAGCATCTCGCTGCACACCCGCCCCTCGGGCACGGTGACCATCCGGGGCCGATGCGCGGCGACCACCGCGAACGGCTGGTCCCCGATCCGGCGCACGGCCGCACCGTCGACGAAGGTCTCCATCGACGTCAGTGTGACCGGCCCACCGGCCTCCAGAGCGGCGGCCATCGCCGCGGCACCGGCGGGCTCCACCCCCACCACGGTGGTCTCGGGTGCATACTCCGACAGCCAGGCGACGCATCCGGCGATCAGGCCGCCGCCGCCGATGGGCACGACGATCATGTCGGGCGGCTCACCCAGCTCGGTCACGATCTCGCGCGCCACGGTCCCCTGCCCCGCCATGACGCGCTCGTCGTCGAAGGCGTGCACCTTCACGGCACCACTCGCCGCCGCGGCGTCACCGGCCGCCGCGGCCGCCTCGTCGTAGGAGCCACCGCCGACGATCAGATCGACCCGTTCACCCCCGATCGCCATGATGCGATCGCGCTTCTGACGTGGTGTGGTGGCCGGCACGAAGATCTGCGCCCGGATCGAGAGTTCGCGACACGCGAAGGCCACGCCCTGCGCGTGATTGCCCGCGCTGGCGCACACCACCCCGACGCGCCGTTCCTCGGGCGTGAGCGACGCCATGAGGTTGTAGGCGCCGCGCATCTTGTACGAGCGCACGGGCTGGAGGTCCTCCCGCTTCAGGTACACCTCGGCGCCCGTGTGCCCGGAGAGACGGGCGTTGCGTTCGAGCGGGGTCAGACGTGTGACGCCCGCGAGACGCTCCGCGGCGTGCTCGACGTCGACGGCGTGGATCACGAGCGGGCCATGGGTGCAAAGTGGGGCATCGGATGCGAACAGTAGCGCGCGCCGATGGCCGCTCTGCCGACGAGACCGAGCGGAGCGGCCTCACCTATGGTCGTCGACGCCCGCGAGCGGCTAACGTGTCGCGCACATCGTCGACGACCACGAAGGACACGCATGTCATCGCCCCTCGCACGCCTGTCGGAGATGGGACAGAGCGTCTGGATGGACAACCTCTCGCGCACCCTGATCGCCTCGGGTGAGCTGGCCGCACGGATCCGCGACGACGCGGTCGTCGGCATCACCACGAACCCCACCATCTTCCAGAAGGCCCTCGCCACCGGCAACGCATACGACGCGCAGCTACGTGAGGTCCGACGCGACACCGCCGATCCGGTCGAGATCTTCGTGGCCCTCGCGTCGCGTGACGTGAGCGACGCCTGCGACGTGCTGCTGCCCGTCTGGGAGCGCACGAACGGCGGCGACGGCTACGTCTCGATCGAGGTCGACCCGCGTCTCGCCTTCGACACATCGGGGACCATAACCGAGGCGGTACGCCTGCACGACACGATCGACCGACCCAACCTCCTCGTGAAGATCCCGGCCACCGAACCCGGCCTCCTCGCGATCGAGGAGATGATCGCCCGCGGCAAGTCGATCAACGTGACCCTGATCTTCTCGCTCGACCGGTACCGCGCGGTGGCCGATGCGTACATCCGCGGCCTGGAGCGGTTCGTGGACGACGGCGGCGATCCCTCCACGGTCCACAGCGTCGCCAGCTTCTTTGTCTCGCGCGTCGACACCGAGGCGGACGCGCGCCTCGACGCGATCGGCGGCCACGACGAGCTGAAGGGGAAGCTGGCGGTCGCGAACGCGCGGCTCGCCTACGCCGCCTACGGCGAGATCTTCAGCGGAGCGCGCTGGGACGGCCTCGCGGCGCGCGGAGCCCGTCCGCAGCGCTGCCTCTGGGCGTCGACCTCGACGAAGAACCCGGCCTATCCGGACACGCTGTACGTCGACACGCTCATCGGGCCCGACACGGTCAACACCCTTCCGGACGAGACCATCGAGGCGTTCCAGGGCCACGGCGACCCGACGCCCGGCACGGTCACCCAGGGCGTGGACGCGGCACGTGCCCTCTTCGCCGCCCTCGCCGCGGCGGGCGTCGACTACGACGACGTCTGCGCCGTACTCGAGCGCGAGGGCGTCGAGAAGTTCGCGGCGTCGTTCGACGATCTCATCGCGGGCATCGAGCGCCGCCTCGAGACGATCTCGGCGTAGCGTCCGGCCGGCGGAGCACCACATGGCCACCGCGCGCGACCATCACGGCGGCCACCCCGTTCCCGATCGAGCGGCGCTGACGGACCTGGACGCCGAGATCGTCACCTGCCGCCGTTGCCCGCGGCTCGTGGAATGGCGGGAGCACGTGGCGACGACGAAGCGCGCCGCATTCCGCGACGACGACTACTGGGGCCGTCCCCTGCCCGGCTTTGGCGACCCGGACGCGCGGTGCCTCATCGTGGGCCTGGCGCCCGCCGCGCACGGCGCCAACCGCACGGGCCGCGTCTTCACAGGAGATCGGAGCGCCGACTTCCTCATGGCGGCGCTCCACCGCGCCGGTCTGGCGAACCAGCCGATCTCCGACCACCGCGACGACGGTCTCCGGCTGATCGATGCGCGTATGAGCCTCGCCGTTCGGTGCGCACCACCGCAGAATCGCCCGACGCCGGCCGAGCGCGACGCGTGCCGCCCCTATCTGGAACGCGAGCTGGCGGCCCTTCCCGGCCTACGCGTGATCGTCGCCCTCGGCGGGTTCGCGTGGGACGCTGTTCTGCGGACGCTGGACGCGCCCCGACCTCGCCCCCGCTTCGGTCACGGGGTCCGGCAGACGGTCGACGGGGTGACGGTGATCGGGTGCTACCACCCCAGCCAGCAGAACACCTTCACCGGACGGCTGACGAATCCCATGATCGACGATGTGCTGGCCGCCGCCCGCCGTTCAGGGCCCGCAGCATCCGGGCAGGCGGGCGGCGGCCCGTCATCGATCAGAAGCTGACCAGGGATCCCGCGAGCAGCGAGAGCGCCATGGTGCCGAGCCCGATACTCAGGGTGCGTGCAACGGAGGTGAGTACGTTGGAGTGGTCCGACCGGGCACCCATCACCGCGCTGACGCACAGGGCCAGGGCCACGACGACCGCAAGGACGATCTCCCGGATGAGCACCGGGCCGATCAGAAGGAACGGCCACGGGATGGCCGAGCCGGCCATGAAGGCCGTCGCGCTCCACGCACCGACCGGAACAGGCCGCACGATATCGCCGATCTCCCTGATGCCATACTCGGCATCAAGCTGCGCGGCGAGCGCATCCTTCGCGTTCAGCTCGGTGGCGACGTCACGTGCCACACGATCGGACAGCCCCTTCGCCCGGTAGATGTCGACCAGCTCGTCGAACTCCTCCTGCGGGCTCATCTCCAGCCGGCGGCGCTCCGACCTGATGATGGCGAGTTGACTGTCGCGTTCGGAGGCCGCCTCGCCGAACTCCGTGCCGAACACGAGCAGACCGCCGACGACGGTGGTCCCGACCGCCGCCACGAAGGCCTCCACACCCGTCGCCCCGGCCGTATTCAGCCCCTGCATCACACCCGCCGCGGCCATGAGCCCGTCGTTGGCGTGCACCCGCAGCATCCGGGAGAACGCGCCGGCATTCGGATCCACATCCGTGGCGTCGGGCCCGGACGGGGTCGGAAAGGTCTCCGGCATGGGGAGATCGTACTACCGCGCCGTTATGACGGCGTCGCAGGGTCGGCGCGGACCGGTCCTACATGTACGGGATCGGGTTGACGGCCCGGCCGCTGGAGCGCACCTCGTAGTGCACGTGATCGCCGTAGCAGTGCCCCGTGCACCCCACGGCGCCCAGGGTCTGGCCGCGCGTCACGCGTTGCCCCACGGACACGTTGACCCGCGACATGTGGGCGTAGGCGGTCGAGAGGCTTCCGTGCGAGACCACGACGAGGTTGCCGTAGCCGCCCTGCCATCCGGCCACGATGACGGTGCCGTCCGCCGAGGCGCCGATGGGCGTGCCGCCCGGAGAGGCGATGTCGATGCCCTCGTGCATGCGTCCCCACCGCGGCCCGAACGGTGAGGTGACCGGGCCGGAAACCGGCCAGGCGAACGTACCGTTGCCGCTCACGGGTGCCGAGGGCGGCAGAGACGCGCTGGCGCGGTTGATCTCGTTCTGGAGCCGCAGCGACCGTGCGCGAAGGTTCTGAGCGTGCTTCTCGAGGTCACGGCGGTCCACCTTGACCTTGGCCAGGAGCTGGGTACGGGACTGCTTGGCCGCCTCCAGATTCAGCTTCTCCGAGTTCACACGGTCGAAGGTGACCTTCTGCTCGGCGCGGGCTTCTCTGGCCCGTTTCTCGTTCTGCCAGACCTCGCTGCGCTTCGCCTGGATCTGGTTGCGCGCCCGCAGCGACGCGTTCGCGTCCTTCCGCGTCGACTGGATGAGCTCCTCGTCGCCGACCATGGCGCGCTCGAGGTTCTCGCGGGCCGAGATGGCCGTGCTGAGCGATCCCGACTGCACCAGGATCTGGATGACCGACGGGTCGCCACGGCGATAGGCGCTGGAGAGACGCTCGGCCAGGGCGGCGCGCTGGTTGCGCAGGCGGGTGACGAGGGCGTCGAGCCGCTTCTGCTCGGCGTCGATCTCCGCGGTCAGCTGCCTGCGGCGCGTCTCGAGGGCGGCGACCTCGGCATTGAGCTGGCTGAGGCGCGCCTCGATCGGGGCAAGCCGTGCCTCCACACCGCGAATACGCGCGGAGTACTTGGAGATCTCGGAGGTCAGCACCGCCTCCTTGGCACGTGCAGCGGCCGCTTTGGACTCGACCTGCGACAGGCTGGGGGCGGCCTCGGCGCTGTGTCGGTCGGCCACCAGCATGACCGGGATCGACAGAACGGCGACGGAGGCGACCGCGATTGCGGCTCGGCGAACGTTCACGATGCAGAGTTCGGAGTTGCGTCGCGCCGTCCTGCCCCGGCAATTGCGGGAGGGACGGCGACGTGCAACGTCACTTGCGTGCCGGCGGTTCGGGGTCGACCGCGAGCAGGTCGTTGTAGGGGTTGATCGGGCTGCTTCCCGCGGGCCGGATCTCGAAGTGGAGGTGCGTCGCGCCGTAGCGTGCGTCACCCGTGTTGCCGACGATGCCGAGCTCACGGCCCGCCGTCACGCGAACACCGGGTTCGATGCCGGGATGGATCGACGTCAGGTGGGCGTAGTAGTACTCGTGGCCCGCGCCGTCCTTGAGCCAGACGTAGATACCGCCGAGGCCCTTCTCCACGCGGTTGGCCCGGGTGATGGTGCCGTCGGCCACCGCGCGCACGGGGACCCGGGCGGCCATGATGTCGTTGCCCTGGTGGGGTCCCTGGCCGCGCGGAGCGCCGAAGTCGTTCGTGTAGGTGTGCTTGCCGGCGACGGGGAACACCTTCAGGTAGCGCGCGGCGGCGGCGTTCGGTCCGGCCAGCGGGTACCCCCCGCCCACGGGCGCGGCCGCGACCGCCGGAGTGGGAGCGACGCTCCGCGGAGCGCGGATTTTCACCCCGAGACGACGGACGAACGCCGCATTCGCGATTCCGGTCCGCTTCATCTTGAGGCGCTGCTGCATGCGGATGACCGCGCCACGCGTCTGCCGGCCGTACACGCCGTCGGCGGAGACCCGCTGCCCCTTGCGGCGAAGCACGTTCTGCAGGTGCTTCACGTCCGAGCCCACCACGCCGAGGCGCAGGTCACGGGAGCCGAGGTAGGCGCTCCAGTTGATCCGCGGGGACGCCTTCGCCGACGTCGGCGTCATCTGACCGGTCTTGGTGGTCGCGGTGGCAGCGGTCTGGGGGGCCGCACCCGCCTGGAGAGTCGAGGTCTTCGGAAGCGGTACGTCGAGAGCGGTGGCGGTGGAGACTCCGATGACGCCCGTCGCGATGCCCATGGCGACGAGCCACCTGCACCTCCGCGTCCGGCCGGTCGAAAGATCGCGCGGTCGGTCGTTCAAAATCCGTGGCTCCTTTTCCGCCGATGACCGTATTGCCGTCGGCTGTAAGTCGTTCCCGTGGGACAAACTCCGAGATCCACGGGACGCTCCTGGGGAAGCGGTTGGAACGGCGGGCACTTTGCCAGTTCTTCGCCGATGTGGTCAAGCCTGCTGTTTCCACAGAACCTGTCCTGGCGGCCCGTCACGTGCATCCCTGCTCACGAATGATCGTCCTGCAAATCGCGATACTTGAGTGCCGGGCCCATGTACTGGAAGAAACCTTGCAGTCGACGCAATACCGTCCCACGATGCAAGACGACCCACGATGGACGGCGCGTCGTCCCGGGCTCGGAGCGCGACGCCCGGGTTAGAGGGCATGACGCCTCGGCGGGCCGATTCTCCGCGTGCCTGGACGCGCCGTGAGGCCGCTGGTGCCTGGCACCGCCGGCCTCACGGCGATGGATGGCGATGCACGGAACAGCAGGATTTGCAGCTGATTTCTTGTTGTGCGCCGTGAGGGGTGAGGCCGCTGGTGCCTGGCACCAGCGGCCTCACCCCTCACGCACGGCGGCACCCGCCAGCCCCCGGACGGGCCGAACCGCGAACCACACGGCAGCGGTCAGACGGAGGTCTCGTCCCCCGCGTCGAGCGCGTCCCGGCGCCGCAGGAGACGCGCAGCCTTCGCGCGCTCGGCCCGGTCCAGCTCGACGAAGTCCTCTCGGCTGAGGTTGCCCGACCGGTGGTCGAACTCGATCTCGCGGATGGACCGCAGCGCCGTCTCGATCTCGACGTCGAGCTCACGACGTCGGGGATCGTCCGCGACGGGGTCCGCGCCCCCGTCCCGGCGCACGAGCGGCCAGGCGACGACGAGCACCACCACGAGGGCGAGCAGCGCGACGATGACTCCTCCGATCACGCTCGGCTCGTCTGCTCCGTACCGGCCACCGTCTGTGGCAGTCGTCGTCGCTTCCCCTGCGGCCACCCGGCGACCACTGCACCCAGCAGGAAGATGATCCCGCCCGCCCAGATCCACGCGACCATGGGATTGATGAACACGTGGAGTGACGCGATGCCGTCCTCACTCGATCCGGCCATGTACATCCAGATGTCGCGCTCCATGGTGCTGGAGATCGCGATCTCGTTCCCGATGTCCCGGTTGGACGTGTACACGTGGATCTGCGGGGTGAGGTCCGTGACGTGTGCGCCGTCCGGCGTCGTGACCGTCACGCGAGCGGCGGTCACCATCGCCTGGTCCGTGCGCCCGCGGGTGACCTCCTGCGCCGTGAACACGTAGTCGCCCACCCGTGCGGACTCCCCCTGCGCCAGGCTGAAGCTGCCCTCCGAGAGGAACGACCGCGACACCGCGATGCCCACGATGACGAGCACGATGCCGATGTGGACGATGTACCCGCCGTAGCGACGCCGGTTGCGTGAGATGAGCTGCGAGAACGCGCCCCACCACGACACCCCACCGTGTGCCTTGCGGACCTTTGTCCCCCGCCAGAACTCGGAGGCGATGCAGCCCGCCGAGAAGATCGCGATGAGCAGGACCCCCAGTGTCACCCAGTTCGTGCGCGCATCGGTGAGAAGGAGGAGCGGAAGGGCCGCGGCGGTCACGATCCCCGGCGACAGGAAGCGCCGGCGGACCAGTTCCCAGGACGCACGCCGCCACGGCATGAGGGGCCCGATCCCCGTCAGCAGGAGGAGCGCCACCCCGATGGGTGCGGCCACCTGGTCGAAGAAGCCACGCCCGACGGTGATGCGTTCGCCGCGGATCAGCTCGCTGATCACGGGGTACATCGTCCCCCACACCACGATGAAGGCGAGCCCGACGAGCAGCAGGTTGTTGTAGAGGAAGATCGCCTCACGCGAGAAGTAGCTCTCGAGCGAGTTCTGGCTGCGCAGCTCGGGCAGCCGCGTGATGATGAGGTAGGTGCCGCCGGCGAGGGTGATGATCAGGACGCCGAGGATGTACGGGCCGACCGTCTGCGCCCCGAAGTTGTGGACGCTGCTCACGATCCCCGAGCGGGTGAGAAGAGTGCCGAACATGGTGAGCGCGAACGTGATGACGATCAGCGCCATGTTCCAGATCTTCAGCATCCCCCGTCGCTCCTGCACCATCACGGAGTGCAGGAAGGCCGTCCCCGTGAGCCATGGCAGAAGCGCCGCGTTCTCGACCGGATCCCAGATCCAGTAGCCGCCGAAGGAGAGCGACTCGTACGCCCATTTGGCTCCGAGGATGATCCCGATCCCGAGGAAGGCCCAGCTGGCGAGCGTCCACTTGCGGATGCTCCCGAGCCATGCGCTGTCCAGGCGCCGGGTGACCAGGGCCGCGATCGCGAAGGCGAACGGGATGGCGATGGACACGTACCCGAGGTACAGCATCGGCGGATGCGACACCATGTACGGGTTGCGCAGCGCGGAGACCAGGCCCTGGCCGTTCTCGGGCACCACGCGCATCGTCTCGAAGGGACTCGAGACGAACGACAGCACGAGGGCGAAGAAGCCGATGAGGGCGGCCAGCACGGCGATGACGACGGGCATGAGCTCCCGGTTGCGCCGCCGGTTCAGGAACACCGCGAGCGATGTGAAGCCCGTGAGGAGCCACGCCCAGAAGAGCAGCGATCCGGACTGGCTGGCCCACAGTGCCGTGATCCTCAGGTGGAGCGGCATCTCGGTGCTCGAGTAGTTGGCGACGGCGACCAGCGAGAAGTTGTTCCCGATGAGGGCGGAGACCAGCCCGACCACGGCCACCGTGAAGACGCCGAACAGGGCGTAGACGCCGCGCTGGCCGGCGAAGAACCAGGCACGGTTGCGGGGGGTGCGCCCGCGGAGGGCCGCGACCACCGTGAACACGGAGACCGCGAGCGCGACGAGCAGGAGTGCGCGCCCGAAGAGGCTCATCTCGTCGCGGGTCTCACTGTTCCGATGCGGGCTGTGGTGACTTCTGGGCCTCGAACTTGGACGGGCACTTCGCGATCAGCGTGTCACGCTTCCCGACGAAGGTCGTACCCTCCATATGGCCGGTCACCACAATCTCCCTGCCGTCCTGGAACGTGTCCGGGACGATTCCGCGGTAGTTGACCCACACGGTCTTCGAGGGATCGTCCTGATCCTGGACCTGGAACTTGGTTCCCTCCGCGGCGAGGGCCTGCTGCGCGACGTCGGCGGGCGAGCCGTCCGAGACCACGGCGTTCAGCCGATAGGTCTCACCGTTCGCCTGGAGGTCACCGGGAGCGGCATACGTCTCGAGCGATCCTCCGATGGAGAACCAGACGAGAGCCGCACCGAGAAGACCGGCGAGCCCGAGGGCGATGACGAAACGAGCTTTGGACCTCATGATGCGCGCATCCTATCGAGCGGGCGAGGATGAATGCACGGTGACAGGTATCACTTCCGGACCGTCGTCCGATCCGGCTCATCAGAACCGTCACCCACGGAAATCACGCCAGCGGGAGTGGCCGATCGGATACCTGTCGACACCGTCCAGGGCATGCGAGAGCTCGTCGCCGCGGAGACCGCCTGCTGCGGGTTCGTGACGTGGGAGGTCGACGATGATCATTCCGACCTCCGGCTCGTCGTGACAGGGCGTCCGGAACAGCTCACAGCGCTCACGATCGCGCAAGGACGGGCCGACGCCGTCGACGATCGGCGCGTACTGCACGTCCGCCGCTTCATTGGCCACGCAAGTCCGGTGCCAGGCACTTAACTTGCGCGTGCCAAATCACACAAACTCAATTCGCCTGCTCATTCGGACCTTCTGACGGACCCCGCCCTCGTACGCACGTCCGGTGCCTGGCACCGGACGTGCGTACGCTCCCTCCGCCAGGCGGATCGGAGCATCGGTTCGTCGTGTTCCGCCCGCCACCTCAACGGATTGAGACATCGCGGCGTCAGTCGCCGCCCAGCAGGTCCCGGAGCGCCGCCTCGACACCGTCCAGCCGCCGGGCCGCCCGCGACCGGGCACCGGTCACGTCGCCGTCCGCGACCTCCTCCACGGCCTCGCAGTAGCACTTGAGCTTGGCCTCGGTGCCGCTGGGACGCACCAGCACCCGTACGCCGCCGTCGAGGATCACGCGCAACACGTCCGGGGCCAGGCGCGTCACCTCCGCCACCGTCTGCTCCCCCACCCGTTCCGGGGGTGCCGCGACGAGGTCCGCGACGGTCGCATCCCGCCGCTCCCGCCAGCCCAATCCCTCATATCGGAGCGAGAAGTTGCGGGTGACGTGCGCTCCGTCCAGTCGGTCCAGCCGATCGAGCATGCCCGGGATCGTCTCGCCCAGGGAGTCGAGCGACGCCACCAGGGCGGCCATCGCGACCGCGGCCGAGATCCCGTCCTTGTCGTGCACGTCCGGGCCGATCGCGTATCCGATCGCCTCTTCGTAGGCGAGCACCTGGGTCCACGCCGGCGTGTCGAGTGCGGGACGTGACAGCCACTTGAAGCCGGTGAGCGTCTCCGCATAGCGCACGCCGTGCCGCGCCGCGATGCGACCGAGACGGGACGACGAGACCACGGTGGTCGCCACGAGTCGGTCGTCACCGGAGATCGCGACCTCGGACAGAAGCCACTCCCCCAGAAGGCCGCCCACCTCATCTCCCGTCAGCTGGCGCACACCGTCCGCGTCCGGCACGACCACGGCCACCCGGTCGGCATCCGGGTCGAGGGCGAGGCCGACTGCGGCACCCACCTCGTGCACGAGCGCCGCCAGCAGATCCGTGGCGCCCGGTTCCTCGGGGTTCGGAAAGGCCACGGTCGGGAAATCCGGATCGGGATCCTGCTGTTCCGCGACGACGTGGACCCGGTACCCGAGTTCGGTGAGCAGCCCGCGCAACGTCGCCCCGCCCACCCCGTGCATCGCCGTCATGGCGACCGTGATCGGGCCGGCCGGCGCCGGATAGCGATCGCGAACCGACGCCAGGTACGCGTCGACCACCGAGCCCGCCATGGATGAGACGGGTGCCGGATCGTCGTCCGGGAGGATCACCCCGTCGGCGACGACGGCGTCGATCTGCGCGGCGACGTGCTCGTCGACGGGAGGGACGATCTGGGCGCCGTCTCCCATGAAGAGTTTGAGTCCGTTGTCCTGCGGCGGGTTGTGGCTGGCCGTAATGACGATCCCGGCCGCCATGTCCAGATGCCGCACCGCGAAGACACCGACCGGTGTGGGCACCGGCTCGTTCGCCAGGACGACGGGGATGCCGTGTGCCGCGATGACCTCGGCGCAGTCGGCGGCGAACTCGGCGGACCGATGGCGCGCATCGTGGGTCACGACGACGCCACCACCCACGTCGCCCTGCGTCCTCAGATGGCGGGCGATACCCGCCGCTGACTGGCGGACCACCAGCCGGTTCATCCCGGTCGGCCCCGCCATCATGGGCGCACGCAGACCCGCGGTCCCGAACGCCACACGACCCGCGAAGCGTTCGTTCAGCTGATCCCATGCACCGGCGTCGAGCATCGACCGGGTCTCACGGCGGTCGTCGGGATCCGGGTCGATCGCGATCCAATCGCGCACACGTTCGTCAAGGGGCCGGTCCATGGACCCATGCTGTCAGGTTCGCCGCGGCCGGCTCCGCCCGTGGGCAGGTGAGCCCGCACCCGTCCGGCTCGGAGGTGAGACCGACCGGCGAAGCACCTTCCCCATGGGGCCACCGATGCGCATCCGGGCTCGGCGAGACCGCGTAGCACCGCTGACGACACACTTATCGTCCCACCGACAATTTATCAGCGAAGCTCGGCGACGGTGGCACCGTCGCCCCCCTCGTCCGGGCCCGCCATCCGCGACGATCCCACCAACGGGTGCGCCCTCAGCTCGTCGGCGATCGCCGCTCTCAGCGCACCGGTGCCGCGCCCGTGGATGATGCGGACGCTGTCGCGCCCGCTGCTGGCAGCGAGGTCGATGTAGCTGCGCACGGCGGCCCGGGCGGCCTCCGCCCTCTCGCCGCGCACGTCGATCTCGCCCGACACCGCGGGAGTCTCGGGGCGGACCTCGCGAACCGGAGCCGACGAGGGTTTCGCGACCACCCGATGATCGTGCGCGACCCGCGACCGCTTCAGCCTGAGCCGCGCCGACGGTCCCTGCACCTCGACCTCGTCGCCCGACACGGCGACGACCGTGCCCCGCACCCCGAGGTCACTCACGATGACGGCGTCGCCCACATCGATGGGTTCGTCGCTCGCCGTTCCCGGAGGCGGGGCCGGCGTCGACAGATGCGCGGCGGCGCGACCGGCCGCCTCGGACGCCGCTCCCAGGCGGCGGTCGCGCTCGGCCTCGTGCCGGCCGGTCTCCTGCCGCGCCTTCCGTCTCCGCTCCTCACGCCGCGCCGCGGAGATCTCCTTGCGGAACGCGTCCATGTCGGCGCGCATCTGCGCGAGGTCCCGTTCGGCGTCCTCCCGGGCGCGCTGCCGTTCCTTCTCGACGCTTGCCCGCACCCGCTCCACCTGGCGTGCGAGCTCCCGCTCCCGGGCCTCCACGTCGCGCCGGGCCTTCGCGGCCTCGTCGCGTTCGCGGTACGCGCGATCGCGTTCCTCCTCCGCGGCCACCCGCGCGGCCGCAGCGTCGCGCAGAAGCGCCTCCATCCCCTGGCGATCCTGCCCCAGGCGTTCGCGCGCTGCGCTGAGGATGGCGTCCGGCAGACCGAGCCGCTCCGCGACGTCGAGGGCCTGCGACGCACCCGGCTCGCCGACCCGAAGCTCGAACGTCGGGAGCAGGTGTTCGGCGTCGAAGCCGACGGCGGCGTTCGCGGCGGCGTCGGACTGGCTGGCCCAGCCCTTCAGCTCGTGATGGTGGGTCGTGACCAGGGTCAGGGCACCGCGCGCCATGAGGGTGTCGAGCACCGCGACGGCGAGCGCCGCCCCCTCCCCCGGATCGGTGCCGGCGGCCAGTTCGTCCAGGAGGACCAGGGAGCGCGGTCCCGCGGCGGACAGGATGTCGATGAGGCGGCGCACGTGCCCCGAGAAGGTGGAGAGGCTCCGTTCGATGCTCTGCTCGTCACCGATGTCGGCCAGGATCGTGTCGAAGACCGGAAGGCGGGCCTCCGTCGCAGGGGGGCGAAGGCCCATCTGATGGCACGCCGCCAGGACGCCGAGCGTCTTCAGGCCGACCGTCTTACCGCCGGCGTTCGGCCCGCTCACCACCAGCACGCGGAGACCCGTGAGCGGAAGGTCGACAGGAACCACGGCCCCCGGATCGAGCAGTGGGTGGCGCGCTCCGACGAGGGCGACGTCGCCGCCGATCGTCACCTCGCAACCCCGCCAGCGCAGCGACAGGTCCGCCAGGGCGAAGGCGAGATCGATGTCCGCGAGGGCCGCGACCGCCGCGGTGAGAAGGCCGGCGTCGTCACCCACGACGCCCGACAGCCGCTGAAGGACTCGCTCCACCTCCATGCGTTCGGCGGCCTCGCGCTCCCGGACGAGGTTGTTGGCCTCCACCACCTCGAGCGGCTCGACGAAGATGGTCTGTCCCGTGGCGGACCGGTCATGCACGATTCCGGGCACGGCGCTTCGCGACGACGCCTTGACGGCCAGTACCGGACGTCCGCCGCGTTCGGTCAGGAAGCTCTCCTGCAGATGCTTACCCGCGCGCTTGGCCACCGACCGGAGGGTCTCGGCCGCCGCGGACCGGGCATCGGCGACCAGCCTGCGGGCGCGTCCCAGATCCGGCGACGCACTGTCGCGCACCCCGCCGTGGCCGTCGAGGGCCGCGTCGAACATGTCGACCAGTGCGCGCAGCGGAACGGTCGCGACCCCCCGTGCGACGTCGGTCAGGAGGGGGACCTCCTCCTCGTGCGTGACGACGGCCTCGGCGACCTCGACGGCGACGGCGGCCGTCGCGGCCACGGCGGTCAGCGATTCGATCTCGAGCGCGCCGCCGTGCTGAGCGTTGTCGACGGCCTCCGCGATCTCCCGGGCGCCGGCGCCCACCGCCATCCCCAGCCGCCGCAGCTCGGTGGCCTCCGTGGTGACGGCCTGCCGCATCACGACCTCGTCCGGATCACCCGCGACATCGCGCCCCCCGGCGAGAGCAGCGCCCTGCGGGGTCTGGCAGATGGCGGCGACACGGGCCCGCACCTCGTCCAGGCCGAGCAGGTTCTCACTACGCGAATCCACGACGGATGATGCTAGATGGTTGGTTCCATGATCTCGCGGGGTGGCGTGTGCTTCCGGCGGCGCGGATGCGCTCCCAATCCGCCCGCCCAACCCCTGGCCAGCCACCGGGCACCTCGGAAGGGACACCATCCGCATCTCATGTCCCGCGTCAGAAGCGCTCATCGGCACGGCGAGCGAAACCCGCCGTGACGAGGACGATGAGGTGCCCGTGTCGGGTTCGTGTGAGTGCCGACGATGACGCCCCGCGCAATGGAGGCATCGGAGGTGCGTTCGTCTGATCCCGTGGCATGGGTTTGCCGTCGCCAGACCGCGACGAGACTTCTGGCGCGGGGCACTATTGTCCCTGGCCGTGGCCGCCGCCCTCTCCATCACGACCCTTGCGAAGACGTACGGTCGCCACCACGCCCTGCGCGGCGTCGACCTCACCGTCGACCACGGCGAGCTGGTCGGCCTGCTCGGCCCGAACGGCGCCGGCAAGTCGACGCTCGTCAAGATCGTGTGCGGCCTCGTGCGCCCCACGTCCGGCGGGGTCACGATCCACGGACATCCGGCCGGGTCGCTCGCCGCACGTCGCCTGATCGGGTACCTGCCGGAGCTCTTCCGGTATCCGGACTGGTGCACGGCCGACGAGGTGATGCATCTCCATCAGCGCCTCACGGCGTCGACCGGTGGCGAGCGCGAACGGCATGAGCTCCTGGATCTGGTCGGACTCTCCGAGGCCCGCGACAAGCGCGTCGAGGCGATGTCCAAGGGCATGCAGCAGCGCCTCGGCCTCGGCCAGGCCCTCATCGGCTCGCCGAAGCTCCTTCTGCTGGACGAGCCCACGAGCGCGCTCGACCCCGCAGGCCGCATCGCCGTGCGCGAGCTTCTGGAGGAACTGCGCCGACGTGGCACGGCCGTGCTCCTCAACTCCCACCTGCTCAGTGAGGTGGAGCGGGTGGTCGACCGCGTCACCATCATCAACCGTGGTGCCACCGTGGCCACCGGCACCCCCGCCGACCTCGCCCGGGCCGGCGGCGCCGAGATCGAGACCGCGGGCGGTGTGCGCACCTTCCCCGACGCGACGCGCGAGGACGTCCCACGTATCATCGCGGACCTCGTCTCCGGCGGAGAGAGCATCTACGGGGTGCGCATCATCACGTCCAGCCTCGAGGAGGTCTACCTGCGGGCCGTCTCGGAGGGTGAGGAATCGTGACCGGAGCACTGCATGTGGCGCGCTACACGCTCCAGGAGAGCGTCCGACGCCGCGTCTTCCTCGTCGTCCTCGTCCTGTCCGTCGGCTTCCTCGGCCTCTTCTGGTGGGGCACGAGCTCCGTCTTCGATGAGGTGCGAGATCACGGGTTCGACAGCGAGAGCCCCGTCCGCGCCGCGGAGATCGCGGGTGGTTTCCTCCTGGGTCTCGCCATGTTCGCGATCCTGTTCCTCGGGACGATCCTGGCGGTGTTCCTCACCCTGAACGCCATACGCGGCGACGCCGAGCGCGGGCTCCTGCAGCAGATGCTGGTGCGGCCGCTGTCGCGATCGGCCGTCCTCGCGGGACGCTTCCTGGCGGCCTTCGTCGTCTGCGGCCTCTACGTGTCGCTCATGTTCTTCGCCACGGTGGCGCTCGTGCGGAACGCCGGTGACTGGACGCCCGGCAGCTGGATCCTCCCCGCGGTGAGCCTTGTCGGCGCCATCGCGATCATCACGTCGATCGCACTTCTGGGATCGGTGTTCCTGTCGGGGACCGCCAACGGAATCGCGGTGTTCATGGTGTTCGGGGCCGGGCTGGTGGGTGGACTGCTCGGGCAGATCGGGCGGGCGCTGCCGTCGGCGAGCCTGACGACGGCGTCCGAATGGGTCTCACGGGTACTGCCGTTCGAGGCGCTCTATCAGGACGGCCTCTACGCCCTGAACTCCGACCTGACAGGACTGGAACGCGTCGTCGTCAGCCTGGGGCCCTTCGGCGGTGCGGTCGACGCCGGCATGGGAACGTGGCTGTGGGCCGGCGTCTACCTCCTGGGACTATGGGTCCTGGCGACGTGGGCGTTCGGCCGCCGCGACCTCTAGGTGATTGATTCCATGGTCTCGCGGCATCGACCATCTCGTCGCGGTCACTGTCATGAGGACGATCGCGGCAGCACCTCGGTGACCATGTAGTCGACGAAATCGTCGGGCTGCTCGAACATCGGCCGGTGACCGGACGTGCTCAGGACGACACGGCCCTTGGCCGGCGCGTCGATCCGCGGGTACCACTCGGCGAAGAGATCGGCCCGTCCCGGCGCCTCATGCGCGCCCTGGACGAAGAACACGGGAACGTCGAAGGTCGTCGCGGTCCTGCGGAAGTCGATCTCCTGCAGCCGCGGGTAGAGCGCGGCGAAGGTGTCGAGCGTCCCGGAGAGGATCCGGATCTGTTCGGTGAACGAGTACTCGCGGACGAAGAGGTTCTCGGACATCCCGCCCACGCCCTCGCTGTTGGCGCTGTGGTCGTAGGGATGGACGTCCATCTCGTGGGAGAGTGCGGTCTCGTAGTGCCGAGGGTCGTCGTACGGCGGCGGCCCGATGTCGCGGAGTTCCTTCGCCAGGCCGTTGCGGCCGGTCCTCTCGGCCCAGGCGAGGGTGTCGGCGTAGAAGATGCGGTCGGTGGCGCGGGGGCTGACCATCTGCCCCACCCCGACGAACGCACGGTAGCGCTCCGGGGCGGCCTGCACGGCGAGCACGCCCAGCACCGTTCCCCAGGACTGCCCGACCAGGTGAATGCGCTCCTGGTCGAAGCGTTCGCGAAGGTGATCCGTGACGGCGAGTGTGTCGGCGACGGCACCGTCAAGGGTCAGCGTGTCGAGGGGGTCGATCTCGCCGTAGCTGCGGCCGGCGCCACGCTGATCCCACGTGACCACGGTGAAATGCTCCTCCAGCCGGGGCAGGTGACGGCGCATCGCGCCCAGTTCGCTCCCGCCGGGGCCCCCTGCGAGGAAGAGCAGCACGGGGTTGGACCGATCATGCCCCCGGATCATCAGACCCAGTTCGTGCCCGTTCACATCGGCCGACGTCAGCTCGGCGACGCTGCCGGGCACCCGCTTCCCATCGGAGCCGGTGATGGGAGCGGTCGAGGCGGGCCGGGCAAGCAGCACGGTCATGAGGAGCAGAAGGACTCCGCTGAGGGCCAGAGCGATCCTGCCGGACCAGCGGCGGCGGACCGCGTCGCCGGGTGCGGAGGCATGTCGCCGGTACAGAGCGGCTCCCGCCGCAGCACCCCACACCATCGGCAGCAGGGCGACCGCACCGTGGAAGAGCCGGCCGGTCACGAATGCGACGGCACCGTACGTCGACAGCCGCACGCCGTCGACGGTCGGTCCGTCCACCGGCAGGCGTGCCAGCTCGAAGACGAGGACGAAGACGACCGGCAGCACCAGCATCGACCAGCGGGAGCCGGAGGCCCATCCCGCGCCGAGGCCGATGAGCAGCCCGACGGTGATGCAGACCAGCGACTCCAGGGTGGACACCGGCCCACGCGACATCCACCACGCCGAGGTCAGCGCCCAGGCGACCGACGGGAGGGCCGTCGCCGCCAGCCGTACACGAAGACCGCGCCCCTCGAGAGGCCGTCCGATGGCCGGTGGACTCCAGGATGCTGACGGCGACATGGCGATCCTCCCCTCGACAGGGCTCCTGCCCGGCGGGACCGCCTCGTCGGTCGAGCACGGATCCGCTCGGTCACCCTCACCGTCTCACCCGGGCAGTGCGATGTGAAGGGTGGATCGACCCCTCGGACCGGGGCCTGCCGTCGTCGCGGCGGGCGCATATCGTGCCGACCCCGGACGTGGCGTGGACGGGCCCGTCGGCGCGTCGCACTCCCGCATCGGTCTGACCGAAGGGCCCGGCGCGACCGCCGAAGCTGTGGCACGACGGCGGATGCCCCAGGATGGAGGATGACGAGGATCTCAACCGGTCCGCCGAGACGAAGGAGTCCACACATGAACGTCACCCAGGCAGTGAGGGGGGCCAGCGACGCGATCACCGTCCGGCGGGTCTATGCCGAGCCGTTCGAGAAGGACGGTCTCACCGTCATCGCCGCGGCCGCCGTGGCGGGCGGGGCGGGAGGCGGCTCCGGCACCGACCCGCGGGGTCAGGAGGGTGAGGGTGGCGGATTCGCCGCCACCGCGCGGCCCGTGGGGGCCTATCTGATCAAGGACGGAGAGATCCGGTGGCGACCGGTCGTCGACCTGAACCGGATCGTGACGATGACCGGGCTGGTCGTCATCGCCCTCATCCTCCGCAGACGGCGGAGGGGCTGACGATCTGACGCCCCTCGCCCGCCGAGGGGCCGCCGGGTGCGGCGGTTCCTCGGGCGTTCCGCGTCACGACTACTTGTCGCTGATCTCCCCGCGGCGCAACTTGCGGTAGAGATCGAGGGACTCCTGGATGACCTTGATGGCCTCATCCGTTCCCATGGGTTCCTCGATCACGACCTCCTTGTGCTCGAGGACCTTGTAGTCCTGGAAGAACCGCTGCATCTCGCGCATCGCGTGCTTCGGGAGTTCCCGATGGTCCCGGTACTCGTTGAACGCCGGGTCGTGGATGCTGACGGCGACGATCTTGTCGTCGATGCCCTTGTCGTCACGCATACGCATCACGCCGATGGCGCGTGCCATGACGATGCTGAGCGGGACGACCGGCTCCTGGCCGAGGACGAGTACGTCCAGGGGGTCGCCGTCATCGCAGTAGGTCCGCGGAATGAAGCCGTAGTTGGCCGGGTAGTAGACGGCGCTGTGAAGCACGCGATCGAGGCGGAGAAGACCGTTCTCCTTGTCGAGCTCGTACTTGTTCTTGCTGCCTTCGGGCACCTCGATGACCACGGGGAAGCCCTGGTCGATCTGGTGCTCATCGAGATAGATGTCGTGCCATGGATGCATTGGGCCATCCTAGATGATTGATTCCGCTGTCCGGGAATCCCGCCGACAGGGGGCTGGTACACTCGGCCCTCCTCGGGACGTGGCGCAGTCTGGTAGCGCACTCGCTTTGGGAGCGAGGGGTCGCCAGTTCGAATCTGGCCGTCCCGATCGGGTGGGGAGAGCCGGGCGCCCGCTCCGGGACGAGAGGCCATGACCGAGATGGTTGGTTCCATGGGATCGTGGATGTGGGGTGCGGTCATGGCGGATGCGGGGCGTCGGCGGACGCCGACGGGCATGCCGGTTCGCCTGTTCGAGGCGGCCGGTGGCTGGCCTGGGGTGGGCGGGTGGATGAGAAGCGCATCCGCGCCGCCAGGGACACACACCACGCCGCGAGCCCATGGAATCAACCATCCAGATGGTTGGTTCCATGGGATCGTGGATGTGGGGTGCGGTCATGGCGGATGCGGGGCGTCGGCGGACGCCGACGGGCATGCCGGTCCGCCTGTTCGAGGCGTCCGGTGGCTGGCCTGGGGTGGGCGGGTGGATGAGAAAAGCGCATCCGCGCCGCCAGGGACACACACCACGCCGCGAGGCCATGGAATCGACCATCTAGGGTGTGGTCCATGGATCTGCCCCTCTCCCCACCTCTCGAACCCCAGCTGGCGAAGCCCGCGAAGGTCGACGCGGAGAAGCTCGCGGCGGGCGGCGACCTGTTGCCCGAGGGGGACGGCTGGGTCTACGAACGCAAGCTGGACGGATTCCGGGCCATCGTCTTCGTCGACGGCGACGAGATCTACATCCAGTCACGTGGAAAGAAGCCGCTGCACCGCTACTTTCCCGAGATCTCCCTTCCGCGGGGCCGCTACGTCCTGGACGGAGAGCTGGTCATGGAACGGGGTGACCGGGAGACCTTCGAGGGACTCCAGATGCGGCTCCACCCCGCCCAGTCGCGCATCACGCGCCTTGCCGCCGAGATGCCGGCGGTCTTCATCGCGTTCGACCTGCTGGCGCTGGACGACGACGCGTACCTGGACCGCCCCTGGCACGAGCGGCGGGCGGCCCTCGAGTCGATGGACGGCCTGCGCATCGCGGAGGTAGTGACCGATGCCGACCATGCACGCGACTGGCTGCGGACCGCGGAGGGCGTGATCGCCAAGGATCGCGATGCCCGGTACGTGCCGGGGAAGCGCCTCGGCATGATCAAGGTGAAGCGCGTCCGGACCCTGGACGCCGTCGTCGCCGGCTGGCGCCCGGGGAAGGAGGAGGGCACCGTCGGGTCCCTCATCCTGGGGTTGTACGACGCCGACGGCGAGCTGCGGATCGTGGGTCACACGTCCGGCTTCCGGGCGAAGGAGAAGCGCGAGCTGGTGGAGACGCTCGCCCACTACGAGACGGGCGAGCGCGGGTCCGCCGATCCCAGCCGCTGGTCCGCCGACCGCGACATCGAATGGGTGGCACTGCGGCCCGAACTTGTCGTCGAGGTGACATACGACCACTCGAGCGGCGGACGCATCCGTCACGGCACGAAGCTGCTGCGCTTCCGCGATGACCGCGACCCGCGCTCCTGCGGATACGACCAGCTGGACTAGTCCGCTCGGAGGCGTACAAGGTGGGTGATCCGACGGGGATCCGCAGTCGACTCCCTACGTGTCGATCCTGTTGCCGTCGGCGTCCCAGTGCTCGGCGACCTTCTTGGAGGGCTGCACGCGCGGGGGCTCTCCCGGCATCTTGGGATGGTCCGGCGGGAAGTTGATCTCGCCGCCCGGCAGCGTCTCCCAGAGTTCGAGCAACCCCTCCAGTCCGTGGGCGACATCATCGATGTCCGCCCACGGATCGCCGTCGTCGAGGTACGCCGGAACGGTGGTGAGGTTGAACTCGCGAGGATCCGCCAGCTCCGCCAGGCGGGCCCAGCCCAGCGGGGTGCTGACCGGCGCCCCCGGCCGGGGGCGAAGCGACCATGCCCCGGCGACCGTGCGGTCCCGCAGGTTCTGGTTCACGTCGAGGAACACGGACCCCACGGGGCGCTCCTCCTTCCACCAGTTCAGAGTGGCGCCGACGTCCCGGCGCTCCAGCTCGCGGCCGAGGCCGATGGCGGCGTGGCGCACCTGGTCGAACCCATAGCGGGCCGCGATGCGCACGTGGATGTGGATGCCGCGGTTGCCGCTCGTCTTGACGAAACCGCGAAGGCCGAGGTCCTCCAGCAGCTCGCGCGCGGCCTCGGCCACGCGCTTGGCGTCCTCGAAGGTCGCCCCCTCCTGCGGATCGAGATCGAGGCGCAGCTCGTCCGGGTGCTCGACATCGGAGGCGCGGACCGCCCACGGATGGAAGGTCAGCGCGCCCATGTGCGCCGCCCACACCGCCGCCGCCGGCTCGGTCAGGCAGAGCTCGTCGATGGGACGCCCGTTCGGGGTGGTGACACGACACGTCTCCACCCACGCGGGTGCGCCCTTGGGCAGCCGCTTCGAGTAGAAGCCGTCGCCGGTCTGCTGACCGCCGGGACCGGCCGACAGCGTCATCCCCTCCCGCCATCCGCCCGGCCAGCGCTCCAGCGCGACGGGGCGGTCACCGTTCGCGTGCATGAAGGGGCCGGCGACCCCAACGAAGTACTCGCAGACCTGGAGCTTCGTGATGTCGGGTGTCCGGTCGGTGGCCTCGTAGACGACCCGGTCCGGACTGGAGACGCGGACCTCCCGCTCTCCGACAACCACCATCACTGGAGTTGACTTCGCCACCTGCGTTCCTCCCGGTCCCACACTAGGGACTCGGCGGATACGGGTGCGCTTCATCGTCGACGGGCGTGTCTGCCGGACGTCCGCACGCGATGGGCCGAGCCCTGGATTGGTCAGGGCGTCGTTTCGCCGGACCTGAAGAGCGACTCGCCGTTCGACCCGATCGAGGATCAGCCGGAGGGTGGTATCCGGTGCTTCATCGTCAGCGTCGTCGTCCATTGGCGGTAGCGATAGGAGGGATCCGATACTCGCTCGACGACGCTACCGACGGTCTCCACACTCATGGCGCGATCATTGTGACGTCTTCCACTCGTCGGCCAGCGTGCCCAGCGCGTCGCGGTAGCGGGCGAGGGTCGCGTCCCTCCCGGCGAGCCAGATGCTCTCGTACACGCCGGTCGACACGGGCCGTCCGGTGACGGCGATCCGCTGGGGCTCGAGGAACTCGCGGGCGTTCGCACCGAGGATGTGGAGTTCGTCCTGGAGCGCGTCCTTGATGGACTGCAGCTCCCAGTCGGGCAGGGCCTCCAGCCGTCCGAGCCCGCCCCCCACGTACTGGACCCCCTGCCGCACATCACCCGAGACCTTCGCCCAGGCCTCCGGGTCCATGGCGAACGGCTCGAACAGCCATCCGGCGAGGTTGACGTACTCGCTGAGCTTCGTGATCTTGCCCTTCACCGCGGGGGCGCTGCGACGGGCGATCTCGGCGGCCTCCTCCCCGCCGTGCGCGTCGATGAAGCCGGTCGAACGCAGATATGCGACGAGCGCGTCGGCGAAGGCGTCCGGGTCCATCATCCGGAGGTACCTGCCGTGCATGACCTCCGTCTTTCGCAGGTCGAACACCGCGGGGCTCTTGGAGATGCGCCCCACGCTGAACGCCTGGACGAGTTCCGGCATGGTGAACCGCTCGGTCTTGCCGTCGAAGCTCCAGCCCAGCAGGGCGAGCGAGTTGTTGAGCGGCTCGGCGAGGAACCCGTCCGCCTCGAACTCCTCCACCGACGCCGCACCGTGGCGCTTCGAGAGGCGCTTCTTGTCGGGGCCCAGGATGAGCGGGATGTGTGCGTACGTGGGCGGCTCGGCACCCAGTGCGCGCATCACCAGCATCTGCTTGGGCGTGTTGGAGATGTGGTCCTCGCCGCGGATGACGTGGGTGATGCCCATCTCGATGTCGTCGACCGCCGCCGCCAGGTTGTAGGTGGGTGTGCCGTCGCTTCGCGCGACGACGAAGTCCTCGATGTTGTCGTGACCGAACGTGACGGTCCCGCGGACCATGTCCTCGATCACCGTCTCGCCGGGCACGGGCACGGCGAAGCGCCAGACCGGCGTACGCCCCTCCTCCTGGAAGGCCGCGATCTCCGCGTCCGAGTGGTCGCGCCGGCCCCGCACCACGGGCGCACGCTTGTTGCGGCGGGCCTCCGCCCTCTGCTCCTCCAGCTCCTCGGAGGTCTCGTAGGCCGGATAGACCGCCCCCGACTCCTTGAGCCGCTCGATGGCGTCGCGGTAGACGTCGTCCCGCTCGCTCTGCCGGTACGGGCCCTCGTCCCAGTCGAGGCCCATCCACGAAAGCACGCGGAGGATCTCAGCCTCGCTCTCGGGCGTGGAGCGTTCGCGGTCGGTGTCCTCCAGCCGGAGGATGAACTGCCCTCCGGTCCTGCGCGCGATGAGCCAGTTGAACAGCGCGGTGCGCGCGCCGCCGACGTGGAGGCTGCCGGTGGGGCTCGGCGCGAAGCGCACGCGGCAGGGTTCGGTGATCTCGGGTCTCTGTGGTGGCACCCGGGTAGGATAGCCATGTGAGATTCGGCGCCCACGTCTCCGCCGCAGGAGGCATCTCCAAGGCCATCGACCGGGGCGAGGCCATCGGATGCGAGAGCCTCCAGGTCTTCACGCACAACCCGCGGACGTGGAACCCGATCAACCACAAGGACGCCGAGATCGCGGCGTTCCGCGAGAAGGCCGCGGCGGCCGGGATCGGCCCCATCGTCTCCCACGGCCTGTACCTCATCAACCTCGGCGCGCCGGACATCGAGCAGCCCACGGGGCCGCCGGGGAAGCCGACCACCAAGACGCGCAACATCCACCGTGCGTCACAGGAGAGCCTGCGGCAGCACCTCGAGATCGGTGAACGTCTGGGCCTCGCCGGCGTGGTCCTCCACGTGGGCTCGTCCCGGGGCAGCACGCTCGAGGAGTCCATCGCCCGGATCGGCACCGCCATCGCCGCCGCGTTCGACGGCCAGGAGGGCGAGTGCGCCGTCTACCTGGAGAACACGGCGGGCGCCGGCGACACCATCGGGCGCACGTTCGAGCAGCTGCGCGACGTGTTCGCCGCGGTCGGTCACCCCAGCCGCCTGGGGTTCTGCCTGGACACCCAGCACCTCTACGCGAGCGGCTATCCGATCCACGAGCCCGACGGCTTCGACCGCGTCCTCGACGAGTTCGACCGGCTCGTCGGCATCGACCGCCTTCGGTGCTTCCACCTCAACGACTCCCTGACCGCGTTCGGGTCGAACCGCGATCGCCACGCCAACATCGGCGAGGGCGAGATCGGAGAGGACGGCTTCCGTCGCATCCTGGGCCACCCCGCCATCCAGGGGCTCCCCGCCATCCTCGAGGTGCCCGGTTCGGGCGACGGGCCCGACACGGAGAACATGGAGCGCATCCGCCGGCTCCACCGGGAGGGGCTGGACGCGCGCGGAGGCTGACGGGCCCGATGGGTTCGCGATGCCGATGCCGCGCCCTCCCGGCGCGGAGCCACCGTCTACCCGCCGATCGGCAGTGGCGTGGCCAGATCCTCGAACCCCGGGATCTCCCACAGCGGCATGACCCCCGCCCCCCGCGACCAGTGACACGATCGGTCGTGGCGCCGCCCCGTATCGGGCGATGTCGACCGCGAGGGGCGGCTCGTTCACCCCGAAGCGCGAGTGGACGAGCTCGTCGAGCACGTCCCCGTCCGCGCCCGGTCCCCGGAAGATGATGAGAGCCGAGCCCGCCGGCCCGTCGACCCCCATCCACATCCCGTCCAGCTGATCACGGAAACGGACGAGGCCCGCGCCGCCGCGGCCGCGAGCGTCCACTGGACCAATCCCTGTGAGGAGAGAACGTACGTCCAGTCCGACGCGACGAGCATCAGGTGCGGGATCCGCAGAGGATGGCGCTCCCCAGCCCCGGGTCCGCGGAGAGCCCGACCCCGCCGTCCTCCGCGTCGTCGTCACGCATCCCGCCGGCCCATCCGGCCGGGAAGCCGCCGTGACCGCTCATCTCACGACCCGCCGCCGCGCGGCACCAACGCGAAGACCCGTGCCGGCGCTCCCGATCCACCCGACAACCGCAGCGGGGCGACGATGATCCACGCCCCGCGCGCGGGCACGCCACCGAGCCCGATCAGGCCCTCCACGTGCCAGAGACCGGCCCCGAGCGTCATCGCGTGGACCGGGAAGTCGGGGCTGTCGCCGCGTTCGACGCTCATGGTGTCGATGCCGATGCCGACCACCCCGCGACGCACGAGCAGGGCGGCGGCCTCCGTGTCGATGCCCGGGCAGCGGGGCGCATCCGTGCCGATGTATGCGTCCGCCGTGCCGACGTGACGGTCCCACCCGGTGCGGATGAGGACCGCGTCGCCGGATTCGATGCGACCGTGGCGGGCCTCCGACCGTTCGACGACGTCGATGCCGACGACCGCGTCGGGATCCGCACCGACCACGTCGCGGGCGTCGATGACGGCGACGGGACGGACCAGCCGATCCGGTGGGATCTCGTCAACCGTGACGGCTCCCGGGATCATGTGGCCCGGAGCGTCAACATGCGTGCCCACGTGCTCGGGCATGTCCACACGACGGGCGAAGTAGCCATCGGCGTCGATCACCGCCGTCGTCGTCGCATACGCGGCGTCCTCACCGGGCCACGTCGCGGTCGTCGCGTCGATCGACTGCGTGATGTCGACGATCTCGACCGGTCCCCGCCCCGGGCCGATCACCCGTCGTCCTCGCCCATCCGCCCGCCCTGGGGCAGCGTGAACCAGAACGTCGAACCGATGCCCAGGGTGCTGTCCACGCCCATCTCGCCGCCGTGTGCCGAGACGATGGCGTGGGAGATGGGCAGCCCCAGCCCGAATCCCTTCACGCCACCGGCCGCAGCGTCACGCGCACGGGTGAAACGATGGAAGATCCTCTCCTGCTCCTCGTCCGGGATGCCGGGGCCGCTGTCGCTGACCCGGAACCGCACCCAGTCACCGTCCGGCTCGGCCGACACGGTGATGTATCCGCCGCCGGGCGTGTAGTTGACGGCGTTCGTCACCACGTTGTCGAGGACCTGCCCCAGCCGGACCGGGTCCGCCATGACCATCAGGCCGTCGGCGATGTCGATCGAGAAGACGATGTCCTTCGCCCTGGCGACCGGATGCTGGGCGGCGACGCTCTGCGCGACCGCGGCCTCCACGCAGATCGGCGAGGGTGAGACGGTCAGTGCACCCGACTGGTGCTGCGCGATGAGGAGGAGGTCGTCGACCAGTTCCATGAGGCGTTCGACGTT
The DNA here is from genome assembly GCA_964434425.1 of uncultured Bifidobacteriaceae bacterium. GTDB lineage: Bacteria > Actinomycetota > Thermoleophilia > Miltoncostaeales > Miltoncostaeaceae > CALMEC01. The sequence continues at coordinate 37,960 of CAYSVH010000007.1, read as the reverse complement.
CCGGGCGATAACCCTGACGAAGCGCTCGTTGCGTGCGTCGAGTCCGGAGCGTCCGCCCAGAAGAAGATCCGTGTAGCCGAGGATCGACGTCAGCGGGGTGCGCAGATCATGCGAGATCAGGGCGAGCACCTCGTCCTTGGACGCGTCGACCTCCTGCTGACGGCGGGTGTGGAGCTCGACGTGACCGAGGACCCGGTTCGTCTGGATCTGCGTCACGTGCTTCCGCGCCAGCGCCAGCTGCCCGTCGTCTCCGGAAACGTGCGGTCGTGCGATCCCCACCACCCCGGCCACCCGTCCGCCGACCTGGTAGGGGCCGATCGTCCAGACGACCTCCGATACGCGATCGTCGTGTACGGCCCGCTGCACGAAGACGACCGGGTGTCCGTCCTCCAGCACGTCTGAGGCGACCCCGAGAAACGCATCGGCGGTCTCAGACGTGAAGAGGTCGTGCAGACGCCTGCCGCGGACATCAGCCGTCTCCGTTCCCGTCCGCATGCGCACGGCGTCGTTGGCCATGAGAACGGTGCCGTCGCGTTCGACCGCGAGGATCCAGTCCGACTGCAGTTCGAGTCCCACGCGAAGAACGGCGATCTCGTCCCGCAGCACCTGGGTCTTCTCCCGCAGATCGTCCACACGCGTGAGGGCGTCCCGCGCCTGTGCGTCCGCCTGGACGCCCGCCCGCCGCGTGATCTCCAGCCGCCGGAGCCGCTCGCGTTCGGCGTGCACCTCTCCGGTGATGTCACAGCCGAGGATGAGGACACACGCGCCCTCCGCCGTGCGGATGGGGACCGACCACATCCGCAGGACGCGTTCCTCGGACGTCGCCCCCGCGGCGGCGGCGGTCGTCGTGAACGAGATCAGGTCCGTCGCACCCGTGCGAAGCAGATACCCGTGCATGTCGCAGATCACGGGCGACAGGACCACCTCGGCCGAAGCACCGACGAGATCCGACGGACCCCCGTCGCGTGGGACGAGGGCCGCGGCGTTCGCATACCGGATGACCATGGCGTCGTCGTGGATCACCACCGTGAGCGGCGATGACGCCAATCCCTCCTCGAGTACGGCACCCACGAACGCGGCGGCGACCGGTGCATCCGTGATCTCGGATGGTCGCGAGCGACCGGCCTCCCGATCGTCAGCGCCGGTCCGCGCCCGGATCAGCCGTCGGCGGTCACGAGCCCAGAGGAGGGCGACGACCACCACGGCCAGAACGGCGATGACGATCGCGAATGAGGCCGGGCCACCCATCGGTCACGACGACGGAAAAAGCGGCGATCCGACGATCACGACGGGCGGTACATGTAGCCGAACCCGCGGATCGTCTCGATCGGGGATGATCCGTCGGCCCGCAGACCGAGCTTTCGGCGGATGTAGCCGACGTACAGCTTCACCTGCTCGGGGAACACGGCATCGCGGCGGCCCCACACGGACTCGAGCATCTCATCCTTTCCCACCGCCCTCCCCGCGTGCTGGACGAACACACTCAGCATGCGGAACTCGAGGGGCGTCAGCGAGACCACCCGGCCGTTCGCGGTCACCTCACGCGCCGCGAAGTCGATCTGGAGGAAGTCGTCCGAGTAGATGGTCGGACGGTCGTCGTCGCGGTGGGCGCGGCGCATGAGCGCGACCACCCGGGCCGCCAGCTCGATGGCGCTGAAGGGCTTGCCCAGGTAGTCGTCCGCCCCGGCACGAAGGCCGCGGGCGCGCTCCCACTCGAGCGACCGGGCCGTCAGCATGATCACCGGGACGTCCGACACGTCCCGGATGCGTTCGAGTGTGGCCCACCCGTCGAGGTCGGGCATCATGATGTCGAGGATGACCAGGTCCGGGCGCTCCTCGTGGAGGACGCGGAGGGCGGCACGCCCGTCCGGGGCCTCGCTCACCTCGAGCCCCTCCTCCTCGAGGATGTCGCGCACGAGCCCGCGGATATCCGGCTCATCGTCGACGATGAGAGCGCGCGTTGGTGACGGGGGCTGCATGGTCATCTCGGTTCGACCCGGAGCATACCGCCGGGGTCGCCCGGCGTCGGGCACCCCGGGCACGCACTGTGCCGTCACGTGCGTCGCATGAACAGGAAGGGCATCCGCGTCCGCGGGCGGACGACCACGTGGCACCGAGTGACGCCGGCCGAGGCCGCCGCGTCGTCCCGACGCGCATCGGTCGTCACCGTGACGGCGCGATTCCGCCGGGTGCGCCGGATGCCGGTTCGTCCAGGCGCGTTCACCGGGCTCCCGGACGGCTCCGTGACCGCGGATACGTCCGTGGATCGGGGGCGACGGGTGTACGTCGGCGAAATCCGACGTCCGATTTCGTTAGCGTACGGCCATATGGGGCGTTTTGGTGAAGACCTCGCGGCCATCGACGCTGCGGGGAGGGCGACGCTCGCCGTCGATGCGGCGGCTCGTCTGATCGACGAACTCGGGCGCTCGTCCGGCGAGGGCGGCACCGTCGTCGATCTCGGATGCCGGACCGGGCGGGCGGCGTCACGGCTTCTCGCCGAACGGTTCGACGTGATCGGCTTCGACGCCTCCCAGCACATGCTCGACATCGCGAAACGAACGGCACCCCGTGCCCAGCTCGTCCGAGGATCGTGGGTGGACGCCGAGATCCCCTCCTGCGACGCCGTGCTCGCCACCGACGAACTGCTGAACGACGCGGACGACGGCATCACGCTCCGTCACGTTGAGCGCCTCATCGGCCGCGTCCACCGGGCACTGTGGCCGGGCGGGCTCTTCCTTCTCGACGTCGCCGGGCCGGGGCGCGTCCCGGTCGGCGAACCCCGGGTGTCGGTGGAGTTCGGGGACGATTGGGCGCTGATCACCGAGGCGCTCGAGGATCGGCGGGGAACGCTCACACGCGCGATGACGACCCTCCGCAAGGTCAACGGCACCGTTCGGAGCGCCGAGGAGACCGAGCGCCTGCGTCTCATCCCGCAGGCCAAGGTGCTGGCGATGTTGAGGAAGGCGGGCTTCCGCGCCCGGTCCTTCCACGGCTACGCCGGAGAACGTGCCGCATCCGGCCACTCCGTGTTCGTCGCGCGTCGTCCCTAGACGGTTGGTTCCACGGTGCTGTGGAATCAACCAGCGAGACGCACCGCCCTCGAGGGCAGCGGTGCTTGATATGCTGTTCGGCGATTCGCGGGTGTAGCTCAGTTGGTAGAGCGTCAGCCTTCCAAGCTGAATGTCGCCGGTTCGAACCCGGTCGCCCGCTCCTCACGAAAGCCCTGGTAGCCAGGGCTTTTTCTTTGGCGCCGGGGAGTACCGCCGTCCGACCGGGTCGCTCGTCGCCTTCCCCGCCCGCCGACGGCCGGTTACCCGTCAGGATCGTGCCGCGGCCACACCGTCGATCGCGGCGGGCATGGCCATGGCGAAGAGGACGCCCCGGTTCTCGGTGGCCGGACGGACGAGAAGCGCCTGGAGGATGTCGGTGTCGTGCAGGATGACGACGACCGTGGTGTCCCTCTCGAGATCGAGCATGTAGTAGCGGTTGAGACCGGGAAGACCCGCCCGGCGAAGCGCCTCCACCGTCTCGGTGGTGAGTTGGTTCAGAAGGGCGCTCACCGCGGGATGCGAGGCATACGACGCGAGCGAGAGACCGGTCGAGCGATCCCAGATGTCGGTGGCGAGCAGGCCGTCGCCCAGAAGCTCGCGGAGGTCGGCGATCACGCTTTCGAGTCGCTCGGTATCGATATCGATCATCGGTTGACGCACCTCAGGTCGAAGGACGGTCGGGGAACGATGGCACCGTCACCCGGTCGCCGTGCGGGGGCACCCTGCGTCATCGGCCTCCCACGGGCCGGGCTTGACGGTCCGACGCCATCCGGCTCACCCGAAGGGCCGCACCGCGAACCGCTCGTCACCGCTCGTCACCTCACCGCCGGCCACGGATTGGGTCGGCAGCCCGTGAGACCGAGCGTCTGCTGCAGCATCACCGGTGCGGGCTCGCCGGGATCCGGACACCGGGTGTGGCCGTGACCGAGGGCGTGACCGAACTCGTGATTGACCATGTAGACGCGATAGCGCGTGAGATCACCGCGATATGCGGTGGCCCCATGGGTCCAGCGCCATGCGTTCAGCACGACCGTCGACCCGTTCCTGCAGGAGAGGCGGCCGCCCGTCCGAAGGGGTGCGCACAGTGCATCCGTCGTGCGAGGGCTCGCCAATCGCACGTGCACATCGGGAAAGAGCGGAACCCGCCGCAGCGCGACTGGGTCCACCGCCGTCCAGCTCCGTGGATCGGACAGCACAGTGTCGACCACGCCGGCGACCTCATCGGCACGGTACGGCAGCCCCCTCTCCACCTCGACCGAGTACGTCACGGACCGACCGGAGCCGACGGACGGCGTTACACCGCTCGCCACCGCGAACCGCCCGTCGGCCGACGCCGGGAATCCGGACGACCCGCCGTCCGACCGGGCCGTGTCCGCGATCCGGACCACCGCGACGACGGCGACGACGGCGATCGCGGCAGTGACCGTTGCGGCCCACCACCTCACGTGATGATGAGGGCGACACCCCACAGCATCTCGCCGCGAAACAGCGTGACGACGCCCGAGATGACAAGGAGGACCGCAACGATCCAGAGTAGGAACTCCATGATGAACTCCGGAAGATCGACGGTGAAGGACAAGCCGTGCGGACAGGCTGACACGCGTGCCGGCGGTCGCCTAGATGTTATGGCCGATTCCGTGTGGAGGCCGCGACTGGCTGAGTGCTCCTGACGAGGAGTGGCGTGACGTGCGGGCCGGTGGCCACTGCGAGCGTCGCGACACCGCAGGGTGCTGAGACGCCGTACGGGTGTCGGCCGTGGCCCCTGGGCCGGGCGGTTCCTCGATCGAACACACCGGGTCGGGACGAAGCCCGTCCGCGGGATCCCCTCAGCGTGACGGTGAGCCGCGCAGGACACGCCCGGTCGCCGTCCGGCGAACCACGCGGAGTGCACGCGATGTCAGCCGGCGGGCACCGTGACCGCCACCGTCGTCGGACGCGCCCATGACGGCTCCGATGAGCGCGATCACGACGGCCCCCCCGCAGACGGCGGCCACTCCGCCCCATCCGACGGCCTGCCAGGCCAGCCCGGGGAGGAACGCACCGAGCGCGCCCGCCGAGTAGTAGACGCTGTAGTAGACGGAACTCGCACCTCCGCCGCGGACCCCGCGCGCCGTGCTCACGCCGATCGGCGCCGCGGTGACCACGATGAACATCCCCAGGGTGACCAGGACCAGCCCGACCACGATGAGGCTGATGTGACCGGAGAGGGTCACGGCCAGGCCTGCGGCGGCGCTGACGGTCCCGGCGAGGGCGACCGGTGCCCAGCCGAAGCGCTCCGACCGGGAACCGGCGAACGGCGCGACCGCACCCATGATCCAGGCGAGGAAGACGAACGACACGACGGTCGGCGACAGTGAGAACGGAGCCGACTCGAGGCGATAACCGATGAACGTGAAGACACCGACGAACACGAAGTAGACGGCGGGCCCCGTCAGCGTGGCCGCGGCCACGCGGCGCGTGACGAGTCGACCGGACTCCCGGCCGCGGCGGGATCGTGCTGCGGCGGGCAGTGTCCGTGCCATGACGAGCAGCGCCACCAGCGGGAGGGCCGCCAGCACGGCCAGCGCGCCACGCCAACCGATGAATGCGGCCGCGGATGCGACGCCCAGGCGCCCGGTGAGCCCTCCGGCGATGAGCGCGGCCGTGTACCAGCCCACCGCACGGGCACCGATCGCCGGCACGAAGACCTGGGCGACGTACGGGAGCCCCACGACGAGGATCCCCGGCATGATGAGGCCCTGCACCACGCGCGCCGCGAGAAGGATCTCGAAGGTGGGCGCGACGGCGACGGCGAGCGTCGCCGGTACCTGCAGCGCGCACGCGGCCAGCAGGCATTCACGCCGCCCGAAGCGCTCGGACAGGGGACCCCAGATCCACGCTCCCGCGACGAGCGCGAGGACGAGGGACGAGATCGTGAGACCCGCGCGGCTCGGCGACACACCGAACGTCGCGCCGATCGTCGGCAGAACGGCCTGGGTCGAATACATGGTCGCGAACATGGCCGCCGCGCCCACGAGGAATCCGACCATGCCGCCGAGCACAGGACCACCCGAGGCTTTTGTTCGGATGCTCACCATTTTTCAATGGTAGAGCATAGGTGCATAGTGTCAATACATGTTGTCTGACTCCGTGGGGTGCGATGGACGTCGAACTGCGCCCCCCAGAGACGGCCCACCGCACCGGGGCGACGACCGATCGAGGGTCCGGACCCTCCGCGTCTACCGGCGTATCGTCCCGGGACGCCCCGGTGATCGGGCACCCTCCCGCGTATCGTCGTCCGTCGGCCGTCGAGTGCGGTTCGGCGACATGTCGCTCGATTCGAGCGACGTCAGGGGCCCGTCAGACCGCCGTCTCGAACGCCTGGACCGGGAACGCGACCCCGCTCCGGGCGTGGCACCGATATCCGTACGGGTTCTTCGCGAGGTACTGCTGGTGGTGTTCCTCGGCGTAGTAGAACGGGCCGGCCGGCACGATCTCCGTGGTGATGGCGCCGTGACCCGCGGCGGTGAGCGCGCCCTGGTACGCGGCGGCGCTGCGCTCGGCGGCCGCCTGCTGGGCGTCACCCGAGGTGTAGATCGCCGAGCGGTACTGGGTGCCGACGTCATTGCCCTGCCGCATCCCCTGCGTGGGATCGTGCAGTTCCCAGAACGCCGCGAGCACGCGGGTGAGCGAGAGGCGATCCGGGTCCCAGACGACGAGCGCGAGCTCGGTGTGCCCCGTGCGCCCCGTGCAGACCTCCTCGTACGACGGGTTCGGGGTGAGACCGCCTCCGTATCCCACGGCGGTCGTGATGACCCCTGGTATCTGCCAGAAGACCTCCTCCGCTCCCCAGAAACATCCCATGCCGAGTTCGATGTGCTCACTGCCCTCGGGGAAGGGCGGGACCATGCCGGTCCCGAGCACGAAGTGCGCCCCGGAGATCCTCATCGGCTCGTCACGTCCGGGAAGGGTGTTCTCCGGTGCGGTCGGACTGCGGAAATCGGCCATCGGGTTCCTCCTTCGACTCCGTCTGATGGTAGCCGAGTCCGGCGGTCAGCCCGGCAGGCGGGCGAATGCCCGTTCATCCCGGTACGGACGGCAGGTCCGTGCACCCTGCCCAGGCAAGCCCCCTCCACGGATCGAGAGCCGGCGCATGAGAGGCGGGCCCGGCAGCCGCCCCGGCGGGCGGATCGACGGCCGGCCGTTATGAGTGGGTGGATAACCCTTCCGCCGGACCGCCGGAACGCCGCCTATCCGGTGTCGTCGCGGGGCGGTGATGCATCCGTGAACTCACGGAACTCGCCGGTGACGAGGTAGGCGGTCTGTTCCCCGATGTCCACCGCATGGTCACCGATCCGCTCGAGACACCGCGAGACGAGGAGCATCCGTATGGCCCATTCGAGGGCTTCGGGGTCGCTCGAGAGCTGCGCCACCCACTCGAGGGACTTGCGGTTGGTGCGGTTGATCATCTGGTCGAGGCCGAGAAGGGACTCCGCCGCGGCGAGATCCCGATTGGCGAACGCCTCGAGGGCGACCCGGGTCATCTCCTCGGCGCGGGTGCCCATCTCCTCAAGCCAGCCGACGAGACGCATGTCGACCTGGAGCCCCGCGGAGAGCTTGGTCATCTTGGCGATCGTCACGCAGTAGTCCGAAATTCGTTCGAGATGCAGGTTGATCTTCGAGATCGCCAGGACGAGGCGCATGTCCTTGGCCGCGGGTGACTGGAGGGCGACCAGGGCCTCGACAAGCTCCTCGACGCGCAGGTAGCGGTCGTCGACCTGGTCGTCGTAGGTGATGACCTCGTCGGCCAGTTCGACGTCGCTCTCCTGGACCGCGGTCAGAGCGGCCCGGAGCATTCGCAGAGCCATGCTGCCCTCCTCCTGCAGCGTGCTCTGCGCCAGGTCCATCTGCTCTCTCAACGTCGTTCTCATGTGGATTCCGGATAGGCCCTTCTCGTGAATGGAAGATCCTACCCCAGCCGAACGGGCGGCCCGGTGAGTGATTACGCGCGGGTCGTGGACGCGGGGGCGTCACCGGGCTCCGATGGTCAGGGTGGCGTCCCTTTCCGAGTGGCCCGGTCGCCGGCCAGGGGTGGGCCGGTGGACGAGGAGCGCATCCGCGAACCCGGGGCCGTGGACCACACCGCGAGGCCGTGGAATCGCTCGTCTCGTGTCCCTGAGTCAAACGTTCGTGGTCGTTTGCCGGCTGCATCTCATCGCGAGACGGTGTCCTCGACCGCCAAGAAGACTCCCGACATTCCGGCGGTCTCTCGTCCGTGCCTCGCCGGAGATTCGCTCGGCAAACACCAAACGAACCTCTGATGCAAGGACACTAGCCCGCCGAGAACCGGTCCGCCACGATCTCCGGGAACTCGCATCGGACGGTGAGTCCCTCCCCGGGAGGCGACGTCGCAGACACGTCCCCGCCGGCCGATGTGACGATGTGCTTGCAGATGGCGAGCCCCAGTCCGGTGCCGCGTGACGCCCGAGCGGCGTCGGCCCGGTAGAACCGTTCGAAGAGACGCACGAGGGCCTCGGGCGCGACCCCGCGACCCGTGTCCCTCGCCGTGAAGATGATCCACTGGCCATCCCGCTCGACCGTCAGATGGAGGTCGCAGTCCGGTCCCGCGTAGCGAATGGCGTTCTCGATCAGATTGAGCGCCAGCACGCGGAGCATCCGGGGACGCACGCCGACGTGCGCGTCGGCGCGACCCGAGACGTGGATGCGGACCCCGGCGCGCTCGGCGCGCTCCTGGAGTTCGTCCACCACCTCGGACACGATGGGCAGCACGGCGGTCGGTCCCAGACCGACCACCGCGTGCCCCGTCTCCAGCTCTCCGAGGAAAAGAACGTCGTCGATCAGCTCGCCCATCTGCGCCACCTCGCGTCGGGCGCGATCGACGAGAAGGCCGATGTCGCTTCCGGGAAGCTCGGCGGACTCGAAGAGCGCGAGGAGGCGCGCCAGCGGAGTGCGCAGTTCGTGTGAGACGGCGGCCGTGAAGCCCGCGCGGAGTTCCTCGTACGCGCGCAGGTCGCCGGGGCGGCTCAGGTAGACGAGACGTTCCCTTTCACCGTCGACCTCGTACGGAATCTCGAGGACGACCGCGGCCTCCCGGCGTGTGGCCACCGCGCTCGGAATGGGCTGCCCGGGCGCGACCTCCGGGTACATCTCGCGAGCACGCCGGCTCGCCAGGACCACTCTGTCGGACGCGTCGAGGACCACGATCGCCTCGCGACTCTCCTCGATCAGGATGCGGCCCCGCTCGTCGTCTCGTCCGTCTACCATGCGTTCACCAGATGTTCACCTTCCTGTGACCCGGAGGTCGACCGGGCTCATCCATCATCCCATGACATGAACAAAGTCCTTCTCATCGAAGACGACGAGCTCATCGGCCACGGCATGGCCCGGCATCTGCACGCTGCCGGATTCGACCCGATCTGGGTCGGAAAGGGTGAGACGGGACTCGCCCGGCTCCGGTTCGAGCAGCCCGACGTCTGCGTCCTCGACCTGATGCTCCCCGGCATCGACGGATGGAAGCTGATCGAGACCGCCCGCGCGGAGGGCATCGGCACCCCCATCATCGTCGTCAGCGCGCGCGGCACCGAGCATGACCGCGTGCACGCGCTGGAGATCGGCGCCGACGACTACCTTGTGAAGCCCTTCTCGATGAAGGAGCTGGTCGCGCGCGTCACCGCCGCCGCGCGCCGCGGCGGACGTGAGCCGGAGATTCGTCGTGGTGACACGATCGAGATCGAGGAGCTGCGAATCGACCCCGACGAGGTCCAGGCGTACGTCGACGGCGAGAGCGCCGAGCTCACCCCCACCGAGTTCCGCCTGATCTACACGATGGCGATGGACTCAGGCAAGGTGCTGACCCGCGACGAGTTGCTCCAGCGCGTGTGGGGTCGTCCCGCCGCCCACCGCGATCGCACCGTCGACGTGTTCGTCCGGCGGCTGCGCGAGAAGATCGATCGGCGCTCGTCGGCCCACACGTTCATCCAGACGCGGTACGGCGTCGGATACAAGCTCGAGGCAGAGGGCAAGGACGACGCGGTCCGATCACCCGACTGACGGACGTCGACGCAGCCTCGCGCGTTACCCTGGCGCGATGCGCATACATCGATTCGACGTCCAACCCGACATCCCCGAGGCGCTGCGGGGCCTCGTGGAGATCGCCCACAATCTCTGGTACTCGTGGACGCCCGAGGTCGCCGGGTTGTTCCATCGTCTCGACCCGGACACGTGGGCGGCGTCCGGGCGGAACCCGGCCACGACGCTGGCGACCGTGCCGCAGGATGTGCTGACGAAGGCGGCCGAGGACGCCGGCTTCGTCGCCGAGCTGCAGCGCCTCCACGCCCGGATGCTGGAACAGTGCAACGGGAAGGCGTGGTTCGGATCCGACACGGACGCCGACGTGAGTGACCTCACCGTTGCCTACTTCTCGCTCGAGTTCGGCCTCGATCAGTCGCTGCCGATCTATTCCGGTGGCCTCGGCGTCCTGGCCGGCGACCACCTGAAGTCGGCGTCGGATCTGGGGCTGCCCCTGATCGGGGTCGGTCTCCTCTACGGATCGGGTTACTTCCGCCAGGCGCTCAACGTGGACGGATGGCAGCAGGAGCTGTACCCGCCCAACGACTGGGCGACCATGCCCGTCACGCGTGAACTCACCGATGACGGTTCACCTCTCACCGTCCAGGTGACGATGGCCGACGTGGACGTCCACGCCCAGGTCTGGAGGGTGCGGGTCGGCCGGGTCCCGCTCTACCTCCTCGACACCGACGTCGAGGCGAACGATCCCGAGTACCGCGCCATCACGCAGTCGCTCTACGGCGGTGACAAGGAGATGCGCCTCCGCCAGGAGCTCCTCCTGGGCATCGGCGGTGCGCGTGCGCTGTCCGCGCTCGGCATCTCGCCCACCGTGTTCCACATGAACGAGGGGCACTCCGCCTTCCTCGCACTCGAGCGCATGCGATCGCTGCGGGCGGACGACGGGCTCGAGCTCGCCGCCGCGCACGAGCAGGTCGCCGCGTCCACGGTGTTCACGACCCACACCCCGGTTCCCGCCGGCAATGAGGTCTTCGACACCGCGCTGCTTCGGCCGTACCTCGAGCCGATCGCCGCCGAGCTGGGGCACGACTGGGCGTCGTTCCTCGAGCTCGGACGCGAACCGGGTCAGGACGAGGCGCTGTTCGGCATGACGCCGCTCGCGCTCCGGACCTCCGCCTTCGCCAACGGGGTGAGCGCCCTCCACGGCGAGGTGTCGCGCGAGATGTGGCACTCACTCTGGCCGGGTCTGCGCGTCTCGGACGTACCGATCCGCAGCGTCACCAACGGCGTGCATCCACGGACCTGGCTGGCCCGTGAGATGGCCCAGCTCATCGACCGGTACGCCGGTCCGGGCCTGGCGGCCGAACCGGGTGACCACTCCAACTGGGAACGCGCGCGCAACATTCCGCTCGGCGAGCTCTGGCGCGTCAAGCAACGTCGTCGCGAGCGCCTCGTCATGGTCGCCCGCGAACGGCTGGCGTGGCAGCTGCGCCGACGCGGCGCGTCACCCACCGTGGTGCGTCAGGCTGACGAGATGCTGCGTCCCGACATCCTCACTATCGGGTTCGCGCGTCGCTTCGCCACCTACAAGCGCGCCACGCTCCTGTTCCGTCAGCCCGAACGGCTGGTGAACCTCCTGACCGATGTGGAGCGTCCGGTCCAGTTCATCTTCTCGGGGAAGGCCCACCCCGCCGACTCCCCGGGCAAGGAGCTCATCCAGGAGATCGCCCGCTTCTCGCAGGGGACGAGCGCGCATCAGCGGCTGGTGTTCCTCGAGGACTACGAGATGACCCTCTCCCGCACGCTCGTCGCCGGATGCGACGTGTGGCTCAACGCTCCGCGTCGTCCGATGGAGGCGTCGGGGACCAGCGGCATGAAGGCCGCGATCAACGGCACGCTGAACCTCTCGATCCCCGACGGCTGGTGGGTGGAGGGTTACGCGCCCGAGGTGGGATGGTCCATCGGAACCGGTGAGGTCTACGCCGATCCGGACGAGCAGGACGCCATCGAGTGCGATGCCCTGTTCAACCTGCTGGAGCAGGAGATCATCCCGATGTACTACCGGCGGGACGCGAACGACCTGCCCCGCGAGTGGGCCGAGCGGATGCGGGCCTCAATCGCCGTCCTCGGCGCCCGGTTCAACACGCACCGCATGGTCCAGGACTACGCCCGCTCGTCGTACTTCCCGGCGCACATCGGCGCGTCGGCGCTCGCCGTCGACCACCACGCGCGCGCCCGCGAGCTCGCCGAGTGGCGGAGCCGGGTGCGAAACGCGTGGCCGGGCGTCTCCATCCGGTCCGAGGTGACGGTGCCACCGGTACCCCACGTGGGTGACTCCGTCGCCGTGACGGTCCACGCGCAGCTGGCCGGCCTCTCGCCGGACGAGGTGACGGTCGAGCTACTGGCCGGTCACCCGGGTGCGGACGGCGTGCCGACGGGCGGCGCGATCCCCGCGGCCCACGTCGGGGCCGAGGGCGACGCCGATGTCTTCCGCGCGAGCATCATCCTGACGGATTCGGGTCAGATTGCGGTCACCGCGCGCGTCCGACCGACGAATCCCGCCGCGGTCAACCCCCTGAATCCGACGTTCGTGACCACCGAATGAACCCGTGCGGTGGGTCCGGGTCGACAACCCGGACCCACGGCACGTCGGGGCGACGCGTCACGGGACGACGTCCCGCGTCTATCATCGCCGCGTGACCGACACCTCATCGACCGCCACCACGCGTTTCCGTGAATGGATGGGCACCGTCGCGGATCTGGACGGCGCGATCCGCCTCCTCGACTGGGACCGCGAGACCACGATGCCCTCGCAGGGCGCCGAGCAGCGCGGGCTCCAGGTCAAGACCCTCCACACGCTGCGCCACCGCGAACTGCTCGCCGACGACATCGACGATGTCCTCGCCGCCCTCCGCGACGGAGAGGTCTCGGAGGACATGGATGCCCAGATCGCGCACGCCGAACGGCAGCGCCGCCGGGCCATCCGGCTGACCGAGGACCTCGTGCGCGAGGTCTCGGACGCCACGAACAACGCCGTCACGGTGTGGCTGACGACGCGGGAGGATGGCGACTTCGCCACGTTTGCGCCGGCCCTGCGGCGGGTGGTCGAGGCCGCACGTGCCACCGGCGACGCGATCGGCCTGGGTGCCGAGCCGTACGACGGGCTTCTCGACGAGTACGAGCCCGGCATGACGGCGGCGACGTTGGAGGACATGTTCGCCGCCCTCACGCCCGAGCTGTCGGCCATCGTCGCGGGAGTCGACGAGCGTCCGCCCGCCACGCCGTTCGGCGGACGATCGTTCGACGCCGCTCTGCAGGTCGCACTCGCCGAGGATGTGGCCGCCACCGTCGGCTTCAACCGGACGTCCGGTCTGATCGCCCGGTCGGCGCACCCCTTCACGACCTCCCCGCACGCCGGCGACGTGCGCTTCACCACCCGGATCGCGGACGACGATCCGATGATGAACGTGCTCGTCACGATGCACGAGGTCGGCCACGGCCTCTACTCGCAGGGACACCCGGCCGAGCACGCCCGGACCTTCCTGTTCGAGTCGCCGTCGCTCGGCGCCGAGGAGTCCCAGGCCCGCTTCTTCGAGAACCACCTCGGGCGGCACCCCGCCTTCCTCACCGTCGTCCACCGGATGCTCCTCGAGCGGTTCGGGTCACGGATGGACGGCATCACGCCCGACGACCTGGCCCGGAACGTCCACCACATCCAGCGGGGCTGGTGCCGGGTTGACGCCGACGAGGTGACCTACGACCTGCACATCGCCCTCCGCCTACGGCTGGAGCTCGCCCTCGTGCGGGGTGATCTGGCCGTCGACGATCTGCCCGGCGCCTGGCGGGAGGAGAGCGAGCGGCTCCTGGGGGTCACCCCCGCCGACGACGCACGTGGCTGCATGCAGGACATCCACTGGGCGTGGGGCCTCTTCGGGTACTTCCCCACCTACACCCTGGGGAACATGTACGCGGCCCAGCTTGCCCTGGCGTTCGCCGAGCACACGGGCGGGCGCGGCGTGGACGTCGTCACGGACGACCCCACCGCCCCGCTCCGGTTCCTGCGGGATCGGATCCACCGCCACGGCAATCGGTACGAGACGCGGGTCCTCATGGAGAACGCCACCGGCCGGCCGTTCTCGCCCCAGCCATTGGTCGAGCGCCTCCGTGGTCTGGCCGCGGCGCAGTCCTGACCACAGGGCCCTCCTCGACCGGGCGGCGCGGGAACTGGCCCGGCACGACCTCTATCCCCGCCCGGTCCGCACCGGCCGGGTGTGCATCGTCGTCGCCCCGTGGTTCTTCCGGCTGCCCGGCCTGCGGCGCTTCGACGGCTACGCGGCCTGGAATCTCATTCTCCTGCGACGCGAGCCCGCCGATCTCGCGCTGATCGTGCACGAGCTGTGCCACGTCTGGCAGATGCAGCACCACCCGATCCGCATGCCGCTCTCCTATCTCAGGACCGGCTACGCGGCCAACCCATTCGAGGCGGAGGCCCGTCGCGTCGCCGGTCATCCTCCGGCCCGACGGTCGCGCTGATGATCCGCACGGGGGAGCGCGTACGTCGCAGGGGCTCGGGACGACCGACGGCACGAGGAGAGCCCGCCGCTGAACGGTAGGTGCACGTTTTCCGACGAGGAGGGCCTGAGCGGCGTGTCGAGAGGCCGCCCGTCAGGTGGCCCGGCAGCAGGCCTGTGGTGGGCCGGCGGATACCACGCCGTCGGCGCGCCGCTCGTCGCCGGGGGGCGTCCGCCGCACCGTCACCGCCGAATCCGTTCCCGTGACACGACTTGTGCAATGTTCCCCGGATGCAGCAGCACACGTTCCCGATGCCGGCAGGCCGAACCACGACCCACCGTCGGCCCGCACCGTTCGCGGGGGGCGGCCGGTGAGTCGGCGAAACCGGGGTACTCGCGCCCCGCATCCGCCTCCCGTGACGCCACTCGCACGACGGATGCGAAGGCGTGGATGGTCCGACCCGCGCGCCGCGACCAACGTCGCGATCGGCTTGGCCATTGCGATCGAACGCGTCCACGCCGACGGACGGGTGCACGGCGACATCTCGGCAGACAGCGTCGGCCTCCGGCAGGACGGCGGCGTCATCCTCCACGCACCCGCGTCACCGGCGACGGGTGCACCGGAGATCACATCGACCGCTCCGGACGACGACGCACCGGACGGGGCGCCGACCGCCATCGCCTCGGACAACCCCTTCGATGACGACGTGCCCTTCGATGACGACGCCGACCAGCCGACGGCGGCGATCGACCTTCCGGGACCGGCGTCCCCCGTCATGCGCGAGGACGACTGCTACGCCGTCGGCGCGCTCTACTACACGATGCTCACCGGCACATCGGATACGGCGACCGACGAGGAGGGGCATCGCGCGGCGCTCGCACGCCGGTCCGACGTGCCCGAGGAGGTCGCGGCCGTGGCGGCCCGGGCCGTCCATCCCAACCCGGCGGAGCGGTACCGCTCCGCCGAGCACCTGCACGCCGATCTGGATGCGGCGCGCGCATCCTTCCCCACCCGTGTGCCACGGCCGGCGCGTCCCCATTCGTCCGGGGCGCCCCGGGGTCGCACGATCCTCATCGGGCTGGCGATCCTCGCGGTCGTGGCCGCCGGTCTCTGGTACTTCCTGCTTCGCGGCGACTCCGTCACGGTCCCGAACGTGGTCGGACAGACCGCGCAGCAGGCCGAACAGACGATCCGCGACGCCGGGCTGGAACCCCGCACCGAGAGGGAGTGGAGCGCAAGCGTCGCCACCGGCTTCGTCATCCGCACGGATCCGGAGGGTGGTGCGTCCCAGGACCGCGGCGGAACCGTCACGATCGTGGTGAGCGGACTCGACGCCGACGGCACCCCGTCCGAGGTGTTCGTGCCCGATGTGGTGGGCCGTCCCGAGGCGGAGGCGCTGCAGGCACTGGAGGGTGCCGGGCTCGTCCCGTCGGTCGCGCGGACCACCGACGCGCAGCCCGAGGGCACCGTTATCCGCCTCGATCCATCTCCCTCGTCGCGGGTGGCGACCGGGTCGTCGGTGACGGTGACCGTGAGCTCCGGTCCGTCGGGTGCGACCACGTCCACCGAGGCCACCACCCCGGGTCCCGAGACGTCCACATCGGAGATGACCGATCCACCGAGCACCGATGTCGCGCCGGATGCGGACGCGGCACCGGACGGTGAGGACTCGTCCCCGCCGTTCGTGGACGATCCGCCGTCCCCGTCCGGCGGAGACGGGACCCGCCGCTGACGCCGGGCGGCAGCGCACCGGTGACGTTCGATCAGTCGGCCAGCAGCCAGTCGCCGCCGGCGAGGATCGCCGTGCGCGACCCGTCGTCGGCCGCGCCGGTCACCTCGACGGCGTCCGACCCGATCATGACGTCGAGATGCACGACCGACCGGTTGACGGCCCCACCGCCGGCCCGGGTGCCGGCGAAGCCGTTGCCGAGTGCGATGTGCGCCGCGGCGTTCTCGTCCAGGAGGGTCTCGCCGTAGATGCGTCCCGCCCGCCCGATGCGGGAGGTGCCGTCCACCAGCGCGACCTCGCCCAATCGTCCGGCGCCGCGGTCCGTCGAGAACGTCTGCTCGAGTATCGCCCGGTCGTCGGCGTCGTCGGCGGTGATCTCGACGAGGCGTCCACGGGCGAAGCGACCCGCGATCCCCTCGATGACGCGCCCGTTGAACGACAGGGGCGTCGTACAGCGGAAGGAGCCGGTGGTACGGGCCGGGTTCGGGCTGGTGAACACCTCCTCGGTCGGTACGTTCGGTGAGATGGGACGACCGGTGGCCGTGTCGTCGCCGCCGCCAAGCCAGACCGTGTCATCGAACAGGGTCACGTCGAGTTCGGTGCCCGGCCCCCGGAACTCGAGGCGTGCGAAGCCCCTGTCGGTGAGCAGGCGGGCACGGTCCTGGAGGTGGCGACAGTGGGTGCGCCATGCGTCGTCCCCGTCGTCGGCGCCCAGGCGTGCGAAGGACAGGATGTCCTCGCCCAGGCGGAGGACCGCGGCGGGGGTGCCGAGCCCCGGATAGACCCGGGCCGCCCACTCGGACGTCGGCCACGCCACGATGGTCCAACGGACGCGGTTGCCCACGATCGCACGCGAGAACCAGGACAGCGTCCGCGCACGTGTCTGGAAGTCACGCGACATGCGGGCGGGGTCGAGGCCGGCGAGCACCCCCGGCTCCTCGTCGCCGACGATGCGGACGATGGCCGTGGTCTCCTTCAGGGCGTTCCTCAGACGCGAGCGGTGCCACGGCGCGACGACGCCCAGCGCCGCGTCGTCCGCCTCGCGGATGCGGGCCGCCTGTACGCGGCGGTCCTGATAGGCGACGTCAACGAGCGCGACGCCCAGACGATAGGCGGCGGCGGCCACGGCCTCGGCCAGTTCACGATGCGCCGGCTCGCAGTCGATGAGGATCGTGTCACCGGGCCGGGCGTCCACGTAGTCGCGGACGATGGCCTCCGCATACGCGCGGATACGGTCGGCGTCGAGGCCCGACGCGGTCTGCGGCGTCATCTGCGCCTCCCTCCGGTGGTGGTCATTCGACGGGCCCGGGCCGTCCATCCACTCGGCGGCGCGGATCGTCGTCCTCGGCGGTGTCGGGCCTCGTCACGGGTGAACCCATCCCGGGGTTCGTGCATGGTCCGGGCAGACGGTGGGGCATCGCAGCCGCCACGGACGTCCAGCACTGTGGAAGCGGTGTCCGCGCGACGCGCAGTCCACCGAACCCGCGGCGCGTCGCATCCATCACCCGGAAGGCCTCCAGGTCGATGTCGACGCCGAAGACGCGCTCCAGGCACCCGATGTACATGTGGCCGTCCTCCTCATAGCTGTAGAGGCGGTCGCAGGCGACGGCCATGCACCCCGAGGGATGCACGATCTGGTCGCAGCGCACGGGGCACTGCCGGCATGACGTGGCGGATGTGCTGGCGTCATCGGCGTCCATCCAGCACAGGGTGACAGAGACGTCACCGCTGCGCCGTCGGCGTGTCCGGCGCGCCCCTCCCCCATGACCCGCTGACGCCCGCCCAGAGGATCCTGCGGCGAGGTCATACGGTGACGGCGCTCACTCCGAAGAGGCTCTTCAATGATGCGACCAGGGTCGAGTCGGCGCTGTCGACCCGGAACTCCTCACCGAACCGCAGCCGCACCGGTCCGTCCGTGGTGCGCATCTCGAGGATCATCCGGGCGTCGCCGCGGTGATCGCCGATCAGGCGGCGAAGATCGTCGATGTGACGGTTGAGGAAACGGTCCGCGTCGATCCGGATGACCACGCGGTCCTCCTCGCCTCCCGGCTCGGGCACGAAGGGCATGACGGTGCGGGCGACGATCTTGGTCTCATTCTCCGACTTCTGGTCGACACGGCCCTCGATGATGACGAGACCGTCCTCACGGAGAAGCTCCCGGCATTCCGCGTAGACCGCGGCGACGACCACGACCTCGACGCTGCCCTGGAGGTCGTCCAGGCGGAGGAACATCATCTGGTCCCCGGCCCGGTTCGTGATGGTCTTCGCCTGGCCGATGATGCCGCCGACCTTGACCATCTCGCGGTCGTGACGTTCGCCGAGCCCGCCGATGCCGCACGTGACCGCCCGGGCCAGCTGGCGACGGCAGTCCTTCAGCGGGTGGCTGGAGACATAGAGGCCCAGCGCCTCCTTCTCGGCGCGCAGGAGCTCGTCCTTGTCCATCTCAACGTCGCTGATCGCCGGTTCGATCTGGACCGAGGATGTGTCCGCCAGCAGCCCGAACAGCGACTCCTGCCCGGATGCCGCATCACTGCGCGCCCGTGCCGCGGCCCCCATCGCCTGGGGCAGCATCTCGAGCATGCCGCGGCGGGAGCCGGTCGTGGTGTCGAACGCCCCGCCGCGGATCAGGCTCTCGAGGGCGCGTTTGTTCACGCTGGCGGAGTCGACCCGGTTGCAGAAGTCGAAGATCGAGGTGAACGGCCCTCCCTCCTCGCGCACCCCGACCACGACTGCCACGGCACTCTCGCCGACCCCTTTGACGGCCGACAGGCCGAATCGGATCTCCCTCTCACCGGTGACCGCGAAGTCGCTCTCGCTCAGGTTGACGTCGGGCGGCAGGACCTCAAGGCCCATCTCATTGCAGGCCGAGACGTAGAACGGCACCCGGTCCTTCGTGTCCATCACCGACGACAGCAGGGCGGCCATGTACTGGGCCGGGTAGTTGGCCTTGAGGTACGCCGTGCGATAGGCGAGGAGGGCGTAGCACGCCGCGTGGCTCTTGTTGAACGAGTAATCACCGGCGCGCTCGCAGAGATCCCACAGATCGCCTGCGACGGTGGAGCCGGTGCCCGATGTGATGCACCCCTGCACGAACTCGTCCTTGAGGGACGCCATCAGGTCCTTGTTCTTCTTCCCCACCGCCTTGCGGAGGTCGTCCGCACGGGACGGCGAGAAGCCGGCGAGCTCACGCGAGATCGCCATGAGCTGCTCCTGGTAGATCGCCACCCCGTACGTGGGACCGGTGATGGGCTTCAGGCGCGGGTCGGCGAACCGGACCTTGGAGGGGTCGCGCTTGTTGCGCGCGTACTCGGGGATGAAGGCCATCGGTCCGGGGCGGTACAGGGCGACGAGCGCGACCAAGTCGGCGAACTCGGTGGGCCGCACATCTCGCAGGGCGTCCCGCATACCACTCGACTCGAACTGGAACACACCCAGTGCGTCACCTCGCGCCAGCATCCGGTACGCCTTGCCGTCGTCGAGGGCGACGGCGTCGATGTCGATCTCCTCGCCCAGGCCGGTCTTCACCAGGCGGACGCAGTCCTCGATGACGTCGAGGTTCCGCAGACCGAGGAAGTCCATCTTGAGCAGTCCCAGCGCCTCGACGTCGTGGTCGGGGACCTGGGTGATGACGTCGCCCGAGTCGTCGCGGCGGACCGGGAGGAAGTCCGTGACCGAACCCGGCGCGATGACGACGCCGGCGGCATGCACGCCCTCGTTGCGCACCTGCCCCTCGAGCGGTTTGGCGGTGTCGATGATCTGCCGGGCGATCTCGTCGTTGTCGTAGGCCTGCTGCAGGTCCATGCCGGGTTTGAGCGCGTCCTCCAGCTTCGCACCGATGGGCCGTTCGGGGACGAGCTTGGCGATGCGGTCCACCTGGCCGTAGGTGAAGCCGAGGACGCGTCCGGCGTCCCGCACGACCGCGCGTGCCAGGAGCTTGCCGAACGTGCCGATGCGGGCGACGGCGTCGCTGCCGTACTTCTCGGTGACGTACCGCACGACCGCCTCACGGCCGCGGACCGAGAAGTCGGTGTCGATGTCGGGCATGCTCTTCCGCCCGGGGTTCAGGAACCGTTCGAACAGGAGGTCGTGCTCGAGCGGGTCGAGGTCCGTGATCCTCAGGGAGAAGGCCACCAGCGATCCGGCGGCCGATCCGCGCCCGGGTCCCACCGCCACGCCGTTGTCGCGCGCCCACCGGATGTAGTCCCAGACGATGAGGAAGTACCCCGGGAAGCCCATCTCCTCGATCACCGACAGCTCGAACCGCAGCCGTTCCTCCGCGCCCTCGCGCCACTCGCCGGGGCGGTAGCGACGGTCGAGGCCGTCCCGGCAGAGCTTCTCGAGATACGACGACTGGGTTTCGTCCTCCGGCACCGGGAACGTGGGGAGCCGGGGGTCGCCCAGCGGCAGGACGAGATCCTTGCACCGTTCGGCGATCTCGAGCGTGGCCGGAACGGCGTCGGGGTATTCGGGCAGCGCGGCCAGCATCTCGTCGGCCGACTTGATGAAGTACTCCTTGGTGTCGAACCGGAACCGGTTGGGGTTCGACAGCAGGTCGCGCGTCTGGATGGCGAGGAGTGCCTCGTGGGAGTCGGCGTCCTGGTGGCAGATGTAGTGCGCGTCGCCGGTGGCGACCATCGTCTGCCCGGTCTCCTTCGCCAGGGCGGCCAGGTGCGTGTTGATGCGTGCCTGACGCTCGATGCCCGAGTCCATCATTTCGAGGTAGACGTCCTCGGCACCGAAGATCTGGTTGAGCGTGTCGAGCTCGGCGCGTGCGGCGCTCGTGTCGTCGTTCTCGAGGTGTGAGCAGATGGTGCCGGACAGGCAGCCCGACAACACGATGATTCCCTCGTGGTGCCGCGACATCAGCTCGTGGTCGATGCGCGGCTTGCGGTGGTATCCCTCGAGGAACCCGGCCGAGCAGAGCTTGATGAGGTTGTAGTACCCCTCGGTCGTCGACGCCAGAAGGGTGAGGTGGTTGCGGTTCTCGCGGCTCGGGCGTGCCCGATGGTCCGGGACGACGTAGGCCTCCAGGCCGACGATGGGCGTGATACCCCGCGTGGTCGCCTGCCTGTAGAGGTCGACGGCGCCGCTCATCACCCCGTGGTCGGTGAGTGCCACGGCCGTCTGCCCCAGTTCCTCGACACGGTCGAGGAGCTGGGGAATGCGACAGGCCCCGTCGAGGATCGAGTAGTCGGAGTGCACGTGGAGGTGCGCGAAACCCCCGTCCGCCTTCACCGGCATGTCATGCGCTCCTCGTCGACGTCATCCTCGACGGAGGGTAACCAATGCCCGCGGACGCGAACAACGGGTGTCGGAATCGAGTCCCGCACAGTGCAGGGAGAACGGGGGGCGACGAGCCCGATCTCACCCCTGGCTCTTCAGGTCGGGGCCGTGCACGCCGATACAGGTGACAACGTATCCCCCCGACGCGCGTTCGTTCGTTTCCGGGCCCCGAGGTCATCCGTGGACAACATCTCCGCCTTCTTGGCCGAACTCCAACCAGCCGCCGTCATCGTCGCCGTCATCGCCGCGATCAGCCTGCTCGCCAGTCGCACGTACCCGAAGATCGGACCGTGGACGGCCCTGCTCGGCCTGCTCGGAGTGGCCGGATACGTGGGAAATCAGGTGAGCGGCGTGGAGCAGCGGCCCGAATGGCTCCTGTTCGTCGCGCTCGGCGGCGCCGTACTGGCGCTCATCGCGGGCCTGCGCCTCCTGGGCGCGATCCGCGCGGGTACGGCCAATGATCACACGGTGGGCTACGTCTTCCCCACGCTGGTGGCCGTGGCCGGGCTGTGGATGTCCGTCGCGCTGATCCGGTTCGAGGACATGGCACCGGCCGCCGCACTGATCACGCCGTAGCAGAGGGCTTCTCGGATCCCCTCGGCCGCCGTGAGAGGCGGTCATGAGCCGTGCGTGCGGTTGACGGTACCCCCGGGACACGCAGCCGTCGACGACCGCGGCCGTCCCGCGTCGGGCGCTACCGCCCCTCCGCCGACTCCGCCAGCATCACGCCCCAGTCACCGCCGATGGCGAGCAGCGCGCCGTCCGACGACCAGGCGGCACAGGCGGCACCGCCCACGAAGCGCACGAGGCTCCGCTCGGGCAACCGGAGGAACGCGACGCCGAACAGCCGCCCATCCTTCAGGGGAGCCGCCGAAAGGCGGCCGCCGGGTGCCGTGACCTCGCCCTCCACGGGCTCCACGAGCCCCTGCGGAGGCGACGGCAGCGACAGATCGGCAGCCGGATCGGTGTCCGGATAGTCGTGCGGCCCCGGAACCAGGTCCGGGACGGAGAACCGCCGGATCACACGCGGCGCCACGCCACGGAGAACGGTGTCACCGTCCTCGAAGGAGAGTTTGCGCGCCCCCTCTCGGCTGACCGCGATGAGCCGGATGAGGCCCGCGCCCACCGTGTCGAGAGAGGCGTCGAGCCCAGGGCGCTCGAGTGGGACGTCCGGAACCACGTCGGAGAGCAGCCCGCCGGCCATCGCCCGGCGCCGTCCCGTTCGCCCGGTCAGGAGCGCACCCTGGGCGTCGCGCACGTACGAGACGATGGACCAGGCGCCCGGGTCGTCGACGAGCAGTTCGGTCTCGGGTCGGCGGTTCGTTGTCATCAGCTGTTCTCCCGTGGTGTCTCCATCAACATGATTCCCCAGTCGCCTCCGACGACGATGCTGCTGTCCTTCGGGGAGAAGGCGATCGTCCGCGCACCGCGGATGCTGCGGGTGGGGATGCCGTCGACGGCGTCCACGACGACCGCGACGGGCACATCGCCCTCGATTCCGGACAGGGCGACCCGCTCACCCGCGGCGTCGATGGACACGGCGTCCACCCCGCCCAGGACGGGCGTCCACCGCGCGAGCTCGGACCGGCTGCCCGTGTCCCAGAGCCGGCATTCGCCGTCGGCGTGGCGGGTCACGAGGCGCGGTGCCGATGCCGCGACCGCCACCTCGACGATCGGAGACCCGTCCTGCGGCGCGCCGATCCCGGCGCCGTGGGCGACGACGAGGGCGCCGTCGGACGCGAAGGCGACCGCGTCGACCGGTGCGGTCGTCGCGACCTGCGTGGTGGCGGCGCCGGGGATCTCGACCTCGAACAGTGCACCCTCGTGGACGACGGCGACCCGTCGGCCGTCGCCGCGGATCGCGATCGGTCCGGGGCCGAGGTCCGATGCGAGGTCGCCCATGCTGGGCAGGACCACCGCGCGCCATCCGGAGTCGTCGCGCAGAAGCGCGGCGTTGGCCAGAGCGGCGCCACGGACCTCCGAGAGTCCCGGGGGCCGCCGGTCGAAGAGTTCGGCCAGGTCGGGCAGGCGGTACGTGCGGGCAAGACCGGGTGAGGCCGTCACGAGGACCGCTCCCCCGTTCACCACCGTCGCCCGGTGGGCGACGTGCGGCATGCCCCGGGTCGGACGGAGCGTCAGCCCGTCCCCGCGCACCTCACCGGCCGGAGCGCTCACCGGTGACAGGCCGAGCCCACGACCGGAGGTGGCCACCTCGGCCCAGGGGCCGGCATCCTGCGGGTCGACCCGCAGGGTGGGTGGCGGCGCGGCGCGCCTCACCGGTCCTCGCTGTTGCGCCGGATCTGGTGGGCCATGCGGCTCTGAAGGCTGAAGAGCTCGATGAAACCGGGGCTCGCGTTCTGGCTGAAGGTCGGGTCGGCGTCGAACGTGGCCATGTTCTTGTCGTAGAGCGCGTTCGGCGACGTTCGCGCGACGACCGTGGCCCGCCCCTTGTAGAGACGGACGGTGACCTCGCCCTCGACCAGACGGTTGGCCTCGGTCACGTAGGCGTCCAGGTCGGCCTTGAGCGGCTCGTACCACAGTCCCTCGTAGCAGAGGTCCGCCCATGTGAGGTCCACCATCGTCTTGAACCGGCTCTGACGCCCGGTGAAGACGAGCTTCTCGAGCTCCTTGTGGGCGGGAAGGAGGACTTCGGCTGCCGGCACCTCGTAGATGTCGCGCACCTTGAGGCCCACGACGCGGTCCTCGACGTTGTCCATGATGCCCACACCGTTTGCGCATGCGACCTGCGCCACGGCCTGGATGAGCGCGACGGGGTCCATCTCGGTGCCGTCAAGCGAGACCGGAAGACCCTCACGGAAGCCGATCACGATGTCCACGGGCGCGTCCGGCGCCTGCTGCGGCGGGGTCACCAGCTGGAACACGTCATCCGGCACGATGTTGGCCGGGTCCTCGATGACGCCGCCCTCGCTGGAGCGCCCCCAGAGGTTGTCGTCCAGCGAGTAGGGCCGCTCGACCGTGGAGGACACGGGGATGCCGTGCTCCTTCGCGTAGGCGATCTCCTCGTCGCGCCCCATCTGCCATTCGCGGATGGGTGCCACGACCTTGAGGTCGGGGGCGAGGGTGAGGACCGCCGACTCGATGCGGACCTGGTCGTTGCCCTTGCCCGTGCAGCCGTGCGCGATGGTGTCGGCGTCGTACTCGCGGGCGGCGTCGACGGCCAGCTTGGCGAGGAGGGGACGTCCCAGCGCGGTGAAGAGCGGGTACGTGCCCTGGTAGCGGGCGTTGGCACGGATGGACGGACCCACGTAGTCGCGCACGAACTCGTCCTTGGCGTCGACCACGAGGCTGGCGACGGCGCCGAGGTCGAGCGCCTTCTGACGGATCGCCTCGAAATCGTCGGTGGGCTGCCCGAGATCGATGCAGAGCGCCACGACCTCCGCCTCGTACTCGTCCTGCATCCACTTGAGCATGACCGAGGTGTCCAGTCCGCCGGAGTAGAGCAACACCGCACGGTGCACCTCGTGCGGGCGCGCGAGGTAGCGGGCGATGGTGGTGTCGGGCTGGGACTGGGCCACGTGTGTCCTCTCGGTGTGTGTCGCCATGCGGCGGCCGGACCACGCCGAAGTCTGTCCGTCCGGATCAACCGCCGCAACTGTCGATTGCCACCGCGAAGCGTCTCATATTCCGTTCCCGGAGAACCCCGAACCGCCTCGGCACTTGACGGGAACGCGGCTACGGCCGATAACCTCTACATGATGAGTTATCGGGCCTCACAAGGAGCGGGCACATTGGTTGCGCCGGGCGTGCCGTCGGTCATCCTCGTTCCGGCGACGCTCCCGTCGATCAGCGTCGTCCGAACGGCCATCCGCCACGCCCTGGACCGCTGCGGCTGGGACGACGAGGCCGCCGGCCAGGTCGTGCTCGCCGTGAGCGAGGCCGCGGCCAACGCCATCGAGCACGGTTCGCGCCCCGGAGAACTCGTCGAGGTTGTCTACCAGATCGATTCCGAGCACGCGTCCATCCGCATCCTCGACGAGGGCCACGGCCCCGTCTGGACGCCTCCCGGTGTGCACCGTCTGCCAGCGCACCACAGCGATCGGGGACGTGGCCTCTACCTCATCGAGCACCTGACCGACCGCTTCCGGATCATCACCGACGGACCGGGCACGGAGATCATCCTCGATTTCACCCGCGAAGGGATGGCCTAGGCCGCTCCTTCTGCGCGGCTCATCGTCCACGCAGTGGCTTCCCGCGGACGCGTGCCGGGCGCACTTCGACACGCGGTCTCGGTGCGGCACGTGCTCCATCGGCGGGCCGTGGATGACGGCTCACCGGACCGGGAGCGGCCCATCACCTGAGGCGCCGTCCCCCACCGCCACGGACACCCGCCGCCGCCGACCGACGTCGGCGCTTCCCGTCAGACGGACAGCTCCCCGGCCACCGACGTGACGGCGGCGATCACCTGATCGGCCTCCTGTTCGGTGATGACGAGCGGAGGAAGGAAGCGCAACGTCCGATCCGAGGTGTTGTTCACCAGGATCCCCGCCGCCAGCAGGCGCGAGACCGCGTCCGCCGCGACCGGACCGTTCAGGTCGAGCCCGATCATCAGCCCCCGGCCCCGGACCTCACGGGCCGATCCTGCACTCACCAGGCCCGCGAACGCCACGCGCATCCGTGCCCCGAGCACGCGCACGTGCTCCTGCAGGTCCGGGTCGTCGAGGATCCGGGTGGCCGCCAGCGCCGCCGCGCACGCCAGGGATCCTCCCGCGAAGGTGGATCCGTGATCGCCGGGCTGAAAGGTGTCCGCGTACTCGGGCCGCGCGATGATCGCGCCGATGGGGACCCCGCCTCCGAGGCTCTTGGCGAGGGTCATCACGTCGGGGGTGACGTCCAGTTCCAGGTAGGAGAAGAGCGGTCCGGTGCGCGAGAGCCCGGTCTGGATCTCATCGAAGATGAGCAGTGCCCCGTGACGGTCGGCCAGCGTCCGCGCCAGCCGCAGGAACCCGTCGTCCAGCGGGTGGACGCCGCACTCGCCCTGGATCGTCTCGAGGAAGATCGCCGCGGTATGGTCGCCCACCGCGGCCTCGAGCGCGTCGGCGTCGTTGCGCGGCACGTGCCGCACGCCCGGCACCACGGGCCGGAACGGCTCCTGCTTCTCGGGCTGCCCGGTGAGCGACAGGGCGCCGTAGGAGCGGCCGTGGAATCCCTCCACGACGGAGACGATCTCGGTGCGATCCGGTCCTCCGCGCCGGCGTGCCAGTTTCATGGCCGCCTCGTTCGCCTCGGCACCCGAGTTGCAGAAGAACACCTTGCCGCCCAGTGAGCGGTCGCGGATCCACTCCGCAAGCTCGATCTGCTGCTCCGTGTAGAAGAGGTTCGACACGTTGACGAGCTCGGCGGCCTGCTTCGCCACCGCCTCTGCGACCGCGGGATGCGCGTGCCCGATGTTCGCCATCGAGATCCCGGCCACGCAGTCGATGTACGCGCGGCCGTCGGCATCGAACAGACGCGCACCCTCTCCCCGCACGAACTGCACCGGCTGACGCCGGTACGTCGGCATGAGCGCGGCCTCGGCACGCATCACCAGGCGCTCGTCGATCACGCGGTGACCTTGGTCCCGACGCCCGCCTCGGTGAACAGTTCGACCAGAAGCGCGTGCGGCACGCGCCCGTCGATGATCTGCACGGCCTCCACCCCGCCACGCAGCGCGTTGGTGCACGCACGGAGCTTGGGCACCATGCCCTTGCTCACGTCACCGCTCTCGAGCATCGCGTCGATGTCCGAGATGTCGCACTCGCTGATGAGGCTGCTCGGGTCGTCGATGTCGCCGTAGATGCCTTCGACGTCCGTCAGGAACAGCACGCGCTTGGCGCCCAGGGCCGCGGCGAGCTCGCCGGCGACGGTGTCGGCGTTGATGTTGTAGCTCTGCCCCTCCCGATCGACTCCGACCGAGGCGACCACCGGTACGAAGTCGGCGAGGCGCTCGAGGACGTGGGTGTTGAAGCGGACGATCTCACCGACGAAGCCCAGGTCGGCGTCCGTGTGGGTGGCCTTCTGCGCGCTGATCAGCCCGGCGTCGTCGCCGGAGAGGCCCACCGCCTCCACCCCGGCGACCCGCAGCTGGGCGACGATCTCCTTGTTGATCTTGCCGACGAGGACCATCTTCACGAGTTCCATCGTGTCGGCGTCGGTGACCCGCAGGCCGTGCACGAACTTGACCTCGAGCCCCAGCCGGTCCGAGAAACGGCTGATGTCGGGTCCGCCACCGTGCACCACGACGGGGTTGATGCCCACCAGTTTCAGCAGGGCGATGTCACGTGCGAACGACGCCTTCAGCTCGGGCGTCGTCATCGCCGCGCCACCGTACTTCACGACGACGGTCTGGCGCGCGAACTCGCGGATGTAGGGAAGCGCCTCGAGGAGCACCTCGACGCGCTCGTACAGCCGTTCGACCTCATGCGGGATGCGTTCGCTGCGGCCCAGGGCGTCCTCCCAGTCGTGGTGGCGTCGCGCGAAGCGC
Source organism: uncultured Bifidobacteriaceae bacterium (assembly GCA_964434425.1). Taxonomy (GTDB): domain Bacteria; phylum Actinomycetota; class Thermoleophilia; order Miltoncostaeales; family Miltoncostaeaceae; genus CALMEC01. The sequence continues at coordinate 9,879 of CAYSVH010000007.1, read as the reverse complement.
GAACGGTACCGAATTTCGGGTGGTGGATGGTTGGTTCCATGGGATCGTGGATGTGGGGTGCGGTCATGGTGGATGCGCGGTGCCGTCGCACGCCGACGGGCATGCCGGCTCGCCTGTTCGAGGCGTCCGGTGGCGCATCCGCGCCGCCAGGGACACACACCACGCCGCGAGGCCCTGGAATCACGCCATCGATAGCGGCTGTTCCTCCACCTCATGGCGCTCACGTCGTCCCCGCACGATTCGGTAGCCTGCCGTCCCGTGGATCCCGTCCGCATCAGCTACGCCGCCGACAAGCGCTTCGTCCGGCAGGTGGCCGCCGCCAACCTCGACCGCCGTGCGCGTGTCCTCACGATCCTGTCCGGCGTGGCGGCGTTCGTGGTGGCCTACGCCATCCTTGAGAAGCAGCACGTCATGGGGATCCTGGCGGGAATCGCGGGCGCGCTCATCGCGGGCGCCGCCATCGCCGCTCAGCGTCCGTCACGTGACGTCGCGCGCGCCCTGCGCATGCAGTTCCGGTCGCTGCCCGCACCGGCGACGATCGAGGTCACCCTCGACGAGGACGGCCTCGAGTTCGAGAACGCCCACGGCGCGCAGCACCTCCCCTGGAGCGCGGTGCGCTCGGTGCACCGGACGAAGGACGTCTGGTTCGTCCACACGACCACGGATCAGAGTCTCCCCATCCCCGCCCATGCGATGACCCCGGAGGCGGAGGCACTTCTGCGTGAGCACGCCCCTGCGGTGACGGACGGACGAGCGAATCAGAGGTCCGGGTGAGACCGGGGCAATCCGCCTCCGGTCCCCGGGACGTGCTCAGCCGAAGTCGCGCGTCCTGAGAGTACACCGGGCGGGTCGCGATCGACCGCCGACCGGTGGCCCGACGTCAGCGGATGTACACGATGGCGTTGTTACCGCCGCGGCAGGTCGTCACGGAGCCCGCACTGCACCGCATGGAGTAGTAACGCTCGGTCACGGGGCTCCAGACGTCGACCGTGATCGACCCGCCTCCGGAGTTGTGCCACGCCACGTACACATTGCGCGCGAAGGAGCAGGTGGTGTTGGGTCCGACGCTGATCCCGTCACCGCAGGCGGTGCCGGTCGACGCCGACGCCCCTGAAGACTCCTCGGCGCGCTTCTTCGCGGCCGCTGCCGCAGCGGCCCTCTGTGCCTTCTGCTGGGCTTCGAGGCGCTTCACCTTGGCCTCCAGATCGGCCTGGCGCTTCTCGTCGGCCTTCGCCTTCTGCTCGGCGATGGCCTCCTGTCGCCCCTCCTCCTTCGCACGCTCAACGGCATCGAGGCCGTCGCCCGAGCCGCACGCGGCTCCGAACAGCATGACCGCGGACAGGCAGCACGTTGTGGTCACGGACTTCAAGGCGGACCGATTCATGCGGCAACGATATCCTTTCTGTCGCATTCACATACCTGGAGATCTGACGAGTGTCCACCTTTCATCGGCAGCCCCGCCGGTCGCATTACCCCTCCTGAGATGCGACGGCTAGCGGTCATCCTCACAGCCGCGCTGGGCGCGCTCATGCTGATCGGCGGCTCGATCGCATGGTTCACCCGTGACACGGGTGAACCGCAGGCCGACGCGCAGGAACAGGCGGCCGAGACCGCACTCGAGCGAAGTCGTGAACAGGCACGGCGGGCGCAGAGGACCGCCGACCTCGAAGCCCGGGTCGCCGGCCTTGAGGAGGAGATCAGCGAACCCGAATCCGTCGACGGTGCCGTGGACACCCCCGACGCCCCTGCGGCCACCGGGTCCGGGGCCACGGGCTTCGATGCGCTCGCGTCACGTCTGGGCGGCCGTGTCGGAGTGGTGTACGGACCCATGAACGGCCCTGCGGTACAACAGGGCCCCTGGACGACGGGGGTGGCGTGGTCGACGATCAAGGTTCCGCTGGCCGTCGCCGTTCATCGGGAGATGGGACGGACCTCACCGTCGATGTCGCCTGCCATCACGGCGTCCGACAACGACGCCGCCGCACGGTTGTGGTCAGCGCTCGGCACACCCGATGCCGCCGGATCGAAGGTCGAGGCGGTCCTGCGAAGCGGGGGCGACGGGAACACGACGGTCCAGCGATCCGTGGTCCGATCGGGCTTCTCGGCCTACGGGCAGACGGTCTGGAGCCTGACGGATCAACAGCGGTTTGTCCGCGGCCTCCCCTGCATCGACGGCGCACCCCCGATCGTCTCCCTGATGGGCGCCGTCACATCGTCACAGCGGTGGGGCCTTGGAAGGATCGGAACGAATCAGCGGTTCAAGGGGGGCTGGGGGCCCACGGCCGGGGGCGGCTATCTCGTACGCCAGTTCGGGATCATCGACCTTCCATCCGGTCCGGTCGCCGTGGCGATGGCGGCCGAGGCACCGAGCTTCAACGCCGGGATCGCGAGCCTCGATGCGCTCGCGACGTGGGTCGCGTCCCACGCACTCGGAGGCGGTTCGTCGTCCTGCTCGGGGTGACGTCGCCGTACACGTGGCGAGACGAGCCCCGTCAGCGGTTCATCATCGCGTCGGCGGCCATGTCGAAGTAGTCCCTCATCACCCGCGCGATGTCGTCCGGCGGGGTGACCTCGTCGATCGCGGCGTTCATGTGCGCCACCCAGCGGTCGCGCGCGTCCTGGTCGATCCAGTAGTCGACGTGACGCATCCGCAGGCGAGGATGTCCGCGACGCTCCGAGTAGGTGGTCGGGCCTCCCCAGTACTGCGCGAGGAAGAGCGTGAGCCGCTCACGAGCGCCGACCATGTCGTCCTCGGGATAGAGGAGCACCAGGACCTCGTCCTTCTCGACGCGCGCGTAGAAGGCGTCGACCAGACGACGGAAGAACACCATCCCGCCGACGGACTCGTAGACGCTGCGCCGTTCGGCCGTCTCGCTCACGTCGTGTAGTCGCTGTTGATGCTCACGTACGCGTGCGTGAGGTCGCAGAAGAAGAGTTCGGCGGACGCGACGCCCCGGCCGAGGCCCACCTGCATCTCGTACTCCTCGCGCTCCATGACCTCGGCGATCGCGGGGTCGTCGGGCGCGAGCCCGTCGAAGGTCAGCGACACGACCGGCGGACGCGTGGCACCCGCGAGCGCCGCGCCGACGGCCTGCGTGACACGCCCCCAGTTGGGATCACGCCCGTACACCGCGGCCTTGACCAGAGGCGAGTTGCCGATGGCGCGGGCCACGGTCTCGGCCTCCGCGTCGTCCTGGGCGCCGTGGACGACGAGACGCACCACGTGCTCGGCCCCCTCCCCGTCACGGACGATCATGAGCGCCAGCCAGCGGCAGATCGACCGGAGTGCGCGGGCGAAGACCTCGGCCTCCTCCCCCACCAGGCCGTGGCCCTCGCCGTTGGCCATCACCATGAGGGTGTCGCTGGGGCTCATCTGACCGTCGACGCTGATGCGGTTGAACGACTCGGCCGCGGCGTCGCGGACGATGGGCTGAAGGGTGCGCGCCTCGACCGGGGCGTCCGTGGTGACGTACGCGAGCATCGTGGCCATGCCGGGCGAGATCATCCCCGCGCCCTTCGCCGCCGCGCCGATCGCGTACTCTCCGGACGGAAGGCGCAGGCGCCACGCCGCCGACTTGGGCTCGCGGTCCGTGGTGCAGATGGCCTCCGAGAACGCCGTGCCCCCGGTCCGGGAGACGACGGCCGCGGCATCGGCCGCACCGGCCGTCACCATCCCGATCTCGAACCGGCGTCCGATCACCCCGGTGGAGCACACGGCGACCGCGTCGGACCCGAGGCCGAGCCCGCCTGCGGCGGCGGCACCGAGGGCGGCCGCGTCGGCGATGCCCTGCGGGCCCGTCTGCGCATTGGCGTTGCCCGCGTTGACCACGACGGCCTGCAGTCGCGACCGATCCAGGGTGCGCGTATGGATGACCGACTCGGACGGCAGCGCGCTTGACGTGTCGACGAGTGCGGACTGCGCGAAGCGGGTGCTGTGGAGGACCCCGATGTCGAGCGCGCCCGATTCCTTCAGGCCGCACGCCACGGCGCCCGCCTCGAATCCCGAGGGCGCGGTGACGCCGCCCTCCGCGAGCCGCTCCAGCTGGTCGGGCATGTCCAGCCACTCGGTTCGCGTCAGGTTGAGGAGTTCACTCACGAGATGTTCGACTCCATGAGATCGTGGACGTGGGGTGCGTCACCGGTGGATGCGCGGTGCCGTCGCACACCGACGGTCAGGGTGGTGTCCTTTCCGAGGTGTCCGGAGGCTGGACCGGGGTGGGCGCGTGGATGAGAGGCGTATCCGCGCCGCCGGAGGCGTGCACCACGCCGCGAGATCATGGAATCGCCCATCTACTTCAGACCCTCGTCCTCCGGCCGGCCGGCCATCAGGTTGAGATTCTGCACCGCCTGGCTGGCCGCGCCCTTGCCCAGGTTGTCGAGGACCGAGAACACGGTCACACGCCCCCCGCGCGGATCGGCCACCGGGCAGATCTGGACGTAGTTGGTGAACTGCACCGCACGCATGGTGGGCGGGGTGTCGACGATCTCCACGAACGGGTGGTCGGCGTAGAAGGCGCGATAGCGCGCGCTGAGCTCGTCTTGAGCGATGGTGCCGCCGGTGAGCCGCGCATAGCAGGTGGCGAGGAGGCCGCGGTCCACGGGCACCAGGTGCGGTGTGAAGGTCACCTCGACGCCGAGTTCCTGTTCGATCTCGGGCCGGTGCCGGTGCGCGTAGACCTTGTACGCGAACACGTTCTCGGTCACCGTCGAGAAGTGGACGGTGGACGACGGGGTGCGACCCGCCCCGCTGACCCCGCTCTTCGCATCGATCACGACGTCCGTGATCTCGTCGGCCAGCGGCAGCAGGCCGAGGATGGACGTCTCGGGGTAGCAGCCGGGGTTGGCGACCACACGCGCCGTCCGGATGGCGTCGCGATAGCGCTCGGGCAGCCCGTAGACGGCCTCGGCCAGAAGGTCGGTGTGCGGATGCTCGAACCCGTACCACTCCGGGTACAGGGCCGGGTCGCGGAGGCGGTAGTCGGCCGACACGTCGAGCACGCGGGCGCCACGCGCGACGAGCGCGGCCACGATCGGGGCGGCCTCGGCGTGCGGGTACGCGACCGCGGCGAGGTCTCCCTCCTGGACGGCCTGCACGTCGAGCTCGGTCAGGGTTCCCGTCACCCGGTACTGCGGATAGACGTCGACCAGACGCGAACCCGCGTCGCCACGGGCGGTGATGAGGCCGAGATCGAAGTACGGGTGCCGATCGACCAGATCGGCCAGCTGAGCCCCGGCGAAGCCGGCGGCACCGATGACATGGACGGTCTGGCTCATCCGCGAAGCTCCGCGTCGAATTCACGTTCGAGGCGCTTTCGCACCTTGTTGACCGGCGCCGCGATCTCGTCGTCGGTCAGGGTCTTCTCGGGATCGGCGATGGTGAACCGCAGGGCCAGGCTGACCTTGCCGTCCGGCAGCTGATCGCCGTCGTAGCGATCGAACAGCGTCACGTCACGGACGAGCCGGCCACCGGCCGAGCGGGCGACCACGAGCACGTCCCCCGCGCTGACGGTGTCGTCGACCACCAGGGCGAGATCGCGCGTGGATGCCGGGACCGAGAGCAGCGGCTGGAACTCGGGCCGATCCGACGTCAGCGAGTCGACGAGAGCCCCGATGTCGAGGCCCCAAACGGCACACGGACCGTCGATGCCGAAGTCACGCGCCACGAGCGGATGGATCTCTCCGACCCACCCGACGCGCACGTCACGGTTCTGAAGCGCCACCTGACGCCCCGGGTGCCCGTACGGGTTCTCCGCGGGAACCTCGGTGAGCCGCACGCCGACGGAGTGCGCGAGCACCTCGACGATGCCCTTGGCGCTGAAGAAGTCCGGGACCTGAGGGGTCGCGCGCCAATGGTCACGCGGCGGGGTGCCGAAGGCGAGCCCGGTGATCCATTCGTGCTCGTCGGCCATGCCGCCGAGGCGCGGCGCGTACGTGCGTCCGACCTCGAACAGCCGCCCAGCGACGATCTGGTGCGCCTGGTTGTGCGCGGCGGCGCGTAGCAGCCCGGGGACCAGCGACCGCCGCATGACGGCGACCTCCTCGGACAGGGGGTTCGCGAGCCGCACGACCTGCCGCTTGGGATCACCTTCGGGAAGACGGAGGCGATCGGCGTCGGCCTCGGGCACGAAGCTCATGGTGATGACCTCGCTGTACCCCAGATCCGCGGCGCGCTGCTCCAGGCGGGCGCGAACGCGCTGGGCCGGCGTTCGACGTGCGCGGGCGACGAGGCGGATCGGGACCTCGGGGATTCCGTCCAGGCCGGCGTGCCGGCCGACCTCCTCGATGAGGTCGATCTCGCGCTCCAGGTCACGGGTACGCCAGAAGGGAACGGTCACGGCGTGCGACTCGCCCCCCTCGTCGACCGTGCAACCCAGGTTGCGGAGGATCGTCGCCGAGTCGGCCGGATCGACGGTCATGCCGAGGATCGTGGCGATCCGGGCGTGCCGGAGGGTGATGGTGACCGGCGCACGGTCGCCCTCCCCCACGTCGATCACCCCGGGGACGAGCATCGCTCCGGCCAGGTCGATCAGCATGTGGCAGGCGATGGCCATGGCGACCGCGGGGAGCTCGGGCGGAAGTCCCTTCTCGAAGCGGCGGCTCGACTCGGTACGAAGTCCCAGGCCCCACGAGGTGGCGAGGATGTTGGAGCCGATGAAGGTCGCGGCCTCCAGCACCACGTCGTGGGTCGTGTCGCTGACCTCCGCGAACTCGGCGCCGAACACGCCGGCGATCACCGCGGGACGCTCGGCGTCACAGATGGCGAGCATGTCGGTACCGAGCGTGCGCTCGACACCGTCGAGGGTGACGATCGGCTCGTTCTCACCCGCACGACGCACGACGATGCGCGGTCCGGCGAGACGGTCGAGGTCGAACGCGTGCAACGGCTGCCCCGTGAGGAGCATCACGTAGTTGGTGATGTCGACGACGTTCGAGATGGCCCGCATCCCGGCGTCCTCCAGCCGGCGCTTCAGCCAGTCCGGTGACTCGCCGACGGTCACGCCGGTGAGCACGGTGCCCCGGTAGCGGGGACAGAGGTCCGGAGCGGTGACCTCGATCGCGATGCGATCGCCGACCGCACCGTCGCCGGTGGACTCCGGCATGGAGGTGTCCGGTTCGCGCAGCGGCCGTCCGGTGATCGCGGCGACCTCGCGTGCGATCCCCCAGACGCCGAGGAGGTCCGGGCGGTTCGCGGGGAGCTCGAACTCGATGACGTCCTCGCCGAGAGGCAGCGCGTCGGCGAGCGGGGTGCCCGGTGCGACCGTGCCGTCGAGGACCATGATGCCCTCGTGATCGTCCGAGAGTTCCAGCTCGCGCGCCGACAGGATCATCCCGTTGCTGGGCACACCGCGCAGCTTGGCCGCCTTCAGGGGCTTCTCCGCTCCCGGCAGCATCGCTCCGGGGAGCGCCACGGCCACGGTCTGCCCCGCGGCGACGTTCGGCGCGCCGCACACGATCTGCTCGGGCTCGTCGCCGCCGACGTCGACGCGGCAGAGGCTGAGGCGATCGGCGTCGGGGTGCCTTCCGGCCTCGACCACGTGACCGACGCGCAGATACCGGCGGTTCTCGGGGGTGTCGGGTGCACCGCGGTGGTGCACGGCCTCGACCTTGATGCCGACGTCGGTGAGCGCGGTCGCGAGCTCGTCCGCCGACATCCCGTGGTCCACGAGGTCGGCCAGCCATGACATGGGAACCCTCATCGCACCGCCCCCGCATCGCCGAACTGTCGCAGGAACCCGAGGTTCCCGTCGAAGAGCATCCGCAGGTCGTTCACGCCGTGGCGCAGCATGGCCACCCGCTCGAGGCCCACGCCCCAGGCGAACCCGGTGTACCGCTCGGCATCGACGCCACAGTGCGCGAACACGTTGGGGTCGACCATTCCGGCGCCCAGAAGCTCCAGCCAGGTCGAGCGACCGCGCCGGTCGGTCCAGAGGACGTCCACCTCGTACGAGGGCTCGGTGAACGGGAAGTAGTCCGGGCGCAGCCGGATCTCGTAGCTCGGCCCGAGGAGCTCGCGGATGAACTGCCGCAGCGTGCCCTTGAGGTGCGCCACGGTGAGCCCCTCGTCGACCGCGAGGCCCTCCAGCTGGTGGAACATGGCGCCGTGGGTGGCGTCGATGTCCTCGTTGCGGTAGACGGCACCCGGCATGACCGAGTAGATCGGCGGCTCCTGCGACTGCATCACGCGCACCTGGACCGGCGAGGTGTGGGTGCGAAGGACGATGTCGGGATGACCGTCGACGAAGAAGGTGTCCGTCTCGGCGCGCGCCGGATGCCCCTCGGGGATGTTGAGCGCGGTGAAGTTGTGGAAGTCGTCCTCCACGTGCGGGCCGTCGGCCACCTGCCAGCCCATGCCCAGGAAGATCTCCTCGGCCTCACGGCGAAGCTGCGTGACGATGTGGAGGGTTCCCTCGTCGATCGGATCCCCCGGAAGCGTCACATCGACGCGATCGGAGGCCAGGCGGTCCGAGAGTGCCTCGGCCTCGAGCACCCGGTGGCGCTCGGCCAGCGCGGCCTCGACGGCCTTCCGGGCGAGGTTGGCGCCCTTGCCCACCGGGCCGCGCTGCTCGGGCGGAAGCTGCCCGATTCCGGCGAGAAGGGCGGTCAGCGCGCTCTTTCGTCCGGCGTGGCGGATGCGGGCCTCATCAAGTGCGCCGAGCGTGCCCGCCTCGGCGATGTCCGCCAGCGCGGAATCGCGGATGGTCTCAATATCCGGGGGATTCGTCACAGGGGGGAACGATACCGAAGGGCCATTCCCCGCAGCCGCCCCGTCGCCGCTGCCCAAGGGGGACCGCATGCCCGGCGGCACACGCCGGCCGTGACGAGGGGCGCTACCCCGCTCGCTGGCGGCGCGCCTCCGCGAGAAGCACCGCACCGGCGGCGGCGACGTTCAGCGACTCCGTGCCCTCCGACTGCGGGATGGTGACCCGCACCACCTCGGCCGAGTCGCCGAGGGCGTCGACGGCGTCCTCGATTCCCGCGCGTTCCGACCCGAGGGCGACGATGCACGGCGAGGCCAGGTCGGCTTCCCAGTACGGCACTCCGTCGCGTACGACGCCCGCCACGATGCGAAGCCCCGGGCGGGTGGCCAGATCCTCGCCGCGAACACCCTCCAGGAGTGTCATGCGGAAGGTCGCGCCCATGGCCGCGCGCACGGCCTTCGGATTGGAGGCATCGGCGCTGCCCGGTCCGAGCGCCACCCAGTCGCAGCCGAAGGCCGCGGACGTGCGGACGAGCGTGCCGACGTTGCCGGGATCCCCCACGCCGGCCAGCCAGACCCCCAGGGACGGTGGCATCGGGACCGTGCGGAAGTCGCCCGGGGTGGGCTGCGGGACGACGGCGATGATCCGCGCGGCATGCCCCATGGTGCTCACGCGCTTCATGAGATCCGTGGGGACGGCGTACCGCTCGGCGAGCGTGCCGACCGCCCGGAGGATCGGATCGTCGGGATCGACGCGCTCGGCGTCGACCAGGAGTGTTACCGGCGCCAGACCGGCGTCGAGGGCGGCGTTCAGGAGATCCTCGCCCTCCACGACGATCAGGCGACGTTCACGACGGGTGCGCTTGGACTCGAGCGACCGCACGAGTCCAAGCGCGGGATTCTTGAACGATGTGATCTGCCGCAGCGGCGGCACGGCGGCTATGCCGCGGCCGACTGAGCCGACTCGCGCGCCGTGCGGGCGCGGTCGCAGATCGAGGCGAAGGCCTCGGGCTGGTGCGTGGCCAGGTCGGCCAGCATCTTGCGGTTGAGCTCGATGCCCTCCAGCTTCACGCCGTGCATGAACTCGGAGTACGTCAGACCGTTGGCGCGGGCACCCGCGTTGATACGGGCGATCCACAGCCGGCGGAAGTCGCGCTTCTTGGTGCGACGATCCCGGTAGG